>JAUXVF010000029.1 GCA_030680355.1 Caulobacter sp.
TACACCGACGACGCGGCGGCCGACATCATCGCCAGCCTGGACGACCAGGGCTCCAACGCCAACGGCTGGTGGCGGCGCAACCCCGACGGCACCATCGATCAATGGGGCGTTTACAACGGCAATTCGCCCCACCCCGGAATCACCTTTCCGCTGGCGTTCCCGACCGCCTGCGAAAACGTCCAGATCACCGCCCTGGGCTATGGCGCGACCTCGACCGGCTCTGAAAGCACCACCGTCCACCTGGCCACCCTCGACGGCATCCCGACCACCGACGGGTTCGCCGCCTGGTGCAGCTGGGAATCGAGCGGCAACGACCAGTTCAACGCCGCCGCCACCCTGTCCAAATTCCACTGGCGAGCCATCGGCCGCTAGGCCGGCCGTTGAGGCTCTCGGCGGGTTCTCATGATGTTGCGGGAGGCCTCTTACAGGCCGTTTAGAGGGCGCTTCGCCCCACCGCCGGTCAGCTGGCCACCGTCTGCCCGTTCGGCCCAGCTCCGGCGCTACAGAAGTGCTCTAACTGGTCTTGTCCCGGACTCCAGTTCGTCCTGTCGCGCTACACTCATCCGCACGGCGAAGGGCCGCGCCCGGGATCAGTGTGCCGGGCGATGACTGTGTGAGGATAATATTCCCATCTCGCTGTGCGCAATAGGAATATTGTCTAATCGTTCCAGTCGCATGAGCGGCGGGAAACGCGCAATGGGCCGTGCGGGAAAGGGATTGGCGTCAGCGAGCGAACGTCAGGCGGCGCGGATGCCGCTCATCATGTCGCCCTGGACGCCGACCACGGCGTCATAGCCGAGGATCATGTCGACGTTTCGCCCGTCGCTCGCCAGGGGCAGGCGCAGCCACAGCAGAGACATATGGGCTGAGCCGCGCCAGGCCAGGCTGTGGCAGCCGACGCTGGGACGGCGGTCCTCGACCACCCGGTCCAGCTCCTGCCGCCAGTAGTCGGCGGCCTTGGCGCCGTAGACGTCGCCCAGGGCCCGGCCGGTGATCTCGCGGCCATAGATGGAATAGAGACCCGTACCCGCCAGGCGAAGCCGGTAGTCACGGCGCTCACCGGCCATAACATCGGTCAGGCTGACCGTCGGCAGGAAGCGCTTGAAAGCCTCGGGACAGATGTCCGCCCGGCCGGGAATCCGGCCGGTTTGGCGCAGGGAAGCCCAGTAGGTGAGCATCTCTTCATGTGCGCGAGCGGCTGTCGCGGAGGCGCCCAGTTGCGCGGCCATCTACAGAATCCTTAACAACCCCTTGGAATCACCGATGATTCACTATCGCTTAACCGCCGAATCAGGAGCAAGCGAAAATCGCGTCTGGCGACAAAAATTCAACCGGTGAGTCAAGACCCGGGCCGGCCGGTAGACCGGGCAAGCAAAAGGGCGGCGAGCCAGGCCCGCCGCCCTTTCGTGTCGATCTTGAGAAAAGCGACTAGCGCTTTTTCTTGGCAGCCTGACGGCCGCCCTGACCCAGACCCATCTGCTTGGCCAGTTCCGAACGCGCCTTGGCGTAGTTCGGGGCGACCATCGGATAGTCTTTCGCCAGGCCCCATTTGGCCCGGTATTCCTCGGGGCTCATGTTGTACTTGGTGCGCAGGTGCCGCTTCAGCGACTTGAACTTGCGACCGTCCTCGAGGCAGATCAGATGGTCGGGCGTAATCGAGCGACGCACCGGAACGGCCGGTTCTTTGGGCGCCACTTCGACGGTGACCGAGCCACTGACCACTTCAGCCAGGGCCTTGTGAACATTCTGGATGAGGCTGGGAATATCGTTCGCCGCCACGGAATTGTTGCCGACGTAAGCCGACACGATGTCCGTCGTCATCTCAATGATCGCTGATTTGTCTTCCATCTTGTCTTGTTCCATCAAGGGAAAGTTGATGCGCAACCGTAACGGTCGCGCGCTGATTCTGTTCGAAGGTACATATATCGCTTGAATCGGGTGCACAAGCACGCCTGTGCTAAGGTTACGCACAAATAATGCAGCACTGGCCAATTAACGGTGATCACCGAACAGTTGATCGTCTCGGCTTCACTCGATCATTTCTGACCTGGAAACCCCGTTAGCGGGCTCGGAAGTCGCCCGACAGCGCCAGCATCGCGGCGCGCTGGGGCTGGGAAAACTCGTCCACGGCCGCTTCATCGCCATCCCGGATGGCCTGGATCAGGGCCGGGGTAAGGGCTGACGACAGTGACCAGTTCCAGTACCGCAGAACGGTTTGCGCCCGGTCGACGGCGATGGTGTCGAACAGCGTCAGGATACGCTCAAGGGCGGGAACGAGATTTCCCGCGGCGTCGGTTTCAGGGCGACGCAGACCGCGCCACAGCAGCCGGACATTGTTGCGCGGCAGGCCGGTGGCCTTGCACAGAATGGCCAGAGGCTCGCCGCCGGGATCGGTGAAGATCTTCGCGCCGGTCATCGGCTTGAGGCCCGACAGGTAGGCGATCTCCTCGGCGACTTCGCGGGTCATGCTTTCGGAGGCGACGGCCACGGCCTCCTCCAGGGTGTCGAACGGGCTCTTTTCGATGGCCGCGCGGTTGCGCTGGCGACGCTCGATGAACTGCAGCGCCTTGCGGGTCAGCGGATCCTGCCAGCCCTCCTGCGCCGCCATGCTGAAGACATCGCTGACGGCCTCCTGCAGCACTTCGCGGGAGACGGCGAACCGCTGGAGAATGACCCGGCGGGCCTCCTCGTCGGACCACCAGAACATCACATAGGCGTGGCTGGGCCGAAGTTCGCTGCGGCGAAGCAGCAGCGGGATGTGGCGCGGGTTGTCGCGGGTGCCCGCGACAATGGCCTCGATTGCCTCATGGCTCAGTCGGGCCAGGTCGTTTCGCAGCAGGGTTTCGATGACAGCGGGCTCGCCGCGGGAGACCAGGACGTCGCCGACCACCTCGTTGAGGCCGCGGCGGGCCGCGATCAGTCGGCGGTGGTCGATCGAGGCGCACCGGGCGCAGTCGATCAGATCGCCGTCGCCGACCGACCCGCTGTTCTCGAGCAGGGCGCTGGCCACCGGCATGACATCCCGCATCAGCAACCGCGCCAGACCTGTCGGGATCTCGGAGACGTTGGCGATGCGGCGGGCGATGCGGGCCCGCTCCTCGACGGCCGCCTCGCGCAGCAGTTCGACGATCAGATCGGCTGTCATCGAGCGTTCGAACGCATTCACCCGGCTGCCGGGCAGGCAGACGACGTCGGCGAGCCGCTTGAGCAGGGTTGTGCGCGAGCGGACAGCCGGCGGCGTCGGCTCCGACGGCGGCGGGCTATCGGGCGTCAGATCAAAAACGGGACGTGAAGCGGATTCACTCATGGGTCACGGACAGGCGCGAGGAGTCATGGCGCACAGGCGCCACCAATCCGCCAATGACAACAGAGCCTTGTTAACCGGTCATGACCGTCCGGCGACTCTTCTCAGGCAAACGCGCCCATGGGCTTTCTGGGCTTGGGCTCCGCCGCCTTGGCCACCGCCTTCTCCGTCAGGATCGAGGCGACAGACAGGGCCAGGATGGCCAGCGCCAGAATGAACATCGCTCCGCGATCGGCCGGCAGGTTCATGGTGTCGATCTCGACGACCGTACGCCCAGCGGCGAGGGCGGCCGACAACCCAACCGGCTCCGGCAGCTGAATGCCCAGCCAGGGGCTCAGGTGAAAGCCGATCGCGCCGAGAACCACCAGGCCGGCCAGCCTGGCCCCCCAGCCGCGCCAGCGCGGGATGAGCAGCAAAAGGGCGGCCGCCAGCTCCAGGGCTCCCGTCACATATCGAAGTCCTGGCTCAAACAGCCCTATTCCGCTGCGAATAGCGATCAGGCCGAAAACCGGATTCGGGTCCAGCCAGAAGAAGGCCTGGTAGACCTCGAAAAGTAGAAGAATGGCCAGCGTCAGGCCGAACGTCCAACTAAGCACGCGCTCCATCATGACGAATCCTCCGCCAGGACTCTGTGGGCCCTGTGGCGGTCAGTATGGCGCCGATCGCCAACTGGAGCGATTCACGGTTTCGCGCGCGCCTCGAAGACGAAGACTAGGTGAACTGGCGGTCGTCCCAGTAGGGCCAGATGTCCGGCAGATCCTTCGAGACCGTGTCGGGATAGGCCGGCGTCCGCTTCTCGAGGAAGGAGGAGACGCCCTCCTTGGCGTCGCCCTGGGCGCCGCGGGCCATGATCGCGCGGCTGTCGGCCTTGTGGGCCTCCATCGGGTGATCGGCGCCGGCCATGCGCCAGAGCAGCTGGCGGGTCAGGGCGATGGAGACAGGGGCGGTGTTGTCGGCGATCTCGCGGGCCAGGGCCCGGGCGGCCGGCAGCAGGTCCTCGGGTGCGTGGATGGAGCGGACCAGACCGCCGTCGAGGGCTTCCTGGGCGCCGAAAACGCGGCCGGTGTAGCACCACTCCAGCGCCTGCTGCATGCCCACCAGCCGCGGCAGGAACCAGGACGAGGCGGCCTCGGGCGTGATGCCGCGACGGGCGAAGACGAAGCCGAACCGGGCGCTGGTCGAGGCCATGCGAATGTCCATCGGCAGCTGCATGGTCACGCCGATACCGACCGCCGCGCCGTTGATCGCGCCGATCACCGGCTTGAGGCTTTCATAGATGCGCAGGGTCAGGCGGCCGCCGCCGTCACGATAGACGCCGTTGACCTTGGCGCTCTCGCGGGTCTCGTTGCCCTGTTTGCCATAGTCGAAGGTCGAGCCGCCGGCGCCCAGGTCCGCCCCGGCGCAGAAGGCCCGGTCGCCCGCACCGGTGACAATCACCACCTTGACGTCGTCGTCGGCGTCGGTGGCGTCGAAGGCGGCGATCATGTCCAGCATCATGCCCGGCGTGAAGGCGTTCATCCGGTCGGGCCGGTTGAGGGTGATCGTCGCGATCCCGTCCTCGACGGCATAGAGAAGGGTCTCGAAGGTGGGCTGCGACATGGGGGCTCTCCTGATTTTGACGCAGTCAAACATGCGTTTGAGTCAGGAGCAACGCTCGTTGGGGGTTAGGCGGCAAAGTGCGGCAGCCACATACCCATGAAGGCGCCAAAGATCCCGACGGCGGTGCACAGGGTCAGGATCAGCAGCAGGCCCGCCGTCGTCCAGCGCATGGCCGCGCCCTTCTGGTCGCCGGCCCGTAGATACAGCTCCAGCACCGCCAGCGGGATCAGGTAGCAACCAAAGGCCAGGAACCGCACGAACGGCCCGTCGAAGTCCTTGCCGATGCCGACCGGGGCCTGATGGATCAGGATCCAGAGCATCAGGCCGATCCGGAAGAACCACACGCCGCTGACCAGCAGGAACAGGCGCAGGGCCCAGCGGCGGTGGACGTCAAAGCGTCGGCCCAGGGCCGCGCGCCAGGCCAGGGCGGCGCTGGCGATGATCAACAGGCCGTTGAGGCTGACGCCGACCCGCATCGCCACACCGCCAGCCGTGCCCCGGGTCCAGACTGCGTACAGCCCCGCCAGGCTGATGACGATGGCGGCGACCATGTAGATGCGGCCATTCCAGCGATGCAGTCCGGCCGCTCGCTTGCGCAGCCAGGGCAGCAGCTGCACCGGCCCGGCCAGGGTGATCACCACCGCCAGCAGCAGGTGGACGCCCAGCACGACATTGCCCACTGTCCCGCCGGGCCGATAGCCGCCGACCAGCACCTCGTTCCAGTCCTCGAACCGCCCGCCGAGCGCCGCCCCGCCATAGAAGGCCGCGACATACAGCGCAAAGGCCATCTGGCCGATCAGCGCCGTATAGACCCACAGACTGGCCGACCGACGCATGGCCTTGTCGGCGGCCCTGGCCGGGCTTGGCCGTAGGGCTGGAGCGATTTGCGTCATGCGGTTTTCCTGATCCGTCGCCCGGTGAACTGTTGCCAACAGCCATACTGGGCGGCCAAGACTGGGGCCATGACGGCGGAAATCGCAAAACATGACCCTGGGACCCAACCGGTCCTCGCGGCGATGAAAGGTACGGTCTCGGCCGGTTTCGCCGGCCATCTCATGCGGTTCGCGATCAGCCAGGGCGCCGACCCCAAGGCCCTGGCCGAGCGGTCGGCGATCTCGCCCGAGGCGCTGCGCGACCCGGACGGTCGTATCCCCCTGCGGTCCTATGTGGCGTTGATGGGGGCGGCCAAGGCCCTGTGCGCGGCCCCCGACCTGGCCCTTCGATTGGGCGCCGAGCGGGACTCTCGCGAGATCTCGCTGGTCGGCCTGATCTGCTATGCCGCCCCGACCATGGGCGAGGCCCTGAAGGAGTTGAACCGCTATGGCCGCTTGGCGCTGGAGGTCGATATCCCGGCCGGAAAGACGCGCTTTCAGATCACGCCGCACGGCGACGCGCTGTGGATGGTCGACACCCGGACCAACCCCAACGCCTTTCCCGAACTGACCGAGTCGACCTGGTCGCGCTTCATCGGCGAGACCGCGCGGCATTTCCCCGGGGCCCCGTTCGCCAAGGCGGTCCATGTCACCCATGCCCGCCCGGCCCATGGCGCGGACTATGAGGCCCTGTGGAAGGTCCCCGTCACCTTCGAGGCCGACTGGAACGCCATCCAGATTGACCCGTCGTGGCTGAACCTCCCACTGCACAATCCTAGCAGCTACGCCTTTGGCGTGCTCAGCCAGCGGGCCGACCGGTTGCTCGCCGAGCTGGAAGCCTCGCGCACCGCGCGCGGACGGGTCGAGGCCGCCCTGCTGCCCGTCCTGCACAAGGGCGAGCCGGGGATGGTCAAGGTGGCCGTCCAGCTGGGCGTGAGCCGCCAGACGCTCTATCGCCAGCTTCACCAGGAGAACGTCACCTACAAGGCCGTGGTCGACGCCCTGCGCCACACCCTGGCCCTGCACTACCTGAACGGCGGCAAGGTGTCGGTGAACGAGACGGCCTATCTGGTCGGCTTCTCCGACCCCAGCGCCTTCTCGCGCGCCTTCAAGCGCTGGACCGGATCGAGCCCGAAGGCGGCCAGGGCCGGCTGAGCCCCTACCCCCAGTTGACCATCAGCTTGCGGATGGCGTGGACGAAGTTGTTGGGGGCAATGTCGATCTCGCCGGTCCAGCGCATGTTGGGGAAGCGGGCCAGGATCTGGCGGTAGGCTTCCTCGAGCTGGATCTGCGCCACCCGTTTGCCGATGCAGGTGTGGGGGCCATAGCCGAAGGCGATGTGCTTGTCGGCGTTGGCGCGGGTGACATCGAGGCGGTTCGCGTCGGGAAAGACCGTCTCGTCGCGGTTGGCGGCGCCATAGTACATGACCACCTTCTCGCCCTCGGCGATGGTCTGGCCGTTGATCACAGAGTCGCGCGTCGCGGTGCGGCGCATGTAGATCACCGGGCTGACCATGCGGATGAACTCATTGACCGCGCCGGGGATCAGCTCGGGACTGGCGACCAGCCGGGCGTGCTGGTCCGGGAACTCCGTCAGCAGCCGCATCGTGCCCGACAGGGTGTTGCGGGTGGTGTCGTTGCCGGCGAAGACGATCAGCAGCCAGGAGCCGTCGAGGAATTCGTCGCTGAGTTGCTCGCCCTCGATCGTCGCCCGGGCGATGGCGCTCATCAGGTCCGGCTGCGGGTCGAGCCGGCGCTTGTGAAGCATGGCGCGGCCATACTCGAACATCTCCTCCACATTGGCGTTGAAGTCGGCGATGAACTGCATCAGTTCCAGCGTCGGGGTGATGCCGGCCGTGGCCTGTTCGGCGGCCATGTTCTGGGCCATTTCCAGATAGTGCATCCATTTGAGGAACTTCGGCCGGTCCTCGGCCGGCACGCCAAGGATCTCGCAGAGAGTGAACAGCGGCAGGACGGCCGAGAAGTTCTCGACCAGATCGCATTCGCCCCGGGCGGCCATGCCGTCCAGCAGTCGCGTCACCTCGCCCTTCACCCGTTCGGTCAGGCCGCGCAGGTAACCGGGCGTGAAATAGGGCATGTGTTCGCGGCGCAGCTGAAGATGGTTGGGCGCATCCATACTGATCAGGGCGTCCAGCGATGCGCGGAACAGCATCGAGTGGCGCTGCTCGGGCTTGCCGATCGACATCAGGATGCCGCCGCGCTGGGAGGAGAAGGTCGCCGGGTCGCCGTTGACGGCCATGACGTCGGCGTGGCGGGTCACCGCCCAGAAGCCGGGACCGTCGTTGGGCTCGGCATGCCACATCACCGGCGCCTGGTCCCGCATGCGGGCGAAGTCGGCATAGGGCTGGCCCTGGGAGAAGCGGGCGATGTCGGTCAGGTTCACGCCCTCGAGCACGGGATAGGCGCGGTCGAAATTGGGTCCCGCCCGTCCCTCGACAACCGTCTCGCTGATGAGCTGCATGGCCTGTTTCCGTCCCGAAGTTATCATTGTTCAGGCGAGCATACGCGCCTGTGTCGGCCGGGCAATCGCGACCCGACGTCAACTTCCGCCACGGCGCCCTTTCCTTCCAGCCTCCCGCGCCCGTAATGTGATCGGCGATCAGGCGCGCCGCAGACGCGCCGGTCGCAAAACCCAGGGAGCGGCGGCGTGAGCGAACCTATTGAAGCCGACTACATCATCGTCGGAGCCGGCAGCGCCGGCTGTGTGCTGGCCAACCGGCTCAGCGCCGACGGCAAGACCCGCGTCCTGCTGCTCGAGGCCGGCGGCGACGACCGGCCGACGAAGAACCCCTCGCAGTTCATGTCCAACCTGATGATCCATATCCCGGTCGGCTATTCGCAGACCCTCAAGGATCCGAAGGTCAACTGGCTCTACACGACCGAGCCGGACCCCGGCACCGGCGGCCGCCAGCATGTCTGGCCGCGCGGCAAGGTGCTCGGCGGTTCGTCCTCGATCAACGCCATGCTCTATGTGCGCGGCCAGCAGGCCGACTATGACGGCTGGCGTCAGCTGGGCTGCGAAGGCTGGAGCTGGGAGGACGTGCTGCCCTATTTCAGGCGCTCGGAGAACCAGGAGCGCGGCGCGAGCGACCTGCACGCCGTCGGCGGACCGCTGAACGTCGCCGACATGCGCGACGCCCATCCGATTTCCGAAGCCCTGATCGACGCCTGCGACCAGGCCGGCATCCCGCGCTACAGCGACCTCAACGGGGCCAACCAGGAAGGCGCCACTTGGTATCAGGTGACCCAGAAAAACGGCGCCCGCTGCTCGTCGGCCGTGGCCTATCTGCATCCCGCCATGAAGCGTCCGAACCTGCGGGTGGAGACCAACGCCCTGGCCAGCCGGGTGCTGTTCGAGGGCAAGCGCGCGACCGGCGTCGCCTTCGTCCAGAACGGCGTCGAACGGACAGCCACGACACGCGGCGAGGTGATCCTGGCCGGCGGCGCGATCAATTCGCCGCAACTGCTCCAGCTATCGGGCGTCGGGGCCGGCGACCTGCTCAAGCAGCGCGGCGTCGCGGTCGTGCATGATCTGCCCGGCGTCGGCGAGAATCTGCAGGACCACTACCTCACCGCCGCCCGCTACCGGCTGAAGCCCGGCACGATCTCGGTCAATGAGCAGAGCAAGGGCGCCCGCCTCGCCGTCGAGGCCATGAGGTATCTGTTCACCCGCAAGGGCATGCTGACCCTGTCGGCGGCGCATGTGGCGGCATTCTGCAAGTCGCGCCCCGATCTGGCGGGTCCCGACATCCAGTTCCATATCCTGCCGGCGACGATGGACCTCGAGAAGCTGTTCAACGACCAGGTGATGGAGCTTGAGGGCGCGCCCGGCATGACCATCGCCCCCTGCCAGCTGCGGCCGGAAAGCCGCGGCTGGGTCCGGATCAAGTCGGCCAATCCGGCCGATCACCCGGCCATCTTCGCCAACTACCTCGACGATCCGCTCGACCAGGAAGTGGCCGTGGCCGGTCTCAAATGGGCCCGCAAGATCGGCGAGCAGCCGGCGCTGGCGGCCTTCATGGATCATGAAATGCAGCCGGGCCCCGACATCCAGAGCGACGAAGCCCTGCTCGCCTTCGCCCGGGAGTCCGGTTCGACCCTCTATCACCCGGTCGGATCCTGCCAGATGGGGACCGGGCCGCGGGCCGTGGTCGACGCCCAGCTTCGCGTTCACGGGCTCGAAGGACTGCGCGTCGTCGACGCCTCGATCATGCCGCGCCTGGTCAGCGGCAACACCAATGCGCCGACCATCATGATCGGTGAAAAGGCCGCCGACATGATCCTGGGCAAAACCGCGGCCGCGACCCTGGCCGCCTGATGCCCCTTCACACCCGCCGAGCGAACTGACCGCCATGCATCCGATCCATCATGCCCGCACCATGCCCGACAAGGCCGCCTACATCATGGCCGGCACCGGCGAGACCGTGACCTATGGCCAGCTCGATGAGCGGGCGAACCAGGGCGCGCATCTGTTCCGGTCGCTGGGCCTCAAGCGTGGCGACTCAGTCGCTGTCTTCATGGACAACAGCCCGCGCTATTTCGAACTGCTGTTCGCCACCGAGCGGGCCGGCCTCTACATCACCTGCATCTCGTCGAAACTGACCGCCGGCGAGATCGAGTACATCGTGCGCGACAGCGGTTCGAAGGTGTTCGTCGCCTCGACCGGGGTGGCGGCCATGGCCATCGAGGCTGCGGCCCTGTTCCCTGAACTGCCACTGTTCATGTGCGATGGCGCCGTCGAGCCGTTCGCCAGTTTCGAAGAGGCCCGCGCCGCCTTCCCCACGACCATGATCGATGACCCGTCGCCGGGCATGACCATGCTCTATTCGTCGGGCACCACCGGCCGCCCCAAGGGCGTTCGCCGGCCCCTGCCCGAGGGCGAGGTCGGGGCGGCGCCCGGGCCGTTGATGATGCTGCATGTCGGCCTCTATGGCGCGACCCCCGACAGCATCTATCTGTCGCCGGCGCCGCTCTATCACGCCGCGCCGCTGGGCTGGACGGCCGGCATGCTGCAGCTGGGCGGCACCGTGGTGGTGATGGAGAAGTTCGACCCCGAACTGGCCCTGAAATACATCGAGAAATACAAGGTCACGACCGCCCAGTGGGTGCCGACCCACTTCGTGCGCATGCTCAAACTGCCGGAAGAGGTGCGGACCCGCTACGACGTCTCGACCCTGCAGGCGGTGTTCCACGCCGCCGCCCCCTGCCCGGTGCCGATCAAGGAACAGATGATCGACTGGTGGGGCCCGATCATCCACGAGTATTACGCCGGCACCGAGGGCAACGGCCTGACCGCGATCAATTCGCAGGAGTGGCTGGCCCACAAGGGCTCGGTCGGCAAGGGCATGACCGCCGAGGTCAAGATCTGCGACGAGGAGGGCAACCCCCTGCCCCCGCGCCAGGAGGGCGGCGTCTATTTCGCCGGCGGCGGGGCCTACGAGTATCACAACGATCCCAAGAAGACCGCCGAGGCCAAGAACCAGCACGGCTGGACAACCCTGGGCGACGTGGGCTGGCTGGACGAGGAAGGCTACCTCTACCTGACCGACCGCAAGAGCTTCATGATCATCTCGGGCGGGGTGAACATCTATCCGCAGGAGATCGAGAACCTGCTGGTCACACATCCCAAGGTCGCCGACGTCGCCGTGATCGGCGCGCCCGACGAGGAGATGGGCGAGAAGGTGGTGGCGATCATCCAGCCCGCCGACTGGAGCGAGGCCGGCGACGCCCTCGCCGAGGAGCTGTCGGCCTTTGTCCGCGCCAACCTCAGCGGCGTGAAACGGCCCCGCCAGATCGACTTCATGGAGCAACTGCCACGCCATGACACCGGCAAGATCTACAAACGCCTGATCCGCGACGCCTACTGGGGCAAGACGGACGCCAAGATCGCCTAAGGCGCCTGCCGGGCGGCCCGGAACGCCGGGCCGTCCAGATTCATACATAGTCGTATAAAATGCACGACCACCGGATCAGCGCGGCTCCAGCAGCACACTCTGCACCGCCCGGCCGAAATAGCCGTTGCGATCCGCCAGGCGGGCGAACGCCATGGCCCCGCCGCTGTCGCCGACCCAGGTCTCGGCGTCGAGCAGGATCCACTCGCCGACCGGGTCGCGGGCGAAGCTGACCGTCAGGTCGGCGTTGATGTAGGTCCAGGCCGTGAAGTCCACGACCGAAGAGACGCCATTACAGAAATCGGCCGTCAGGGCGGCCCGCATCAGCGGCGTCGTCGCCTCCCCCTCGACCATGGCCCGTTCGGCCCGGAACCAGACGGCGGCCGGCCCGGGCTTGCCCCATTCCCCGCGGGCGATCTTCGCCGACATGCCGGCGCCGAAACCCCGGCTGGGACCAAAGCCGTCCGATCGCGGTGCGTCCTCGGGCGGCGGCGCCAGCTCCAGCGGCCGGAAGCCCTGATGCTCGGGCAGCGTCTGGGGCTCGTCGCGCAGCTTGAGCACGCTGGCCCGCACGCATTCCTTGCCGTCCGCCAGCAGCCGGATCTGCAGGAGCTGAATCTTGCGGCCCTCGCGGACCACCTCGGTTTCGATATCGAGGACCCCGACCGGCACCGGGCGCAGCAGGTCGACGGTCATCCGCGCCACCCGCATGGGACGGGCCGCCGGGAACCGCTCCGCCGCCCTGGCCACCAGGGCCGAGGGGGCGCCGCCATGCTGCAGGGTTGGATTCCAGGGTCCGGCGGCGAAGGCCGTCGCCGTCGCCCGGTCGCCATCGATGCTGAAAACGTAGTCCATGCCTGCCCCCGCGCGATTGCCGGCTCCGTCATCGCCCTTTGCCGCGAGGGAAATCAATGTCTTTGCCGGCCGCCGGCCTTCGACAGTTGAATCAGGGTCGTGCAGCGGGCATGGATATCTCGAACAATCGTTTGAGGGAGCTGCGCGCCATGAAGGAAGTCGATTTCAAGGACCTGTCGAGCCTTATCGGTCAGGAAGTGGGCGTTTCGGATTGGGTCGAGATCACCCAGGAACGCGTCAACCAGTTCGCCGAGGCCACCGGCGATCACCAGTGGATCCACGTCGACGTTGAGCGGGCCAACCGCGAGATGGGCGGGCCGATCGCCCACGGCTATCTGACCCTGTCGCTGATCCCCTTCCTGGGCGCCGGCCTGCTCAAGGTCAACGGCGTGACCCGCGGCATCAACTACGGCTCCGACAAGGTGCGCTTCACCAACATGGTCAAGGTCGGCAAGCGCGTGCGCATGCGCCAGACCCTGCTCGCCGTCGAACCCAAGGCCGGCGGTCTGCAGATGAAGAACCAGTGCACCATTGAGATCGAGGGCGAAGAACGCCCCGCCTGCGTCGCCGAGACCATTTCGATCATCTACGGCGGCTGACACCCCCGCCATCGGGGTGAACGCAGACAGGACAACGGCCGCGGATCACTCCGCGGCCGTTTCCTTGTGACGTTGTGACGTCGCGGACTACTTGGCGTCCTGGTGTTCGAAGCGCCCTTCGAAAGCGCTGATTTCCTGTTCGGCCTTGTCCTTGGCGTAGCCGTAGCGTTCCTGCAGCTTGCCGGCCAGCTGGTCGCGTTTGCCGGCGATCACGGTCATGTCGTCGTCGGTGAGCTTGCCCCACTGCTCCTTGACCTTGCCGGTCATTTCCTTCCACGAGCCTTCAATTCGGTCCCACATGGTTTGTACTCCCTGGCTGGTGATGGCGTTCGAAAACGCCTTGCAGGGAGAACCGCCGAAGCCCGTTGAGGTTCCCCAGATTTTCGGGCCGACCGCGTCGGGAAAGGTGCGATTTGACCGGGCGCGCCCGGGCGCACACTCTGCCGCCCTGCCCCACCCTGGAGCCCTGACTCATGAACCGCCGAGACCTTCTGACCGCCGCCGCGGCCACCGCGATTTCAACCACCCTGACCGCCCGGAGCGCCATGTCCGTCACGCCCAAGCCCGTCCCACCCGTCGCCCGCAAGGTTCCGGTCCGCATCGAACAGCTGGGCCGCGTCCGGGTCGATGACTACGCCTGGATGAAGGACGACAACTGGCAGAAGGTTCTGCGCGATCCGTCGCTGATCAAGGCCGACGTCAAGGCGCACCTGACCGCCGAGAACGCCTACACCAAGGCCATGCTGGCCTCCACCGAGCCGCTGCAGACGCAGATGTTCGAGGAGATGAAGGGCCGCATCAAGGAAGACGACGCCACCGTGCCCGACCCCGACGGGTCCTGGGCCTACTACAGCCGCTACGAGAAGGGCGCGCAGCATCCAATTCATGCGCGGCGGCCGACCGGCGAGGCGGAGGGCGAGGTCATCCTGCTCGACGAGGAGACGGAGTCGAAGGGCAAGGCCTTCTACAAGGTCGGCTCGGCCAGCCACACGGGCGATCACCTCAAGTACGGCTGGATGGTCGATGAGCAGGGCTCGGAGGTCTACCGGCTGCATGTCCGCGACATCGCCACCGGCAAGGCGGTCGGCGAACCGGTCGAGAGCGTCGCCGACTTTGTCTTCTCGCCCGACTCGAAATGGATTTTCTGGACCCTGCGGGACGACAATGGCCGTCCGGCCAAGATCTTCCGCCGCCCGGTCGGCGGCGCCGCCAAGGATGACGTGCTGGTCTATGACGAGCCGGACGACGGCTTCTTCATCGGCGCCGGCGTCACCCAGTCACGCAAGTGGATCGTCATCGAATGCGGCAATCAGGAAACCAGCGAAGCCTGGCTGATCCCGGCGTCCGACCCGACCGCGGCGCCGAAGGTGATCGAACCGCGCCAGGTCGGCGTGCGCTACGACGTCGACCACTGGAACGACCGGTTCGTGATCCGCACCAACGCCGACGGAGCGGTCGACTTCAAACTGGTCACCGCGCCTGAAACCAAGCCCGGCAAGGCGTCCTGGACCGACTGGGTCGCCCACAAGCCCGGCAACCTGATCCTGGGAACCGCCGCCTTCCGCGATCACTTCGTGCGGCTGGAAAAGGTCGACGCGGTCAACCGCATCGTCATCACCGCCAAGGGCGGCGGGGACCATGTGGTGGGCTTCGACGAGGCGGCCTATGCCCTGGGGCTCGATGGCGGCTACGAATACGACACCACCGTGATGCGGTTCACCTACACCTCCATGACCACGCCCCGGCAGTGGATCGACTATGACATGACCAGCCGCGAGCGGACCCTGCGCAAGACCCAGGAAATCCCCTCCGGCCACAACCCGGCTGACTACGAGACCCGCCGCCTCAACGCCAAGGCCCCCGACGGCGCCGAGGTGCCGATTTTCGTGCTGATGAAGAAGGGGACCAAGCTCGACGGCTCGGCGCCGCTGCTGCTGTATGGCTACGGCAGCTACGGCATCTCGCAGGAGCCGAACTTCTCGATCCGCAACCTCAGCCTGGTCAATCGCGGCTGGATCTGGGCCACGGCCTGCCCGCGCGGCGGGGCCGAGAAGGGCTGGGGCTGGTTCCTCGACGGCAAGAAGTTCAAGAAGAAGAACACCTTCACCGACTTCATCGCCTGCGCCGAGCATCTGCACGCGGCCGGCTATGGCAAGCCCGAGCGGACCGTGGCCTATGGCGGGTCGGCCGGCGGCCTGCTGATGGGGGCCATCGCCAACATGCGGCCCGAACTGTGGGCAGGGATCATCGCGGCGGTGCCGTTCGTCGATGTGATCAACACCATGAGCGACACCTCGCTGCCGCTGACGCCGCCCGAATGGCCCGAGTGGGGAAACCCGATCGAGGACCCGCAGGCGTACGACTACATGCTCAGCTACAGCCCCTACGACCAGGTGGCGGCCAAACCCTATCCGGCAGTGCTGGCGACCGGCGGGCTGTCCGATCCCCGCGTCACCTACTGGGAGCCGGAGAAGTGGACCGCCAAGCTGCGCGACTACACCACCAGCGGCGATCCGATCCTGCTGAAGATCAACATGGAAGCCGGGCACGGCGGGGCGTCGGGCCGATTCGACTTCCTCAAGGAAATCGCCCTCGACTACGCCTTCGCGGTCTGGGCCGTGGACCGGGGCTGGACCAAGGGATGATCCTGCGGCCCGCGACCGAGGCTGACGCGCCGGCGTTGGCGGCCATCTACGGCGACGCCTGCCTGCACGGCTCGGGCACGTTCGAGGAGATCGTTCCCGAGCCGGCGGAGATGGCCCGCCGGCTGGCCGCCGTGACCGCTCACGGCCTCCCCTACCTGGTCGCCGAGCTGGACAGGGCGGTGGCCGCGTTCGCCTACGCCGCCCCGTTCCGCCAGCGCAGCGCCTATCGCTTCACCGTCGAGGACAGCGTCTATGTCGCGCCCTCGGCCAAGGGGCGGGGCCTGGGGCGGGCGCTGCTGACGCGGGTCATCGCCGACAGCGAGGCCAAGGGCCTGCGCCAGATGCTGGCCGTGATCGGCGGATCGGACAACGCCGGCTCGATCGCCCTGCATCGCGGCCTGGGGTTCGAGATGCTCGGGACCATGCCCGCCGTCGGCTTCAAGCTGGGCCGCTGGATGGATGTGGTGATGATGCAGCGCGCCCTGAACGCCGGGTCCGCCACGCCGCCGGACCGGCCGGGCCTGGCGCTGAGCGGGGGCTAGAGCGCGGGCGGGCGTCGAACGGCCTTTGCGGGCCTTCGAGGTCGGCGATCCGAGAAGAAGAAAGTGGCTGGGGAACTAGGACTCGAACCTAGAACGACGGTACCAAAAACCGCTGTGTTACCATTACACCATTCCCCAGCAGGGGCGTCGATGCTCCGTATTCCGAGCCTCGCGAGGCGGGTCAGATAGCGCAGGCGGGAGCGGGATGCAACGCCGCCGTGAAAGGCTTTGTCACGGTCGCTTGCGGCCCGTGAAACTCCCCTCTATAAGGCGCGCTCCCAAGTCGGAGTGTAGCTCAGTCTGGTAGAGCACCGTGTTCGGGACGCGGGGGTCGCAGGTTCGAATCCTGCCACTCCGACCAATTTTCCCCGCGCCTAAAGTCCCTGAACACACAACGAATTCCCGGCGGTGTTGCACCGTGTTCATTTGACGGCAACGCGTACCGCTATAGCGTGGGCGCGATGTCCTCCTGGGGTCCCCGATGAAGCAGTTTCTCCTGACGATGGCCGGCGTGTTCGCTGGCCTTGTCCTTTTCTTCGTGCTGATTCCCTTCCTGGTGATCGGCTCGATGATCGGAGCGGCCAGCAAGCCCAGGGACACGACCCCGGCGGCGGCGGTGCTGCAGCTCGACCTGCGCGGCGGACTGACCGACCAGGACCCGCAAAACCCGTTCGCCGCGTTCAGCGGTTCGGGCCGGTCGGTGATGTCGGTGATCCAGGCGCTCCGCCATGCCGAGACCGACGACAAGGTGAAGGCCATCTTCGTGCGCCTGCCGGAGGGCGGCATGGCCCCGGCGGCGGCCGACGAGCTGCGGCTGGCCTTCCTGCATTTCCGCAAGGCCGGCAAGCCGATCTGGGCCCACAGCCAGGGCTTCTATCCCTCCGGGGCCGTGACCTCGACCTACATGCTGGGCGCGGCCACCGATTCGCTGTGGATGCAGCCGGACAGTTCGTTCCAGGCCACGGGCCTGGCCACCGAGGACATCTTCTTCAAACGCTTCTTCGACAAATACGGCGTCAAAGCCGATTTCGAACAGCGCAAGGAATACAAAAACGCGGTCAATCCCTACCTCTACAGCGACTACACGCCGGCCCACCGCGAGTCCGCGACGGCCTGGATGAACTCGGTCTACCGGACCGCCGTGCTGACCGCGGCCATTGATCGCAAGAAGGAGCCGGTGGCCTTCGTCCGCGCCATAGAGGCCGGACCCTGGTCCGCCGAGGAGGCCGCGACCAAGGGGCTGATCGACCATGTCGGCCAGGTGCGCCAGGCCGCCGACGCCCTGATCGCCAAGGCCGGCAAGAAGGCCGAGCTGGCCGATTTCGACGACTATATGCGCCAGGTGTCGCGGACACGGCGCGCGTCAGACGCCCTGAGCGGCAAGCCGGCCATCGCCGTCATCAGCGCCGAGGGACCGATCATGACCGGCGCGGGCGGCGGCGGTAATCCGTTCGCCAACGACGACACGGTGTGGTCCGACGACATTTCCGACGCCTTCTACGAGGCGATCGACGACAAGGACGTCAAGGCGATCGTCTTCCGGGTGTCCTCGCCCGGCGGGTCGGACACCGCGTCCGAACAGATCCTGGCGGCCGTCAAGGCGGCCCGCAAGGCCGGCAAGCCGGTGGTCGTCAGCATGGGCACCTACGCCGCCTCGGGTGGTTACTGGATTTCCTCCCAGGCCAACGAGATTGTCGCCGAGCCCACCACCTTGACCGGCTCGATCGGGGTCTATGGCGGCAAGTTCGCCCTCGGCGAAGCCCTGTCGCGGTTTGGCGTCGATGTCCGGTCGACCTCGGTCGGCGGCGACTACGCCGGCGCCTTCGGCATGGCCGACGGCTTCAACCAGGGCCAGCGCGCCGCCTTCTCGCGCTGGATGGACCATATCTACGACGGGTTCATCACCCGGGTGGCCGAAGGCCGCAAACTGCCGGTCGACCGGGTGCGCGAGATCGCCAAGGGCCGGGTCTGGACCGGCGTCCAGGCGCGTCAGCTGAAGCTGGTCGACCATCTCGGCGGCTTCTATGACGCCGTCGACCGGGCCAAGGCCCTGGCCGAAATCGAGGGCGATGTGCGGCTCAAGACGATGGGCGGCGGAGGCTCGCCGTTCGAGGCGTTCGAAAGGATGTTCGGCGTCAGCTCGGCCTCCCTGAGGACCGTCGCGGCGGCCGGCTGGGTGCTGGGCGATCCGCGGGCCGCCGCTGTGCTCGACGAGATGGCCACGACGCGCCTGAGGGCCTCGCCCAGCGGCGCCGCCGTCCTGGCGCCCACCCCGCTTCACTAAGGCCCGACCCAGCCCAGGCAGCCCCTCCACGGGCTCCGTCGTCAGGACCGCTCATCCCCGCGAAGGCCGGGGTGAGCGCGGCTGGAAGAGCGCGCGCCCTTTGAAGTCGCGCAGGCTGCGTTGTCACCGCGCGCGTCTTGAGCGGCGGCTCGACACCGAGGCGGGCGGGCCTGCCCCGTCGCCGGCAGGACGCCCTCGTGATCCGTCGCCATGACGGCCAGCGGGGCAGACCTCCAGCTCAACGACACGGTCGCACGACGATCATGCCCCCCCTGCGTTCAGGAGGGGCGGAGCGGCGAGGCGATAAGGCTGGCTGGCCCGGCGCCGGGCTTGAGGCCGCGCCAGGGGCTGTGGGTCCTCCCTACGCGCGAGCCCCCACAAACACACAGCACAACGGCCAGGCGCTCGCGAGAGACCTGGCCGTTTGCCGTTGTGACGCCACGCAGAGCCCGGCGCCGGGGCGAACAAAAAAGGGGCCGCCCTGAGGCGACCCCTTCCTTGCTGTTCTGAAGACCGAAGTCCTAGAAGGCGTACTTCAGACCGAAGCGAACCGACCGCGGAGATTGGTAGGTCCGGGGCAGGCCGTAGTACGGAGCGCGAACGCCCTTCGCACCACCCGACGAGGTCCGCACTTCGCCCTGTTCCACGACGCGGGTGACCGCATCGCCATCGAACAGGTTGAAGATGTCGACACTGGCCGTCAGCTTGCCGTTTTCCGCCGAGTCCATGATCTTGAACGCGAAGGTCATGTCGACCTGGTAGGTCCAGTCCGTCGTGCCGGCGGAGCCGCGCGGCGTCGGGATGCTGTTGTAGGACTGGTTGGACGTGATGCCCAGAGCGACCAGCTGAGCGTTCAGCGAGCCCGCCGTGCCGGACACGGTGCCCTGCGGACACATCCAACCCGACGGCGTACCCGAGTCCGGGGCCAGCGGATCAACCGTCCCAGGGACGTAACCGATACAGCCGTAAGGCCGGCCCGATTGCGCCGTGAAGTTGGCGCCGATGATCAGCCAGTCCATCGGCGAGTAGGTGCCGAAGACCTTGAAGGTGTGCTTGCGATCGTTGGGCAGAAGGCCGTTCGAGTACAGCGTGTTGGAGGCGTGGTCGAAGTCCTGGGTGATCGAGGTGTCGGTCTGTCCCACGTCGGACTTCACGGCGCCTTCGTAGTTGCCTTCCGAACGGGCCAGGACGTAGGAGCCCTGGACGCCCCAACGGCCGTCGAACGGACGCTCGAAGGTGAACTGGAGCGCTTCGTACTTACGCTCGACTTCCGGCAGGGCCAGATCGGCGGTCGTAAGGTTGATCCACTGCCCGTTGTAGTCAGGGTTGGGCAGACCGGCGCCCGTCTTGATGGTGTCGCCTTCCAGATCGATGAAGACGCGAGCGCCGTCACCCGGGTTGATCAGGATGTAGGGATAGACGCTGGGATCGGCGTTGCAGGTCGCGATGGCGTTGCGCGTGCAGTAGCGGGTGACCGCGTCGCCGATGGCCGTGTCTTCGATCGTGCTTTGCAGCTGACGGTTCACGTAGCGAACGCCACCGGTCCAGTCGGCGAAGTAGCCTTCACGGAACTTGTGCTCGTAGCCGAGCACGAACTCACGCTCGTACATGGGCTCCAGGCCGGATTCGACCACCGTGCGGGGATCGGGTCCACCCGGAGGGCTGAAGTAGTCGGTCGTGCCGATCTGGGCGCCGAGGGTCGGGTAGTTGCCGGCCAGGACGAGGGCGCCGCAAGCCGCGCTGGCGGTGGTGCAGCCAGGAGCCGCGCGGGTCGTCTGGTAGTAGGCCTCGGTATAGACTTCACCCGACGACGCGCGGATCGAGGTGTTGGTCGCGATGGGGAGATAGTAGTCGCCCATCGAACCGTAGATCCGGTCCACGCCGTTGCCGATCGGATCCCAGTTGAAACCGATACGCGGGGCGTACTGGTTGTCGATGCTGATGTAGGTCTGACCCGAAGAGTTCATGTAGTCATAGATGTCGGCGCGGACGCCGAGCTGGACGCTGAAGTCCGGGGTGATGTCCCAGGAGTCCTGCACGTACCAGGCCGTCTGTTCACCCTTGAAGTCGCCGATGTTGGCGAAGGTGATCACGTCGATACAGCCGTTGACGCCGGCGGTGGCGGGGCAGTCATCCTGCGCCCAGGCGTAGTAGAGGGCGCCGCCCGAATAGGCGCTGACGGCCGTCGACAGCAGATCTTCCTTGTCGTAGCCGACCCGCAGGTGGTGGTCGCCGAGAAGGTTGAAGTAGAAGTCGGCGTCGATGCGGTAGGTCTTGCGGTCGTCTTCACCAACAAGGTTGTACGGGCCAGCGTGCACGCCGCTCGTCGCGTAGCTGCCACCCAGCTTGCCATAGTCACGAATGCCGGGGACGCCGACGTTGGGACCGTAGTCGAGGTAGTCGCTCTGGGTCCGGCCGTAGAGGGCCGACAGCGTGAACCAGTCGGTGAACACACCGGTGTACTTGTAGATCTGGTTAAAGCCGCCCGATTTCTGATTGTAAGAGTTCAGCGGAACCGTGATGCCGTTGGTGGCGCGGGACACGGTGTAGGGCTGGTAGTCGGTGGTCGACTCGTCCGAGAACATCGTGACTTCCAACCGGTGGTTTTCGTTCAACACGAAGTCGAACTTGGCCGCCAGGCGGGGGTCGTTGTAGGTCGAGGTCGTCTGGGTGCCGGTGCCGGCCGTCGGGCTGCTGTAGCCGATGGCGCCGGTGCTGTCGTTCTGGCGAGCGTTATAGAGCAGGAAGAAGAAGATGTGATCCTGCACGATCGGGCCGCTGGCCCAGATCGTCTGCTCGCTGGAGTTGGCCTTGGAGTACTGGTTCAGAACCGTCTGGCCGACCGAGTTGTTGCCGCCCGGAGCGTAGGAGAGACCGCGCGAGGCGCGCAGCATGTCCGGGGTCCAGTAGGCGCTGCCACCGAAGTGGAACTCGTTCGAACCCGAACGGGTCACGATGTTGATCACGCCGCCGGTGCCACGACCGTATTCAGCGGCATAACCGCCGGTCTTGGCGTCAACCGTCTGGATGAACTCGTAGGGCAGATCGGCGTAACCCAGGAAGGTCCGCTGGTCGGTCACGTTCAGACCGTTGATGTAGTAGACGCTTTCCGCGGCGGACGTGCCCGACAGGGTCACGGCGCTCTGGTTACGACGAACGCCGTTGGCGGCGATCGAGGGGTCGGAGGCGCCAACGCCCGGGGCCAGGTTGACCGCGGAGTTGATGCTGCGGCCCAGGGGCACGCGGCCGGACAGTTCCTGAACGTCGACGCTCAGGCCGGTGTCGGTGGCGGCGAAGTCCTGGACGCGACGGGTCGCGGTGATGACCAGTTCGCTGACCGAAGCGGCCGACGTCATGGTGAAGGCGTAGGCCGAACCACCCGGCGAGACCGAAACGGTCTGGCCCGAGAGGCTCGGGAAGCCGGCGGCCGAGACCGAGGCGGAGTAGACGCCGACGGGCAGGGCCGGAATGCGGTAACCGCCGTTGGAGTCGGTACGGGCCGTACGGGTCGTGCCCTGGGCCGAGGTGACGCTGACGGTGGCGCCGGCGAGCGGGCTGCCATTTTCGTCAGTGACGCTGCCGCTCAGAATGCCGGAGGTGTAGTCCTGCGCGCTGGCCATGGTCGGAACCAGGCTGGCGATCGCAACGACCGAAACCGGCGCGACGACAGTCGCCATGCCGGCCAGAAGGGTCGAAGCGAGAAGCCGCGCTCGGGCGCCTCGTTGGATGACGTTCATGCTCATAAATTCCCCTCAATAGCGTGGTGTCACAAGCGAGCGAAAAGGGCGCTAAATTGCCCCTCGCTTTTCGCTCGGTCGGAATGCCGCCCCAGTTCCACCACGAGATCACGTGTGTCCCGAAAACATCTTTTCGGTTGTGGCGACGGTATGGGCGGGGCGCGCAATGGGTCAATTGATATTACAGGACGGTAACTAGATCAGAGCCCGCTGTCGCAAAAGCGCAACAGGAATGCCGCATTCCGATTGAAGCCCGGCTGAATTTTGCGCCCAGATGGCGAAAACGCGGATCGGTTAACGCTCACCGGGGATTCGCGGGCGGCGCCACAATTGCCTTATCTCGCCCCAATCGGCCGCAGATTCGGAAAATGCTCGCCTATCCGAGCACGCTGGAGAGGTCATAACCGGCCTCCCGGCCCAGGGCCGTCAGCTCTCCGCGGGACCGGGCGCCGCTGATCATCTGGCCGATGGACCAGGTCACGATCGAACGCGTCCCCGACCGGCAGAACGCCAGAACCGGCCCCTCCGCCTCCTCGATGGCCAGCCGGTTGGCCTCGACCTGATCGGGCATCGGCCCGCCCGTGATCGGGATATGGACGTAGGCCAGGCCGGCCGCGCGCGCGGCGGCCTCCATGCCGGCGCTGGAGGGCTGGTCGGCGGTTTCGCCGTCGGGCCGGTTGTTGATCACCATCTTGAAGCCGGCGGCGGCCGCCGCCGCCATGTCCTCGATCGCGATCTGGGGGCTGACGGAGAAGTCCTCGGTCACACGGCGAAAGTCGGTCATGGCTCGGTCATTCCAGATAGGGTTCGTTGACAACATCGGGGGCGGATGAAAGTTTCGCAACGCCTTTGCGGTTCAACCCCGCGCGAGTGAGCCGCCGATGTTGCGTTTCCTTTTCCGCCGTCTCCTCGTGGCCATCCCCACGCTGTTCCTGGTGATCACGGTCGCCTTCTTCATGATGCGGGCCGCCCCGGGCAGCCCCTTCGTCAACGAACGACAGCTGTCGCCCGAGGTCGAGAAGGTCATCCAGGCCCAGTACGGCATGGACCGGCCGCTGGTTGAGCAATACGTCAGCTACCTCGGCGACGTGGTTCGCGGCGATTTCGGCCCGTCGCTGAAATACCGCGACAAGACCGTGCTCGACATTCTCAAGGAGAACTACGGGGTCAGCCTGAAGCTGGGCCTGTCGGCGATTCTGATCGCCGCCCTGATGGGGGTGTCCCTCGGCGTCATCGCGGCGTTGCGACAGAACAAGGTCGCCGACTATGCGACCATGACCCTGGCCATTCTCGGCGTCTGCATACCCACCTTCGTAACGGCGCCGCTGCTGGTGCTGTTCTTCGCGTCCCGACTGGGCTGGCTGCCGACTGCGGGGTGGAACAACGGCGCCCTGCTCAACATGGTGCTGCCGGTGGCCGTTCTGGCCCTGCCCCAGATCGCCATCATCTCCCGCCTGACCCGGGCCGGGATGATCGAAGTGCTGCGCTCCAACTATATCCGGACGGCGCGGGCCAAGGGCCTGCCCGACAACCTGATCGTCCGAAAGCACGCCTTGAGGGCCGCCATCCTGCCCCTGGTCAGCTACCTCGGCCCGGCCTGCGCCGGCCTGCTGACCGGTTCGCTGGTGGTCGAGAAGATCTTCAACCTGCCGGGCCTTGGAAAGTTCTTTGTTATCAGCGCCCTGCAGCGAGACTACACCGTCGTGATGGGTATGGTGATTGTCTACGCCCTGCTGATCCTGACCCTGAATCTGATCGCCGACATGATGTACGCGGCGCTTGACCCGCGGGTGAAACTGTCGTGACCGCCGCCGAAATGATCCCCGGTTCGCCGCAACGCAAGGCGCTGCTCGAGAACGCCGTCAAAGGGCGCTCCCTGTGGGACGACGCCCGCCGCCGGCTGATGCGCAACCGCGCCGCCGTCGCCAGCATGGTTGTGCTGGCCGTGATGGTGACGCTGGCCGTGGTCGGGCCGTTCCTGGTCCCCTTCCACTATGACACCGTGACCAAGACCGATGTCTGGATGTCGCCGATGACCGGCGGCCACCTGCTCGGCACCGATTCCCTCGGCCGCGACCTGCTGGCCCGGCTGCTGGCCGGGCTCGGCGTGTCACTGGCCATCGGCGTGGTGGCGACCAGCGTCTCCCTGCTGATCGGTGTCGTCTGGGGCTCTGTCGCCGGCTATCTGGGCGGGCGCTTGGACGAGGTGATGATGCGGGTGGTCGACACCCTCTATTCGCTGCCCTTCATCTTCTTCGTCATCCTTCTGATGGTCACCTTCGGGCGCAATATCTTCCTGATCTTCCTGGCCATCGGGGCCGTCGAATGGCTGACCATGTCGCGCATCGTGCGCGGTCAGACCCTGTCGCTGAAGGACAAGGAATTCATCGAGGCCGCCCGCGCAGCGGGCCTGTCGAGCGGCCAGATCATCGCCCGCCACATCGTGCCCAACCTGCTGGGGCCGGTGGTGGTCTATGTGACCCTGACCATTCCGGCGGTGATCATCGCCGAGAGCTTCCTGTCGTTCCTGGGCCTGGGCGTTCAGCCGCCGATGGCCTCGCTCGGCACCCTGATCGCCACCGGCGCCCAGGACATGGAGATGGCGCCCTGGCTGCTGATCTTCCCGTCCCTGACCATGATCGTGACGCTGATGGCGTTCAACTTCATCGGCGATGGCCTGCGCGACGCCCTCGATCCCAAGGACCGATGACCGGCCAGGCGCCCGTCGCCGGCGGCCTGACGGGACGTGGGGTTCATTTTCGAGAAGGGCTTTGACGTAATGAGCCACCACCGGAACCGCAGTGCTGACATTGAAAAGGCGTCCCCGTTGATCCGTAAACTGCTCCTCGCCGGACTGGCCGTCCTGTCGCTCGCCGGCTGCGGCCAGTCGGCCCCGTCGCGGCCGCCCTGCCCCGAAGGCAGCGTGTGCCTGCTGTACGGAAACGGCTCCGAGCCCCTGACCCTCGATCCGCATCTGTCGACCGGCACCTGGGAAGACCGGATCCAGAGCGACCTTCTGATCGGACTGAGCCAGTCCGACCCGGAAGGCAAACCGATCCCGGGCATGGCCGAACGCTGGGAAATCAGCCCCGACGGCCTGACCTGGACCTTCTACCTGCGCAAGGCCAACTGGTCCGACGGGGTTCCGGTGACCGCCGACGACTTCGTCTACTCCTTCCGCCGCCTGCTCGATCCCAAGATCGCCTCCGAATATGCCTCGGTCTTCTACCTGATGAAGGGCGCCCGGGCCGTCAACGAGGGCAAGGCGCCGCCCGAGGCCCTGGGCGTGACGGCGGTCGATCCGCTGACCCTGCGCATCGAGCTCAATCATCCGGCGCCCTATCTGATCGAGCTGGCCAAGCACCACACCATGTATCCGGTGCCCAAACACGTGGTCGAAAAATGGGGCGCGGCCTGGATCCAGCCCGAACATTTCGTCGGCAACGGCCCCTACCTGCTCAAGGAATACAGGCTCGGCAACTATGTGCGGACCGTGAAAAACCCAAAATTCTGGGACGCCGACAAGGTCTGTATCGACGAAGTGCGCTTCTACCCGACCAACGACGCCATCTCCGCCGAACGGCGGGTGGCCAGGGGCGAGCTGGACCTCAACACCGACATCCAGTCCAACCGCATCGCCTACCTGAAGACGAAGATGCCCGGTTACGTGCACACCCACACCTATCTCGGCATCGCCTACCTGGCCTTCAACACCGGTCCCAAGACGGGCTATCCGCCGTTCCGCGACCGTCGGGTGCGCCAGGCGCTGGCCATGGCCATCGACAAGGATTTCATCACCCGCGGCCTGTTGCGCGGCGGCCAGACGCCGGCCGCGACCTTCGTTCCCCCGGGAGTCGCCAACTATCCGGGCGCCGAGCCCGCCTACTGGTCAGCCTGGCCGTTCCCCAAGCGCCAGGCTGAAGCCCGTCGCCTGCTGGCCGCCGCGGGCTACGGCCCCGGCAATCCCCTGAAGGTCGATATCAAGCACCGCAACTCGGCCGACCCGATGCAGTTCATGCCGGCGGTGCAGGCCGACTGGAAGGAGATCGGGGTCGAGACCACCCTGACCCAGGCGGAAGTCCAGATCGCCTATGCCGACTACCGGGCCCGCGCCTATCAGGTCGCCGACGCCGCCTGGATCGCCGACTACAACGACCCGACGAGCTTCCTCGATCTGCAGCGCTCCTACACCGGGGCGCAGAACTACGGGGACTACAACAGCCCCGAGTTCGACGCCCTGATGGCCAAGGCAGATATGGAGCCCGACGTGGCGAAACGCGCGGCCTACATCGCCAAGGCCGAACACCTCATGCTCGAGGATGCGCCGATCGCGCCGATCTATTTCTATGTGAACAAGAACCTGGTCAGCCCCAAGGTGACTGGCTGGGTCGACAACCTGCTCGACCACCACCGGACGCGCTGGCTTTGCATGAAGCCCGGCTAGACCGACCCGGACCCCGGTTTAGGCGGCGACCGACAGGGTCATGCCGGCGGAAGGGGCGTCGCGGCGGATCTGCTGGTCCATCGTGTCCATGGTCTCGTTGAGGTCCTTGAGCGCCTTGTCGGCGGCCTCGAAGGTCTTGTCGGTCTGCGTGTCGCGGCGACGGATCGCGGCCTGGCCGCGCGCTGTATCGAGCAGCTTGCGGATGTCCTCGACCATGCCGCGGACCTCCTTGAGAAAAGCCAGCCCGTCCTCGCCGACCTGTTTGCGCACCTCGCCGACCACCGCGTCGTACAGCGAGACCCCTTCGGGGACGGGGCTCCGGGCGGCAGATTCATCACTCTTCGTATCCGCGCCGGGCGCTTCGCCATCCTCGCCGGACGCCGCGTCAGCGTCCTCGGCCGGCCGGGACGGCGGCAGGGCGGCGACCGCCGCGCCGGCCCCGCCCATCTCCTGGCCGCCGGCGTCCTTGTAGGCAGCCACCGCCGCCTTGAGGTCCTTGAACACCTGGGTCAGGGCCTTGGCCATGCCGGTGGGATTTTGCGCATAGAGCTTCTGGACGATCTTCAGCCACTCGCGGACCTGCTGCAGCTTGGCTTTCGCCTGGGACTTGCGCGACTCCGCAGCGGCGAAACGCGGCGCGGAGCGGACCTTGGCGGCGTCTTCAGACACGGCCGACTTGCGCGACTCCGCGGCCTGTTCGAGCGCGGCGCGGGCGCGGGTCTGCCGCGCGTAGTCGGAGGTCGCCGTCGAGGGGGCGGTGGACAGGATGTTCATGCGCCGGAAGCCTTCTGCCTTGCGATGCTGCGCAAAGCCTAGGCCCGGCCGACTCAACAGCGGGTGTCAGGACCGGACGGTGCGGCCCGCGGCTACTGACCGCCCAGGGTCACCCGCGCGGCCATGGCGCTGGGTTCCGGCTCGCAGCTGGCCAGGATCACCTGCGCCGACATGAGACAGAGGAAGGCGAAAGCCACCCTCTGGAGCCGTTTTGATACAAAGATCGCCGCGTCCGCAGCCATTTCGGCCTCCTTCTGCCCTGTTCGGGAAGGAGGGTCGCAAGACCGGCGCCGTGGGACGGTCACACGCTTGTCACGGGCAAGTCGTTTGTGCGTGACTGAAAACACACTAGTTAACAGCGCCTACGAAGCTGCGGGGGCGGCGAGAGGATTTCATGAGCAGGACGTTGTGGACGTCCGACTTCCACTTCGAGGGCGGGCGCGTGAAGGTTCACGCCACGGGCGCGGATCTGGCCCTCGATCGTGGACTGTTGGAAGAGGTCGGCCTGTGGCTGGCCTACTATGTGCCGGTCCGGCTGAAGGGCGCCCTGACGTCGGTCATGCGGCCGGGGCCGCGGGTCTGGTTCGCCCCGAACGCGCCGCGCCCCTGGTATCTGATCTGGATGGCGGCCTGCTGGGGCGGAGTCCGCTTCGTCCGGACGCCGCAGGACGCCGACGCCGCCTTCTATTTCGAAGATGTCACGACCGGTGAATCCCCCGCGTGCAATGCGCCGCGGCGGTTCAATTTCAACTGCGTCGACGTCTCCAAAAGCCATGTCGCCGAGGTCTTCGGGACGGTGTTCGGCTATCCCCTGGCGGTCGATCCCGCGGCCTGGACGGGTCTGGCGGTCGAAAAGGGGGAAGGCAACGGCGCCCATGACGGCCGCGTCGTGCAATGCCCCTCCCCGGCCCGGCCCGGATGGACCTACCAGCGGCTCATCGACACCGTCGACGGCGACCATGTCGTCGACCTGCGCACCCCCTGCGTGGCCGGCAAGCCCGTGCTGGTCTTCATCAAGCGGCGCCCGGTCCACGACCGCTTCGCCAACTACAATTCTTCCGTCGCGCTCAGGGAGCCGGCCGAGATCTTCTCGGCCGATGAGCTGGCGACCATCGAAAGGTTCTGCGCCGCCATGGATCTGGACTGGGGCGGACTGGACATCCTCCGCGACAAGGCGAGCGGTCGGCTCTACATCGTCGATGTGAACAAGACCGACATGCCGCCGCTACGCCTGCCCTGGCCGCAAAAAATGCGGGCCATCGCGAGACTGGCGCGGGCGTTTCTGCTTATGATTGACGGCGAAGCCGCAAGGGGGCGCGCATGATCCCGTTCGTCCGTGACATCCGTTTCGAGTACGGCGCCTGCGACCGGCTGACGCCGCTGATCCGCCGGGTGGTGGCCAACAACCCCGGCCCCTTCACCTTCATGGGCACCGGCACCTACATCATCGGCAACGGCGACGTGGCGGTGATCGATCCCGGGCCCGACATGGATGACCACCTCCAGGCCCTGCTGGCGGCGACGGCCGGGGAACGGGTCACCCATATCTTCGTCACCCACAACCATCTCGACCACTCCCCCCTGGCCAGGCCGCTGGCCGAGGCGACGGGGGCGACCATCTACGCCTGCGCCATGCAGGGCGAGCCGACCGAGTCCGAAGTCAGGATGGAAGCCGGCGACGACCGGGTCTTCACCCCCGACGTGGGGCTCTGCGACGGCGGCGTCTTCAAGGGTGGCGACTGGACGATGGAGGCCATTCCCACCCCCGGCCACACCTCCAACCACATCTGCTACGCCCTGCTCGAGGAGAACGCCCTGTTCTCCGGCGACCACATCATGGGCTGGTCAACGACGGTCATCAGCCCGCCCGACGGCGACATGGGCGACTATTTCGCCAGCCTTGAGCGGGTCAGGAACCGGGCGTTCTCAACCCTGTGGCCGACCCACGGCCCGCCGATCACCGAGCCCGGCCCGTTCGTCCAAGCCTATATCGACCACCGCAAGGCGCGCGAGGCCCAGATCCTGGACGCCCTGGCCCAGGGGCAGACCCGGATCAAGGCCATGGTGCCAGTGCTCTATCAGGCCGTTGACCCCCGCCTGCATCCGGCGGCCGCCCATTCGGTGATGGCCCACGTGATCCAGATGGTGAAGGACGGCCGCGTCGTCTGCGACGGCGCGCCCGGTCTCGACAGCGACTACCGGCTGGCGTCCTAGCCGCGGATCGCCGCCACCAGGGTGGTGATCCTGTCGCAGTTGGCCCCCAGGTCCAGACGGTTCATCCGGCTACTGGATCGAAGATCGATGCGGGCGCCGGCGCCCTCTGGCCGTATGCGAACCGCGACATCGTCCTTGAAGCCGTACCAGAAGGTTTCCGCGGTGGCCTCCAGGCGGCCGGCGGCGGCGTCGGCGGTGACCAGTTTCAGGCCGGCCCGCGACAGGGCCGTCCGCGCCGCCTCGAAGGCGGCTTCGGTCGGCGCAGACAGCACCACCGAACGGGCGCCCGGGCAGGTTTCCGCGTTGACCTCGGCGATCGACCGCCCGGCATAGGCGCGCGAGCCGACCGGCAGGATCGGGGATGGATCGACAGGGTTCGCCTTACGCCCACGCGTGCGGATCAGGGCGTCGGAGAACATCACCGGCTCACGCCAGTCGGTCGCCGCCTCGGTGATCGGCGGCGCCGCCTCGGCCTTGAGTTGCGCTCCGAAGAACAGCCCCCAGGTCAGCGCCGTCACCACCAGGGCCAGAATCGCCCGGCCCCAGAGCCGGCCCGCGCCGCCGAAGATGGCGACCAGCAGGCCGATCAGGCCGGTCACGACACTGACCAGGGCGATCGCCGGCGCCCAGCCCAGGAAGGGGGTCGGACCATGCTGGAGCATGGCGAAATAGCCCTGCTCCTCGGTCAGCAGGCCAAGGCGGATGCCCAGGGCGCCGACCGCCACCATGACCGCGGGGGCCAGCGCCACGAGGATGGCCAGGTTGAGATAGCCGTCGGCCAGGCCGCCGCCCGCCTTTTTCTTCTTCCTGGCCTTGGTTTTCGGCTTGAGACCGACCGGCGGCGACATGACCAGCGGCGCTTCGACCTTGTCAGCCTTTTCGGGCGCCGCCGCCGTCTTGACGGTCTCACCGTGCAGGCTGAGCGGGCGATCGCCGGCGGCCTCGTCGTCCTTCACCGGCGTCATGGCTGGCGCGTCGGAAAGCGTCGGGGCGTCGGCTTTGACGGGCGCAGCCTCACCTTCCGCGGCCGGTTCAACAACAGCTGGCTCAGGCTTGTCGACGGCAGGCTCGGACGGCGCGGCGTCCGTCTTCACCGCCTCGGCTTCGACCGGCGCGGGGTTTTCAGATTCGGCTGTGGGCGAGTCTTCGGCCCCGGCGAGCGCCACGCTCGCCGGGGCCTCAGATTTTCCCGGTGAATCCTCTGGCGCATGAAGCACCGGATCCGGGGCCGCCCGCTCGGCGACCGTTGCCGCGACCAGCACCGGCGTGGCGGGCAGGACGTAGTCCTTCAGCCGCTGCCGAATGAGCTTCTTGTCGATCTTGCCGGTGGCTCCCAGGGGGATGTCATCGACGAAGGCGACGTCGTCGGGCATCCACCATTTGGCGATCTTGCCCTCAAGGAAGCGCAGAATCTCTTCCTTGCTCGCCTTTTCTCCGGATTTTAGCTTGATCACCAGCAACGGCCGCTCGTCCCATTTGGGATGGGGCAGGCCGATCACGGCGGCCAGATCGACCTTGGGGTGACCGACCGCGATGTTCTCGATGTCGATCGTGCTGATCCATTCGCCGCCGGATTTGATGACGTCCTTGGCGCGGTCGGTGATCTGCATGAAGCCTTCGGAGTCGATGGTGGCCACGTCCCCGGTGTCGAAGAAGCCGTCTCCATCGAGGATGCGGCCGCCCGCGCCCTTGAAATACTCGCGGACCACGAACGGCCCCTTGACCTTCAGATGGCCGAAGGTCTTGGCGTCATGGGGCAGCTCGCGGCCCTCATCGTCGGTCAGCTTCAGGTCGATGCCCAGGGGCGGACGGCCCTGCTTGAGCTTGTAGGCCATGCGTTCGTCGTAGGAGAGGCCGGCCACCCGCGCGTTGGGCGCGCCCAGCGTGCCCAGGGGCGAGGTTTCGGTCATGCCCCAGGCGTGCAGCACATCGACGCCGTAACGGTCGTGGAAGCCGCGGATAATGCTTTCGGGACAGGCCGCTCCGCCGATTACCACCTTGGTCAGGGTGGTCAGCTTGCCCTTGGTCTCGTCGAGATGCTGCAGGAGCATCTGCCAGACGGTGGGCACCGCCGCCGAGAAGGTGACCCCCTCGGTCTCCAGCAGTTCGTGGATCGAAGCGCCGTCCATCTTCGGGCCCGGCATGACCAGCTTGGCTCCGACGCCGGGGCAGGCGAAGGCCGTGCCCCAGGCGTTGGCGTGGAACATCGGCACCACCGGCAGAACGGTGTCCAGGGCCGACAGCCCCAGGACATCCCGCTGAAGGCCGACCAGGGTGTGGATGTAGTTCGACCGGTGGGAATAGAGCACGCCCTTGGGATCGCCGGTCGTGCCCGAGGTGTAGCAGAGCCCGCAGGCGGTGTTCTCGTCAAAGCCGCCCCAGGCCACGTCGGGACTGCTGCCGTCGATCAGCGACTCATAGGTATGCGACCCCTGCCATTTCAGGGTCGGCACGCCCCGGATCTGGAACGGCGGCATGTGGTGGTGGTCGGTCATGATCACGACATGCTCGACCGACGGACAGTCGGCGAGAATCTGCTCGATGATCGGCACGAAGGTGAGATCGACGAAAATGATGCGGTCTTCCGCGTGGCGGATGATCCAGGCGATCTGATCAGGGTGCAGGCGCGGATTGAGCGTGTGGCACACCGCGCCAATGCCCATGATGCCGTACCAGGCTTCCATGTGCCGGCCTGTGTTCCAGGCCAGGGTAGCGACCCGGTCGCCATGTTTGATGTCCAGGCCCAGCAGGGCGTTGGACAGGCGGCGGGCCCGCTCATGGAGCTGGGCGTAGGTGGTCCTGACAATCGGCCCCTCGACCGAGCGGCTGACGACCTCGCGTTCGCCGTGCCATCGCTTGGCGTGATCCAGGATCGTGTCGACGGTCAGCGCCGACTGCTGCATCAAGCCCTGCATGATAGCTTCTCCCCATTTTTCTTACGCCTCCAACCCTAGCGGGGCAGGCCGTCGCGGGCAACGCGAGGCGCGCGCAGGGAGAAATTCGCACGCCGCCCCGTTGGCAAACACCCGCGACTGTGGCGCGATGGCCCGATGAACGCCCCCTCTGTCCCGCCGCCCCGTCCGCTCTTGATCGCCGTCAGCGGCGGATCGGGTTCGGGCAAGAGCACCCTGGCCGCGGCGCTCGAGGCGCGGCTTCCGACCGGAATGGTGACCCTGGTCATCGAGGACGCCTATTACGGCGACTATGGCGGCCAACCCGGGTTCGATCCGACGCTGTTCGACTTCGACGATGTGGCGGCAAAGGACCACGCGCTGCTGGGGCGCCACCTCGCGGCGTTGAAGGCCGGCGAGGCCGTCGAAGCGCCCGTTTACTGCTTTACAACCCATCGGCGACTTGAGCCGACAGAGCGGCTGGCGCCGGCGGCCCTGGTCGTGGTCGAGGGCGCTCACCTGCTGTGCACCCGGGCGCTGGCGGCGCTTTTTGACCTGCGGGTTTTCGTCGACACGCCGGCCGACGTCCGCTTCATCCGCCGCCTGATCCGGGATCAGACGCACCGGGGTCGGAGCGCCGATTCCGTGGTTCAGCAGTATCTGGCGACGGTGCGGCCCGCGCATGAGCGATTGATCGAACCGTCCCGCGCCCTCGCCGACATCGTGATCGCCGATGACCGCGGGGCGGTGATCCCCGATGATCCCCGGGAACTCGACCGCCTGCTGGCCCCGGTCTTCGCCCATCCGCTGCTCCGCGGCCTGGGGCTCTGACAGGGCGTTGCGAGCGCCTTTGCCAAGATTGGTTTTTCGCCTATAGGATGAGCCGCGAACGATGTTTTTCGAGGTTTCATGACCAAGTCCGCGTTGAGTAGTTCTCGCTTTGGGCGAAAGAGAAACAACATTTTCGCGTCGGCCCGGGAGGTCTTTGTTCGCGAAGGCTTCGCTCAAGCGGGCATGGAAGAAGTAGCCCGCGGCGCCGGCGTCTCCACCGCGACGCTCTACGCCCACTTCCCGAGCAAGGCCGATCTGTTCCGGGTCGTGGTCGAGGATACAATCGACGACATCATCTCCGCCGTGCGGCATTCGGGGGACGATCCCGGCGACGCCCGGCGGCGGCTGACCGCGTTCGGTCGCGCCTATGCGGCTTTCTATTGCACACCGGTATCGCGCGCCGTCTTCCGGATGGTGATCGCTGAACGGCGGCGCTTTCCCACCCTGGCCGACCATTTCCAGGAACGGGGCCGGACGGAGCTGGGCGGAACCCTGATCGCCATCCTCAAACAGCTCGACGCGGCCGGGGAGATCGAGATCTTCAAACCTTCCTGGGCCGCCGGCCATTTCCAGGGGATGATCGAACATTCCACGCTGTTGCTGGGCATGATGGCCGGCGACGAAGTCATGCCGGCAAGACCGCTCGACGACATCGTCGAGGACGCCGTCGACACCTTCCTGGCCCGCTACGGCGTCAGGGATAAAGGCGGCTAGTGGTCCAGCCTTCGGCCTGATGCTCGAACACCAGGCGCTCATGCAGCCGGAATGGCCGGTCGCGCCAGAACTCCATCACCGACGGGGTCAGACGAAACCCTGACCAGTGCGGCGGACGCGGCACCTTGCCGAAGCCAAAGCGCAATCCCGCCTCGGCGACCCGCTTTTCAAGCGCGAAGCGATCCCCCATCGGACGCGACTGGTCGGAGGCCCAGGCCCCGATTTGGCTGTGGCGAGCGCGGCTTGCGAAATAGGCGTCCGCCTCGGCCGGGCTCACCGGCGCGACGGCGCCACGAACCCGGACCTGCCGCCGCAGCGACTTCCAGTGAAACAGCAGCGCCGCCGAGGGATGGTCGGCCAGTTGACGGCCCTTGGCGCTCTGCAGGTTGGTGAAGAAGACAAAGCCGTCAGCGTCGACGCCTTTGAGCAGCACCATCCGCACGTCTGGCATCCCGGCCTCGTCGACCGTGGCCAAGGCCATGGCGTTGCCGTCATTGGGTTCGGACGCGTGAGCGGCCTTCAGCCAGGTTTCGAACAGTTCGAGCGGGTCGGCCTCGGGCAGCAGCGGCAGGGGCTGGGCCTCGGTCACCTGTTTCACATAGTCGTCCGCGGCGGGCGAAGGCGGGATCAGGGTCTTGTCGTCGCTCATGGGGTCCCTCGGGCGCAATGCGGCGCGCGGTTCACCTTAACAGACCATTGACCATGCGCGTTCACCTTGTCGCCGATGATCGGGAACGAACGCAGCATGGATGTACGAAAGGCGCGCGACCGGCTCGGCGTCAAACCGGGCGCGGATGAGCGTGCGCTCCGCGCCGCCTTCCGCGAGGCGGCCAAGCGCAATCACCCCGATCGGCCCGGCGGCGACCCGGCGGCCTTCCGCGAAACCATGGACGCCTACCGATTCCTGCGCGACCAGTCGCCCGAGCCGCTGATCTTTGTCCCCGTGCCGGCGGCGCCGCGCCACAACACCATCGACATCACCCCGGCGTTCGCCGTGACCGGCGGCCCGGTCATGGTCGTCTCCTCCAGGGGCCGGCGGCTCAAGATCAGCCTGCCAGCCGGATTGCGGCCCGGCGAACGGGTCCGCGCCGGCGCCGACGAATTCGAGGTTCTGATCCGCGGCGAAGGCTCCATCGTGCGGGGCGACGACCTGTGGATCACCATCCGCGTCTCGCCGGACGTGCTGGTCGACGGCGGTCGAATCCTGGCGGTCACGCCGCGGGGGGAACGTTCGATCTGGATCAGCCGCAAGGCCGCCGCGCGGGCGCTCGTGCGCCTTCCCGGCGAGGGTCTGCCGGCGCGCGGCGCCCACCGTCAGGGCGACCTCTTCGTGCGACTGGCCGCGGGCGTGGCGCGGGGGGAAAGCCCGGCCCGCCGCCTGCTGCGCCAATTCGCCGCCGCCTGGGCCGCATGACTTTGTGACCCGCCCAGCTTTCCGCTAGAAGCCCATCATGTCCCACAACACCTTCGGCCATCTCTTCCGTGTGACGACCTGGGGCGAAAGCCACGGGCCGGCGCTGGGCTGCGTGGTCGACGGCTGCCCGCCGGGACTGACCCTGACCGCCGACGACATCCAGGCCTGGCTCGAGAAGCGACGCCCCGGCCAGGGCAAGTTCGTCACCCAGCGCCAGGAGCCGGACGCGGTCCGCATTCTGTCGGGTGTTTTTGAGGATGACCGTACCGGCGGCCAGGTCACCACCGGCGCGCCGATCTCGCTGATGATCGAGAACGTCGACCAGCGCTCGAAGGACTATTCCGAGATCGCCAGGGCGTTCCGGCCGGGCCATGCCGACTGGCCCTATTTCGCCAAATACGGCGTGCGCGACTATCGCGGCGGTGGCCGGTCCTCCGCCCGCGAAACCGCCGCCCGGGTCGCCGCCGGGGCCGTGGCCCGCAAGGTGATCGAGGGTGTGACCATCCGCGCGGCCCTGGTCCAGATCGGTCCACATGCCGTCAACCGCGACCGCTGGGACTGGGATGAGACCCTCCGCAATCCCTACTGGTGCCCTGACGCCGACATGGTCGCGGTCTGGGAAGAGCATCTCGAACAGATCCGCAAGGCCGGCTCCTCCACTGGCGCGGTGGTCGAGGTCGAGGCGACCGGCGTGCCCGCCGGCTGGGGCGCCCCGCTCTACGGCAAGCTCGATGCTGAACTGGCCGGGGCGATGATGTCGATCAACGCCGCCAAGGGCGTGGAGATCGGGGCGGGATTTGCCTCCGCGGCGCTGACCGGCGAGGAGAACGCCGACCAGATGCGTATGGGCAATGACGGCATCAGCTTCCTGTCGAACAAGGCCGGCGGCGTGCTGGGCGGCATCTCGTCGGGCCAGCCGGTGGTCGTCCGCGTGGCCTTCAAGCCGACGTCGTCGATCCTCACCCCGCGCGAGACCGTCGATGAGACCGGCGCCGAGATCGAACTGCGCACCAAGGGTCGCCACGACCCCTGCGTCGGCATCCGCGCCGTCCCCGTGGTCGAGGCCATGACCGCCTGCGTCCTGGCGGATGCGTTCCTGCGGCACCGGGGGCAGACGGGCGGCGGAGCGTTTTCGCCGGGCGGGGACGGGCGACGCTAATCGTTTCGCAACACGACTGGTTGCAATTTGTCGACGGCCTCCTATCTCTCCATCCGAAAGGGAGAGACCCCATGATCGATCGCAGACCATTCGAAGACCTCGGCCACGCCGACCACGGTTGGCTGAACGCCCGTCACCACTTCAGTTTCGGCGGCTGGCACGAACCCACCCGCATGGGCTGGGGCGCCCTGCGCGTCTGGAACGATGACGAGATCGCGCCCAGGTCCGGCTTCCCGCCGCATCCGCACAGCGACATGGAGATCATCACCTATGTCCGCACCGGGGCGATCACCCACCAGGACAGCCTGGGCAACACCGGCCGCACCGGCGCCGGCGACGTCCAGGTGATGAGCGCCGGGTCTGGCATCCGTCACGCCGAGTACAATCGCGAAGACGAAGCCACGACCCTGTTCCAGCTCTGGATCCAGCCGACCCAGCGGGGCGGCGCGCCGGCCTGGGGCGCCAAGCCGTTTCCCAAGGGCGACCGGTCGGGCCGGTTCGTGACCCTGGCCAGCGGCTTCGGCGACGAGGGCGCCCTGCCCATCCGCACCGACGCACGGGTGCTGGGCGCCACCCTCAAGGCGGGCGAGACCACGACTTATGCGCTCGGCGCCGGCCGCCATGCCTATCTGGTGGCGGCGACGGGCCAGGTAGAGGTCAACGGCGTGACACTGCACGCCCGCGACGGCGCGGCCATCAAGGACGAGGCCGAGCTGACCATTCGCGCCGTCGCAGACGCGGAACTGGTTCTGGTCGATTCCGCCTGATCGTGTGCGACCGTTTCTCAGCTGTCGTCGCAACCTTGTCCGACCTCATTTTTCCGTTGACCCGGAAAGAAACCGCCTCGTAGGAATTGAATCGTAAACTCGGTACGCCGGTCGCATTCGCGCGGTCAGCGCCCTGATTTTGGCGATGATGGGGTCCACCGCGGTGCGCTTTGATCTGATCAAGATTCTGCTCGTCGACGACAACCATCACATGCGGGTGCTGTTGATCGAGGTGTTGCGGGCCATCGGCGTCAAGGACGTCTATGAGGCGAGCGACGGGGCCGAGGCGCTGCAGATCATGCGGACCTATGCGATCGACATCGTCATGACAGACCTGTCCATGCAGCCCCTCGACGGCGTGGATTTCGTCCGGCTTCTGAGAAACTCGCCCGACAGCCCCAACCAGATGTGCCCGGTGATCATGATCACCGGCCACTCCACCCAGCGGCGGGTCAACGAGGCCCGCGACGCGGGGGTGAACGAGTTCCTGGCAAAGCCGGTCACGGCCCGCGGCGTGATCGGCCGGATCAGCGAGATCATTGAGCATCCGCGCCCGTTCCTGCGGACCGGCGACTATTTCGGCCCGGAGCGAAGGCGCAGGGCGGAGCCTGGCTACAGCGGTCCTTGGCGGCGCGCCGTCGACGCGGATCGCGACCCGCAGGACGCCTAGTCCCGGGGCTGGTCATCATCCAGACAGGATTACGCGGTTAGTCTGGCCTCCCGTCGCCAGGACCCGTTCATGACCCCACGCACACGCCTTTCCGTTCTCGCCCTGGTCGTCGCCGCCGTTGGACTGCAGGGCTGTGTGGCGACGGTGGTGGGCGCCACGGTCGGTACGGCGGTGGGCGTGACCGCGGCGGCGGTGGGCACGACGGCCAAGGTCGGCGGCGCCGTCGTCGGGGCGGTCATCCCTGGCGGAGACGACAAGGACGACCGGAAAAAGAAGCGGAAAGACCGCTGACCTAGAGGGTCAGCGCACAGCTCTCGTTGATCGTCGGCCGGGAGACGACAATCCGCGACAGGCCCGGGAACCGCGGCCGAAGCCGTTCGACGAAATAGAGGCACAGCCGCTCGAGCGTCGGCGTCTCCAGCCCCGGCTTGTCATTCAACAGTCCATGATCGAGCTCGGCGGCGACGGCCTTGAGCGCCGTATCCAGTTGATCGAGATCCTCGACCCAGCCGGCCTCGCCCGCGGGGCCGCGCACGCTGGCGTCCACGCGGAACGAATGCCCATGCATGCGGCGATAGCGATGGTCAGGCTCGCCCTGCGCGATGAAGTGGGCGGCATCGAAGGTGGCGGCCTTCGTGATTTCGAAGATGGCTTCGGTCATGTCTCGAACGGAAAAGGGGACCTGGGAGGCTTGTCGTCCTCAGGGCAGGCCCAGATATTTGTGTGTCTGGACGCTTAAACGCCAACGTGGGTGTGAAAGGCAATAGGCGACCGCCGCCGCCGTGTTCGCCGCCTGGTCGGCGGAATCCATCGGCTGCAGGTAAAACCGCTCGAAATCCAGGCCCTCGAACCGGGCCGGGTCGACGCCGGCCTGGGGATAGACCAGCTTCAGCTCCTGCCCCGTGGTCTGCGCCACCGGCGCATCGGCCTTGGGGCTGACGCAGATCCAGTCGATCCCGGGCGGCGCGACAAGGGTGCCATTGGTCTCGACGGCGATGGCGAAGCCGCGACGGTGCAGGGCGTCGATCAGCGGTGCGTCGAGCTGCAGCAGCGGCTCGCCGCCGGTGCAGACGACCAGCTTGTCGTGACCCGGGCCCGTCCAGGCGGCGTCGACCGCGGCGGCCAGCGCCTCGGGCGTCACGAACTTGCCGCCGCCGATCCCGTCAGTTCCCACGAAGTCGGTGTCGCAGAAGGTGCAGACGGCCTTGCCCCGGTCCTGCTCCCGGCCGCTCCACAGATTGCAGCCCGCGAACCGGCAGAAGACCGCCGCGCGTCCGGCCTGGCCGCCCTCGCCTTGCAGGGTGAGGAAGATTTCCTTGACGCTGTAGGTCATGGCGCTGTCTCCGGCCGCCCGGCCGCGGTCCAGGCCGACCAGCCGGCCGCGCGCAACTCGCAGGCCGGACAGTGGCCGCAGCCGTGACCCCACGGATGCCGCTCGCCGCGCTCGCCGCGGTAGCAGGTGTGGCTCTCCTCGACGATCAGTTCGACCAGCGCCTCGCCGCCCAGGGCCTTCGCCAGGCCCCAGGTCTCCGCCTTGGTCAGTCGCATCAGCGGCGTTTCGATCGTGAACGTCTGCTCCATGCCCAGGTTGAGGGCCTGCTGCATCGCGTCGATCGTATCGCGCCGGCAATCGGGATATCCGGAATAGTCGGTCTCGCACATGCCGCCGATCAGGGCGCCGAGGCCGCGTCGATCGGCCAGCGCCGCCGCGTAGGTCAGGAAGACAAGGTTGCGCCCCGGCACAAAGGTCGAGGGCAGGCCCCGGTCGGTCATCTCGATGGCCCGGTCCGCGGTCAACGCCGACTCGGCCACCGCCCCGAAGCCGCGAAGGTCGAGCACATGATCCTCGCCCAGTCGCGCCGCCCAATCAGGGAAGAGGGCCTCAAACCCGGCCCGGACGCGCAGCCGCGCACCCATTTCGACGATATGGCGCTGACCATAGTCAAAGCCCACCGTCTCGACCCGGTCGTAGCGCGACAGGGCCCAGGCCAGACAGACCGCCGAGTCCTGCCCGCCCGAAAACAGGACGAGCGCCCCATTGTTGAGCGTGCGGTCGGAGGTCATGACGGGCGGTTCTTACGGGCTTGGCGCGGCGGCGGAGAGGGCCTGTTCTGTACACGCTTCCGCGCCATCCCGAAACCGGGCGAGGCCGGTTCGGGCGCCCCTTTCGAGGGCGCTGGCTCCCGCGACGGGTGAAGAAGTCGTTTCCCAAGCGTCATAAGGCGAAGCAGCCCTGCAACACCTCAAGTGAAAAGGAGTCACCTACCGGCGTTCAGACGATGCGGGCAGTTGACACAATCACGACGCCCGTATGCAATCGATGAAGCTGCGGGGGGATGCGTCGCGCGCCCCGGCGGTTAAAAATCGCGCGACATCTAGAGGAAACAACGACGCCGCTGAACTCCACTAATGGAGTCGCGCCGTCCGGGGAGGGTACCGAATGTCCGAATCTCTGCGCCTGCGCAGCCTGCTAGCCGCCAGCGTGTCGGTCGCCGCCATGCTTGGCGCCGCCGCACCCGCTTTCGCCCAAGCCACTGTTGGCGAAGTCGTCGTCACCGCCCAACGGCGGGAACAAGCCCTTCAGGACGTGCCCATCGCGGTTACGGCCCTGTCCGCCGAGGCGCTGCAAAGCCAGCGTATCGAAGGCGGCCAGGACCTGCTGCAACAGGTCCCGAACGTCAGCTTCGGTCGCGGCAACTTCGGCGGCTATAACTTCCAGATCCGCGGCATCGGCACGGCCCTGGTCGGCTCGACCGGCGACGCCGGCGTCGGCGTCCACGCCAACAACGTCCCGCAGATCAGCAACTCCCTGGGCGACGCCGAATTCTTCGACGTTCAGCGCGTTGAAATCCTGCGCGGTCCGCAGGGCACCCTGTACGGCCGCAACGCGACCGGCGGCGTGGTCAACATCATCACCTCCAAGGCCACCGACCAGTTCGGCGCGGCCTTGACCGGTGAACTGGGCAACTACAACTCCCAGCGCCTCAAGGGCTTCGTCAACGTGCCGCTCGGCGACACGCTGGCTCTTCGCGTGGCCGGCATCGTGCTCAAGCGCGATGGCTTCTTCGACAACACCTTCACCGGCAACGACAACGACAACCGCGACCTCTATTCGACGCGCGTGACGTTGAACTTCACGCCGTCCGACACCTTCGACGCCTATCTGATGTGGCAGCGGTTCGACGAAGACGACAACCGCAACCGGACCGGCAAGCAGCTTTGCCGTCACGACCCCGGCCTGACCTCCATTGGCGGCGTGGGGACCAACTCGGTCACCCAGAACTTCTTCAGCCAGGGTTGCCAGAACGGCTCGATTTACGGCGCCGCCAACTTCGGCGCGTTCAACACCGCGGAGTCCCTGGCCGGCTACTACGGAACGGCGATCGCCGCCTTTACCGGCCAGCCCCTGGCCACCGGCGACATGAACGCCACCACCGTGATCAGCTCCGACTACCGCTCGATCGCCTCGTCGATGGACCCGACCTACCAGAGCCAGGGCGACGTCTATGAAGCCTTCGCTTCCTGGCAGATGTCGGACTATCTGACCCTGTCGGCCCAGGGCTCCTACACCGAGGGCACCTACTTCACCCGCGCTGACTACAACCGCTCGATTCCCGCCGGATCGTTCAACCCGCTCTTCACCATCCCCGGCGTCGCCACGGCCGGTGTTGTTCCTGATCCCCAGGTCGGCACCTCGAACAAGCTTCGGGTTCAGGATATCCAGAGCGGCAACAGCACCCAGAAGTCCCTCGAGATCCGGCTGCAGTCGGACTACGACGGCGCCTGGAACTACAGCATCGGCGGCAACGCGATCGAATATGAGTCCCGGAGCGACTACTTCGTCTTCTCGAACGGCCTCAATGTTCCGGCGATGATCCTCTTCCCGGCCCCGGCGCTGGACCTCGGCAATCCGCCGACCCGCAACAACGCGCTGAACACCTACGACAACCGCACGCTCTACCAACTGGACTCCAAGTCGATGTTCGGTGAGGTCTACTGGACCGTCAACGACGAGGTGAAGATCACCGGCGGCTTCCGCTACAACAAGGACCAGAAGGAAGCGACGACGTTCAGCACCACGCTTCTGAGCACGAGCCCGCAAACCACGTCCGTGCAGAACGTGACCTTCCAGGAAACCACGGGCCGCCTGAACGTCGACTGGTCCCCGGACCTGTCGTTCACCGACAAGACCCTGATCTACGGCAGTTATTCGCGCGGCTACAAGGCGGGCGGCTTCAACCCCCCCGGCGCGGTGGGTCTGGCCGGCGTCAAGACCGCCTTCGATCCTGAGTTCGTCAACGCCTACGAAATCGGCGCCAAGAACATCATGATGAACGGCGCGCTGATGCTGAACCTGACCGGGTTCTTCTACAAATACGAAGGCTACCAGATCTCCAAGATCGTTAACCGCACCTCGGTCAACGAGAACATCAACGCGGAGATCAAGGGCCTGGAACTGGAGTCGATCTTCGAACCGGTCCGGAACCTGCGCTTCAACGTCACCCTCGGCTATCTCGACACCGAGATCACCGACGGCAGCTCCATCGACACCCTCAACCGGACGCAAAACACGCCCGGCTGGAACGTGGTCAAGGATCTGACGACGTCCAACTGCATCGCCAAGACCGCCGACCTGGCCATCGCCCAATCGATCGCCAATGCCGGCGCTCTCTCGGGCCTGCCCAACCCCTCGGTGGCCTCCGGTGGCCTGATTTCCCCGCTGTTCTCCAGCTACAACTACTATGTCAGCTGCAGCGGCCTTCAGGTCCTGGCCGGCGCCCAGGCGCTGGGCGCTCCGCTCGGCCTGAGCACGTCCAACCCCGCCGCCATCATCTCCGATGGCTTCGCGGTGAACCTGGCCGGCAAGGAACTGCCCAACTCGCCGAAATACACCGTGTCTCTCGGCGCCCAGTACAAGTTTGAACTGGGTGGTGACTGGCAGCTGACGCCGCGGGTCGACTACTACTGGCAGGCCGAGCAGTTCTCGCGCATCTACAACTCCGCGCACGACGCCCTCGACGCCTACAGCATCGTCAACCTGTCGCTGGTGCTCGATAACCCGGTGGCCGGCTGGAACGTCCAGGCCTACGTCAAGAACCTGGCCGACGATGACTCCATCCAGGCGACCTACCTGACCGACGACTCGTCGGGTCTGTTCACCAACATCCAGATCACCGATCCGCGCCTCTACGGCGTCTCGCTGACCAAGCGCTTCTAAGGCGCAAAGCGAACAAAAACTGGGCGGCGGGGATGCAAATCCCCGCCGTTTTTCTTTGTCCGCGGCGGTTTAACCTCTCCGCAAGCGACAAGGCCCATATTGGGGGTCGTTTTGATCCCTGTACGCGGCCCCATGACCACCCTCGCCAGTTACGTTGATCGTCGCGCGCCCGTTGCCGCCGACCAGTCCTGCGCCGAAATCGGCGCGCGTTTCATCGCCGAGCCGGACGCCCTTGTCCTGGCCGTGATGGACGGCGATCTGCCCGTCGGGCTCCTCGCGCGCGATGTGGTCCTGGCCCAGACCGACACCTGCCGCCCCGTCATCGACGTCATGGACGCCCAGCCCGCCATCGCCGAAGCCGGCATGACTCCCTGGGGGTTCCGCGACCATCTGCTGTCGACCCGGCCGGCCGCCCTCGCCCGCGGCTTCGTGGTCATGGAGAACGGCCGCTATTTCGGCGTCGGCACTCCCCTGACCTTGCTCACCGCCCGCCGCGTTCACGACCGCACGCCAAAGGAGCCCGGCGACGTGCTGATCCGCCGGCTGAGCGCCGAAATCCTGCGTTATCTGGGCGGCGTAGCCGACTTCAGCAGCCGTCTGGCCCGCCAGAACCTCGCCCCGGACGCCCAGGCCTGCGTGCGGGCGATCAGCGAGACCGGCGAGGACCTCTCGGCCCTGATGCTGCGCGCCGCCGATCTGCACAGGGCCGAGACCGACAGCCTGGTCTTTGATGAAAAGCCGTGCCGGTTGCATGAGGTGATGGACGCCCTCGACACCCGCTGGCAGTCGCGGGCCCGGGCCTCCGGCCTGACCCTCATGACGGCCTTCGACGGCGACCCGGGCAATGTCGCCGAGATGGACGAGAAGCGCCTGATCCAGGTGTTTGACGCCCTGATTTTCCGCGCCCTCAGCGAAACCCGGCGCGGCGCCGTCGAAGCCACCCTGAAGGTGCGCCCGACCCGCGACGGTCTCATTCTCGAAGGCCGCGTTCGTGATGGCGGCGGCGACGTCCCGCCCGAAAGCCTGGCCCGGATCTTTGAACCGATCACCGGCGTCGACAGCCCCTCCGACGGGCTGTCGGTCAGTCTGGGCATGGCCCTGGCCAGCCGCATCACGACCGCGGCCGGCGGCGTCATCCGGGCCGAGGCCAATCCCGGCGCCGGCGTCACCGTGACCTTCGAATGCATCGTGCGTCAGGCCAAGTCCGTCTCCGCGGAGGCGGCGCTTTCGGCCCGGGCCCCGCAGCACGCCGCCCATATCCTGATCGTCGATGACAACGCGACCAACCGTATGGTCGCCGAAGCCCTCTGCGAGATGTTCAACTGCACCTCCGAACAGGCCGTCGACGGCGTCGAGGCGCTGGAGGCGGTCAAGGCCCGGCGGTTCGACCTGATCCTGATGGACATCAAGATGCCGCGCATGGACGGCGTCGCCGCCACCCGCGCCATCCGCGCGCTCGGCGACGGGGTCGGCGCCACGCCGATCATCGCCCTGACCGCCAACGCCGATCCGGAAGACGTCCGCGGCTATCTGGAAGCGGGCATGAATGACGTGGTGGAAAAGCCGATCAAGGCCGAGCGCATGCTGGCCGCCCTCGAAGCCGCCCTTGACGCGGCCGACGGTCAGTCCGCCGCCGCGTAGATCCCTGGAGTGGTAGCTGGAGGCGGGATCGAACCGCCGACCTGTGGGTTATGAATCCACCGCTCTAACCATCTGAGCTACCCAGCCGCACGGGCGAGTCCGCTCCAAGGAGGCCGGGTTATAGGCATGTGCGCTCCCCGCTTCAAGCGGTGTCATATCGACCTTGGGAAAGCGACCGGAGATGGGTAGGGTCGCGACCGCATGAGCGTCCTTCATCTTCTCGGGTCCGGCGGCGACGGTGGAGCCGAAACCTATTTCGTGGACCTGGTCTCCGCCCTGCATCGGGCCGGGGTCGAGGAGGCCTGCGCCCTGCGGCGACATCCGGCGCGCACCGCCGCCCTGGACGCCGCTGGCGTGCCGTCCCGGACCTTCGGCTTCGGAAGCCCCCTCGACCTGCTCACCCGCCCCCGCATCGCCGCCTATGGCCGCCAGGTCGAGGCCCGCGTGATGGTCGCCTGGATGAACCGCGCCGCCCGCCACACGCCGGCCGGGCCGTGGACCCGGATCGGGCGGCTGGGCGGCTATTACAGCCTCAAATACTATCGCGGGTTTGACCATCTGGTCGGCAACACCCGCGACATCGTGAGTTGGATCATCGCCCAGGGCTGGTCCCGCGACCGGGTCAGCTACATTCCCAACTTCGCCGGCGGCCTCGACGACAGCGCGCCGGTCAGCCGCGCCAGCCTGGACACGCCCGAGGGCGTTCCCCTGCTGCTCGGCATGGGCCGCCTGCACGACGCCAAGGCCCATGACGTCAGCCTCAAGGCCCTGACGCGGCTGCCGGAGGCCTGGCTGTGGATCGCTGGCGCCGGCGGTCTCGAGGACAAGCTCAAGGCCATGGCCGTGGCGCTGGGCGTCGCCGACCGCGTGCGCTTTCTCGGCTGGCGGCAGGACGCGGCGGCGCTGTACCGGGCGGCTGATGTCTGCGTCTTCCCCTCGCGGTTCGAGCCGCTGGGCAATGTCGTCATCCAGGCCTGGGCTCACGGCCTGCCGGTGGTCGCCGCCAACAGCCAGGGACCCGGGGCGCTGATCCGGGACGGCGAGGACGGCTTCCTGACTCCCATCGATGACGCCGAGGCCCTGGCGGACCGTGTGGCGGCGGTGCTGGCCGACCCCATGCTGCGCATCAAGCTGATCCAGAACGGCCACGCCCGGGTCGAGGCGGAGTTCTCCGAGGCCGCCGTGGTCGACGAATGGCGCAGCCTGTTCTCTCGTTTAGGCGAAACCTGATGTGCGGCATCGCGGGGATTCTCGGCGTCACGGACCCGGAACAGGCCGAGCGCGACGTGCGGGCGATGATCGAGCGGATCGCCCATCGCGGCCCCGACGGTATTCGCGTCGAGAGCGGGCCGGGCTGGTGCGTGGCCCATGCGCGGCTGTCGATCATCGACCTGGAAGGCGGCTGGCAGCCGCTGCACGCCGCCGGCTCGACGGTGATCGGCAACGGCGAGATCTACAACTACCTGGAACTGACCGAGGAATTCCAACTGCAGGACAAGCTGGCGACGGGGTCGGACTTCGAGCCCCTGCTGCACCTCTATGCCCAGGAAGGCGAGAAGGCCTTCGAGCGGCTGCGCGGCATGTACGCGTTTTGCCTGATCGGCGGCGACGGGCGGACCTGGCTGGTCAGGGACGGGTTCGGGATCAAGCCGCTGTATACGCGCAATGAAGGAGACCTTCGGTATTTCGCGTCCGAGCCGGCCGCTTTGCTTACCCACTTTACCTCCACTCCGCTGTCCGCGCCTGGAGCGGCGTCTGAAGTTCTAGCCCTAGGCTATTCGCTCCCGAGAAGTGAGGGATGGTTCTCCGCATATCGAGCCATCGATCCTCTGCTGCCTGGCGAGGTTTGGGGCCTGTCGGACGGGAGGATGGGCTGGGAAAGCGACGAGCCGCAACGCCCGAAGCCGCCTCTGAATCTCGGCGGCAAGGTGGACGGTTCCATTGAGGCGCTGGATGCTGTCCTCGAGGACAGCGTCACCGTCCACCAACGCTCTGACGTCCCCTACGGCCTGTTCCTGTCCGGAGGCATCGACAGCACTACAATCGCCACGTTGATGTCCCGGCTGAACGAGCGGCCAGTCACCGCCTACACCTGCGGCTTTGACTCGCCCGGGGCCCGAGATGAACGTGGTGCGGCCGAGCGCGTGGCGAAGGCCCTGAACCTCGATTGGCGCGAGACGACCTTCGGCGAGGAGGACTTCTGGCGCATCGCGCCGCAGGTGGCCTGGGCGCTGGATGATCCGACCACCGACTACGCCTGCCTGCCAACCTACAAACTTGCCGAGGCCGCCAAGGGCACGCTGACCGTGGTGCTCAGTGGCGAAGGCGGAGACGAGCTGTTCGGCGGCTATGGCCGCTATCGCCGGGCCCTTCGGCCCTCATGGCTCGGCGGTCGTCCTGCCGAACCCCAGATCGACGCGGCCTTCCTGAAGGACGGCGGCAAAGGCGCCCTCGCCCGTTGGCGCGAGGCTTCCGCGCCGCCCCCCGGCCTTACCCCTCTCCAGCAGGCCCAGTACGCCGATATCGTCACCTGGCTGCCTAATGACCTCCTCCTCAAGCTCGACCGCTGTTTGATGGCCCACGGTCTCGAAGGCCGCACGCCATTCCTCGACAAGGCGGTCGCGGCCTTCGCCTTCAACCTGCCCGACCGGATGAAGGTGCGCGGCAAGTACGGCAAATGGCTGCTGCGCAAATGGCTGGAGCGGCACTGTCCGGCGGCCGAGCCCTGGGCCAAGAAGAAGGGTTTCACGGTTCCCGTGGCCCACTGGATCGCGCCCCGCGCCGGCGATCTGGGTCCGCGCATCGCCGGCGTGAAGGCCGTGTCCGATTTCTGCGACGTCGAGGCCGTTCGCGCGGTGTTCACCGACCCGGCCCAGGCGCACAACCGCTGGCCCTTGATGTTCTTCGCCCTGTGGTCCCTGATCCATCTGGAGGGCGCAGATCCCGCCGCCGCCCTCGCCGCCCTGCTGGGAGACGCCTGAGGAGGCCCGCCATGCGCCCGATCGCCGCCGTTGCCACCGCCCTGATCCTCGCCGCCTGCGGCGGACCGCCGGCGCCCGCCCAGGGTCAGCCGCTGGAGACCCGGCCGCCCAACGCGGCGGGGCAGACGCCGGCCTTCCCGGGCCAGACCCGCGCGCCCAGGGCCAGCGCCGATGTCGCCTTCACCGTCGCGACCGTCGCCAGCGGACTGGACCATCCCTGGTCCATCGCCTTCCTGCCCGGCGGCCGGCTGCTGGTCACCGAGCGGCCTGGCCGGATGCGAATTGTCAGCGCGACCGGCGCCCTGTCAGCGCCGGTGGCCGGCCTGCCCGCCGTCGACGCCCGCGGTCAGGGCGGATTATTCGACGTCGTTCTGGCGCCGGACTTCGCCGACAGCCGCCTGGTTTACTGGAGCTATGCCGAGCCCCGGACGGGCGGTAACGGAACCGCGGTCGCCCGTGGCCGGCTGACCGGCGGGGAGGCGCCCCGGCTGGACGATGTGCGGGTGATCTGGCGCATGACCCCGACCTTCGACTCCACCGCCCATTTCGGCGGCCGCCTGGTCTTCGCCCCCGACGGCGCCCTGTTCATCACCACCGGCGAGCGGTCGAAGCTGCCGGGACGGATCCAGGCCCAGCGGCTCGACGGAACCCTGGGCAAGGTGGTGCGGATCAGCCCGGACGGTTCGATCCCCGCCGGCAACCCCTGGGCCAGCAAGACCGGCGCCCGGCCCGAGCTCTGGTCGATCGGCCACCGCAACCTGCAGGCCGCCGCCATCAACCCGCGCACCGGCCAGCTCTGGACCGTCGAACATGGCCCCAAGGGCGGCGACGAGCTGAACATCCCGCAGGCCGGCAAGGACTACGGCTGGCCGACCATTACCTATGGCCAGGAATACAGCGGCAAGCCGGTCGGGGCGGGCACGACCGCCGCGCCGGGCCTGGAACAGCCGATCTACTACTGGGATCCGGTGATCGCGCCGTCGGGCATGGCCTTCTATGACGCCGACGCCTTCCCGGCCTGGCGCGGCAGCCTGTTTATCGGCGGCCTGTCCAGCAAGAAGCTTGTCCGCCTGACCTTGGACGGCGACCGGGTGATCGGCGAGGAATGGCTGCTGCAGGACCTCGGCGAGCGCATCCGCGACGTGCGGGTCGGTCCAGACGGCGCGGTCTATGTCGCCACCGACGAAACCGACGGCCGCATCCTGAAACTGGTCCCGAACTCCTAGTCCTTCTCCCTACGGGAGAAGCGAAGAAACCTCTTCCCCGATCGCCAGCGACGAGGTCAGGCCGGGACTCTCGATGCCGAACATCGCCACCAGGCCGGGGATTCCGTGGGTCGCCTCCACATCCAGCCGGAAATCGGGCTGGACCTCGCCGGGGCCGTGAATCTTGGGTCGCAGGCCGGCGTAGTCGGGCACCAGCCGGTCGACCGGCACATCGGGCCAGAAGCGGCGGATGTAGGTGGCGAACTCGGCCGCCTTGGCCGGATCGACCGAATAGTCCTCGGTCTCGACGAATTGCAGGTCCGGGCCGAACACGCCCTGACCGCCGAGATCCTTGCGGTAGTGGGTGCCCAGCGCCCCGGCGATCGGCGGCGGATAGATCAGGTGATCGAACGGCGCCTTGCCCTGAAGCCGGAAATAGACGCCCTTGCCGAAATGACGGGCCGGGATCTGGTCGGCCGGGAAGCCCTCGATCGACGCCGCCACGGCCTGGGCGCCCAGGCCCGCCGCCGTGACCAGCCGCCGCACGGACAGGGTGGTCGGCGACTCGCCGCCGGCGCGCACCGTGAAGCCGCCGCCGGGCAGCGGCGTCGCGCCCTCGAACGGGGTGGCCGTGACCACCGCCCCGCCGGCGGCCTCGATCTCCCCTTCGAGCGCCGCCATATAGCCGTGGCTGTCGAACACCCCGCTCTCGGGCGACAGCAGGGCGATCTCGCATTTCAGACCGGGCTCCAGCGCCCGCGCCTCATCGCCGGTCAGCCGTTGCATGCCCTCGACGCCGTTGATCAGGGCCTGTTCGAGGATGGCGTCGAGTCGGGCGATCTCGGCCGGGGTCGTGGCCACCACCAGCTTGCCGCATTTGCGGTAGGCGACGTGGTGCTTGTCGAGAAAGGGATAGAGCAGGCGGCGCCCCTCGACGCAGACCCGCGCCTTGCGCGACCCGGTCGGGTAATAGAGCCCGGCGTGGATGACCTCGGAGTTGCGCGAGGAGACGCCCTGGCCAATGGCCCGCTCCTTCTCCACCACCACAACCGACAGGCCGCGCTTCGCCAGGGCGTAGGCCGTGGCCAGACCCACGGCGCCGGCGCCGACCACCAGGGCGTCGAAATCAAATTCGCTCATGACCAAGGCGTAGACCAGGGCGGCCGGTCAGGCCAAGCTGTGATTTTCCGTCTCAGCGAGCAAACCATGGCCTTCGACATCGCCACAGGACAGCGGCCCACCGGGGCCAGCCAGGCGGCGGTGGACCTCTATGAGACGACGCTGGCCAATCACCAGTGTTTCATCGGCGAGCCGGTGCGCGGTCTGCGGACCGCCCTCGCCGACAGTCCGGCCTTTGTCATGGCCCATGTCTTTCACGGCTATCTGCACGCCGCCGGCACGGACGCCGCCGCCCTGCCCGGGGCCCTGGCCTCCCACGCGGCGGCCGCGGCCCTGCCGGCCAATCCGCGCGAAGCCGGCCATGTCGCGGCGCTGGGCCATATGGCGCGGGGCGAGCTGAAGGCCGCGGCCCGGGTTCTGGCCGACGTCAGCCGCGACTTTCCGCGCGACGCCCTGGCCCTGCAGATCGGCCAGCTGGTCGACTTCCTCCAGGGCGACGCGGCCATGCTGCGCGACCGCATCGGCGCCGCCCTGCCCCACTGGACCCAGGACATGCCGGGCTATCACGCCGTGCTGGGCCTGCACGCCTTCGGGCTCGAAGAGACCGGCCACTATGCCGCGGCCGAGGCGACCGGGCGGCGGGCCATCGCGCTGGAGCCGCGCAACGGCTGGGCCCGACACGCCGTGGCCCATGTGATGGAGATGCAGGATCGCCGCGCCGACGGCGTCGCCTGGATGCGCGACGATATCGCCGCCTGGACGGAGGGCAGCTATTTCGCCGTCCACAACTGGTGGCACCTGGCGCTGTTTCACCTGGGCCTTGGCGACGCCGACGCCGCCCTGGCCATCTACGACGCGCCGCTGTGGGGCGAGCAGTCCACCCTGGCCTACGATATGGTCGACGCCTCGGCCCTGCTCTGGCGGCTGCATCTGATGGGGGTCGACGTCGGCGATCGCTGGACTGCCCTGGCCGACAGCTGGGCCCCGGCGGTGACCGAGAGCACCTACGCCTTCAACGACGCCCATGCGGCCATGGCCTATGTCGGCGCCGGCCGGAGCGAGGCTCTGGCGGCCCTGAGCGACGCCCAGAACCGGGCCATGGCGAGGGACGACGACAACGCCGGCTTTGTTCGGGACGTCGGGGCCCCGCTGGTGCGAGGCCTGACCGCCTTTGGCCAGGGCGACTGGCGCGGCAGCCTGGCGGCCCTGGCGCCGGCGCGGGACATCGCCCACCGGTTCGGCGGCAGCCATGCCCAGCGGGACGTCATTGACCTGACGCTGATCGAGGCGGCCAGACGCGCCGGGGATCCTGCCCTGGCCGCATCACTGATCGCGGCGCGGGACGCCGAACGGTTGCGTCTGCGGTAAACACGACTGTGAGTTGCTCTTTTGTTCTCGTTCCGTCAGGGTCGGGCACAGGAGAGGAGACCCATCGTGATCCTGCTGCTCAACGCCGCCAACCGGGACGCCTTCCCGGCCCTGCTCGACGACATGTTTCACGCCCGCCACGAGGTTTTCGTCGAGGGGCGCGGCTGGGAAGAGCTGCGCAGCCCCGACGGTCGGGACATCGACGCCCGGGATGACGCCGCCGCCGTCTACCTGCTGGCCCTGGACGGGGATCGGGTGCTCGCCGGCGCCCGGCTGACCGGCGCGGAGGGGCCGACGCTGGCGGCCGAGATGTTGCCCGAACTGTTCGAGACGGCGCCGCCCTCGGGCCCCGACATTCTGGAGATGAGCCGACTGTTCGCCCGCTCCGAAACCGCGGTCAGGGATCTGCTCAGCCCCGCCGTCAGCGAGGTGCTCGTCGCCGCCGTCGAACTGGCGCGGATCGTCGGCGCCCGGGGGATACTGAGTCTGTTTGACCTGCGGCTGGCCCAGATCCTGCTCGCCTGGGGCGGTCATCCCGAGCCGCTCGGCCTGCCCCGGCGGGCCCGCGACGGCGTCACGGTCGCGGTGCTGAACCACGCCACGCCCCTGGCCGCCCGCAACCTGCGCAAGGCCCGCCGCCTGGGCCGGCCAGCGGTCTGGTGGGCGGATTCGCCTTCGGACACGCCGCGCCCCTACCCCGACATTTTACGGGCGGACCCGTTGGACCCCGACTGGACAGCGCCCGGCGACGGGTCAGCCCTGCAGCGGGCAGGCATGGCGCCCCACGCCCTGGCCGAGGCCTACTGGCGCGACCGGCTCGCCTGAACGGATCAGGCCGCCGGAGCGTCCCATTGCGCCCAGAGCGCCGCTTCCTCGGCCTTGGCCACCGGCGCCGAGGCCTCCTTGATGTGGCCGTAGCCGCGGATCTTCTGCGGCACGGCGGCGATGGCGGCCGCCAGCGGCAACCGCTCCGCCGTCAGCCCGGCCAGGATCCGGTCCAGCTGTCCCTCATAGGAGACGATCAGGCCGCGCTCCATCTTGCGCTCGTCACTCATGCCGAAGATGTCCAGCGGCCCGCCGCGCAGGCCCTTCAGGCGGGTCAGGACCGGGAACACCAGATCGATCATCCAGCCGCCGAGCGCGATCTTCCTGGGCTTGCCGTCAGGACCCTTGGGCGCGATCAGCGGCGGGCTCATCCAGACCTTGATCTTGCCGCCCTTGAAAGTGCCGGCCAGCTCCCTCTCGAAACGGCCGTCAGTGTAGAGCCGGGCGACCTCGTACTCGTCCTTGTAGGCCATCAGCTTGTAGAGATTGACCGCCACCGCCCGGGTCAGGGCCTCGCCGCCCAGGGGGGCCTCGGCGTCGCGAATCTGGGCCACCCGCTTCGCATAGCGGTCGGCATAGGCGGCGTTCTGGTAGGCGGTCAGCTCCGCCGTGCGCCGGGTGATCAGCTCGTCCAGCGGCATGGTCTCGGGGGTCACCACCTGGTCTTCCGGCTTGCCCTTGAACTCGGGATCGACGGCGGCCTTGCGGCCGGTTTCGAAGGCCTGGAGGTTGGCCTCGGCGTCGACGCCGTTGAGCTTGATGGCCCGGTAAATAGCGCGGCTGGAGACCGGGATCACGCCCCGCTGCCAGGTGAAGCCCAGCATGATCATGTTGGCGTAGATGGCGTCGCCCAGCCGGTGCTCGGCCAGGGCCTGGGACGGGCAGGCGTCATAGCTTTTGGTCGCCGCGCCGATCATCCGGGCCATGCCGCCGGTGTCGAAACGCACATCGCGGTTGGTCACGAAGTCGGCCGTCGGCGAGAAGTCGGCGTTGCCAAAGGCCTGGGTCGTCTTCTTCGAATACAGGGCCAGGCCCTCGGGACTGGCGGCCACCAGCAGGTCGCAGGCGATCAGCACGTCGGTGGACGCGGCCGGAACCCGGCCGCCGACCACGGTGTCCTCGGCCTCGCCGATCTTCACATGGCTGAACACCGAGCCGCCCTTCTGGGCCAGGCCGGTCATGTCGACGACGCTGGCGGCGCGGCCATCGATATGGGCGGCCATGGCCAGGATCGAAGCGACCGTGGTCACGCCCGTGCCGCCGATGCCGGTGAACAGGATCCGGCGCACGCCTTCCAGCGTCTCGAACTCGGGCAGCGGCGTGGCGTCGGCGGTCAGGGCCGCGACCTTCACCCGGGCGGCGTTCTCGGCCCCTTCCAGGGTGATGAAGCTGGGGCAGAAGCCGTCGACGCAGCTGTAGTCCTGGTTACAGGTCGACTGGTTGATCTTGCGCTTGCGGCCAAACTCGGTGTTCAGCGGTTCGACCGACACACAGTTGGACTTCACCGAACAGTCGCCGCAGCCCTCGCAGACCAGCGGGTTGATGAACACCCGGCGCGGCGCCTTCTCCATCGTGCCACGCTTGCGGCGGCGGCGCTTCTCGGTGGCGCAAGTCTGGTCGTAGAGCAGGACGGTGACGCCCGGCGTGTCGCGCAGGGCGCGCTGGACCTGCATCAGTTCGGCGCGGGGGTGCACCTCGACGCCGGGGGCCAGGTCGCTGACGCCGGCGTAGCGGTCCAGCTCATCGACGACGATGACCGTCTTGGTGATGCCCTCGGCGGCCAGCTGGCGGGTGATCTGGGCCGGGGTGAAACCGCTCTCGGCCGCCTGGCCGCCGGTCATGGCGACGGCGTCGTTGAACAGCAGCTTGTAGGTGATGTTGGCCTTGGCCGCGATCGCCGCCCGGATCGCCAGCGAGCCCGAGTGGTTGTAGGTGCCGTCGCCGAGGTTCTGGAAGACGTGCTTTTCGGTGGTGAAGGGCGCGGCCCCGATCCAGGTCAGGCCTTCGCCGCCCATGTGGGTGTTCAGATCAGTCGACGGGTCGTTGAAGCTGGCCATGTAGTGGCAGCCGATGCCGGCCAGGGCGCGGCTGCCTTCCGGCAGTCGGGTCGAGGTGTTGTGCGGGCAGCCCGAACAGAAGAACGGCTTGCGCTGCTGGTCGCTGGCCAGGGTGACCGCGGCCATCGAGGCGGCCGAGACCCGGTCGAGATAGGCCTGGGCCCGCTCCCGATGCGGTCCGTCGGGCAGACGGCTGTAGAGGTCCAGGGCGATGGCGGCGACCGACAGCGAGCCGGTCTCCTCCATCAGCGGCTGACCGTTCTCGTCGCGCTTGCCGATGATGGCCGGGCGGGCGTGGGCCGGGAGGTCATAGAGGGCGGCGCGAGCCTGCATCTCGATCAGCGGGCGCTTGTGCTCAATGAACATCAGCGTCTCGTGGCCGGCCGCGAAGGCGCGCAGGCCCTGCGGCTCCAGCGGCCAGGGCATCCCCACCTTGTAGATCGAAACGCCGAGGGCGGCGGCCTCGTCGAGGCCGAGTTGCATGGCCTGGAAGGCCTCGAGCACGTCCTTGTAGGCCTGGCCCGAACAGACGATGCCCAGCCGGGGCCGCGGCGCGGCCAGGGCCACGCGGTCGACGCCGTTGGCGCGGGCGAAGGCCAGGGCCGCCGGGATGCGGTAGTTGCGGAGCCGCAACTCCTTGTCCATCGGCTGGTCCTTCAGCCGGATATGCAGCCCGCCGGGCGGCATGGCGAAATTGTCGGGGACGACGTGTTTGTGGCGGTCCAGCGAGACATCGATGGTCACGCCGCTGTCCATGGTGTCGGCCAGGGCGATCAGCCCGACCCAGAGGCCGGAAAAGCGCGACATCGACAGGCCCAGCAGCCCGTAATCGAGCACTTCCTGCACGTCGGCCGGGGACAGCACCGGCATCTCGAAGTCCTGGAAGGCGTATTCGGACTGCGACGGCAGGGTCGAGGATTTGCAGTTGTGGTCGTCGCCGGCCACGGCCAGCACGCCGCCGGTCGGCATCACGCCGGCGAAGTTGGCGTGTTTGAAGACATCGCCCGTGCGGTCGACGCCCGGGGCCTTGCCGTACCACATGGCGCTGACGCCATCGTATTTGGCGCCAGGGAACAGATTGGCCTGCTGGCTGCCCCAGACGGCGGTGGCGGCGAGGTCCTCGTTGAGGCCTTCCTTGAAGACGATCTCATGGCTGGCGAGCAGCTTGCCGGCCCGCGCCGCCTGCTGGTCAAGCCCGCCCAGCGGCGATCCGCGATAGCCCGAAACGAAGCCGGCGGTGTTCAGCCCGTCGCGCAGATCCAGCCGCCGGCGATCCAGCATGACGCGGATCAAAGCCTGCACACCGGTGATATAGGCGCGCCCGTTTTCGAGCAGAAACTTGTCGTCTAGCGTCACATTGTCGTGCCGCATTGAAAAATCTTTCCTTTGGTGCGCGTAGTTCAGCTTGCAAGATCATATAAGCACGGCGAAATTGCTTGCTAAAGGCGTGCCCTATCTCATGCCCGCGACGGCAAGATCGGGGCGCGAAACGGCGAATTCGGGGGAAAAGGTTTGGCTGAGCAACTTGACGCGGTTGACGCAAGAATTCTCGATCTCATCCAGCACGACGCCAGCCTGTCGGTGGCCGAGATCGCCGAACGCGTGGGCCTGTCGTCCAGCCCCTGCTGGCGGCGGATCAAACGGCTTGAAGACGCGGGCGTCATCCAGCGCCGGGTGACCATCCTCGACCGCGAGAAGCTGGGCCTGACCTTCGAGGTCTATTGCACGGCCAAACTCTCCCTGCCGACACGCGACAATCTCGAACAGTTCGAGGCGGCGGTGGTCAAATGGCCCGAGGTCGTCCAGTGCGCCACGGTGACCGGCTCGGCCGATTACGAACTGCGCATCGTCACCCGCGACATGCACGCCTTCGACGAATTCCTCCGCGACAAGATCCTGTCCCTGGGTCTGGTCTCCAACATCGAAAGCCGGATCGTGGTTCGCGGCGTCAAGAACACCACCGCCGTGCCGCTGGGCATGGTCAGCCCCTATGTCAGCCCGCGCGGCTAGCGGACTCGACCCGCCTCGCCTGACGAGCATTCCTCTCCCCCAAATAGGAGACCCCCATGATCGACCTCGTCATTGACCAGCGGCGCAAGGATCTGGGCGGGTTCGAGGTGGGGCGGGTGCTGCCCTTCCCGGCCCGGCGGATGGTCGGGCCTTTCGTCTTCTTCGATCACATGGGACCGGCGGCGTTCGAGCCCGGCTTCCCGCGCAGCGTCGATGTCCGGCCCCATCCGCACATCGGCCTGTCGACCCTCAGCTACCTGTTCGAGGGCGAAATGACCCACCGCGACAGCGTCGGGTCCGACATCGTCATCAAGCCCGGCGAGGTCAACTGGATGACGGCGGGGCGCGGCATCACCCATTCCGAACGGTTCGAGGGGCTGCGCGCCCACGGCGGTCGGATGGACGGCATCCAGACCTGGCTGGCCCTGCCGACCGAGGATGAAGAGACCGCGCCGGCCTTCTCCCACCATAGTGGCGACGGTGATCTGCCCTTCTACGAGGCCGACGGCCTGGCCGCCCGGCTGGTGGCCGGTTCGGCCTTCGGCGCCAAGGCGAACGTGCCGGTATTCTCGCCGCTGTTCTACGTCCATTGGGAAATGGCGGCGGGGACCCGGGCCGCCCTGCCCGCCGAGTATCCAGAACGGGCCGCCTATGTCGCCAAGGGGAGCGTGGAGATCGGCGGCAGGACCATCGGCGTTGGCCAGATGGCCGTCTTCGCTCCCGGCCAGACCGTGCCGATCACCGCCCTGGAGGCGTCCACCGTCATGCTGCTGGGCGGCGAACCGGTCGGCGAGCGGTTCGTCGAGTGGAACTTCGTCTCCTCGTCGAAAGACCGCATCGAACAGGCCAAGGCCGACTGGCGCGCGGGGCGGATGAAGCTGCCGGACCTGGATGATGAGGAGTTCATACCGCTGCCGGGTTAGGGCTCAGGGATTAGGAAGCGCCGGACCTCAAGCCCCGGGGCTCTACTCCCTAGCCCCCGCCTTCCCCCTTGCCATGACTCATAATGCAATTCATTCTCAATTGCATACAAGAGTCCCGGGAGGAAACCCATGGTAGTCCACGGCCTCGGCGCCGCCCTGATCGCCCGCCTGATGCGGGCCGGGCGGGCGCCCGACCTTGAGTGCGACTGGCTGTTGTTCGGGCCCAGCGACCCCGAGGTGGTCGAGGTCGAACAGGAAGCCCCGCCGCCGCTGTTGCTGGCGGCCGAGTAGCCTAGGCTTTCAGCGCCTTGCGGGCGGCCAGGGCGTAGGCGACGCCGGTCCACAGCGTCACCGCCACGGCCAGCCACAGCAGCCCGTCCGCGCCCCTCGCCGCGTTGCCGGCCATCTCCGGGTCGCGCGGCAGACCCCAGACTGACCAGCCGCCGACAAACAGCTGCGCGCCCAGGGCGACCAGTTGCAGCGTCGTCTTCCACTTGGCCAGCAGGGTCACCGGCAGGGTCAGCCCCTTCGGCGCCAGGGTCTCGCGCAGGGCGCTGACCGCGAATTCGCGGAACAGGATCAGGCCGCCGGCCAGGGCCGTCTGCCACGACCCCAGAGCGGCCAGACCGACAACGGCCCCGGCCACCAGCACCTTGTCGGCGATGGGGTCGAGGATCGCCCCCAGCAGGCTGGACGCTTTCAGCCGCCGCGCCAGCCAGCCGTCGACAAAGTCGGTCGCCGCCGCGATCACGAAGCCCCAGAAGGCCGTGAAATAGAGCGCCGACTGCAGCGCCTGCCCGTCCAGCCCCCGATCCACGCCCCACATCAGGATCGGCCGCGAGGCCAGCCCCAGCATGGCCAGAAAGACCACCAGGGTCAGGATGAGCCGCAGGCCGGTGATCAGGTTGGGCAGATGTTTCATGGAGCGATCCGTAGAGGGTTTTTGAGCCGGGGCCAATTGGCGACATCAGGCCGGGTGCGTCCTTCGACACGGCCGCTTCGCGGCCTGCTCAGGATGACTTGGAGAGTTGGCTACTTGCGGAAATGATCATGGATCCGCCGCGCGAGCGGCTCGTTGACGCCGTCGACCTTCATCAGATCGCCGACGGTGGCCTTGCCGACCTCGCGGGCTGAGCCGAAGGCGTGCAGCAGGGCCTTCTTGCGGCCGGGGCCGACGCCGTCGATCTCGTCGAGCGGATTGCGCTTCATCTCCATCGACCGCTTGGTGCGATGGGTGCCGATGGCGAAGCGGTGAGCCTCGTCGCGCAGCCGCTGCAAATAATACAGCACCGGACTTTTCGGCTCGAGCATGAAGGGCGCCTTGCTCGGCATGAAGAACCGCTCCAGCCCGGCGTCGCGGTCGGGACCCTTGGCCACCCCGACCACGGCGATGTCGTCGACGCCGAGGTCGGCCATCACCTCAAGCACCGCGTCGAGCTGGCCCTTGCCGCCGTCGATCAGCACCAGGTCCGGCCGGGCGGCGCCCTCGCCCTCGCCTTCCGTCTCCTCCTCCTTGACCAGGCGGGCGAAGCGGCGCCGCAGCACCTCCTTCATCATGCCGTAGTCGTCGCCGGGGGTCAGGTCGGTCCCCTTGATGTTGAACTTGCGGTACTGGTTTTTCTGGAAGCCGTCGGGGCCGGCCACGACCATGCCGCCGACGGCGTTGGTCCCCTGGATGTGGCTGTTGTCGTAGATCTCGATCCGCTCGGGCGGCGCGTCGAGCCCGAAGGCCTCGGCCACCCCGACCAGCAGCTTGCCCTGGGCCGAGCCCTCGGCCATCCGCCGGCCCAGCGCCTCGCGGGCGTTGGTCACCGCCTGTTCGACCAGCTGTTTCTTCTCGCCCCGTTTGGGCAGGGCGATCTCGACCTTGCGGCCGGCCTTCATCGAGAAGGCCTCGCCGAGCAGTTCGTGCTCGAACGGCTGCACATTGACCAGGATCGACCGCGGGATCGGCCGGTCGTCATAGAACTGGCCGATGAAGGCGCTGATGATCTCCGCGTCGCTGTCGCTCTTGTCGACGCGCGGGAAATAGGCGCGGTTGCCCCAGTTCTGGCCGGCCCGGAAGAAGAATACCTGGACGCAGGCCTGACCGCCCTCGGCGAACAGGGCGAAGACGTCGGCCTCGTCGACCGTCTCCGGATTGACCTGGGTCTCCTGGGCCACCGAGCTGAGGGCCCGAATGCGGTCGCGCAGCCGGGCGGCGCGCTCGAACTCCATCTCGTCTGAGGCGGCCTGCATCTCCGCCGCCATCCGGGCCATGACCGCCCGGCTCTTGCCGCGCAGAAAAGCCTCCGACTCCTCGACCAGCCTGGCGTAGTCCTCCAGCGCGATCAGGCCGGTGCAGGGCGCGGCGCAACGCTTGATCTGGTGCAGCATGCAGGGCCGGGTGCGGCTCTCATAGACACTGTCGCTGCAGGAGCGCAGCAGGAAGGCCTTCTGCAGGGTGTTGAGCGTGCGGTTGACCGCCCCGGCCGAGGCGAAGGGGCCGAAATAGTCGCCCTTGATCGAATGCGCCCCACGATGCTTGCGCAGCTGCGGCGCGGCGTGGTCGCGGCGGATGACGATCTCGGGAAAGCTCTTGTCGTCGCGCAGCAGCACGTTGAAGCGCGGCTTCATCTGCTTGATCAGATTGATCTCGAGCAGCAGGGCGTCGGTTTCTGTGCGAGTCGAGACGAACTCCATCGACCGGGTCAGGTCGACCATGTGGGCGATGCGGTTGGTGTGGAACCGCCCTTGCGCGTACTGGATCACCCGTTTCTTGAGGCTGCGCGCCTTGCCGACATAGAGCACCTCGCCGCTCTCGCCGACCATCCGATAGACCCCCGGCGCGTCGGGCAGCCGTCTGGCGTGGTCGGCGATCAGGGCGGCGCCGGTCAGGGCGGGGGCGGCGGGCGTGTCAGTCACGGCGGGAATATAGGGGAGTCGGCGGGGCAGTGCGCGGGGTGATGGCGGGTTCGATCCTTCCGGCGCCGCGGGGGAAGGCTGGCGCGGGCGACGCCCCCTCCGTTACGGTCCCGCCAACGCCCACCCTGCCCGAGGTTCCGATGCCCGACTCCGCCGCCAAGGCCGCCTACGCCGATGTCGCCGACAGGCTGGAGCGGGCCACGGCCTTGCCGCGGACGGCCTTCGCGGACCCGGCCGTGTTCGCCGCCGAGGTCGAGCAGGTGCTCAAGGCCGGCTGGCTGCCGGTGGCGCGGGAGAGCGCCCTGGCCCAGCCCGGCGACTATCGCGCCGTCGATCTGCTGGATACGCCGCTGGTCGCCACCCGCGACGCCGACGGCCAGCTGCATGTGCTTTCCCGGGTCTGCCGCCATCGCGGCATGCCGGTGGTCGAGGGCGAGGGCAACGCCAAGGCCCTGACCTGCCCCTATCACCTGTGGCGCTATGGCCTGGACGGGCGGCTGGCGGCGGCCCCGGGCATGGAACAGTCGACCCTGTTCGACCGCGAGCAGTGCCGCCTGCCGGCCGTGCGCACCGACCGCTGGGGCGGCTGGCTGTTCGCCAATCTGGACGGGACGGCCGCGCCGCTGGCCCCGCAGCTGACGGCCCTGGAGGCGCGCCTCGCCGACGTCGATCCGGCCAGCCTGGTCACCGCCGACATCATCGACCTGGATTCGCCGTGGAACTGGAAGCTGATGGTCGAGAATTTCCTCGAGTCCTACCATCACATCGGCCCGCACGCGGCCAGCCTGCAGCAGACCAATCCGGGCCTCGGCACCTGGGTGCGCGACACCGGCGCCCTGTCGACGGTGCTGGAGAACCCGCCTGTCGACGGCGACCACCCGCCCTTCGTGGTCGCCGCCATCTTCCCGCTGACCCTGATGTTCTTCACCGAGGGTCCGGCGCGGCTGGGCGTCTGGTACGAGCTGGACCGCATCACTCACCAGGCCTTCCGCCTGCGCATCCACCTGCTGGCCGACCCGCAGATCGCCGCCGTGCCCGAGTTCGTCGCCGAATACCGCGCGCAGGTTCTGGCCGTGCACAACGAGGACATCCCCGCCTGCGAGGGCGTCCAGCAGGGCGTACTGAGCCCGCTCTATACGCCCGGCCCGCTCAGTCATCTGGAGGCGGCGCTGTGGCGGTTCCACCGGTATCTGCAGGCGCGGATGTAGGCTCAGGGCAACCGCGCCGACGTCGGCGGCGGGAGACGCCCCCTTCCCGGGGGAGATTGTTGGGCAAGTCAGATGAGGAGCCCTACCGCCCCGTCCACGCTGCCTTGCGCTTCTCCCCCCAGGCGGCCACGCCCTCGCGCCTATCATCGGTGGGGGTCAGTTCGTTGTAGGCCGCCAACTCCACCGCCACAGCCTCGGCGCCGGACAGCACGGCCGTCTCCCGCACCACCCGGCGGATGTTGCGCACCGACAGCGGGGCGTTGGCGGCGATCTTCTTGGCGACGTCGACGGCTTCGGTCACCAGGCCGGCGGGGTTCCAGACGGCGTTGACGACGCCCCAGTCCAGGCCCTGCGAGGCGGTGAACGGCTCGCCGGTCAGCAGGATCTCACGGGCGCGGCGCTCGCCGGCGGCGCGGCTGAGGTTCTGGACCCCGCCCAGGCCCGGCATGATGCCCAGCTTGACCTCCGGCAGGGCGAACCGGGCCGTGTCGGCGGCGTAGATGAAGTCGCAGTTGAGGGCGATCTCGGCCCCGCCGCCGTAGGCCGCGCCGTTGACCGCCGCGATCACCGGGATCGGCAGGGCGACCAGGGCGTCGCGCATGGTCTCGAACAACACATGCTGCGCCCGCCACTGGGCGTCGGTCATGCCGTCGCGTTCCTTGAGGTCGGCGCCAGTGCAAAAGAACCGGTCCCCGGCCCCGGTCAGAACGACGACGCGCACGTCGCCGGGCGTGGCCAGACTGGTCCAGAGGGCGAGAAGCTCCTCGGCCATCTGGGTCGACAGCGAATTGCCGGCGGCCGGGCGGTTGAGGGTGACGACAAGGACGCCCTCGGCGGGGGCGGCGGTCAGGAGGGTGGCGTAGGCGGGGCTGGTCATGGGGAAGGGATAGCGACCCCGACCCCCACTGTCATCCCGGACGGGCCGGGCCGATCCGGGACCCAGATTGAAGTTCAGCCGAATCTGGGTCCCGGCTCTCCGCTACGCTGCGGCCGGGATGACAGTGTGGGTTTGCCGTCGACCACCGGCGGCTCCCTCTCCACCAGCCTCCGGCTGGTCCCCCTCCCCCTCTGGGGGAGGAAGGCGGTTATCTGGTCCCGTACAGCCGGTCGCCGGCGTCGCCGAGACCGGGGAGGATGAACCCGCGCTCGTTCAGCCCGCGATCAATCCCGGCGGTCCAGATCGGCACGTCGGGGTGCTCGCCGCGGAGGGCTACGATGCCTTCGGGGCAGGTCAGCAGGCAGACGAAGCGCAGGTCCCGCGCGCCCTCCTCCTTGAGCCTTTCGACGGCGGCGCAGGCGGTGACGCCGGTGGCCAGCAGGGGATTGATGACGATGACCTGGCGTTCGGCCAGGGTGTCGGGGACCTTCAGATAGTATTCGACCGCCGAGCGGGTGCCGGGGTCGCGGTAGAGGCCGATATGGGCGACGCGGGCCGAGGGGACCAGGGTCAGCATGCCCTCGAGCATCCCCTCCCCGGCCCGCAGGATCGGGGCGAAGACCAGTTTCTTGCCGGCGATCTCGGGGGCTGTCGTGGCCTCCAGCGGCGTCTCGATGGCCCGGTCGGTCAGGGCCAGGTCGCGGGTGACCTCGTAGCAGAGCAGGGTCGACAGCTCGCGGGTCAATTCGCGGAAAGTCTTGGTCGAGGTCTCGCGGTCGCGCAGCCGGGACAGTTTGTGCTGCACCAGCGGGTGGTCGACGACGGTGACGCCTTCATAGCTGCGCATCAGAATACGGTTCCGTCGCTGGTGATGGTCAGGGGCGGGCCGCCGCCCTCGCGGCGCTGGCGGGCCAGCACCCGGCCGGCCGCCCAGGTGCCGCCCTCGAGCACCCGGGCCAGGGGGAAGTCGGCCTCGGCCACGCCCAGCCGCTCCCGCACCAGCGGCGCGATGCGATCAAGCAGGGCCACGGTCATCGCCCGCCAGCCGACCACCAGCGGGTCGCCGACAGCGTGCACGCGGGTCAGGTCGAGCGGGTCCTTGAGCGCCAGCACCCCGTCGTCGATGAACAGGCCGCCGTTGCGGTATTCGGCCAGGCCGGTCAGGCCGTCGAGGCTGTGGACGGTGATCCCCGCGTCCTGCAGCGGCTCGATCAGGCTGTAGGCCAGCCATTGCGACAGCTTGTGGATCGGCACCAGGCCGTCGGTGGCGTCGTCGCGTTTGATCGCCGGATGCCGCCAGGTGTCGCCGAGCGGCAGGCCGCCCAGGGTCAGGCGGTGCTCCCAGATCGGGCCGAGCTTCTCCAGCAGCACCTCGAGGATCACCGGGGCCGGCAGGGCGCCGTCGACCGCCCGGGCGGCGATGACGTCATAGAGGTCGCCGGGCCGGCCGACCGCCGCGCCGAGGCGTCGCAGCAGGGCCGCGCGGCCGTCGAGCCCGACCAGCGGGTTGGCTTCGCTGACCTGGAAGGCGGCGGCCAGGGCGGCGGCGGTCAGGGTCTCAAGGCCATCCGCCCGCAGCCGGTCGGCGCCGGCGGCCAGGGCGCCGGACTGGAACAGCCGCAGGCTGGCCACGCCCAGACCTTCGGACCGGCTGGTCTCGGTGCAGGTCGCCGCGTCGAGGAAGCGCCAGGACGGTCCGGCCCCGGCGTCGAGCAGCACCGAGGTGATGGCCAGATCAAACGCCGCCCGGGCCTTCGCGTCGCGGTCAGGCCAGTCGGCCGCCTCGGCCAGCTCGGCCCACAGGTCGTGGCCGCCGACGGTGAAATGCCGCCAGCGGGCGTGGAACGGCACCTCCAGCGTCGGATACTGCTCGCGGATCACCCCGGCGACGATGTCGGCCGTGGCCGGCAGCCGGTCCAGATCAACCCGCCAGTCGGTCAGGCCGCCGCCCTCGGCGACGGCCAGCAGCTCATGCGCCCGCTCGCGCACGGCGGCGGCGGAGAGGAGGGATTTTGCGAGGTCGGTGTCAGTCATGGGCGAGCAAGGAGCCCTTCCCCCTGGAGGGGGGAAGGGTTGGGATGGGGGTGGAGAACGGTATCGAACGCGCCGGTGTCTGACGTCGTCCGCCAGCGAGACTCGCGGGACGAATAATATCAGGACAAAGGGCGACATTCCGGAGACTTGCGGACGGCCGAACTCCCCGTCGGCGAGCGGAGTGGTCAGCCCGAACGGCGCCACCCCCATCCCCGGCCCTTCCCCCCTCCAGGGGGAAGGGAGAAGACTCAAAACGCCCCAAGATCCCGCCCTACCGTCTTCTTCAGGTCGTCGGCGGTCGGCGGCGCGTCGGGGGTGAAGTAGCCGGCGGCCTTCTTGGCCTCCATCTCCACGCTGGCGTCGTCGGGGATCAGATAGTCGGGGATCGGCACCCGCTCGCCAATCGTGATGCCGCCCTCGGTCAGGGCGTCGTGCTTCATGTTCGACATCGAGACAAACCGGTCGATGTGTTTGATCCCCAGCCAGTGCAGGACGTCAGGCATCAGCTGCTGGAAGCGGGCGTCCTGGACCCCGGCCACGCATTCGGTGCGTTCGAAATAGGTCGCCGCCTGATCGCCGCCGGGCTGGCGCTTGCGGGCGTTGTAGACGAGGAATTTGGTCACCTCGCCCAGGGCCCGGCCCTCCTTGCGGTTATAGACGATCAGGCCGGCGCCGCCGCTCTGGGCCTCGCGCACGGCCTCCTCGATGCCATGGGTCAGATAGGGGCGGCAGGTGCAGATGTCGGAGCCGAACACGTCGGAGCCGTTGCACTCGTCATGCACCCGGCAGGTCAGCCGCCGGACCGGGTCGGCGATCGCCGCCGGGTCGCCGAAGATATAGAGGGTGATGCCCCCGATCGGCGGCAGGAAGACCTTGATGTCGGGCCGGGTGACCAGCTCGGGGTACATGCCGCCGGTCTGTTCGAACAGGGTGCGGCGCAGCGTGGTCTCGTCGACCTCGAACCGCTCGGCGATGCCGGGCAGGTACCAGACCGGATCGAGGGCGGCCTTGGTCACGGCGACGTCGCGGGTCTCGAACACCACCGTGCCGTCGATCTTCAACCGGCCGGCGTCGATGGCCTCGCCGATCTCGGGCAGGCTGAGCCGGGCCTTGGTGATGGCGATGGTCGGGCGGATATCGACGCCCTCGGCCACCTCGGCGGCGAAGTCCTGCTGGACCCGGTGACCCCAGGGATCGAGGGAGACGATCTTGTGCGGGTCGGTCCACTGGCCGAACGGGCCGACGTCGACCACCGGGGCGGTGTCGGTCAGGTCGGGCCGGACCAGCGGATTGAGGGCGCCCGAGGCGATGGCCAGGGAGCGGTAGATCGAATAGGCGCCGCCGTGCGCGCCGATGGCGTTGCGGTCGGGACCCGAATTAACGGTGGCGACGACGGGACCGCGCTCGCGGGCGGTCGGGGCGCCCCAGACGAGGGGAAACCGTGACGGTGAGCCTGATCCCGGGTGGGAAGTCAGGCGGATATGGCCTTGACGATTCACAGACATGTTTCGCGTGCGCGCCCTCGGCGCCTCCAGAACGGAAAAGGCCCCTGCCGGTGATCGCCGGCGAGGGGCCTTTGAGCAAGGATAGTGCTCCGGCGATTCCGGGTTGGCAAGCCGGGCGCGTGCGGCGCGCCGGAACGGCTTGACGGCGCCCCGCCCCGCCCCTGAGATGACCCCATGACCGACACCCTCGAAGCCTTCATCGCCGGCCTGCCCAAGGCCGAGCTCCATCTCCACATCGAGGGCAGCCTCGAGCCCGAGCAGATGTTCGAATTCGGCCGGCGCAACCGCGTCGACATGCCGTTCAACTCGGTCGAGGAGGTGCGCGCCGCCTACGCCTTTTCCAACCTGCAGGACTTCCTCGACATCTACTACCAGGGCGCCGGGGTGCTGCAGACCGAGCGGGACTTCCAGGAGATGGCCATGGCCTATTTCCGCCGGCTGCACGCCGACGGCGGGCTCCATGCCGAGATCTTCTTCGACCCCCAGACCCATACCGACCGCGGCCTGCCCTTTTCCATCGCCGCCGACGGCCTGCTGGCCGGGATGAAACAGGCCGAAACCGAGCTGGGGATCACCTCGGGCCTGATCCTGTGCTTCCTGCGCCACCTCGACGAGGACGCGGCGATGGCCACGCTGAAAGCGGCCGAGCCCTGGCTGGACCGGATCGTCGGGGTCGGGCTGGATTCCTCAGAGGTCGGCCATCCGCCGTCGAAGTTCGCCAGGGTGTTCAAGGCGTCGAAGGAACGCGGCCTGGCCCTCTGCGCCCACGCCGGCGAGGAAGGCCCGCCGGCCTATGTCTGGGAGGCGCTGGACCTCCTGAAGGTCGACCGCATCGACCACGGCAACCGGGCGCTGGAGGACGAAGCCCTGACCCAGCGGCTGGTCGCCAGCGGCATGACCCTGACCGTCTGCCCGCTGTCCAACCTCAAGCTCCGCGTGGTCGAGGACCTCAGGGCCCATCCGCTGAAACGCATGCTGGACCTGGGGCTGAAAGCCACCTGCAACAGCGACGATCCGGCCTATTTCGGGGGCTATCTCGGCGAAAACTTCGTCCGCACTGCCAAGGCGCTCGACCTGTCGCGGGCCGATCTGGTGACGCTGGCGAAGAACAGTTTCACCGGCTCGTTCCTCGACGAAGAACGGGTGGCGCATCACCTGACGGCGATTGATGCCTATGCGGCATAGGGGACATGTACCGCAGGTACGTGTCCCCGTTCGGCGGAGAACACTGTGGATATGAAACGCTTCGCGCAAATACTCGTTTCGTCACTTTTGCTTCTGACACTGCAAGCGTGCGCACAGCCGAGACCCATGCCCCCCGGCACAGACACGTACTTCTACGGATACATTCCCCAAGGGACAAAGTTCGGCGCCACAGTTGAAGATGCCCGATTGGCCGCTCAAGCGATCTTGGCAAAGCAAGGGTTCAGATTCGCCGGAACCGCTGACTGGGCCGACACTAACCTACGGTCTGAAATTGGCTGTAGCCGAGGCGCAAAATTCGACGCCTATCACAAGCATCGCGGCCTCGGCTATGACACCGTGTTCCTTGAGGTGCGGGAGGAACGCGTAGCCATGATTGGCTGGTCGATCCAGCTCCTTCAGATCGACTCATAACCGCTAGCGATCAGCAGCAGTCGGGCACCCGCACCTTTGGTACAGGTCCCCTACCCCCGCCAACTGTCATCCCGGCCGAAGCGTAGCGAAGAGCCGGGACCCAGATTCGGCTTCAGGCACGGGAGCTGAGATTTGATCTGGGTCCCGGATCGTCCCTTCGGGCCGTCCGGGATGACAGGGGCGGGTCTGCTACAGCAGCTCCGCCCGGGTCGGCAGGCCCAGCAGCACCCGGCCGGTCAGTTCGTAGATCGGCGGGGCGACCATGGCGTGGTGGGTGATGACGTTGGCGTCGCGGAAGCGGCGTTGCAGGTCGTTGTCGAGATAGACCGCCGAGCCCCCCATCATGTCATAGGCGACCTTGCTGACCTCGGCCCCGACCTGGGCGGCGTGGACACAGGCCAGGCGCAGCCGGTTGCGCGGCTCCAGCCCCGCCTCCCCGGCCTGGACCGCCGCCCAGAGGATGCCGATGGTCTCATAATAATGGGCCCGCGCCGCCGAGAGCGAGGCCACGGCCCGGGCGAAGTCGGCCTGGACGATGTTGCGTTCGGCCATGGCCCGCTGCGAGCCGGAGGATTTCTTCGTCTGGGCGGCCGTACCGGCGGCCAGCAGGGCGCCGCGGGCGTTGCCCAGGGCCACCGCCGCCACGCCGAGGGCCAGCTGACCAAAAGCCGGGAAGCGGGCCACGACGCTGTCGGCGATCACCGGGTCGGCGTGCAGGGCGACGCTGCGGTCCTTTGGCACCCGGACGTTCCTGACCTGGAAATCCAGACTGCCGGTGCCGCACAGGCCGGTGGTGCGCCAGGTGTCGATCAGCTCGACCTCCTCGGCCTTGAAGATCATCATCCGGTGTTGCGGCGCGCCCTCGTCGTCGACCCGCGGGCCGTCCGGCTCCATCAGCACCGCCCCGCCGGCGATCCAGGCGGCGTTCTGGGACCCGCTGCCCCATTGCCAACGGCCGCTGACCAGCCAGCTGTCGCCGTCGTCGACCGCCTTGCCCATCGGGGCGAAGACCCCGGCGGTGATCACGTCCGGCGCGCCGAACACCTCCCGCGCCGCCTCGATCGGCATGCGGTTGGCGAGGCCGGCGGTGGTGGCGGCGATCATCAGGCACCAGCCGGTCGAGGCGTCGGCCTGGGCCAGCACCTCGATAGCCTGGGCCAGCTCGGCCGGCGGCGTCTCGTGGCCGTTGAGCCGCTTGGGCAGCAGCATGCGCAACAGGCCGGTGCGGGCCATCTTGCCGGCCAGGTCGGCGGGCAGGCGGCGGGCGCTCTCGATCTCCGGGGCGCGACGATGGGCCTCCTCGGCCAGGCTCTGGGCGACGGCGACGGCGTTGAAGGTCATCCGGGCAGTCTCCACAGGGCGGCGAGGTTGTTGCGCTGCATATTCGACGAGCCGCCGACGATCGGCATGCTCAGCAGGTCGCGGATATTGCGCTCGATGTCATAGTCGGCCGACAGGGCGTAGGCGCCCATGACCCGCTGGCAGGCCAGGGCGATCTCGACCCCGGCCTCGCCGATGAACAGCTTGGCCATGCTGGTCTCGGCCGCGCAGGGCTGGCCGGCGTCGGCCAGGCGGGCGGCGTTTGCCAGCATCAGGCGGCAGGCTTCCAGCTTCGTCCGCGCATCGACCAGCGTGTGGCGCACCGCCTGGTGACCGCTGATCGGCTTGCCGAACTGGACCCGCTGGCCGGCATAGGCCCAGGCCTCGTCCAGCGCCGCGCGGGCGACGCCATAGGCCACGGCCGATATCTCCAGCTTTTCGATATCCAGCGCCCGGCCGGCGAGCATCTTCCAGCCCTGGTTCCAGCGCGCGGGTCCGCCGACGATGGCCGACAGCGGCAGCCGCACCTCATCGAAATGGACGTCCGAGGACAGGGTGTAGCGCAGGTTCACATGGTCGATCGGGGTCATCGAGACCCCCGGCGCCTTGGTGGGAATGAGCAGGAAGCTCAGCCCCTGCCGCGCCGGCGCCTCGGCGTCCGAGCGCACCAGACAGTAGATGTAGTCGGCGAAATCGGCCCCGGTGCACCAGCGCTTGGCCCCGGTCACGACGATCTCGTCGCCCTCCCGCCGCGCCCGGGTGGTCACCGCCGACAGGTCGCCGCCGACGTCGGGCTCCGACAGGCCATAGGCGAAGATCAGCTCGCCCCTGGCCAGTTTCGGCAGCAGCTCCGCCTTCTGCTGCGCCGAGCCGTTCTCGAGAATGTTCATGCCGCCATAGAAGGCGCACTGGATGAACGGCCCGGCCAGGAAGGACCCGGCCTGGCAGAGCTCGTCGATGGCCGCCACCGCCGCCAGGATGTCGGGACCCGTGCCGCCGTACGCTTCCGGCACCGTCAGGCCGCAGAGGCCGAGGTCCGCGAGCTGCCGGAACAGGTCGCGCGGAAAGGTGTGGGTGCGGTCCCACTCGCGGCGTTTCTCCCGCGGAGCCTTTTCGGCGATGAACCGCTGCAGAATCGAGCGCAGGGCGGTGACGTGTTCGGGTTCGGTGGTCATGGTCCTTCTCCCCCTGTGGGAGAAGGAAACTCTGCGCGGCCCATCATTCCCCCGTCAGGTTCGGCGCCCGGCGTTCGCGGAAGGCGGCGACGGCCTCCTTGCGGTCGGCGGTCATGTTGCTGAGGGACTCATAGGCCACGGCGGCGTCGCTGGTGGCGGCCATGATCTGCTTCAAGGTGATGTTGGCGGTCATCTTGGTCCAGCGCACGGCCCAGCGCGGGTTGCCGAGGATCTTGCCGGCGATCTCGGCGACCTTGGCGTCGAGCTCGGCGGCCGGGACCGCGTAGTTGATCAGCCCGATCCGCGCGGCCTCCGTCGCCGACAGGAGGTCGCCGGTCATCAGCAGCTCCTTGGCGCGGGCGAAGCCGATCAGCTGCGGCCAGATGATCGCTCCGCCGTCGCCGGCGACCAGCCCGACCTTCACATGCGGATCGCCGATCTTGGCGGTCTCGTCGGCGATGATCACGTCGCAGAGCAGGGCGATGGTCGCCCCCAGCCCCGCCGCCGCGCCGTTGAGCCGGGCAATGATCGGCTTTTCCAGGTCGAGCAGGCCGCTGACGATGCGTTTGGCGTCATAGGCGATGGCGCGGAACTTCCGCGGGTCGTTGATCTGTTCCTCGAACCAGTCGAAGTCGCCGCCGGCGCAGAAGGCGCGGTTCTCGCCGGTCAGGACGATCAGGTCGCTGCCCTCGTCATGCTGCAGGTCGACGAACAGCTCGGCCAGTTCGTCATGCATGATGGCGTCGACGGCGTTCACGGCGCCGGCGTTGAAGGCGCAGATCAGGATCCTGCCGTCACGGCGGAAGGTGAAACGCTGGTAGTCCTCGAGTTTCATCAGGCGGGGTCCTGCGAGACGCGCACCAGCCGGCGGCCAAAATTCTCACCCCGGAAAAGGCCGCAGAAGGCCTCCGCCGCCGTTTCCAGCCCGTCGAACTCCTCGATGGCGAACTTCAGCGAGCCGTCGACGATCCAGTCGGCCATGGCGGCTTGCGCGACCGCGAACTGGCGGATGTCGTCAAACACCACCAGCCCCTCCATCCGCACCCGGTGGGTGATGAAGACGTCGGTGTGTTTGAGGCCGTAGCGCTGCTCGACCGGCACATTGTAGTCAGCGACCTGGCCGGAGATCACGACCCGTCCGCGCAGCTTCATCAGCGGCAGGACGCGGTCGACCATTTCATTGCCGACATTGTCGAACAGCACGTCGACGCCCTCGGGACAGGCGGCTCCTATCGCGGCGGTCAGGTCGGTCTCGGCCTTGTAGTCGATGACCGCGTCGAACCCGGCCACGTCCTTGAGCCAGGCGCACTTCTTCGCCCCGCCGGCGACGCCGACGACGCGCATACCGAGTTTCTTGCCGATCTGGCCGGCGGTGGCCCCGACCGGGCCGGCGGCGGAGGTGACCAGCAGGGTCTCGCCTTCCTTGGCCTGTCCCACCCGCTGCAGGCCGAACCAGGCGGTCAGGCCGGGCACGCCGAGGATGCCGATCCAGCAGCCCAGCGGCACGCGCCGGTCAGTGATCTTCTGGATGAAGCCGCGGCCGTCGGAGACGAAATGCTCACGCCAGCCGCCGCCGGCCGCGATCAGGTCGCCGACCGCGTAGTTGGGATTCTTGCTCTCGATGACTTCCGCGACGCAGAAGCCGTCGATGCCCTCGCCGATCTTCATCGCCCCGGCATAGGAGTCGCCGCCCGACAGTCGCGAGCGGGTGCCCGGGTCGACCGACCCGAGGATCACGCGGGACAGGAACTTCCCGTCGGCCAGTTCGGGCAGTGGCAGGGTCTCCAGCCGGAAATCCTCGGGCGACGGCGCGCCCTCGACATGGCGCGCGAGCACCCAGCGGCGGGTCGTTTGCGGCATTGTTTCTCCTGCGCCGGGCGGTCCCGGTCTGGCGTTGACTGTAGGCGGTTCAGGCGCGGCAGGGGAAGGCGCCCCGGCGGATCAGGGCCTGCGACCCGAGGCCACAATTCCGCCGCGGCGCTGGATCGACTATGGACGTCACATGCGCCGACTGAGCCTGATCACAGCCCTGAGCCTCCTTCTCGCCGGGCCGGCGCTGGCGGAGGTTGGCGACAAACCCGATCCACGCCAGGACCGGGGTGAAACCCAGACCCGGCCAAACCTGCGCGACGCCGTCACGGCCCCCCTCGACGACCTCAATCTGAAGCACTCGACCATTCCCGACGTGCTGACGCGCGCCGTCGCCGGGCCGTATGACATGGATGGTCTCATGCGCTGCGAGGCCATCGCCGGCGAGGTCGGCCGTCTGGACGAGGCGCTCGGGCCGGACCTGGACGAACCGCCGCCGCCCGACCGGCGCACGCGCGGGCAGAAGATCAGACAGTCGGCAGGCGATGCCGCCGTCAGCGCGGTCGGTGACAAGACCCGCGGCCTGCTGCCCTTCCGCGGCTGGGTGCGCAAGCTGTCGGGCGCGGAACGCCGCGACAAGCGCGTGGCTGAAGCGATTGGCGCCGGCAGGATCCGCCGCGGCTACCTGAAGGGGGCCGGCATGCGCATGAACTGCGCCCCGCCCGCCGCGCCCAGCTGGTTTGTTCCCACGGCCGAGGTGAAGGGGACCGGCGGCGGCGTCATGGCCTGGCTCGCCGGGATATGGGCCGCCGTAACGGGCTGGTTCAGGGGTCTGTTCGGCTGAGTCCGACCCGCCGGGCAGAAGCCGTCCCGGCCGAAAAGAACGAATCATCAACCCGCAGGGATAGCGTTGGAACATCGCCCGACCGCTAGGGGTTGAGTTTTGTTCGGCGGCTGTTCCGCGAATCACGCGATGAACAATGCTCCCCGCTTGCCGGGGAGCTGTCAGGCGGAGCCTGACTGAGGGGGCTGCGCTGGCGATGGCGGTCAGACCCTGAACTCCCGTTTCGGCCGACGGTCGCAACGACGAACTTCGGGGACTACCCGCGCTGCCCCCTCCACCATGCTCCGCATCGTCCCCCTCCCCTCTGACGAGGGGAGGATTGAACCGGTCACAGCCCCAGCACGGCCTTGGCGATGATGTTGCGCTGGATCTCGTTGGAGCCGCCGAAGATCGAGGTCTTGCGCATGTTGAAATAGGTCGGGGCGGCCTTGCCGGCGAAGTCGGGGCCGATCGGGCCGATGTTGCCGCCCATGCCGCGGGCGTAGGGCGCGCCATAGTGGGCGGCGGCCTCCAGCGTCAGTTCGGTCAGCCGCTGGCCGACCTCGGTGCCCTTGACCTTGAGCAGGGAGGCTTCGGGGCCGGGGCCCTTGCCGCTGCTCTCCGAGGCCAGGCTGCGCAGCTCGGTGTATTCCAGCGCCGCCAGATCGACCTCCAGCTCGGCCACCTTGCGGCGGAAGTCGCTGTCGTTGATCAGCGGCTGGGCGTCGTCGGCCAGCTCGCCGGCGGCCAGTTCGCGCAGCCGTTCGATGCCGCGCTTGGAGCGGGCGACGCCAGCGATGCCGGTGCGCTCATGGCCGAGCAGGTACTTGGCCACCGTCCAGCCCTTGTTCTCTTCGCCGATGAGGTTGGCGACGGGCACCCTGACATTGTCGAGGAAGACGTCGTTGACCTCGTGGCCGCCCTCGATGGTGATGATCGGGCGCACCTCGATGCCGGGGCTCTTCATGTCGATGAGCAGGAAGGAGATGCCCTCCTGTTTCTTGCCCTCGGCGTTGGTGCGGACCAGGAAGAAGCCCCAGTCGGCGAAATGGCCCTGGGTGGTCCAGGTCTTCTGGCCGCTGACGATGTAGTGGTCGCCGTCGCGCACGGCCCGGGTCGACAGGCCGGCCAGGTCGGAACCGGCGCCCGGCTCGCTGTAGCCCTGACACCACCAGATGTCGCCGGTCATGGTCCCGGTCAGGAACTTCTCTTTCTGCTCGGGCGTGCCGAAGGTGTAGAGCACCGGCCCGATCATCCCCAGGCCGAAGCTGGTCTGGCAGGTCTGGGCCCGCGCCAGCTCCTCGCTGAAGATGTATTTGCGCACGCTGTCCCAGCCGGTGCCGCCGTACTGGGTCGGCCAGGACGGGCTCAGCCAGCCCTTTTTGTACAGGGTGCGGTGCCAGGCGAGGATGTCCTCCTTGCCCAGGGTCTCGCCGGCATCCTGTTTGCGGCGGGTCTCGGCCGGATAGTTGGCCTCGATCCAGTCGCGGACTTCCTTACGGAAATCGGCGTGTTCGGGCAGGAAATCGAGGTCCATGGCAGTTCTCCCTTGGCTACACGCTGGACTCTGACGGCCCGGCTCGGCAGTTTGCGCTTAAACAAGCGTTTCAATGAACGATAAGGGCGAGGCGACATGGCCGCAATTAATTCCGCAACCGACCTGACCCGCGACGGCGAGATCGCCGTCATCACCCTCGACTCGCCGCCGGTGAACGCCCTGTCGTTCAACGTCCGCGACGGGCTGTACGAGGGCTTCAAGGCGGCTATCGCCGATGATGCGGTCAAGGCCATCGTCCTGATCTGCGCGGGCCGCACCTTCATCGCCGGCGCCGACATCAGCGAATTCGGCGGGGCCCAGAAGGGCGCCAGCCTGTTCGACGTCCAGGCCATGATGGAAAACAGCCCCAAGGCCGTGATCGCCGCCATCCATGGCACCGCCCTGGGCGGCGGTCTGGAAGTGGCCCTGACCGCCCACTATCGCGTCGCCGTGCCCTCGGCCAAATGCGGCCTGCCGGAAGTGAACCTGGGCCTGCTGCCCGGCGCCGGCGGCACCCAGCGCCTGCCGCGCATCGTCGGCGCCCAGAAGGCGCTGGAGATGATGACCAGCGGCAGCCACGTCCCGGCCAAACAGTGCCTCGAGATGGGCCTGGTCGACAGCCTGGCCGAAGAGGGCAAGCTGCTCGACGGCGCCGTCGCCTTCGCCCGCAAGGTGCTGGCCGACAAGATGCCGCTGAACAAGGTGCGCGAGCGCACGGTCACCGCCGACCCGCAGGTGTTCGCCGACTTCCGCAAGGCCAACGCCCGCAAGTTCCGCGGATTCAAGGCGCCGGAAGCCAACATCAAATGCGTCGAAGCCTCGCTGCTGCCCTTCGAGGAAGGCATCAAGGTCGAACGCGCCCTGTTCATGGAACTGATGACCGGCGAACAGTCGGCGGCCCAGCGCTACGCCTTCTTCGCCGAACGCCAGGCCAACAAGATCCCCGATGTCCCCGCCGACACCCCGATCATCCCGGTGGCCAAGGTCGGCATCATCGGCGCCGGCACCATGGGCGGCGGCATCGCCATGAACTTCCTCAATGTCGGCATCCCGGTGAAGATCATCGAGACCAAGCAGGAAGCCCTCGACCGCGGCCTGGGCGTGATCCGCAAGAACTACGAAAACACCGCCAAGCGCGGCCGCCTGACCATGGACCAGGTTGAACAGCGCATGAGCCTGCTGTCGGGCAGCCTGGCGCTGGAAGATCTGGCTGACAGCGATCTGGTCATCGAGGCCATCTTCGAGAATATGGCCGTCAAGAAGGAGGTGTTCGGCAAGCTGGACGCCATCGTCAAACAGGGCGCCATCCTGGCCACCAACACCTCGGCCCTCGACATCGACGAGATCGCCACCGCTGTGAAGCGGCCCGAAGCGGTCATCGGCCTGCACTTCTTCTCGCCGGCCAACGTCATGCGGCTGCTCGAAGTGGTCCGCGCCGACAAGACCTCCAAGTCGGTGATCGCCACCGCGATGCAGCTGGCCAAGAAGATCGGCAAGGTCGCCGTGCTGGTCGGGGTCTGCCCCGGCTTCGTCGGCAACCGCATGCTGTTCCAGCGTCAGGCCCAGGCCCAGCGTCTGGTCATGGAAGGCGCCATGCCCTGGGACGTCGACCGCGTGCTCTTCGACTTCGGCTTCCCGATGGGTCCCTTCGCCATGAGCGACCTGGCCGGCCTCGACATCGGCTGGAACAAGGAAACCTCCAAGGGCGAGACTATTCGCGACCAGCTCTGCGAACTGGACCGCCGCGGCCAGAAGACCAGCGCCGGCTACTATGACTATGACGAGAAACGCACCGCCATCCCCTCGCCGGTCACCGAAGGCATCATCAAGGCCTTCGCCCAGAAACAGGGTCTGAACCAGCGCGACATCAGCGACGAGGAAATCCTCGAGCGCACCGTGTTCCCGATGATCAACGAGGGCGCCAAGATCCTCGAAGAGGGCAAGGCCATCCGCGCCTCGGACATCGATATCGTCTGGATCAACGGCTACGGCTGGCCCGTCTATCGCGGCGGCCCGATGCACTACGCCGACAGCATCGGCCTCAAGAAGGTCGTCGAGCGCCTCAAGCACTACGAGGCCCAGATGGGCGACTTCTTCAAACCCTCGCCCCTGCTCGAAAAGCTGGCCGCCGAGGGCAAGGGGTTCAAGGATTTGTAGGAAACGCGCCGGTCGCCTTCTCCCCTTGCGGGAGAAGGTGGCCCGCAAAGCGGGTCGGATGAGGGGTCGCACCGCTTCGTCAGGTCCGTAGGGCGGGTCGCGGATTCGTCCGCAAGACCCCTCATCCGTCGGGCTTCGCCCGACACCTTCTCCCGCAAGGGGAGAAGGATACTTGCGGAGTTTGTCGTGACCACGCTTGAGACCATGATCGCCGACGACTTCGGCACGGTGCCCGACCTCATCCGCCTGCACGCGGCGGCCGATCCGGCCAAGCTGGCCCTGATCCAGGACGACCGGTCGCTGAGCTATGGCGATCTCGACGCCCTGATGGACCGCATCGCCGCCGGGCTGCAGCGGGACGGCGTGGCGCAGAAACAGGCCCTGTCGGTCTGCGCCACGACTTCGATCGAGTACGCGGCGCTGTTCCTCGGCGGTCTGCGGGCCGGGGCGGCGGTGGCGCCGATCGCGCCCTCCTCCACGGCCGACCAGATCGTGGCCATGGTCAACGACAGCGGCGCCAGCCTGTTCTTCATCGACAAGGGCGTGGCGGCCGAGATGGGCGAGACCCTGAAGCAGGTCTCGGCAACCCTGATCGCGCTGGATGGATCGGACGTCGGCCGCCCCTTCGCCGACTGGTTGCCGCCGGTGGGCGCAAAACCGGCGCCGGTAACGATCGGCCCCAAGGACCCGTTCAACATCATCTATTCGTCGGGCACGACCGGCACCCCCAAGGGCATCGTCCAGAGCCACGGCATGCGTTGGCGCCATCTCGCCCCGCGGCCGGACGGCATCGGCTATGGCCCCGACGCCGTCGGCTTCATCTCCACGCCGCTCTATTCAAACACCACCCTGGTCTGTTTTTTCCCGACCCTGGCGGGCGGCGGGACTATGGTCATGCTGGCCAAGTTCGACGTCATCAAATGGCTGACCGCGGCCCAGAAACATCGCGTGACCCACGCCATGCTGGTGCCGGTGCAGTACCGCCGGCTGCTCGAACACCCCGACTTCGACAGCTATGATCTCTCGAGCTTCGTGATGAAGTTCGCCACCAGCGCGCCGTTCTCCGCCGAGCTGAAGAAACAGGCGCTGGACCGCTGGCCCGGCGGGCTGATCGAATACTACGGCATGACCGAGGGCGGCGGCGGCTTCATGCTGCAGGGGCATCTGCATCCCGACAAACTGCACACCGTCGGCCAGGCCAGCCCCGGCGCGGTGATCAAGCTGATCGACGAAGAGGGCAATGAAGTCGGCCCCGGCGAGGTCGGCGAGATCATCGGCCGCTCCCCGGCGACCATGAGCGGCTACCACAACCAGCCAGGCAAGACGTCCGAGGCCCAGTGGACCGATCCGGCGACCGGCGAGGTCTATATCCGCACCGGCGACGTCGGCCGGCTCGACGCCGAAGGGTTCCTGACCCTGATGGACCGCCGCAAGGACATGATCATTTCCGGCGGCTTCAACGTCTATCCCAGCGACCTGGAGTCGGTGATCGTGCAACATCCGGCCGTGGCCGAGGCCGCCGTGATCGCGGCGCCGTCCGACCAGTGGGGCGAAACCCCGGTGGCCTTCGTGGCCCTCAAGCCCGGCGCGACCGCCACGGCCGACGAGATCAGGACCTTCACCAACAGCAAGGTCGGAAAAACCCAGCGGGTTTCGGACCTGCTCCTGGTCGACACCCTGCCCCGCAGCCACATCGGCAAGGTGCTCAAGCGCGAGCTGCGCGACAGCTATCTGGCCCCCTAACGCCTTTCCACGCGTTCCCCCAGGGTTCGGTGGAATCCTGGGTGGGTCATGAAGATCATTTTCTTCGCGGTGCTGGCATGGGCGGTGGTGATGCTGGGCGTGGCCTGGTTTGCGCCGACGCAGCCGGTAACCGCCACATCGGGGGCCGCCGTCTCGTCCGCCCAAGAGGTGGCGCTGGCCGCCCCTGCGTCGGTGTTCAGCGCCAGGACGGTCAACCGCGCGCCCGTTGAGGCCTGCGAGGACGCCCCCGCCTTCACCGCCGCCGCCGACCGCAACGCCATCGATATCGACACGCTGGACTGGACGCCGTACGGCCCGCAGGAGACCGGCTGGCGAACCTACGCGCCGCGCATCGCCGTCGAGATCGCCTCCGGCTGCGGCTATGACAGTCCCGGCTTCGCCAACGCCCTGGCCGGCTGGCAACGCGCGCAGGGTCGCCCGGCCACGGGCGTGCTGGACCCCGACAGCTTCGAGCTGATGAAGGTGCGCTGGCACCTGATGCGGCCGTTCGTCATTCTCAACCGGGAGGTCGGCTGCCCGCCGGCGCCGGCGGCCGACCAGCTGGTCGTCGTCCGGCCCGGAGAGGCCTATGGCGCCAGGCCGATCAGTCTGCGCGCGGACGCCCTCGCCGCCTATCGCCGGATGGTCGCGGACGCCCGGGCGGAGTTGCCGTCCCTGGCCAGGGACCGGCAGGCGTTGCTGATCTTTTCCGGCTTTCGCAGTCCGCTTGAGAACGACATCACCTGCCTCGAACGCGGCGGGTGCGACAACATCACCCGCGCGCCCTGTTCGGCCCACCGGACGGGCCTGGCGCTGGACATCGTTGTCGGCGCCGCGCGCGGCGGACGGGTGGACTCGACCGACAACGCCAACCGCCTGGCCCAGTCGCAGACAGCCGCCTACCGCTGGCTGGTTCGCAACGCCCACAGGTACGGTTTCGTGAACTACGTCTTCGAACCCTGGCACTGGGAATGGTCTCCGCCGGAACAGGCAGGCGCGTCCCGCGCTTAACCAGCCTGACCAGGAGACGACCCGTGACCCGCTTACCCCTTTCCGCCGCCCTGCTTCTCACCCTCGCCGCGTGCGGTGACGGCGCCGCGCCGACCGCGACCCGCGATGCGACAGCGGCCATCGTCGCCGTCCCGCCCGGCGCCCTGACCGCCACCAACGTCAATACCGCCGTCTTTGCCGCGCCGGTCGCCCCGCCAGCAGCGGCGGCCGCGACGGCCGCCCCGTCGGCGACACCCGCTGCGCCCCCTCAGACCGCCGACCCTGCCGTGCTGCGCGCCCAGATCCTGCTCGACAGGGCCAACTTCTCGCCCGGCGTCATCGACGGTCTGTCCGGTGAAAATGTGCGGCAGGCGATCGCCGCCTACGAGGCGGCCATGGGCCTGCCTGTCGACGGCCTGCTCGATGAAGCGGTGTTCAACCGGCTGATCGCCAACGACATGGCGCCGGCCCTGACCGGTTACGCGATCACCGCCGCCGACGTCGCCGGACCGTTCGTGGCGGACATGCCGCACGACCTCGAGGCGATGAGCAAGCTGGCGAAACTGGCCTACTCCGGTCCCGAGGAGCTGCTGTCGGAGCGGTTCCACACCACGCCCGCGGTCCTTGTCGCCCTCAACCCGGGCGTCGATTTCAGAAAGGCCGGCACGCGGATTGTGGCGCCCGCCATTCGCAAGACCGCGCTGGCGGCCCCGGTGACGCGGATCGTCGTCGACAAGGCGGAACGCGCCGTGAAGGCCTACGCCGCCGATGGCCGGCTGCTGGCCTTCTATCCCGCCAGCATCGGCAGTTCGGACCGTCCCGCCCCCAGCGGCGACATGACCGTCCGGGCCGTTGCGCCCAACCCGACCTACACTTTCGATCCCAAACGTCTGACCTATGGCGCGTCAAAGACCAAACTGACCGTGCCGCCGGGCCCGAACAGTCCCGTCGGATCGGTGTGGATCGACCTGTCGGTGGACACCTTCGGCATCCACGGCGCCAGTGAACCCAAGGACATCGGCAAGACGTTCAGCCACGGCTGCATCCGGCTGACCAACTGGGACGCCGAACAGCTGGCGGCCGCGGTCAAACCGGGCGTGGCGGTTGCCTTTGTCGGGTGAGCCGCCGCCCCGATTTGGGCGCTGCCCGGCCTAGCCCTCGCGCCCATGAAGGCTCAAGATGGCCCAAACGAGCGCGAGCGAGAGGAACGGCCATGAGCGACGGTTCAATAGATCTGAAAGAGGACGCCGCCGCGCGCGCCTGGAGCATGCCGCTGTCGGAGATCAGGGTCGCCGACCCGCTGCTGTTCCAGTCCGACACCATGTGGCCCTACTTCGACCGGCTGCGGAAGGAAGCGCCGGTCCATTATCAGGCCGAGCACGAGTTCGGCCCCTACTGGTCGGTGACCCGCTACAACGACATCATGGCCGTCGACACCAACCACCAGGTGTTCTCGTCCGAGGGCGGCATCACCCTGGCCGAGGGGTCGGAAGACTTCCGCCTGCCGATGTTCATCGCCATGGACCCGCCCAAGCACGACGTGCAGCGCAAGACCGTCAGCCCGGCCGTGTCGCCGATGAACCTGCAGCTGATGGAGCCGGTGATCCGCGAACGGGCGGCCAAGATCCTCGATGACCTGCCCATCGGCGAGGAGATCGACTGGGTCGACAAGGTGTCGGTTGAACTGACCACCATGACCCTGGCGACGCTGTTCGACTTCCCCTGGGAGGACCGGCGCAAGCTGACCTACTGGTCCGACACCGCCACAGCCAGCAAGTTCAGCCCCTTCTACAAGGGCGAGGATCACCGCCGCGCGGCCCTGTTCGAATGCGTCGAGTATTTCACCCGGCTGTGGAACGAGCGGGTCAACGAACCGCCCAAGGGCGACCTGATCTCGATGCTGGCCCATGGCGAGTCGACCCGGAACATGGATCGCATGGAGTATCTGGGGAACCTGATCCTGCTGATCGTCGGCGGCAACGACACCACCCGCAACACCATCACCGGCTCGATCCTGGCCCTGAGCCAGAACCCCGACCAGAACGCCAAACTGCGCGCCGATCCGTCGCTGATCCCCAGCATGGTGTCGGAAACCATCCGCTGGCAGACGCCGCTGGCCTATATGCGCCGCCGCGCCCTGCAGGACATCGAGCTCGAGGGCCAGAAGATCAAGAAGGGCGACAAGGTGCTGATGTGGTACGTCTCGGGCAACCGCGACGAGACGGTGATCGACAACCCCAACGCCTACATCATCGACCGCGAACGGCCCCGCCAGCACCTGTCCTTCGGCTTCGGCATTCACCGCTGCGTCGGCAACCGCCTGGCCGAGCTGCAGCTGCGGGTGATCTGGGAAGAGATCCTCAAACGCTTTCCGGAGATCCAGGTCACCGGCGAACCGACCCGCGTCGCCTCGTCCTTCGTCAAGGGCTACGAACACCTGCCGGTGGTCATTCCCCGCCGGCTCTGAGGCTCAGAGCAGCGTCGCATCCAGGGTGATCTTGGCGTTCAGCAGCCGCGACACCGGGCAGGTCTTCTCCGCCACGGCGGCCAGTTCGTCGAATTTGGCCTGATCCAGATCCGGGACCCTGGCCGTCAGGGTCAGGGCTGACCCGGTGATGGTGAAACCGCCGTCCTTCGAGTCCAGCGACACGGCCGCCTGGGTCGTCAGTTCCTCGGGGGTAAAGCCGGCCGTCTGCAGCTGGAAGGCCAGGGCCATGGTGAAACAGCCGGCGTGGGCCGCGGCGATCAGCTCTTCGGGATTGGTCCCCGGCTCGTTCTCGAAGCGGGTCTTGAAGCCATAGGGGCTGGCCGAAAGCACGCCGGAATCGGTGGTCAGATCGCCGCTCCCGTCACGGCCGGTTCCGTGCCAGACGGCTGTCGCCTTGCGGATCATGTTCGTCTCCTCGCGGTTGATCGCCTGTGATCGCGATACACCACACCGCTGGGTTGCGCGTTGCAAGCGGCGCCGACGAATTGACGCGACGTCGTTACGCGGGTAACCAGCCTGCCACCGGACGGGCATGGGGCTCGTCGAATCGCGAGCAGGATCCATGCAGAACACGCTCCGCATGACCAATCGACCGGCCCTCTCCGCGCCCACTGGCGCGGGTTGCACCGCGTCCGCTCGCGAGGAAAACGCCGCCTAGATCAACGTCAAGATCGACCGCCCCGTCCCTCCCGAGCCCGATCGCTCCGGAGGGATTTTTTGTATCTCCGTATCGCAGCGACCGGGTTCGGGCTTCTCTCTGAAAGTCCACCACCGTGACCGACCTGACCCTCGACCGCAGCCGCCCCAGACCGCCCTGGACCCTCGAGGCCAAGGCGTTGCTGATGCTGGCCGCGCCCATGGCCCTGGCCCAGCTGGCCCAGATGGCCATCATGACCACCGACGTCATCCTGCTCGGCCGGCTGGGCCGGGCGGAACTGGCGGCGGCGGCCATCGGCAACACCATCTTCTTCGCCGCCTGGCTGCTGGGCACGGGGCCGGCCATGGCCGTCTCCCCGGTCATCGCCCAGATTCTCGGCGCCCAGCCGCGCAACCGCGCCGGCGTGCGGGCGGCCGTGCGCATGGGCCTGTGGACCACGACCCTGTTGTCGGCGCCGTTGCTGGTGCTGATGCTCAACGCCCGCTGGATCCTGTCCCACCTCGGCCAGGACCCTGACCTGGCGCGGGGCGCGGGCGTGTTTGTGAGCATGCTCTGCTTTGGTCTGCCTTTTACCCTGGCCTTCCAGGTGCTGCGCAATTTCACCGCCGCCCTGGGCAAGCCGGGCGCCGCCACCTGGGTGATGATGGCCACCATCCTCGTCAACGCCGTCGCCGGCTATGGCCTGATCTTCGGCCATTTCGGCCTGCCGAAGCTGGGGCTGATGGGCTCGGGCCTGGCCACCTCGGGCTCGGCCATCTTCAGCTTCATCGCCATGCTGGCGGTGATCTGGATGACGCCCAAGCTGCGGGTCTACCGGGTCTTCCGGCGCGTGCGTCACCCGGTGCCCGCGCGGCTGGGCGAGCTGGTCCGGCTGGGCCTGCCGATCGGCATGACCATGATTTTCGAGGCCATGCTGTTCAACACCATGACCCTGATCATGGGCACCTTCGGCGAGGTGGCGGTGGCCGCCCACCAGATCGCGCTGAACTTCGCCTCGATCACCTTCATGGTGCCGCTGGGCATCGGCATGGCCGCGACAGTGCGGGTCGGGGTGGCCATCGGCCGCGGCGATCCGGTCGCCGCCCGGCGGGCGGGCTTCACGGCCATGGGGCTGGCGGTGGCCTTTGTCTGCGTCTGCGCGGCGGTCATGATCCTGTTCGGTCGCCAGATCGCCGGTCTCTACCTGGGCAATAACCAGCCCGGCGACGCCGAGGTCATCGTGCTGGCCGCGCAGTTCCTGCTGGTGGCCGCGGCCTTCCAGGTCTTCGACGCCGTCCAGGTGGTCGGGGCCATGGCCCTGCGCGGCCTCAAGGACGCCCGCGCGCCGATGATCCTGGCCGGGGTCAGCTACTGGCTGTTCGGGGCGCCGATGTGCATCCTGCTCGGCGTGGTGCTGAACATGCAGGGTCTGGGCGTCTGGATCGGCCTGGCCTTCGGCCTCGGCGTCGCCGCCGCGGCGATGAGCTGGCGGTTCAACCGGATCACGCGCGCCGCCTAAGGACTCCCCGTCGAGGCAGTGATCGCATGTGCCGGACGCCGCCCTGAAGAGCCCTCCTCCTCGATGGAGGAGGGTTGGGTGGTGGTGTGGCGCGGGGTCTGGGCGAAGAGCGCTGTCGGGCGCCGGCGCCCCATAGCGCATTGTTCGCACCACCAGAGCCACACCTCCATCCCCACCCCTTCCCCCATCGAGGGGGAAGGGAGCTCAGCGTGTCCGTCCAGAACACAGGCGATAGCCCTGCCCTCACGGGAGAGGAAGGGGTGTCACGCCGCGTCCGCCAGCTCCCGGCCCGCTTCCGCCGTGATCTCGAAGCTGCGCAGGCGCGCGGCATGGTCGTGGATCTGGGCGGCGATGATCAGCTCGTCGGCGCCGGTGCGGGCGATGAACTCGGCCAGGCCCTTGCGTACGGTGTCGCGTGAGCCGACCACCGAGCAACGCAGCGCCTGACCAAGCCGGGCTCGTGCGGAACCGTCGAGCCGCGCCTCATAGCCCGCGACCGGCGGCGGCAGGCGGCCGGGCATGCCGGTGGCCAGATTGACGAAGGCCTGCTGCAGCGAGGTGAACAGCAGCTGGGCTTCCGCGTCGGTTTCGGCGGCGAAGACGTTGAGGGCCAGCATCACATAGGGCTTGTCGAGCTGTTCCGACGGCTCGAACCGTTCGCGATAGGCGGCGATGGCCGGCTCCATCTCGGCCGGGGCGAAGTGGCTGGCGAAGGCGTAGGGCAGGCCGAGCGCCGCGGCCAGATGCGCCCCGAACTGGCTGGAGCCGAGCATCCAGACCGGCACGTCCATGCCCTCGCCGGGGGTGGCCACCACCGGCTGACCGGGCTGGGCGGCCTTGAAATAGTGCATCAGCTCGATGACGTCCTGCGGGAAGCGATCGACATCGCCGACCATGGTCCGGCGCAGGGCGCGGGCGGTGATCTGGTCGGTCCCCGGCGCCCGGCCGACGCCCAGGTCGATGCGCGGGCCATACAGCGCCGCCAGCGTCCCGAACTGCTCGGCGATCTGCAGCGGCGCATGGTTGGGCAGCATGATCCCGCCCGAGCCGACGCGGATGGTCGAGGTCGCCTCCGCCACATGGCCGATCAGCACACTGGTCGCCGCGCTGGCGATGCCGCGCATGTTGTGATGCTCGGCCAGCCAGAAGCGGTTGTAGCCCCAGCGCTCGGCATGGATGGCCAGATCGCGGCTGTTGCGCAGCGCCTGCTGCACGGTGGAGCCCTGAACGACGGGGGCGAGGTCGAGTACGGAGAGCGGGGTCATGGAGGGCATATAGGGACTCGAAGCGACTGTAGGAGACACCGCGGGTCCATCCTCTCCCGGAGGGAGAGGTGGCCCGGCGGAGCCGGGTCGGAGAGGGAGGCGCCAAAGCCAGACGTCTGACCGTCGCGCCTCCCTCTCAGTCACCGCTCCGCGGCGACAGCTCTCCCTTCGGGAGAGCGAAGCCGCATCACGGAATCAGCAGCACCCGGCCGACCGCCTGCCGGCTTTCGATATAGGCGTGCGCCGCCGCCGCTTCCGACAGCGGGAACTCCTTGTCGATGACCACCTTGAATTCGCCCTTCGCCGCCTCGTCGATCAGGGTCTGGATCATGTCATGCGCCCGGTCGGTGGCGATCTCGGCGCCGAGGAAGACGCCGCTGAGCGAGCGGTTGCCGCCCATCAGGCTGCCGACGTCGACGACCATCGGCTCGCGCCCGGCCTGGCCGACCATCGAGACGCGGCCGCGATAGCCGAGCGACAGGATCGAGCCCTGCAGGGTCGGGCCGCCGACGCTGTCGACGACGAGGTTCACGCCCTTCTTGTCGGTGATTTTCATCACCGCCTCGGGCACGGCTTCCTTTGTGTAGTTGATGCCGTGGTCGAGGCCGTAGGCCTTGAGCTTCTCCAGACGTGCATCGCTGGACGCGGTGGCCAGCACCCGGGCGCCGGCGCGCTTGGCCAGCTGGATGGCGGCCAGGCCCACGCCCGAGGCGCCGGCCTGGACCAGCACCGTCTCGCCGGCCTTGAGCCGGCCGAACTCGAACAGACAGTCATGCGCGGTGCCGAAGGCGACGGGGATGACGGCGGCATACTTCGGATCAAAGCCGTCGGGGATCGGCCAGCAGTTGCGCGCCGGCACCGGCCGCAGCTCGGCGTGGCTGCCGAAGCCGTCGACGGTGGCGACCTTCTGGCCGACCTTCAGATGGGTGACCTCGGCCCCGACCTCGACGATCTCGCCCGAAGCCTGGTAGCCGACGATGTGCGGCCTGGTCACCAGCGGCCCGCGCCAGCGGTTCAGCGTATCGCCGCCCTCGATACTGACCGCCAGCACCCGGATAATGACGCCCTTGGGGTGGCAGGTCGGATCGGGCACGTCCTCGTACTTGAGAACGTCGGGGGATCCGTTTTCGTAGTAGACGGCGGCTTTCATGGTTCTTCTCCTGTCCTTCTCCCCTTGCGGGAGAAGGTGTCGGCGTGGCCGACGGATGAGGGGTTTCTCAGGACGTTGAGCCTGCGGGCGATCGATCGGACGGGATCTTCAACCCCTCATCCGACCTGCTTCGCAGGCCACCTTCTCCCGCAAGGGGAGAAGGAAGCTTGGGTTAGTTCCACACCGGCGGCTTGCGGCCGGCCCAGGGCAGTTCCTTTTCCAGCTGCCCGGCCAGGCGATACAGCGTCGCCTCGTCGCCGAAGCGGCCGGTGAACATCATGCCCAGCGGCAGGTTGGCCTCGCTCTGCCAGAGCGGCAGGGACAGGCTGGGCTGGCCGGTGAAGTTGAACGGCGGGGTGGTGCCGTAGGTGGCGGCCTGGCGTTTGTCGAACTCCTTGAGGTCGCCGGCCAGCGGATCGAGCCAGTCGATGCGCGGCGAGGGATGGCTCATGGTCGGCGTGAGAAAGACGTCGAAATTCTGGAAACGTTCAAGGATCTGGATGTTCATCAGCCGCAGCTGCTGCCAGCCCCACAGGGCCTGCTGGCCGCTGATGCGGCGGCCGACATCCCAGGCCCGCTGGGCCAGGGGCCCCAGTTCGCCCGGCTCCGGCTCGCGACCGAGGATGTCGGCGCGGCGCTGCATGGTGGCCGCGAAATTGGGGGCCGAGACCATGCCCTGGGCGCGGTAGAGCAGGCGATAGTCGATGCCCAGCCCCATCTCGAACACCTCGTGACCGAGCGCGCGCAGGGTGTCGACGGTGCGCTGGGTGGCGGCGAGCATTTCATCGCCCATCGGCCGGCCGCTGGGGGTTTCGTTGCTCCAGGCGATACGCAGCTTGCCGGGGTTTTTGCTGACCTCGTCGAGATAGGGGCCGTCCTTCTGCGGCGGGGCGAAGGGATCGCCGGGCTGGGCATAGCCGGTGGCGTCGAGCATGGCGGCGCTGTCGCGCACCGTGCGGCTGACCACGTGATGGACCGAAAAGCCCATGGCCCCGTCGGTGACCTCGCAGATCGGGGTGCGGTCACGGGTGATCTTCATCCCGACCAGGCCGCAGTTGGCCGCCGGGATACGGATCGAGCCCAGGCCGTCGCTGGCGTGGGCCATGGGGACCATGCCCGCCGCCGTGGCCGAGGCCGCCCCGCCGGACGAGCCGCCGGCGATATGTTCAGGGTTCCAGGGATTGCCGCAGGGGCCCAGCCGCTCGGACTGGGTGACGCCGGGAATGCCGTATTCGGGGGTGTTGCTCTTGCCCAGCAGCACCACGCCGCTCTCGCGGTAGCGGCGGATCAGCACGCTGTCTTCGGCGTCGGCGGCGATGTGGGCGTAGTTGCTGCCCGAGGTGCGCGGCCAGCCTTTCACCTGGGCGCCGAGATCCTTGATCAGGAAGGGCACGCCCCTGAACGGCCCGTCCGGCAACCGACCGGCGGCGACCTTGCGCGCCTCGTCATAGGCCTTGTGAACCACCGCGTTGAGGGCCGGGTTGTGGCGTTCGATACGCTCGATCGCCGCCTCGACCAGTTCGGCGGGCGAGACCTCGCCGGTTTTCACCAGGGCGGCCAGGCCCAGGCCGTCATGATCCGCATACTCGGCGAAGGCCATCTGTCTCTCCCTTTGGTTTTATCGCGCGGTGAGGAAGGCGAGCTTCGCCACCGGCGGCAGATCATGCGCCTGCCTCTTCAGAGTTTGAAACGCTTGTTCGGCCGCGTCGAGGGCGAAGTCGATATCGGCGGGGGTCATCGCCGCGCAGAGGAACATATTGTGCCAGGGATGCACGTAGACTCCCCTGGCAAGCATGGCGCTGGACCAGCAGAAGCCCTTGCGCAGGTCCGGGTCGTCGTCGAACAGGAACAGCGGCATGACGCCCGGCCCGGTCTGGCGGAAGCCGAAACCGGCCGCCGCGGCCCGCTCGGCCAGGCCCGCGCGCAGCTGTTCGCCCAGGCCGGTGATCCGCTCCAGATAGTCGCTCTCGCGCACCAGCCGCAGGGTCTCCAGCGCCGCCGCCATGGCCGCCCCTGCGTACCAGAAGGAGCCGGTGACATAGATCGAGGCCGCCGCCTTGCGAGCCTTGTCATTGCCGAGCAGGGCCGAGATCGGATGGCCGTTGGCGATGCATTTGCCCCAGGTCGACAGGTCCGGCTGCACGCCCAGCACCGACCAGCTGCAGTCACGGGCGATACGCAGGCCGCCGCGCACGTCGTCGACGACCAGCAGGGCGCCGGTCTCATCGGCCAGCTCGCGGGCCCGGCGGGCGTAGGCGGGGTCGGGCGCGGCCTGGTCGATGAAGGCGTCATGGCGGAACGGGGCGGCGAAGATGGCGGCCAGGTCATCGCCGGCCTTGGCTGCCGCCGCTTCGAGACTGGCGATGTCGTTGTAGGCGCAGAAGACCTGATGGGCCTTGTCCTCGGCCGTGGTGCCGGCGGGCCGGGGCGTGCACCAGGGCGCGGCCCCGTGATAGGCGCCGCTGGCCAGCACCAGGGTCTTGCGGCCAGTGTGCTGGCGGGCGGTCATCATCGCCATGGTGGTGGCGTCGGTGCCGTTCTTGCAGACCATGGCCCAGTCGGCGTGGCCGACCATGGCCACGAAGGCCTCGGCCAGCTCGACCATCAGGGCGGTCGGCCCGGTCAGGGCGTCGCCCTGGCCCAGCTGACGGACATAGGCCGCGTCGATCCCGGGATGGGCGTAACCGAACAGATTGGGGCCGTAGGCGCACATCAGGTCGAGATAGCGCCGCCCGTCGACGTCGGTGATGTGAGCGCCCTGCCCGCTTCTGAAGAACTGCGGATAGTCGTCGGGCAGCAGGGCGACCGACTGGTGGCCGTACATGCCGCCAGGGATCACCGCCTCGGCGCGGCGGCGCAGGTCACGGTCAAGACTGCCGGGCCCAGGGCTCACGGGGTCGGGCCGCCGGGCTTGGCCCGAGGGTCGCAGGTCATGCCGGATGTCACCGCTCACACTCCCAAGCCGCTTGTCGCCGCAACGATAGCCATGGGCGGGCCGCCGGACCAAACGATTGTTCGAAACGAAAGGGCCGCGAGATGGCTCCCGCGGCCCAAATTCGTCATCCGTCGGCTGACCGCTAGTCGGCGGCGCCGCCGCCGCCCCAGATTTCCTCGGCGATGTTCATGAACACCACGATGTTCATCTTCAGGTTCCCGCGGGCAACGCCGTCATCGAAGATCAGGTAGCGCGACACGCTGAGCGACTTGTCGCCGCCGTTGCGGACGCTCACGGCCGAGCGGTCGATCTCTTTCACGCGGGCGTCGACCGCCGCGTCGGACGCGAGGGTGAAACTGGCGGACATGTTCGCGCCCTTGCAACGCTTGGCGGCGTCGCCCGAACAGACGGTGCCGTAGACGATGAACTTCAGGCCCTTCGCGGTTTCGGCGCTCAGATAGGGTGAGCCGTCCGTGAACGCGCCGTTCTTGGTCACCTTGGCGCCGGCGGCGACGAGGGCCTGGCGCATGTCGTCCACGCCCCAGTCGGAAAGCATGCCGCTCTGGGCCTGGGCGGCGGCGGGCGCCAACATGGCGATGACGAGCGCGCCGGCGAGTGCCAATTTCTTCAACATGGAAAGTCTTCCCGTTCTCTGATGGTTGTTCCAAGGGGTTGGGCGCCGGCGGGCCGGGCCGACAGGGTTTGCAGGGCTTTGATGGGGCGGTCCGGGCCGGTCGCGAGGCGCGGTGCGGCGGCCGGAGTCCGGGCGATCGCGGTCGCCGTCTCCAGCTCCCGTGACAGGAGCGGCGCGGTGATCTGGTTCATGACGAGCTCCCCCAAAGACATGCGCGGTCGCCAATCTAGGCCGTAGAACATCGTTAGGCTACCAGATCGGCCGTCTCAGGATGACGCTTCAGCCACGCGGCCGCATAACCGCAAAGGGGGGCAATCTTCAGATTCCGCGTCCGGGCCGCCTCGACCAGTCCCTGCATCAGCCGGCCCGCCGCCCCCTGCCCTCTCAGCGCTGGCGGGGAAAAGACATAGTCGATGATCATGCGGCCGGCCTCCTGGCGGTAGTCGGCATAGGCCAACTGGTCCTGCTCGATCAGTTCGAAACGGCCGGCGGCGGGGTTGTCGGTGATCATGGCTCTGCCCTCGATATCGGCGCCCGGCGCCTGTCTGATGGTCGCGCGACCGTCGCTAGACCAGCTCCACGGCCATGGCCGTGGCCTCGCCGCCGCCGATGCAGAGGCTGGCCATGCCGCGCTTGCCGCCGCGCGCCTGCAGCGCCGCCAGCAGGGTGGTAAGGATGCGGGCGCCCGAGGCCCCGATCGGATGGCCGAGCGCCGTGGCCCCGCCGTTGACGTTGAGCTTCTCGCGCGGAATGGCCAGTTCCCGCGCGGCGATCATGGCCACCACGGCGAAAGCCTCGTTGACCTCCCACAGGTCGACGTCCTCGGCGGTCCAGCCGGCCTTCTTCAGCGCCTTGCGCATGGCCGGCACGGGGGCGGTGGTGAACAGCCCCGGCTCCTGGGCGTGGCCGGCGTGGCTGACCACCCGGGCGATGACCGTGAGGCCCATGGCCTTGGCCACGCTCTCGCGGGTCATGACCAGGGCGGCGGCCCCGTCGCTGATCGAGGAGGCGTTGGCGGCGGTGATGGTGCCGTCCTTGGCGAAGGCGGGCCGTAGCGTCGGAATCTTGGCCGGATCGGCCTTCAGCGGCTGTTCGTCCTGGCTGACCGTGGTCTCGCCCTTGCGGGTCTTGACCGTGACGGCCGTGATCTCGCCGGCGAAGGCGCCGGTCCCGGTCGCCTCGCAGGCCCGGCGCAGGCTCTCGATGGCGTAGGCGTCCTGATCCTCGCGGGTGAACTGGTAGGCGCGGGCCGTGTCCTCGGCGAAGGCGCCCATCAGCTTGCCGGGGGTGTAGGCGTCCTCCAGCCCGTCCAGGTACATGCTGTCGCTGATGGTGTCGTGGCCGATGCGGGCCCCGCCGCGGTGCTTGGCCAGGATGTAGGGCGCGCCGGTCATGCTCTCCATGCCGCCGGCGATGATGACGTCGGCCGAGCCGGCCGCCAGGGCGTCATGGGCCATGATCGCCGCCTGCATGCCGCTGCCGCACATCTTGTTGACGGTCGCCGCCTCGACGCCGAGGGGCAGGCCCGCGCCGAGAGCCGCCTGGCGGGCCGGGGCCTGGCCGAGGCCCGCCGGCAGCACGCAGCCCATGATGATCTGATCGACCCGGTCGCCGTCCAGCCCGGCCCGCTCGACGGCCGCGCGCACGGCCGTCGCGCCCAGGTCGGTCGCCTTGACCCCGGTGAAGACGCCCTGGAATCCGCCCATCGGCGTGCGGGCGTAGGACGCGATAACGACGGGATCGGCGGACATGGGCGAAGGCTCCTGTTCGGACGGGAGCCTGATTTGAGCGTTTCGGCCGTTTGCCGCAAGGCCCGGCCCCGGCCCCGGGGCCGCCGCCCCCTTCATCCTCAAACGCAACCCGCTTGCTTTCCCTCTAGGGAAACCGCAAATTCAGGCATGGGCCGAACAGCTGACTATTCGAAACAGACCTGCGGCATCGCCGCGACCCTGGAGGTCGTGGGCGATCCCTGGACCCTGCTGATCCTGCGCGACGCCTTCTGGGGCGTGCGCCGGTTCGAGCAATGGCAGGAGCGGCTGGGCGTCGCCCGCAACGTGCTGGCCGCGCGGCTCAAGAGCCTGGTGGCGCACGGGGTGCTCGAGACCCGCGCCTATTCCGAGCGGCCGCCGCGCAACGAATATCTGCTGACCGACAAGGGCCAGGCCCTGCGGCCGGTGCTGCTGACCATGGCCGACTGGGGCAACAAACAGGTCTATGGCGACCAGGCCCCGGCCCTGTTCATCCACGACCACTGCGACCACGCCTTCACCCCCAGACTGACCTGCGACCACTGCGGCGAGGGCCTGATCCCCGGCGACCTGCGCCGGACCCAGGTCAACGCGGGCGCCCCCACCGTCGGCGAGGCCCTGGCGCGGTCAGACAAGGGCTGAACCGGCGCCGCCGGGCGCCACGACAAGGAGCCACGACCATGCACAGCGGATCCTGCCTCTGCGGCGCGGTCAAATTCGAGGTCGCCGGCGACCTGGCCGCGCCCGACGCCTGCCACTGTTCGCAATGCCGCAAGACCTCGGGCCATGTCTGGGCCTCGACCGACGTGGCGGAGGCGGCCCTGACCCTGCACGGGGCTGACAACATCATCTGGTTCCAGTCCTCGGAAAAGGTGCGGCGCGGTTTCTGCGCCACCTGCGGCTCGGCCCTGTTCTGGGACCCGATCCACCACCCGCGCATCGCCATCGCCATGGGCGCCTTCGACGCCCCGACCGGCGCCCGGCTGGGCGGCCACATCTTCGTCGCAGACAAGGGCGACTACTACGACATCGCCGACGGCCTGCCCCAGAACGACCAGTAACGACGGGGACAGGGACCGGCTTCGGTGCGTGTCTCCGACTTCGGCACATACGGCGCCACCCTAGCTCCCGGATATCCTTCTCCCCTTGCGGGAGAAGGTGGCCGCGAAGCGGCCGGATGAGGGGTCGCACCGGCGGGGCAGGCGCAGCGGACAGCCTGTCGAGGCCGCCGCCAGTCTTCGACCCCTCATCCGTCAGGCTTCGCCTGACACCTTCTCCCGCAAGGGGAGAAGGAAACGCGCCCTTGATCTCATGCTGGCCAGCGCGCCCTCAACCGAGCGAGACTCCCGGGACCGATAATCCCGGGACATCGCGGGACAAAGCCGGGACTCCCGCGCCAAATCGTCCGGCGCCGCGTCCCCTGTCGCCGAGGCGGCGCTAGAGTGAGCCAATGACCCGTCGTGGAGACCGCCGCCGACGCCCGCGCACCCTGAGAGGCCATGGCATTGGCCAAACAGGGCGGGCCGCCGCCGCCACGGCGGTCGTGGTCGCCTCGGCCTCGCATCCGCCACGGCCTTTGGCGCCGGTTCCGGCGGTTTCAGCGCGATGGTGAGGACATCGGGGACACAAACCGAAGGGGTCCATGTCCCCTCCGGGCCCCGGCTTCATTTATGGTTAAAGCAACCTTGCCATGATGGCCGCTTGGGTAGTCCGGGGCCATCGCGTTGCGCAGTCTGATCGCCGCCGTCGAGCGTATCGAGCCGCTGTCGGTCTCCTGCCGGGTGGCGGGGGTCAACGGCCTGCTGATCGAGGCGCGGGGCGGCATGGCCCATCTGGCCGTCGGGGCCCGGGCCGAGATCGAGCGCCGTAACGCCCCGCCGCTGGCCGCCGAGGTGGTCGGCTTCCGCGAGACCCGCGCCCTGCTGATGCCGTTTGGGCCGGTCGAGGGCATCGCCCCCGGGGCCGAGATCTCCATCCAGCCCGACGGCGGCATGGTCCGCCCCAGCCGCGCCTGGCTGGGCCGGATCGTCAACGCCTTTGGCGAGCCCATCGACGGCAAGGGGCCCCTGCCCCAGGGCGCGACGCCCTACGCCCTGCGCGCGCCGCCGCCGCCGGCCCACGCCCGCGGCCGCGTCGGCGAGCGGCTCGATCTGGGCGTCAAGGCGATGAACGTCTTCACCACCACCTGCCGCGGCCAGCGGCTGGGCATCTTCGCCGGCTCGGGGGTCGGCAAGTCGGTGCTGCTGTCGATGCTGGCCCGCCAGGCCGACTGTGACGCGGTGGTCGTGGGGCTGATCGGCGAGCGGGGCCGCGAGGTGCGCGAGTTCATCGTGGAGACCCTCGGCGAGGAGGGGCTGCGCCGCGCCGTCGTCGTCGTCGCCACCTCCGACGAGCCGGCCCTGACCCGCCGCCAGGCCGCCTATATGACCATGGCCGTGGCCGAGGCCCTGCGCGACCAGGACCTGGAAGTGCTCTGTCTGATGGATTCGGTGACCCGTTTCGCCATGGCCCAGCGCGAGATCGGCCTGGCCGCCGGCGAGCCGCCGACGACCAAGGGCTATACCCCCACCGTGTTCACCGAACTGCCCAAGCTGCTCGAGCGGGCCGGCCCCGGCCCCGTGCGGCCCGACGGCACCACGGCCGGGCCGATCACCGGCCTGTTCACCGTTCTGGTCGACGGCGACGACCATAACGAGCCGATCGCCGACGCCGTGCGCGGCATCCTCGATGGCCACATTGTGATGGAAAGAACCATCGCCGAGCGCGGACGCTTCCCGGCCATTAACGTCCTCAAGTCCATAAGTCGGACCATGCCCGGCTGCCAGCTGCCCCACGAACGCAAGATCGTCTCCGACGCCCGCCAGACCCTGTCGGCCTGGGCCAATATGGAGGAGCTGATCCGCATCGGCGCCTATCGCGCCGGCGCCGACCCCCAGGTCGACCGCGCCATCGCCCTCAATCCGGACCTCGAGGCCTTCCTGTCGCAGGACAAGGACGATCTCTCGACCCTCGACGAGGCCTTCGTCCGGCTTGACGCCATCCTGGCGAGCGACGCGGCATGAAGGCCATGGGCTCGCTGATCCGCATCTCGACCCATGAGGTCGAAACCCTGCAGAAACGGCTGGCCGACATCGTCGACCGCCGCACCGCCGCCGAGCTGCGACTGATCTTCCTCGACGCCGAGGGCGAGGCCGAGCTTGAGAACGCCCGCACCGACGCCGAGGCCGGCTGGTATCTGACCGGCTTCCGCGAAGGCCTCAAACAGCGCAAAGCCGCCGCCCAGACCCATCTCGACACCATCGCCCAGGAAGAGGCCGGCGCCCGCGACGCCCTGGCCGAGGCTTTCGAGGCGCTGAAGAAGTACGAACACGTCGCCGAAATCACCCGCGTCTCTGTCCGCAAGGAAGCCGCCAGGCGCGAAACCGCCGCCCTCGACGAACTGGGGCTGCGCAGAGCGGCAAGGTCGTGAAGACGGGGCCCAGATCCTCCCCCCTCGGGGGAGGTGTCTCGGCGAAGCCGGGGCGGAGGGGGTCCGCTCCGGTCGCGGGTGACCCCCTCAGTCAGGCCTTCGGCCTGACAGCTCCCCCACAGGGGGAGCATCTCCCCTCCCGCCGCCTGATCCTCGCCTCGGGCCTGGCCCTGGCCGCCTGCGGGCGCGAGCCGGCGATGAGCCAGCCGATCGCCGAACCGCCGCTCAAGTCGCTGGCGAATTTCCCCATCGGCGTCGCCGTGCGCGCGCCGCAGCTGGCCGAGCCGGACGCCGCCGCCCTCGCCGCCCGCCATTTCTCCCAGCTGACCGCCGAGTGGGAGATGAAGATGGAATATGTCGTCCAGCCGGACGGCAGCTTCCGTTTCGACCGCGCCGACGCCATCGCCGCCTTCGCCCGCCAGCACGGCCAGCGCCTCTTCGGCCATACCCTGCTCTGGTACGCCAACGAGCCGGAGGGGTTCGCCCGGCTGGACGAAAGCCGGCAGAGTTTCGAGGGCGCGCTGCGCAACTACATCACCGCCATGGTCAGCCGCTATCGCGGCCTGGCCTCGGGCTGGGACGTGGTCAACGAGCCGGTGATGGAGAACGGCGAGGGCCTGCGCGAGAGCCTGTGGACCCGCAAGCTCGGCCAGGTCGGTCACTTCAAGGTCGCCTTCGAGGCCGCCCGCGCCGCCGACCCGGCCGCCGTGCTGTTCATCAACGACTACCATCTCGAAAGCCGGCCGGCGAAGCTGCGCCGCTATATGCAGCTGATCGAACAGCTGCTGGCGCAAGGCGTGCCGCTCGGCGGCATCGGTTGCCAGACCCATTGCGGCGCCGACCTGGCGCCGGGGGCGATCACCGCCACGCTCAAGGCCCTGGCCGGCTTTGGCCTGCCGATTCATCTGTCGGAGATGGACGTGTCGGTGGTCGATGGCGGGCTGCTCGCCGGCCGCGCCGAAGCCCTGCGACGGCAGGCGGGGCTCTATGCGGAAGCCATCGACGCCTTCGCCGCCCTGCCCGATCGCCAGCAGTTCGCCTTCACCGTCTGGGGTTTGCGCGACAAGGACAGCTGGCTGAAACGGGAGAACGCCGCCGATGCGCCGATGCTGTTCGATGACGCCGGCCGGCCGAAACCGGCCTTCGCGGCCGTCGTCGACGCCCTCAGGCGTTGAAGGTCGGCGGGTTGACCGGCTTTTTCAGCACATGGTCGGCGTCGCTGGCCTGGCGCAGGGCGCGCAGGTCGTCGGCGATGCGGAAGATGGCCACGTAGAACTCGCAGAACGACCGCCACAGCAGCGCCAGCACCAGACAGACCAGCAGGCCCGCGACCGTCACCGGCAGGGCCAGCAGCTTGCCGACGATGTTGTCGTCGTTGAAGGCCACGCCGACCGCGGCCCCGATGGCGCCGAAAGCGCCGAGCAGGAGCACGCCCAGCCCTGCCCAATAGATCAGGTGAATCACCGGACCGGTCATCAGGCGGTCAAAGGTCAGCATATCCCAAAGCAGGGAGCCGCCTGATCCACGATTCTTTTTCGGTTTGGCCGGAGCCATGCGCAGCTTTTCCCCGGCGACGCCCTCGTCGCCTTCCTTGTCGCATCTCTATCGGCGCGCGGCGCTGGGGGCAATGCTGACGCGCGTGCGAAATCGAAGCGCGGTTTCCCCTGGGGGACCGCCTTGCGGCGGGGGCGGCCGGACCGATACGGTTGACGAAACCAGGCAGGAAGGGCTCCCGATGAGCGCGCAAGACCGTATTTCCGTGACCGTGACCGATGGCGTCGCCGATGTTCGCCTCACCCGCGCCGACAAGATGAACGCCCTGGACGACGCTATGTTTCAGGCCCTGATCGACGCCGGCGAGCGACTCAAGACCGAGCCGGGCCTTCGGGCGGTGGTGCTGTCGGGCGAGGGTCGCGCCTTCTGCGCCGGGCTCGACATGGGCAATTTCGGCAAGATGGCCTCGGGCGAACGCAAGGGCGGCGACGGCCTGGTCGACACCCCGCGCACGCCCGGCGGCGCCAACCGCGCCCAGCAGGCGGTCATGGTCTGGCGCGAGATCCCCGTGCCGGTCATCGCCGCCGTGCATGGCGTGGCCTTCGGCGGCGGCTTCCAGCTGACCCTGGGCGCCGACCTACGGTTCGTCACCCCCGACGCCCGGCTGTCGATCCTGGAGATCAAATGGGGCCTGGTGCCCGACATGGGCGGGGTCGTGCTGATGCGCCACCTGGCCCGCGACGACGTCATCCGCGAACTGACCTGGAGCGGCCGCCAGTTCACCGGCGTCGAGGCGCTGGAGTACGGCTTCGCCACCCGTGTCTGCAGCGAGCCCCATGCCGAAGCCATGGACCTGGCCAACGAGATCGCCAGCAAGAACCCGCACGCCATCCGCGCCGGCAAGCGGCTGTTCACCCTCGCCGCCGGCGACGATCAGGTCGAGATTCTCAAGGCCGAATCCGTCGAACAGGGCGCGCTGATCGGCTCGCCCAACCAGATAGAGGCGGTGATGTCGGGCATGCAGAAGCGGCCGGCGACCTTCGCGGACGTCTAGGGCCTACTTCAGCACCTTGCCGATGGCGCCGCCGATCAGACCGGTGACGGCTGAGCTGACGGCGCCGAGCAGCAGGATTTCCTTCGGCGTATCGCCCCAGGCGACGGAAGCGGCGATGCCGATCAGGGCGCAGACGCCGCCGGCGATCACCCCGCCGATCAGGCTGTCGAGCCAGCCCCCCTTCAGGGCCCGGCCATAGATCAGGCCGGCGACCAGCGAGATAGCCAGCCCGCCGAGCATGAAAACATTGTCCCGCACAAACGGCACGAAATGGCCGGCGACGATCATCGCCAGCTGAGCGGCCGTGCCGATGCCGGTCGCGTTGAGCAACGCTCTGGAATTCATGGGGCGTCTCCCTGTGATTGGCCGGGAGCTTGCCGCAAATCGGCGGAGATGGGGAGTCGGGGCGGCTGACGCCCAGGGAAGAGGGAGGAGGCGCTAGAGGTCACGGGCAGCCGTCCGCATGACGCCGAAGCCACGCTCTGCCCCCTAAACCTGCCCCACCGTCTTGAGCTTGGCCCGCGGATGGACCTCGTTCTGGCTCATCACCACGGTCTGGCCGCGGAAGCGTTCGATGATCGATCGGACATAAGGCCGGATCTGCGGACTGGTCAGCAGCACCGGCGAGTCGCCGGCCAGGGCCGCCCGTTCGAAGGCCTCGCGGACGCCGCGAATAAATTCCTGCAACTTGCTGGGCGCCATCGCCAGCTGCTTTTCCTCACCCTGGCCCATCAGAGCCTCGCCGAAGGCCGCCTCCCATTCGGGCGACAGGGTGACGATCGGCAGGGCGCCGTCCTCGCTCCGGTTGGCCCAGCAAAGCTGACGGCCCAGACGCGCGCGGACGGCCTCGACCAGCTGGGTGATGGAGGCGGTGTGCGGCGCGGCCTCGGCGACGCCTTCGAGGATGGTCTGCAGGTCGCGGATCGAGACGCGCTCGCGCAGCAGGGCCTGCAGAACGCGCTGCAGGCTGGTGCCGGTGACGATGGCGGGCACCACGTCGTCGGCCAGCTTCTTCTGTCCCGGGCTCAGGTCGTTGATCAGCTTCTGCACCTCCGCGTAGGAGAGCAGGTCGGCCATGTTGTCCTTGAGGATCTCGGTCAGGTGGGTGGTCAGGACCGTGGCCGGGTCGACGATGGTGTAGCCGCGGAACGTGGCCTCTTCCTTCAGCCCCTCATCGATCCAGGTGGCCGGCAGGCCGAAGGCCGGCTCGCGCACATGGTCGCCGGGCAGTTCGACCTGGCCGCCGCGCGGATCCATGGCCATCAGCGAACCGATGCGGACCTCGCCCGCGCCGCATTCCATCTCCTTGATGCGGATGCAATAGCCCTGGGTCGCCAGCCGCATGTTGTCGAGGATGCGGACCGGCGGCATGACGAAACCGAAGTCCGCCGCCAGGGTCTTGCGCAGGGCGCGGATCTGGTCGGTCAGCTTGCGGCCGTCTAGGTCGTTGATCAGGGCCAGCAGGCCGTAGCCCAGCTCGATCTTGACGTCGTCGATGGCCAGGGAGGCGGAGATCGGCTCCTCCTCCGCCTCGGCGACCGGCGCCGCCTCGATCTTGACCTCAGGTTCGGCGGCCTTTTTGGAGCGACGCCAGGCCAGTACGCCGGTGGCCACCGCCATGACGATGAAGGGCAGCTTGGGCATGGCCGGGATCAGGGCGATGATGCCCGACAGGGCCGAGACCATGCCGAGACTGGCCGGGTTCATGGCCAGCTGGGTGATCAGGGCCTGGTTGGCGGAGCCTTCGACCCCGGCCTTGGAGACCAGGAAGCCGGCGGCGATGGAGATGATCAGGGCCGGCACCTGGCTGACCAGACCGTCGCCGATGGTCATCAGCGTATAGGTGGTGGCGGCCTGGGCGGCCGGGATCTTGTGCTGGATGACCCCGATCAGGATGCCGCCGACGATATTGATGGCGACAATGATAAGGCCGGCCACGGCGTCGCCGCGCACGAACTTGCTGGCGCCGTCCATGGCCCCGAAGAAGGTCGATTCCTGCTCCAGCTCCTTGCGCCGCCGCTTGGCCTCGTCCTGCTCGATCAGCCCCGAGGACAGATCGGCGTCGATGGCCATCTGCTTGCCGGGCATGGAGTCGAGGGTGAACCGGGCGGCGACTTCGGCGATCCGGCCCGAACCTTTGGTGACGACGACGAAATTGACCAGCACCAGGATGGCGAAAACGATCACCCCGATGATGTAGCTGCCGCCCATCATCAGCTCGCCGAAGGCCTTGATGATCTGGCCGGCGCCGTGCGCGCCTTCGTGACCATGGCTGAGAATGAGCCGCGTCGAGGCCAGATTCAGGCCGAGGCGGAACAGGGTGGTGACCAGCAGCACCGTCGGGAAGGCCGAGAATTCGAGCGGCCGTTTGATCAGCAGCGCCGTCATCAGGATCAGCACGGCGCTGGTGATCGACAGCGACAGCAGGATATCGAGAACAAAGGCCGGGATCGGCAGGATCAGCAGGACGATGATCCCGATGACCCCGATCGCCAGCCCGACCTCGCTGCGCACCAGCCAGCCCCAGGCGCCACGCGCCGAGGGCCGCTGGTTCGTCAACGCACTGAGGCCGACATTTGCCATAACTACGGGCGCCTGTTGTTACGGTCAGGCCGCATGAGAGCCCAGTCCGGCCTGTGGCGCGGGCACCGGAACCCCGGACTCGGAGTATTCCTTCAGCTTGTTGCGCAGGGTCCGGATCGAGATCCCCAGGATGGTCGCGGCGTGGGTGCGGTTGCCCAGGCAGTGACCCAGGGTGTCGAGGATCAGCTGCTGCTCGACCTGGGCGACGGTCTGGCCGACGAAGCCGCGGCTGACCGCGTCGGCGGCCATCGATGCGTTGCGCGCGACCGCGGAGTCCGCCGTCGGCGACATGGGCTGGCCGTCGGGCAGCCGGATCGCGAACTCCTCAATCTCGGGCCCGCTCGACAGCAGCACCGCCCGGTGCATGGCGTTTTCCAGCTCACGGACGTTGCCGGGCCAGTTGTGCGCGGCCAGGCGACGGCGCGCTTCCGCCGACAACGGCCGGTCCGGGGCGCCGTTTGCCGCGGCGTATTTCTTCACGAAATGCTCCGACAGGGCCACGATATCGCCTGGACGTTCGCGCAGCGCCGGCAGGCGCAGGTTCACGACGTTGAGCCGGTACAGCAGGTCCTCGCGGAAGATGCCGTCGCGCACGGCCTGGGCCAGGTCGCGGTTTGAGGTGGCGATGACCCGGATGTCGACCTTGACTGGCTTGCCGCCGCCGACGCGGTCGATCTCCCGCTCCTGCAGGGCGCGCAGCAGTTTGGCCTGCAGGCGGCCGTCCATTTCGCTGATTTCGTCCAGCAGCAGGGTGCCGCCGCTGGCTTCCTCGAACTTGCCGATACGGCGGGCCACGGCGCCGGTGAAGGCGCCCTTCTCATGGCCGAACAGTTCGCTTTCGAGCAGGTTTTCAGGGATGGCGGCGCAGTTGACGCTGATGAAAGCCTTGTTGGCCCGGCGCGACTTGGTGTGGACATAACGGGCCATCACCTCCTTGCCGACGCCGCTTTCGCCGGTGATCAGGATCGAGGCGTCGGACGGCGCGATCTGGTCTGCCAGCTTGATCACCGTCTCCATGATCGGGTCGCGGGCGACCAGCGGACGGTTGTCGTCGCCGATGGCCGCCAGCACCGCGGCGATGAGGTCGGCCTCCGCCGGGAGGGGAATGAACTCCTTGGCCCCGGCCCGGATGGCGTCGCCGGCCCGGCGGGCGTCGGCGCCCACGCCGCAGGCCACCACTGGCACGCGGATGCGTTCGGCCTCGTTGGCGGCGATCAGGCCGGCGATATCGAGCTCGTAGTCGACCATCAGCAGGTCGGCGCCCTGCCCGGCCCGCAGGGCCTGGGTGGCGGCGGCCACCGTCTCGACGTGAGCCACCTTCGCCCCTGCCGACATCGCCATCTTCACGGCGAGTGAGAGCTGTCCATTCAATCGTCCGACGACCAGAAGCCGCATAGCTGTTCTCCTTTACTCAACGGAGGCCGTTCAGGCCGCCGAGTCGCCGTCCTTGATGATTTCAGTCATGGTCACGCCGAGACGGTCATCGACGACGACGACCTCGCCGCGCGCCACCAGGCGGTTGTTCACATAGATGTCGATGGCCTCGCCGACCTTGCGGTCGAGCTCGAGCACGCTGCCTTGACCCAGCTGGAGAAGCTGGGCGACCGACAGATTGGCGCGCCCCAGCACCGCCGAAATATTCACCGGCACATCGAAGACCGGCGCCAGATCAGCAGCCGTCTTTTCGTCCATGTCGATCGGGGCGTCCGAGGCCAGGGCCTCGTCGGCGGCGAATTCATCAAGGGTCAGATCGGTGTCATCAGCCATGGTCGGCCTCGCTGGCGGGAATCAGGGGTTCGGCGTGTTGCCCTTCGGCGACGAGCGCCTCATCAAGGGCCGCCGCCACGCGATCTGCGGCGGCGGCGGGGTCAAAGGCAGCCTTGCCGTCGCCCCAGTCGAGGACGAAAGCGGCGGTGGGCAGGGACGGATCGGCGCGGACGGTGATCCGGCCTTCGTGGCCGATCGCTTCGGCGGTCTGGTTGAGCGCGGCCTGGACGCGGCCTTCCAGCCCCTCGGCCACACGGACGACGAGGCGCGGCTGGGCCTCGACCTCGCGCGCCAGGGCTTCCAGAGCGGCGGTGACCGGGGCGTCGGGAAAACGGTTCAGCGCGGCGTCGGCGATGCGGCGGGCGGCGGCCATGGCCAGGCCGGCCGAGCCGACGCGGTGATCATGGGCCACGCTCGCCAGGGCCGACAGCGAGGCGCGGGTCGCGGCGGCGATGTCGGCCAGGGCGTCGGCGACGTCCCGCTCGGCCTGGGCCAGTCCCGACCGTTCTCCCTCGGCAAGGGCTTCGCTGCGGATTCGCTCCACCTCGTCGGCGGAATAGGAGCGGCGGATGGTCGGCGGCTGATAGGCGATGTCGCCGGTGTCATCGAACACCGTGGCGAAGTCGAAGAGTTTGGGCGCGGCGCCGGTCATCAGTAGACCAGCTCGTCATCGCCGCCGGCGCCGGCCAGCATGATTTCGCCCTTGGCGGCCAGGTCCTTGGCGGCCTGGACCATGGTCATCTGGGCCTGGTCGACGTCGCGCAGACGCACCGGACCCATGCCCTCCATGTCCTCGCGCATGATCTTGCTGGCGCGTTCGGACATGTTGGAGAAGAACATCTCCCTCAGCGCGTCGGAGGCGCCCTTCAGCGCCAGGCCAAGCTGGTCCTTCTCGACGGCGCGCAGCAGCGTCTGGACGCCGCCCGGGTCGAGCTTGTTGAGATCCTCGAAGACGAACATCAAGGCCCGGATGCGTTCGGCGGCCTCGCGGTTGCGCTCTTCAAGGGCGGCAATGAAGCGAGCCTCGGTCTGGCGGTCGAAATTGTTGAAGATGTCGGCCATCATCTCGTGGCTGTCGCGCTTGGACGTGCGCGCCAGGTTGGACATGAATTCAGTCCGCAGGGTCTGTTCGATCTTGTCGAGAATTTCCCGCTGCACCGGCTCCATGCGCAGCATCCGCTGGACGCATTCCAGCGCGAAATCCTCGGGCAGGGACGACAGGACGCGGGCGGCGTGCTCGCCCTTGATCTTGGACAGCACCACCGCGACGGTCTGGGGGTATTCATTCTTCAGATAGTTGGCGAGCACCGCCTCGTTCACGTTGCCCAGCTTGTCCCACATGGTCCGGCCGGCGGGACCGCGGATCTCCTCCATCAGGGAGTCGACCTTCTCGGGATCAAGGAAGGCGCCGAGCAACCGCTGCGTCTGTTCGAAGCTGCCCATGAGGGCTCCGCTCGAGGACATGCCCGAGACGAACTCGATCAGCAGTTCCTCGACCACGGAGGCCGAGACGTTGCCCAGGGTGGCCATGGCCTGGGAGACTTCCTTGATCTCCTCCTCGTCCAAGGCTTCCCAGATGGCGGTGTGTTCCGAGCCCAGGGACAACAGAACGATGGCCGCCTTTTCGGGACCGGTCAGCCGGGCCACATCCGTGACGGACTTGGATTTTCCGCGAGCACTCATGCGGTTTCATGCAGCCAGGAGCGGAGGATCGAGACGGAATCCTCCGGGTTTTTGTCCACGAAGTCCGAGACGCGCTTGACCGACGACGCGCGCACCTGACCCTCGATCCGGGCGATGTCGATCCGTTGGTCGAGGTCAGGGCCTGGCAGGGCCAGAGGCTCGCCGGTCTGGGGATCCACCGAGATCTGCATCGATCCGCCGTCAGGCGTGGCGACCATGCGCGTGGCCCCGCCGCCCGGTCCCGACAGGACCGGCATGTGTCCGCCGCCGCCGCCGACCAGCCCCTTGAGCATGGGCCGCACGCCGAACAGCACCAGGAGGATGGCGATGATGGCCAGAACCGCCAGCTCCACGGCGCGCATGATGTCATTCTTGTCGAAGCCGCTGAGCAGGCCGCCCTCAGCGGTCACGCCGCCTTCATCGATCGCTTCCCGGGAAAAGCGCACGTTGGTGACCTGGACCGTGTCGCCCCGTTCGGCGTCGAATCCGACGGCGGCCCGGACCAGCTCCCTGAGCCGCTCCATTTCCGGTTCCGGCCGCGCGGTGTAGGCGCCCAGCTTGCCGTCCTTGCCCACGGCGGTGTCGCCATCGACGGCCACGGCCACCGAGATCTTCTTGACCGCACCCGGTTCGCGGACCTCGGTGCGGACGGTCTTGCTGATTTCGTAATTGGTGGTCGAATCCGTGCGACCGCTGTTGGACGAGTTCAGGGCGCCGCCCGCCCCGCCGGCGGCGCCCGGAATGTTCGCGGCGGCCGAGACGGCGTTGGCGCCGTCTGGTGCATTCTCGCTGGCCTTTTCCTCGCCGGTCTGTTCGGAGCGGACGACCTGCCCGTCGGGGTCGTAGGTTTCCTGCTGCTGGGTTACGCGGGCCATGTCGATGTCGGCGGTGACCTCGACCCGGGCCCGGCCGGGACCGACGACGCCTTCGACCAACTCCTTGATGCGGGCCGCCATGCGCCGCTCGACTTCGCTCTTGCGGTCATCAGCCATCTTGCCGGCCATGCTGCCGTCGCCGCTTGCCGACAGGGTCTTGCCGTGTTGGTCAATGACCGCGACCTGGTCGGTCTTCAGGTTTGGCACCGCGCCGGCGACAAGATTCTGCACCGCCTGGACCTGATCCTCGGAGGGTTTGCGGCCGCCGACCCCGATGGTCACCGAGGCCGAGGGCATTTCCGCCTCCTCCTCGAACAGCTGCCGACGCGGCAGATTCAGGTGCACGCGAACGGAGGTGACTCCATCCAGGCCATGAATGGTCCTGGCGAGTTCGCCTTCCAGCGCCCGCTGTCGATTGAGTTGCTGGACAAAATCGGTCTGACCGAGCGTCCCGCCCTGGTCAAAGATTTCGTAGCCGACCGATCCGGAGCTCACCAGTCCCTTGCTGGCGATCATCAGCCGGGTTGAGGCCACCTCGTCGCGCGGCACCATGATCGTCGAGCCGTCGCCCTTGGCCTCGTACTTGACGCCGGCCTGTTCAAGGGCCTGGACGACGGACGACGCCTCCTTCAGATCGAGGTTCGAATAGAGCAGGGCGTTGGGCTGGGTGCCGAGATTAAGCGTGATCGCGGCCAGCACGCCGGCCAGCCCGATCCCGATCCCGGTCAGCGCCGCGAGCCGACCAAGGCCGAACCCGCGCAAGGCGCTCATCAACTGTTCCACCCGGGCCTGCCCCCAACGCATTGAACGAACGGCGCCGACAATGCCGACCCGCTAGGCAGGAATTACCGGGTGCGTGGTAAACGGGGCCTTAAATACCGCCAAGGAAGGGCGAAAAGGCGACGGCCGCGCCGGGGAAGGACGCGGCCGCCATACGCGAGCCAGTTTGGGAGGGGGACGAAGCGGCTCAGCGATACTGTTGCAGACGGGTCGTTCTCAGTCCGGCAAGGCCGTGCTGGTCGATTGACTTCTGCCAGGTCAGAAATTCCTCATTGGTGAGCCTGTATCGATCACAGGCCTCATCCAGGCTGAGAAGACCTCCTCGGACCGCCGCCACCACCTCTGCCTTCCGCCGGATAACCCAGCGGTCGGTGTTGGTGGGCGGCAGATCGGACAGCGTTAGCGGCGCACCGGTTGGACCGATGACGTACTTTTCGCCCCTGCTGTTCACGCGCTGCTGTTGAAGCATGGCTCTAGGTCTCTCTCACCATCACTGTTGAGGAGGACCATAGGCCGGCGACGATAACAGCGCGTGAATCGCAATAGTAAAAAAGCAAGTAACCACTATATCCCCCAAGTTAATAACAGTGTTTCAGGTTGGGACAATCAAGTTAAAACAAACTAAAACTTGAGTTTATCTTTTGATGTTCAGAAGCTCTTCCATCATTTGGTCGGCCGTGGTGATGATTTTCGACGAGGCCGAGTAAGCACGCTGCGTGATGATCAGGTTGGTGAACTCTTCGGAGAGGTCGACTGTTGAGGCCTCCAGCGTCGACGGGGAGATGAGTCCTGCGCCGCCACTGCCCGCGGTCTTGAAGTTGTAGGTGCCGCTCTGCTGGCTCACCCGATAGGCGTTGCCGTTGACCGGGATCAGACCATCGGGGTTGGGGAAGGTCGCAACCGCCACCTGGGCGATCTGGCGCGAGATGCCGTTGTCGAAGATGGCGGTGACGTAGCCGCGCTCATCGATCTCGATATTGGTCAGGTTGCCGAAGGCGGTGCCGTTGGTGGCCACCGACTGAACCAGCGACTGACTGTCGAACTGGGTGATGCCGCCGGCGGCGCCGCCCAGGTCCAGGCGGATGTCCTGACCGCCCACGCCCAGTCCCGCGGCCCATTTGAACTCGCCGGCGCCAGGTGCGGCCGCGGCCGAGGCCTGAAAGCCAAGAATCGGATTGTCGGGGTCGGGGAACAGGGTGGTGGCCGTGGCGTCAAGGCGGCCGTCCGGGGTGAAGACCACCAGACCCGACGCCAGCTGACCATTGGTCAGACCGGCCCCGGTCTCGACGTCGCTGGCCGGGATGGCGCGAATTTCCGCATGCCATTCGTTGGGGTTTGCGCCCTTCAGGAAGTCGATCTGGACGGTGCGTTTGCCGCCCTTGGAGTCGGAGACCGGCACCTGGACAGAGAAGTCGGGGCGCACGCCGGTGCCCAGATCGGGGTCGTACATGGCCATGGAGTTGAGGGTGGGGTCATAGACGCCCAGATCCGGCGACAGGGTCTGGCTGGATTTGAGGTTGGCGTTGACGGTGATCCGGGTCGTCTGTTCGGCGGCGCCGCCGACCGACGAGACGTTGATCGCCTGCAACCGGGTGATGTCGGACGGGTCGGTGACGATGGCGCCCGCGCTATCGACCAGCCAGCCCTGCAGATAGAGGCCGGCGTCGTTGCGCAGGTAGCCCTGGTTGTCGAGCTGGAACGAACCGGCGCGGGTGAACGAGCGGACGTCGGTCGACTGAAGGTTTTCAGCCTTTTCGGTGACCACGAAGAAGCCCTGGCCGGAGATGGCCAGATCGGTCGCCGACGAGGTCTGCATGGGCAGGCCCTGGGCGGTGATGAACCGTCGGGTCGTGGCGGTGACGCCGCCCGCGGCATAGGCCGCGTTGGCCCCGCGCGACGACACGAGCGTCCCGAAGTTCGACTGGCTGCGTTTGTAACCAACGGTGTTGACGTTGGCGATGTTGTCGGAGACCGCGGCGAGGGCCTGCGAGTTCGAAACAAGCCCGGTGACGCCGGCGAGCATGGCGCTGTTGATGCTCATGGTGGTTTATCCCTCTGATTGGCTGGGGTTGGTGCGGATCACGAAGCGGCTTGAACGCTGGTGACCGAGGAGACGGGAATTTTCAGTTTTCCGATGCTGACGACAGTCTGGCCGTTGAGCGTTTCCACACCCGTGACTGCGCCAGTGGCCGAAATGGTCGTTGGAATTGTCTCGCCGGCCGAACCAGTGGCGGTGACCTTCAAGGTGAAGATGTCGCCGGCTGCCTGCTGCTGACCGCTGGTGCTTTTTCCGTCCCAGGACAGCGTGTGTTCGCCGCTGGTGACAGGGCTCTCCGTCTTGCTCCAGATCGTCGCGCCCAGAGAATTGACGACTTCGTACCGCACGCTGGCGGCGTTGCGGCCCAGGTCGTAGCTCCAGTTCGCCGCGCCATCCTTGAGCGCGGCCTTGTCAGTGTCGGCGCTGACGATCTTGCCGATCAGGTTGACGGAACCGGCCAGTCCGCCGTCGCTCATGCCGACAAGCTTCGACAGCAGATCGTTGGTGAGCAGCTGCTGCTCGACACCGGTCATCTGCACGATCTGGGCGGTGAACTCGTTGGAATCGAGCGGCTTGAGCGGATCCTGGTTCTTCAGCTGAGTGGTCAGCAGCTTGAGAAAGGTCTCTTCACTGTTGGCCAGGCTGGCGGCGGATGCGGCTTGCCGGTTGGCGATCGATGTTCCGGAGGCGCTGGCGACGGCGTCTGTCATGGGATCCTCAGATGCGAATATCGACGCCGGACGATGTCCGGCGTGAAGATTGGGAAAGCGGAGCGGACAGGGCGGCGTCGTCGACGCCCTCCTGAGCCCTCTGGAAAGCGCGACCGTTCCAGGCCTGGCCCTGGCCGCCCGTCTCGCGGCCGCCAAATCCCGCGCCCTGTCCGGTCTGGCTGAACGACAGCCCGCCCTCGGACACATCGAAACCGGCCTGGGCCAGCGCCTGCCGCAACTCGACAGCCCGGCCACGAAGATCGGCGGCGGCATGGGCTGTGTCGAAGGACATGGCCGCCGTCAGACGACCGTTGCGGTCAATTTCGACGCTGACATCGACCCGACCCAATCCAATCGGATCCAGCTCGAGCTCGAACCGTGTGGTTTGGCCGTCGAGCTTGCGGGCGATGTCGACCGCCAGCTTGGCAACCGTTTCAGGCGCCGCCCGGGGAAGAACATCACTGGTCGGCGGCGCGGCGGCCTGGGCCTGAGCCCGGATCTCGCCCGGGATGGCCGGCTGGCGAGCGTCCGTGGACTCAACACTGTCGGCAATCTCAAGCGCCGGGATCGCCGTGGACGAGTTTCCGGCGGTCTCGGCCGCCACCGCGGCGGCCGCCGAGGTGGCCACGGTCGCGGATTTAGCGACGGGAGAGCCTGGATCGGTGATGGTCGCGCCGGTCGATGTCGCGGCAGAGGCCGGACCGCGCGAGGCGCGCCGCGTCTCGCCTTCGGCCTGGGCAACCTTCACAGCGGCGGGCGCGGCGACCGCGGCGGATGTGAGCTGGGTCGGCGTCGCATCGGCGGAGACCGGGCCAACCGCGGCCTGAACCGGAGCCGGACTGGGCGGCGCGACCGCGGCCGGCGGCGGCGCGGCAGGCGGCGTCATGGCAGGGGCGACGGCGGCATTCGCCGATGGCAAGGGTGCAGCCCCTGATACCGGCGACGCGCCGCGCGTCGCGGGCGCGGCTGACGTTGGCGGCGCGATTGTCGCTCGGGACGTCGCCGCGGGTGGTGTCGACGGGTGCTCATCCGACGCAAGCGGGGCGGTCGGCGGCGCGGAAGAAGCGGCGACGGCCGGAGGGGCTGTCGTCGGCGCGGTGGCGGCGGCCGGCGGGGACGCCGGCGGCGTCATGGCGCTGGTCTGGGCCGGCGTGGTCGGCATGGTCGACGCGGGAGAAGCGGCGACGGCCGGAGGGGCTGTCGTCGGCGGGGACGCCGGCGGCGTCACGGCGCTGGTCTGGGCCGGCGTGGTTGGCATGGCCGGCGCAACGCCCGAACCGATCGTCGATACCGCTGGCGGGACCGCCGCGTCCGCCCTGCCCTGCGGGGGCGTCGGGCCTGCGGTCGGCGACACGGTCTCGGCGACGTTGGGCATGGCCGGCGTCGCGGGCGTAGTGGACGCCATAGAGGACGACGGCGGGGCGGATGCAACGGGCGCCCGGGCGACGTCCTGAACGCCAGGCGCGGCCGGCCTCGCTTCCACGGACGGTTCGGCGGCGGGCCGGGGCGAAACTGCCGCGGCTTCACGCCCGACAGGGGCAGTGTCGACCTTCGTCGCGGCAGCGAGAGCAACGTCAGGGGCGACCAGATCAGCGTCTGAGGTCGCCGCGGCCGGCGCCGGCCGGGTCGCCAGATCCGAAGCGGCCAGGCCTGCATTGGGAGGGACAGGCTGGCCTTCCGACACGACAACCGGAACGTCTTCGACCGGGGCGGGGGCGGACGCCACACCGGCGCCGGCGATCATCAGGTCCAGGCCGGGGTCCGACCGGCTCGCCGCGTCGGCCTCGGCCGCCTTCATCTTCTTCGGGGTCGCCGCCGGCAGGGCAACACTGACGGCCTCGCCGTCCGCATCGCCACCAACCAGGCCCGCCAAAAGACCCGCAAAAGCGCTGCCCGCGTCCGCCGACACGCCGGCGCCGACCGGTGAGGTCGGGGCCGTTCCGCCCGGAAGGGCGGTGATCAAACTGAGCACGGACGCGGTCATGAAGGAGTGAAATCGCCTTGGGGATCGGTGAGCGGTCGGCGCCTGCTGCGCCCGGATCATTCGGTCTGTCCAAAGCAACGGCTGGGCCAGTTTCATTTTCTGGCCTTATGATATTGTTTTTACTGATGTTTGTTGCGCGCCCCACGGCCCAACACACAGCGTGGTCATGGCGATTCTTGCCGGGCCGCAAATGTCCTTCGGCGCCTGATCTTGCCGCCCCATGGCCTCTGGCGCCGGTCTTGCGCTTGTTAACCACACGCCCTCAGGCGGTCGGAACTAAACGCCATGATTTTCAATGAGTTAGCTTTTGCGCTCGCAGCCGGGACCGCTTCTGCCCGGCAAAAAACGCCGGAGAGCCTGTCAGGCTTTGCCGGGCGCGTGGGGCGAAGCGCATGAGTCTCGCAGCCATCATGTCGTCGGCGACGTCGGGTCTGATGACCGCCCAGACCGGTCTGCGGACCGTCTCGGACAACATCGCCAACGTCAACACGCCCGGCTACGTCCGCAAGCAGGTCCAGCAGGCGCCGCTGATCTCCGCCGGCATGGGCGTGGGCGTCAACATCACCCAGGTGCGGCTGGCCGCCGACCAGTTTCTGCAGCGGGCCTCCCTGACCGCCACCGCCGCCTCGGCCAAATCCGGGGTCATCTCCGACGCCCTCGACCGCGCCCAGGCCCTGTTCGGCGATCCGGCAGGCGCTTCGTCCTTCTTCACCCGGCTCGATGAGGTCTACGCCGCCTTCTCCGCGGCAGGCAGCGACGCGGCCTCCTCGATCCAGCGCGGCGCGAGCGTCGACACCGTCACCGACTTTCTGAGCGAGGCGTCGCGCATTTCGGCCTCGCTCAAAGCCCTGGCCGGCGAGGCGGAGGCCCGCATCAGCGGCGCGGTCGATCGCGCCAACCAGCTGCTCGGCCAGATCGACGCCATCAACGCCGACATCAGCCGGGCCAAGGTCGAAGGTCGCGACGGCACCGGTTCGGAAAACATCCAGAGCCGCCTGATCGACGAACTGTCGACCCTGATGGACGTCTCCATCTCCAGCCGGCCGAACGGCGGCCTGATGGTCCGCAGCTCGGACGGCACGGTTCTGGCTGGAAACGGCGGGGCCGCAACACTGTCCTATACGCGGGCGGCCGGAGCCTCCGGCGAGATCGCTGTCAGCCTGCCCGGCGCGACGGGTCAGACGGCGCTGCCCATGCGGCTGGCTTCGGGTGAAATTCGTGGTCTCATGGACCTGCGCGACCGTGAGCTGCCCGCGATCGGTGATCAGCTGTCGGAGTTCGTCACCCAGGCGGTGGACGAAATCAACCGGGCCCACAACGCCAACTCGAGCGTGCCGGCCCCGGCCAGCCTGACCGGCCGCAACACCGGCCTGGACCTGGGCGCCGCGATCACCGGCTTTGCCGGCGCCACCAGCCTGGCCATCGTCGGCGCGGACGGATCGCTTCAACGCCAGGTCGACATCGATTTCGACGCCTTCACGATGAGCGTCGACGGCGGCGCCCCGACGGCCTTCACCACCGCCAGCTTTCTGCCGTCGCTCAACGCCGCCCTCGGCGCCTTCGGCTCGGCCAGCTTCACCAACGGCGCCCTGAGCCTGACGGCAACGTCCGGCGCCGGTGTGGCCGTCTCCGACAGCGCCGCCAATCCGGCCCTCAAGGCCGGCAAGGGCTTCTCGCACTTTTTCGGGCTCAACGACCTGATCAGTTCGACGGGCTATCCGTTCTCCGACACCGGGCTGACGCCGACCCACAACCACGGCTTCACGCCCGGCGACACCCTCAGCCTGCGCGTCTCTGACGCCGACGGGGTGCGGCTCAAGGACGTGACCATCACCGTCCCCCCCGCCGGATCGGTCCAGGACCTGCTCAACGCGCTCAATTCGTCCTCCTCGGGCGTGGGCCTCTATGGCGCCTTCAGCCTCGACGCCGATGGTCGCATGAGCTTCGCCCCCAACGCCAAGGGCGCCAGCTTGGCGGTGCTGCAGGACGGCACCGAGCGGGGCGCCGGCGGCCCATCCGTCTCCGAACTCTTCGGCCTCGGCATCGCCCAACGCGCCAACCGGGTCGAGAGCTTCAGCGTCCGCGCCGATGTCGCCGCCAACCCCCTGAAACTGGCGCTCGCCACGCTCGACCTGAGCCAGGCGGCCGCAGGCAAGCCGGTGCTCGCGGTCGGCGACGGCCGCGGCGCCCTGCGCCTGGCCAAGGCCGGCGAAACCATGACCGCCTTCGACGGCGCCGGCGGCCTGTCGGCCTCGACGATGAGCGTGTCGCGCTACGCCTCGGAACTGGCCGGCTCTATCGCCCGCAAGGCCGATTCCGCCGCCTCGCGCCAGGCCGTGGCCAGCGCCGTGGCCGCCGAGGCGGACTCCCGCCGCAGTTCGGTCGAGGGCGTCAATCTGGATGAGGAGCTCATCAGCATGACCACCTACCAGCAGGCGTTCAACGCCTCCGCCCGCCTCATACAGGCGAGCAAGGACCTCTACGACACCCTTCTGAACATGGTCCGGTGATAGGGCATGAACCGCGTCGCCACCGCCAACAGCTATTCGACCGTCCTCACCGATCTGATGCGCGCCCAGGTGCGCCAGCAGGACGCCAGCAACCAGGTTTCCAGCGGCAAGATCGCCTCGGATCTGAAGGGATTTTCGCGCCAGGCCGAGACCCTGCTGGCCACCCGCTCGATCCAGACCAAGGTCGACGGCTTCCTGGCCGAGGGCCAGACCCTGACCTCGAAGCTGGAATCCCAGGCCCTGGCCCTGACCCAGACCGCCGACGCCGCCCAGGGCGCCCGTCAGGCCATCGCCGAGGCCCTGGCCACCGGTCACGGCGACGCCCTGATGAGCGAGATGTCGAGCTGGTTCTCCTCGGCCTCCGACTCGCTCAACGCCCGGTTCGGCGGTCGCTATCTGTTCGCCGGCGGCCAGGTCGACACCCAGCCGGTCACCGCGACCTCCCTGGCCGACCTGACCACCCAGCCGACCGTGGCCAGCTTCTTCAAGAACGACGCCCTGGTCCCGACCAACCGGCTCGATGAATCGACCACCATCCAGTCGGGCTTTCTGGCCGACCAGCTGGGTTCGGGCCTGTTCACCGCCTTCCGCCAGGTTCAGGACTTCGTCGACGTCAACGGCGCCTTCACCGGCAAGCTGACCACCGCCCAGGAAACCTTCCTGCAGGGCATGCTGGCCAGTTTCGACACCGCCCGCACCGACCTGACCGGCGCCGCCGCCCGCAACGGCCTGACCCAGAACCGCGTCGACAAGACCATGGAAACCCAGGGCGCCCGCAAGACCATGCTCGAGGGCATGGTCGGCGGCATGACCGACGTTGACATGGCCGACGCGATCAGCCGCCTGCAACAGGCCCAGACCGCCGTCGAAGCCTCGGCCCAGGTGTTCAACACCCTCAGCCAGAGCTCCCTGCTGGCGCTGCTGAAGTAACGGCGCCGCGGGACGGCTGTCTCCCCGCCGGGCGGCCGTACGCCGGGACCTGTGATATTCGGCGGCGTGCGGACAACCCGCCCCACTCCACCTCGTCGCACCGACGCCTTACAGCCAAAAGATAGTGACCAATTACTTTCTTTCGGCTATGTATCTGGCCATGACTCGTCAAAATCTCCCCGCTGCTCAACGCCGAGAAGTGACCGTGGAAGCGGTCGTTGACCTCGCTGCTACGCGTAATCCCGCCGAGATCACGACGGGACAGATCGCTGAGCATATGCGGCTGACCCAAGGGGCGCTGTTCCGTCACTTTCCGACCAAGGACGCGGTCTGGGATGCTGTTATGGTCTGGACGGCCGACCAGCTCACCCGACGACTTGACCATGCCGAGGCGAGAGGCTCGTCGCCCCTGTCCGCGCTTGAGCAGATGTTTCTGGCGCACGTCGATTTCGTCGTGGCCCGGCCTGGCGTCCCCCGCATTCTGTTCGGAGAGTTGCAGCGCACCGGTGACACGGCCGCGAAGCGAAGCGCACGGGCGCTGATCAACGGGTATCGAGCACGCCTTGTGAAGCTTCTCGATCGTTGCCGCGCCAATGGTGATCTGCCCGCCGACCTTGATACCGAGGCGGCCGCAACCCTGTTTGTTGGCACGATCCAGGGTCTGGTGATGCAGGCCATGATGACCGGAGATCTCAACGCCATGCGGGCCATGGCCGGGCGGGTGTTCGGCATCTACCTCAAGGGTATTGGGGGGCGGACATGAAGATCGCCCTGCCAGGCAATCGGCGGACATGGCTGTTGGTCGCCGTCATGACGCCGCTCATCCTTCTGTTTGCTTACGTCGCGCTGCGTTCAGGCCCACTTGCGCCGGTGCCGGTCACCTTGGTGGCAGTGAAGGAAGAGGCGATCTCCCCATCCCTCTTCGGCATCGGCGTCGTCGAGGCGCGCTACACCCACCGTGTGGGCCCCACGACCGCCGGGCGCGTGCGCGCGCTGCTGGTGGATGTCGGCGACACTGTCGTCGCCGGCCAGCCACTCGCTGAAATCGACCCGATCGACCTTGATGAACGCATTGCCGCGCAGGCCGGCGCGGAAGGGCGGTCCATCGCGCTCGAGCGCGCCGCGCGGGCGCAGCTTATCGACGCTCAGGCCCGAGCGCAGCTGGCCCGAACACAGGCCAATCGCGCCGAACAGCTCCTCAAGGGAGGCTGGACAAGTCAGGCGGCCGTCGATGTGCGGCGTCAGGAACTTCAGGTGGCGGAAGCCGGTGCGGCGACGGCGCAGGCCAATGTGGCGGCGGCCTCACAGGATCGCGGGCGCGCCGGCGCGGACCGCGCGGCGCTCGTCCGCCAGAAAGCTAATCTGCGCCTTGTCGCCCCGGCCGGCGGACTTGTCGTTCGCCGCGCGGTGGAACCTGGAACCACCGTAGTCGCCGGGCAAGCGGTCGTGGAGATTATCGACCCCGCCAACCTCTGGATCAATGCGCGCTTCGACCAGCTCCAATCGACCGGCCTTCGAGCTGGACTGGGCGCGCGGGTCTTGCTCCGGTCGCGCGCCGGAACTCCGTTGGCAGGGCGTGTCGTCCGCAGCGAGCCGATGGCCGACGCGGTCACCGAGGAGGTGATGGCCAAGATCGCGTTCGAGACGCCAAACCTGCCACCCGTTGGCGAACTGGCGGAAGTGACGGTAATCCTGCCGCCCGCCAGAAAGTCACTCGTCGTGCCGAGCGCTGCCATTCATCGCGTCAAGGGCGAGTCCGGCGTGTGGGTTGTCGAAGGCGGCAAGCTCCGCTTCCAGGCAGCCACAACCGGCGCAACGGATATCCATGGCGCCGTCCAGATCTTGAGCGGGCTGGAACAGGGCGCACGCGTGGTGGTGTACAGTCAACGCGCCCTGACTGCCCGCACGCGCATCCGGATTGTCGACCGGATTGTAGGTAGCGGACAATGATCAGCCTTGCCGGTCGTGACATCCTCCATAGCTGGGGGAAGTTCGTCTTCACCGGCATCGGGCTGGGGCTGCTGATCGGCGTCACCCTGACCATGGCCGGTGTCTATCGCGGCATGGTCGATGACGCCCAGGCGATGCTGGACAACAGCGGCGCCGATCTTTGGGTGGTGCAGAGAAACACGCTCGGCCCCTATGCCGAGCCCTCAAGTATCAACGATGATGTCGACCGGTCGATCCGCGCCATGCCCGGCGTCGCGCGGGCGGCCAACGTGACCTACCTGACCATGCAGATCGATCACGCCGGCCGCGACGTTCGGGTCATGATGGTCGGCATTGAAGCCGCGTCGCCGGGTGAACCCGGTCAGCCGCCCCATCTCATTGCCGGGCGGCAGATCGTGCGCGCTCACTACGAGGCGGTCGCCGACATGAAGACCGGCTTTGATCTGGGTGATGTCGTCCATGTGCGACGCAACCGCTACGTCATTGTGGGGCTGACCAGCCGTATGGTGTCGTCAGGCGGCGACCCCATGTTGTTCATCCCCCTGAAGGACGCCCAGCAGGCCCAGTTCCTGAAGGACAGTGACGCGATCGTCCGCCAGCGCGCTCGCACGGCCCAAAATCCGGCGCTTAATCCCCCCGGAAATCCCGGCATGATCGACGCCGTGACCGCCTCTCAGACCAGCAATCCCTATGTCAATGTCGTCCTGGTGCAGATCAAGGAGGGCTTCAGCCCCGATCAGGTGGCCGAGCCGATCCGGCGTTGGCAGAGACTCACCGTCTATACCCGGGCGGAGATGGAGGAGATTCTGGTCGACAAGCTGATCGCCACATCCGCGCGTCAGATCAGCATGTTTCTCGTCATCCTCTCCATCGTCAGCGCGGCGATCGTCGCCTTCATCATCTACACGCTGACCATGGGCAAGATCCGAGAGATTGCGGTGCTCAAGCTGATCGGCACACGCAACCGAACCATCTCGCTCATGATCCTGCAGCAGGCGCTCGGACTTGGCCTGATCGGCTTTGTCGTCGGCAAGATCGCCGCCACCTTCTGGGCTCCGATCTTCCCCAAATACGTTCTGCTATTGTCCGGCGATTCCCTGCGCGGCTTCGTCGCCGTCATGGTGATCTGCGCGATCGCCAGTCTGCTTGCCATCCGCGCCGCGCTGAGGATCGATCCGGCGGAGGCCATCGGTGGCTAACGGCATCCGCATCGAAAACCTCGTCAAGACCTACGGGGAGGGCGATACAGCCGTCCATGCGCTGCGGGGCGTTGACATGCATGTCGCGCCCGGAGAGGTCGTCGGCCTGATCGGACCGTCGGGATCGGGCAAAAGCACGCTGCTCAAATGTCTAGGCGCGGTGATCGAGCCAACGTCTGGGCGAATGACGATCGGCGATCAGACAATTTACGACAACGCATGGAAAATTCCGGATCTTCGCGCGCTCCGGCGTGACCGGATCGGCTTCATCTTTCAGTCGCCCTATCTGATCCCGTTTCTCGATGTCACCGACAATGTCGCCCTCTTGCCGATGCTCGCCGGGGTTACCAACGTCGAAGCCCGCGCGCGCGCGGTGGAGCTGCTGACGGCGCTCGACGTCGCCCACCGCGCCAAGGCCATGCCATCGCAGCTTTCAGGGGGAGAACAGCAGCGTGTCGCCATCGCCAGGGCGCTTGTAAGCCGCCCGCCCGTCATTCTCGCCGATGAGCCGACAGCGCCGCTCGACGGCGAACGGGCGCTGGCGGTGGTTAAGATTCTGAACGACATGGCGGCCCGCTACCAGACCGCGATCATCATCGTCACGCATGACGAGAAGATCATCCCCACGTTCAAACGCCTCTACCACATCCGGGATGGCCGGACTCACGAGGAAGGCGGCGGGACGGAAACGACATCTTGACCCTCTTGGCGGCAGCGCCGCCGCGCCCCCGGTCGCAATTTGCGCCCCGAGCCTCTAAATAGCGCCGGATGAACGCCCTGCTTCCCCCTACAGACATCGCCGACGACGTCGTGCGCGCGGCCGTGGGCCTGCCGGTCGGCGCGCGGGTGGTGGCGGCGATGTCGGGCGGGGTCGACTCGACGGTGACCGCGGCGCTGCTGGCCAGGGCCGGCTATGACGTCGTCGGGGTGACGCTGCAGCTCTATGACCATGGGGCGGCGGTGCAGAAGAAGGGCGCCTGCTGCGCCGGCCAGGATATCCTCGACGCCCGCCAGGCGGCCGAGAGCATCGGCATCCCCCACTATGTGCTCGACTACGAAAGCCGGTTTCGCGACCAGGTGATCGAGGAGTTCGCCGACGCCTATCTGCGCGGCGAGACGCCGATCCCCTGCATTCGCTGCAATCAGACGGTCAAGTTCCGGGACCTGCTGGACGTGGCGAAGGATCTGGGCGCGGCGGCCATGGCCACCGGCCACTATGTGCGGCGCGAGGACGGGCCCGGCGGGCCACGGCTGCACCGCGCCGTCGATGCGGCCCGCGACCAGAGCTATTTCCTGTTCGCCACCACCCGCGAGCAGCTCGACTTCCTGCGCTTTCCGCTCGGCGGCCTGCCCAAGCCGGCGGTGCGCGGGGTCGCGGCCGGGATGGATCTGGCCGCCGCCGACAAGCCCGACAGCCAGGACATCTGTTTCGTGCCCGAGGGCAAGTATCACACCCTGATCGACCGGCTGCGCCCGCACGGGGCCGAGGCCGGCGAGGTGGTGCATCTCGACGGCCGGGTGATGGGCCGTCACGAGGGCGTGACCCGCTACACCATCGGCCAGCGTCGGGGTCTGAACATCGGCGGCGGCGATCCGCTGTTCGTGGTGCGTATCGACGCCGAGGCGCGTCAGGTCGTGGTCGGGCCGCGCGAGGCGCTGCTGGTTTCGGCCCTGACGCTGAAGGAAGACAACTGGCTGGGCGATGAGGCGACGATCGCGGGCGCCGCCGACGCCGGCCGGCCGGTGCTGGCCCGGGTCCGCTCGACCCGCGAGCCGGTCGCCGGGCGGCTGGCCCGGGTCGCCGGCGGGATCGGGGTCGTGCTCGACGTTCCCGAGGAAGGCGTGGCCCCCGGCCAGGCCTGCGTGCTTTACGCGCCCGAGGATCCCAGCCGGGTTCTGGGCGGCGGCTTTATCGCCAGCGCCGTGCGCGGGGCCTGACAGGCGGCGGCGCGGCGTTAAGGACTCGCCGCCAACGCCGCGGCCCGGATGACGTCGTTATCCCGAACGGGCCGCCGACGCCCCTCCCCCACTGCCACAACGGTTTTCGGAATCCCCATGGAATCCCTGTGGAATCCCCGATCACGAAAGAGTCATCCACGCATTGACTCGATGGCGCGACATCGCCGCTTGCCTCCGATTCGCAAATCGCCTTAACGATTCTTTTCGAAGGGTCTTTCACCATTAACGAGTCTTAAAGCAGCCCACCGGCAATGTTGCCGCTGAGCTTCGAGGGCGGATTCCGCCGACGTCAATTGTTACCGCGGTCGGGCCGCGGGGAGGGGATCGATGCGCGTACTGTTGATTGAAGATGACAGCGCGACGGCTCAGACCATCGAGCTGATGCTGAAGTCAGAAGGCTTCAACGTTTATACGACCGACCTGGGTGAGGAAGGCGTCGATCTGGGCAAGATCTACGACTACGACCTCATCCTGCTCGACCTGAACCTGCCCGACATGAGCGGCATGGACGTGCTGCGCACGCTGCGCAACGGTAAGATCAACACGCCGATCATGATCCTCAGCGGTTCGGCCGAGATCGACACCAAGGTCAAGACCCTGGGCGGCGGCGCCGACGACTACATGACCAAGCCGTTCCACAAGGATGAAATGGTCGCTCGCATCCACGCCGTGGTGCGACGCTCCAAGGGCCACTCCCAGGCGGTCATCCAGACCGGCGAGATCGGCGTCAACCTCGACGCCAAGACCGTGGAAGTGAACGGCCTGCGGGTCCACCTGACCGGCAAGGAGTACCAGATGCTGGAGCTCCTCTCCCTGCGCAAGGGCACGACCCTGACCAAGGAGATGTTCCTCAACCACCTTTACGGCGGCATGGACGAGCCCGAGCTGAAGATCATCGACGTCTTCATCTGCAAGCTGCGCAAGAAGCTGGCCACCGCTTCGGGCGGCAACCATCACATCGAGACGGTCTGGGGCCGCGGCTATGTGCTGCGCGATCCGCAGGGCGAGGTCGCCGCGGCCTGACGCGACGCTACACCCGCAAGACACCGACAGCGCCCGCCGGTTCTCCGGCGGGCGTTTTCCGTTGCGGCCACGCCCAACGGACGGTTGCGCGCCGGCCGCCGACATGGCCCCCTGCCCGCCTTGAGCGGTTCGGGGAGGAACGGCATGGGACGGATGATCGCGCTGGCGGCGGCCCTGACGGGCGCCCTGCTGCTGGCCTGGACCGGAACCCGGACGCCTGATCCGGCCAGGGGGCCGTCCGCCCCTACCGCCTTCTCCACCGAAAAGGCGCTGGCCGACATCGGCCAGATCGCCAGAGCGCCGCATCCGGGCGGTTCAGCGGCCAACGCCAGGGTTCGCGACTATCTGACGGCCCGCATGACCGCCCTGGGCCTGGAGCCCGCCCTGCAGAGCGGCTTTGGCGTCGAGACCCGCCCGTATCGTGGCGCGACCTGGGTTGTCGGCGGTCAGGTCGAGAACATCGTGGGGGTGCTGCCGGGCCTTGATCGCGACAAGCCGGCCCTGGCCCTGATGGCCCATTACGACAGCGTGCCGGCCTCCCCCGGCGCGGCCGACGACGCCACCGGCGTGGCGGTCGTTCTTGACGTCGTCCGCGCGCTGAAAGCCCGCGGACCCCCCAGGCGCGACGTCATCGTCATCCTGACCGACGGCGAGGAGGCCGGCCTGCTCGGGGCCCGGGTCTTCTTCCGCGATCATCCACTACGCAGCCGGATCGGTCTGCTGATCAATCTGGAAAGTCGCGGCGGCGGCGGCCGCGCCAACATGTTCCAGACCGGCCCGGACAACGGCGAGCTGATCTCGACCTTCGCCCGCACGGCGGTGCGCCCGATCAGCAACGCCCTGGCCGTCTTCCTCTATGAGAACATGCCCAACGACACCGATTTCACGGTGTCCAACGCCGCCGGCGTCCGGGGGCTCAACTACGCCTTCGTCGGTCGCCAGTTCGACTATCATTCGCCGACCTCGACCCTGGCCAATCTCGACAAGGGTTCGGTGCGCCACATGGGCGACCAGGCCCTGGCCGCCGCCGCCGACCTGGCCTTCGCGGACGCCCTGCCCGGCAAGTCGCCCGACGCTGTCTACAGCCAGACCTTCGGCGACCATGTCCTGGCCTATCCGGCCGGAGGCGGCTGGATCGTGCTGCTGATCGCGGCGGGACTGATCACCCTGGCGGCCACGCGCGCCCGCCGGGCCGGTGGCCTGAGTCTCATCGATACGGCCCGCGGCGCGGGCGCCGCCCTGTTCCTGCTGATCGCCGGCGCCCTGCTGTTGCATCTGGCGCGCAAGGCGACCGGCGTAGGCTTCGGCTTCATGGAGCAACGCCCCCTTCTGGCCCAGTGGGGTCTGTGGGAGACCACCCTGGCCCTGATGGGGGTCGGCCTGCTGCTGCTGGTTCCTGTGCTTCAGGCCCGCGGCGGGGCGCGATGGGCGCTGGCGGCCACGGCCCTGGTCGCTGGACTGCTGTGTTCGGTGTTCGGCGGTTAGGACCCGACCGGGCTTGGTCTGGGCGTCGCGGCCGCGGCCCTGGCGGCGGTGAGCTTCGGCCGACCACCGGCCCTGTCCGGGGCCTGGCTGGGCGTGCTGGCCACCGGCCTCATCGCCGCCGTCGCCCTGCAGGCCACCCTGGCCGCTGTCGCCTTCCTCGTCGCCTGGCCCCTGGTCCTGGCCTCGCTCGGCGCAGCGGCGACCCGGCTGGGGGCCCGGGACGACCTCATCGCTTCCGCCGCCCTGGCCGTGCTGGCGGCGCTGGGCGGCGGCTGGCTGGCGGTGTTCTTCCACGGCGTGGCGCAGGGCCTCGACCTGCCGGCGCTCCTTGGCCTGTTCCTGTGGCTGGGCGCCCTGCTGCTCTGGCCGCTGGCCTGGCCGGCCAAGACGGCGCGGCGGGTGAGGACGCCCGCGCTGACCGTCCTCGCCCTGGGTCTGGTCCTGCTGGGCGTAGTCCGGGTCAAGGATCCCTGGACGGCGCGACACCCCCAGGCCACCACGGTCTTCCATGTCACCGACGACGTGACGGGCAAGACCTGGCTCGCCGCCGCAACGCCCGATCTCGACGCCTGGAGCCGCGCCGCCCTGACCGCCGGCGGCGGCGAGGTCAGCCGGCAGGACATCGCCCCGCTCGGACGCGGCCCCGTCTGGGCCGCCGCCGCACCCCCCGTGGCGGCCGGGACGGCCCGGGTGCTGGTGGATCAACTGCCGGACGGCCGGACGCGGGTCACCCTGCCCCAGGCCCGCGTGGCGTTGGTCGAGGTGCGCGCCGACAGGCCCCTGACGACGCTTGAGATCAATGGGCAAACCGTGACGCTGCAGGCCAAGCCCGGCGACTGGATCCACGTCCGGCTGGCGGGGATTGCGGCGCCGGGTCACCTGATCCTCGCGGGCCCAACGGTCGAGGTGCGCTACTCGCTGGTCACCGAGGGCTGGCCAGCGACCGCAAAGCCGCTGCCGCCCCGCCCGGGCGACGTCATGGCCTTTGATCTGTCGGACTCGGCGGTCCGGACCGGGACGGTGAAGGCGGCCTTCTAGGCTCCCTACGCCAGCCGTTTTTCCTGGCCTCTTGATTTTGGTCTATTATTCTATATTTCTCGAATTATCGATATTATGGAGCCCACCATGAACCGCCTGCATCTGCACATCGCCGTCGACGACCTGTCCCGCTCGATCGGCTTCTACTCGACCCTGTTCGGCGCCCAGCCCTCAGTGGTGAAGGACGACTACGCCAAATGGATGCTCGAGGACCCGCGGGTGAACCTGGCCATCTCGCAGCGCGGGCGCGGCGCGCCCGGCGTCGACCATGTCGGCATCCAGGCCGAGACCGCCGATGAGCTGACCGCCATCGCCACCCGCCTCAAGGCCGCCGGCGAGACCACCTTCGACCAGGAAGCGACCACCTGCTGCTACGCCCGCTCGGACAAGAGCTGGGTGACCGACCCGTCCGGCGTTCGCTGGGAAACCTTCCACACCTTCGGCGAGGCGGTGACCTACGGCGAGGATGAGGTCGTGCCGGCGACGACCGTGGCGAGTCCGGTGGTGACGGGCTGCTGTGGCTGAGTGCGTGGTTCGAGACGCGGACCTGAGGGTCCGCTCCTCACCATGACGAGCACTTTGCAGCCCACCCCTGTTCGTCATCCTGGGGAGCGAGCTTCAAGCGAGCGTCTCGAAGGACGCATACTGACACCCGCCCGTCACAAAATTCGGCTATTCTCGAATCATGGAACAGACTGACGCCGTCGCCGCCCTGTCGGCCCTCGCCCATCCCGGCCGCCTCGCGGTGTTTCGGCTGCTGGTCAAGGCCGGCGCGCCGGGCCTGCCGGCCGGCCAGATCGCGGAGGCCGTCGGCAGTCTGAGCAACACCCTCTCGGCCAACCTCAACATCCTGTCCCAGGCGGGTCTGGTGCACTCCCGGCGGGACGGGCGACAGATCATCTACACGGCCGACTACGACGCCATGCGCGGCCTGCTGACCTTTCTGGTGGAGGACTGCTGCCAGGGCGAGCCGGCCATCTGCGGCCCCCTGACGGCCATCGCCAGCGGCGACGCCTGCGGACCCAGGACCTGCTGATGACCCACACCGTCCTATTCCTCTGCACCGGCAATTCGGCGCGCTCGATCCTGGCCGAGTCGATCCTGAACCGGCTCGGCGCCGGCCGCTTCAATGCTTTCTCGGCGGGGTCGATGCCGACCGGGACTGTCAATCCTCACGCCCTCCGGCTGCTGGAGCGGTTCAACTACCCGACCGACGGCCTGCGTTCGAAGTCCTGGGAGGAATTCGACCGGGCCCATAATCCGGGCGCGCCCGAACTGAACTTCGTCTTCACCGTCTGCGACAACGCCGCCGGCGAGGTCTGCCCGATCTGGCCGGGACAGCCGATGACCGCCCATTGGGGCGTGCCCGACCCCGCTGCCGTTGGGGGAACCGATGCAGAGATCGCCCTGGCCTTCGCCGACATCTACGGCCGGCTGCACAACCGGCTCGAGATCTTCGTCAACCTGCCGATGGCCAGTCTCGACCGGCTGACCCTGCAGGCCCGCCTCGACGGCATCGGCAAGGCCTGACCCCATGTCCATATTCGAACGCTACCTGACCCTGTGGGTCGGCCTCTGCATCGTCGCGGGCGTGGCGCTGGGCCAGGTCTTTCCCGGCCTGTTTCAGGCCATCGCCGCCCTGGAGGTGGCGAAGGTCAATCTGCCGGTCGCCGGCCTGGTCTGGCTGATGATCATTCCGATGCTGATCCGCATCGATTTCGCGGCCATGCGCGAGGTCGGGCGCCACTGGCGCGGCATCGGGGTAACCCTGTTCATCAACTGGGCGGTCAAACCCTTCTCGATGGCGCTGCTCGGCTGGCTGTTCATCGGCGTGCTGTTCCGTCCCCTGCTGCCGGCCGCCCAGATCGACAGCTACATCGCCGGCCTGATCCTGCTGGCGGCCGCGCCCTGCACGGCGATGGTCTTTGTCTGGAGCAACCTGACCAAGGGCGAGCCACACTTCACCCTCAGCCAGGTGGCGCTGAACGACGTCATCATGATCTTCGCCTTCGCCCCGATCGTGGCCCTGCTGCTGGGCCTGTCGGCGATCACGGTGCCCTGGGAGACGCTGCTGCTGTCTGTGGGGCTCTATATCGTCGTCCCGGTCGTCCTGGCCCAGGTCATCCGGCGATTTCTGTTGTCCCGGGGCGAGGCGGCCCTGGCGACCGTCCTGGCCCGGCTGGGGCCGGCCTCGATCCTGGCCCTGCTCGCCACCCTGGTCCTGCTGTTCGGCTTCCAGGGCGAACAGATCATCGCCCATCCGCTGATCATCGCCCTCATCGCCGTGCCGATCCTGATCCAGGTCTATTTCAACGCCGGCCTGGCCTATCTGCTGAACCGGCTGACCGGTGAACAGCATTGCGTCGCCGGCCCTTCGGCCCTGATCGGCGCCAGCAACTTTTTCGAACTGGCCGTCGCGGCCGCCATCAGTCTGTTCGGTCTGCAATCGGGCGCGGCGCTGGCGACGGTGGTCGGCGTCCTCGTCGAGGTGCCGGTGATGCTGACGGTCGTGGCCATCGTGAATCGCTCCAAGGGCTGGTACGAGCGTGGCCTGAAAGCCCCCGGAGACGCCCCATGACCGTGACCATCTTTCACAACCCCGCCTGCGGCACCTCGCGCAACACCCTGGCCATGATCCGGGAGACCGGGACCGAGCCGACCGTGGTCGAATACCTCAAGACCGGCTGGACCGTGCCGCAGCTGACGGCGCTGCTGGCCCGGATGGGCAAGACGCCCCGCGACATCCTTCGGGTGCGGGGCACGCCGGCCGCGGATCTGGGCCTCACCGACCCCTCCGCCACCGACGCCGATATCCTTAAAGCCATGGCCGCCAACCCCATCCTGGTTGAACGCCCGATCGTGGAAACCCCAACCGGCGCGGCGCTTTGCCGCCCCGCGGACACGGTTCATTCACTTCTTCAGAGTTAACTGCCGGCGCGCGCCATGAGCGTGACAATTCGCCCGAAACACCGAATATTGGTTGCGTTTCGGGGCTCTGGCCGGGCATGAACCGGCTCGACAATTGCTGGGTAGCCTCCCAGCTGTCCCATTCTGACGCTAGTACAGCTTTGGAAATTGAACGGGGGAACGATGCAGGAATTCGATCCCAGGCGCCCGACAATCCGTTTTGCGCCAAAGATCCTGGTAGCCGTCGCGGGCCTCGCGGTCCTCGGCCTCGGCTGGAAGCTGACCGCCGCGCCCACCCTTTCGGTCGCCCAGCCGCTGGATCCCGCCGCCCTCGCCACCCTGCAACACGTCGCCTTCGCTCGCGCCGAAGCCCAGCCCGGTTTTGACCGCGGCCAGAACATCAGTGTCGAGGTCCGCCCCGGCGAGACCCTCGAAGCCGCCGTCATGCGCAGCGGCATCGCCTCCACCGACGCAAAACAGGCCGTGAACATCCTGGCCCAGGCCATGGACACGGTGAATATCCGCGCCGGCATGGATTTCGTCGCCTCGGTGGCCCGGCCCCAGGATCGTCGCGGGCCCGCCCGTCTGATCGGCCTGTCGATGCGCACCGGCGCGGCCAGCACCCTGACCGTGTCGCGCACCTTCGACGGCGCGCTGCACCTACGTGAGATGGAAGAAGAGGTTCGGCCCGAGCAGGTCGTCGCCTGCGGCAAGATGGAAGGCTCGTTCCACCAGAGCGCCAGCGCCGTCGGCGCCACCTCGTCGGTCATCGCCGAGGCGTCCAAGCTGTTTTCCCACAAGATCGACTTCTCGCGCGACATCAAGGCCGGCGATCCGTTCTGCCTGGTCTTCGACCGCAAGGTCACCGAGAGCGGACGCACCGTCGAGGCCGGCGGCCTGGAGTACGCCGAGGTCAAGGGCCAGCGCTTCTACGGCTTCATGCGCGCCGACGGGAAGAAGATGTTCCTCGACACGGTCGGCAAGAACATCAAGGGCTTCCTGCTGCGCACGCCGGTCGACGGCGCCCGCATCACCTCCAAGTTCGGCCTGCGTCGCCACCCGATCCTGGGCTACAACAAGATGCACCAGGGCATCGATTTCGGGGTCGGCACGGGCACGCCCGTTCTGGCCGCCGGCGATGGCGTCGTCGTCGAGGCCCGCCGCTGGGGCGGCTACGGCAACTGGGTGCGTATTCGCCATTCGGGCGGCTGGGAAACCGGCTACGCCCACCTCTCGCGCTTCGGCAAGGGCCTCAAGGCCGGCCAACGCGTCTCCCAGGGACAGGTCATCGCCTATGTCGGCTCGACCGGCGCCTCGACCGGTCCTCACCTGCATTATGAAGTCTGGCTCAAGGGCAAGCGGGTCAACCCGATCGGGGCCAAGATCCCGGCCGGCAATATCCTGGGCGCCCGCGATCTGGCGGCCTTCAAGGCGACCAAGTCCCGCCTCGACGTCCTGATCGCGCCCGAGCGGGAAACCGCGGCCATCGCGGCGCCGGAAGTTCCCGGTGCGACCAAGAAGCTGGCCGGCGGTGATTTCTCCGCCCCCAGAGCCGGTCTGAAGCCCCGCGCGGGCTGACATCATCGACAGACCGCCGCGCGGCGCCGTAAAGACCTCGGCCTCCCCGCCGCTGTTCCCGGATTGCCCCCTTGCGTCTTCCCCAGGCCCGTCTTGACCAGGTCCTCGACCGCTTCCGCGAGATCGAGGCGCGCATGGGCGCGGCCACGGAAGGGCCGGAGATCGTCCGGCTGGGCAAGGAACACGCCGAGCTGAGGCCCGTGGCCGAGGCGGTGCTGGCGCTGCAGAAAGTGCTGGCCGAAAAGCCCGAGCTCGAGGTCATGGCGGCCGACGCCGATCCGGACATCTCCGAACTGGCGCGTGACGAGCTGGAGCGGCTGGAAGCCCAGCTGCCGGACATGGAACGGGACGTGGCCCTGCTGCTGGCCCCCCGCGACCGCGACGAGAACGCCTCGGCCATCCTCGAAGTCCGCGCCGGCACCGGCGGCGACGAGGCGGCCCTGTTCGCCGGCGACCTGTTCCGCATGTACCAGCGCTACGCCGCCAACCACGGCTGGAAGGTCGAGATCGACAGCATCTCCGAAGGCGAGATGGGCGGCTTCAAGGAAATCATCGCCTCGATCAGCGGCGACGGCGTCTTCGGGCGGATGAAGTTCGAGAGCGGCGTCCATCGCGTGCAGCGCGTGCCGGCGACCGAGGCTCAGGGCCGCATCCACACCTCGGCCGCCACGGTCGCGGTGCTGCCCGAAGCCGAGGACGTCGAGATCGAGATCAACGACGCCGACATCCGCATCGACACCTATCGCGCCAGCGGCGCCGGCGGCCAGCACGTCAACAAGACCGACTCGGCGGTGCGCATCACCCACCTGCCCACGGGCATCGTCGTGACCAGCTCGGAAAAGTCGCAGCACGAGAACCGCCGCAAGGCGCTGAAGAACCTCAAGGCCAAGCTCTACGACACCCAGCGCCAGGCCCTCGACACCGCCCGCTCCGACGCCCGCAAGGCCCAGGTCGGCTCCGGCGACCGCTCCGAACGCATCCGCACCTACAACTTCCCGCAGGGCCGGGTCACCGACCACCGGATCAACCTGACCCTCTACAACCTGCCCAAGATCATGGAGGGCGAGGCGCTCGACGACGTGATCAATCCCCTGATCGCCGAAGACCAGGCGGCGCGGCTTTCGACGCTTGAGGATAGCTACGGCTAGAGGGAGCGTCGCTCGACACGCGCCCCGCGGGCCTGCTCACCATGACGCATACAGGCGCACGTCATCCTGAGCAGCGCGAAGCGCGTGTCGAAGGACGCACGGCGCACCCGCCGCCAATAGACATCGCCCCCCTCCCTGAGGCACTCATCATCCATGAAAGCCACGGTCACCGCGCTCTACCGTCATCCCGTCAAGGGCTTCACCCCCGAGCGGCTGGACGCCGCCGACCTGACCGTCGGCGAGGGCTTTCCCGGTGACCGGCTCTATGCTGTGGAAGTCGGCCCCTCCGGTTTCGATCCCGACCACCCCGCCTTCATCCGCAAGACCCGGTTCGCCGTCCTGGCCCATATTGCGCAGGTGGCGAAGGCCCGCACCCGCCTCGACGACGCCACCGGCCTGTTCCACGCCACGGCGCCAAGCCAGCCCGACTTCGCCGCCGACCTGGCCGGCGAGCCCGGCCGCGCGGCCTTCGCCGCCTGGCTGACCGTCCTGCTCGGCGAGGCGGCCCACGCCCCGCTCAAGGTGCTGCGCGCGCCCGGCGGCTGGCGGTTCATGGATCACCCCCAGGGTCATGTCTCGATTATCAACCTGAACAGCATCCGCGATCTGGAAGCGAAGATCGGCCGGCCGGTCGATCCCCTGCGGTTCCGGGCCAACCTCTATGTCGAGGGCTGGCCGGCCTGGGTCGAGAACGACTGGGCGGGACGCACCCTGGCTATCGGGGGGGCGACCGTCGCCGGCTACAAACCCATCGTCCGCTGCGCGGCGACCCATGTCGATCCGACCACGGCCGAACGGGACATGGATGTGGTCAAGGCGCTGTTCGATCACTATGGCCACACGCTCTGCGGCCTGTATTTGCAGACCACCGTCCCCGGCCGGGTGACGGTCGGCGATGATCTGGAGCTGCTGACGTGACCACTCTCGTGAAAGCCTGGAAGGCCGGCGGCGAACGGCTGAAGGCCGCCGGCATCGACCAGCCGGCCATCGACGCGCGGCTTATGCTCGAGGCCGCCGCCGGCGTCTCCCGGCTGGAGATCGTCACCGATCCCTACCGTGAGCTGACGCCCGAACAGACGGCCGTCTATGACGGCTATCTCGACCGCCGCGCCCGTCGCGAGCCAGCCAGCCTGATCCTCGGCCGCAAGGCCTTCTGGAAGATCATGCTCAACGTCTCCAGCGCGGTGCTGACGCCGCGTCCCGACACCGAAGTCATCGTCGATGAGGTCCTCAAGGCCTTTCCCGAGACGATGACGTTCAACATTCTCGATCTCGGCGTCGGCTCCGGCGCCATCCTGCTGTCCATCCTGGCCGAGCGACCGGCGGCCAAGGGCCTGGGCGTCGACATTTCCGAAGACGCGCTGGCCGTGGCGCGGGAGAACGCCGCCAATCTCGACCTCGACGGCCGCACCGCCCTGCTGCGCGGCGACTGGACCGCCGGTCTGGGCGACGCCGGTTTCGAGGTCGTGGTCGCCAACCCGCCCTACATCCCCACCGCGGTGATCGACACCCTCGAGCCCGAGGTTCGCGACCATGACCCGCGCCTTGCCCTCGACGGCGGCCCCGACGGCCTGGCCCCCTATCGCCTGCTGGCGCCCGAGATCCTGCGCGTGCTCAAGCCCGGCGGCATGTTCGCCGTCGAAATCGGCCACGATCAGAGCGCGGCGGTTGAAGCGTTGTTTCGCGAGGCCGGCGCGAGCGGCGTGCGGACCATCCAGGACCTGGGCCTGCGCGACCGGGTTGTCGCCGGTTCCAAAAATCCCTTGGAAGCAGGCGCCTGAGGCGTTACATCTGACTCGTCCCCACTCAAAACGCCGTATGGACTGATCCCAGATCGACGGCGGGCGCGCGAGGTCCCTTGAGGACCAGGTCGCGGCGCTGCAAGCCGGGCGGGGACGGGAACAGCGTCTTTTTCGAAAACAACAAGCGGGCGCAAAGCCCGATCAGAACTCCAGAACCAGTTTGCGCTTTCCGGCCACGAGTCGGGGGCCGACTGGCAGGTCGAAGGGTAAAATGAGAGATTTCAAGGGCATGAAACGCCAGCGCGGCCGCAATCGCGGCAGCAGCGGCGGCCAGGGCGGCAAGCCCCAGCAGCACAACGCCAACCGTGCGTTCGACTCGAACGGCCCCGAGGGCATCAAGGTTCGCGGCGCGGCCCAGAGCGTTTTCGAAAAGTATCAGCAACTGTCCCGCGACGCTGGTTCGGCCGGCGACCGGGTGCTGGCCGAGAACTACCTGCAGCACGCCGAACACTATTTCCGCACCCTGCGGGCCATGCAGCCGCATCGCCCGGTGTCGGACATCGTCGGCCGGGAACAGTTCGCTTCCGGCTTTGATATCGACTTCGAGGCCGAGCCCGGTGAAGCGCCCGAAACGCCCGCCGAGCCAGAGACCGCCGAGAACAACGACAGCGACAACCAGCGTGATAATCGCGACAACCGCGACGCTCCCCGACAGGACGCCCGTCGCGATCGCGATGACCGTCCGCGCGAGGGCCGTCCCCGCGAGGACCGCGCCCGTGATGATCGCCAACGTGACGACCGCCCGCGCGAAGAGCGTCCCCGTGACGAGCGTCCCCGTGAAGACCGCCCGCGCGAAGAGCGTGACTCCGGCGGTCGGCGCGATCGCTGGCGCGAGAAGAATGAAGCTCGCGATCCGATGCCGGTAATCGACCCCCAGGCCACGGCCGCGGCCGCGGCGCCCGAACCGGTCGCCCCCGAGCCTGCCCCCGCCCCGGCCCCCGCCCGCAAGACCCCGCGCCTGCGCGGTCAGGACGGCGCCGTCAGTGAACTGCCCGCCTTCCTGGGTCGCTCCGTCTCGACCAGCGAGGAAGCCCCTGCCGACGAGGTCAAGAAGCCCCGCCGTCGCCGCGCCCCGCGCACGTTCGAAGGCGGCGAAGCCGGCGAAGGCGCCAAGTCCGAGACCGAAGAGGTCTGATTGAGGCCTACCGCGCCGACGGCGCGGGAGCCTCGGCCAAGGTCGCCGCCGTTTCCAGCGCGGCGATCAGGGCCGGAACGCAGCAGGCGTTCAGGAAATGGTCTCCGCCAGGGACCGCCTGCAGCACCGTCGGCGCCGCGCCGCGACTGGCGGCCAGCCGACGGGCGGCGCCGATCGGCACGAACGTGTCCGCGTCGCCGTGCAGCACGACGACTGGGCCGTTGAATCCCGTCAGGGCAGTCCTCGCCGCCGGCAGCTGCGCCGCCTGTCCCCGCACCTCAGCGATCGAGTTCTTGAGGTCGCGCGGCAGCATCGGTCGCACCAGGCCGCCAAGGCCGGTCAGCCGCCTGGCGGTGCGTCCCCGTTCGCCGAAAAAGGGACTCATCAAGATCAGGGCCTGAACCTGATCGGGATGGCGTTGCGCCATCAGCGAGGCGATCGGGGCACCGTAGGATTGCCCCACCAAGATGACCTTCTGACCCGGCTCCGCCACCAGCATCGGGGCGAGGGCGTCGGCCTGGTCGCTGATCGACCCGACCGCGGCCTGGGGTTCGCTCAGGGCGAAGCCAGGCCGGTCGGCCACCACCATGGTGAACCGCTGCGGCAGAGCCGCCAGCGTCGGGGCCCAGTATTCGGACCAGGACGGCGTGCCGGTGATCACCACCACCTTCCACGGCGCCGCCCGTTGCGTGCGCAGCGCTGACAGTCGCCAGGGATGGCCGCCGGCCTCAAAAGCAAACCGGTCCATCGTCCCGGCCGGATAATCGGCCGAGGTCGGAAACCGCTCCACACTGGCCGCACAGCCGCCCAAGGCCGCCGCCAGCATCGGCGCCAGAAACAGGCGCGACAGTCCAGACATCGGAAATCTCCTACGGCCGTGACCGTAAGGCCGGGGCCACCCGGACGGTAGTTAACCCTTGGACATGTCGGCCGGGCGGCGAGCCGCTAGGAAACCACGCCCGACAGCCGCCCGCGGATCAGCACCTCGGCGTCGGCGACGATGCGCTCGACCAGCTCCTTGCAGCTGGGGATGTCGTGGATCAGGCCCTGGATCATGCCGGCCGACCAGATGCCGCCGTCGGTGTCGCCATTGGCCAGGGCGTCGCGGCCGCGGGTGCCGGCGACCAGGGACTGGACGTCCTCGAACTTGGCGCCGCCTGCCCGCTCAATCTCTACCACCTGCTGGCTGACCGCGTTGCGCATGACACGGGCGGTGTTGTGCAAAGTGCGGAAGATCAGATCGGTCTGGCGCTCGTCGTTGGCGACCATCTGCTGTTTGAAGGCCTCCGGGATCGGCGCCTCCTTGGTCACGCAGAAGCGGGTGCCCATGTTGATGCCGTCGGCGCCCAGCGCCAGGGCGGCCACCAGGCCGCGCGCATCGCCAAACCCGCCCGAGGCCAGCATCGGGATCTTCACCTTGTCGGCGGCGGCGGGGATCAGGATCAGGCCGGGGATGTCATCCTCGCCGGGATGGCCGGCGCATTCGAACCCGTCGATCGAGATCGCGTCCACGCCCATCCGTTCCGCCGAAAGGGCGTGCCGGACGGCCGTGCATTTGTGGATGATCTTGATGCCGTGCTGCTTGAAGTGGTCGACATGCTCCTGCGGCTTGTAGCCGGCGGTCTCGACGATCTTGACGCCGCTCTCGATGATGGCGGCGCGGTACTCGGCGTAGGGCGGCGGCTTGATCGCCGGCAGGATGGTCAGGTTCACGCCGAACGGCTTGTCGGTCATGTCCTTGGTGCGCTGGATTTCCCGGGCCAGATCTTCCGGCGTCGGCTGGGTCAGGGCGGTGAGGAAGCCCAGCGCCCCGGCGTTAGCCACCGCGGCGACCAGTTCTGCCTTGCCGACCCACTGCATGCCGCCCTGGGCGATAGGGTGCTCGACGCCGAACATCTCGGTGAAGCGGGTCTTGATGGCCATGAGGTATCTCCCAAACACTCGTTTGGAAGATAAGGAGCCATGTCACCTCACGTCAGGCAAGACCTTCCCGGACACGCGAGCTACGGGCGAGCACCGCCTCCAGTCCCGCCAGGATCTGGGCGCTGGCCTCGGCCGGCTGGTCTGGTTGGCGCAGCAGCCGCAGAGACCGGACATGCACCAGGATCGGCGGCAGATCGCACCGCCCCTGCCGCTTCTGGCGGTCGACCAGCTCACAGAGGCTGTAGACGCCCTTGCACATGTCATCGAGGCCAAACGGGCCCGACACGTCGAGAAGGTCTGACGCCAGGCCGTAGATGCGCGCCAGCCAGTCCTTGGGATCCTCCGGCGTCGAGGCCGTCAGCCTGTCCAGTTCGGCGAGGGTGGCGTCCACGGCGGCGAGCGCTTCGTCCTTCAGGGCCAGGTTGTTCACCTCGGCGGCGCGCAGCGCGGAGACGACCGTGGTGCCGCCGGCCGTATCGACCATCTGCGACAGTCTGGACTTCTTCATAAACCAGGTGACGACGGTCATGCTGTGGCTTCCTTGGCGGCGTCCGGAGCAGCATCCGCCGCCTCCAGCTGGGCGGAGAGAGCGGCTTGCTCGGCCTCGTGGATACGGTCCTGGCGACGCTCCCCGGTAGTCTTGGGCGGAGCCAGTTCCTGGAACCGGCGGTCGGGACCGATGTAGTTGCCGGCCTGCAGCATCGGCCGGACGTCACGCGCGACCCAGAGCACCCGCTCGAGCAGGATCAGGGGGCTGATCGGCCGGGCGACGAAGAAGTTGGCGCCGCAGTCGCGAACCTTGGCCACTTTCGACTCCGGCGTATGGCCGGACATCATGATCACCGGAATATAGGCGTTGGGGTCCAGTCTTGAGCCGCGCAGCCAGCGGACCAGGTCATAGCCGTCCATGCCCGGCATATCGCAATCGACGACCAGAAGGTCGATTACACAGCTCTTGAGAAGCTCCTGCGCGGCCTCTGCGGACGTGCACTGGTGACGGCTCTTCACGCCAAAGCCCATCAGGGTCTGATTGGTCAGGTTCAGCGAGAAATTGTTGTCGTCGACGATCATCACCGCGGCCTTGCCGAGGTTGAAGATGGCGCTCGCATTCAGCGAGGACTCCTCGAGCCCTGCGGGTGGCGACATCAGCATGTCACTACTACTAGTCAACCGGCGGTCTCTGAATACCGTTCAAACGAGCCTTATACTGTCGGTAAAAGTTTAAGACGGAGAGAATGTGCGCGGAAGAACTTCTCCGGCGCTGTGACGGAAAGCCGCACCTCTGTCGTGCATTGTCGCGCCGCACTACCGATGGGGCTTTCAGGGCTGCGGCGCGAGGTCCGCAGCCGCCGGATCAGGCCAGGCCGTCTCGACCGATCGCGTAGAACCGTTCGGCCCGCTGGGCGCGCAAGGCCTCGCCATCCATGTTGGACAGGCTCAACAGCTCGCCCTCGACGGCGTCGCCCACGGCCTGGATCGCGGCGGCCGGATCGGAATGGGCGCCGCCAAGGGGCTCGGTGATGATGCGGTCGACGACGCCGGTCTTGATCAGGTCCTGGGCGGTGATCTTCATCTGGTCGGCCGCGTCCCGCGCGCGCGCGCCGTCGCGCCAGAGGATCGAGGCCGCGCCTTCGGGCGAGATCACCGAATAGATCGAATGCTCGAGGATCAGCACCCGGTTGGCGCCGGCCAGGGCGATGGCGCCGCCGGAGCCGCCCTCGCCGGTGATGGTGGCGATCATCGGCACCTCAAGGGTCAGGCAGCGCTCGGTGCAGCGGGCGATGGCCTCGGCCTGGCCGCGCTCCTCGGCGCCCAGGCCCGGATAGGCGCCGGCGGTGTCGACGAAACTGATCACCGGCAGACCGAACCGCTCGGCCATGTCCATCAGCCGCACGGCCTTGCGGTAGCCCTCGGGCCTGGCCATGCCGAAATTGTGCTTGAGCCGAGTCGTAGTGTCGTGGCCCTTTTCATGGCCCATGACCACGACCGGCTGGCCACGGAACCGCCCCAGGCCGCCGATGATGGCCTGGTCGTCGGCGAACTTACGGTCGCCGCGCAGTTCGACGAACTCGTCGATCAGCCCCTCGACATAGTTGATGAAATGCGGCCGCTCCGGGTGACGGGCGACCTGGGTTTTCTGCCAGGCGTCGAGGCCGGCGTAGGCCTGGCGGCGCAAATCATCGACCCGCGCGCGCAGCCCGACGATCTCACTCTCGAATGAGCCCGCCCCCGCGGTCTCCGACAGGTTCGACAGCTCTTCGATCTTGCCTTCGAGTTCGGCGATCGGCCGTTCAAACTCGAGATAGTGATGGACCATGAATCGCCTGACTTGGGCCGCGCCGGAAACGTCGCGAAACTAGAGGTTGGGATGGCGGGGGGCAAGGTTCAGGGCACGGCGGGGAGAAAGGGGCAGGATTAGGGGGTAGGGACTAGGGGCTAGGGAGTGGTTCGACCGGTGGGCGCCGCCAGCGTCCCGCCATCTCTAACCCCTAGCCCCTAGTCCCTAGTCCCCAGCCCTTCCCAGTTGCGCCGCCGTCGCCGCCGTGCATCCTGCGTCAAACAACTGTTTGAGGGAGACCCCATGAGCAAGCTCGAAGGCCGCACGGCCGTGATCACCGGCGCGGCCAGCGGCATTGGCCGGGCCGCAGCGGTGCTGTTCGCCGAGGCCGGCGCCGCGGTGATTCTGGCCGATGTCTCCGAACAGGTCGAAGACACGCTGGCCCTGGTCATTAAGGCCGGCGGGCGCGGCGAGGCCCTGGTCGGCGACGTGGCGGATCCGACGGTCATCGACCGGGCCATCGCCGCGGCCTCGTTCGGCTACAGCTCGCCGGACATCATGTTCGCCAACGCCGGCGTCTCCGGCGGCCTGCCGGGCCTGTTCGAACTGACCCCCGAGCACTGGCACGAGGTGCTGCGCATCAACACCGTCGGCGTCTTCCTGGCCGTCCAGGCCGCCGCCCGGTTGATGGTTCCACGCGGCAAGGGCTCGATCATCTGCACCGCCAGCGTGGCCGGCCTGCGCTCAGGCGCCGGCGGCATGCCCTACAGCGCCTCAAAGGCCGGGGTGATCAGCATCGTCCAGACCGGCGCCAACCAGCTGGCCGGCACCGGCGTGCGCATCAACGCCATCTGCCCGGGCCTGACCGAGACCGGCATGACCCAGTTCATGTTCGACCGGGCCCGCGAGCGCGGCAGCGAGGGCAAGATCGGTCAGCTCAATCCCCTCCGCCGCGGCGCCGTTCCCGAAGAGATCGCCCGGGTCGCCCTTTTCCTGGCCAGCGACGACTCCTCCTACGTCAACGGCCAGGCCATCGCCGTCGACGGCGGCCTGTCGAGCTCGCATCCGGTGGTGCCGGGGAAGATGGCTTAGGGGCCAGGGGCGCGCCCTACTCTTCCCGCACCCTGACAATCATCGACTGGCTGGCCACGGCCATCAGTTCGCCGGTCTCCGCGAACAGGTTCATCGCCCCATGGCCGACGCCGGCGTGGACGCCGCTGATGGCGATGTCGGCCAGCACCCAGCGGGTGGGGACCAGCGACAGGACCCGCAGCGTGTTGTCGAGGCTGTTGCCGCCGGCCTGCAGGCCCAGCGCCGGGCCCAGCCCGGACGGCACATAGTCGGCGAACACCGCCAGCAGGCTGGCGTCGACGGCATGGTCCTCGACGGTGCGCAGCCACATCTGCATGCGGCCATCGGCGCTGGGCTCGCCCGTGCGCGTATCGATTCCATAGCGCCCGCCGTCGGTGCGCATCTCGATCCGGCGATTGAGGTTCTGGCCCTGGTCCGGCCACAGCAGGACCGGCTCGCAGTCCTCGGGCGGCGGCAGGTCCGGCATGCTCACCCATTGCTTCGTGACGCTGTCTGGCCGGGCGCCGAGGGCGGCGTTGACCGTGATGATCTCGCCCTCGCCAACGTGGCCGCTGACCCGCGCCTGGGTGGTGTATTTGCCCGCTGCGGCGATCCGGACGTCGAAATCGACGATCGACGGCGGCCGGGCGTAGGACAGATACTGCGCCGTGGCCCAGATCACCGGCCGGCCGCAGGTCTGCTCCAGCGCCGAGATCGAGGCCGCCAGACCGATCCCGCCGTACATGAACAGATTGCCCGGCGGCCCGACACAGATCTCGGGCGTCAACGGCATGTGCCAGCGGTGCGGATTGTGCGAGGCGCGCAGGTCGAAGAAGGGGTTGGGCATGGGCGGTGGTTTAGGCTGGAGCGATAGCCGAAGGCTAGGGCGTAGGGCGTAGGGCGTAGTTCGACCTGCGCGCACCGCGGGCGCCGCGCCTCCCCTCTGCTACTCCCTACGCCCTACTCCCTACCCAGCCCCGCCGGTGCTAGCCTCCCCCCATGGACGCCCTCGCCCGCCCGATCATCCCACCCGCGCCGTTCGTGCATCCCGATGAGCTGTCGACGCCGCGGCTGGTGATCGAGACCCTGCGCAACACGCTGGGCAACTGGTCGCAGGTGGCCTTCGACGAGGTGGTCGGCCGGCGGGTGGTGCTGGGCATCGAGAGCCTGCTGGTCAGCGATCCCGACGGCATCCGTCATGTCATGCAGACCAACATGGCCAACTATGTCCGGCCGATCGCCACGGTGCGGCCCCTGCGGCCGCTGGCCGGCGCCGGCCTGCTGCTGTCGGAGCAGCCGGAGTGGAAGCGCCAGCGGCGCATGCTGGCCCCGGCCTTCACCCCCGGCAGCGTCGAGAGCCTGCTGCCGCATTTCCAGGCCGCCGCCGAGGGTCTGGTCCGCCGGCTCGAGGGACAGACGCGGGTCAATCTGTCGGCCGCCTTTCATGACACGGCCCTCGACGCGGTGCTGCGGGCCTTGTTTTCGATCTCGGCCCTCGAGGGGCGCGGCGATCTGGCCGGCCTGGTGCGCGACTATATGGCCGGGCCCGGCCGGCCGACGATCTTCGACGGCTTCGCCCCGACCGAGGGATCCTTCGCCTTCGTCGGCGGCGCCCGGCGGCGGTTCCAGACGCGCTGGTTCGCCGCCGTCGACGCCATTATCGCCGGCCGCCGCGCCGCGTCCGCCGACCGCGACCATGGCGACCTGCTCGACCTGCTGCTGGCCGCCCGCGATCCGGAGACCGGCGCGCCGCTGTCGGACGCCGAGGTCCGCGACCAGTGCGCGACCATGCTGCTGGCCGGGTTCGAGACCACCTCGCGGGTGCTGTTCTGGTCGACCTATCTGCTCAGCCTCGATGCCGCCGAACAGACCCGCCTGCGCCAGGAGGTCGTCGCCTGTCCGCCCGACGGCGTCACGACGCTGGCGGACCTGCAGCACTGGCCGCGCCTGCGTCAGGTGCTGCTCGAGGCCATGCGTCTCTACCCGCCCGTGCCGGTGCTGATGCGTCAGGCCCTGGGCCCCGACACCGTCTGCGGCGTGGCCATCGGCAAGGGGTGTCTGGTCTGGATCAGCCCCTGGGTGCTGCACCGTCACAACCGCTTCTGGGACCAGCCGACGGCCTTCATGCCAGGTCGCTTCGCCGGCAAGCCGACGCCGTGGATCAGCGAGCCGGGCTACATGCCCTTCGGCGGCGGCCCGCGCATCTGCATCGGCGCCGGCTTCGCCCTGGCGGAGGCCTCGATCGTGCTGGCGACGGTGCTGGCGAAGTTCGAGATCTCGCTGGATGACGACCGGACCGTGATGCCGGTCGGCGGGGTGACGACGGCGCCGAACATCGAGCCATGGTTCAGGATCGAGAGGGTCGCCTGATCCCTATTCCGTCAGGCGTTCCGGCCGCTGCGGGATCGGCCTGGACGGGTCGATCTGGACGAGCTTCGCCCCGGTCGGCGCCAGGGCGACCTTCAGCACCTCCCAGTTGGCGTCGCCGACGAAGAGATAGATCGTTTTTCCTGCCAGTTTCCCGTTCGCCAGCCGTGGCGCGGCCGCGGTCAGCACGGCGGTCATGTTGGCTTGATCCGAAGATGCGACGACGAAATCGGCGCCGCCGCTGTCGGTCTCGCCCTCCTCCAGGACGCCGATGAAGAGGTCGAGATCTTGAGCGTAGTCCTCGTCGGACGGGCGGGAGAGAGAAAGGGGAAATGGCGGTGTGCCGTCCCAGTCCGGCGCGACCCGCCGAAAGGCTTCGAACATGTACCGCTCCCAGGCGAAGAGCTCGGTGTCCGTGTCCGCCGGCGCGACGAGCGGTCGCCTGAGCTCGGCCAGATACTCGGCACGCTCGGCGGCCTGAACCTTGGACACCTCGGCGACGGCGGCTAGCGCGGCATCCCAGGCCTTGCCGGACGGAAGCTGAACCCGCCCGGTCGCCAGGTCGATGCGGACGTCAATATAGCGGTTGTCCGCATCGTCGCCAGGCACGACCACCTCGACGAACACGGCCGAGCCCGCGATGCGGCCGTCGCCGCGCCAGTGAATCGAGCTGACGCTGCGGGGCAGCGTCTCGACGTAGGTTTTGGGCAGGATGTCCTCAAGGCCGAGATGGCGGACGAGTGTCCCGTCGCGGCCATAGATAACCACCACGTCGTCGCCCCAGCCCATGCTGTGCCAGTTGTCGAAGGTGACCACATAGCCGCCACCTGGTGAGACGAGCGCCTCCACCGGCGACACATCGTTGACCAGCGGGCGCACCCAGACCGTTTGCCATCCGTCGCCGACGCGGCGCTCCAGAACGCCTCGCGCGACCGTCGGCGTCCCGGACCGCTGACCCGCGGGCTCCTTGCCCTCGACTTTGTCCTGGAAGTAGCCGAGCGGCCCTGTGATGCCACGCGGGAACACGGTGAACCGATACTGTCCATTGGACGAGGCATAGGTCTGCACCTTTGGCGGCGGCCAGCTATCGGCCGTCGCTGGCGCGTTGGCCCCCAAGGCCAGAACCATCACAAACGCCAACCAGAACCGAGTCATTGGCATCCCCTCCACCTTCGGGCGAGCTTACCGGGATCGCGTACTCGAGTCAGCGCTGCGGCTTCATCCGCTCAAACGCCGTCACCACCTCAACGAAGGTCGCCGGAACCGGGACTGGCGCCTGCTCGCCTTCGGTGGCGCAGACATAGGTGCTGCGAACGTCGCAGATCAGCTCATCACCGCGAAAGGCAGCGATGCGGAACAGAAAGCTGGTGCGACCAAACCGCGCCGCGCGCACGCCAAGGATCAGCTCGTCGTCGAAACGGCCCGAGGCGCGAAAGTCCGTATTGGTGTTGACGACAAAGATGTCCGCTCCGTGCGGGAGGAGGGCTTCCGGATAAGGAAATCCCACGGCCCGCATATACTCGGTCATCGCGACGTCGGCGTAGACCAGGTAGTTGGGATTGAACACGATCCCCTGCATGTCCACGTCCGCCCACCGCACCCGCAGCGGCGTGGTGAAGGCGAAGTCGGTCAGGACAGAGGGCGGCTCGCGCTCGGCCATGGGGTGACGTCTCCAGTCGGTCTTTTGGCCAGTATGTCAGTCAGACTGGCCACCAAGCCACTGTCATCCCGGCCGGAGCGCGAAGCGCGAAGAGCCGGGACCCAGATTCGGCTTCACACGCCGCCGCCGGGACTTGATCTGGGTCCCGGATCGTCCCGTCGGGCCGTCCGGGATGACAGTCAAATACAGCCTCAAAGACCGTAGAGCGTCGCGTACTCCGGATCCTTGGCGGCGATCTGTTTGGCGCAGTCGACCATCACCTTGGCCTGTTTCCAGGTGGCGTCGTCCTGCATCTTGCCGTCGAGCATGACCACGCCGGTGCCGTCGGGCATGCCTTCGAGTATGCGTTTGGCGAAGGCCACCTCGCCGGGGTCGGGGCTGAACACCCGCTTGGCGATGGCGATCTGGTTGGGATGCAGGCTCCAGGCCCCGGCGCAGCCGAGCAGGAAGGCGTTGCGGAACTGCTGCTCGCAGCCCTCGGGGTCGGAGATGTCGCCGAACGGGCCGTAGAAGGCTTTCATGCCATAGGCGGCGCAGGCGTCGACCATTTTGGCGAAGGTGTAGTGCCAGATGTCCTGCTGGGCCGACTGACGCGGGCCGCCGTCTTCGCGCGGGTCCTCGATGACCTTGTAGAAGGGGTGGCCGCCGCCGACGCGGGTGGTCTTCATCTGCCGGCTGGCGGCCAGATCGGCCGGGCCCAGGCTGATGCCCTGCATGCGCGGGCTGGCGGCGCAGATGGCCTCGACATTGTTGACGCCCTCGGCGGTCTCGAGAATGGCGTGCAGCAGGATCGGCTTCTTCAGCCCGTGCTTGGCTTCCAGCAGGGCCAGCAGCTGGTCCATGTAGTGGATGTCCCAGGGCCCCTCCACCTTGGGCACCATCATCACGTCCAGCCGGTCGCCGACGCCGGCGACGATGTCGTTGATGTCGTCCAGGTGCCAGGGCGAGTTGAGGCAGTTGATCCGCGTCCACAGACCCACGCCCAGGGCCGCGAAATCGGTGGCGTTGGCCATCTCGATGAAGCCGGCGCGGGCCGCGTCCTTGGCGTCGGCGGGAATGGCGTCTTCGAGATTGCCGAGCACGACATCGACGGTCGGGGCGATCTGGGGAACCTTGGCGCGGACCTTTTCGAGATGGGTCGGCACGAAGTGGATCATCCGCTCGACCTGGACCGGCAGCTCGCGCAGCGGCGCCGGCGCGCCAATGGCCAGAGGCTTGAAAAATCCGCGGGGCGTCTTCGTCGGCATGGCCTGAATCCTGTCTTCGCTGATGCGAACGGATGTTTGAAGCCCGTGCTGCGGTGCGTCAAGGACGCAGGGCGGCGGCGCGCGGATGCGGATTGCGTGGTTCGACACGCGCTGCGCGCTGCTCACCATGACTTTGCAAAATGGCAGTCATCCTGAGCAGCGGGCGAAGCCGGCGTGTCGAAGGACGCAGGATCTCACGCCTTCTTGACGAACTCGGTCCGCAGAACGAGCCCCTTCACCTTGTCGACATTGGCCTCGATCTCGTCGGGGTCGCCGGTCAGGCGGATCTTCTTGACCAGGGTTCCGCGCTTGAGCGTCACCCCGCCCGAGCCCTTGACCTTGAGGTCCTTGATCAGGGTGACGTTGTCGCCGTCGCTGAGGAGGGCGCCATTGCTGTCTCGGGTGTCCATGGGACCGTCTCCTCTCGACTCATCGGGCGGACGGTCCATAGCACCTCGCGGCGCTCAGGGCTTGGGGTCGGGCGGGGTCTCTTCGCGGACGCTGCGGACCAGATCCTCGGCGGCGTCATTGGGGCTGGTCGCGACTCGGTCGGCCGGGGCCGCATGGTCTTCCCGTTCCAGGCGCAGCGCCTTGAGCGCATCGCCGCCCTCCTCCCCGAACAGGCTCCGGATCCGGATGTCGCGCTGGGGGAAAGGAATCTCGATGTTGTGCCGGCGCAGGGCGTCGTCGATGGCCCAGGTATAGGCCGCGTGCATCGACTGCGGCCGCTTGGCGGCGTCCAGGGTCGGCCAGACCACCAGTTCGAAATTCAGCGAGGAATCGCCGAACCCGATCAACCACACCTGAGGCTTGCGACTTTCGATGTTGTAGAGGGTGAAGGGTACGGCCTGGGCGGCCTCCATGGCGGCCAGGCGCACCTTGTCCTTGTCGACGCCATAGGCGACGCCGAACGGGATATGGATGCGGCGGGTGTCGTCGTTGAGGGTCCAGTTGGTGACCGGGTTCTCGATCAGCCGCGAGTTGGGCACCAGGATATCGATATTGTCGTTGGTCCGGATGCGGGTGGCGCGGGGCCCGATCTCCTGCACCAGGCCGCGGGTGCCGTTTTCGATCTCGATATAGTCGCCAATGTTCAGCACCCGGTCGAAGATCAGCACCAGGCCGGAGACGAACTCCTTGACCACCCCCTGCAGGCCCAGACCGACACCGACGCCCAGGGCCCCGGCGAACACCGCCAGGGAGCTGAGGTTCAGCCCCATGGTCGACAGCCCGGCCACGATACCGAAGATGACCAGCCCGTAGGTCGACAGCTTTTCGACGATATAGATCGACCCGACGTTGCGGCCGACCTTGTGGCGAACCTTGCGCAGGCCGGCCTGCACCAGCCGCGAGGCGATCATGGCGACGATGATGATCGACAGGGCCGTGACCACCCCGCCCACCGTGACGGTCGAGCGGCCCAGGGTGATCAGGGCGACGCCGGTCAGTCCGGCCAGATCTTCAAGCATGTCAGGTTCCGGCGGGCTTGGCCGGCGCCTGGGGCGGTCGGCCTAAAGGATGTTTGGTTCGCACCACCTCGGCCAGGCGTTCCCCGGCGACGTGGGTGTAGATCTGGGTTGTGGCGATATCGGCGTGGCCGAGCAAGGTCTGCACGACACGCAGGTCGGCGCCGCCCTCCAGCAGATGGGTGGCGAAGGCGTGGCGAAGGACGTGGGGACTGACCCTGGCGGGATCGATGCCGGCGGCCAGGGCGGATTCCTCCAGCAGCTGGGAGAATCGCCGGGGGGTTAACCGCCCGCCCTTGCCACGCGATGGAAACAGCCAGGGATTGGCGGCGTCGCCCTTGGGCAGGAAGTCCTTGCGCACCCCCAGCCAGGCCTTGACCGCCGTGCGGGCGGCGCCGTTCATCGGCGCCAGCCGCTCCTTGCCGCCCTTGCCCCTGACGATCAGATAGGCCGGGTCCCGCGCCAACGCCGCCAGCGGCAGGGCGACCAGCTCGGACACCCGCAGGCCGGAGGCGTAGGTCAGCTCAATCAGGCAGGCCAGGCGCAGACCCTGGCCTCCGTCCCGCGCCGCCGCCGCGGCGATCAGCCCCTCGACCTCGGCGCGCGTCAGCACCCTGGGCAGGGGCCGCCCCCGGCGCGGCGCCTCGACCCGGCGGGAAGGATCGTCGGGCCGCCAGCCCTCACCCAGCACGAACCGGTAGAACTGGCGCACCGCTGACCGCCGCCGCGCCGCCGTGGCCGGCGACAGGCCCGCCGCGCCCAGCCCGGCGAACCAGGCCTCGATATCTTCCGCCGAGGCGGTCGACAGGTCCTCCCCGCGCCGTTTCAGAAAGGCCGAGACGTCGGCCAGGTCCTTGCCGTAGGCGGTCAGGGTGTTTTTCGCGGAGGCCCGCTCGACCGACATCATTTCCAGAAACGCCTCGGTCCAGGCCTGGCTCATCGTCCGCCCGCCAGCCCCTCGATGGCGATCGCCCTGGCGTCGATATCCAGACCGACCTTGCGCAGGGCCGCAACGATGCGCGCCCGATCCAGAGCGGCCGGCCCCTTGGTCCCGGCTTCGAGGGCGATGGCCAGGGCCAATAGCGCCGTCTCGCCCTTGAGCCCCAGGGCGGCGGCCCGGTCGAGACCCATCAGCAGGCCGGGCGAGGCGGTGCTCTTGCCGAGGTCGACATGGGTCAGCCGGGCGCGCGCTTCGGGACTGAGGGCGCCGCCCATGGCTTCGAGCAGAAGGATGCGGCCAACCATGTCCGGCCGGGCGCGGGACGGCGCGGCCGCGGCCTCATCCAGCAGGCTGTCGATGATTCCGGTTGTGCCAAGCGAGGCGATGATCATCGAGTGAGCCACCACCTGGTCTTCGCTTTCGAGCGGGGGCAGTTCGGACCACAGCATGCGGGCGATGGCCGGCGCGGCCGTCGACCGGGCCGGCTCGGGATCCAGGGCCAGCCGTCGCGACATCGCCATCTCCAGGCCGTTGCGCAGGGACGCCGGGTCCGGGGCCGCGGCCCCGCCCAGAACCCCGGCCATCAGGCGCGCATAGACCGGATCACGGTCCCGATCATTGGCCAGGCTCAAGGTCAGATGGGCCTTGCCGCGCTGGCCGGCGATGGCTTCGCAATAGGCGCGCAGCCGCAGCCAGTAGATGTCGGCCCGGTCGACCGAAAGCTGGTCGGAGATGCGGCAGGCGGTGTCGTCCTGTCCCGCGATCAGCGCCGCCTCGGCGGCGGCGGCGGCGAGGGCGCCATTGGTCGACACCCCCGGCGCCCGCTCGACGGCCGTCCAGGCGATGTGCGCCTCGCCCATCGAGAGCAGGGCTCTCACCCGCGCCGCGGCAAGGTCGGGGTCGCGCCCGGCCTCGCCGGGGCCGGCGACGCCGGCGCGCAGAATGCGGCGGGCCAGGTCCGTCGCCGCCGGGGTGATCGGCTTGCCGTCCAGCTGGGGAATGATCTCCCGCGCGATCGATGGCGAGGTTCCGCGCCAAAGATCGGTGGGCAGGCCGGTGTCCCGGTCGCCCAGCGAGAAGTAATCAGGCGCTGCCAGCGTCTGGACCTCCACCTGGGCGGAGGCGGGACCGGCGAGCAGGGCGGCGACAATGACGACGGTGATCAGCGAGCGCATGTCCGGAACCCTAACATTAGTCTGCGGATGAAGGGGAGACAGGTTACAGCCTTGGCTCAGCCCGTCCCTCTCGTGTAAAGCCATGAATGGCCATGACCGCCGACCCCAGCCTTCGCCGCAAGACCATCGCCCTCGTCGGCCTCATGGGCGTGGGCAAGAGTAGTGTCGGCCGCCGGCTGGCCCTGGCCCTGAACCTGCCGTTTCGCGACGCCGACGCCGAGGTCGAGACGGCGGCGGGCCGCACCATCGCTGAAATTTTCGACGACTATGGCGAAGCCGCCTTCCGCGATGGCGAGCGCAAGGTGATCGCCCGGCTGATGGATGAAGGCCCTCACGTCCTGGCCACCGGCGGCGGCGCCTTCGTCAATGACGACACCCGCGCCCTGATCAAGGCGCAGGCCATCTCGATCTGGCTGAAGGCCGACCTCGACCTGCTCGCCCGCCGCATCGGCCGCAAGGACACTCGCCCCCTGGTGCGCGACAAGGACCCGCTGCCGGTCCTGCGCGAACTGGCGGAAGCTCGCTACCCCCTCTACGCCCAGGCCGATATCACGGTGGAAACTGGCGATACGCCCCACCAGGAAGCCGTGGCCGCCCTGATCGAGGCCCTGACCCTGCACGTTGCCGGAGCCGAGACGTGATTCAGACGATCCCCGTGGGCCTTGGCGCCCGCAGCTATGACGTCCTTGTGGGCCCGGGCCTGATCGACCGGGCCGGCGAACACATCGCGCCGTTCCTCCCGGCCCGGCGGACGACCATCGTCACCGACAGCAACGTCGGCGCCCACCATGGCGAACGCCTGGCCGTGTCGCTGGAGCAGGCGGACGTGGCCGTCGATGTCATCACCGTGCCGGCCGGCGAGGAGAGCAAGAGCTTCGCGGGCCTGGCCGATCTCTCGGACCGGCTGCTGGCGCTGGAGCTGGACCGGGGCGACGTGATCATCGCGTTCGGCGGCGGCGTGGTCGGCGACCTGGCCGGCTTCGCGGCCTCGATCTACAAGCGCGGCATCGACTTCATTCAGGTTCCCACCAGCCTGCTGGCCCAGGTCGACAGCTCGGTGGGCGGCAAGACCGCCATCGACACGTCGCGGGGCAAAAACCTGATCGGCGCCTTCCATCAGCCCCGCCTGGTGCTGGCTGATCTCGACATCCTGGCCACCCTGCCTGACCGCGAGATGGCCTGCGGTTACGCCGAGGTGATCAAGTACGGCATGTTGGGCGACGAAACCTTCTTCGCCTGGCTGGAGACTAACGGCGCCGACGTGCTGGCGCGGGACACCGCCGCCCTGGCCCAGGCCGTGGGCCGGTCGGTTGAAATGAAGGCGGAGATCGTCGCCGAGGATGAGACCGAAAAGGGCCGCCGCGCCCTGCTCAACCTCGGCCACACCTTCGCCCATGCCCTGGAGGCCGAGACCGGCTACGGCGAAACGCTCAAACACGGCGAGGCCGTGGCGGCCGGCTGCGGCCTGGCCTTCCGCTTCTCCGTCGCCCTCGGTCATTGCCCGCCCGCCGACGCCGACCGGGTCGCGCGCGCCCTGAAGGCCGCCGGCCTTCCGGGCGGCATGGCCGATGTTCCGGGCTATCCGTTCAACGCCGACCGCCTGATTCACCACATGGCCCAGGACAAAAAAGCCCAGGCCGGCGCCCTGACTTTCATCCTCGCCCGCCGCATCGGCGAGGCGTTCACGGCCAAGGGCGTCGATCCCGACGCCCTGCGCCAATTCCTGATAACCGAGGGAGCACTCCCGTGACCGTCCCGGCCATTCTGATAGGCCTTGCGCCCACCCTTGTGGCCCTGATCACGGCCTCAGGCCTGATCTCCGCGTCCGAAACCGCCATGACCGCCGCCAGTCGCGGCCGCATGCACCAGCTTGAGCGGGAGGGCGACAAGGCCGCCGCCCGGGTCAACCGGATGATGGCTGATCAGGAGAACATGATCGGCGCCATCCTGCTCTCCAACAACGCCATCAACATCCTGGCCACGGCCCTGACCACGGCGGTGCTGTCCAGCATGGGCGAGTATGGCGTCGCGGCGGCCACCGCTATCATGACAGTTGTGATCGTCATCTTCGCCGAGATCCTGCCCAAGACCCTGGCCATCACCCGACCCGAGGCCGTGGCCCGCACCCTGTCCCTGCCGATCCTCTGGCTGGTCCGGATCTTCGGCCCCCTGGCGCGCGGCGCGCAGTGGATCGTGCGCATGACCCTACGGCCCTTCGGCATCAACCTGTCGATGGAGACCGACGTCCTGGCCGCTCACGAGGAGATCCGCGGCGCGGTCGAGTACCACCACTCTGAAGGCGTCGTCGAAAGCCGCGACCGCCGCATGCTGGGCGGCGTGCTCGACCTGTCGGAAATGGACGTCTCCGACGTCATGGTGCATCGCAAGTCCGTCGACATGCTCGACGCCGCCATGCCGCCCCGCGAGCTGATCCGTCACGCCATGGACCTGGGCCACAGCCGGCTGCCGCTGTGGCGCGACAACCCCGACAATGTCGTCGGGGTGCTCAACGTCCGGGACCTGGTCAAGGTCATGGCCCAGAACGACGTTGACCTCGACGAGCTCGACGTGGCCGGCCTGGCTCGCAAGCCCTGGTTCGTGCCCGAAACCACCAAGCTCAAGGATCAGCTCAACGCCTTCCTCAAGAAGCGCAACCACTTCGCCCTGGTGGTCGATGAGTACGGCGGTCTGCAGGGCGTCATCTCCCTTGAGGACATTCTCGAGGAGATCGTCGGCGAGATCGACGACGAGCACGATTCCGCCGTTGAGGGCCTGCGTCCCCAGCCCGACGGCTGGATCGAGGCGGCCGGCATCGTCACCGTCCGCGACCTCAACCGCGCCCTGGATTGGGACCTCCCGGACGACCAGGCGGTGACCATCGCCGGTCTGCTGATCCAGGAAGCCCAGGCCATTCCGGAGGAAGGCGAGACCTTCACATTCTACGGCCACCGCTTCGAAGTGGTCCGCCGTCGCCGCAACCAGATCACCGCGCTTCGGATAAGCCCGCCCCTGGCCGCCAGCCCCGACTGGCCCGAATCGGGTTGATTTGATCGGGAACCCGAGCCTGACTGGTCGCGTTCTGGCTTGGCGGGGCCGAATCTCGAGCCTGTTCAGAGGATGGTGAGTGGCGCGTCTACCGGACAAGCAGGAATTGAGCGATCCCGCCCAGACGGCGCGGGTGGATGCGCTTGAGTCCGCCCTGGCCGAGCTTGAAGCCCGTCGTCGAGCCGAGTCGGCGCTGGGCGAGACGCTGTCGTTCGCCCTGTCGGCGGCTCGCATGGGCTCCTGGAGCCTGGACGTCGCCACGCGCGGCTATGAAGCCTCGGACCTCTGCAAGGCCAACTATGGCCGCCGGCCGGACCAGATCTTCACCTTCGAAAACCTTGTGGCGGCCGTTCATCCCGGCGATCGGACGCGGATGCTCAAGGCCATCGAGACCGCTATTCGCGATGGATCCGACTACGACATCGAGTACCGGGCGGTGATTCCGACCGGCGAAGTGCGGTGGGTTCACGTCCGCGGCAGGGCCGATCGTGATCCGGTAAGCGGGGCCGCGCGGCGGATGGCCGGGGTCTCCCTCGACGTTACCGATCGTCGGCGGGCCGAGGATCGCCAGCAGATGCTGCTCAACGAGCTCAATCACCGGGTCAAGAACACCCTCGCGGCGGTGCAGTCGATCGCCTACCAGACCCTCCGGTCCGCGGCCTCCCCGGCTGAGTTCCACGAGGCCTTCGAGGCCCGGATCATGGCCCTGTCCCAGACCCACAACCTCTTGACCCTTCAGGGTTGGGAGAGCGCCAGCCTGCGCGACGTCATCGCCGCGGAACTGGAGCCGTTTGGCGGCGAAGGCCGGGCCGTTATCGACCGGACGCCGGATGTTCAACTCAGCCCCAAGGCCGCTGTCGCCCTGGGCATGGCCTTCCATGAACTGGCCACCAACGCGGTGAAACATGGCGCCCTGTCGACGCCCGGTGGATGCACCCGCGCGGGCTGGGAGGTGGAAAGCGACACGCTCACCCTCCGTTGGAGCGAGCGCGGCGGCCCGCCCGTAAAGGAACCAGCCAGCCAGGGATTTGGCAGCCGGCTTCTGCAGCAGGGTCTGGCGGCGGAACTCGGCGGCAAGGTCGAGCTACGATTTCACCCAGAGGGTCTGGAATGCACGATGAAACTGCCCATGGCTGTGCTGGAGGGCAAGGAGTGACCACGACTGTGACGTCTCTGAAGGGTTTGCGCATTCTCGTGGTCGAAGACGAGATGCTGGTGTCCATGTTGCTCGAGGACATGCTGGGGGACTTCGGCTGTGTCGTCGTCGGCCCGGCCCCGGACCTGGACGAGGCCATGTCCCTCGTCGAAAAGGGCGAGATCGACGCGGCCCTGCTTGACGTCAATGTATCCGGCCGCCCGATTTTCCCTGTCGCCGACGCCCTGCGCGAGCGCGGCGTGCCCTACATCTTCGCCAGTGGTTATGGCGAAGCAGGCCTGACCGACGCCCATCGCGGCGCCCCGGTCCTGCAGAAGCCGTTCCGCCAGGCCGATCTGGAACGGACCTTGACCGCGCTTGTGGCGTCCTGACGGCCGGCGCCTAGCCCTCGCCCGGCGCCAGCGCCTTGACTGACAGGGCGTGAACCGGACCGGCCAGTTCCTCAGACAGAGCGGCGTGAACCTGCCTCTGGCGAGCGACCCGGGAGGCCCCGACAAAGGCCCGTGATTCGATCAGCACGTTGAAATGGCTCTGCCCGCCCTCGCGTGCGCCGGCGTGGCCGGCATGCCGTGCGGAGTCATCGACGACCTCCAGACGGTCCGGCGCGAAGGTCCGGGTCAATTTTTCGCGGATTAAGTCCGAAATCGTGGTCATTTTCCAAGGTCAATTCTTGAATGCGAAAGGTTGGGCCTCATACTTGGCTTATGGCAGACGCCTTTCAATACCGACCGAAACTCGTGGACATCCGCGTTCGCCCCCCAAAACCCGGGGAGGCGGAGGCTGAAGCCGACGTCAACGCCCTTAAGCCGGGAGAGCGTCGCTGTGACCACCCCGACTGTCTGACGGTGGCCACGGCCCGTGCGCCGAAGGCCCGTGACATGCCCGGCCAGTTCTACTGGTTCTGCCAGCCGCACGCGGCCCAGTACAACAAGCAGTGGAACTTCTTCGCCGGCATGAGCGACGACGCCGTCGCCCAGGCCCAGGCCAGCCGCTTCACCGGCGACCGGCCGACCTGGAGCTTCAAGGCCTCGAATCGGTCGCGGGAAGCCGCCGCCCAGGCCAAGGGACCGATGGGCTGGAATGATCCCTTCAGCCTGTTCGGCTTCGGCCGCGCTGATCGCTCCGGCATCGACGCCCCGCCCGAGGAGGCCGGCGATCGTCAGCTGGGCAAGCTCGAACGCAACGCCATGGCCGACCTCGACCTGCCCCACACCGCCAAGGCGGCCGAGATCCGCATCCGCTACACCGAGCTGGTCAAACGCTGCCACCCCGACTCCAACGGCGGCGACCGCAGCGCCGAACACAAGCTGCAGCGGGTGCTCAAGGCCTGGAAGACGCTCAAGAAGGCGGGCCTGGCCTAGACATCGGCCCTGTTGCTCGTCCCCGGAGCCTGACCCGGCGCGGGCTACGGCCGGGATGACCGTTGGGAATCGCCCATCGGCCAGACCCGGTCCGCCGCCTGCACGGCCATCCACCAGGTCAGGGCCCAGCCGCCGCCCAGCACCCAGCCGGCCAGCACGTCCGACGGCCAGTGGACGCCCAGATAGACCCGGCTGAGACCCACCAGCACCGCGATGACCGCCGCGCCGGCGAACGCGAACACCTTCACCCGCCGCGATGCCGCGAACCGCGCCACCAGCGCCCCCAGGGTCAGATAAACGACCGCCGACAGCATGGCGTGGCCGCTGGGAAAGCTGGCGTTGATCGCCTCGACCAGCCGCAGGGCCGGTTCCGGACGGTCCCGGCCAAACACCAGCTTGAGACCCTGGCTGATGGCCACGCCGCCGCCCGAGGCCAGCAGCAGCACCGCCGCCTCGCGCCAGCGCCGCAGGGCGGCGAACAGCCCGGCCACGAACAGGACCAGCAACGACAGCACCGTCACCGATCCCAGGGCGGTGACGTCCATGGCCGCCGTGGTCAGCCAGTGCGGCCCCAGCGGCGTGGCGGGGTCATGGTGCGCCCTCAGACTCATCAGGATGGCCCGGTCGATGCCGCGGGTCTCGCCCTCGCTGACCTCGCCGGCGATATTGAGAAAGCCGGCGGTCGCGATCACCACGATCAGAAACGCGGCCACGAAAGCCGCCTCCCGCCGCGCGAAATCGAGGGCCTGCCCCAGGCGTCGCCGACTGATCATGCCATGAGCTCCAACTATTTCCTCGAACGCCTGTTTGCTGAACGCCGTTTAGGCGCTAATCGATCTGACCATCATGGCTGACATTTCCGACACCACCACCGCCGACCCGTTGCTGTCTCTTGTTCCGGACAAGCAGGTCTCCATCCGCGACGTCTTCGGCGTTGATTCCGACATGATGGTGCCGGCCTTCAGCCAGCGCGATTCTCATGTTCCGGACATCGACGAGTCGTACCGCTTCGACCCGATGACCACCCTGGCCATCGTCGCGGGCCTGGCCTTCGACCGCCGGGTGATGATCCAGGGCTATCACGGCACCGGCAAGTCGACGCACATCGAGCAGGTCTGCGCCCGGCTCAACTGGCCGATGGTGCGGGTCAACCTCGACAGCCACGTCAGCCGCATCGACCTCGTCGGCAAGGACGCCATCGTCCTGAAAGACGGCAAACAGATCACCGAATTCCGCGAAGGCATTCTTCCGTGGTGCCTGCAGCGGCCGATGGCCCTGGTGTTCGACGAGTACGACGCCGGCCGGCCCGACGTGATGTTCGTCATCCAGCGGGTGCTGGAGGCGGGCGGCAAGCTGACCCTGCTCGACCAGAACCGGGTGATCCGCGCCAATCCCTATTTCCGCCTGTTCTCAACGACCAACACCATCGGTCTGGGCGACACCACCGGCCTCTATCACGGCACCCAGCAGATCAATCAGGGCCAGATGGACCGCTGGTCGATCGTCACCACGCTCAACTACCTCGACCATGACGCCGAGGCCGAGATCGTGCTGTCCAAGAACCCGAAATACGCCACGGCCGAAGGCCGCCGCACCCTGGCGGCCATGGTCCGCGTCGCCGACATGACCCGCAACGCCTTCATGAACGGCGACATCTCCACGGTCATGAGCCCGCGCACGGTGATCACCTGGGCCCAGAACGCCGAGATCTTCAGCGGCGACCTGGCTTTGGCTTTCCGCATGACCTTCCTGAACAAATGCGACGAACTCGAGCGGCCGACGGTCGCGGAGTTCTACCAGCGGGCGTTCGGAGAGGATTTGCCGGAGAGCGCGGCCCGGGTGAAGGTGGCTTAGGGGAAACGTCAGAAACACTGCCAGCACACCCCCTACCCCGCTCATCCGCGCTCGCTGGGATGAGCGGAATTTAGGAGTGGCGATGGGTCATGCGCCCCTACGCCGCCCGCGGGATGATCTTCTCCAGCTCCGGCCCCAGCTTCCGCCGCGCCGCCATCAGGTCGTGGCTGTTTTGCAGGCGCAGGAAGAAGCCCTCGCTCAGGCCCCAGTAGCGGGTCAGGCGCAGGTCGGTGTCGGCGGTCACGGCGCGTTTGCCCAGCACGATCTCGTTGATCCGCCGGGGCGGCACGCCAATTAGCCGGGCCATGGCGTTCTGGCTCATGTTCAGGGGCTTGAGGAAGTCTTCGAGCAGGATCTCGCCAGGCGTCGGATTGGGCAGCCAGTCCGCAGGGGCGATGTCAGTGGTAGTCGCAGATTTCAACATCTTCGCAGTGTCCATCCCGCCAGCGGAAACAGATCCGCCATTGCTGATTGATCCGGACCGAATGTTGACCCCGCCTGTCATGCTTCAGAGCCTCCAGTTGATTGCCTGGCGGCGCGCGCAGATCATCCAGTCGCCTTGCCGCGTCGAGGGCGCGCAACCGGCGTATCGCCGACGCCTGGATCGATTGCGGCAACCGACGGGACCTGCCGCCCAGCCAGACTCGCTCCGTTTCATGATCAGCAAAACTCCGGATCACGTCCGCCCCCTATAACGCATAACGTTATACGGATCAATTCGACCGCTACATGTAAATATTGCTGCTCGTATCTTTACTCGTTTTAATTGTATTTAGCAAGGCCGCGGGACGCCGGAAACGCCATCCCAGGCCGGCGCCATCGTCGGCCCGTCGCCCCCGATCACCCGCCCCGCCAGACCGGCGTTCCGGGACATTTACAGCCCTCGCGGGCCGAATCGGCCTTGCCCCGGCGGCCTCCCCTGTTAGAAGCCCCGCACCATCCGCTGACCGAAGAGACGTCCGATGAAGCTGCTCGCTGGCAACTCCAACCGCACGCTCGCGACCGCGATCGCGGGATATCTCGATGTGCCCCTGACCCGGGCGCAGGTGCGGCGGTTCGCCGACAACGAGGTCTTCGTGACCATCGACGAAAACGTCCGCGGCGAGGATGTCTTCGTCATCCAGTCGACCAGCTACCCGGCCAACGACAATCTGATGGAGCTGCTGATCTGCATCGACGCGCTCAAACGCGCCTCGGCCCGGCGGATCACGGCGGTGGTGCCCTATTTCGGCTACGCCCGGCAGGACCGCAAGACCGGCGGCCGCACCCCGATCTCGGCCAAGCTGGTGGCCAACATCATCACCCGCGCCGGCGCCGACCGGGTGCTGACCATGGATCTGCACGCCGGCCAGATTCAGGGCTTCTTCGACATTCCCACCGACAACCTGCTGCCGGTGCCGCTGCTGGCCAACGACATTCGCGCCCGCTACGGCAAGACCGAGGATCTGCTGATCGTCTCGCCCGACGTCGGCGGCGTGGTCCGCGCCCGGGCCCTGGCCAAACGCATCGACGCCGACCTGGCCATTGTCGACAAGCGCCGCTCGGCGCCCGGCGAGAGCGAAGTGATGAACATCATCGGCGACGTCGAGGGCCGGCGCTGCATCCTGTTCGACGATATCGTCGATTCCGCCGGCACCCTGTGCAACGCCGCCAAGGCGCTCAGCGAACACGGCGCGACCGAGGTTTCGGCCTATGTCACCCACGGCGTTCTGTCGGGCGGCGCGGCCGAGCGGATCACCAATTCGGTGCTCAAGGAACTGGTCGTCACCGATTCCATCGAGCTGACCGACAACGACCTGGCCTGCAAGAAAATCCGGGCCGTGTCCTGCGCCCCTCTGATCGGCGAAGCCATCCGCCGCATCGCCAATGAAGAGTCGGTGTCGAAACTGTTCGACTAGACTCGGCGGGCTCACCGGGTCGTAAATCAGGGCTTAACGGGGACGCGTCACATTCTCGCCCCTCAGGCGGGTTGTATTGACTTTGTTGGGCCGAGACGGGGAAGCTGCGATCATGAAAGTTTTCCATCCTTCACGGGTAGCGTCGGCGATGGCCGCGATCGCGCTGAGCGCCGCCCTGGCGGCCTGCAGCACGCCTGTGCCGCCGCCCGCCCCGCGCGCGCCCGCCGCGCCGCCGCCGATCACCCTGGCCCCCAGCCTGATCGACGAAGCCAGCGCCTGGCGCGGCTACATGACCCGCGCCAACGCCATCTCGCCAGACTTCAAGAACGGCGAAGACATCCAGACGTCGCTGCGCACCGCCGCGGCCTATGAGCCCAAACAGTTCCTGCGTGGCGCCGTGGCCTACGCCGCCATCGTCGCCCTGCAGGATCCGGCTTTCGTGGCCAATCTTCGCAAGGTCGCCGCCGACCCCGCCGCGCGCATCGCCCTGCGCGACCAGCTGATTTCCAATCCCAACATGGCCACCGTCCAGCCCGGCGCGGAAAGCGCCGCCGGCCTGATCCTGACGACCCTTGGCGGCGAAGGCGCCCGCCTGGTGATCAACGGCCGCGCGGTCAAGCAGGCCGCTTATGCGGTTCAGCGCAGCAGCTGGTCCAAGGCCTCCGTGCCCGACCGCGACGGTCGTCTGGCCGGCGCCAAAACCCTGTCGACGACGCCCATGTTCGGCGATGCGGCCGACGTGGCCATGCTGCGGCAGGCCAGTTTCGGCGGCGAAGCCGGCGCGCCGCTGGGCCTGACCGCCGGGTCGGCGCCGCCGCCCTGGTCGCCGATCGTGGTCCGCGGCCTGACGCTGGCCGCCCTGGCCGCCCTGGGCGAGGGAGGCGACTCCAATCTCGCCACCCTGACCACCCTGTCGGCCGAGCCCAACGCCGCCTACTGCCTGAGCATGGCGAAGCTGAACCTCTACCAGTGCCTGGCCGTCTCCAAGCCGCACTACGAGGACGTCTTCTGTCTTGGCCAGCACATCCTGATCGACACGGGCGCCTGTATGGTGAAATGGACGGGCGCTGAAATGCCGGCGGAACCTGAGCCCGAGCCCCCGGCTGTCGCCAAGAAGACCGTCGCCTCCACGCCCACGGCGAAAAAGCCGGCCGTTCGCCGCTAAGACTCTCCACGGCTGGCGTTGCGCGGCCGATGGAAAGCGTGTATCGAGCGCCACCCTGAATTCACCGACCGTCGCCGCGCGGAGTTCTTCTGCCGCGGCGACATCGTTTTGAGAACCTGAAGACCATGGCCGAGATCGTCCTCAACGTCGAAATCCGTGACCGCACCGGTACAGGCGGCGCTCGTGAATCCCGCCGCGCCGGCATGGTGCCCGGGATCCTCTACGGCGGCGCCGGCGCCCCCGTCGCGATCTCGGTGAAGTGGAACGAGTTCCGCAAGTCGCTCTACACCGGCAAGCTGCTCGGTCACCTGGTGACCCTGAAGTACGGCGACGAGAGCCAGCCGGTCATCGCCAAGGACATCCAGTTCCACCCCGTCACCGACGAGCCGGTCCACTTCGACCTGCTGCGCGTCGAAAAGGGCTCGACCATCCGCATCGCCGTGCCGGTTCACTTCAAGAACCAGGACGATTGCCCGGCCCTCAAACAGGGCGGTTCGCTGGAAGTGGTTCGCCACGACGTCGAACTCAGCTGCCCGGCCGACGCCATCCCGGAAGAGATCGTCGTCGATCTGACCGGCCGCCAGATGGGCGACACCATCCGCATCGGCGAGATCGAGCTGCCCAAGGGCGTCACACCGTCGATCGCCGACCGTGACTTCGTGCTGGCCACCCTGAAGGTCTCCTCGGCCGCCATGTCGGAAGCCGCCGACGCCGCCTCCGACGCCGCCGAAGGCGACACGGTCGAAGCCGAAGCCGAAGCCGAGTCGGAAGACTAGTCCCCAGCGAGGGTCGCCATGCTGATCCTCGCCGGACTGGGAAATCCCGGGCCGAAGTTCGAGAAAAACCGTCACAACGTCGGCTTCATGGCCGTCGAGACCATTGCGCGCCGCTGGGGCTTTTCGCCCTGGCGGTCGCGGTTTCAGAGCCTCGCGGCCGAGGGCCAGATCGATACGGCCGACGGTCCGGTCAAAGCCCTGCTGCTCAAGCCCCAGACCTATTACAACGAAACCGGCCGCGCGATCGGCGAGGCCATGCGCTTCTACAAGCGCACGCCCGCCGACGTGATCGTCTTCTATGACGAGATCGACCTGGCCCCGGGCCGCTTCCGCATGAAGCTGGGCGGCGGCGCGGCCGGCAACAACGGCGTGCGCTCGACCACCGCCCAGATCGGCGACGCCTTCCGCCGCGCCCGCATCGGCACCGGCCATCCGGGCGACAAGGCCCTGGTCCATGGCCATGTGCTCAGCGATTTCCACAAGGTCGACAAGGTCTGGCTCGACCCGCTGCTGGAGGCGGTCGCCGACGCCCTGCCCTTCGCCGCGGCCGGCGACGACGAGCGCTACCAGGCCGAGGTCCTTCGCCTGGCCCCCGCGACCAAGTCCGACCCGCGCAAGGCCGCGCGCGAGGACTGACCTTGACACGAAGTTCGTGAGTCACGAATTTCGTGTGGTGAAAAACGTGACCATCAGCATGGACGAAGCCACCCTGACCTGGGTGCGGGTCGAGGCCGCCAGGGCCGGCCAGAGCGTGTCGCGTTGGCTGGGCGATGAACTGGCGCGGCAGAAAACCGAGGCCGAAGGCGCAATGGCGCGCCGAGACGCCGGACGGGAGGCGGTGCAGGCCCTGCTCGACCATCCGGGCTGGGACCTCGGGGCGAGACCGTCCGACAGGGGGCATATCTATGACGACCGTCTTCGTGGACTCGAACGTGGTCATCTACAGCCTGGATCGGCGGACCCCGGAGAAGCGGCGCGCGGCCCAGGCGTGGCTGAGCCGCCTGGGACTTTCAGGGCAGATGACGATGAGCCCTCAGGTCATCAATGAGGCCTATGCCGTCCTGACCCTCAAGCACCGGCTCGACCCCGTCACTGACGGGGTCCGCGCCGTCCTGGCCCGGTTTGACCAGTGGGTGACCGCGCCGCTCGACTTCGACACCGTCCTGGCGGCCTGGGCGCTCCAGGACCGGTACGCCGTCAGGATCTGGGACGCGCTTCTCCTGGCCTCGGCCAATGCCGCCGGCTGCGATGGCTTTCTGAGCGAGGACCTCAACGATGGTCAGCGCTATGGGACGGTCCAGGCGATCAATCCTTTTCGCCATACGCCCGAGGACGTGCTAGGTCGCGCCTCCCGGTACTGACAGCATAAAAAGACCCCATGGCCCTTAAAGTCGCGATCGTCGGCCTGCCCAACGTAGGCAAGTCGACCCTGTTCAACGCCCTGACCCAGACGGCGTCGGCCCAGGCGGCCAACTACCCGTTCTGCACCATCGAGCCGAACACCGGCGACGTGGCCGTGCCCGAGCCGCGGCTCGAGGTGCTCGCGGGCATCGTGGGCAGCAAGGAAATCATCCCCTCGCGGATCAACTTCGTCGATATCGCCGGCCTGGTCCGCGGCGCCAGCAAGGGCGAGGGTCTGGGCAACCAGTTCCTGGCCAACATCCGCGACTGTGACGCGGTGGCCTTCGTCGCCCGCTGTTTCGAAGACAGCGACATCACCCATGTCGAAGGCCGCATCGACCCGCTGTCGGACCTCGACATCATCGAGACCGAACTGATGCTGGCCGACCTCGAAAGCCTCGAGAAGCGCCTGCCCAACGTCGAAAAGAAGGCCAAGTCCGGCGGCGACAAGGAGGCGGCCAACACCCTGCGGCTGATCAGGATCGCGCTGGAACAGCTGAGCGCCGGCCGCCCGGCCCGGGCCGCCAAGATCAGCCCCGACGACGAACGGGCCTGGCACATGCTGCAGCTGCTGACCGCCCTGCCGGCCCTCTATGTCTGCAACGTCGACGAGGGTTCGGCCGACAAGGGCAACGCCTTCTCCGACCAGGTCGCCGAGCGGGCCAAGGCCGACAACGCCAAGTCGGTGGTCATCTCCGCCCAGATCGAGAGCGAGATCGCCCTGCTCGATCCGGCCGAGCGCAACGAGTTCCTCGAAACCCTGGGTCTGACCGAACCGGGCCTCAACCGCCTGATCCGCGAGGCCTACGCCCTGCTCGGTCTGCAGAGCTATTTCACGGTCGGTCCCAAGGAAGCCCGCGCCTGGACCATCGAGATCGGCATGACCGCGCCCCAGGCTGCCGGCGTCATCCACAACGACTTCGAGAAGGGCTTCATTCGCGCCGAGACCATCGCCTATGACGACTTTGTCCGCCTGAACGGCGAACAGGCCGCCAAAGACGCCGGCAAGATGCGCGCCGAAGGCAAGGAGTACGTCGTCAAGGACGGCGACGTGATGCACTTCCGGTTCAACGTCTGATCCATCCTCGCATGGTCATGGCCCGGCGTGTTCGGGCCATGACGGCGGAGGGATTGACGTAATATGCTCCGGCCATGACCGATCACGCCGACGCCATCGCCGCCGCCCAGGCCGTTCTCGACGCCTTCATGACGGCGTTCAACGCCCGCGACCTGCCGGCCTGGGAAGAGACCTTCAACTTTCCCAGCGTGCGGCTGGCGTCCAACACGATGACAATCATCGAGGCCGGCGACCACAAGTCGGGCATGTTCGATCAAGGCGCGCTGAGCGACTGGGACCACTCTGCCTGGGAACGCCGGACAGTGATCCACGCCGGGCAGGACAAGGTTCACCTCGACACCCGCTTCAGCCGCTACCGCGCCGACGGCAGCGTCATCGGCGGCTTTGACTCGCTCTATGTGATCACCCGCGAGAACGGCCACTGGGGCGTGAAGGCCCGCTCCAGCTACGCACCCTGAGCGCCGGCCGACGCCACATGAACGGGAGCTGACCGGGCCAGTTCAAATCGGGTTCAGGCGGGCGGGTTCATAAGGGGATCACAAACGCGGATCCTCCCGGACCGCTCAACGAATTCACAGGAGCTAGGTCATGCATCGCTCAAGCGCCAAAATTCTCGCCCTCACCCTGGCCGCCGGCGTTCTGGCCGCCCCCGCGGCCGTGTCCGCCCAGCCCTACGGCGGCGGCGGCTACTACGGTGGCTCGAACAACAACGGCTATAACAACGGCTACAATGGCGGCGGCGGCGGCTACGGCGGCGGCAGCTACAATGGCGGCGGCTACAATGGCGGCGGCTACGGCGGCGCCCAGTACAGCGGCGTCGGCTACAACGGCTACAACAACGCCGGCTATGGCAGCGGCTATGCCGACAGCCAGTACCTGAGCCAGTGCCAGGTGAAGAAGCGTCAGGGCCAGAAGTCCGGCGCGGCCATCGGCGCCATCGCCGGCGCGGCCCTTGGATCGAACATCAGCGGCAACGGCGCCCGCACCGAAGGCGCCGCGTTCGGCGCCATCGCCGGCGCTCTCCTCGGCGCCCAGGTCGGCCGCTCCCAGGCCAAACAGTCGGACGTCTGCCAGCAGTACGGCTTCTACGATGGCCGGGACCAGTACCGGACCTACGGCCAGGCCTACTACTACAACGACGGCTTCTACGATCAGCGCGGCCAGTGGCGCGCCTACGACCGTCGCCAGGACCGGAGCTACTACCAGAGCCAGTACGGCCAGGGCGCGTCGTACAACCAGTCCAACTACGGTCGCCGCCGCTAGGCGGGCCGACCGCGGCGGGGATCACTGACCCGCCTGCCGAAGACAAATAATGCGGCGGCCCGGACGACGAGAGTCCTCCGGGCCGCCGTTTGGGTCTGCGCCGGCTCCTCGACGTGAAATGACGAACCCCGCCCCGCTGGTCTAGACTGACCCCATGATTGACCGTCTCGCCCGCCTGATCGACGACGCCCGCCGGGTGGTGATTTTCACCGGCGCCGGCATTTCCACCGAGTCCGGCATTCCCGACTTTCGCAGCCCCGGCGGCGTCTGGTCGAAGATGAAGCCCATAATGTTCCAGGATTTCGTGGCCAGCGAGGAACGCCGGCGCGAGGCCTGGACGCGCGTGTTCAACGGAACCGCCGGCTGGACCGGCCGCGCGCCCAACGCCGGCCACGAGGCGGTGGCCCGGCTGGTGGCCTCGGGCAAGGCCTCCAGCATCATCACCCAGAACGTCGACAACCTGCATCAGGACAGCGGCGTCGCCGACGCCCGGATCATCGAACTGCATGGCAACGCCAGCTATGCGACCTGCCTGACCTGCGCCGAACGGCACGAGCTGCATCATCTGAAGCCGGCTTTCGTCGAGCGGGGCGAAATCCCCGTCTGTCGGACCTGCGGCGGGCTGGTCAAGACGGCGACCATTTCCTTTGGTCAGCCGATGCCGCACGAACCCATGGCCCGGGCCCAGGACGAGACCCTGGCCTGCGACCTGTTCCTGGTGCTGGGCTCGTCGCTGGTGGTCTTCCCGGCCGCCGACTTCCCCCTGCTGGCCAGGCGCAACGGCGCGGCCCTGGCCATCGTCAACCGCGAGCCCACAGAGATGGACCGCTACGCCGACCTGGCCCTGCATGACGAGATCGGGCCGGTGATGAGCGCGGTGGCGCCGGCCGTCTGACCGCGCCTCAGGCCGCCGAGGTCTTCGCGGTGATCTCGGCCAGCAGTTCGGCCGAACCCAGTGTTCCGCCGGTCTCGTCACCGGTCAGGGCGAACATCGGTGAAACCGCCTCAGGCCCCTCCCCGGGCGGAAGCGGCGGAGTGTAGTAGCCCAGCGCATAGGCCCCGATGTCGTAGCCGATCAGCTTCTGCAACGCCGGATCGAGGGTGCGTGCGATATCAGGCGGGCAGGACAGGTACTGGTTCTCCTCCTGCCGCAGCCAGCCCAGGCTGTAGGTGATGTTCAGCCCCAGCCGGTCGCCGTCGGAGACATTGGCGCCGCCACCATGGAACACCGTGCCGGTGTAGATCAGCACCGAGCCGCGCGGCATCTCGGCCCAGGTGATCTCCTCTTCGGTGGGGCGGCGGTCGTCTGGCCAGTCGATTGAACCCGGAATCACCTGGGTGGCGCCGTTTTCCCGCTTGAACTCGGTCAGGGCCCAGATGGTGTTCAACTGTGGCTCGACACCCTTCAGATGCGTGCCCCAGGCCCAGCGGTCGCGGTGGATCGGCTGCGCGGTCTGGCCGGGCATGATGCGGATCACCTGACCCAGATGCAGCTGGTAGCGCTCGCAGCTGGGCTTGAGGAACCGTTCGCAAAGGGCGTTGATGGTGGGATCCATGATCAGCTCGCGGCAGGTCGGCGAGCGGGCGACCAGCGCGCCGGTGCGGGTCGTCCGGTCGCCGGTGAATCCGTCGGTGCCCGTCGGCGTCGCCTCGACCCAGGGCATGATCTCGGCCGTCAGCCGGTCGACCTGCTTCTTGGACAAGACGTCGCTCAGGATGACCGCGCCGTCGCGTTCAATGACGGCCAGGATCTCGTCGCGCGGGGCGGTGGCGGGCAGTGTGACCAGCTTGGGCATGGATCGTCTCCTAACGGGCGGTCTCGCCGCCTCCGGGGTTCGACAGAATCGGGATGAGCAGCAGGTGAAGCACGCGGACCTGGCGGGCCGGCGGCCAGAGGTCGGGCTCGAAGGTGGCCCGGACGCCAAGCCCGTCGATGACGGCGATGACGGCGTCGGCGACGTCGGCCGCCGTCGCGCCGGGCGGCAGGCGACCGGCGTCCTGCAGAATGGTTAGGGTCCGGGTCAGACGCCGGGAGATCTCGGCGTAATAGTCGCGATGCAGCGCGCGCAGCCGTTCATTGACGATGGCCCGGCCCCAGAAGGCGAACCAGACCCGCCAGTCCCGGCGCGCCTCCTCGTCCACGGGCAGGAAGCTCGACAGCGCGCCGATCAGGTCATCGGCCGCCAGAACATTGTCGTCGACGGCCGCCTGCCCGTCGAGAATCCGGCGCACGACCTCGGCCAGGGCCGCCTCGATGACCGCGTCCTTGCTGGCGAAGTAGTGGGTGACCGCGCCGGTGGTGACCTCGCCTTCGCGGGCGACATCGGTCAGACGCGCGGCGTCGAGCCCGACCGCGTCGATGACCCGGATAGCGGCGCTGGCGATCGACCGCCGGCGAAAGTCGTGATCGACCTGTTTTGGCATAATGGTCATTATGTAAAAGCACGACAGCTTGTCAACGCCGGGGGCGGCGGGCAGAGACGAGTCCGGGATCCCCGCGAAAAGGCTGCGCCATGACCGACACCCTCACCCTGACATCGGGCCATGACGGCTTCGCCTTCGCCGCCCTCCACGCCACGCCCGACGGCGCGCGCAAGGGCGGGGTCATCGTCATCCAGGAGATTTTCGGTCTCGATCAATACGTCCAGGCCGACGTCGCCCGCTGGGCGGCCCGCGGCTACGAGGTGCTGGCGCCGTCGATGTATGATCGCCAGCAACCGGGTTTCACGGCCCGGCACGACGACCCCACCGAGTTCCAGGGCGCGGTCAAACTGGCGATGGCCAACGGCCCCGACAACGCCATGAGCGACATCCAGGCCTGTATCGACTTTCTCAAGCCCCGCGGCCCCGTGTTCATCGTCGGCTACTGCTACGGCGGGACCATGGTCTGGCTGGCGGCGTCGCGCTGCACGGGCCTGTCAGCCGGCTCCAGCTACTACGGCGGTCAGGTGGCCGGGATGGCCGCCCTGCCCCTCGCCTGCCCCGTGGAGCTGCATCTGGGGCACAAGGACAGCCACATCCCCTGCGACGACGTGAAGGCCAAGGTCCAGGCCGCCCATCCCGAGGTCCCCGTCTGGATCTACGAGGCCTCCGGCCACGGCTTCAACAACGACGGCCGACCCGACTCCGACCCGGCCGACGCCGAACTGGCCCGTCAGCGCACCGTGGCGCTGTTCGAGGCCAACGGGGCCGGTTGAGCATGGGCGAGCGGATCACCCTCACGACCGCAGCCGGCAAGCCGTTCGCCGCCTGGCGCGCGGCCCCCGGCGACGCCCGCCGCGGCGGGCTGGTGGTGCTGCACGCGATCTGGGGTGTGACGCCGCACATCCGCGACTTCTGCGACGGCCTGGCCGACCAGGGCTATGACGTCATCGCCCCGAGCCTGCTGGACGGCGAGGACGCCTTCCCCGAACTCAACACCAACTTCCCGATCCTCGACGACCGCCTGGCCCTGGGCCTGGCCGCAGGCTGGGGCGACGCCTGTCTGGACATCGTCCAGGCCGCCATCGACGCTCTCGAGCCGCCGGTCTATCTGCTCGGCTTCTGTTTCGGCGGCAGCACCGCCTGGCATGCCGCCGCCCGCTGCGACGGCCTGGCGGCGGTCGCCTGTTTCTACGGGGGCCACATCGTCAATCACGTCGCCGAGACGCCGCGCTGCCCGACCGTCCTGCATTTCGGGCGGAAGGACGAGACCATTCCTCCCGCCGCCGTCGCGGCCATCGAGGCGGCCCATCCGGACCTGCCGAGCTGGCATTATGACGCCGGCCACGCCTTCGTAGCGCCCAGCAACTATCACGAGGACAGCGCCAGACTGGCCATGCTGCGGACATTGCAGCATTTCCACCGCAGCGGCGGCGGGCGGGGAGAAGTCTAGGGCCCGCCCCCTACTGCATCGGCACGGCCCCGCCGTTCGGCCAGTCGGTGTCGCCGATCCGCGTGAGGTTCATCTCGAAGATCTGGCGGGGCGGCTGATCCCCGGCGACATATTCGCCGATCTCGCGCCAGGCGCCGTTCTTGATCACGGCCGTGTAGCGAACGACCGCGCCCGGGCCGGCCGGAATGCTCCAGACATAGCCGTCCGCCGTCGGCTCCAGGGGAAAGTCGCCACTGCGGCCCATGGCCCAGGACCGCATGCTCCAGGTCTTCGCCGCGGGGTCATGAGAAATCACGCCCAGGGCGTTGAACCCGACAGAGCCGTCGGCGTTGTAGCCGCGCCCTTCGATGACCTTCACCGTGCCGCCGAGAAACGAGCCGATGCGTTCGGTCTGGGTGAGCAGGCGTTTGGTCCCGGTCTGGTCAACGGTCCAGGCCGGACCCCGCCAGACGCCGTCCATGGCCGCCAGCGGCGCCATGGCCGCCTTCTGGGCGGCGAGAAGCACGGCGGGATCGGCCGGCGCCTGGGCGAGTGCCGGCGCGGCGCACCCGAGAGACAGGGCTGCAAGAGCGGTGACAAAGAGACGTCGCATGGTTGGCTCCTTTCAGACAGAGCCTAACTTTGTATTACAAAGTGTTCTGAGTCAATTATGCCGCCGTCTCAGCCTCGCAGCGCCCTGCCCGCCACGGCGTCGAGCCGGGCCATCAAGGCCGGGTCCCTGGCCTCGGGTGCGGTGATGATCGCGAAGTCGAGGCAGGTGTCGATCGGCGAGGCCGGGCGGTCGGCCGGCAGAGCCAGGGCCAGCTCCCGCACCAGAATCCGGGCGCGGCTGGTGTTGGCCGCCATGGTCGCCAGGATGTGCTCGACCTCGACCGGGGCCTCCCCGACGCGCCAGCAGTCATAGTCGGTGACCATGCCGACCGAGGCGTAGGGCAGCTCCGCCTCCCGGGCCAGTTTCGCCTCGGGCATGTTGGTCATGCCGATCACGTCACAGCCCCACGACCGGTACAGGTGGCTCTCCGCGCGACTGGAGAACTGCGGGCCTTCCATGGCCAGATAGGTCCCGCCCTCGACCACCGGCGCCCCGGCCGCCCGCCCCGCCTCGGCGGCCAGCGCCGCCAGACGCGGACAGACCGGGTCCGCCATCGAGACATGAGCCGCCAGCCCTGTGCCGAAGAAGCTCGAGGCCCTCGCGACGGTGCGGTCGATATACTGATCGACGACGACGAAGGTCCCCGGCGCCAGCGCCTCGCGCAGCGACCCCACCGCCGACAAGGACAACACGTCGGTGCAGCCCGCGCGCTTGAGTACGTCGATGTTGGCCCGGCTGTTGAGATCGCTGGGCGGGATGCGGTGCCCGACGCCGTGACGCGGCAGAAAGACCAGACGGGTGCTCCCGATGCGGCCCGTGGTCAGATCCCCCGACGGCTCGCCGAACGGGCTGGCCGGCCGCAGCGTCTCGCGGTCTTCGAGGCCCTCGATGTCATAGAGGCCCGAGCCGCCAATGATCCCCAGAGTCCAACCCGTCATGCCATCGCTCCCTCAGCCTGGGGCCAGACCTCCAACAGATCGGGCGGGATGTCCACGGCGCGCGGCCGTCGCCACGCCTTCCGGACAGAAAAAAGCCCGGGCTTTCACCCGGGCTTTCAATTCTGTCGGTGGCTGAAAGCCTAGTGGCTCTCGTTGCGCCACACCCGGCGGTAGCTCGCGTAGAGCAGGCCGGAGAACAGGACCAGGAAGATCAGCACCGAGAAGCCCATCTGTTTGCGCTCCTCCATCTTCGGCTCGGCCGTCCACATCAGGAAGGCCGCGACGTCCTGCGCCTGCTGGCGAACGGTGGACTTGGTGCCGTCGTCGAACTCGACCTTGTCGGGCGCCAGGGGCGGCGCCATGGCGATGAAGCCGCCCTCGGGGACATGGGCGTGATCGCCGGACCAGGCCGACGAGACGTCGCCCGGGAACCAGGGATTGTAGTGCTGCCCCGGGCCGACGGTCAGACCGGCGGGCGGCGTCACGAAGCCGGTCAGCAGCGAGGCGATGTACTCGGGTCCGCCCTCGCGGGCCTTGGCCATCATCGACAGGTCGGGCGGCAGGACGCCGCCATTGCTGGCGCGGGAGGCCGGGTCGTTGGGGAACGGCGCCGGGAAATTGTCAGCGGGAATGCCCGGACGCTGGATGGCGTCGCCGGTCTCGCCGTCGATGTCGCGGATCTGCGAGTCGGCGGCGAGGGCCTTCACAACGGGGTTGTCGTTGGGGTTGGGGTATTTGGGGTCAAAGAAGGGCCCGCCCTTGTCGCCCAGGTTCCGGAAGGCCACCAGATTCATGCTGTGGCAGGACGCACAGACCTCCCGATAGACCTTGTATCCGCGTTGCAGCTGGGCCTGATCGAAGCGACCGAACGGCCCTTCGAAGCTGAAGGCGACCGGATGCGGCTCCCGGACCTTGCCGGAGGCCAGCGCCGGGCCGGCGACCAGCGCCAGGGCGACGGCGAACAGAGTGACTTTGCGCAGCATTGGGGCTCAGTCCTTCTTGTCGCCGCCGAGAACCGGCGAGGATATGGTTTCAGGCGTCGGCAACGGCTTCTCGAACAGGCCGAGCAGCGGCATCACCAGCAGGAAGTAGCCGAAGTAGTAGGCGGTGGAGATGCGCGACAGCCAGACGAAGCTGTTGAGATCGGAGTCCATCACCGACAGGGTCTTCAGACCGGGGATCACCTGGTCGTCCGGCAGGCGTGCGCCGCAGAAGCCGAGCACCACGCAGGCGACCAGGAAGATGAAGAAGTAGAGCTTGGCCTGCGGCCGGTAGCGCATCGACTTGACCTTCGACGTATCCAGCCACGGCAGGGCGAAGATACAGGCGATGGCGCCGAACATGGCCAGCACGCCCATCAGCTTGTCAGGGATGGCCCGCAGGATCGCGTAGAAGGGCAGGAAGTACCATTCGGGCACGATGTGCGGCGGCGTCACCATCGGGTTGGCCGGGATGTAGTTGTCCGGATGGCCCATGGCGTTGGGCATGAAGAAGATGAACACCGCGAACAGGATCAGGAACAGGCTCATCGCAAAGCCGTCCTTGACCGTCGCATAGGGGGTGAACGGCAGGGTGTCGGCCTTGGACTTGGGGTCGATGCCGGTCGGGTTGTTCTGGCCGACCACATGCAGCGCCCAGACGTGCAGCACGACGACGCCGGCGATCATGAACGGCAGCAGATAGTGCAGCGAGAAGAAGCGGTTGAGCGTGGCGCTGTCGACGGCGAAGCCGCCCCACAGCCAGGTGGTGATCGCCTGACCGACGACGGGCAGGGCGCTGAACAGGTTGGTGATCACCGTCGCCCCCCAGAAGCTCATCTGGCCCCAGGGAAGGACGTAGCCCATGAAGGCCGTGGCCATCATCAGCAGATAGATTACGCAGCCGAGGATCCACAGCACCTCGCGCGGGGCCTTGTAGGAGCCGTAGTAAACGCCGCGCAGCATATGGATATAGACGGCGATGAAGAACATCGACGCCCCGTTGGCGTGCATGTAGCGCAGCAGCCAACCGTAGTTCACATCGCGCATGATGTGCTCGACGGAGGCGAAGGCGGCGCCGGCGCTGGGCGTGTAGTGCATCGCCAGCACGATGCCGGAGATGATCTGCACCCCCAGGCAAAGCGACAGGATGCCGCCGAAGGTCCACCAGTAGTTCAGGTTTCGCGGCGTCGGGTAGTCGACGAAGCTGTCGTAGCCCAGGCGCACGATCGGAAGACGGACGTCGAGCCAGCGCTCGAAACCGGTCTTGGGTTCATAGGTCGAATGTCCGCTCATCAAATCAGCCGATCTTGACCTTGGTGTCGGAAAGGAAGGCGTAGTCCGGCACCGCGAGGTTCAGTGGCGCCGGACCCTTCCGGATGCGCCCCGAGGTGTCATAGACCGAGCCGTGGCACGGGCAGAACCAGCCGCCGTACTCACCGCCGCCGACCGTCGGCACGCAGCCGAGGTGGGTGCAGGAGCCGATCAGCACCAGCCATTCGGCCTTGCCGGGCTTGTGCCGCGCCTCGTCGGTCTGCGGGTCCTTCATCGAGGCGCTGTCATCCTTGACCGCGGCGGCGATCTGGCCGGCCGTGCGGTTGCGGATGAACAGCGGCTTGCCGCGCCAGTTGATGGTCACCTGCTGGCCGGCCTCGACCTTGGTCAGGTCGTATTCGACGCTGGCCAGGGCCAGTGTGTCGGCAGACGGGTTCATCTGGGCGACAAAAGGCCAGACCGCGGCGATCCCGCCGCCGGCGGCGGCGGTGATGGCGGCGATGTGAATGAAGTCGCGCCGGGACGGATCGTCCCCGGCGGGATGCGGTGCTGCGTCCGCGGCGGTACTGGCCACCCTGTGGTCACCCTTCGAAAACGCCGCGCTGAAAAGGGCGCGGCTCACAAGTCCTTGCGGGAATGTACCTGGCGGCGCGCAGGAGTCGCCTCCTGCTGAATCGGTCGCCGCCCCGGCAAAGTCCCGTCGCAGGTTCGATTAGTGCGCGTCTCGTCCTTTTTCAACCGACCATGTCGGGAATATGGATATCCGCGCCGCATGGACGCGGCCGCCGGAGGCTGTAAAAAGCCGCGCCATGACAGATTCCGCCGTCCTCGAAGACCGTAAAACCCGCGCCCGCGCCTGGTTCGAATCGCTCCGCGACCGAATTCTGGACGCCTTTGAAACCCTTGAGGATGAGGCGCCGGCCGATCTTTACCCCGGCGCGCCCGGCCGTTTCGAGCGCAAGCCCTGGGTCCGCGACGCGGGCGGCGGCGGCGTCATGTCGATGATGCATGGCCGGCTGTTCGAAAAAGTCGGGGTTCACACCTCGATGGTGTTCGGGACCTTCACGCCCGAGATGGCGGGAAGCATGCCCGGCGCCGACAAGGATCCGCGATTCTTCGCCACCGGCGTCAGCCTGATCGCCCACATGACCAACCCGCGCGTGCCGGCCGTTCACATGAACACCCGCTTTATCTGCACGACCAGGGGCTGGTTCGGCGGCGGCGGCGACCTGACCCCCCTGCTCGACGACCAACGTCGGCAGGACGCGCCCGACACCATCGCCTTCCACGCCGCCATGAAGGCCGCCTGCGACGCCCACGACCCGGCCTGGCACGCCAAATACAAACAATGGTGCGACGAATATTTCTTCCTGCCGCACCGCAATGAGCCGCGCGGCACCGGCGGCATCTTCTATGACCACCACGACAGCGGCGACTGGGACCGCGACTTCGCCTTCACCCGGGATGTCGGCCAGGCCTTCCTCGACGTCTATCCGCGCATCGTCCGCGGCCGCATGACCCAGCCCTGGTCCGCGGAAGAGCGTGAAGAACAGCTGATCCGCCGCGGCCGCTACGTCGAGTTCAACCTGCTCTACGACCGTGGCACCACCTTCGGTCTGAAGACCGGCGGCAACGTCGAATCGATCCTCAGTTCGATGCCGCCGATGGTGAAATGGCCTTAGGGCGCCAGCCCACATTACAGCAAATTATGTTGAACGCTGTTCTTTGAGCGCCTATTCGCGCCGATTCACAGCGTCCTTCCCGGCTGCCGGGCTGCGACGGCATCCGAAGACCGACACGCCATGATCGCCTCCCAACCGCCGCCGCAGGGCGCCTTTGACATCTATGGTCCGGGCCACAAGGGCCTGCGGATGGCGCACGCCAACCTGCTGATCCGCCTGGGCGCCGCGGACCTCGACGACCCGCGCGCGCTGCGGGGCCTGCTGAACCACATGCGCGAACATCTTGATCTCTGCGTCGAGCATATGCGGCACGAAGAGGTGGTGGTTCACGCCATCCTGGCCGGCCACGCCCCCGGCGCCGCCGTCGAGATCGAGGACATGCATCGCGCCCATCTCGCCAACCTGCCCGAACTGCTCGGGCTGATCGGCGAGCTGGAAGCGGCGACGCCCGCGCAACTTCGCAAGGCGGGGCGAGCTCTCTACCTGGCCTTTTCGCGCTTCGTGGCGGCGGACCTGATCCAGATGGCCCATGAGGAGGAGGAGCTGCTGCCGCTGCTCCACGCCCTCTTCGACGACGCGGAACTGGTCGCCATGACCACGCGGATCGTGCTGTCCATGACCCCCGAGGTCGGGGCCGGCATGCTGCGGATGATCATCCCGGCGGCGCGCCACCGCGAGCGGCTTTCCCTGCTGCGGGCGGTCAAGACCGCTGCCCAGCAGGACGTGTTCGAGGCGTTGCTGCGGGAGGTGGTGCGGCCCAGCCTGGCCGACCGCGAATGGCGTCGGCTGGCGGATGACCTTCGGGCCGCCCCTGCGTCGGACGTCAGGGCCGCCTAGTAGACCATGCCCTGGACAACAGCCTTGAGCCGCTCGACGGCCGCCAGCTTGTCGTCGATGAAATCCAGGTCGACCCACCAGTCCTCGACCTCACGCATGACCTGACCGACCAGCGGCCCCTTGGGCACGCCGGCGGCGATGACCTCCTCCCCGGTCAAGGGGAAGGCGGGCGGGGTCCAGGTTTCGGCCAGCGGCAGCAGCGACCGCCACTGGGTCCCCGCCGCCGGCCGGTCGGAGGCGGCCCAGGCCAGCCGCACCCGGTCGGTGAAGGTGCGCACGCCCAGACGGTAGACCGCTCGGCGGGTCTCGCGCGGGCTCATCCAGGAGACGATGCGCGGCTCGCGGCCGGCGGCGGCGATCAGGCGGTCCTTGAGGCTGTTGGACAGCCGCAGGCGCTCGGCGGTGTCCTGGGCGACCTTGGCGTCGTCGGGCAACAGGCTGGCCAGACGCAACTCGGCGTCCAGCTCGAACAGCTGGTCGGTCTCGATGGTCACCAGGTTCTCGAACCGGGTCAGGGCCTTGACCTGGGGCAGCACGGCCGAGAGCACGCTGGTCGCGGCCATCAGCCGCAGGGCGGCGCGGGGATCGGGCGCGGCCAGCAGCTTGAGCAGCTCCTTCTGGGTCCGCTCGGCGGCCCGGCCCGACAGCATGCCCTTGAGCGCCTTGCAGGCGGCCAGGGCCGTCGGGTCCGCCTCGCCCCGGCCGTACCAGGCCTGGAAGCGGAAGAATCGCAGGATGCGCAGATAGTCCTCACGGATCCGGGTCATGGCGTCGCCGACAAAGACGATTCGCCCGGCCCGGGCGTCGGCCACGCCTTCGCCGGTCGGGTCGTAGATGCGCCCCTCGGCGTCGGCGTAGAGGGCGTTCAGTCGGAAATCGCGGCGGACCGCGTCCTCCTCCCAGTTCTGGGTGAAGGCCACGGCGGCGCGACGGCCGTCAGTGGTGACGTCCCGGCGCAGGGTGGTGATCTCATAGGGCCGACCCGCGGAAATGGCCGTCACCGTGCCGTGGTCGACGCCGGTGGGCAGGGCCTTGAGCCCGGCTGCCTCCAGGGCCTCGGTGACCTGGTCGGGGGTCAGGGTGGTGGCGATGTCGATATCGTCGACCGGCTGGTTCAGCAGGCTGTTGCGGATCGCGCCGCCGACAAAGCGGGCGCAGCCGGCGTAGCCGCGCGCCTCAAGCGCGTCCATGACCGCGCGGGTCGAGGCCAGCTCCATCCAGGGGCGAACGCCGATAGTTTCATTTGATGCCATAGTCATGCGCTTAAGGCGCCCGCCCGCCCGTGCAAAGGGGGGCCGTGGCGTCAGCCGAGAGCGGCGCCGTACAGCCGGTCATAGAGAGAGCGCAGCATCCCCGCCGTCGCCCCCCAGATCAGCTGGTTTTCCCAGCTCATGGCGTAGAAATGTCGCTTCTGGCCGTCGGGCATGTCGTACTGCCGACGCTCGTGGTTGGTCGGGTCCATCAGGAAGCCGAACGGCGTCTCGAAGATCTCGGCCACCTCGGCGGCGTTGGGCGTCATCGGCAGGTCCGGGGCGACGAAACCGACCACCGGCGTGATCAGATAGCCGGTGCCGGTGCGGTAGGGCGTCAGCAGACCGGCGAGGGTGACATGGCTGCGGTGCAGACCCACCTCCTCCTCTGTCTCCCGCAGGGCCGCCTCGCAAACCGTCTCGCCGGGATCCATGCGGCCGCCCGGAAAAGCTACCTGGCCGGAGTGTCGCCGCATGGTGTCGGACCGCCGGGTGAGCAGCACCGACAGGCCGGCTTCGCGCTCAACCAGGGCCACCAGCACCGCGGCCGGAGTCGGCGCGGTGTCCGGAACCGGACCCATGTCCGGGTTCATGTCGAAGTCCGACTGGTGAGGACGACCCAGGTTGGCGCTCTCATCGAAAGGGTCGAGGTGGCGCGCGATCCAGTCCCGAAGCTCGGCGGGCGAGGCTTTCGGGTTCACGGGCGGTGCGCCCCGGCCGGCCCCACCGGGAACCAGGCTCCGTTCGAGGCGACGCCCAGGGTGGGCCCCTCGGGCGTCTCCCGCTCGACGGCCATCTCGGCCAGTTCATAGAAGACCGGCCGGGCGATCAGGGCCTCCAGACCGCGGCGGACATGGACATAGGGCCGGGGCTCGCCGGTCGCCGGGTCCATCGCCACCCGGATGGCGTTGTCGGGCCCGGCCTCGACCGTATCGCCGACATTGGTCAGGAAGCGCAGGGCCTCGCCCTCTCGGTCGACGCGGACGGCGATGAAGGGCGCGTCCTCGACCTCGATCTTCATCTTTTCGACAGGGGTGACCAGATGGAAGCCGTCGGGATCCTTGCGCAGCACGGTCGAAAACAGCCGCACCAAGGCCTCGCGCCCGATCGGGGTGCCCTCATGGAACCAGACGCCGTCCTTGCGGATGCGGATGTCGATCTCGCCGCAATGTTCGGGATGCCACAGGTGCACGGGCGGCAGGCCGCGGCCGGGCGCCTGTTTGGCGGCGGCGATAACGGTGTCGAGAGAAGAGGGGGATTCGCGGGTCACGCCCCTAATGTAAGCTCGGCGGGCGCGCACGGAAGCCCCTTACCGCCACGCCCGGCCAAACGGGGCGCAGGGTGAGACCAAAAGGACGCCTTCCAAATTCGTGACGCCCATGTCACTTTTGGGGCCTCCGTCCGGATGGGGCTCTGGATTGGCTCGTCCGTTCGACTGACGCCGGGAGAAGTCACAGGCATGCAATCGTTTCTGGGCGCCCTGTTCAAGGCCATGCCGCTGATCTTCGGCCTGGGCTTCATGGCGCCGCTGATCGGCCAGAGTCTCGCCCTGACCGGCTGGCCCATGCCGGGCGGGATCGCGCCCATCTGGATCGGCCTGGCCATCGGCGCGGTCTGGGGCGGCGTCGCCACCCGCACGGGGCGCTGGCTGTGAGCGCCGCCCTGCCCGATGTCGCGACACTGCGCGACATGGATTCCAAGGCGCTCAACCAACTGGAAAAATCGGTCGCCGACACCTTCATGGGCGGCGTGCCCTGGGGATCGGTCGCCTGGGGCCTGGGCAATCTGGTCGTCTGGCTGTCGCTCTGGCCGCTGACCCTGAGCGGCCTGCTGCCCCTTTGGGCCGCCTTCCCGATCGCCACCCTCTGCGTGATGCTGTCCTACCTGCCGTCGCACGAGGCTCAGCACCGCATCATCGCCCGCGAAGGCGAGCCGTTGTTCTGGCTCAACGAACTGGTCGGCCATCTCTCGACCATCCCGCTGGTGCTGCCCTACGGGGTCGCCCGACTGACCCACTACGAACACCACAAACACACCAACGACCCGGCGCTCGATCCGGATGCCGCCACCAAGGCCGACGGCCCCTGGCACTCGATCGTCAAGAGCATCGCCCGGCGCCAGCCCGGATCGAAGGACCAGGCGTCCTACGGCGAATGCCTGACCCGCCTGGGCACGCCCGAGGCCAGGGCCGCCGGCGTCCAGGCCCTGATCGCCCAGCTGACCTATCTGACCATCCTGTTCGCCATGGCCTGGACCGGCCATGCCATCGAGGCCGCGCTGCTCTGGTGGCTGCCGCGCCACATCGCCATGACCTACATTCAGTTCTATCTCAGCTGGGCGCCGCACCATCCGGGAACGGGTAAGGGCCGCTACCGCGACACCCGCGCCTTCCGCAGCGCGGTGGGCAACATCGGCTCGATGGGGATGCAGTTCCACATCGTCCATCACCTCTATCCGCGCATCCCGCTGATGCGGACGCCGGCGGCCTATTGGGCCTTGCGGCCGATCCTCGAGGCGCGCGGCTGTGATCTGGAGCGGCTCTAGCCGCCCGAGGTCACCGGCCCCGCCAGCCCGTCCGCACCGCCCTCGCGCAGGGCCTTGAGCAGCACCCGCCGTTGATCCACCGGCCCGGGCATCCTCACCCCGGCCGCCGGCGCGGCGTCGAACCCGACTCGGCCGAAATAGGGCGCGTCGCCGACCAGCAGCACAGCGCGCCAGGCGGCCCCGGCCGCCGCGGCGCAGGCCATCTCGACCAGGGTCTGGCCGATGCGGTGTTTGCGCTGCTCGGCCTCGACGGCGATGGGCCCCAGGAAGGCCACTGGCTCGCCGCCGACGGCCACCGGCCACAGCCGCACCGAGCCGACCAGGGTCTCGCCCTCCCAGGCGGTGAACGACAGGTCCGCCATCACGGTGTTGCTCTCGCGCAGCCGGTCGGCGGCCTTGGCGTAGCGGCCCGGGCCGAAGGCGCGGTCGATCAGGGCCGCGACAAGGGGCGCGTCGTCAGGACGCTCGGAGCGATAGGAAATCTGGGTCATGTCAGCCTGGGGAAGACGAGGAATCGGACCCCGAGCCTCTTGGCCGGGGTGGTCAGACGCGCTCGGCGGCGCGGCGGTTCGTTCGTCGGAGGCTGCGCATCACGCCCTCGCCCATCCCGTCATCAAGGGGGCGGCAAATAGGGCCGTCGCCGGGCCGCGTCAACGCCCGTTGCGCGACCGCCCGGCGCGAGCGAATGTGCGTCGCCCATGTCAGACTCCCCCGAACCCGATTCCTCCCTGCGCGCCCTGCTCGGCCAGCGCGATTTCGTGCTGTTCTGGCTGTCGCGCTGGACGGCGGTGCTCGGCGTCCAGGTGCAGAGCGTGGCCCTGGGCTGGCATGTCTACGATCTGGCCCGCGAGACCATGGACGTGAAGCGGGCCGCCTTCATGGTCAGCATGATCGGTCTGGTCTCCTTCGTGCCGGTGCTGCTGCTGGCCCTGCCCGCCGGCGAGACCGCCGACCGGCACAACCGGCGCGGCATCCTGCTGCTCTGCTACGCCGCCGAGATCGCCATCGCCGCCCTGCTGGCCGTGGCCGCCTTCGCCGGCTGGGCCTCGATCCCCATGCTGCTGATGACGGCGGCGGCGTTCGGCGCGGCGCGGGCCTTCTTCGCTCCCGCCAACACAGCGCTGGGGCCGATGCTGGTGCCCCGCGCCCTGCTGCCCCGCGCCATCGCCTGGCAGTCGCTGGCCTGGCAGACCGCCTCGATCGGCGGCCCGGCCCTGGGCGGCATCCTGGTCGCCATCTCGCCGGGCCTCTCCTATTCGGTGGCCGTGGCCTTCTATCTGATCGCCGCCGCGACGGTGCTGATGATCAAGACCAACGCCCAGCCCCAGGTTCAGCCCGGCTCGCGCTGGGACCTGATGAAGGAGGGTCTGGCCTATGTCTGGAACAACAAGATCGTTTTCGGGGCCATCTCCCTGGACCTGTTCGCGGTGATCCTGGGCGGGGCCACGGCCCTGCTGCCGGTCTTCGCCAGAGACGTGCTGCATGTGGGCGCCGAGGGCTTCGGCCTGCTGCGCGCCGGACCGGCCATCGGGGCGGCGGCGGTCGCCATCTGGCTGGCCAGCAATCCGATCCGCAAGAACGCCGGGGCCATCATGTTCGCCTCCGTGGCCCTGTTCGGGATCGGCACCATCGTCTTTGGCCTGTCGAAGCTGATGTGGCTGTCGATCGCCGCCCTGATCCTGCTCGGCGCCGCCGACATGATCAGCGTCTTTATCCGCCAGACCCTGGTCCAGCTGGTCACGCCCGACCACATGCGCGGCAGGGTGGCGACGGTCTCATCCCTGTTCATCGGCGCCTCCAACGAGCTCGGCGAATTCGAGAGCGGCGTGGTCGCCCGCTTCTTCGGCCCGGTGGCCGCCGCGGTGTTCGGCGGTGTCGGCGCCCTGATCGTGACCGGGACCTGGGCCCGGCTGTTCCCCGATCTGCGCAAGGTCGACAGACTTGCGTAACGCAGCGTCCGGCGCTTAGACCGCTTCAACTGCGCAAAAAATTTCCAAAGGAGAGCCATCATGGGCGTGCTTGAAGGCAAGGTTGTTCTGGTCACCGGCGCCGCGGGCGGCATCGGCAAGGAGTGCGCCCTCCTGGCGGCGCGCGAAGGCGCCAAGGTCGTGGTCAACGATCTGGGCGGCAGCGTTTCCGGCGGCGACGAGGGCGACGCCGGCCCGGCCCAGAAGACGGCCAACGAGATCAAGGCCGCCGGCGGCGAGGCCGTGGCCAACTCCGAGAGCGTCACCTCGATGGCCTCGGTCAAGGGCATGGTCCAGCAGGCCATGGACACCTACGGCGGCCTGCACGCCATCATCAATCCGGCCGGCATCCTGCGCGACGGCATGTTCCACAAAATGACCGACGAGGACTGGGACCAGGTCATCGAGGTCCATCTGCGCGGCGCCTACAATGTCTCCCGCGCCTCGGTCGAACATTTCCGCGGTCAGCAGGAAGGCTCCTACGTCCACTTCACCTCGACCAGCGGCCTGATCGGCAACATCGGCCAGGCCAACTACGCCGCCGCCAAACTGGGCGTCATGGGCCTCTCGCGCATCCTGGCCATGGAAGGAGCGATGAAGAACGTCCGCTCCAACATCATCGCCCCCTTCGCCTGGACCCGGATGATCGCCTCCATCCCGATCAAGGACGAGGCCTCGGCCCAGCGCGTTGAGCGGATGAAAAACTCGATGCGCGCCGACCAGGTCGCCCAGCTGGCCATCGCGCTGGCCTCGCCGGAAGCCAAGGACGTCACCGGCCAGATCTTCGGCGTGCGCGGCAACGAGGTGGTGCTGTTCGACCAGCCCCGTCCCATCCGCTCGATGGCCAAGGTCGAGGGCTGGGACCCCCGCTCCCTGCTCGACGTCGCCCTGCCGGCGATGAAGAACAGCTTCTTCGACGCGGGCGCCTCGGCCTCCGTGTTCCCCTACGACCCGATCTAGAACCCTGTCATCCCGGACGGCCAGCGGCCGATCCGGGACCCAGAGCCCATTGCACGAAAGACTGGGTCCCGGCGCAAGGCCGGGATGACAGTTCGAGAGGATATCCCATGCGTCGCGCCGCCATCGTCACCCCCATCCGCACCGCCGTCGGCAAGTTCCAGGGCGGGCTCTCGAGCATGACCGCGGGCGATCTGGGGGCGGTGATCCTGCGGGCCCTGGTCGAGCGGACCAGGATCGACCCCGGGCGCATTGACGATGTCATCTTCGCCCAGGGCTACGGCAACGGCGAAGCGCCCTGCATCGCCCGCTGGTCGGCCCTGGCCGCCGACCTGCCGCTCAGCGTCCCCGGCTACCAGCTCGACCGCCGTTGCGGCAGCGGCCTGCAGGCGGTGATCGACGCGGCGATGATGGTCCAGACCGGCGCCGCCGACGTGGTCGTGGCCGGCGGCGTCGAGAGCATGAGCAACGTCGAATACTATTCCACCGACATGCGAAGCGGCGCCCGTATGGGATCCTCGACGATGCACGACCGCCTGACCCGCGGCCGGGTGATGAGCCAGCCGGTCAGCCGCTTCGGCGTGATCAGCGGCATGATCGAGACCGCCGACAACCTGGCCCGCGACTACGACATCAGCCGCGAGCAGAGCGACGAATACGCGGTGATGAGTCACCAGCGAGCGACCAAGGCTTGGGCCGACGGCAAGTTCGACGATGAGCTGGTCAAGGTCGCCGTGCCCCAGAAGCGTGGCGACCCGGTGATCTTCGAGCGCGACGAGGGCTTCCGCCCCGACGCGACGATGGAGAGCCTCGGCAAGCTGCGCGCCCTCGAAAAGGACGGCGTGGTCACCGCCGGCAACGCCAGCCAGCAGAACGACGCCGCCGCCGCCTGCCTGGTCGTGGCCGAGGACAAACTGGCCGAGCTCAACCTCGATCCGATGGGCTATTTCGTCAGCTGGGCCGCCGCCGGTTGCGACCCCTCCCGCATGGGCATCGGCCCGGTGCCGGCCGTCGAGCGGCTGTTCAAACGCACGGGTCTCGGCTGGAACGACATCGACCTGGTCGAGCTCAACGAAGCCTTCGCCCCCCAGGTTCTGGCCGTGCTCAAGGGCTGGGGCTGGGACGACCGCGACAAGCTGAACGTCAACGGCAGCGGCATCTCGCTCGGCCACCCGATCGGCGCGACCGGCGGCCGCATCCTCGCCAACCTGCTGCGCGAACTGCACCGGCGTGACGGTCGCTATGGCCTGGAGACCATGTGCATCGGCGGCGGCCAGGGCATCGCGGCGGTGTTCGAGCGGGCGTGATTTTGGGGAGTAGGGAGTAGGGGCTAGTTCGACCGGCGCGGACGGCGACCGACGCGCCCCTACTCCCTACTCCCTAGCCCCTAACCACCCCACCGCGCCCGCCACTGCTCGGCCGTCACTTCCCAGTACAGCGAGGTCCGCGTCGTTCCGTCCGGCCGCACCGCGTCCCGCGTGCCCATACGCACAAACCCCGCCGCGTCGATCAGCTTTTCAGACCGGACGTTGTCCACCGCCGCCGTCAGCCCGATCAGCCGCACCTTCAGCGCCTTGAAGATCCAGCCGAAGCTCTGCAGCGCTCCGCTGCCGCCCTGGCCGGCGCTCTGCCTTGCCGCGCTCAGCGCCCCGGCCAGTTCCGCCGCCGACCGCTCCGGCCAGACGCTGACGCAGCTGTAGCCGGCGATCTCCCCGGTCGGCTCGCGGGTCAGGATCAGCAGCCGACGGCCCTCTTGGCGCAACGCCTCCGACTCCGCGATCCAGGCCCGCATGGTGGCTACGGTGAACGGCCGCGGCAGGTCGTAGATGGCGTCGGACACCCGCGGATCGCTGAGAAACGCGGCCAGATCAGCAGCGTCCTCGGGCCGGGCGAGCGACCGCCCTGCCCCCAGGCCGTCAAGGTCCGCTGACAGGACAGCCGCAACAATGGCGGCCGCCTCCTCGGGCGGCACATCGAGCACGGTTTTCGGCGGCGCGCTCATCGCCCCGGCGCGGCGAGAGCCGCCAGCGCGTCCCCCGACAGCCGCCAGATGGCGTGGTCCTGCGGCTCGGCGCCCAGCCGGCTGTAGAAGGCCATGCCGCCGTCGTTGCCGGGCATCACCGCCCATTCGATGCGCGGCAGACCCTCCTCGGCGCAGCGCCGCGCCAGAACCGCCATCAGGGCCCGGCCCGCGCCGCTTCCCCGCGCCGTGTCGCGCACGAACAGATCTTCCAGATAGATCCCCTGCCGGCCGGTCCAGCTGGAGAAGGTGTAGAACCAGGTCGCCAGACCGAGCAGTTCGCCGTCCTGTTCGGCCAGGTCGCAGACAGCGAAAGGTTTGGGGCCGAAGAAGGCCCGCTCGATGTCGGCCAGGCTCGCCTTCGCCTCCTCGAGGTGTTCGTGGTGAGCGGCGAGGTCGCGGACGAACTGGTGGATGGCGGCGGCGTCTTCTGGCCGGGCCGGCCGGACGATCAGGCTCATCCGATCTTGACCCCCGGCGGCGGAACACTGTCGGCGGGCACGAAGAAGTCGGGCATCAGCGGCTTGCTCGGATCGACCCGGTATTTTTCGAAGTCCCGCACCCCCTCGCCATAGAGGAAAGTATCGTCGATCACGAACTGGCCGGTGAAGTCCCGCGACGGCTTGCAGAAGATGGCGTGGGCGGCGTCGGCCATGATCTCGGGGGTGCGGCAGTGTTTGATGCCCTCGTCCCCGGCCAGGGCGAACTGGATGGCGGCGGTGGCGATGCCGGTGCGCGGCCAAAGGCCGTTGAAGGCGATGCCGTCGTCCCTGAACTCGTCGGCCATGCCCATCATGAACATCGACATGTTGTATTTGGCCACGGTGTAGGCGACGTGGCGACCGAACCAGTGCGGCGACATATCCAGCGGCGGCGACAGCGCCAGCACATGCGGATTGGCCGCCCGCTTCAGATGCGGGATGCAGGCTTTCGAGGTCAGGAAAGTCCCCCGCGCATTGATCTGATGCATCAGATCATAGCGTTTCATATCGGTGGCCTCGGTCGGCGTCAGGCTGATGGCCGAGGCGTTGTTGACGCAGATGTCGATGCCGCCGAAGGCCGCGACGGTCTTGTCGACGGCGTCGAACACGCTGGCCTCGTCGCGTACGTCGACGATCAGGGGCAGGGCCTTGCCGCCGGCCTTCTCGATCTCTTCCGCCGCCGAATAGATGGTGCCGGGCAGTTTCGGATGCGCCTGGGCGGTCTTGGCGGCAATAGCCACATTGGCCCCGTCCCGCGCCGCCCGCAGCCCGATGGCCAGGCCGATGCCGCGACTGGCCCCGGTGATGAAAAGGGTTTTGCCCTTGAGCGACATGGCGACCTCCGACTGTGGATGTTCACCCTAAACCGCCCTCCCCGTCATGGGGAGGGCAGACCCTGCAAAGCCCGGACGGGTGGGGCCAGGTCGCGGGGTTCGACCCGCTCTGCGCGCTGCCCATCATGACTACGCAAAAAGCCCCAGTCATCCTGAGCAGGCCCGCAGGGCCGTGTCGAAGGACGCACGCTCAGCCCGGCGGACCGGCTCAGCCCCCGACGGTCTCCACCGACAGCGCCCACAGGCGGTCGGCGTCTTCGGGGTTCAGCGCGTGCGGCATGACGCCGGCGAACGGCATCGCCTCCGTCCACGGTCCGGCCTCGGCGCAGTTCTCGAGGTAGAGACCGCCGACGCCTTCCAGCTCCGGACCGACCGCCGCCCAGACGCTGGTCGAGGCGCCCTGTTCGGGGGTCTTGAAGCCATCGCGGACCTTGCCGGTGGCCGGGTCTATCCAGCCCATGGCGACCATCTCCTCATGCGGCAGGTGGCGCTGCAGCGGCGTCATGATGCCGCCGGGCATGACCGCGTTGGCGGTGATGCCGCGATCCTTGAACCGCTTGTGGAAGCCGACGGCGAACAGGGCGTTGGCGGTCTTGGCCTGGCCGTAGCTTTCCCACTTGTCGTAGGCGCGCGTGCGGTAGTTGACGTCGTCCCAGTTGACGCCCGACCGGCGGTGGCCGATCGAGGACAGGCTGACCAGCCGCGAGCTCTTGCCCGCCGCCTTCGCCCCGGCCTCCAGCGCCGGAACCAGCAGGGTCCCGAGCAGGAAATGGCCGAAATGGTTGGTGCCGATCTGCATCTCGAAACCGTCGTGGGTGCGGTCCAGCGGACAGGCCATGACGGCGGCGTTGTTGATCAGGATGTTCAGCGGCCTGTCGCCCCAACGTTTGGCGAAGGCTCGGATCGAGGCCAGCTCAGACAGGTCGAGCATCTCGAACCGGGCGCCGGGGCCCTTGGCGGTCTTGTTGATCTCGGCCACGGCGGCGGCGCCCAGGTCGGGCTTGCGGGCGGCGATGACCACCGCCGCGCCGGCCTCGGCGAGGGCGCGGGCGGTCTCGATGCCGATGCCGGTGGCGGCGCCGGTGACAATGGCCGTCAGGCCGCTCAGGTCACGGCCGGCGACGACCTCGCGCGCCGTCGAAAAGGCCCCGAAGGGTGAGGTGATACGGTCCGTCATGTCTGGTCCTCCCTGGAGAATTTGTCGGCGATGGAGTCCAGCCAGCGGGCGACGACACGGGCGTCCTCCGCCGAGAGATCCTCACCCATTCGGTCGTTGAGATGGTCGAGCTGTTCGACCGCGTCATTGCGCACCGCCCAGCCCCGATCGGTCAGATGCAGCCTCTGGCCGCGGCCGTCCTTCGGGTCAGGTCGGCGTTCGACAAGGCCGGCGCGGGTCATGCGGTCGACCAGGCCGGTCATGGCTGAAGGCGCAACGTCGAGGGCCTCGGCGGCGTCGCCGATGGCCGCCCCGTCGCAACGCCCGAGATACAGCGCCAGCCCGCCCTGGGCGGCCGACAAGCCGTCCCGTTTGCCGGCCTCGGCCTCGACCCAGCGCTCGACACGACGCTGGGCCGTCTTGAGCAGCTTGTAGAAAATCGGTGCGTCAGTCATCGACCGGCACTATATATTTCGCACACGAAATATCAAGTTCACATGTGAAGCATATAGTTCTTTTCCTTTCCTCCCCGCGAAGCCGGGGAGGAAAGACAGCTTCTAACTAAACCGCCCGGTACCAGACCACGCCCTCGGCGTCGGTCTCGGCCACAGCCCGGCCGCGCTCGATCAGGCAGTTGATATGGGCCAGGCCCTCGCCGGTGGCCATGCCGAGCAGGTCGGGGCCGATGGACCGGGCGAACAGGGCCCCGAACACGTCGATCGCCCGCTTGGGTCCCGCGGCCAACAGCTTCTCCAGCCGGCCAAGGCCGCGCTCATGGCCGTTGATCAGGTGATCGAGCCGCGCATGCAGGCCGTGGAACGGGTCGTTGTGAGCCGGCAGCACCAGCACCTCGTCAGGCACCGCGGCCTTGACCTTGGCGCAGCTGGTCATCCAGTCGGTCAACGGATCGGCGTCGGGCTCGGTGGGAAACACCGAAACGTTGGACGAGATCCGCGGCAGCACCTGGTCGCCGGAGATCAGCAGCTTGAGCTCGGGGCAGTAGAGGCAGGCGTGATCGGGCGAATGGCCGTTGCCGGTGACGATCCGCCAGGTCTTGCCGCCGATGTCGAACTCATCGCCGTCGTTGAGCCGGCGATAGCTGTCGGGCAGCTGGTAGATGGCCTTGCCGAAGCCGCCGAACCGCGTGCGGTAGTTCTCGATGGCGTCCTCGTCCCAGCCGGCGGCCTTGTAGAAGTTGATGCCGTCCTCGGGCGCCTCGCGGCCGGTGTCGGCGACCAGCATCCGGCATTGCAGATATTCCAGCCGCGTCATCCACAGGCGGCAGTTGAACTTGCGCGTCATCCAGCCGGCCAGACCAATATGGTCGGGATGCAGATGGGTGACGATCACCCGCGTGATCGGCCGCCCCGCCAGTCCGTCCTTGAACGCGGCGCGCCAGGCCTGGGCCGTGTCGCGGGTCTGCAGGCCGGTGTCGACGACGGTCCAGCCCTCGCCGTCCTCGATGGCCCAGACATTGATGAACTCGAGCGATCCGCCCAGCGGCATGCGCAGCCATTTGACCCCCGGCGCCACATCCACCGTCTGACCGCCACCCACCTCGGGGCCGGTTTCAAAGGGGTAGTCCAGCTTGGGTCGCCGAACCTGGGTCGCTGTTTCTTCAATGCCGTCGCGCAACTTGCTGCTCTCCTGATGAACGCCGCCATCATCGGCCGTTCAGCCCCGCGCCGCAATTCCGCCAGTGGGTTGCGGCATCTTGACCCTCTGAGAAAGCGCGCGTTTAAGTCCGCGCCAGGAAACTGCCAGGAGATCGAACGATGAAAATGATGAGGATCGGCCTGGCGGCCGCTCTTGCGCTGGTCGTCATGGCCCCCGCGTCGATGGCTTACGCCGCCAAAAAGCCGGCCGCCGGCGGCATTGACGCCAAGGCCCGCACAAAAGGCATGGCCGAAGCCCCCGCCCTGGCGGTCTCGGCGGGTCTGACCTGCACCGTGACCGACGCCCGATTCATCGGGGCGGACAAGAAGAGCGGTCAGGACTTCTACGAAATCGCCTGCGAGCCGGGCATTGGCGGCGTGCTCGCGGCCAAGAAGGAAGAGGCCAAGCCGGCCTTTTTCAACTGCCTTGAAACCGGCCGCCCGACGGAAGACGGCAAGCCCAGTTCGCTGGCCTGCATCCTGCCCGGCAACGCCGACCCCGTTCAGTCGCTCGCCACGTTCGTCGCCAAGTCCGGCACGGCCTGCGTGATCGACAAGGCCCGCGCCATCGGCGCCAGCCCCACCAACACCTTCTTCGAAGTCGCCTGCAAGGACGGCTCGGGCTTCATCCTCATGACCTCCGCCCCGGCCAACGCCGACCAGGACGTCAAGGCCAATACCTGCCTGGCCTACGAGCCCGGCGGCACCCTGTTCTGTGAACTGACCAGCCGCGACGCCCAGCTGGCTGTCGTCGACCGGCTCAACGCCGCGGCCAACAAGGGCTGCAAGATCACCGACCGCCGCTATGTGCTCTCGGCGACCACCGGCTCGACCTACTACGAAGTTGCCTGCGAGAACGGCAAGGGCTACCTGCTTGAGCAAGGCGCCGACGGCGCCCTTGCCCGTGCGATCGACTGCGTCAACGCGGTCGGCGGCGGCGAATGCACCCTGACCGACGCCCGTGAAGCCAAGACGGAACAGGCCGGCCTCTACAGCCGCCTGGCCACCAAGGCGGGCTTCCCCTGCAAGGTCGAGAAGTACGCCCTGTTCCCGACCCGCAACGCCGGCGAGGAAGTGGTCGAGCTGAAATGTTCCGACCGTCCGGACGGCGCTGTCGCCATCTTTGACGCCAACGGCGGCGGCAAGGCGTTCAGCTGCATCGTCTCCGACCTGCAGGGCTATGGTTGCTCGTTCACGCCCAAGTCGGCTTCGGTCGGCAAGCTGAGCGCTGACCTCAAGTCGTTCGGCAAGGGCTCCTGCGTGGTGTCCGACGCCCGTGTCATCGGCAAGACCGGCAGCGGTGACGGCTTCATCGAAGTCGCCTGCGCCGACGGTCTGCCCGGCTGGGTGATCAACTACGCCGACCGCTCCAACACGCCCAAGGAGCTGCTCAGCTGCACCCAGGCGTCCGGCATCGGCGGCGGCTGCAAGCTGCCGACCAACCAGAAGAAATAGACCGACGATTTCATCGACGGACGATCAGGCCCGCCGGAGCGATCCGGCGGGCCTTTTTCCTTGCGATTGTGCGTCCTTCGACACGCCGCTGCGCGGCGGATCAGGATGACGTGGAGGGGCGGGCTTCAGGACCCAGGTCTGGTGAGCAGCCCCGGACCTGATCCGGGGCGTGTCGAACCACGCAGGTTGCCTACAGCGCCGCCTCGATGAAGGCCGGGCCCTTGCGGCTCATGGCCCGCTCGAACGCGGCGTCGAACTCCTCCGGCGTCGAGCAGCGCTCGGCCGGCAGGCCCAGACCGCCGGCGACATTCACCCAGTCGATGCGCGGCTCGCCCAGATCGAGCAGCCGCTTCGCCGCCGGCCCGGGGTTGCCCGCCCCGGTGCGGCCCATCTCGATATTGAGGATGCGATAGGCGTGGTTGGCGAACACCACCACGGTCACGTCCAGCTGCTCGCGAGCGATCGTCCACAGCCCCTGCACCGTGTACATGGCCGCCCCGTCGCCGTTGAGGCTCAGCACCTTCTGATCGGGACAGGCCACGGCGGCGCCGATGGCCAGGGGAATGCCCTGACCGATCGCCCCGCCGGTCAGCATCAGCCAATCGTGCGGCCGCGCCGTCTTGGTCGACTGGAACACCGGCAGGCCGGCGGTCACGGCGTCATCGCTGACGATGGCGTTGTCGGGCATGTGCCGGGCGATCGAGGCGCCGATGGAATAGGGGTTCTGCGCCCCGGTCGGCATGGCCGGCAGCTCCAACGCCTCGATCGGCCCCGCTTCCGGCGCGCCGAGGGCGTCGGCCAGGGCCTGCAGCGCCGCGATGCCGTCGGCCTCGCGACCGCACAGGCTGGTCGCCTCGCAGCCCTCGGGGGTCAGCAGGCTGGGCCGGTCGGGATAGGCGAAGAAGGCCACCGGCTCGGTGGTCTCGACCAGCACCATCAGATCGACCCCCTCGAGGTCGGCCAGGGCCATCTCGCCGAAATACATCATCTTGTCGGGGGCGAACCGGCCGGCGCCGCGGGCCAGCCGGGCGACGAAGGTGTCGGTCAGCACCCGCACCCCGGTGGCGGCGATGCGGCCGGCCTGTTTCACCCCGGCGTCGCGGCAGGTCGAGCCGCCCATCAGGATCACCGGCTTCTTCGCCGCCGTGATCCGCGCGGCGATCGCCGCGACGACGTCGGCCGGGGGAACCACCCGCGGCTTCGGCGACAGCACCGGCCCGACCACCGTGGTCTCGGTCCAGGCGCTGTCGGCGGGCAGGATCAGGCTGGCGCAGCCGCCCGGCGCGCCGAAACTGGCCTGCACCGCCTCGGCGGCCAGCGGCCCGACCGCATCGGCGGTCTCGGCCGACTTGACCCACAGCGAATTGGGCGCGGCCCAGCCGGCGATGTCGGAATTGAGCGGCGCGTCATACTGGCGGTGATAGGTGGCGTGGTCGCCGATCACATTGACCAGCGGCGTCCCGGCCCGGCGGGCGTTGTGCAGATTGGCCCCGCCGTTGGCGTAGCCGGCCCCCAGATGCAGCAGGGTGCAGGCCGGCTTGCCGGCCATGCGCCCGTAGCCGTCGGCGGCGCCGGTGGCCACGCCCTCGAACAGGCAGAGCACCGACCGCATGCGCGGCTCGCGGTCCAGCGCCGAGACGAACTGCATCTCGCTGGTGCCCGGATTGGCGAAACAGGCGGTCACGCCGTTGTCGGCGAGGGTGGTGATCAGAGCGTCGGCGCCGTTCATGGTCTTCTCCTGTCGAGACCCCTTCCCTTCCGACATTTCGGCCGCCGCGCCAACAGCGGGGACGCTACGAGCCTGCCTCATCGACGGGGGCGATCACAGTTGGTTTGGACCGGCCCGCTGGGCTCCTTCCCCCTCGATGGGGGAAGGGTTGGGGATGGAGGTGTGGTTCCTGTGTTGCGGGACGGGAGCGGTTGGGCGCCGGCGCCATCCAGCGCCCTTCGCCAGACATAGCGGCCACACCACCACCCAACCCTCCTCCATCGAGGAGGAGGGCTCTTCCGGTGCGTCGTCCGGTCTGTAGGGTAAGAACAGGACAGGGCGGAGAATCGAACATGACGCGGAACAGACTTGAGCAGCTGGTGCTGATCGCCTCGATCATCGGCGGAGTCAGCTACATTGCCTCGTGGCCGATGGACCTGTCCGCGCCGCTGGAGCTGGCCTGGAAGGGTTCGGGCCTCGGCCTGCTGGCGGTCTATGCGGCGCTCAGGGCGCGAAGCCTGGACGGCTGGCTGCTGACGGCGGTGATGATCTTCGGTGTGTTGGGCGACGTATTGCTGGGCGTCCAGTTCATCGTCGGCGCCGTGGCTTTTCTGATCGGCCACCTCGTCGCCATCGGCCTCTATCTGAGGAACCGCCGCCCGGTCCTCAGCCGCAGCCAGCGGGCGTTGGCCCTGCTGCTGGTCCCCGCGGCTGTCTTCATCGCCTTCATGCTGCCCGCCGACCGGGCCGCCGCGCCGGGCGTGGCCGTCTACACCCTGGGACTCTCGCTGATGGCGGCGACCGCCTGGACCAGCCGCTTTCCTCGCCTCACGGTCGGGCTCGGGGCGCTGCTGTTCCTGGTCAGCGACCTGGTGATCTTCGCCAAGATGGGGCCGTTGCCGGACACCTTCCTCACCGGTCTGGCGGTCTGGGTCCCCTACTACGGCGGCCAGCTGCTGATCTGCGTGGGCGTGGCGGGGGCGCTGGCGAAGACCCGCATCCTTCCCGCGAAGCCGGGGAGGGGGACCATGCGGAGCATGGTGGAGGGGGCTGCGCCGGAGTCGGCGGTTCTGCCCCCTCAGTCAGGCTCCGCCTGACGGCTCCCCGGCAAGCGGGAAGCATCGTCGGTGTCAGAACACCATCACCCCGTCATCCGGCGTGTCCGCGAACAGCCGCGTCAGTTCGGCCGGCCGCCGGTCCCGCGCCAGGGCCTGGTTGATATAGCCCTTGTCGGTCAGCTCGCCGCTGGCCGCGTCCGGAACCCCCTCGAGGATCAGCGCCCGCGCCACCCGGCCGCCGCCGCCCTTCGCCGCGGCGTTCATCTTCGCCAGCCCTGACCGGATCGCCTCCCGCACCTGCGCCGGGTCCGGATGCCGCGCGTTGAACGCCGGGTCGAGGAACAGCATCAGCCCGACCCCGTCCTGGCCCTCGCCGCAGACCACCGCGTCCAGCGCCGCCCCGCCGATGGCCGAGACCGCCGCCACCCGCAGGGCGCCGGCCGCCACGAACGTCCCGCTGGCCAGTTTGAAATTCTCCACCAGCCGGCCGTCGAACATCAGCCCCGCTTCCGGATCGGTCGGATCGATGGCCCGCGCCGCATCGCCGAGGCGATAGAAGCCCTCCTCGTCGAAGGCGTCCGCCGACAGCTGCGGCTCGCCCAGGTAGCCGGGCGACATCTGCGGCCCCTTCACGCGGATCTCGAACTTCTCGCCGGTCGGCACCAGTTTCACCGTCGTGCCCGGCACCGGCAGGCCGATCATCCCCGAGCGGGCGTTCAGCCAATGGATGTTGCAGGCCGTCGGCCCGGTCTCGGTCGAGCCATAGCCGGTCGCGAAGGTCACCCGCTCGCCGACCGTACGCACGGCCACCGCCTGCACGCGGTCGAGGATGCTCTGGGCCATCGACGCGCCGCCGTACTGCAGCACCCGCACCCGTTTGAAGAAGGTCCGGGCGAGATCGTCGTCCTTCTCCAGCGCGCTGGCCATCAGGCCCCAGCCGGCCGGAACCATGTTGTGATAGGTCGGCGAAATCTCCGACAGGTTGCGGATCGTTTCGGCGAACCGCGCCTGGGTCGGCTGGCCGGCGTCGATGTACAGCGTGCCGCCCCGGTGCAGCACCATATGCAGGATGGCGTTCGCCCCCAGGCTGTGGCTCCAGGGCGCGGCGTTGACCACCACCGGCGGGTCGGGGTCGTCGTAGCAGGCGGCGATCTGGGCGGCGTTGGCGACCGTCGACCGGTGCAGGCCGATGACCGCCTTGGGCCGACCGGTGGAGCCCGAGGTCAGCAGCAGTTTGGCGGTGTCGTCGGGCTGCGCGACAAAGGCCGTCGGCGGCGCGGACAGCAGGTCGGCGAAGGCGATATCGCCGGGCCGGGCGTTGGCGCTGGCCACCACCGGCAGCCCCTTGAGAAAGTCGGCCTCCAGCGCCCCGGCGAAGGCGGCGGCGTCATCGGCATAGACCGCGTCGGGGCTCAGCACGCCGCAGGCATAGGCCAGCCGCGACAGCTCGGCCCCGGCCAGGCCGTACTGCGGCGACACCGGCGCGATGGCGACGCCCAGCCCCATGGCCGCATAGGCGATCAGGGCGTGGTCGACGGTGTTGCGGGCCAGGATCAGCAGGCAGTCGCCGCGTTTGAGCCCCAGTCCCTTAAGACCCCCGGCCAGGGCCGAGACCTGCGCCAGGGCCTCGCCGTAGCGCACCTCCCGCCAGCCCGCCCCGGCCCGCTCGGCCAGCCAGACCCGGTCCGGCGCGGCCTTCGCCCAGTGAACCAGCGGATCGAGCATGGTCGCGAACGGACTGTCGTGCGGCGTCGGGTTGGTCAGCACCAGCGTCCCGTCGGGCCGCCGCGCGATGTCGAGCCGGCGCGGCGCGTAACGGGCGTCGCGGAAGGGGAGAGTGGAGAGCGCGGTGTTTCCGTCCATGCGGGCGGTTATCGGGCGCCGCTCCCCCAGAAATCAATCCTCCCCAGCGAAGCTGGGGAGGGGGACCATGCGAAGCATGGTGGAGGGGAGTCGCGCCTATATATTGTAGAAGCCATACATACGCTCGATAGGCGCATCCATGCTGCCAACCTCTCGCTCGATCACGGTCGCCCGGCGTCTTCGCAAGACGATGACGCGGCCCGAGGTCGCGCTATGGACCGCGCTTCGCGGCAAGCAACTGGCCGGTTTGAAGTTCCGACGCCAACATCCGCTTGGCCCGTATGTCGTGAATTTCTACTGCGCCCAACACCGGCTGGCCGTGGAGGTCGATGGCGCCGTGCATGCCGCCGGTAGCGTCAGCGACCGCGACGCGGAGCGAGATCAATGGATCGAGCGGTGCGGCGTGGGCAATGTCCGTATTCCGAACGGCCTTGTCCTGTCGGATATCGCCGCGGCATTGGAAATGATCGGCAAGGCCGTCGAGAAGGCATCGGCGGGCTGAACTCCCCTCCACCGCCTTCGGCGGTCCCCCTCCCCACTGCGTGGGGAGGATCCTCCCTCACCTCGCCCTACGTCCCCAGCGTCTCGTGGAAACGCACCGGCTTGCCCTGGCCACGCGCGACGATCTCGTCGTCGCGCATCACGGTGACGCCGCGGATGATCGTCGCCACCGGCCAGCCCTTGGCCTCGAAGCCGTCAAAGGGCGTCCAGCCGCAGCGGGCGGCGGTGTCGGCGTGGCGGATGGTGCGGCGGGCCTTGAGGTCGACGATGGTCATGTCGGCGTCGAAGCCCTTGGCCAGCCGGCCCTTGTCGGCGAGGCCGAAGATGCGGTTGGGGCCGTGGCTGGTCAGGTCGACGAACCGCTCCAGGGTCAGCCGGCCCTCGGCGACATGGGTCAGCATGATCGGCACCAGGGTCTGCACCCCGGGCATGCCCGACGGCGAGGCCGGATAGGGCCGCGCCTTCTCCTCGGCGGTATGCGGCGCGTGGTCGGAGCCGAGCACGTCGGCGACGCCCATGGCCAGGCCAGTCCACAGGGCGGCGCGGTGGGCGGCGTCGCGAACCGGCGGGTTCATCTGGGCGTAGCCCTTGAGCCGCTCATAGGCCTCGGGACCTTCCAGGGTCAGGTGTTGCGGCGTCAGCTCGACGCTGGCCACGTCCTTGTGCCGGGCCAGGAAGGCGATCTCCTCGGCCGTTGTGACATGCAGGACGTGAATGCGTTTTCCCACCTTTTCCGCCAAAGCCACGAGGCGTCGGGTGGAGCGGATGGCGCTCTCGGCGTCGCGCACCTCGGGGTGGCTGGTCCAGTCGCCGGTGCGGGCCAGGCCGCGACGCTCCTCGAGGCGGTATTCGTCCTCGGAATGGAAGGCGGCGCGGCGGTTGATGTTCTTGAGCACGGCCTCGACGCCGGCGTCGTCCTTGATCAGCAGGGTGCCGGTCGAGGCCCCCATGAACACCTTGATGCCGCAGCAGCCGGGCAGCCGCTCCAGCTCGCCGAGGAATTCGGCGTTCTCATGCGTGCCGCCGACATAGAAGGCGTGGTCACAGCTCATCCGCCCCTTCGCCCGCGCCAGCTTGTCGGCCAGGGCGTCGGGATCGGTGGTGGTCGGCTCGGTGTTGGGCATCTCGAAGACGGCGGTGACCCCGCCCAGCACGGCGCCGTTGGCGCCGGTCTCCAGGTCTTCCTTCCACTCCAGGCCCGGCTCGCGGAAATGCACCTGGCTGTCGATGACGCCGGGCAGCACGGTCAGTCCGGTCGCGTCGAAAATCTCGCCGGCCGAGGCCTGGCCCAGATCGCCGACCGCGGCCACCTTGCCGTCCCGAACGCCGATGTCGGCCATGCCCCGTCCCGCATGGTTGACCACCTCGCCACCGCGCACGATCAGATCGAAAGTCTCGGACATACCGGTTCCGCTCAGCCCTTTTCCGTTTCCAGCAATAGCTCACTCGCCGCCGTCACGACCGTGTCGACCGGCAGGTCCATCATATGGCCGATGGTCTGGTTGAGGCCGGTGTCGACCAGCTTGAACTGTTCGAACTCCCGCGGCCCCCGCACCACCCGCGTCATCGGGCCCCAGGGCGCGTAGCAGCGCTCGTCCGACGGCCCGAACAGGCCGATGGTCGGGGCGCCGGCCGCCGCCGCCATATGCATCAGTCCTGAATCGTTGCCGATGAACAGCCGGGCCCGTTTCAGGGCTGCGTAGGCGGTCAGCAGATCGGCCTGGCCGGCCAGCTCGATAACCCGGTCACGGGGCACGACCCGGCTGAGCGGCTCGAGATAGCGGACGTCATCGGGGCCGCCCAGGATCATCAGCCGGCCGCCCGCCATCGGCCCCTCGGGAGCGAGCAGCTCGATCGCCACCCGAGCGAAACGCTCGATCGGCCAGGTCTTGCCCAGCCAGTTGGCGGCCGGGCCCATGGCCAGGATCGGACCGCCCTCGCCGAGCAGCTCGTCGGCGCGGGCCTCGATCTCGTTGGTCGTGAACAGGTAGGGGGCCGGCGGATCGTCTTCGACCAGCAGCAGCCGCGCCGCCTCGATGACCTTGTGCTCGGGTTCGCCGCCCAGCTTGCGGTATACGGCCCGTCGTTCACGGCGCAGGAAGCCGCTCAGAGCCGAGCCGCGCATGTCGACGACCAGGCTCCATTTGGTGTGGCGCACCTGGTTCCACAGCGAAAACCAGTGGCCGGAGCCCTTGCGCTTTTCCATGACAATGAGCGCGTCGAGGTTGGGCACCTCGGCGAACAGCGGCGCCGCGGCCGGTCCGACCACGATGGTGAACCGGGCGCCGGGCGCCTCGTCGGCGAGTTTCTTGATCAGCCCTGACGCCAGCACGGCGTCGCCGATGCGGGTAGGGCCGACAAACAGAATCGGGAAAGGTCGAGCCGCCATCCGTCCCCTATAACCCTCCCGGCACTGGCGCTACAGCCCGCAAAAGGCCACATCCCCAGCATGACCGATACGCCGATCTTCGCCGAGCTGAAAAGCCGGGCCCTCGTTTCCGTCAGTGGCGATGACTGGCGGACCTTCCTGCAGGGCCTGGTGACCCAGGATGTCGAGACCCTGGCGGCGGGCGAACTGCGCCATGCGGCGCTGCTCTCGCCCCAGGGCCGGCTGCTGTTCGACCTGCTGATCCTGGGCCGGAACGATGGCTGCTGGCTCGACGTCGCCGCCGACCGCCGGGAAGCCCTGATCCCGCGACTGTTGATGTATCGCCTGCGGGCCAGGGTCGAGATCGCCCCGCTGGAGCAGCCGGTGTCGGCCCTCTTCCCCGCCCCGCGTGACGGCGTCGGCGCGCCGGGATTTGTTCCAGACCCCCGCCTGCCCGCCCTCGGCCTGCGCGGCTATGGCGCCGCGCCGCCCGCCGGGGTCGTGATCGCCGAAGAGGCCGCCTGGGAGGCCCATCGCCTGGCCCTGGGCGTGCCCGAGGCCGCCGACTTCGGCGAGGACAAGACCTTCCCGATCGAGGCCAATTTCGATCTCACCCACGGCATCGACTTCAAAAAGGGCTGTTTCGTCGGTCAGGAGACCACCAGCCGGATGAAGCGCCGCGGCCAGATCAAGAGCCGCATGCTGCCCATCGCCTTCGACGGCCCCCCGCCGGCCTTCGGCGCCGAGGTTCTGGCCGGCGAGCTGCGCGCCGGTCAGGTGCTGTCGGGCGGCCCCGGCCGCTCGATGGCCCTGCTGCGGCTCGACCGCATCGAGGGCGCGACGCTGACCGTGGACGGACGACCGGTGACGGTCGAGCGGCCGGACTGGCTCGCGGCCTGATTGGTCGGGGGCTGACCTGGCCGGCCAATGAAGACCCCGGGCCGCCCGGCGCGCGACAAACGCGAAAATCACGGGCTTAATGGGCCGATGCACGAGCAGATTCCCGGACCCCGCCCATGACCCGCGACGTGGCCTCGCCCGCTCCCGAACCGGCCGCCCTCCCCGGCCCATGGCGGGGCGTCGGTTCGGAAATCGTGCGCTGGCTCTCCACCGCCTGGCTGACCCTCAACGGCTGGAAAGTCTATGGCGACTGGCCGGCGCCGGAAAAGGCCGTGCTGCTGGCCGCGCCGCACACCTCCAACTGGGACGGCGTCCACATGCTGGCCGCCGCCGGCTACTACCGCGTCAAACTGCGCTGGATGGGCAAGAAGAGCCTGACCACCGGTCCGTTCGGCGGACTGGTCAAGGCGCTGGGCTGCGTGCCTATCGACCGCGCCGCCAACAACGATGTCGTCAAGACCATGAGCGAGGCCTTCGCCGCCACCGACCGCATGATCCTGGCCATCCCGCCGGAAGGCACCCGCGGCCTGACCCAGGACTGGAAGAGCGGATTCTACCATATCGCCCGGGCCGCCGACGTGCCGATCATCGTCACCGTCCTCGACTATGGCTCAAGGACCATCCGGGTCGCCGCCGTGCTCTACCCCGGCGACGACCTCGAGGCCGAGATCGCCCTGATGAAGCGCTACTACCGCAACGCCGTCGGTAAAAACCGGGCGCAGTTTTCGGGCGGAGCCTAGGGGGCGGGCGGTTGAATCCCGGCCTCTCCGGCGCGGGAGTAACGCCGGCCATGCCGAACGCCTATGAGCCCTACGCCCCGCTGAATGTCCTCAAGCCGGTCGCACCGGAGGTCTGGATCGTCGACGGGCCGGAAATCGTTCTCGCCTACCTGGTCGCCCAGGTCGAGGCGGTCGGTCCGGTGCGCTGGCTGATCGCACCCAACACCCTCCACTACTTGTGGGTTCCGGACTGGCGGGCGCGCTTCCCGCAGACGCGGTTTTTCGGCCCGCCGGGGCTGGCGCGCGCCGCCAAACGGAACCTGCCGCCATTCACGACCTTGACCGATGAAGCGCCGCCGGACTGGGCCGACGTCATCGATCAGGTCGTCGTCGGGAGCCTCCTCAACGAGGTCGACGTCTTCTACCGCCCGTCGCGGACCCTGGTGCTGACCGACCTGATCGAGAATTTCGAACCCCGGCGGATCAAGAACCCCTGGCTGCGCCGGCTGATGCGCTGGGCCGGCGCGGCCGATCCGGACGGCAAGGCGCCGATCGACATGCAGCTGAGCTTCTGGCGGCATCGCGGGACCGTCCGGGCGGCGGTCAAAGCGATGATCGCCTGGGACCCGGTCCGGATGATCCTGTCGCACGGCCGCTGGTACGAGTCAGACGGGACCGCCGAGTTGCGCCGGGCGTTTCGCTGGGTGCTCTGATTTCTGATTGCGGGCAGTATAGCCCCCATGACCGACTCGCTTCCCCGCTGCGCCTGGCCCGGAACCAGCGACGCCCTCTATCTCGACTATCACGACACCGAATGGGGCGTGCCGGAGTACGATTCCCGCGCCCTGTGGGAGAAGCTGGTGCTCGACGGGTTCCAGGCCGGGCTGGCCTGGATCACCATCCTGCGCAAGCGCGAGGCCTTCCGCGCGGCCTTCGATAATTTCGATCCGGAAAAGGTCGCCCGCTATGGCCCGCAGGACCGCGCCCGGCTGATGGCCGACGCCGGCATCGTCCGCTCCAACGCCAAGATCGACGCGGCCATCGGCGGGGCGAAGATCTGGCTGGAGATGCGCGACCGCGGCGAGGACTTCTCCGAATTCCTCTGGGACTTGGTCGGCGGATCGCCGATCCAGAACCGCTGGCCGGACATGAAGTCCGTCCCGGTCAAGACGCCGGAGGCCGAGGCCATGGCCAGGGCCCTGAAACAGAAGGGCTTCAAGTTCGTCGGGCCGGTGATCGTCTACGCCTTCATGCAGGCGACGGGGATGGTCAACGACCACGCCACGACCTGCTTCCGCCACGGCCCGGTCAAGGCCCTGACCCGCTGATGCCGGACTTCTCGCTTGAAGCGGCCTGCCTGGGCCCGGTCTGTGGCGTCGACGAGGCCGGGCGCGGGCCGCTGGCCGGTCCGGTCTGCGCCGCCGCTGTCATCCTCGACCCTGCCACGGCGCCCGCCGGGCTCGATGACTCCAAGAAGCTCACGGCCCGCAAACGCGATGCCCTGGCCGTCGAGATCAAGGCCCGTTCGGTGGCCTGGTGCGTGGCCTACGCCAGCGTCGAGGAGATCGCCGAGCTGAACATCCTGCACGCCACCGGCCTGGCCATGCATCGCGCCGTGACCGGCCTGTCGGTGACCGCCGCCTTCGCCCTGGTCGACGGCAATTACCGCTTCAAACTGCCCTGCGCGTTGCAGACCGTGGTCAAGGGCGACGGCTTGAGCGCCTCGATCGCCGCCGCCTCGATCCTGGCCAAGACCGCCCGCGACCAGCTGATGGTCGAGATGGACGCGGTCCATCCCGGCTACGGCTTCGCCGGCCACAAGGGCTACGGCGCCCCCGTGCATCTCGAAGCCCTGCGCCGCCTCGGCCCCAGCCCGATCCACCGCATGAGCTGGGGCGCGGTGCGGGCGATGGTGGGAGAGGGTTGAAACTCTCCCGTGAAGGACAGGGGGCTATCGCCTTTCTAGGATGCCGCCCCAAAGCCCTCCTCCTCGATGGAGGAGGGTTGGGTGGTGGTGTGGCCGCCGAGTCCGGGCGAGGCGCGCGATATGGCGCCGGCGCCAAACTGCTCCCTTCCGGCAACACTGGAACCACACCTCCATCCCCAACCCTTCCCCCATCGAGGGGGAAGGGAGCCCAGCGCGCCTGTGCCGACCAAATACAGTCGTCCCTTCGGGCAGAAGGGAGAGCGGGCGCCCGCCGCTAGATCCCCATCTGCCGCGCCGCCAGATCGCGCATGATCTCCTCACTGCCGCCGCCGATGGCGTTGACCCGCACCTCGCGATAGATGCGTTCGACCCGGCCGCCGCGCATGTAGCCGGCGCCGCCCATGATCTGCATCGCCTCGCGGGCGCAGTATTCCATGGTCTCGGTGGCCTGGACCTTGAGCAGGGCGATCTCGGCGATCGGCGACTCGCCAGCCTGGATGCGCCAGGCGAGCAGCTCCAGCCAGGCCTGGGTGGCGTTGATGCGTTTGTACATCTCGGCCAGCTTGTGGCGGATCACCTGATGGTCGGCGAGCCGCTTGCCGAAGGTCTTGCGTTCGCGGGCCCAGTCGATGGCGTCCTCGAGACAGACCTTCGAAAAGCCCAGCGCCCCGGCGGTCATGCCGATCCGCTCGCCGTTGAAGTTCTGCATGATGCCGGAAAAGCCCATGTTTTCCTGGCCGATCAGGTTGTCGGCCGGGACCCGCACATCGTCAAAGAACAGCGCCGCCGTATCGCTGGCCCACCAGCCCTGTTTCTTCAGCGGCGTACGGGTGAAGCCCTCCCGCTCCCGCTCGATCAGCAGCAGGGAGACGCCGCCGGCCCCCTCCCCGCCGGTGCGCACGGCGACGGTGTAGAAATCGGCCCGCATGCCGCTGGTGATGAACATCTTGGAGCCGTTGACGACATAGTCGTCGCCGTCGCGGCGGGCGCTGGTCTTCAGATTGGCGACGTCGGAACCGCCCGACGGCTCGGTGATGGCCAGGGCCGAGATCTTCTCCCCCGACAGCACCTGGGGAATGATCCGATCCTTCATGTCCTGGCTGCCCATGCGCCGAATCGGCGGCAGGCCGATGCCGTGGCTCATCAGGCTGGCGTTGATGCCCCCCGCGCCATGACGGGCCATCTCCTGGCTGGTGATGATCGACATGAAGGGATCGGTGGCCACGCCGCCGTATTCCTCGGGCCAGCCGAGCCGCAGCAGGCCGATCTCGGAGGCCTTTTTGTAGAGCTCGCGAGGAAACTCGCCGGCCTCGTCCCACTGGTCGGCGAAGGGCATGATTTCCTTCTCGACCCACCGCCGCAGCGTGTCGCGCCAGGCGTGATGGTGGTCTTCGTAGAAGGGGCTGGTGCGGCTGGCGTCAAGGGGGGCGAGCGGGCTGGGCATGGCGTCTGCGATCCTCCGGCGCTTCTCATGAGCGCGCTTTCGCGGGATGATGTCGGCCATTCCGTTGCGGCAGTCGAGCCGGACGCCGCCCGACAGGAGCGCCAAGACCATGTGTGACGACGACATCCATCCCGGCCTGGTGGTCGATCCCACCGTTTCGCGCCGCACGTTCGGCCTGGCCGCCCTGGCCGTCGCCGGCGTCGCCGGATCGGCCCGCGCCGGAACCCCGGTGGTCGAGCGGGACGTCAGGGTGACCACGACCGACGGCGTGGCGGACGCGGCGCTCTACCACCCCGAGGGCAGGGGACCCTGGCCGGCGGTTCTGCTCTGGCCCGATATCATCAGCCTGCGGCCGACCTTCCGCGAGATGGGCCGCCGCCTGGCCGCCGAGGGTTATGTCGTGCTGGTTCCCAACCTCTACTACCGGGTCAAACGGGCGCCGGTGGTCGAGAGCGGCTTCAACTGGGCCGATCCCGAGGACCGGGCCAAGATCGTCCCGCTGCGCGCCAGCGTGACCCCGGAGGGGACTGACAGCGACGCCATCGCCTTCCTGGCCTTCCTCGACGCCCAGCCGCAGGCGGACAAGACGAAAAAGGCCGGGGTGCAGGGCTATTGCATGGGCGGACCGCTGTCGTTCCGCACCGCCGCGGCGGTGTCCGACCGCATCGCCGCCGTGGCCAGTTTCCATGGCGGCGGTCTGGTCACCGACCAGCCCGACAGCCCGCACCTGCTGCTGCCGAAGACAAAGGCCGAATATCTGATCTGCGTCGCCGACAACGACGACAAGGCCGACCCGACGGTGAAGGACAGGCTGGCGGCGGCGATGAAGGCCGCCGGCCGGACCGCCAGGATCGAGGTCTATGCCGGCGCCAGCCACGGCTGGTGCGTCCGGGGCAGCGCCGTCTACGACGAGCCGGCCGCCGAAAAGGCCTGGGCCGAACTGCTCGCGTTCTACAAACGCGTGCTGGTCTAGGTTCCAGACCCGCCGCCGACCGCGCCCTTCCTCCGGGCGCGACCGGCGGCGTCAGGTCAGATGCGCTCGATGATGATGGCCGGGGCCATGCCGCCGCCGGCGCACATGGTCACCAGACCGCGCTTGAGGTCGCGCCGCTCGAGCTCATCGAGCACCGTGCCGATCAGCATCGCCCCGGTGGCGCCGATGGGATGGCCGAGCGCCATGGCCCCGCCGTTCACATTGACCTTGTCGCGGTCGAGCTTGAGGTCGCGCTGGAACTTCTCGGCGACCACGGCGAAGGCCTCGTTGATTTCCCACAGATCGATGTCGTCGATGGTCAGACCGGCCTTGGCCAGCACCTTGCGGGCCGCCGGAACCGGGGCGTTGAGCATCAGGGTCGGGGAGTCGCCCTGGTTGGCGATGGCCACGATGCGGGCCCGGGGCTTGAGACCGTTGGCCTTGGCGTAGTCGGGCGAGGCCATCAGGATCGCCGCCGAGCCGTCGACCACGCCCGAGCTGTTGCCGGCATGGTGGACGAAGTTGATGTCGAGGTCGGGATAGGCCTGCAGGATCAGGCTGCGATAGGTGGTTCCGGCCTCGTCGATGGCGATGTCGGCCAGGGCCTCGAACGACGGCTTCAGGGACGCCAGACCCTCGGCGGTGGTCTGCGGCCGGGGGAATTCCTCATGGTCGAGGGCCAGCGAGCCGTCCTCGCGCAGGACCGGGATCAGGCTGCGGTCGAAACGGCCCTCGGCGATGGCCACGGCGGCCCGGCGCTGGCTTTCCAGAGCCAGGGCGTCGAGGGCGGCGCGGTCGATGCCCTCGAGCGTGGCGATGGCGTCGGCGCAGATGCCCTGGTTGGTCTGGGGATGGCGCGCGCGCAGACGCAGGTTGCCCTGGTCCATGGTCGGCGGCCCGTCGCCCGGATTGCGGCGGTTGGGCATCGACATCATCTCGGTGCCCCCGGCCACGACCAGGTCGGCCATCCCGGCCATGATCGTCGCGGCAGCCAGGTTGGTGGCGGTGATGCCCGAGCCGCAGAAACGGTCCAGGGTCACGCCGCTGCTGCGCACGTCATAGCCGGCGTCGAGCGCCGACATCCGGCCGAGATCCCCGCCCTGCGGACCGCGCTGGGAGCTGGTGCCCCAGATCACGTCGTCGACCTCGGCGGTGTTGATGCCGTTACGCTCGGCCAGCGCCTTGAGCACCGTGGCTCCCAGCTGCTGCGGGTGGATTTCGGACAGGGCCCCCTTGCCGTATTTGCCGATGCCGCGGGGGGTGCGGCAGGCGTCGATGATCCAGGCGTCGGTCATGGTCAGGTTTCCTTCAAACTCGGGTTTGACGAGGGGGTCAGCGCGGCGCCATGCGGATGGCGCCGTCGAGCCGAACGTCCTCGCCGTTGAAATAGCCGTTGGTGATCATGGTCAGGGCCAGATGGGCGTATTCCTCCGGCTGGCCGAGGCGTTTGGGGAAGGGCACCTGGGCGGCCAGGGCGGCCTTCACATGTTCAGGGGCGCGGGCCAGCAGCGGGGTGTCGAAGATGCCCGGCAGGATGGTGTTGACCCGGATGGCTTCGCTGGACAGGTCGCGGGCCACCGTCAGGGTCAGCCCGACCAGCCCGGCCTTGGAGGCGGTGTAGGCGGCCTGGCCGATCTGGCCGTCCTCGGCCGCGACCGAGGCGGTGTTGACGATGGTTCCCCGGTCGCCGTCTTCCAGCGGGTCCAGCGTCAGCATGCCGGCCGCGCTCTTGGTGATGCAGCGGAAGGTCCCGATCAGATTGACCTGGATGATCCGTTCGAAATTATCGAGCGGGTATTCCTTGATCTCGCCGGTCTGTTTGTCGCGCGAGACGGTCTTGGCCCCGCCGCCGACGCCGGCGCAGTTGACCAGAATGCGTTCCTGGCCGTGCGCGGCGCGGGCCTTGGCGAAGGCGGCGTCGACCTCTTCGCTGGACGTGACATTGACCTTGCAGAACACGCCGCCGATCTCGCGGGCCATGGCCTCGCCGAGGTCATCGTTGAGATCGAAGATGGCGACCTTGACGCCATGCGAGGCCAGCAGCCGCGCGGTCGCGCCGCCCAGACCGGAGGCGCCGCCGGTGACCACGGCCGAAATGTTTGCATCGAGCTTCATGGGATCTGTCTCCTGGAAGCAGACACCATAGGCGCCTTGGCGTAGCGTCAGGCTAGAGCGGAGATTGGGCGGGCGCCCGGGTCGGAGGATCGCGACGATGGCCTGTTGGCTGGTGAAATCGGAACCGGACGTCTTTTCCTGGGACGACCTGGTCAGGACCGGGGCCAGGGGCGAGCCCTGGAACGGCGTGCGCAACCACACCGCCAAGCTCAACATGAAGGCCATGAAGACCGGCGACGGCGTCTTCTTCTACCACTCCCAGGCCGGCAAGGCGGTCGTCGGCATCGCTGAGGTCATCCGCGAACACTACCCCGACCCGAGCGACCCCAAGGGCGTCTTCGTCTGCGTCGATCTCAAGGCCGTTCGCCCCCTGCCCCGCCCGGTCACCCTGGCCCAGGCCAAGGCCGATCCGGCGCTGGCGGCCATGTCGCTGGTCACCTCGTTCCGGCTCTCGGTCCAGCCGGTCACGCAGGCGGAATGGGACCATGTCCGCCGGCTCGGCGGCGACGCCCCCTGACGCCGCGCGTTTAACCTCCCGCTAACCACGTCCTGACACGCCCCCTTAACCGTGACACGCCCAGATTCCTTGGACTCTCTCGGGTCTACAGGGGCTAGTCCACACATGGCGTTCGGCGCTGAAACCATCATCCAGGGCGACTGCATCGAGCAGCTGCGTCTCCTCCCCGACAAGTCGGTGGACCTGGTCTTCGCCGACCCGCCCTACAATCTCCAGCTCGGCGGCGATCTGCTGCGGCCAGACAACTCCAAGGTCGACGCGGTCGACGACCACTGGGACCAGTTCGCCAGCTTCAAGGCCTATGACGACTTCACCAAGGCCTGGATGGCCGAGTGCCAGCGCGTCCTCAAGGATGACGGCGCCCTGTGGGTGATCGGCAGCTACCACAACATCTTCCGCGTCGGCACGGTGCTGCAGGACCTCGGCTTCTGGATCCTCAACGACGTCATCTGGCGCAAGTCCAACCCGATGCCCAACTTCAAGGGCACCCGGTTCGCCAACGCCCACGAGACCCTGATCTGGGCCGCCAAGAGCCGCGGCGCCAAACGCTACACCTTCAACTACGACGCCATGAAGATGGCCAATGACGAGATCCAGATGCGGTCCGACTGGACCCTGCCGCTGTGCACCGGCGAAGAGCGGATCAAGGGCGCCGACGGCCACAAGGCCCACCCGACCCAGAAGCCCGAGGCCCTGCTGCACCGGGTGATCCTGACCTCGACCCGCCCCGGCGACGTTGTTCTCGACCCCTTCTTCGGCATGGGCACCACCGGCGCCGCCGCCAAACGCCTGGGCCGCCGCTTCATCGGCATCGAGCGCGAGAGCGACTACATCGCCCATGCCAAAGAACGCATCCGCAAGGTCATCCCGGTCGCCCCGGCCGATCTTGAGGTCATGGGCAGCAAGAAGTCCGAGCCCCGCGTGCCCTTCGGCCAGATCGTCGAGGCCGGCCTGCTGCGCCCCGGCGACACCGTCTGGTGCGCCAAGGGCCTGCGCGCCGCCAAGGTCCGCGCCGACGGCTCCCTGGCGGTCGGCGACCTGACCGGCTCGATCCACAAGGTCGGCGCCATGATCCAGTCCCAGCCGGCCTGCAACGGCTGGACCTACTGGCATTTCAAGACCGACAAGGGCCTGGCGCCGATTGATGTGCTGCGCAGCAAGGTGCGGGCGGAGATGGCGGCTTAGGAGCAACCGCGCGGCCCCGGCCTGCGTCCTTCGACACGCCCCGGCCAAACGCCGGGGCTGCTCAGGATGACTTAGAAGGGACGCTGAAAAATTTGGTCATGGTGAGCAGCGCGAAGCGCGTGTCGAAGGACGCAGGAACGATCAGCCCAACCCCTTCCGCGCCGCCTTCAAAAACACGCTCGGCAAGGCTCCCAGCCCGTCCGGCCCGGTCCACACCGCGTCCATCGCCCCCTCCGCCCGGAACACCCGCAGGGTCAGCGAGAAGTGGGTGAAGACGTGCTCGATCTCTCCGGCATCGCGCCAGGCGCCGGCCACCGGCGCCGCCGCCACGGCCTCTTCGTCCGACCACGGCTCACCGCGCCAGTCGCTGGTCGGCAGACCCAGCATGCCCCCGAGCAGCCCTTTCGGCGGCCGCAGCACCAGCGCCACGTCACTATCCCGCGTCAGCAGATATGCTGCGCCGTAGCGTCGCGGCCGGTCGGCCTTCTTGGTCCGGCGCGGAAATGTCTCGCCGTCCCCCCGCGCGAACGCCGCGCAGAACCTCGACACCGGGCACCGCTCACACAGCGGCGCCTTGGGCCGACACACCGTCGCCCCCAGGTCCATCAGCGCCTGGGCCCAGTCGCCGGGGCGGTCATCCGTGACCATCTCGCCGGCCAGCCGTTTCAGCTCCGGCTTGCTTGCCGGCATCGGCGCTTCCACCGCGAACAGCCGGGCGACCACCCGCTCGACATTGCCGTCGACGACATTGGCCTTCCGGTCAAAGGCGATGGCCGCCACGGCGGCGGCGGTATAGTCGCCGACCCCTGGCAGCGCCAGCAGCCCGGCTTCGGTATCGGGAAATACACCGTCGTATTTTTCAGTCACGGCCCGGGCGCAGGCCAGCAGATTGCGGGCCCGGGCGTAGTAGCCGAGCCCCGCCCAGGCGGCCATCACCGCGCCGTCGGCCTCGGCGGCCAGGTCGGCGACGGTCGGCCAGCGCCGGGTGAAGCTCAGGAAATAGGGCGTCGCATGCGGCACGGTGGTCTGCTGCAGCATCACCTCCGACAGCCACACCCGGTAGGGATCGGCCCGCGCACTCCCCGGCCCCGCCCGCCACGGCAGGTCGCGGGCGTTGGCGTCGTACCAGGCCAGCAGGGCGGCGCGGAGGGCGGGGATGGCGGCGGCGGGCATTGGTCCTGGGGAGAAGGGATTAGGGAGTAGGGGTTAGGGAGTGGGGGTTAGGGGTTAGCCGACCGGCGGTGCAATTGGACAGCGGATATCCACTCCCTACTCCCTAGCCCCTACTCCCTACTCCCTAACCCCTAGTCCCCACCCCCTGGAACGCCCTAGACTACCCCCATGCGCCGCCGTTCCCTCCCCACCGCCCAGGAAGCGATCGAGATCCTCTCGCGTCGCCGCACGAAACCAATGTTTCGCTCGGCGCCGCCGGTGGGCAAATCCCTGACCCCGGTGCTCAAGGCGCTGGAGGAACGCTTCGGCCAGGGCCCCGGCCAGCTGCAGCTGAAATGGCGCGAAATCGTCGGCGAGACCCTGGCCCGCCACACCGAGCCGCTGAAACTGGTCAAGGGCCGCGGCAGCGCCCCCGGGGTGCTCGAAATCAAGGTCGCCGGCGCCGCCGCCGCCATCGTCCAGCACCAGGCCCCCGAAATCCTCCAGCGCGTCGCCCTGGTCCTCGGCGAGGGCAAGGTCGGCAAACTGCGCATCATCCAGGGCCCGATCCGGGTCCGGGCCGGGCGACCGCAGGCGGCGCGTCGCCGGCCGAAGGGACCGCTCGACGCCGCCGCCGAACAGGGTCTGGCCGAGGGCCTGACCGCCCAGCCCGAGGGGCCGCTGCGCGACGCCCTGCTGCGTCTGGGCCGCGAAACCCTGCGCGGTCGTGACAGTTGACATCGCCCCGGCGTGAAGGCTGTTGCGCCTTCTAATCGCCGACTTCGTCATGCCTGTGGAATCGGGCTCTAATCATTGTTCGAACTCTGGGGGACTTCCCGCATGCGCAGCTTCGCTCGCCGATCCATCCTGACCGCCGCCCTGGCGGTCGCAACCTTCGCCCTGGCCGCCTGCGGCGGCGGCGGCGGCCAGACGGTCACCGCCGACGACATGAGCCTCGGCAAGGCCGACGCGCCGGTGACGGTGATCGAGTACGCCTCCCTGTCCTGCAGCCACTGCGGCCGCTGGAACCGTGAGGTCTTCCCTGAGTTCAAGACGAAATACATCGACAGCGGCAAGGTCCGTTACGTCTTCCGCGAGTTCATCACCGCCCCGCCGGAAATGGCCACCGCCGGCGCCCTGCTGGCCCGCTGCGCCGGCAAGGACAAGTATTTCACCGTCGTCGACGCCGTCTTCCACGGCCAGGAAGAGATCTACACCACCGGCGACATCCGCGGCGTGCTGCTGCGCATCGCCCAGTCGGCCGGCCTCAGCGAAGACCAGTTCATGAGCTGCGTCAGCGATGAGAAGGCGCTCAAGGCCCTCAACGCCCGCGTCGAGAAATACGCCAAGGAAGCCAAGATCGAGGGCACCCCGACCTTCTTCTTCAATGGCGACAAATACGACAAGGGCGAGATGCCTATGGCCGATATCGACGCCGCCTACGCCAAGGCGCTGGCCGCCACCAGGAAGTAGGGAAGGTCGTTCAGCGCCCGTGCAGTTCCAGCGGCTTCGCCTTTCCGGGTTCAAGTCCTTCGTCGATCCGACCGAGTTCCGGATCGAGCCCGGACTCACGGGCATCGTCGGGCCGAACGGCTGCGGCAAGTCGAACCTGCTGGAAGCCCTGCGCTGGGTGATGGGGGCCAACTCGGCCAAGGCCATGCGGGCCGCCGGGATGGACGAGGTGATCTTCAACGGCGCGGGGTCGCGGCCGCCGCGCAACCACGCTGAAGTCACCCTGACCATCGACAACGCCGACCACACCGCCCCGGCCCAGTTCAACCAGCACGCCGTGATCGAGGTGGTCCGCCGCATCGATCGCGGCGACGGCTCGACCTACCGGGTCAACGGCCGCGAGGTGCGGGCCCGCGACGTCCAGCTGCTGTTCGCCGACGCCTCGACCGGCGCCAACTCCCCGGCCCTGGTCCGCCAGGGCCAGATCAGCGAGCTGATCGCCGCCAAGCCGCAGAACCGCCGCCGCATCCTCGAGGAAGCCGGCGGCGTCAGCGGCCTGCACACCCGCCGCCATGAGGCCGAGCTGCGCCTGCGGGCGGCGGAGACCAACCTCAACCGCCTCGACGACGTCATCCGCGAACTCGACGCCAGCCTCGGCCGCCTGCGCCGCGAGGCCCGTCAGGCGGAGAAGTACAAGAAGCTCTCGGCCGAGATCCGCGCCGTCCAGGGTGCCGTCCTCTTCGCCCGCTGGAGCGAGGCCCGCGACACCCTTCTGCGGGTCGAGTCGGACTCGACCAATTCCGGCCGGCTGGTCGAGGACACCGCCCGCGCCGCCGCGACCGCCACGACCGAGGCCCTGACCGCGGAAGAGGCCATCAAGCCCCTGCGCGAAGAGGCCACGGTCGCCGCCGCCATCCTCCACCGCCTGGCCATCGACAAGGACCGGCTTGAGCGCGAGCACGAGACCGCCGCTGCGGAAGTTGACCGGCTCACAGCCGAACTGGCCCGCATCGACACCGACGCCGCCCGCGAGAGCCAGATCGTCGAGGACGCCGGCGTGGCCCTCGAACGGCTGGCCGCCGAGCTGGAGGCGGTCGAAAGCGAGATCAAGGCCGCCCCCTCGCGCCTGCCGGAACTCCAGGCGGAACTGAAGGCCGCCGACGAGGCCCGCGCCGTCGCCGACCGCGCCGTCGAAACCCTGGCCGCGGGCATCGCCGCTGACGAGGCCCGCCGCCGCGCCGCCGAGGCCCGGGTCGCCGACGCCGAAAGCCGGCTGTCGCGCACCGTCCGCGCCCTCGACCAGGCCCGGGCCGACCGCGCCGCCATCGGCCCGGCCACCGATCCGGCCGCCGCCGCCGCCACCGCCGCCCTCGACACCGCCCAGGCCGAACTGACCGCCGCCCGCGCCGCCCTCGAGGTCGCCGAGACCGAACGCGGCGACGCCGCCCGGGCCGAGGGCGCGGCCCGCGACGCCGCCCGCCAGCTGGAAGACAAGCTCGGCCGGGTGAAGACCGAGGCCCGCGGTCTGGCCCAGCTGTCGGCGCCCCGCGCCAAGAGCGGCTTCGCTCCGGCCCTCGACGCCGTCACCCCCGATCGCGGCTATGAGGCCGCCCTGGCCGCCGCCCTCGGCGATGATCTGGACGCCGCCCTCGACGCCAAGGCCCCGTCCTACTGGGCCGGCCGCGACGCCGCCAGTCCGGCCTGGCCGGAGGGCGCGACGCCGCTGGCCCCCCTGATCAAGGCGCCGCCCGAACTGGCCGCCCGTCTGGCCTTCACGGCCCTGGTCGCCAGGGCGGACGGTGAGCGTCTGCGGAAGACCCTCGCCGTCGGTGCCCGTCTGGTCTCCCGCGAGGGCGACCTCTGGCGCTGGGACGGCTTCACCGCCCGGTCCGAGGCCCCGCGCCCGGCCGCCATCCGGCTCGAACAACGCACCCGGCTGGCCGAGGCCGAGGCCGAGATCGAGGCCCTGACGCCCCAGGCCAACGCGGCGACCGAGACCCTCAAGGCCGCCCAGACCCGCTTCCGCGCCGCCGAGGAGGCCCTGCGCGACATCCGCCGACGGCCCCAGGACGCCGACCGCGCCGTCAACGCCGCCCGCGAGGCGGTCGACCGTCTGGCCCATGAGGCCGCCCGCCGCGACGCCCGCGCCCAGTCGCTCGACGAAACCATCGCCCGGTTCGAGTCCGAACAGGCCGAGGCCGAAACCGCCCTGGCCGCGGCCCGCGCCGACGCCAGCGAGGACGGCGCCGGCGAGAACCGCTCGCCGATGCTCGACGCCGCGCGCGCCGCCGCCGCCCTGGCCCGCGAAGCCGCCGCCGAGGCCCGCGCCGCCCTCGACATCGAGACCCGAGAGCGCGACGGCCGCGTCAGCCGGCTGGAGGCCCTGCAGCGCGACCGCGACGACTGGACCCGCCGCTCCACCGCCGCCCGCCGCCGCACCGACGGCCTGATCGAGGCCCGCGCGGCGACCGACGCCGCCCTGCTGGCCGCCCGGGAGGCGCCGCGCACCCTGGCGGCCCGCACTGAAACACTGCTCGACGAATACACCGCCGCCGAGGCCCGCCGGGCCCGGTCCAGCGACGCCCTCGACCTGGGCGAGACCACCCGCGCCGCCGCCGAGCGCGCCGCCCGCGCCGCCGAGGCCGCCGCCGCCGAGG
>JAUXVF010000012.1 GCA_030680355.1 Caulobacter sp.
TCTCCCGTCCCCGTCGCATGGGGAGGGCGCAAGGCCAGCGACCTTACGGCGACGGGGATGGGGTTCGAGCGGGGACAGGCGGCGGGGGGTTACCGTCGCGGTCCGGGACGGTGCTTCGTATCACCGCCCGCCCGTCGAGGGGCGACACCGGCCAGGCCGTCAAACGCCCAGCCGGTGCTCTCGGAAAACGGACTTCGCGGCGCGAGACGATCTACCCATTCTCACAAGCCTACCCAAACAGACATCCGGGCAGACCGGAGCGCGCCGCACCACCTCCCCACCTTCAGCCGGTCTCGGCGTGAAGCGGCGAAACCGTGCGTCCTTCGACACGGGCCTGCGGCCCTGCTCAGGATGACAGCCATTTTTGCATAGTCATGGTGAGCAGCGCGCAGCGCGTGTCGAACCACGCAACCTGTATCCGAAGCCTGTCTCTCCCCGTGGCGGGGAGGGAGCAAACAAGGAGCCCCCATGACCAGACCCCGCCTCAGCCGCACCGCCCGGGCCGAGGCCGCCGAGCGTCAGATGACGGCCCTCGAACGCCGGATCGCTGAGACCGGCGCCCTGGCCCGCCTGGCCCTGACCATCCAGCGCAGCGGCGCGCCTCAGGCCCATCCCAGGCTGGCGGAGCTCATGGCGCGCGCCGAAGCCCTCGCGCACGACCGCCGGAGCCCGGCGAAGTGAGTCTGTTGCTGGAGCGTCCGCCATATCGCGCGGCGGTCCGTGAGGCTGCTAGAGCGCGCCGCCGCCGGCCATGAAATCGTAGACATTGGCCGCGCCGGTGACGGCGATGCTGATGCGGTCTTCATTGATCTGGATTTCGCCGCGGGCGACGGGGTGGTTGTTGGCCAGGATCCAGACCTCGTCGGAGGCCTTGGCGTCGAGGGGGATGACGGCCCCGCGACCCATGCGCAGCAACTGGGACATCGGGAGCGTGGAGCGCCCGAGGACCACTGAAATTTCAACGTTGACCGACTTGACCTGACTCACGAAACACTTGGCCCCTCGCGCGAACGCTGTTGAAGGGCCACATTGGGGCCGTCATGCTTGATCAGCCGTTAAGTCCCGCGCCCGACGTCAAAGATTCATCGCCGATTTTTGGTCGCGCCGACAGTCGGCCGGTCGGCTGGGCGGTGTCGCGCGCGCCCGTGCCCTACCCGGAGGCCGTGGCGGCCATGGAGGCGCGGGCCGAGGCCATCGCCCGGGGCGAGGCCGGTGAGCTGGTCTGGCTGCTCGAGCATCCGCCGCTTTACACCGCCGGGGTCTCCGCCAAACGCGGCGACCTGATCGCGCCGGACCGGTTCCCGGTCTTCGCCAGCGGCCGGGGCGGGCAGTACACCTATCACGGCCCCGGTCAGCGGGTGGCCTATGTCATGCTGGACCTGACTCGCCGGTCGCGCGACGTGCGCGCCTTTGTCGCGGCGCTGGAGGCCTGGGTGATCGGAGCCCTGGCCGATTTCAATGTCGAGGGTCAGCTGCGCGACGGCCGGGTCGGGGTCTGGGTCGAACGCAAGGGGCCGGGCTGGTCACGCGAGGACAAGATCGCCGCCATCGGCGTCAAACTGCGCCGCTGGGTCAGCTTCCACGGCGTCAGCCTCAACGTCGAACCCGACCTTGACCATTTCGGCGGCATCGTCCCCTGCGGCGTCGCCGAGCACGGGGTCACCAGCTTGGTCGACCTGGGTCTGCCGGTGACCATGGACGAGGCGGACGCGGCCCTGAAGGCCAGTTTCGAGCGGGTGTTCGGCGCCGTCATTGACGCGCCGCTCCCGTAGGGTGCGGCGGCCCTCAGGCCGTAACGGTTCGGACCGGATTGGGCCCGAAGCGGTTGGCGCCCTGTTCGCCGCCCATGACGCCCAGTTCGACGATCGCCCAGACGATGACGATCGAGAAGGCGAAGTCGAGGAAGCCCTGCGGGATCGGCCAGGTGACGATCAGGGCCAGGATGATGATCGCCGCCAGCCAGCCGGACCGGCCGCGGTCGTGCAGCCGCCGCGACAGCAGACAGGCGCCGGAATAGAGCAGGGCGGGATAGACGGCCCAGCCGGTCAGCCAGTGCATGGTCGGGCCGGCCGCGGCCTCGTACAGCGCCGCCAGCGTGATCAGAACGGCTGCGGCGATGAGGAAGGGCGCCCGGGCCACGCGGCCCGTGGAGGACGTAAACAGCTCCACCCAGTCAATCTGGCCGCTCATGCGATCGCTCTCTCCGACTCCGGACGCGGGTCTGACCCCTATCTAGGCCAGTGCGTCGAGCTGCGAAAGGTCATCCGCCCAGCGGGGCTTTGGCGTGTAGGTCGGTTTGCGGAGGCCGTGGCGATTAAAGCCCGGCGCGCCCGGTCCGGTGATCAGGCTCAGCACCAGCCACAGCTGGCCCAGGATCGGCGGCATGACGAACAGCAGCATCCAGCCCGACAGGCTGCGGTCGTGGCATCGACGCACGGCCACCGCCAGGCTGATCCACACCGCGTTGACGGCCAGAAGTGCGCTCAGGATGGCGACCGCGCCGCGCCCCAGCCAGGTGACCTTGGCCCCGGTTTCGTCGCCGGCGCCGCTGAACACGATCAGCAGGAAGATGGCGACATAGCTGAAGGTGAACACGCCGATCTGCGTCAGGGCGAAGGCCATCCGCCCCGAGCGGCCCTTGAAGCTGTAGAGATTAATCGCCGTCATTGGTCAAAGCCTGTCCTACTCCGGCCAGTGTAACGCCGGGCTGCGAAAAAGGCTGCGCCCCGACAGGCGAGTGGTCGTCCCCTGTCACCGGGCCGCAACAGTCGCGTCCGGGGCGATGCCCGAGGGTGTCGGGACGGGCCTAGCTCGGCTCGGCGGGCCCGAAATCAACCTTGGGGTAGGCCGGGCCCACGCCGCCGGTTGTTGAGAGGCCATATCGGTTCGCGCCGCGCGTGCCGGGGATCAGGCCGTAGTCGATGAACATGTAGAGCCAGATCGCCAGTACTCCCAAGCCGAGCAAGGGAGTGTCCGCGAGGCGGGCGGCGACGGCGATGGCGAGGGGGAGGAGCCACAGGCCAATCGTAAGGACGGCGGGGCGGTTCCGATCGTGGCCTCGCTTGACGAGGATCGCCAGGCTCGGCCACAGCATCGCCAACTGAAGCAGGGCCTTGAGCCCCCCATGCAGGGAGGCCAGGGCCGGGTTATCCCCCGGCACGAACAGCAATGTGATCATCGAGACGGCCATGAGCAGGCCGCCCGTGACGAAACTCATGCAGATCAGCAGAAGCCACGCCTCGCCGCGCGGCATGCGGCCCTTGAAGCTGAACAGGCCCTCAACAACGTCTTTCATGATCATCCCCCGGCTGTAGGCCAAGGCTGATCACGCCATAGGCGTTTCGGCAACCGGAATTGCGTTTGAGCCCTAGCCGAACTCGACCAGCACCTCGTCGGCCGCGACGCTGTCGCCGCCTTTGGCCGAGATGGTCACGACCACGCCTTCGCGCTCGGCCCGGATGATGTTCTGCATCTTCATCGCCTCGATGACGCAGACCACCTCGCCCTCGCGCACGGTCTGGCCGACGACGACGTCCATCGAGACGACCAGGCCGGGCATCGGCGAGATGATCATCTTGCTGGTGTCGGGGGCCTGTTTCTCGGGCAGCTTCTTGTGCAGTTCGGCCGACCGCGGGCTGAGCACCAGCACCTTGGCCTTGGCGGCCCGGCTGCGGATGACGAAGCCCTCGGCCGCCGGGGCGACCGACACGGTGAAGGCGGCGCCGTTCAGGCGGGCGCGGAACATGGCCTTGCCCGGACGCCAGTCGACGTCGGTCAGGGTCAGGCTGCGATCCTCGCCGACGACCGACAGGGTGGTGGCCCCGTTGGACGCCTCGACGGTGATCTGGCGCTCGTCATGACCGATGAACACCACCCAGTCGGCCCGGTCGGGCGAGCCGGCGCGTTTGCCCATGATGCGATGCATAGCCACGCCGGCGGCGGTCAGGATGTCGGTCTGCAGCGGCGTCGGCGTCGCGCCGTTGAAGCCGTCGGGGAATTCGTCGGTGATGTAGTTGGTGGCCAGCTTGCCCGACCGGAACCGTTCCTGGTCCATGACCGCGGCCAGGAAGGGGATGTTGTGGCCCAGTCCCTCGATGTGGAAATCCTCCAGCGCCCGGCCCATGCCGTCGATGGCGGCCAGCCGGGTCGGCGCCCAGGTGCAGAGCTTGGAGATCATCGGGTCGTAATACATCGAGATCTCGTCGCCCTCGCGGACGCCGCCGTCGTTGCGGACGGTATAGCCGTCATGCTCGCCCTCGATGGGCGGGCCGTAGCGGACCAGGCGGCCGATGCTGGGCAGGAACTTGCGGTAGGGGTCCTCGGCGTAGATGCGGCTCTCGATGGCCCAGCCGTTGATCTTCAGATCCTTCTGGCCAAAGGCCATGGTCTCGCCGGCGGCCGAGCGGATCATCTGTTCGACCAGATCCAGGCCGGTGATCAGCTCGGTGACGGGATGCTCGACCTGCAGACGGGTGTTCATCTCCAGGAAGAAGAAGCTCTTGTCCTGGCCGGCGACGAATTCGACCGTGCCGGCGCTGTCGTAGTTGACCGCCTTGGCCAGGGCGATGGCCTGGGCGCCCATGGCGGCGCGGGTCTCTTCGTCGAGCAGCGGGGAGGGGGCCTCCTCGATGACCTTCTGATTGCGCCGCTGGATCGAGCATTCGCGCTCGAACAGGTGGACGATGTTGCCGTGTTTGTCGCCCAGCACCTGGATCTCGATATGGCGCGGGCTGGTGATGAACTTCTCGATGAAGATGCGGTCGTCGCCGAAGCTGGACTTGGCTTCGGAGCGCACGGCCGGGAAGCCCTCGATGACGTCCTGGCGGCTGTGAGCGACGCGGATGCCCTTGCCGCCGCCGCCGGCGCTGGCCTTGATCATCACCGGATAGCCGATCTCCTCGGAGATGCGGATGGCGTGGTCGGTGTCGTCGATCTCGCCGATATGGCCGGGCACGCAGGAGACGCCGGCCTTTTCCGCGAACTTCTTTGATTCGATCTTGTCGCCCATGGCCCGGATCGCGCCCGGGTTGGGACCGATGAAGACGATGCCCTCGTCGGCGCAGCGCTGGGCGAAGCCGGCGTTTTCCGACAGGAAACCGAAGCCGGGATGGATGGCCTGGGCCCCGGTTGCCTTGCAGGCGGCGATGATCTTGTCGGCGACCAGATAGGATTCGCTGGCCGGGGCCGGACCGATGAACACGGTCTCGTCGGCCATCTCCACGCCGAGGCTGTCGGCGTCGGCTTCGGAATAGACGACGACCGTCTTGATGCCCATCCGGCGGCAGGTCTTGATGACCCGGACAGCGATTTCACCGCGGTTGGCGATCAAAATTTTCGAGAACATTGGCTTGGCTATGCCCCACACGCACGATTTTGCCGGCTGGGGTTAGACCGCATGGGCCAGATTGGCAACGGCGCCGCAACGGCACGGCGGTGGTTAGGGCGTAGGGAGCAGGGAGTAGGGCAGGGAATGCCGCGCCGCCGCCGATGCCCCCCGGACGAGCGCCGCCCCCCTAGCCCCTACGCCCTACTCCCTACGCCCTACGCCCTAACCCAACGCCCTATTCCCTTTCCCCCTCGCGCCCCTACATTCCCCCCATGAGCACTTTTGACCTGACACCGCCCACCGACGCCGAGCGCGCCCGCCTGGAAGCCGATCTGTCCCGGGAAGAGGCCGAGGTCCTGCTGCACCACGGCACCGAGGCGCCGTTCTGCGGCGGCCTGCTCGGCGAGAAACGTCCCGGCGCCTACTGCTGCCGGCTGTGTGGCCTGCCGCTGTTTGCTTATCGGACCAAGTTCGAGAGCGGCACCGGCTGGCCCAGCTTCTACGCGCCGATCGATCCGGCCCATGTCGCCGAGATTCGCGACGCCAGCCACGGCATGCTGCGCATCGAAACCACCTGCGCCCGCTGCGGCAGCCACCAGGGCCACGTCTTCCCCGACGGCCCGCCGCCGACCCGGCTGCGTTACTGCATCAATTCGGTGTCGCTGCAGTTCGTCGCCGACGACGAACTGCTGCCTGATCCGCTGGGGCGCGGGGATAGATTTCCCTCTCCCTGAAGGGAGAGGGAGGGGCCCGGCGCGCAGCGCCGGGAGGGTGAGGGGTTACGGCGCGGGCCGGTCCTCACCGTAACCCCTCATCCTCCCATCCTGCTTCGCGGGGCTACGCAGGACGGGCCCCTCCTTCTCCCTCGGGGAGAAGGACATAAACACCTCTTCCCATCGGTCGCGGCTTTTGCTACCCCCCGCGGCTCACCACGGGCGGTCGTGGCGGAATTGGTAGACGCGCAGCGTTGAGGTCGCTGTTCCCTAACCGGAGTGGAAGTTCGAGTCTTCTCGACCGCACCAGTGATTCAGGGGTTAAACCCCCTGCATGACTAATCTCTCACTCGTCCAGGAGGCCCCGACATGACCCGGGATAAAGCCGACCTGGACGAGGAAGAGGCCCTCGCCATCCCCAAATCCCCTCAGCCGGCGGCCGTCGTCGAGGATCTCGAGGACCTGGCGCTCGGCGACGACTACGCCCTCAACCCCGCCTATGTGGACATGGTCATCGACGCGGCCGACCGCGGCGATTCCGATCGTCTGCGCGAGCTGGTCGGGGCGCTGCGCTCCGAGGACGTCGCCGACCTGATGGGCTTTCTGACCGCGGACTATCGCGAGGAGGTCATCCCGTGTCTCGATTCCGAGACCCTGGCCGAGGTGCTGTCGGAGCTGGAAGACAACCTCCGCGAGGAGGTGCTGGATACGGTGACCCCCACGGCCCTGGCCCGGGCCCTGGAGGAGCTGGACTCAGACGACGCCGCCGACGTCGTCGACGACCTCGATGACGACAAGCGCGCCCTGGTCCTGGCGGCCATGGACGAGACCGACCGGGCGGCCATCGAAAGCAGCCTGTCCTACGAGGATGAGACCGCCGGCCGCCTGATGCAGCGCGAGGTGCTGGCCGCGCCGCAGTTCTGGACCGTCGGCCAGACCATCGACCATGTCCGCACCGCCGGCGACGAACTGCCCGACCTGTTCTTCGACATCTATATCGTCGACCCGGCCTATCGCCCGGTCGGGGCGGCGCCGGTCAGCCTGCTGCTGCGCTCGCGCCGCGAAGTGACCCTGGCCGAGATCATGGAGCCGGTGACCGAGGTCACCGTCGACATGGACCAGGAAGAGGTCGCCTACATCTTCGACAAATATCACCTGATCAGCGCCCCGGTGATCGACGCCGGCGGCCGGCTGGTCGGTCAGATCACCGTCGATGACATCGTCAGCGTCATCCAGGACGAGAGCGAGGAAGACATCCTGGCCCTGGCCGGCGTGTCCGACGCCGGCCGCGACGCCGGCGTCTGGGACGTGGCCGGCTCACGCCTGCCCTGGCTGGTGGTCAACACCCTGACGGCGGCGGCGGCGGCCAGCGTCATCGGCGTGTTCCAGGCCGAGATCGCCAAACTGGTCACCCTGGCCATCCTGATGCCGGTGGTCGCCTCCCTGGGCGGCAACGCCGGCACCCAGACCCTGGCGGTGGCGGTGCGGGCCCTGGCCAGCCGCGAACTCAACGCCTCCAACGCCGCCCGCATCATCCTGCGTGAAATGGTCGTCGGCCTGGTCAACGGCGGCGTGCTGGCGACGATCATGGCGGTCGCCACCTATGTCTTCTTCCGTGACCCGCTGCTGTGCCTGACCATCGGCCTGGCCCTGGTCATCAACCTGTTCGTGGCCTCCCTGGCCGGCATCCTCGTGCCCCTGGCCCTGGACCACCTGGAACGGGACCCGGCGGTGTCATCTTCGGTCTTCGTCACGTTCGTGACCGATTTTACGGGTTTCCTGTCCTTCCTCGGGCTGGCGGCACTAATTCTCCTCTAGGGCGGTATTGGCGGCGCGGCGGCATCCCTCTTGCGGGAGTGGGGTGGAACGCCCCTTTGCCTGTCTCATTTCGGATCAAGACGACCGATGAAACCCCGCCACCAGGTCTCCCGCGCCGCCATCGAGCTGATCAAGAAGTTCGAGGGTTATCGCCAGAAAGCAGCCCAGCTTCCCGATGGACGCTGGACGATCGGCTTTGGCCACACCCTGACCGCCCGCGAGGGCGCCGAGGTGTCGGAGGCCGACGCCGAAGCCCTGCTGCTCTACGATCTCATCGCCGTGGCCCACGCGGTCAACGAACACAGCTACACGCCGCTGACCCAGAACCAGTTCGACTCCCTCTGCTGCTTCGCCTTCAACGTCGGGGTCGACAACTTCCGCCGCTCCTCGGTGCTGCGCCGCGTCAATGAAGGCCAGATGCTCCAGGCCGCCTGCGCCATGGAGATGTGGCGCAAGGCCGATTTCGAGGGCGAACGGATCGTCATCGACGCCCTGGTGCGCCGCCGTGCGGCTGAAAAGACCCTGTTCCTGACGCCGGCCAACGGCTGGGTCCCGGCGCCGTCGCCGGTCCTGCGCCCCCGGGTCGACTATGACGCGGTCAACGCCGTGCCGCGCGAAGCCCCGACGGCGGTGAAGGCCTCGCTGACCGGCGACCGGACATCGATCGAGCGCGATCATACGCCCCGGCCGCAGCCGGTGACGCCGCCCGATCAGCCTCTGGCCAGCGAGATCGCCGCCGCCGACGTCGGCGCGCGCCTCGAAAAACTGCTGCCCGAAGCGGTTGAGCTGGCGCCGCGCCCGGCGCCCGAGCCCGAGCCCGAGCCCGAGCCCGAGGCGCCGTCTGCGCCGGTGGCCGAGCCGGTCGAGACGCCGCCGCCGGTCGACCTGCCGCCTGTCCCGCCGCTGGTCTTCGACACGCCGATCGCGGACGAGATCGAACCGGCCCCCGAGACCGAGTCGGTGGCGGAGACGCCGTCCTACCCCGAACACGTCGCGGCGCCGGTCGCCCAGGCGATGGTCGGCGACGACGCCCACTTCACCCTGACCCCGGCTCCGGACGGTCTGGTCGAACCGACGATCGAGCCTGCCGCGGCCCCCGACTATCCCGAGCCGACCGTCGAGACCGGCCCGGGCCTGTTCGACGTCGCCCTGGCCGAAAACGAGACGCCCGCGCCGACCCGGCCCCTGGTCAACGAAGACTATGTCCGCCGGCTCGTTCAGCAGGACGAGATGGCCAGCCTCGCTCTCGACGGCGACTTCCCCGAGATGGAGGTCGAGCCGGTCCGGTTCAGCGGTCTGCCGCTGGTGATCATGGCCGTTGGCGGCATCGTGCTGTTCGCCGGCGGCATCGCCTGGGGCTTCGCGGCCACGGGCGGGCAGGGGGTCCTCAACCCGCGCAACCTCGGCTGGCTGTTCGCCGTCATCGGCATCGGCCTGTTCGGCGGCGCGACCTGGCTGGGGCTCAACAAATTTCTCGGCGCTCCGATGGACGACGAGGAGGACGAAGTAGAAGAGGCCGAGCAAGAGCCTTACGCGTAACATCTCATCCAGTTGGGGGACTGGAGGCGCCCGTCTATGGCGCCGAAGCCTTCCTGGGCTGCGGGGCCCGGGAAGGCTTCTTAATGTCTGGCGGACGGCGCGTTTCGCCGTCGCGCGGGGCGGGGCGGTCATGCTATTTGGCGATTTATGACCCTCAGCACCGGACCTGCCATGGATTTCGGCCTCGGCGAGACCGCCGACGCCATCCGTGATGTCACCGCCCGCTTCGCCGCCGACCGCATCGCCCCGCTCGCCGCCGACATCGACCGCGACAACGCCTTTCCGCGTGAGCTCTGGCCGCAGATGGGCGAGCTGGGCCTGCATGGCATAACCGTCGAGGAAGAGTTCGGCGGTCTTGGCCTGGGCTACCTCGAACATGTCGTGGCCATGGAGGAGGTCAGCCGCGCCTCGGCCTCGATCGGGCTCAGCTACGGCGCCCACTCCAACCTCTGCGTCAACCAGATCCGCCGCTGGGCCAATCCGGAACAGAAGGCGCGCTACCTGCCCAAACTGATCAGCGGCGAGCATGTCGGCGCCCTGGCCATGAGCGAGGCCGGCGCCGGGTCGGACGTGGTCTCCATGCGGCTGCGCGCCGACCAGCGCGGCGACCGCTACGTCCTCAACGGAACCAAGTTCTGGATCACCAACGCCCCCCACGCCGACACCCTGGTGGTCTACGCCAAGACCAGCCCCGACGAGGGCAGCCGCGGCATCACCGCCTTCCTCATCGAGAAGGGCATGAAGGGGTTCAGCGTCTCAAAGAAGCTCGACAAGATGGGCATGCGCGGCTCCGACACCGCCGAACTGGTGTTCGAGGACTGCGAAGTGCCGGAAGAGAACATCATGGGTCCGTTCAATGGCGGCGTCGGCGTGCTGATGAGCGGCCTGGACTATGAGCGCGCCGTTCTGGCGGCGGGCCCGCTGGGCATCATGCAGGCCTGTCTCGACGTGGTTCTGCCCTATGTCCGCGACCGCAAACAGTTCGGCAAAGCGATCGGCTCCTTCCAGCTGATGCAGGGCAAGGTCGCCGACATGTATGTCGCCCTCAACAGCGCCCGGGCCTACGTCTATGCGGTGGCCAGGGCCTGCGACGCGGGCAAGACCACCAGGTTCGACGCCGCCGGCGCCATCCTGATGGCCAGCGAAAACGCCGTGAAGGTCGCCAACGAAGCGGTTCAGGCCCTCGGCGGCGCAGGCTACACCCGCGAATGGCCGGTGGAGCGTCTGGTCCGCGACGCCAAACTCTACGACATCGGCGCCGGCACCAACGAGATCCGCCGCTTCCTGATCGGCCGGGAACTGGTCGGCGGATAAGTGCCAGGTTGCCACTTAATTCCCGGAGTGGTAGAAATGAGCCATGACGCGACTTGGCCAGTATTTGCGCAGCCAGGGGCTCAACGATGCGGGCCTGGCGAGTGAGGTTGGAGTCACCCGGCCAACCATCACCAAGATAAGGCTCGGCAGTCGTCGGCCTTCAGCTTCTGTCGCACGCCGCATCGAGGCGGCTACGGACGGCGAAGTGACGGCGGCGTCTCTCCTTGGGCTCGTCGAGGGCCAGCCGGCAAGCCGAGCTAGGCCGCTCAATGATGGACGCTGGGCGGCGCCGGTGGTTGAGGGAGCGGTGATGGAACTGCCCCCCGAAATGCTCGCTGGGCTTGGGCTTGAGGACGGCGATGTCGCCATCTTCCGCCCGACGTCCGAAGGTCTACTGGTCACCTCCCAACGCAAGCATCTGCAGCGTATCCAAGACGAGCTCCGCCGACTTGTGCCCGAGGATGTGAGCCTCGCAGATGAATTGATCGCCGAGCGACGGGCGGAATCGGCGGGTGAATAGCGTCCTCGACGCTTCCGCAATCCTGGCCTTGCTGCTTGGCGAGACAGGGGCTGAGGAAGTCGAGGCGAAGCTGGACGCATCATGCGTTTCGGCTGTCAACGTCGCCGAAGTGATCGCCAAACTTATGGAGAAGGGGTTCCGCAAGGAGCGTGCTCTTGGTCTGTGGTCAGGGTTGGCGGTGGAGGTCATCGACTTCAACGCCGACCAGGCGATTGGTTCGGGGTTGCTGCGGCTGTCGACCCAGGCTGCGGGCCTGTCGCTGGGTGACCGAGCCTGTCTCAACCTTGCGGCGCTGAGAGCGGCGACGGCCGTCACGGCGGATAGGGCCTGGTCCCGGGTCAATATTGGCGTGCCAGTTGAGTTGGTTCGGTGATCCGGTGAGAGCTGTGGCGGTCTGTCTGGCCTTCGCACTTTCCGCCTGCGCCACGCTGGGCTCGGGGCCCGTCTGCCCCGCCGGCCTCAAGCCCGCCACCACCGCCGAACTGGTCTTCGGCCGCAATATCGGTGACTCGCTCGCTGTCTCGGACGAGGACTGGCGCGGTTTCCTCGATACGGAGATCACGCCACGCTTCCCCAATGGCCTGACGATCATCGACGCTTCCGGCCAATGGCGCAGCGCCGGCGGCGCGGTGGTTCAGGAGCCGGCCAAGGTGCTCTTTCTGGTGCTGACCGGCGCGCCGGAGGAGCAGGGCGCGATCGAAGCCGTGCGGCTGGCCTACCGGACCAAATTCCATCAGGAGTCGGTGCTGTTGATTGAACGCCCCGCCTGCGCGGGATTTTGACCCCCGTCCTGATTGAGCAGGATCAAGGCGCCCTCCCGCCGTGGCGGGCAGGATCAGGCCACAGCTGGAGATCGCCATGTCCCGTCGCATTCTGATCCTCAATGGTCATCCCGACCCGTCGCCCGACCGCTTCTGCGGCGCCCTCGCGACCGCCTATGGCGATGGCGCGCGCCAGGCCGGCCACGAGGTTCGCCGTCTTGACCTGGGAAGCATGGACTTCCCCCTGATCCGCAGCGCCGCGCAGTTCGAGGACAGCGATCCGCCGCCGGCCATTGCCGCCGCGCAGCAGGACATCGCCTGGGCCGAACATGTGGTCATCGTCCATCCCCTCTGGCTGGGCGCTGCGCCGGCGCTGCTCAAGGGCTTCTTCGAACAGACCTTCCGCTATGGCTTCGCCCTGCCGCGGCCCGGCCCCGGATTCCCGCGCGGCCTGATGGGCGGCAAGAGCGCCCGGCTGATCGTCACCATGGGCATGCCCCAGGCCGCCTACCGGATCATTTTCGGCGCCGCGGGCGTCCGGGCCGAGGAAACCGGCATCCTGGCGCTGTCAGGATTCAAGCCGGTGAAAAAGTCGCTGATCGGCAATGTCGAGGGCATGGGCGAAAAGGCCCGCGCATCCTGGCTCAAGCGGATCGGCGACCTCGGCGGCGACGCCGAATAGGCCTCGCGATCACGTCCAGACATGCGAAAGGCCGCCGGGGCGCCCCGACGGCCTTTCCATCGTCATGCCGCGGTCTGCGGCGAAACGCTATGCGCTGATCAGGCGCTGACCTCCGCCGAAACGGAATTCAAGGTCACGCACTGCGACCGCGGGTTCATACGATGAGACACCGGATCACCTCCTTTCAGCTGTTGAAACAGGACTCATAATATGGGGTGCGAATTAACGAGTCGCCAAGCCCCATCGCGCAACGAGCGAGGAAAAGCGCTGATTTTACAGCTTCACGGGGTCTCCAAGGCAGGTGTCGCCGATGCGTTTGGCCTTGGTGCTCATGCTCGCCGCCAGCGGAATGCCGCCGTACTTGCCTGACAGATCGGCGTTGAGTTCAAAGGCCGTCGGCGAATAGGTGCCATTGGCGGTGACGTTCACCTGGCGACCGCGTTTGTCGACGCAGACGCCCTTGAAATACATCTTGCCCTCGCCGACCCGCTTTTCCGGATAGGTGCAGGTGTAGTGGCGGTTGATCCGGCCGGAGAGAATCTTGTCCACATCGGCCGGCGTGATGCAGCGGCGCTCGCGCTCGGTCTTGCTGATGATCATGCTGGCGGTGTTGGTGCTCTCCCACCAGCCCGGCTTGATCGTCGTTTCCTGCGCCACGGCGGGCGCGGCGGCGGTGAGGGCGAGAAGGCCCAGCAGGGCCAGAATGCGCGTCGTTTTCATGTTTCCAGTCTCGGATAAGAGCGTGGACTATTTCTGACCTATCGCAGGTGAACGGCGGATGACCACCGTCTGCAACCGGTGTAGGGCATGACCATGCCGACCTGGGATCCCATCGTCTACGAACGCTACAAGGGCTATCGCGACCGCCCGGCGCTGGACCTGATGGTTCAGATCCCCGACCAGCGGTTCCGCGAAATCTGGGACCTGGGCTGTGGAACCGGCGAACATGCGGCGCTGCTGTCCCTGCGCCACGAGACGGCCGCGGTTCATGGCGTCGACTCCAGCCCCGAGATGCTGGCCGAGGCCCGCAAGCGCCAGGCGCGGGTGGCCTGGTCCCTGGGCGATGTCGCCGACTTCGCGCCCGAAGTGGCTCCGGACCTGATCTTCACCAACGCGGCCCTGCAATGGCTGCCCGATCACGCGACGCTGTTTCCGCGTCTGGCCGGCCGTCTGGCCCCGCGGGGCGTCTTCGCCTGCCAGATGCCGATGGCCTACGAGACCGAGCATCACCGCATCCTGCGTGAGACCGCCCAATCCGGACCCTGGGCCGGGCTTACCGGCGAGGCCCGCCGTATAAATCCCACGCCACCGCTCGCCGACTACTACGACTGGTTGGCCGGGGTCTGCGGTCAGGTCGATGTCTGGACGACCAGCTATCTGCATGCGCTGGAGGACGAAGACCCGATCATCGACTGGATGGCGGGCACGGCGTTGCGGCCCTATCTCGACGCCCTTGAGGGCGAGAACGACCTGAAGACCGCCTTTCTCGCCGAACTGACCGCCCGCATCGCCCACGCGTTTCCGCGGAGGGTCGACGGCGTGACCCTGTTTCCGTTCCCGCGCCTGTTCATGGTCGCGATCCGCTAGCGGCGGCGGGTCAGGGCTGACGGTGGCGCAGTTCCGTCACCGGCCGGGTCAGCGCGTCGAGCGCCTTGAGCGCAGCGCGATAGCCGGCCTGCACGGCGGGCTCATAGGCCTTCCAGTCCCGGATATCGACGCCGTCGGTCCGCGGCAGGATCAGCAGATCGGTGGCCTCGCGGGCGGCGGCCAGGTCGCGGCCGGTGGACACCGTGGCGGCCCGCATCAGCAGCCCGACGATCGGCGGACCCTTTCGCCAGTCTCCCGACAGGATCCAGCGCCAGACGGAGGAGGGGCGGGCGACGTCGTCGGCGCTGATGCTGCGGCCGCGCGTGACGTCGACCCCGACGATGGGGCCCAGCTGCAGCGATCGCATGATGTCGGCCGGATAGTTCTTCATCACCGCCCCATCGACGAGAACCTCATTGTGGAAGGTCGCCGGCGGCATCACGCCGGGCAGGGCGATGGAGGCGTAGAGGGCGTGCCGCAGCGTCCCCCTCTGGTGCAGTTCATAGGTGCCGGTGGTCAGATTCGAGGAGATACAGAAGAACGGCAGCCAGAGGTCGGCGATCTTGGTGCTGCCGAACTGGTCGCGCAACCGGCCCTTGACCTTCTCGCCCAGGGTCATGGCGATCAGCGGAATGGCGATGTCGTCGAGCGGGCTGGAGTCGACGAAACACTCGCGGATCCGGTGATCCATCTCCGCCTCGCCCCAGCCCATGGCCACGCCGGCGGCGACGATCGCGCCCATCGACGAGCCGCCGACGAAATCGATCGGCACGCCGCGTTCCCGCAAGGCCTGGATGGCGCCGATATGGGCATAGGCCCTGGCCCCGCCGCCCGACAGCACCAGCCCCACCGACCGCCCGGTGAGGATCCGCGCCAGCCGGGCGATGTCGTCGGCGTTGCCCTCGCGAACATGGAACAGGCGGGCCGCGCCGGTGGCCTGCATCCAGGTCTCCGACCCCTCCGGCTGATGGAGATCGGCGCGCTGAATCAGGACCAGGTCGACCAGCTGCTGTCGTTGCAGGGTCTCTGAGGCGAAGGAGGCGTATTCCGCCGGCGGCGCCTTTTCCCCGCGACCGACCCGGAACAGCCGGTCGACCTGGCGGCCGACGATCGGCTTCCAGGCGGTCTCGTTGTGCTCGGCGGCATAGAGGACGTAGTCGTGCTCGGCCTCGACGTTCGAGAACCACTCGGTCGGCGCCTGGGTCGCCTCGACCCCGGCCACGGTCACCGTATGGCCCATGCGGGCGATTTCCAGCGCGACCTTGTCGACCAGGGGCCGGATTTTGCGGCCGGCGTCGGCGGCGATGAAGCCGAACACCGTCGGCTCGCCGATCGAGGCGTGGGTTGCGGCCTGGCGGGTCCGTTTGATCATCAGCCGGGCCAGCTGGATCATCACCGCCGGATCGCGCTCCGCCAGCTCGAAGAAATCTTCCCGTGACAGCGACAGGACCTCGGAATCGCGCAGGGCGACCAGCTGTCCCGAATGTGGCGTGCCGGCGATCATGGCCATTTCGCCGGCCGGCTCGCCGGGCCGGATCACCCCCAGGAATTGGCGCTCCTGCCCCTCCTCGAGGCGGAAGGCGCCCAGGCGTCCCGCCCTCAGGAAATAGAGCTCATCGGCGGGCTGGCCGGGGTCATAGAGGGTCGCGCCGCCGGGCAGCGAGAACCAGCGGGCGTCGCCGCTCTGGCGGGCGTCGTCGAACAGACGCTCGAGGGCCGTTTCCTGCTGCTGTTCCACGAGGTTCCCCACAGAACGACGTTAGCAAGGCTTGTGAGTCGGTTCTTCTCAAAACCCGCTGTCACGTCGCGATAGGCGATGATGACGGGGTGTGGTGACGGACGATGCGCTTCCGGCTATGCCTCCGTCCATGCCCAGGTTGACGTCGAGCCTCGATCCACAATCCGAAACCTTCCGCGCCAACGCCGCGGTCAACGCCGCCCTGGCCGCGGAGCTGCGCGAGCGCGCCGCCACGGCCGCGCTCGGCGGCTCGGAGTCGTCGCGCAAACGCCATGCCGGTCGCGGCAAGCTGCTGCCGCGCGAGCGGGTTGAGCGGCTGCTTGATCCGGGCTCGCCCTTCCTCGAGATCGGCCAGCTGGCCGCCTTCGACCTCTATGACGGCGAGATCCCGGCGGCGGGCCTGATCTGCGGCATCGGCCGGGTCAGCGGCCGTGAGGTGATGATCGTCGCCAACGACGCCACGGTGAAGGGCGGCACCTACTATCCGATGACGGTGAAGAAGCATCTGCGGGCCCAGGAAATCGCCCTGCAGAACCGTCTGCCCTGCGTCTATCTGGTCGACAGCGGCGGGGCCAACCTGCCGCACCAGGACGAGGTCTTCCCTGACCGCGACCATTTCGGCCGCATCTTCTACAACCAGGCCCGGATGAGCGCCGAGGGCATCGCCCAGATCGCCTGCGTCATGGGCAGCTGCACGGCCGGCGGCGCCTATGTTCCGGCGATGAGCGACGAGACGGTCATCGTCCGCGGTACGGGCGAGGAGAGCCAGGGCACCATCTTCCTGGCCGGCCCGCCGCTGGTGAAGGCCGCCACGGGCGAGGTGATCAGCGCCACCGATCTGGGCGGCGCCGACGTCCATGGCCGGCTCAGCGGGGTGGTCGACCATGTCGCCGCCAATGACGAACACGCCCTCGAAATCGTCCGTTCGATCGTCGGCAACCTCAACAGCGTCAAGACCGTCGAGATGGACGTCCGCGAACCGAAGCCGCCGCTGTTCGACCCGGCCGAGCTCTACGGCGTCGTCCCGGCCGACGCCCGCACGCCCTATGATGTCCACGAGATCATCGCCCGCATCGTCGACGGCAGTGAGTTCGACGAATTCAAGCCGCTCTACGGGACCACCCTGGTCACCGGCTTCGCCCGCATCTGGGGCTATCCGGTCGCCATCCTGGCCAACAACGGCGTGCTGTTTTCCGAGAGCGCGCTGAAGGCCGCCCATTTCATCGAGCTGGCCTGCAAGCGGAAGATCCCGCTGGTCTTCCTGCAGAACATCTCCGGCTTCATGGTCGGCGGCAAATACGAGGCCGGCGGCATCGCCAAGGACGGGGCCAAGATGGTCACCGCCGTCGCCAGCGCCAATGTGCCCAAGTTCACGGTCCTGATCGGCGGCAGTTTCGGGGCCGGCAACTACGGCATGTGCGGCCGCGCCTATTCGCCCCGCTTCCTGTTCACCTGGCCCAACAGCCGCATCTCGGTGATGGGCGGCGAACAGGCCGCGGCCGTGCTGGCTACTGTTCACCGCGACGCCGACAAATGGACCAGGGAAGAGGAAGAGGCCTTCAAGGCCCCGGTCCGCCAGAAATACGAGGACGAAGGCAATCCCTACCACGCCACGGCCCGCCTCTGGGACGACGGCGTGATTGATCCAGCCCAAACCCGCGACGTCCTGGGTCTGGCGATTTCCGCCTCGCTGAACGCGCCGGTCCCGGAGACCACCTTCGGCGTCTTCCGGATGTAGCGGGAATGAAGCAATATTTGGAATATATACCAGCCGTAACGCTCGCTTATATTGTTGGAGCGAGCGTTTATGTGACTGGATACTTTCATTATATAGGAATCCAGTGGATTCCGATTCTATCTGTGCAGGACATTCTTGCGCTGTCATGGATGGTCATGCCCATGGTGGGGATTGGGGCGACAATTGGCATCTTGGCCCAAGTTGTTGACCCGAAGGCCCTGCCGCCGCGGGACCCATTTGCATCTTCGGAAAAAACGCCTTCGCCCTTTTCTGTAGTGGTAAGAATATTCTATATATTTATTGTATTTTTATTTGCTTGCCCTGCGCCGATATTGATCTTTGGTCTTAAAAACCTCGTCCCTGTAGAGTTTGGGACGGTATTTTTATTCGCAGGCGGCGCTGTGTATTTTGCAATTTTGCGGGCCGTCGGCCTTTTCGCTCCCGAGGAAAATATGTCCCGCTCAATTGTGATCGCTCACGCAATTGCATTGACCTTCTTATTGTACTGCTTCGGACTGGCTGCAGGGTCGATCAATTTTCTGGGTGAAACACGAGATGTGTTAACGCTGACCAACGGCAAACGAGTTTGCACCCACATTCTGGCGATGCCGACTAAAGGGTTGCTCGTGGCAGATTCCTACCAAGGCTCACGAGTACTTTTCAGAGCTGATTACGTTTCTGTGATTCAAAGTCAGAAGACCTGCAAAGCCGTTCAACCGGCGCCCCCTCCTGAGAAGAAGAAATGACCAACCCCATCGCCGACCCCTTTGTCGAAATGACCGACACCGACGCCCTGAGCCCGCTGGTGCACCTGGAGGCCACGCCCGGCGGCGTCGCGGTGGTCACCATCAACCGGCCCGACAGGAAAAACGCCTTCAACGCCGAGGTCATCGCCGCCTTGAGGGAACATTTCGACACCCTCAGCGACGCCGACGGCGTGCGGGTGGTCTTCCTGCGCGGGGCAGGGGGCGCCTTCAGCGCCGGGGCCGACCTCGACTGGATGCGATCGGCCGCCGGCTGGTCCAGGGACGAGAACCGCCAGGACGCCCTGGAGCTGGCTGAAATGCTGATGGCCCTGCGCGAACTGCCGCAGTTCACCGTCGCCCTGGTCGACGGCCCGGCCTTCGGCGGCGGCGCCGGCCTGGTCGCGGCCTGCGACTACGCCGTGGCCACCCAGGCGGCGAAGTTCGCCTTCTCCGAGGTCAAGCTTGGCCTGATCCCGGCCACCATCAGCCCGCATGTGATCAACGCCATCGGCCCGCGCCGGGCCAAGAGCCTGTTCGCGACCGGGCGTATGTTCGACGCCGACTTCGCCGAGAAGATCGGCCTGATCGACGAGGTCGTGCCCGACGTCGCCGGCCTGGCCAAGGCCGGCGAGCGGCTGTCGCGCGAGATCATGGCCAGCGCCCCCGGCGCCGTTAAGGCCTGCAAGGAACTGGTCGAGGACGTCGCCGGCCTGCCACTCGACCACGAGCTGCTGGAAGAGACGGCCCGGCTGATCGCTGAGCAGCGCACCACCGACGAAGCCAGGGAGGGCGTCGCCGCCTTCCTCGAAAAGCGCAAGCCGGGCTGGGCGCTCTGAACGCATGATCGAAAGCCTGCTGATCGCCAATCGGGGCGAGATCGCCCGCCGCATCATCCGCACCGCCCGGCGGATGGGGGTGCGGACGATCGCCGTCTATTCCGAGGCCGACGCCGACGCGCCGCACGTCCATGAGGCGGACGAGGCGGTGCTGATCGGCCCGGCCGCGGCGCGGGACAGCTATCTGGTCGCCGACAAGATACTGGCGGCGGCCAAACAGACCGGGGCGGCGGCGATCCATCCCGGCTACGGCTTTCTCTCCGAAAACGCCGGATTCGCCCAGGCGGTGATCGACGCGGGCCTGATCTGGGTCGGCCCGCCGCCGGCCGCGATCAACGCCATGGGTCTCAAGGACGCGGCCAAGTCCCTGATGATCGCCGCCGGCGTGCCCTGCACCCCCGGCTATCTCGGTGACGACCAGTCCGAGGTCCGGCTGGAGGAAGAGGCCAAGGCCATCGGCTTCCCCGTTCTGATCAAGGCCGTGGCCGGCGGCGGCGGCAAGGGCATGCGCAAGGTCGAACAGGCCCGGGACTTCCAGGACGCCCTGGCCAGCTGCCGCCGCGAGGCCGCCGCCAGCTTCGGCGACGACAAGGTGCTGATCGAGAAATACGCCAGCCGTCCGCGCCACATCGAGGTGCAGGTGTTCGGTGACCAGCACGGCGCCGTGGTCCATCTGTTCGAGCGCGACTGCTCGTTGCAGCGCCGCCACCAGAAGGTCATCGAGGAGGCCCCGGCCCCCGGCATGGACGCGGCGACCCGCGCCTTCGTCTGCGACGCGGCGGTCAAGGCGGCCAAGGCCGTCAGCTACGAGGGCGCCGGCACGGTCGAGTTCATCGCCGACGCCAGCGAGGGCCTGCGCGCCGACCGCATCTGGTTCATGGAAATGAACACCCGGCTGCAGGTCGAACACCCGGTTACGGAGATGATCACCGGCCAGGATCTGGTCGAATGGCAGCTGCGCGTGGCGTCCGGCGAAGCCCTGCCGCTGAAACAGGACCAGATCACCCTGACCGGCTGGGCCATGGAAGCCCGCCTCTATGCCGAGAACCCGGCGACGGGATTCCTGCCGAGCACCGGCCCCCTGACCCATTTCCGCCTGCCCGAAGACGACATCCGCGTCGACAGCGCGGTCGAGGAGGGCGGCGAGGTCAGCCCCTTCTACGACCCGATGATCGCCAAGCTGATCGTCCACGCCGACACCCGAGCAGCCGCCGCCGCCGCCCTGGCCGACGCCTGCGCCAGCGTCGAGGTCTGGCCGGTCAAGACCAACGCCGCCTTCCTCGCGCGGTGTGCCGGGCATCCGGACTTTGTGTCCGGCGACGTGGACACGGGTTTTATCGAGCGGCGTCTGGAGGCCCTGGTGGAGCGATCGCTGCCGAACGCCGTCGCTCAGGCAGCTTTGGCGATCGCGGCTTCCGAAGACTCCGATCACTCGTTTGCGACCTATGAAAGAGGCCCACTCGGTCCATGGGCTCCCAATATCGAAGGCCTGTTCGGATTTAGGCTCAATGGATCGACTCGCTACGTCCGCAGAGCATTCGTGGATGGGATGACCGTCACTGGTGATGCTAGGCCCGAGCACGGAGACTTCAATCCTTGGCAAGTCGACATGGGCGGTGAGCCGGTCTGTGTGGACGTCCGATACGATGACGTGTTTGTCGGTGAGGACACGCTAACCAAGGTAGATCTTGAAGATCGCAAATTGCTGTTCGCGCAGGGCGATGCTTTTGAGACGGTGATCGACGAGTGGCGGGCAAGCGCGGGAAATGAGGCCGCCATTTCAGACGGCGCCATCCTCTCCCCCATGCCGGGCAAGGTCGTCTCGGTCTCGGTCAAGGCCGGCGACACGGTGACCAAGGGCCAGACCCTGCTGGTCCTCGAAGCGATGAAGATGGAACACGCCTTGGCCGCGCCGTTCGACGGGGTGGTCGCCACGCTGACAGCGGAAGCCGGCGGGCAGGTCAGTGAGGGTGTGGTGCTGGTGAGGCTCGAGGCAGAGCTGAGGGAGTAGGGCCTAGGGAGTAGGGCGTAGAGGTCCAGCGCGCGCGGTCGACGCCGCTTCCCGGGTCGGCTACTCCCTAGACCCTAACCCCTAGGCCCTTCCTTCCATGCCCCTTCACCTGATCAAACTCTGCGTCGGCGTCGAGACCGTCGAGGACCTGCGGGCCTGGCGGGCGCTGCGGGCGTCGCAGGGCCATCGTTCGGTCTGTCCGACGCGGCAGACGCCGAAACGGGCGGCCGAGCTGGTCGATGGCGGCTCGCTCTACTGGGTGATCAAGGGCCAGGTGCTGGTCCGCCAGACCATCACCGAGATCGTCACCGAAGACAGCGGCCCGCAGCCCTGCCGCATCTACTTGGCCCCCGAGCTGATCGAGACCGCCCCCCAGCCGCGCCGGGCCTTCCAGGGCTGGCGCTACCTGCCCGCCGCCGACGCCCCGCCAGACCTGGCCACCGGCGACGGCGAGGCCATCGAACCGGAACTGGCGCGGCAGCTGAGGGAGCTTGGGGCCTGGTAGCCGCTTCCTTCTCCCGGAGGGAGAAGGTGTCGGGCGGAGCCCGACGGATGAGGGTTTACGGCGCCGGCCGGCGATCCGCGTAACCCCTCACCCTCCCATCCTGCTTCGCCAGGGCTTCGCAGGACGGGCCCCTCCCTCTCCCTATCGGAGAGGGATCAGACCCCCCAGTTGTCGATCAGCCGCGTCTTGCCCAGCCAGGCGGCCACGAACACCCGGGCGCCGGGCCGCACCGGGCCCGGCCCCAGTCGGTCCAGCGTCGCGCCGTCGCGGATCTCGACATAGTCGATCGGACCAAAGCCCGCCCCGGTCAGGCTGGCGTTGACGGCGCCCTCGACATCAATGGCCTCGCCGCCGTCCTGCAGCGCCGCGACGGCGTAGCGCATGGCGGCGGGCAGGGCGCTGGCGGCCTTGCGCTGCTCGGCGGTCAGGTAGGCGTTGCGGGAGGACAGGGCCAGGCCGTCGCGGTCACGGGCCGTGGGCACGCCGACGATTTCGACCGGCAGGTCGAGGTCCAGCGCCATGCGTTTGATGACCAGCAGCTGCTGGTAGTCCTTCTCCCCGAACAGGGCGACGTCGGGCCCGCACTGGATCAGCAGCTTGGCCACCACCGTCGCCACCCCGCCGAAGAACTTTGGCCGCGAAACGCCCTCCAGCGGCTGCGAGACGCCGCCGACGCTGACGGCGGTGGAAAAGCCGGCCGGATACATCTCGCGGGCGTTGGGCGCGAACAACAGGTCGCAGCCGGCGGCGGCCAGCATCGCGCTGTCGCGGTCCTCGCCGCGCGGATAGGCGTCGAAGTCCTCATGCGGGGCGAACTGGGCCGGATTGACGAAGATCGAGGCCACGCAGCGATCGGCCCGGGCCTTCGCGGCCGCGATCAGCGCCATATGACCGTCATGAAGCGCGCCCATCGTCGGGACCAGGGCGACTCGTTCCCCGGCGGCCTTCCAGGCGGCGACAACGGCGCGCAGATCAGCGATGGTGCGGACGACGGGAAGGGCTGTCTGGCTCATGGCGCGGGCATATCGCGCCGGGGCGCGACGGTCCAGCGGCGCCCCCAGCCTGTGGACAACTCGGCGCGCCGCATTGCTCCGACTCACCGTCCCGGTGTTCTGTCGGGGGATATCCGGCAGAAGCGCCGGGGTAGAGGATCCTGAGGCGACATATGGCCATCCAGCCGCAAGTCATCGTGATCGGCAACGAAAAGGGCGGGGCGGGCAAGTCGACCATCGCCGTCCATCTGACCGCCGCCCTGCTGCATGGCGGCGGCAAGGTGGCCGTGATGGATCTGGACCTGCGCCAGTCGTCCATGGGCCGTTTCTTTGCCAACCGTCATGCCTGGCTGGCCTCGCAGCAGGACGTAACCCTGCCCGAGCCGCTGGCCCGCCACGCGGCCGAGGACGGCGTGGTTCTGGCCCGGGCGCCCGAGGCCGAACAGCTGGACCGGTTCGGCGAGGCCTTCGAACGGGCCCGTCAGGACGCCCAGTTCGTGATCATCGACACCCCCGGCGGCGATACGGCCCTGTCCCGCGCCGCCCATGCCCGCGCTGACCTGATCGTCACCCCGATGAATGACAGCTTTGTCGACTTCGACATGCTCGGCCATGTCGACCCGGTTACCCTCGATCTGCTCAAACCCAGCCTCTATTCGGAATCGGTGTGGGAGGCCCGCAAGGCCCGCGCCCTGTCGGGACAGCGTCAGCCCCTCGACTGGATCGTGCTGCGCAATCGTCTGGGTAGCGTCGAGGCCCGCAATCGCAAACGGGTCGACCAGCGGCTGACGGCCCTGTCCAAGCGGGTCGGCTTCCGGATCGGCTCGGGCCTGCGCGACCGGGTCATCTATCGCGAGCTGTTTCCCTTTGGCCTGACCATCGCCGACCTGTCGCCGAAGGTGCGGCCCGTGCCGGTGTCCCTGGTCCATGTCGCGGCCCGTCAGGAGCTGCGCGGCCTGCTGCATTCGGTCGGGCTCACGGCCTTCTCGGGCGAACAGCTGCTCGCCGCCGAATAGGGCGGGGAGCCGGGATTTCATGATCTATCTGCTGGCTGGCCTCGCCGTTTTCGCCCTTCTGGTCTGGGTCGGGCGTCGCGCCAGGCCCATGCTCGAAAAGCGGGAATGGCGGATCGCCGCCGGCGCCCTGTCGATCTTGACCCTGACAGCGGGCGGCTTCGCCACGGTGCGGGGCGGCTGGGTGATCGGGCTGGCCCTGATCGCGGCGGGTCTGGTCATGGCCACCAGCGCCCGTCGGGGCGCGCCGCCGCCCGGGGCTGACAACAGCGACCTGGCCGAGGCTCGTGACATTCTCGGCGTCGGCGTCAACGCCACCCGCGCCGAGATCCAGGCCGCCTACAGCCGCCTGATCCGCGCCGTCCACCCCGATATCATCGGCGGCGCCAGCGGCTTGGCGGCGCGGCTCAACGCCGCCCGTGATGCGCTTCTGAAGAAGAAATAGTCCCGGCCGTCAGGGCGCGATGACCATACAGGCCTGCTTCTTGGCCTTGAGGGTCTGGCAGGCGGCCCTGGCCGCTTCGGCGGTCATGCCCTCGAACCGCACCCGGTAATAGCCGCCGACGGCGTTGCCGACCGCCGCGTCGGCGTCATCGAACACCTTGCCGAAGCGGCGCTGCACGAGGGTGACCTGTTCGCGGGCCTGCGCCTTCGACTTGAAGGCGCCGGCCTGGACCGCCCACTGGCCGCGGGGTTTCTTGGCCGGCGCGGCCTTGACCGTCGCCTTGCGGACCGGAATCGTGACCGCGTCAGGGATGGGGGCCATGCTGCGAATGCTGCCGCCGGACTCATTGGTCACGATCACCCGGAGACCGTCCTGGTCGCCGTCGCCCTGTTCGCTGGACAGCCGGTCGATGGGGCCGTCCGTCACCGGTTCGAACATCGATTGGGCGACGGTGATGGTTTCGCCGAGCGAACGGCGGCGCATGACGTCGAAGCCGGTGAGCAGCAGGTCCTCGACATGGTCGTTGCGGCTGGCCGACGAGCGGCCGCCCAGCATTACCGCAATCAGCCGGCGACCATCGCGCACGGCCGAGGCGGCGAGGTTGAAGCCCGAGGCGTTGGTGTAGCCGGTCTTCAGTCCGTCCATGCCCGGCATCTGATCGAGCAGCCGGTTATGGTTGGTCATGGTCACGCCGCGGTAGGTGAAGCTGCGCAGGCTGAAGAAGGCGTAGTACTGCGGATAGTCGCGCATGACGGCGCGCGACATGATGGCGATGTCGCGAGCGGTGGAGATCTGGCGGGTGTCGGGCAGGCCCGAGGCGTTGACGAACCGGGTGTTGCTCATCCCCAGTTCCTGGGCGCGCAGGGTCATCAGGGCCGCGAACCGCTGCTCGCTGCCGCCGATGTGTTCGGCCAGGGCGACGGCCATGTCGTTGGCCGACTTCACCGCGATGGACCGCATGGCGTCATCGACGCTGATCTGGCCGCCGGCGCCGACGCCCAGTTTGGTGGGGGGCTGCGAGGCGGCCTTGGCCGAGACGGTAATCATGTCGGTGGGTTTGATCCGGCCCTCCGACAGCGCCTCGAAGGCCAGGTAGAGGGTCATGACCTTGGTGATCGAGGCCGGATACCGCGGACTGTCCGCGCGCTTGGCGTAGAGCACCTCGCCCGTATTGGCGTCGACCACAATGGCCGCGTATTTGGGCTCCGTCGCGGGAAGCGAGAGATAGGGGACCTGAGCCTGCACGAGGGTGGGCGTCAAGACGCCCGTCGCCACGGCGGCGACGATCCCAAGTGCGGAAAAAAGGCGGCGGGCGAGCTGGATCATCCGGCTTCCGTCGAACTGGAATTTCAAAAAACAGGGCGTACGGCACGCGGCCTGTGGCGCCTGAGTAACATGCATTGTTTCGTCTTTCGCCAAAGTAAACACCTGTTGAGCGAATTGGCGATTGCCGCGCCTTTCCGGTGGCGTGACGTGAAACGGTTATGTTGCACTGCACAATAATCATTGACTGCTGCAGTGCAGCATGAGAAAACGCTGATCGTCAGCAGCGACTCAATCGCCGCCGAAACACAATTTTCCGGTCCTCCCCCGACCACATAGGAGTCATTCCCATGGCCGCCGCCGAAACCCTGAAGAACACCGTCGAACAGTTCACCACCGCTGGCAACCAAGCCTTCAAGGACAACGTCGAGAAGTCCCTGGCGAGCCTCAACGAAGCCAACGCCTACTCCAAGAAGAACCTGGAAGCCGTCGTCGCCTCGGTCACCGCCGCCACCAAGGGCGCGGAAGTTCTGGGCGCCCAGGCCATGGCCTTCTCCAAGAAGTCCATGGAAGACCAGGTCGCGGCCGCCAAGGCCCTGGCCGGCGCCAAGAGCGTCCAGGAAGCTGTCGAGCTGCAGACCGCCTGGCTGAAGACCTCGCTGGAAGGCTACATGGCTGAGTTCTCCAAGTGGGGCGAAACCGTCGCCGCTTCGGTCAAGGATTCGGCCAAGCCGCTCAACGAGCGCGTCACCGCCACCGTCGAAAAGATGCAGGCGGCGAAGTAAGAACTGAACCCCAGCGTCTCCCCCCGGTTCGCCGGGGTTCAAGTTCGCGTGAAGGCCCGGGTCGGAAACGACCCGGGCCTTTTTCGCATGCTTCCGCCGGGGTTGGCGGCGCGCTAGTTTGTCCGCATGTCAAAAGCAGAACAGCGTCTTGCCGCCGCCGGGATCTCCCTGCCTGATCCGGTGGCCCCCATCGCCAACTACGTGCCCTTCGTTCAGAGCGGGCCCCTGGTCTATATCTCCGGTCAGGTGTCGCTCGACGCCGGTGGGGGCGTCACCGGGATTGTCGGGGTCGATGTCGACCTGGCTGGCGCCGTTCGCGCGGCGCGGCTGTGCGGCGTCAATCTGGTCGCCCAGATGCGGGTCGCCTGCGGCGGCGACCTCGACCGCGTCGTGCGGGTGGTCAAGCTCGGCGGTTTCGTCCAGGCCGGGCCGGAATTCTTTGACATCCCCGCGGTGATCAACGGCTGCTCCGATGTGATGGTCGAGGCCTTTGGCGAGGCCGGCCGCCATGCCCGCTCCGCCGTCGGCGTCTATCGCCTGCCGCGCAACTTCGCCGTCGAGGTGGATGCTGTCGTGGAGATCGCCGAATGAAGTCGCGCGCCAGACCCGACACCAGCGTTTTTGGCGAAGCCTGGGAACTGCTGTTCGCCCCGCCCGTGGCCCATCGGGGGCTTTGGTCGCCCGACGGCGCGCCGGAAAACTCCCTGGCCGCCTTCCAGGCCGCCTGCGCCGCCGGCTACGGCATCGAGCTGGATGTGCATCTGACCGCCGACGGCGAGGCCGTGGTGTTCCACGACTACAGCCTGACCCGCATGACCGGCGCGGAGGGCAAGATCAAGGATCGCAGCAGCGCCGAACTCCAGACCCTGCGGCTGAAGGGCACGGACGAGACTATCCCGACCCTGGCCGAGGTGCTGGTCGAGGTCGGCCACCGCGCCCTGGTCCAGATCGAGCTGAAGACGCCGTTCGGCGAGGTCGGCCCGCTGGAGAAACGGGTCAGCGAGATCCTGCTCGACCATAATGGCCCGACCTGCGTCATCGGCTTCAACCCCTACAGCCACGCCTGGTTCGCCGATCATCATCCGCAGATCCTGCGCGGCCTCGACAGCTACGGCTGGAATGATGACAACGCCCGCCACCTGGCCCCCGAACAGCGCAAGGCTTTCGCCAATCTCGAACAGGTTGAGATCGCCCGGCCCGACTTCCTGGCCCTGGACGCGAAAATGCTGCCGTCGCCCCGCGCCGACGTCTTCCGCGGCCAGGGGATGCCGATCGTCGCCTGGACCCTGCGCTCCCAGGCCGAATGGGACCAGGTCCGGGATCACTGCGACAACCTGATCTTCGAGGGCTTCCCGGCGTGAGTCTGAAGCCGGCGGTCAGCATCCACCGCCGCATCGCCGAGGTCGGCCGTGAGGCCTGGGACGCCTGCGCCGGAAACGACAACCCCTTCGTGACCTTCGACTTCCTCGATGCGCTGGAAGAGTCCGGCTCGGTCAGCGATCGCACCGGCTGGGCGCCGCATCACCTGACCGCCCGCGACGAGGCCGGGCAGGTGGCCGCCGCCATGCCGCTCTATCTGAAGTCCCACAGTCAGGGGGAATACGTCTTCGACCATGCCTGGGCCGACGCCTACGAGCGGGCAGGGGGCCGGTACTATCCCAAGCTCCAGTGCGCCTCGCCGTTCTCGCCGGTGACGGGACCCAGGCTGCTGGTGCGGCCCGACATCGACCCCGACGAGGGCCGGCGGACGCTGCTGGGCGGAGCCCTGACCCTGTGCGAGCGGCTGGGCGCCTCCAGCCTGCACGTCACCTTTCCCGATGAAGCCGACTGGAGTTTCCTGGGCGCCGCCGGCCTGCTGCAGCGCCAGGACCAGCAGTATCACTGGTTCAACAAAGGCTACGCTGACTTCGACGGCTTCCTGGCGGCGCTGTCGTCGGGCCGCCGCAAGACGGTGAAACGCGAACGCCGGCTGGCCCAGGCGGCGGTTGACGAGATCGTCGCCCTGTCCGGCGCCGACCTGACCGAGGACCATTGGGACGCCTTCTACGGCTTCTATATGGACACCGGCGGCCGCAAATGGGGCCGGCCTTATCTGAGCCGGTCGTTCTTTTCGCAACTGGGCGAGCGGATGGCCGACCGGGTGTTGCTGATCATGGCCCGCCGCGACGGCCGCTGGATCGCCGGGGCCCTGAACCTGATCGGCGGCGACTGTCTGATCGGTCGCAACTGGGGCTGTCTCGAGGACGTGCCCTTCCTGCATTTCGAGCTCTGCTACTATCAGGCCATCGAGCACGCCATCCGGCTGGGCCTGGCCCGGGTCGAGGCCGGGGCCCAGGGCCAGCACAAGATCGCCCGCGGCTATCTGCCGGCCCCGGTCTACTCGGCCCACTGGATCGCCGACCCGGCCCTGCGTGAGCCGGTGCGCCGCTATCTCGACCAGGAGCGGACGGCTGTCCGCGAGGAAATGGACTGGCTGGCCGAGGAATATTCGCCCTTCAAGGCCGACCGCTAGCTGCCTTCCCACGCCCGCCGCAGCAGGGCGGCCAGAGCGTCGTCGACATCCGCCGGCCCCTCCAGCGTCATCGCCGCCTTCAGCCGTTCCGACCAGCCCTCGTTTCGGGGCTCGACCAGCCGGCTATCGGCGTCCGGCCCCACGGCCAGACCCAGCCGCGCCTTGCCGCCCTTCAGCGGCCGGACGGCGGCGAACTGGAACTGGCGCGACCAGGCCGAATAGCCCTTTCGCTGGCCGACGACGAGGTCGGGGAAGGGGGCCACAACCGCCTCGATCGCTTCGAGAAGGACCAGACCGGCGGGGTCTTTCCACAGGGCGGCCCGCAGCGCATCCGGCTGGCTCCAGGCCGCGGCGGAGGGAAAGGCCTCGGCCAGCACCCGGGCGGCCCGATTGACGCCCAGACCGTGGTGCGCGCGCAGCCAGTCCGTCCGCTTGCGGGGCGTGGTCTCCGGGCAGGTGCGGGCGATCGCCGCCCATTCGGCCAGGGTCTTGTCCGTGTCGCGCTCGAGTCCGGCCTGGATCGAAGCGAACCAGGCCTTCTGGCGCGGGGTCAGATGCTCCCGAGGTTGGACCGGTGTTTCGTCAGCCATGATTTTACCCTCCCCGCGGGGTTTGGTAGGACGAGAACCCAGACTGCGGAGAGTATCCATGAGCCTCGACGGCGCCTACGACGACGACAACATCTTCGCCAAGATCATCCGCGGCGACATGCCGGCCGTGAAGGTCTGGGAAGACGATCAGGTCCTGGCCTTCATGGACGTGTTTCCCCAGGCGCGCGGCCATGTGCTGGTGGTCTCCAAGACCTCCAAGGCCCGCAACCTGCTCGACGCCGAGGCCAAGACCCTTGGCCGGTTGATCGGTGCGGTGCAGAAGACCAGCCGCGCCATGAGCAAGGCCCTCAAGCCGGACGGCCTGGTGGTCACCCAGTTCAACGGCGCCCCGGCCGGCCAGACGGTGTTTCACCTGCATTTCCACATCATACCGCGCTGGGATGGCGTGCCGCTGGGCCGCCACGCCGAGGGCATGGCCGATGTCGATGATCTGAAGGGTCTGGCGGCGCAGATCGCCGCGGCATTGGAGGCCTGAGATGGCCTTGCGCGCAGTCTGGGTCCTCGCGGCGGCTCTGACGGCTGTTCCGCTGGCGGCCAACGCGGCCGATTACCGGGTGGTCGGCGAGAGCGACAAGGCGCTCACGGTCGTCGAGGCGGCGATCAAGACCGACTCCGACGGCTATCGGGAGACGGTGTTCTACATGGTGTTCGCCGAGCCGGTCAGCGAGCCCGACCGGGTTCAGGTGCTCAGCGCACCGCTGCTGATCGATTGCGCCGGCAACCGGTACCGGATTGGTCGCACCACCACCTTCCGGGCGGATCTGTCGCCGGTCAGCGCCTCCGAGCCGCACATGGCCTGGCGGGACGTGGTGGCCGGCTCGCCGTTCGCCGCGGCCGCCGATCTCGCCTGCCGCAAACAGACCCTGCCCAAGGCGGACAGCGACACCATGGCCGGGCTGGTCCAGGCCTGGCTTGGTCGCAAGGCGCCTTAGAGCGTCAGGCGGCCGGCGCGCTCGCCGCCGCGACAATGGCCTCGGCCCTGGCGAACAGGGCCGGGTCGATGACCAGGTCCACAGCGGCGGCGTTGTCATCCAGCTGTCCGGGACGGCTGGCCCCGACGATGGCCGAGGCGACATTGGGCTCGCGCAACACCCAGGCCAGAGCGAACTGGGCCAGGCTGCAGCCGGCCTCGGCCGCGACAGGCTTGAGCTGTTGCACCGCTTCCAGGATTTCGGGGCGCATCCAGCGCTCTATGGCGCTGCTCATGCTGTCGCTGGCGGCCCGGGAGTCTCCCGGCAGCGCCTGACCGGGCAGGTATTTGCCGGTCAGCACGCCCTGGGCCAGGGGCGACCAGACGATCTGCGAAACATCGTGCGTCTTGCACAGCGGGATGACTTTCGCCTCGGGCCGGCGCCAGAGCAGGGAATATTGTGGTTGGCTGGAGACGAACCGCTCGACGCCGGGGATGGCGAAGGCCGCCGCGATCTGGTCGGGTGACCATTCGCTGAAGCCGATGTAGCGAACCTTCCCCGCCGCGACGATCTCGGTCAGGGCCTGCATGGTCTCTTCGAGCGGCGTGTCGGGGTCGTAGCGGTGGCACTGGTAGAGGTCGACATAGTCGGTGCGCAACCGCCGCAGCGAGTCGTCGATCTGTTTGAACACCTGGGCCCGCGACAGTCCCTTGTCGGTCTCGCTCATCGCCCCGAACAGTTTGGTGGCCAGGATGTAGCTGTCGCGCGGCCGGCCGGCGAGGGCTTCGCCCAGCACGGTCTCGGCGGCTCCGCGGCCATAGACATTGGCGGTGTCGAGGAAGGTGACGCCCAGATCGAAAGCCCGGTTCACACAGGCGATGGCGTTGTCCTTCTCGACCCCCACGCCATAGGTCAGCCACGAGCCCAGGGAGATTTCCGAAACCATCAGGTCGCTGGCGCCGAGTTTGCGGTATTTCATGGGTCTCTCCAGGGTCAGCGTTTGGCGGCCACCAGGATGGCGCCGACGGCGATCAATCCCACGCCCAGCCAGTTTTTCGCGGTCAGGCGTTCGCCGAGGAACAGGGCGGCGAAAATCGCCACCAGAACGATGCTCAGCTTGTCAATCGGGGCCACCTGCGAGGCCGGCCCAAGCTTGAGGGCCCGATAGTAGCACAGCCAGGAGGCGCCGGTGGCCACGCCCGACAGGGTCAGGAAGATCCAGCTCTTCGTCGCCACCGACGCCAGCGGCTGCCAGGCGCCCGTGCCGGCCACGATCGCGGCGGTCACGGCCAGGATCACCGCGGTGCGGATCAGCGTCGCGAAATCAGGATTGAGGCTCTCGACCCCGACCTTGCCGAAAATCGCCGTCAGGGCCGCGAAGGCCGCGGCCAGCAGCGCCCAAGCCTGCCAGGGGAGGAGTGCGGTGCTCATGGGCCAGCATCGGCGGGAAGCGCCCCGCCGTGCAAGCCCGATCTCCCGATCGGATGATCAGGCGGCTCTGGCCAGATGCTCGGTGGTCTTCTTCTGCAGCTCTTCGATCCGGATGGGTTTGGTGATGTGATCGCTCATTCCGGCGGCGAAGCAGCGGTCGATGTCTTCGGGCATGGCGGCCGCAGTCATGGCGATCACGGGGATGCGGCTGGCCGGGCCGTCGAGGGCGCGAATCGCGCGGCAGGCCGTCAGCCCGTCCATGACCGGCATATGGATATCCATCAGCACCAGATCGAAATCGCCGGCCTTGATCGCTTCGAGGGCCAGGGCGCCATTGTCCGCCGTGGTCACCTCGAACCCGGCGGCGCCGAGCATCAACTGGGCGACCTGGCGGTTGATGGCGTGGTCATCGACGACCAGCACCCGTGCGGCGAGGCGGTCGGCCGCGGTCCTGGACCTGTCCCGCTTGACCGGCGCCATCGCCGCGCGCGGCATCGACAGGGAAAACCAGAACTTCGATCCCTTGCCTTCCTGGCTGTCGACGCCGATCTGACCACCCATCCGCTGAATCAGGGACTGGGAAATGGCCAGGCCCAGGCCCGCGCCGGCGAAGCTGCGGCGGTCGGAGACGTCGACCTGCGAGAAGGGGGTGAACAGCAGGTCCAGCTTGTCGGCGGCGATGCCGATGCCGGTGTCCTGCACCGTGACGAGGATGTCGTCGGCGCCGGGCTCGGCGGACGCCCTGACTTCCGCGGTGACCGTTATGCTGCCCTGGTCGGTGAATTTGGCGGCGTTGCCCAGAAGATTGAGCAGAACCTGGGTCAATCGCCGCTCGTCGCCGCGATGTAGAGCGCCGGCCGGGATATCGGCCTGGACGCGGAGCTCGATCTGACGCTCCAGCAGCATGGGTCGCACCATCTCGCCGGCGCGATTGATGGCCTCGGCCATGCTGAACGGTGCCTCGACGACCTGCAGTTGGCCAGACTCGGTCCGGGAGTAGTCGAGAACATCGCTGATCAGAGCCAGCAGCACCGCGCTGGAACTGCTGATCGTGCGAATTTGCTCGTACGCCTCCTTGGGGAGATCGCTGCGCGCGCTGAGCAGCTGCGCATAGCCGGTGATGCCGTTCAACGGCGTCCGCATCTCGTGACTCATGACAGCCAGGAACCGACCCTTGGCGCCGGCGGCCTGTTCGGCGGCCTGGCGTGATCGGCGTGCGGTCGCCAGGGCCCGCGTCAGGCCTTCCTGGGCCCGGTTGCGTTGAGTGAACACGCCGATCAGCATCAGGCCGGAAACCTGCAGCGACGCGAGATAGAGTTGCAGCCAGAGGATCCGCTGCGACATGTCGGGTGCGCCGGCCGCAATCACGCCCTTGCCGAGCACCGTCGCGGCGGCGGCCACGAAGGAAAAGACCAGAATGCCCAGCAGGGCTACGGGCGGGCTGACGCGGATGATCAGCAACAGGCCGATCGGGAAAAACAGGTAGAGGATCGGCATCGGCGCGAGCAGGAAGATGGCGACGCCGCCCACAGCGGCGAACACCAGCCAGCCCAGGCGTTCAAGTCGTCCCGCAGAAGCGTTGCTGTCGAACCGGCTGGCGCGGGCGAGCAGCAGGGTCGCGCTGGCGCCGATCATCATGCCGAGGAGGTCGCCGCCGACCCAGGCGACCCAGAGCGCCGGCAGGTGATTGCCAAACGCAGCAGCTGACACTGTCGCGCCAAGGGTGGCGACGGCCACGGTCATCGGAAGAATGGCGAAGATCGCCACACGGCCGAGCCGCTTCAGATGGGTCATGTCCAGGGCGGCCCCGCCAACCCGACGTATGAGGATGGCGGCGCCCACGGACTCGGTGAGATCACAGCTGGCGATCAACAGGGCCTGGAGGGGCGGGCTGCCGGTGACAAACGCCGCCGAAAAGTCGATGGCCGTGCAAAGTCCGGCCAGAACCAGGGCCGGCGTCCGCGGCAATAGCAGCAGCGAGGCGGCGAGCAGCCCGTTGTTGATCCACAGCACCGCCAGACCGCCCGAGCCGGTCGTCATCGCATAGGCGAGCGTCGCGAAGGCGGCGTAGGCGGTGAACAGGGCCAGCGGCAACAGGGGATGCCGTGGCGTTTGGGCCGGGCGAAACAGGATCATGTGACGCTATTCGAAACCGGCCAGAAGGCGGCCTGATCCGTAGTGTCCGCGACGCCTGCTCCTATTTGATTAACCGCAGAAGGTTTGGGCTCCGCCTATTCGGCCAGGGCCGGTTCCTCGATCTCTGGCGCGCCCGGTTTGCGGGCGTCGTCGTCGACCTCGAACTCGAAGGCGATCTTGCCGTCCTTGAGCACGACGCGGACGTGGCCGCCCTTGGCCAGCTTGCCGAACAGGATGTCGTCGGCCAGCGGCTTCTTGATGTGTTCCTGGATAACCCGGGCCAGCGGCCGGGCCCCGTAGAGCTCGTCGAAGCCGTTCTTGGCCAGCCAGTCGGCCGCCTCGTCGCTGGTTTCGATGGTCACGTTGCGGTCGGCGAGCTGGGCTTCGAGCTGCAGGATGAACTTCTGGACCACCTGACGGATGATGTCCTGGGTCAGGGGTTTGAAGGCGACCACGGCGTCCAGACGGTTGCGGAACTCGGGCGTGAACAGGCGCTTGATGGCCTCGTCCGACTCGCCGTCGGCCTTGCCCCGGCCAAAACCGATGGTCTGGCGCTGGGCGTCGGCGGCGCCGGCGTTGGTGGTCATGATCAGGACCACATTGCGGAAATCGACCTTCTTGCCGTTGGAGTCGGTCAGCTGACCGTGGTCCATGACCTGCAGCAGGATGTTGTAGACGTCGGCGTGCGCCTTCTCGATCTCGTCGAGCAGCACGATGGCGTGGGGATGCTGGTCGACGGAGTCGGTCAGCAGTCCGCCCTGATCGTAGCCGACATAGCCCGGAGGGGCGCCGATGAGCCGGCTGACGGTGTGGCGCTCCATGTATTCCGACATGTCGAACCGCAGCAGCTCGATGCCGAGGGTCGAGGCCAGCTGGCGCGCCGCTTCGGTCTTGCCGACGCCGGTCGGACCGCTGAACAGGTAGCAGCCGATCGGCTTCTGCGGATCGCGCAGGCCGGCCCTGGCCATCTTCATGGCGCTGGACAGCTGCTCGATCGCCTCGGCCTGGCCGAAGACCGCCCGTTGCAGATCGGTTTCCAGCTGTTTGAGCGACTCGGTGTCGGACTTGGAGACCGATTTCGGCGGGATGCGGGCGATTTTGGCGACGACGGCCTCGATTTCCTTCACGCCGATGGTCTTCTTGCGCTTGGACTCGGTCAGTAGCATCTGGCCGGCGCCGGCCTCGTCGATGACGTCGATGGCCTTGTCCGGCAGTTTGCGGTCGGTGATGTATTTGGCCGACAGGTCGACGGCCGACTTCAGCGCTTCATTGGTATAGCGAAGCTTGTGAAACTCCTCGTAGTAGACCTTGAGACCCTTGAGGATTTTCAGGGTGTCCTCAACCGTCGGCTCGTTGACGTCGATCTTCTGGAACCGGCGCACCAGGGCGCGGTCCTTCTCGAAATGCTGGCGGAACTCCTTGTAGGTCGTCGAGCCCATGCAGCGCAGGCTGCCCGAGGCCAGGGCCGGTTTGAGCAGGTTGGAGGCGTCCATCGCCCCGCCGCTGGTGGCGCCGGCGCCGATCACGGTATGGATCTCGTCGATGAACAGGATGGCGTTGGGGTGGGTCTCCAACTCCTTGACCACCTGTTTGACCCGCTCCTCGAAATCACCGCGGTAGCGGGTGCCGGCCAGCAGGGCGCCCATGTCGAGGGCGAAGATGGTCGCTCCCTCAAGCACCTCGGGCACCTCATGGGAGATGATCTTGCGGGCCAGGCCCTCGGCGATCGCCGTCTTGCCCACGCCCGGATCGCCGACCAGCAGCGGATTGTTCTTGGTCCGGCGACAAAGGATCTGGATGCAGCGTTCGACCTCGGCGGCGCGACCGATTAGCGGATCGACCTTGCCCTGGCGGGCCTTCTCGTTGAGGTCGACGCAATAGGCCTCGAGGGCCTCGCCGCCGGTCTTCACGGTCGGCTTTTCGTCGTCCTCGACGGTGGCGCCCGTGGCCTGTTTTGGCTCGGAGGCGCCGGGCTTCTTGGCGATGCCATGGGCGATGAAATTGACCGCGTCGTACCGCGTCATATCCTGCTCCTGCAGGAAATAGGCGGCATGGCTCTCACGTTCCGAGAAGACGGCGACCAGCACATTGGCGCCGGTGACCTCGTCGCGACCGGAGGACTGCACATGGATGACCGCGCGCTGGATCACGCGTTGGAAGCCGGCGGTGGGCTTGGCGTCCTCGCCGTCCTCGACGATCAGGCTGCGCAACTCGGTGTCGAGATAGGCGATCAGGGTCTTCTTGATTGCTGCGAGATCGACGTCGCAGGCGGTCATCACCCCCGCGGCGTCCTCGTCGTCGGTCAGGGACAGGAGCAGATGCTCCAGGGTCGCATACTCGTGCTTACGCTGGTTGGCGTAACCGACGGCGCGGTGGAGGGTCTCTTCAAGATTGCGCGAAAAAGAGGGCAATACCGACTCCTCAATCCTTTTCCATGGTGCACTGCAGCGGATGCTGATGGCGGCGGGCTGAATCGATCACCTGGGCGACCTTGGTTTCGGCGACTTCGTACGTAAACACGCCACACACCCCGACGCCATTCTGGTGAACGTGAAGCATGATGCGGGTCGCATCTTCGCGCGATTTGTTGAAAAAGCGCTCAATGACGTAAACGACGAATTCCATCGGCGTGTAGTCGTCATTGAGGATCAGCACGCGATAGAGCGACGGCTTGGCGGTCTTCGGCTTCGTCTGGGTGACGACCGCCGATCCCACGCCGTTCGATCCAGCGCCTGATTTCTTCTCCGCCATAGATCATCCATCCACGGCAAGCCGGGGGACGGCTCGCCTCATCCCCAATTAGATATGGAATCAATGGCGCTTTGAAAGGCCTGACGAGCCTCAGCGTGTCGGTTTGGCGTGGTCGTGATCGGAAATCGCCTGTCCGGCGCGGCCTCGGAGCCGGTTTCACACGGCTTCATTCGGGGAAACCATGGCCGCTCGCGGGTCGCCGCCGCCCGACCGGCGGCTGAGTCGGGGCGGCAGGCGCGAGCCGGGCGCGGGCCCTGGAGAGGGCGGGGTGCGGTCGATCAATCCCGCTCTTCGCGACCCAGCGCCCGGCCGGTGACCACGGCGCCCTTGCCAAATCGGGCCCGCAGGGCGTCGACGGCGGTTTCGCTCTTCAGGCTGCGCTGCTCGGCGTCGGCGAAGAAGTCGCCCTCCGCCGTCGCGGCGTCGACGAAGTCCGACAGGCCGGCCCCGATCAGCCGGTAGGCGCGACCGGCCGGCTCCGCCGCCAGCAGCTCCCGGGCGACGCTGAACAGGGTCCGGGCGGTCTGGGTCGGCATCGGCAGGGTGCGGCGGCGGGTGATGATGCGAAAGTCCGGCGTGCGCAGCTTCAGGGTGGCCACCCGCCCGGTCAGCCCTCCGGCGCGCAGCTGGCGGGCGACCTTCTCGCACAACGGCCACAGCTGATCCTCGAGTTCAGCCGTCGTCGACAGGTCGTCAAAAAAGGTGGTCTCGGCGCTGATCGTCTTGCGGCCCTGATCGGGATTGACCGCCCGGCTGTCCAGGCCGTGAGCCAGCCGGTGCAGGTGCAGGCCCTGGGCTCCGAAGCGGTCGGCCAGGTCGCGCAGGTCGGCGGCGGCGATATCGCCGACCGTGCGCAGACCGGCCTTGTCCAGCGACGCTGCCAGCACCGGCCCGACGCCGGGCAGGATACGCGCCGGCCTGGGCGCCAGCAGGGCCTGGGCCTCGTCCGCCCCGATCAGGGAAAACCCGCGCGGCTTGTCGAGTTCCGAGGCGATTTTGGCCAGGAATTTGTTGGCCGCCAGGCCGATGGAGACGGTCAGGCCGATCTCGGCCTCGATCTCCGCCTGCAGCCGGGCCAGCATCACCGCCGGCGGCGCGCCGTGCAGACGGGTGGTGCCCGACAGATCGATCCAGGCCTCGTCCAGTGACAGCGGCTGAACCAGCGGCGTCAGGTCCCGCACCCTGGCGAAGATGCGTTTGCTTTCGGCGCGGTATTTGGCGAATTCCGGCGGCAGGATGACCGCCTGGGGACAGAGCTGGCGGGCCTTGAACATCGGCATGGCCGACCGCACGCCGCTCATCCGGGCGATATAACAGCAGGTGGTGACCACGCCGCGCTTGCCGCCGCCGACGATCAGGGGAACGTCGCGCAGTTCTGGCCGGTCGCGTTTCTCCACCGAGGCGTAGAAGGCGTCGCAGTCCAGATGCGCCATCGACAGGGTGGCCAGCGCCTCATGGAACAGCATCCGCGGAGAGCCACAGGCCGGGCATCGCCGACAGGCCTGCTCTCCCGTCCAGAAACAGTCGCGGCAAAGGGCCTTCATGGCGCGCTTATATACTCCGGGCTGACGCGGGGCGTCAGACTGACCCGACCAGTGTCCCCAGCGCCGGCCCAAGCGTCGCCCAGTCCTCATGCAGGTCGTGGCGGTCCGGCGCCGTCGGCGCGAAGGGGCGCAGCCGATGGTCGGCGATGATCTGGAAACGGGCGACGCCCGGCGCGGTCTCGGCGGAGGACTCGAGATTGGGCAGCAGGTCGTCGATGAAGGCCGAGGCGCCAGTCGTCCGCGCCGCCATCGCGGCGATGGTCGGCCCCTTGAGTCCCGAGTTCAGGATCATCGGGTAGTCAAAACCATGCCGGGACAGCCAGCCGGTGCGTGATTCGAGGGCGTGGGCGGGGGCGTTGGTCAGAATCACCACCCCGGCCCCGGTCGACAGACTGGCCAGGGCGTCGGCCGCGCCGATCACCGGCTCGAGATCGTCAGCGCCGTCCTGGAAAAAGGAATCGAAGAGGGCCTTGCCGGTCTCGAAATCCAGATGTTCGGTTTCGCCTGGACGGTACAGGTTCTGGAACAGGGCGAACCGGTCGATGCGCATCTCGAACCCGCGCCGGGCGATGTAGCGCTCGAATCCGGCCATGAAATGGGCGAGCACTTCATCCACGTCCACGATCAGCAGAGGGGCTGTTGGACGGATGATCAGGTCTTCTGGGGTGACAGGCTGCAAGGTCGGCTCGCGAGGTTAGCTCGGGTTTAAGGATATTCCGTGATTACTGGCTCAAACACGAGGGCGGCGAATCTCTTGTTCGTGCGTCGATTCGTTTTGGTTAGGGTTGTGGGTCCGGAATGGCCAAGAAGGTCCTCATCGTCGAGGATAATGAGCTTAACATGAAGCTCTTCCACGACCTGCTCGATGCTCAGGGCTACGAGACGTTGCAGACCCGCGAGGGTTTGCAGGCGCTCTCCCTGGCGCGCGAACATCGCCCCGACCTGATTTTGATGGATATCCAGCTGCCTGAGATCTCGGGGCTGGAGGTCACCAAATGGCTGAAGGAAGACGACGAGCTCAGCCATATTCCGGTTGTCGCCGTCACCGCCTTCGCCATGAAGGGCGACGAGGAGCGGATCCGGGAAGGGGGCTGCGAGGCCTATATTTCCAAACCCATTTCGGTGTCGCACTTCCTGGACACCATTCGCCGGCTGCTGGACTAGGGACTGACCGATGAGCGCGCGCATTCTTGTCGTCGACGACATCGAAGCCAACGTCAAACTGCTCGAGGCCAAGCTTTCCGCCGAGTATTACGAGGTGCTGACCGCCTACGACGGCCCTACGGCGCTGGCCATCGCGGCGGCGGAATCGCCCGATATCATCCTGCTCGACATCATGATGCCCGGCATGGACGGCTTCGCCGTCTGCCAGCGGCTCAAGGACGACCCGTTGACGCGGCACATCCCGGTGGTTCTGGTCACCGCCCTCGACGGGCGGTCGGACCGGATCCAGGGGCTGGAGGCCGGCGCCGACGAATTTCTGACCAAGCCGATCGACGACGTCATGCTGTTCGCCCGCGTGCGCAGCCTCACCCGGCTGAAACAGGTCATGGACGAGCTGCGCGCTCGCGAGGCCTCCGGTCGGCGCATCGGCGTCATCGCCGGCGTCGCGGCCCGGCTGGGCGGCTCCGGCGGCCGGGTGCTGATCGTCGATGACAACGAGCGCCAGGCGCAGCGCCTGAGCGCCGAGCTCGGCGTCGAACACCGGCCGGTGATCGAGACCGACGCGGAAAAGGCCCACCTGACCGCGCGCGGACCGGTGGATTTGATCATCGTCAATGCGGCGGCCCGCGGCTTTGACGGGCTGCGTTTCGCCGCCGCCATCCGCTCCGACGAGGCGACCCGGCATCTGCCGATCCTGGCGATTGTCGATCCGGACGACCGGACGCGGCTGATCAAGGCGCTGGAACTGGGCGTCAACGACCTGCTGATCAAACCCATCGATCCCGAGGAGATGGCCGCCCGCGCCCGGACCCAGATCCGCCGAAAGCGCTACACCGATTTCCTGCGCGACAACCTCGACCATTCCCTGGAGCTGGCGGTCACCGACCAACTCACCGGCCTGCATAACCGCCGGTACATGGAAGGGCAGCTGGAAGCGCTGGTGAAACGCGCCGTGCATGGCGGCGATCCGGTGGCGGCCCTGATGATCGACATCGATCACTTCAAGAAGATCAACGACAACTTCGGTCATGACGTCGGCGATCAGGTGCTGCGGGAATTCGCCGTGCGGCTGGCCTCGAATGTGCGGGCCATTGATCTGCCCTGCCGCTATGGCGGGGAGGAATTCACGGTGATCATGCCCGGCGCCGCCCTTGAAGACGCCCAACGGGTGGCCGAACGGATTCGCCTGCATGTGGCCGGTTCACCGTTCAGGGTGGTCGAGGGTCGTGAATTGCTGACCGTGACCATTTCCATCGGCGTCGCCGCGACGCTTGGCGAGGGCGACACGCCCGAAGCCCTGCTCAAACGGGCGGACGAGGCGGTCTATGAGGCCAAGGCCGCGGGCCGCAACTGCGTCATCGCCCACGCGGCCTGACGCCAGACGGCGTTCCAGATAGCAGAAAGCCCGGCGCTGAGGCCGGGCTTTCCATAGATCTTACAGGGGCTTGTGACCCTTATTTGATCTTGCCTTCTTTGAATTCGACATGTTTGCGCACGACCGGATCGTACTTCTTCAGCACGAGTTTCTCGGTCATGGTGCGGGCGTTCTTCTTGGCGACGTAGAAGAAGCCGGTGTCCGCCGTCGAGTTGAGGCGGATCTTGATGGAAGCCGGTTTGGCCATCGATAGAATCCTTCGGTAGCCGCGTGGGCCGAAACTGAGAGGCGCGGAACATACTCATCGTCACCGCGAAGTCAATCACACCAGCGGCCGCACCCGCGTGGTTCCGGCGCGATAGGTCATCAGGAAGGGCGGGGCGCTGGTCTGCAACGATCGCAGCACCGCCTCGGTAATGTCGTAGATCGGCAGCCGAAGGGCTTCATCAAGCGGCCGCCAGGCCAGATCGGCCAGTTCGCTGCTGTCGGCGGCCTCGCCCTGGGCCAGTTCGGCGTCGGCCAGGAAGAACCGGGCGTGGAACCGGACCGGGCTGTTGGTCGGGGTGATGGCCCGAGCCGCCACGGTCAGGGGGGCATGGTCGGCGGGCAGGATCAGACCGGTTTCCTCGGTGGTCTCCCGCAGGGCGGCGGTGGCCAGGGCCGCGGCCAGGCGGGGTTCGGCGGCCATCCGCCGGACGCAGGCCTCGGCCAGGGCGCCGGCCACGGGCTGGTCGAAATCGGCGCGGTCGACCCGGCCGCCGGGGAAGACGAAAACATCGGGCGCGAACCGGGACCTGGCCGGCCGCCGCCCCATCAACACCCGAGGCCCCGCCGCCATATGACGCAGGAGGACCAGGCTGGCGGCGTCACGCGGCCGCACCGGCCGGACGGCAGGCGCAGCGGTCACAGGTGCTCCAGTCGACGCGCGCCGTTCATGAACCGCATGAAGGGTACGGGACGGTTTCCGGTCGCCAGTCGCTCGGCGACCTCCTGAACCACGAAACGGGTGATGTTGGGCAGGTCCAGCGCCAGGGCCTCGTCGAGATTGACCCATTCGATCTCGTCCAGCTCGCCGCAGTCGGGCCGCCGCTCCAGGCTGAGCAGCGCCTCGGCCTCGGCCATGAAGAAGCGGGCGTCGAACCGGCGCGGCCGATAGGGCGGGGTGATGGCCCGGGCGACGAAGTCCAGGGCCGACAGGTCGGGCAGGGCGCCGATCTCGAGAAACTCGCGCCAGCCGCCGACGCCGGGCCGGGGCGGCGCGGATTTGGCCAGCAGCAGCCCGGCCTCCTCGAAGGTCTCGCGGACGGCGGCCATGGCCAGGGCGTGGGGCAGGCGGGGGCTGGCGTGGCGGGCGGTCAGGGCCAGTTTCGCCTCGACCTCGGGCGTCAGATCGTTGGCCGAGGGGGCGGTGAAGTCGCCGCGGTCGACGCGCCCCCCCGGAAACACCCATTTGTCCGGCATGAAGGCGTGGCCGCGATTGCGGCGGCCCATCAGCAGGCGCGGCTTCTTCGCGTCGCGCCGCACAACGATCAGGGTCGCGGCGTGACGGATCCGCGGTCGGGCCTGGCCCGCCTCGCGCATGGCGCCGTCGCTGCGGGGATCATAGCTGGGGTCGAGCACCGGTCCGGTCATGTCGTCAGCATAGACCCTGGCGGGCGTCTGGGAATGGTGACCCCGCGTCACTCTTCCTCGGGGAGGGGTTTGAGGATCAGCACGTCGAGATCGTGGTCGGGCGTCCAGTTGGTCTTGCGCACCTCGAACAGGGTCGGCCCGATCTTGCTCACGCCGCTGGCGCAGAAGCTGACCAGGCTGTCGGCCGAGCCCTTGTCGATCACCATCCGGAAATCGCCGATCGGCTTGGCCCAGTTGCCGCCGGTCTTGAGGATGTAGGCGATGCGCTCCTCGGTCAGCAGGGCGTAGCCCTCGGGATTGGCGCGCCGCGCGGCCCCGGCCAGGAAGGCCTTGTCGATACAGTATCGCGCCTGGGTCGCTGGCCAGGTCTCGTCGGTCTCGAAACCCGGAACGCCGAACAGGGTGCCCGCGGAATAGCCGACCACGGGCCGGTAGTGGTGCTCGACCACGACCTCGCGGCCGGCCGGAAAGGTCTGTTCCCAGTGAAACGCCGCCCGCAGCGTCCAGGCCGGGGCCAGATGGCGCTCCCAGCCCTGGCCGGCGTCGTATTCGTCGACGATGGCCAGTCCCAGCGCCACGGCCTCGTCCTGTCGGGCCTGGGGCAGGGCGTCGAGGGCCGGGGCGACGCTGTCCAGATACAGGGCCAGGGGAATGCCGTTGGCGGTCAGCCAGGCCGTCCGGTCGACCTCGCCCACGAAGGCCCTCTGATCGACGGCCATGGCCGCCGGCTTGCCGTCGACCAGGGTGGCGAATCCCAGCGGATTGGTCGGGCTCTCGCTGTCGGGGATGCCGTTGGGCTCATAGGCGAACGACGGCCCGCCCAGATCCGGCAGCGGAAAAGCCACCCGCGTGGTGACGTCGGCGCCGGACGTGTTGATGAAGACGTAGCGGACACGGATCTCGTCGGCCGAGATGTAGAGGTCCTCGGAGCGCATCTCGATGGCCTCAGAGCGGGTCAGGACCAGGCCGCCGGCGGCCAGTTCAGCCGAGGAGTCATTGGCCAGGGCCGGGCCGGCGAGGGCGGCGGTCAGCGTCAGGGCGAGCAGGGCGCGTTTCATGAGCAGGTCTCCCGAGGCAGGGACGCTAGCACAGGCCGACGGCGACGGAAGCTCAGACGGCCGTCGCCGTTGACCGCGCCTTCGCCGTCTCCGCGCCCAGATAATTGAGCTCAACGGTGATGCCGTTGGGGTCCTGTAGGAACAGCTGTTTGATCGGGGCGCCGGGCACGCCGATCTCACGGAAGGCGACACCCAGGCCGGTCAGCCGCGCCTTGGCCGCTTCCAGGTCGTCGATGGCGAAGGCGACATGGTTCAGCGTCGCCTGGTCGGAGCCGACGCCCTGCGCCGACCGGCTCATCAGATGAACCACCGGCCGGTCGCCGGCGTAGAGCCAGTGCCCGTCAAACGGAAACGCCGGCCGCCAGCGCTCGGTCAGCCCCATGACATCGCGCCAGAAGTCGCGCGTGTGGGTCAGCAGCGGGGTGGCGATATTGATGTGGTCGAGGTCGCGGATCATGGGGATCGACGGCGGGAAATGCCCCGCAATTGGCGGCTGAACGGCAGGGGTTGCTCGCGATCTTCGTAGCTTTGCCGATGGAGCACCCTATCCGGCCCCGCCATTGATCGTTGCGAAAACTCCAAGAAGATCAACGCCAGCGGCTGCGAGGATCATCGCAACGGCAATGAGAACTATCGTATAGATAGCGTTCGCGGCCATCCCTTGCGCGATACTCTTCAACAAAGTGCCCCTGAGGGCTTCCTCTACGATTTCTGGACGAGCGTCCGACACGACGCCATTGGCGAACTGGGCAAGGACTCCGCTGGCCTGAGCCGCGAATGCATCAATGGTCTGCGGAGTGTAGGCAGAGACATAGGCGCCGACCTCCGCAGGCCGCGGCGCCCGCCCGTGATCGGCCTCGAATTTGCGGACCCATTCCCGCTTGGCCGTCTTGTAGAGGCCGTAGGCAATGAAGCCCTGCACCTTGTTGTCGCCTTGATCGACAAGGCGTTCGTACATCGTATTGTGCGTCATCGTTTCGGAGGTGTCGGCGGGTGACTTATCGCGTTTTCAAGCGCGGTGTTCGCTCGGTCAGAAGCCTTGTCATAGGTGCTGCCGGCCATCACGCCTGCTTTCCAGGCGCCGCTCTTGGCATCGCGAAACACGCCCGATTTGGGCGAAGCAGGAGGTGCTCGGTCGACGGAGAATCTCTTGGGCATTTTTGAACTCCACACTCAACTTAGGCGGGATTGTGGAAAATTGCGAGTCGGCTACGGAGCCTCTACCGCCGCTTCCCCTTCTTCACCCCCTTCGGCGCGCCTCCGCGTTTGGGGCCGCCGCGACCGGGGTCCTTGCGGCCGCGCATGCCGAGTCTGGGCCTCGGCGCATTGGGATCGGCCGGCGCCGGCTCGCTGAGCATCTCGAACAGCAGGCCGCCGGTGATCGGGGTGGCTTCGCGCAGCTTGACCTCGACCATCATGCCCAGCGGCCAGCGGGCGCCGCTGCGCTCGCCGACCAGGGCGTGGGTGCGGTCGTCATGGACGAAATACTCGTCGCCCAGGGCCGAGATCGGGATCAGGCCGTCGGCGCCGGTGTCGGTCAGGCGGACGAACAGGCCAAACCGGGTCACGCCGGTGATCCGGCCGGAAAACTGGGCCCCGACCTTGTCGGCCAGGAAGGCGGCGACATAGCGGTCGGTGGCGTCGCGCTCGGCGGCCATGGCCCGGCGCTCGGCGAAGGTGATGCGCTCGGCGGTGTCCTTGATCTGGCTGATGTCGGCGTCGGTCAGGCCGTCGGTCCCCAGACCCAGGGCCCGGATCAGGCCGCGGTGCACCACCAGGTCGGCATAACGCCGGATCGGGCTGGTGAAATGGGCGTAGCGGTCGAGGTTGAGGCCGAAGTGGCCGAGGTTGTCGGAGCTGTAGTGGGCCTGCATCTGGGTGCGCAGCACCACCTCGTTGATGATGTCGGCGTTGGGCCCGTCGCGGGTCTCGCTGAGCAGCTTGTTGAAACGGTCGGTGCGCGGCGCCTCGCCCTTGGACCAGTTGATCCCCAGGGTGGCCAGGAAGTCGGCCAGGTTCTGCACCTTCTCCTGGCTTGGGGTGTCGTGGACCCGGTAGATCAGCGGCGTGCGCTTCTGTTCCAGCGTCTCGGCGGCGCAGACATTGGCCTGGACCATCATCTCCTCGATCAGCTTGTGGGCTTCAAGGGAGGCGCGGCGGGTGATCGAGTCGACGTGGCCGTCGGGGCCGATGATGATCCGGCGCTCCTCGCTCATGATGGCCAGCGGCGAGCGGTCGTCGCGGCCGGTCTTCATCAGGCGATAGGCGGTCCACAGCGGTTGCAGGACGCCCTCGAGGATCGGGCCGGTCTGGTCGTCGGGTTTGCCGTCGATGGCGTCCTGGGCCTGCTCGTAGCTGAGCTTGGCGGCCGAGCGCATCAGGCCGCGCACGAAGCGGTGGCTGATCTTGCGGCCGGCCTTGTTGAACACCATCCGCACGGCCATCGTCGCCCGGTTCTCGCCTTCGCGCAGGGAGCAGAGGCCGTTGCTCAGCACCTCCGGCAGCATCGGCTCGACCCGGTCGGGGAAATAGACGCTGTTGGACTTGTCGCGGGCCTCGCGGTCGAGCGCCGTGCCCGAGCGGACATAGGCGGCGACATCGGCGATGGCGACCCAGATCACCCAGCCGCCGACATTGCGCGGCTCGGGGTCTGGATGGGCGAAGACGGCGTCGTCGTGGTCACGGGCGTCGGCCGGGTCGATGGTGATGAAGGGCAGGTCGCGCAGGTCTTCGCGCCCGGCCAGGGTCGGGGCCTTGGCGGCCTCGGCTTCGGCTTCGGCCTCGGGGGTGAAGCCGGTCGGGATGCCGTGGCTGTGGATGGCGATCAGGGAGGCGGCGCGCGGCTCGTCTTCGCGGCCGACGACCTCGATGACCTTGCCCAGTTTCGGACCGTAGCGCTGAGCGGCGCCGCCGACGGCCGCCAGCACCAGGTCGCCGTCCTTCAGCTTGCCGACCTCGCCGGGCGGCAGGATCAGGCTTTCCTTGGACTTGCGGTCGACCGGCTCGACGCGGACGTCGCGGCCGCCCTTGCGGACGACGCCCAGTATGCGGTGGGCGCTCTGGCCGAGCTTCTTGATCAGCCGGGCCTCGAACTCGCCGGTCTCCAGGCGGTCGAAATGCACCAGCAGCCGGTCACCGACGCCCGGCGCGCCGGCCACGACCTCGCCCCTGGCCGGTGCCAGCCGGGCCAGGGGGGCGTCTTCGCCGCCCTTGGCCAGCCGCACATAGAGATCGCCGTCGGTGTCGCGCTCGACCACATCGGCGACGCCGACCGGGGGCAGGGCGCCGGCCTCGGCGAAGCCCTTGCGACCGCGTTTGCCCAGGGCGCCTTCGGCCTCCAGCGTGCGCAGCATGTCGCGCAGGGCCCGTCGCGCCTCGCCCTTGAGCCCGAAGGCGCGGGCGATGTCGCCCTTGTCCTGCTCACCGGCGGTGCGCAGGTAGGCGATCAGGGTGTCGCGGTCGGGCAGGCCGGGCGGCGGACGGGTGGTCTTGGGTGGTTTCGGGGCGCGGGGAGGCTTGGGCATGGGGCGGAGATATCACAACAGCGCGTCATCGTCGGACTTGTTCCGGCGACCCATGAACACCTGAGTCTGCCGTCATTGGCGATGGGCCGATGACAGCAAGCGCATGGATCCTCGGGACAAGCCCGAGGATGACGGCTGTTACTCGGAGGCTGCTTTCGCCTTCGCCGCCGGTTTCTTCTTCGCCGGGGCCTTCTTTTTGGCCGCCGGTTTTTTGTCGCCAGCCGCCGCCTTGGCCGCCGCCGGTTTCTTCACGGCCGCCTTCTTCGCCGGTTTCTTGCCGCCGCCCTTGGCGACGCGTTCGGCCAGCAGGGCCACGGCCTCTTCCAGCGTCACCTCGGTCGGCTCCTTGCCGCGGGGGACGTTGGCGTTGGTCGAGCCGTGCTTGATGTAGGGACCAAAGCGGCCCGACAGCACCTTCACCGGTTGACCGTCCTCGGGGTGGACGCCCAGATCCTTGAGCGCCGCCGCCGCCGTGCGGCCGCCCTTGCCGCCGGCCCGTTTCTCGGCCAGCACGGCCACGGCGCGGTTGAGACCGACGTCGAACACTTCGTCTGCGTTGTCGAGATTGGCGTAGGTGCCCTCGTGCAGCACGAACGGGCCATAGCGGCCGATGCCGGCGACGATGACCTTGCCGTCCTCGGGGTGCATCCCGACCTCACGCGGCAGGTTGAGCAGCCGCAGGGCCTTGTCGATGTCCATCGCCGCCGGCGGCCAGCCCTTGGGCAGGCTGGAGCGTTTGGGCTTCTCGCCTTCCGGCGGGGTTTCCTCGACATAGTGGCCGAAGCGGCCGTTCTTGAGCCAGACCGTCTGGCCGGACTTGGGGTTGATGCCCAATTCGCGGTCGCCCTCGGCCGCGTCGGCCTCGCCGTCGGGCTGGGCGATGGGCCGGGTGAAGCGGCATTCGGGATAGTTGGAGCAGCCGATGAAGGCGCCGAACTTGCCGGTCTTCAGGCTCAACTGACCGACGTTGCAGGTCGGGCAGAGGCGGGGGTCGGAGCCGTCTTCCTTGGCCGGGAAGATGTGCGGGCCGAGCGCCACGTTGAGGGCGTCCAGCACGTTGGTGACGCGCAGCTCGGCGATCTCGCCGACGGCGGCGTGGAAGTCCTTCCAGAAGTCGCGCAGCAGCTCCTTCCAGTCCAGCTTGCCGTCGCTGACCAGGTCGAGCTTGCCTTCGAGGGCGGCGGTGAAGTCGTACTCCACGTAGCGTTTGAAGAACTCCTCAAGGAAGGCCGTGACCAGGCGGCCCTTGTCCTCGGGAATGAAGCGGTTCTTGTCCATGCGGACATAGGCCCGGTCGCGCAGAACGGTCAGCACCGAGGCGTAGGTCGAGGGACGGCCGATGCCGAGCTCCTCCATCTTCTTGACCAGGCTGGCTTCCGAATAGCGCGGCGGCGGTTCGGTGAAATGCTGGTCGGCGCGGGCGGCGAGCACCCGGGCCTCGGCGCCCTCGTTGATCACCGGCAGCTTGCCGGCGAAATCGGCGTCCTCGCCGGCCGCGTCGGGAGTCTTGGCGGTCGGGTCCGGCTCGTCGCGGCCTTCCTCATAGACGGCGAGGTAGCCGGGGAACTGAACCACCTGGCCGGTGGCGCGCATCGCCGTCTTGCCGTCGCTGCCTTCGAGATCGACGGCGGTGCGCTCGATGCGGGCCGCCTCCATCTGCGAGGCGATCATCCGCTTCCAGATCAGTTCATAGAGTCGACCCAGATCGCCCTCGAGCCGCAGGGAGCCGGGATTGCGCTCCAGCGAGGTCGGACGGATCGCCTCGTGGGCCTCCTGGGCATTCTTGGCTTTGGTCTTGTAGATCCGGGGGGCCTCGGGGACGTAGTCCTTGCCATAGAGGCCGCCGATGACCTTGCGGGCCTCGTCGAGCGCCTCCGGCGCGGCCTGGACGCCGTCGGTCCGCATATAGGTGATCAGACCGGTGGTCTCGCCGCCGATGTCGATGCCTTCATACAGCTTCTGGGCCGCCTGCATGGTGCGCTGGGCCGAGAAGCCGAGCTTGCGCGAGGCTTCCTGCTGCAGGGTCGAGGTGGTGAAGGGCGGCGGCGGCGTGCGCCGGGCGGGCTTCTTCTCGACCGAGGCGACCGTGAACTTGCAGGCCTGAACGGCGGCCCGGGCGGCATGGGCCGAGGCCTCGTTGTTCAGGTCGAACTTGGTGAGCTTCTTGCCGTCATGCTTGACCAGCCGCGCCAGGAAGGGCTCGGCGCCGGCCGAGACGTCGGCCTCGACAGACCAGTATTCCTGGGTCCGGAAGCGCTCGATCTCGAGCTCGCGGTCGACCACCAGCCGCAGGGCGACCGACTGAACCCGGCCGGCCGAGCGCGAGCCCGGCAGCTTGCGCCACAGCACCGGCGACAGCGTGAACCCGACCAGATAGTCGAGGGCGCGGCGGGCCAGATAGGCCTCGACCAGCTCCATGTCGATTTCGCGCGGGTTGGCGATGGCCTCGAGGACAGCGGTCTTGGTGATGGCGTTGAAGGTCGCCCGGCGGACCTGAACGTCCTTGAGCGCCTTCTTCTTCTGCAGCACTTCCAGCAGATGCCAGCTGATCGCCTCGCCTTCGCGGTCGGGGTCGGTGGCCAGGTACAGGGTGTCGGCGCCCTTGAGAGCCGTGGCGATGTCGCTGAGGCGTTTGGCCGACTTGGCGTCGACCTCCCAGCTCATCGAGAAATCGTCGTCCGGCTTCACCGAGCCGTCCTTCGACGGCAGGTCGCGGACGTGTCCGTAGGACGCCAGGACGATGTAGTCCGAGCCCAGGTATTTGTTGATGGTCTTGGCCTTGGCCGGGCTCTCGACGACGACGACGTTCATGCGGACTCTAAAATAGGGAAGCGGGCAGGGATCGCCCTTGAAGCGAGCGCGGAAAGTGGGGGCGGGGACGGGGCAATGTCAACGCGGGGCGTGAAAGAGCCCGAATTCAGGGAACCTGAAGGGCCTTTTTCGCGCTTGTGCGGTCACGGAAGCGGCCAGATCTGACCTGATAGTGGTTGTCGACGGTGGCGGACGCGCCCGTGCCGGGCGTATGAAAGCGCTGAAAACGCGCCGCCAGAACCGCGTGGAGAGCCCAATGTCGTCGCCGACCAGCAAGGACAACAGGATCAACCCCTACGCCCGTCCCACCCTGTGGGGCGCGCACGGGTCCTCGTCCTTCCGGCTGGGCGCCCTGCCGGCCGGTGCGCCGGTGAGGCCGGCCAAGCCCGCCCCGCCCGTCGGGGGCGGCATCCTCGGCAGCTCGCCGTTGTTGCCCGCCGCGCCAAGACCCGCGCCCGCCCAGCCGGCGCCACAGCCGTCCGCGCCCAGCCCCGCGCCGCCCGCCGCAGTCCAGCCGACGCCGGCGCCGGCGCCGCCCGCCGCGCCAAGACCCGCCGAGCCTTCTGCGGTCAGCGACACCGCGACGCCGCTGGCCTTCCTGGCCGATATCAATCCGCTCCTGCCCAGACTCGCGGCGATCGCTGCGGGGGTGGTCGTCCTGATCATCCTGGCCGTGCTGGTGCTTGGGCGCAAAGCGCCCCCCGCCGAGGCGCCCGCCGTCGTTCCGCCACCCGCAGCCGCTCCCGAAGTCCTCGCCCCGCCGGTCGTCGCCGAGCCGGCGCCTGACGTCGTGGAACCCGAAGCGGTCGAACCCGAATCCGTGGAAGCCGAGGCGTCGCCGCCCGCCGCGGTTCAGCCGACGGTCGTGACCCCGCAGCCGAAAGCGGCGCCGACCCCGGCGCCCTCAGCGCCCGACTCCCTGGCCGTCCTGCCTCCGCCGCCGGTGGAGAAGGCGGCCGTGCCCGCCGCCGCGCCGCCGGTTCAGCTGGCTCCGTCGGCTCCGCCGGCCGCCGTCCGGCCGCCGGCCGATCCCGACGCGCCGATCGCCCTGCACCGCGGCGGCTAGAGGCCGTCCACGGCCACGGTTCCGCCCGGGCCGAACCGGGCCTGGCCGGCGATCGACAGTTCGACCAGGGCGGCGAACACCGCCGGGGCCGGCGCGCCCGTGGCCCTGACCAGGTCGTCGATGGTCACCGGCGTCGGGGACAGCAGGGCCGCGACCGCCTCGCGCAGGCCGTCGGGCGGCTCGCCGGCTGACGCCGTCCAGGGCGGCCGCTCGCGCTCGCGGACGCCGCCCAGGTCCTCCAGCGCCCGCAGGACATCCTCGACGCCTTCGCAGACCGCCGCGCCCTGGCGGATCAGATCATTGGTCCCTCGGGCCCTTGGATCCAGCGGCGAGCCCGGCACGGCCAGAACCTCGCGGCCCTGTTCGGCGGCCAGGCGGGCGGTGATCAGGGAGCCGGACTTGAGCTCGGCCTCGACGACGACCACGGCCAGCGACAGGCCGCTGATCAGACGGTTGCGGCGGGGAAAGTCGCGGGCCTGGGCGCGGTGGTCGGGGCTGCTTTCGGAGACAATGGCGCCCTGGTCGGCGATCCGGTCATAGAGGCCGGCGTGCTCGGGCGGATAGATGTCGCCGACGCCGCCACCGAGCACGGCGGCCGTGCCGGTGGCCAGAGCGCCCTCATGGGCGGCCCCGTCGATGCCGCGCGCCAGCCCCGAGACGACCATCGGTCCGGCCTGGCCCAGTTCGGCGGCCAGTCCACGGGCGAAACGCTGGCCGGCGGCCGAGGCCACGCGGGCGCCGACAATGGCCACCGCGGGACGGCTGAGCAGGTCGGCGCGGCCCTTGACCCAGATCAGCGGCGGCGGCGGATCCAGCGCGGCCAGCAGGGGCGGGAAGTCGGGTTCGCCGCCGCAGATCAGCCGCGCGGCCAACCGGCCGCCGGCGTCCAGCTCGGCCTCGGCCTCGGCGCGGGTGGGGATGTCGACTGGGCGGCGGGCCAGATCGGGCAGGGCGTCGACGGCCGCGGCGGCCGATCCACAGCGCTGCAGGAGATGTTCAAAGGCCACCGGTCCGACGTTCGGGGTCCTGGCCAGTCTCAGCCAGGCGACCCGTTCTGCGTCGGTCAGCGGCCCCGGGGTCACACGTCCTCGGACAGGGGCGGGGGCGGCGCGGCCTTGCCGGCGCCGATCCTGGGCTCCTCACCGCGTAGCAGACGGCGGATATTGTCCAGGTGGGTGAAGAAGACGATCGGGGCCATGACCACCGTCAGCAGCATGACGGGGTAGGGGGCGTCGGTGGCGAAGGCGAACATCGGGGCAAGCGCGGCCGCTGTCAGGGCCGCCAGCGACGAGAACCGGAACAGAAACGCCATCGCCAGCCAGGTCAGGGCCGCCAGGGCGCCCACGGGCAGGGCGGCGGCGAACAGCACGCCGAAGAAGGTCGAAACGCCCTTGCCGCCCTTGAACTTCAGCCAGACGGGGAAGATGTGGCCGACAAAGGCCGCCCCGCCGGCGAGGGCGCCGATGGCGTCACTGCCGTTGGTCAGCCAGCGGGCCAGCAGCACCGCCGCCGCGCCCTTGCCGGCGTCGCCGAGGAAGGTGATCAGCGCCAGGTCCTTGCGGCCCGAACGCAGCACATTGGTCGCGCCGATATTGCCCGAGCCGATGGCGCGGATGTCGCCGGCCCCGCCCAGGCGCATGGCGATCATGCCAAACGGGATCGAGCCGAGGAGGTAGCCCCCCACCACGACCACGCCGAGAGTCAGCCAGACCGCGCCAACGAGAGAGTCCATAATCGCCCCTAATACCCGTTATAGTTGTTATTGTCTTCCGGAATTGACGCTAGCCCGCGTCGCCCGCGGAGTCATGCCCCGGCGTAGGTCGTCGAACCGCCGACAATCGTGCGCAACACCCGGCCCTGCAGCCGACGGCCGTCGAACGGAGAGTTCTTGGATTTCGAGACCAGCCGGTCGGCGTCGATGACGACCGGCGCATCGAGGTCGCAGAGCACCAGATCCGCTGGAGCGCCGACCGCCAACCGCCCGCCGGGCAGGCCCAGGAACCGGGCAGGGGCCAGGGTCACGGCCCGGATCAGGTCGATCAGGGCGATGCGCTCGTCGTGGTGGAAGGCCAGCAGGGCCGGCAGCAGGGTTTCCAGACCCACACCGCCGGGCGCGGCCTCGTCGAAGGGCAGGCGCTTTTCTTCGGGCGGCGCCGGGGCGTGAGCCGAGACGACGATGTCGACGAGGCCGGCGGCCAGGGCCTCGATCAGGGCCTGACGGTCGTCCTCGCTGCGCAGGGGCGGGTCGAGCCGGGCGAAGGTGCGATAGTCGCCGATGTCGAGCTCGTTGAAGCTCAGATGATTGATCGAGGCGGTCGCCGTGGCCCGCACGCCGCGCGCCTTGCCGCGGGCCAGGGCCTCAAGCGCGCCGGCGGTGGTGATCTGGTCGACCAGCAGCCGCGCGCCGGTCAGCCCGGCCAGGGCCAGATCCCGCTCCAGCCCGATCAATTCAGCGACGGCCGGCGCCGAGGGCAGACCCAGATGGGCGGCGAAGGCCCCCTCGGTGGCCACCGCGCCCTTGCTGAGCCAGGCGTCTCCCGGACGATGGGCCACGGCCAGGTCGAAGGTGTTGGCATAGGCCATGACCCGCCGCATGACCCTGGAATCGACAATCGGCCGGTCGACGTCGGTGACATAGACGCAGCCGGCCTCGGCCATCAGGCCGATCTCGGCCATCTGCTCGCCCCTCAGGCCCCGGGTGGCGGCGCCGGCGCAGAGGATCCGGGCGGCATCGATGTCGCGGGCCCGGCGCAGGATGAAATCGACCACCGAGGGCTCGTCGACGGCCGGGTGGGTGTCGGGCTGGACGACGAAGGTGGTGACGCCCCCGGCGGCGGCGGCCAGGGCGGCCGACTGCAGGGTCTCGCGGGTCTCGGCCCCGGGCTCGCCGGTCTTGACCCGCAGGTCGATCAGCCCCGGCGCCAGCATGGCTCCGCCACAGTCGATGATCTCGACATCAGCGGCCAGGTTATTGAAATCACTACCCTTTGAGACCTCGGCGATCAGGCCGTCAGCGACCAGTAGGGCGCCGGGTCCGTCATGGCCGCTGTCGGGATCGACCAGGCGGGCGTTGTGGAAGGCGAGGGGATGGCTCATCGGTGATTGTCCAGCCGGGCCGACAGCGAGGCCAGCACGGCCATGCGGGCGGCGACGCCCATCTCGACCTGGTCCTGGATCAGGCTGATGGCCGGATCGTCGGCGACATCGGAGTCGATCTCGACGCCGCGGTTCATCGGCCCCGGATGCATGACCCGCACGCCGTCCGAGGCAGCCTTGAGCTTTTCACGGTCCAGGCCCCAGAAGCGGAAATACTCGCGGGTCGAAGGGACCAGCGCGCCCTGCATCCGCTCCAGCTGCAGACGCAGCATCATAACCACGTCGGCGCCGGCGATGCCCGCCTCAAGGTCGTGGAACACCTCCGCCCCCCAGCGCTCGGCCCCGGCCGGCATCAGGGTCGGCGGCCCGACAAGGCGAACATTCGCGCCCAGAACATTGAGAAGATTGACGTTCGAGCGCGCCACCCGGCTGTGCAGCACGTCGCCGCAGATGGCCACGGTCAGGCCGGCGACCGCCCCGAACGCCCGCCGCATCGACAGGGCGTCGAGCAGGGCCTGGGTCGGATGCTCATGCTGGCCGTCGCCGGCGTTGATCACGCTGCAGCCGACCTTCTGGGCCAGCAGGGCGGCGGCGCCCGACGAGCCGTGTCGCACGACCAGCAGGTCCGGCTGCATGGCGTTCAGCGTCACCGCCGTGTCGATCAGGGTCTCGCCCTTGGCCACCGAGGAGCTGCCGACGCTCATGTTCATGACATCGGCGCCCAGCCGCTTGCCGGCCAGTTCGAAACTGGCCTGGGTGCGGGTGGAGTTTTCGAAGAACAGGTTCATCAGCGTGCGACCCTTGAGCAGGTCGAGCTTCTTGTTGGTCTGCCGGTTCAGGGCCACGAATCCGTCGGCCAGGTCGAGCAGCTGCCCCGCCTCAACGATGTTCAGATCCAGCGCGGACAGGAAATGGCGGTGCGGAAAGGGGAAGGTCCTGTCGCGGACCTCTTCGATACCCGGGGCGATTACCGTCATAAGTGGTGGTCATAGGCGATGGGGGGAGGGGCGCCAATAGATTCCCTCTCCCAATGGGAGAGGGAGATCAGCTGATGCCGAACACCACCAGCAGCAGGGGGATCGTCACCAGGCTCGCCGCGGTGGTGAAGGCGACGATGCCGGCCATCAGCGGGGCATCGCCGCCCATCTGGCGGGCTAGGACGTAGGAGGCGGCGGCGCCCGGCGCCGAGCCAACCAGCAGCGCCACGCCCTGGGCGGTCTCGTCGCCGCCGGCCAGCCGGCAAAGGCCCCACATCAGCACCGGCAGAACCAGCAGTTTCACGGCGCTGACCGAGGCGATCAGCCAGCGACGGCTGCGCACATAGCCAAAGCTCAGCCCGGCGCCGGCCACGACCAGTCCCAGGGTCAGGGCCGCGGCCGACAGCAGGTCCAGGGTGCTCATCACCACCGGCAGCTTGGGGACGCGCAGCACATTGAGCAGGGCTCCGACGCCGCAACCCCAGAGCACGGGGTTCTGCACCAGGCCGCGCAGGGCCGCGTGCAGACCGCCGCCCTGGCCCTCGCCCCAGCGGCTCATGACCAGCACGCAGACGACATTGATGGCCGGGATCAGGGCGCCCATGATCATCGCCCCCAGCCCGGCGCCCTCGGGGCCGTAGACCAGGGCCACCAGCGGCAGGAAGACGAAGGTGTTCCAGCGCAGGCTGCCCTGGAAGACGCTGGTGTAGCTGGCGTCGGGCAGGCGCAGCAGCGGCTTGGCGACCAGCACCGCCAGGGCGACGAGGGTCATGCCGCCGACCGCCCCGATGGCCAGCGGGCCCGCCGACAGGGCGGAGAAGTCGGCCTTCCACACCGCCGGGGCCAGGAAGCCCGGATAGAAGACGAAATAGGTCAGCCGCTCGATCGGCGGCCAGCTGCCGGCCGGAATGAACCCCGAGGCCTTCAGCCCCCAGCCCAGGGCGATCATGGCGAAGACGGGCAGGACGCCGAGGAGGATGGCGGTCATGGCCGCGGCGCCGGGCTGGCGGGGTGCGTCCTTCGACACGCGCTCTTCGAGCGCTGCTCAGGATGACTGGCGCTATTGCCGCCATTCCCAGTCATCCTGAGCAGCAGCCGCAGGCTGCGTGTCGAAGGACGCACGCTGTCGTCGGTTGGCCCTGATTGTGAGTCTGTCATCCTGAGCAGCCCGCTTAGCGGGCGTGTCGAAGGACGCAATGGCTTTCCGGCACATGACAGCCGCGCCGGCCCGGTGTTCACTGCCGGCAACAGGAGGAAGCCGCCATGACCGCCAATCGCCAGATCGTGCTCGCCCAGCTGCCCGGCAGCGATCACCTGGGGCCGCAGCATTTCCGCCTCAACGTCGCCGAGGCCGGAGCGCCGGGCGAGGGCGAGGTGCTGCTGAAAATTCTCTACGTCAGCCTCGACGCCGCCAACCGGGCCTGGATGCAGGGGGCGACCTACCGCGCGGCCATCGAGTCGGGCGATGTCATGGCCGGCGGGGCTCTGGCCGAGGTGGTGGCGTCAAAGGCCGACCATCTGGCGCCGGGCGACCTGGTGTTCGCCGACACCGGCTGGCAGGAATACGCCGTGCTGCCGGCCAAACATCTGGCGAAGATCCCGCGCATGGAGCCCCTGACCCACCTGCTCAGCGTCTATGGCGTGGCCGGGCTGACCGCCTATTTCGGCCTGCTCGACTGCGGCCAGCCGAAGACCGGCGAGACCGTGGTGGTCTCGGCCGCCGCTGGCTCGGTCGGCTCGATCGTCGGCCAGATCGCCAAGATCAAGGGCTGCCGGGTGGTGGGCATCGCCGGCGGCGCGGAAAAATGCAAACTGCTGGTCGATGAGCTCGGGTTCGACGCGGCCATCGACTACAAGAGCGAGACCGTCCGCAAGGCCCTGCGCGCGGCGGCGCCGGACGGGGTCGACGTCTATTTCGACAATGTCGGCGGCGACATCCTCGAGGCGGCGCTGTTCAACATGAACACCCACGGCCGCATCGCCTGCTGCGGCGCGGTCTCGCAATACGACGGCGCCGCCCCCTCCCACGGCCCGCGCGGCATCCCGGGTCTGATCGTGACCAAACGCCTGACCATGCGCGGCTTCATCGTCAGCGACTTTTCGGCCGGCAATGAGCAAGCCCTGACGGACCTGCAGACCTGGGTGGCGGATGGCCGGCTCAAGGTCCGCGAAGACGTGCTGGAGGGGCTGGAGAGCCTGCCCGGCGCCCTGGTCGGGCTGCTGGCGGGGGAGAATGTCGGCAAGCGCATGGTGCGGGTGGCCTAGCCTCACAATGCTCCGCTCATCCCCGCGAAAGCGGGGATGAGCGGAGTTTATCCTGGGCGGCCCTGGATCAGCCCGCCGCGTTCCGCAGCCGCTCCAGCGCGCCCTGCAGAATCCATGACGCGGCCATCTTGTCGACGACCTCGGCGCGGCGCTTGCGGTTGACGTCGTGTTCCTCGATCAGCACCCGGGTCACCGCCGCTGTCGACAGCCGCTCGTCCCAGAAGGCGATCGGGATGTCCTTGAGCCGCAGCAGGTTGCGCGCCAGGGCCCGGTTGGACTGGCAGCGCACGCCCTCGGTCCCGTCCATATTGACCGGCAGTCCGATGACGATGCCCAGGGCGCCGCGGCTTTCCATCAGCTTGAACAGCTGTTTGGCGTCGTCGGTGAATTTGGTCCGGCGAATGGTCTCCAGCGGACTGGCGACGGTGCGGGTGACGTCGGACACGGCTACGCCGAGGGTCTTCTCGCCCGGGTCGAGCCCGACGATGGGCGCGTAGGGCGGCAGGGCCGCGGGCAGGTCGAGGAGGTCGAGAACGGGCATCCGCTCCCTTTACTGTGGCGAACGGCTTGCAAACAGGCCCCTGTGACGGCTAACCCCCAGTCTCGAAACAAAGGAGGCCGCCATGGCCATCGACGCGGAGCTGGTGCGCAAGGTCGCCCAGCTCGCCCACATCGCCGAACCCGAGGAACGGCTGGCCCCGCTGGCCGCCGAACTGAACGGCATCATCGCCTGGATCGAGCAGCTGGCCGAGGTCGACACCGACGGCGTCGAGCCGATGACCTCGGCCGTGGCCGCGACGCTGCCCCTGCGCGAGGACGTGGTCACCGACGGCGGCGATTCGGCGCGGGTTCTGGCCAACGCGCCCAAGACGGTCGACGGGTTTTTCGTGGTGCCGAAGGTGGTTGAATAGCATGTCCGAACTCACCGCCCTGACCCTCAAGGCCGCCCTCGACGGCCTGAAGGCCAAATCGTTTTCCGCTGTCGAAATCACCCAGGCGCACATCGCCGCCGTCGAGGCGGCGCGGCCGCTGAACGCTTTTGTGCTCGAGACGCCGGACAAGGCGCTGGACATGGCCGCCGCCTCCGACGCCCGCATCGCCCGCGGCGAGGCCGGCCGGCTCGAAGGCGCGCCGCTGGGGATCAAGGATCTGTTCTGTACCGAGGGCGTCCGCTCGACGGCCGGCTCGAAAATCCTCGGCAACTTCATTCCGCCCTATGAATCGACCGTCACGGCCAACCTGTTCGGCCAGGGCGCGGTGATGCTGGGCAAGCTGAACATGGACGAGTTCGCCATGGGCTCGTCCAACGAGACCAGCGCCTGGGGACCGGTGATCAATCCCTGGAAGAGCGCCAGCGGCGGCAACAGCGCCCTGACCCCCGGCGGCTCGTCGGGCGGCTCGGCGGCGGCGGTGGCGGCCGACATCTGCCTGGGGGCCACGGCCACCGACACCGGCGGCTCGATCCGCCAGCCGGCCGCCTTCACCGGCACGGTCGGCATCAAGCCGACCTACGGCCGCTGCTCGCGCTGGGGCGTGGTCGCCTTCGCCAGTTCGCTGGACCAGGCCGGGCCGATCGCCAAGACCGTCGAGGACGCCGCCATCCTGCTGACCACCATGGCCAGCCACGACCCCAAGGACTCCACCAGCCTGCCGGTTGAGACCCCCGATTTCGCGCCCTTCGTCGGCAAGTCGGTCAAGGGTCTGCGCGTCGGGGTGCCGAAGGAATACCGGGTCGACGGCATGCCGGCCGAGATCGAGAAACTCTGGCAGGACGGCGTCGACTGGCTCAAGGCCGCCGGCTGCGAGATCGTCGAGGTGTCGCTGCCGCACACCAAATACGCCCTGCCGGCCTACTACATCGTCGCCCCGGCCGAGGCCTCGTCGAACCTGGCCCGCTATGACGGCATGCGCTACGGCCTGCGCGCCGAGGGCAAAAACCTCAACGAGGTCTATGAGACGACCCGCGCCGAAGGCTTCGGCGACGAGGTCAAACGCCGCATCCTGATCGGCACCTATGTGCTCAGCGCCGGCTATTACGACGCCTATTATCTCAAGGCCCAGAAGGTCCGCCGGCGCATCGCCGACGACTTCGACCAGGCCTGGCGGACCTGCGACGTGCTGCTGACCCCGACGGCGCCGTCGGCGGCGTTCGCGCTCGGTGAGCGTATGGCCGACCCGATCGCCATGTACCTGAACGACGTCTTCACGGTGACGACCAACCTCGCCGGTCTGCCGTCAATCAGCGTGCCGGCCGGCCTCGACGCCGGCGGCCTGCCGCTCGGCCTGCAGGTCATCGGTCGGGCGCTGGACGAAGGCACGGTGTTCTCGGTCGCCGGCGCGCTCGAAAAGGCGGCGGCGTTCCGCGGCAAGGCACAGCGCTGGTGGTAGCCGGCCCCCTCCCTTAGCGGGAGGGGATCGCTCTAGGCGGCCCGCGCATCGGTCTCGGCCAGGCGCTGAATGGCGACATAGTCGGTCTTGCCGGTGCCCAGAACCGGGACTTCGGCGACCATGACGATCCGGCGCGGGATGGCGATTTCCGGGGCGCCGACGGTCTTGGCGTGGGTGACCAATTCGCTGACCGCGGCGTCGATCCGGTCTGTAAACAGGATCAGGCGCTCACCCTTTTTTGAATCGGGCAGGGACACCACCGCGTGGCGGCCATCGGGCCAGACGGCGGCGGCGAGGTCCTCGGCGGCGGTCAGGGAGACCATCTCGCCGCCGATCTTGGCGAAGCGTTTGACCCGCCCCTTGATAACCACCCAGCGGTCGTCGTCGTCGGTGATGGTGACCACGTCGCCGGTGTCGTGCCAGCCGCCGGGCAGGGCGTCGATGCCGCCGGCTTCGTTCAGATAGCCGATCATGACATTGGGGCCGCGCAGGAACAGCCGACCGCCGTCGGTGATGCCCTCGACCGGCTCGATGCGGGTCTCCATGCCGGGCAGCATGCCGCCGACCGTGCCCCGGCGGTTGTCGACCGGCTTGTTCACCGCCACCACGGGCGAGGCTTCGGTGGCGCCATAGCCTTCCAGCACCGGGATCGGGCCAAACCGCGCGGCGACCAGATTGTGGGTCTCGTCGCGAACCTTCTCGGCGCCGCAGACGATGAACTTCAGCCCCGACAGATCGCCGGCGTCGGCCGAGCGCGCGTACTGGTTCACGAAGGTGTCGGTGGCCAGCAGGATCGAAGCGCCGCTGTCGCGGATCAGGGGCGGGATCTGTTTGATATGCAGGGGCGAGGGGTATTGGAACGCCTTCATCCCGGTCAGGATCGGCAGCAGTACGCCGCCGGTCAGACCGAAACAGTGGAAGGTCGGCAGCGGGTTGAACATCACCCAGTCGGGATCCAGCTCGATATGGCTGGCGATCTGCTGGACGTTGCTGACCAGGTTGGTGTGGCTGAGCACCACGCCGCGCGGGGCGCCGAAACTGCCCGAGGTGAACAGGATCACGCCCGGATCATCGGGCTTCAGCGGCGCGCGGAACCGGCGCGGGAACTTGTCGGCGGCGGCGGCGAACAGCTTGTCGGCCAGGCCGATCTTCTCGCGGACGTCCTCAAGATAGATGACCTCGCAGGTCGCCTCCAGAGCGTCGACCAGATCGTGCAGCTTGCCCTGTTCGATGAAGCGGTGGGCGGTCAGCACACGCTTGATCCCGGCCAGCTTGCAGGCGGCCCGCAGGTTGCGCAGACCGGAGGTGAAGTTGAGCATGGTCGGCACGCGCCCGAAGGCGTGCAGGCCAAAGAAGGTGACCACAACGCCCGAGCCGCTGGGCAGCAGGATTCCGACCCGCTCGCCCGGCTCGGTGAACTGGGCGACCTTGCGGCCAAGCGCGAAACTGGCCCGGATCAGATCAGTATAGCTGAGCGGGTTTCGGTCCTGATCCTCGAGGATCGGCTTCTTGGCCCCGTATCGTTCCCGGGCGGCGAGCAGCGCGTCAAAGACCGACTGCTCACCGTCCCGCGTATCGTAAGCACGCGGCATATGGGCGAAACTCCCCGACTGTTTCCCACCAGACTTATCGGGGGACCCTATAGTCCGGGTTCACACTTGAAAAGATGTGTCACAGTTCGTGAGGCGAGGCTGCGGAAACGGCGGCCTTGCGGGCCTCGATCCGCTGCCTGACAAAGTCTTCCACCGCCGTCAGCCAGGGCGTCCGAATATCGTCCCGCTCCTGATGCAGCGCGTGGCGGCCATTCTCGAACCTCTGCAGAACGCAATTGACCATGGCCGCGCACACACGCGCCTGGGCCGCGGCATCGGCATGGCTGTCACGGGTTCCGGCCAGCAACAGGGCCGGCATGCGCAGTTGCGCCAGACCCGGCGTGATGTCGCGAGACGACGTCTCGAAACTGGCCAGCCAGCCCAGACTCTGTCCGCCCATGCGCAGGTCGGGATTGGTCAGCTGCCACGCCTTCTGAACGGCGCCGCGCAGGGGTGCGCTGGTCAGGCCCTGGCCGCGACCGTCGGGGCCGTCGCGTTTCCAGCCGCCGTCCCATCGCGCCGGAACCCGGCCCAGGCCAACCCGGACCAGCCAGGCGCGGGAGCCGTTCATCGCCCCGCCGGCCGCGAAGGCCGGGGCGCTGAGGATCAGGCCGTCGGCGCCGGCGCCCTTCTCCAGAGCCGCCACGGCCACCAGTCCGCCGACCGAATGGCCGAGGATGATCAGCGGCGTGTCCGGGGAGCCGGCGGCCATCATCCGGGTCAGCGCCTTCGTGGCGGCGATGTCGTTGTTGAAGGTCGGGGCGTGGCCGAGGTCGCGGGGCAGAACGTAGCGTTCCGATCCGCCCTGGCCCGCCCGCTCGAGCACCCAGACGGTGTAGCCCTTGCCGTTGAGGTCCCGAACGGTTTCGAACCATGTCTCGGCCGACTCGCCGTAGCCGGTCAGCACCAGAATCTGGGCCTTCGGCGCGATGGCGGTCGTCGCCACGCCATAGCGCTGGGCGGGGGCGTCGCCGACCTTGATCAGACCCCAGGCCCAGCCCTCCGGAGCCCAGAAGCGGGGCGACAACGCCGGCGGAATGCGGCTCTCGATGAACGGCGCGCGACCGTCCCCGCCGCCGCAGGCCGCGAGGAGCAACAGGAGGCCGGCAAGGACGAGACGAAGGCGCATCGGGGGCAGTGTCGGGCGCCTCGGCAGGGTCTCGCAAGGGTGTGCACGCGCAAGGAGGTTGCGTGGTTCGAGACGCTCGCCTGGCGCTCGCCCCTCACCCTGACGAAAATTGGGGTAGCCCGCCCCCTGTTCGGCATCCTGAGGAGCCCCGCAGGGGCGTCTCGAAGGACGCACGACGTTTCCACGCGCCAATGCGCTTGATCCGGGGCCCCGGAAGGACGATCTAGGCGTCATGGCTACGGTGATCGACACCCTCACGGCGCGCCCGCGCCACCCCGAAAAGCAGAACCGGCCCGAGACGCCGCTGCTGCGCAAGCCCGAGTGGCTGCGGGTGCGTGCGCCCGGCTCAGCCGGCTACAATGAAACCCGCGACATCGTCCGCTCGCATGGCCTGACCACGGTCTGCGAAGAGGCCGCCTGTCCCAACATCGGCGAATGCTGGACCCAGAAACACGCGACCATGATGATCATGGGCGAGATCTGCACCCGCGCCTGCGCCTTCTGCAACGTCATCACCGGCAAGCCAAACGCCCTGGATCCCACCGAGCCGGCCCGGGTCGCTGAAGCGGTGGCGATGATGGGCCTCAAACATGTGGTCATCACCTCGGTCGACCGGGACGATCTGGAGGACGGCGGCGCCGCCCATTTCGCCGCCGTGGTCCACGCCATCCGCGCCGCGGCGCCCGGCACGACCATCGAGATCCTGACTCCCGACTTCCTGCGCAAGGAGGGCGCGGCCGAGGTCGTCATCGATTCGGCGCCGGACGTGTTCAACCACAACCTCGAAACCGTGCCCCGCCTGTATCTGACGATCCGGCCGGGCGCCCGCTACTACAACAGCCTGCGCCTGCTCGAGCGGGTGAAGGATCGCGACCCCCGCCGCTTCACCAAGTCCGGCCTGATGGTCGGCCTGGGCGAGGCGAAGGAGGAGGTCATGCAGGTGATGGACGACATGCGCTCCGCCGGCGTCGATTTCCTGACCATCGGCCAGTATCTGCAGCCGACCCGCAAACACGCCGCCGTCGACCGGTTCGTTCACCCCGACGAATTCGCCGCCTATGAGGCCATCGCCCGGTCCAAGGGCTTTCTGATGGTTTCGGCCAGCCCCCTGACCCGCTCCTCGCACCATGCCGGCGAGGACTTCGCCCGGCTCAAGGCCGCCCGCGAGGCGCTGGATCTCGCAGCTCAATAGTCCGCCCACCCGGCGAACACCGGGATGAGCGGTTTGGGATTGTCTTGAAACACGAACTGACCCGCGTTCTGCCCTACAAGCCCGACCAGCTGTTCGCCCTGGTCGGCGACGTCGAGCGCTATCCCGAGTTCGTGCCCTGGATCACGGCCCTGCGGGTCTGGAACCGGCGGGAACTGGCCGACGGCGCCAACCAGCTCGACGCTGAGGCGGCGGTGGGGTTCTCCTTCCTCAAGGAGCGGTTCTCGACCCGGGTCCGACGCGATCTGGCGGCGCGGACCATCGATGTCAGCCTGATCAGCGGACCGTTTCGCCGGCTGCAGAACCGTTGGCGGTTCGTGGAGCATCCGGAAGGAACCTGTATCGAGTTCGAGATCGATTTCGAGTTCAAGGTCGGCTTTCTCGACCGCCTGCTGCACGCCAATTTCGATCACGCCGTCGCGCGCCTGATCCAGTGTTTCGACGAGCGGGCCCAGGCGCTCTACGGCCAGCCACAGCGCCCCTGACTCGGCCGGGCCTTACCGGGCCTGACGACCGACAGGCGTCGCCATGCCGGAACTGTGATGCAACCCCCATCCGGTACAGGCATTGGCTTACCAGGGGCATGAACCCCATCGCCGACGCCGCCTCCTCGGGCGCGTTTGACGCCCGGGGCAATCGGCCAGCGCCTGAACGATCGCGCAAGACGCGCTGACGCCGGCGCAGAACATCCGTCGAAAGCCCGCCTTGAAACACCAGGAGACCTGAGTGGACGTACAGATCAACACCGCCAACAACATCGAGGGCCGTGAGGCCCTGAGCCAGCAACTGGAACTCGTCGTTCGTGACCGCCTGTCGCGATTCGCCGACCGCCTGACGCGGGTGGACCTGCATGTCAGCGACGAGAATGGCGACAAGCACGCCACTCATGACAAGCGCTGCGTGATCGAGGCCCGTCCCGCCGGCCTCGACCCCGTCACCGCCACCGATCAGGCGGGTTCGATCGATCAGGCGACCACCGGCGCGCTGGGCAAGGTCGTTTCGGCGCTCGAGACGGTCTTCGGTAAGCTGAGCGACCGCAAAGGTCACTAGGCGCCGCTGACCAGGGGGCAGCCGGCTAAAGCGCGTCGCGCAGCATCTGCAGCGCCACGGCCACCGCCGCCATCTGCACCTCCAGCCGGGTCTCGCCCTCAAACAACTCGTGACGATGGACGATGCCGGCTGTGCTGCGGGCGGTGGCGATGTGCACGGTGCCGACCGGCTTCATTGGACTGCCGCCTCCGGGACCAGCCACGCCGGTGATGGCCACGGCGATATGGGCGTGGGAGTTGGCCAGCGCCCCCTCGGCCATCATCCGGGCGACAGGTTCTGAAACCGCCCCGAAATCGGCGATCATGTCCCCGGCCACGCCGAGCATCTCCTGTTTGGCCCTGTTGGTGTAGGTGACGAAGCCGCGTTCGAAGACGTCGGACGCCCCCGGGATCGAACAGATCGCGGCCGCCACCAGCCCGCCGGTGCAACTCTCGGCCGTGGTCACCCTCAGATGGCGTTCGCGCACCTCGTCGATCAGCAGTCGGGCCAGGGTTTCGACTTCGAGGGGAAACATGCGGCGCGACTCCGGGGGGTGGTCAAAAGGCGAGCCTACAGCCCAACATCCCGCGCGTCCGACTTTCAAGCCGATTCGAGCCGTTTCGAGCCATGACAGACACGACCGCCGGCCCGTCCACCGCCGCCACGCCGCCGCTGTTCGTGGTCGCGGTCTTCACCAGCGCGGCCCTGGTCTTCATGGTCCAGCCGATGATCGCCCGGCTGGTGCTGCCGTCGCTGGGCGGGGCGCCGGCGGTGTGGAACACCAGCATGGCTTTCTTCCAGCTGGCTCTTCTGGTCGGCTATGGCTACGCCCACCTGCTGCAGCGGGTCAGGACCGTCCGCCGCCAGATCGTCATTCACCTGGCCGTGTTGGCCATCGCCGGTCTGACCCTGGCGCCGTTGAGCATCTCCGGCTGGATGGGAGAGCCGTCCTCGACCTGGCCGGGGCTGTGGCTGATGGGCGTGCTGATCCTCTCGATCGGCCTGCCGTTCGCGGCGCTATCGGCCACCGCACCCCTGGTCCAGGCCTGGCATGCGCGCGTCACGCAAGGGGAGGGCGCCCGCGAACCCTGGAGCCTCTACGCCGCCAGCAATCTCGGCAGCCTGCTGGCGCTGCTGGCCTATCCGGTGCTGGTCGAACCGCTGGCGTCCCTCCAGGCCCAGCGTTGGGGATGGAGCGGCGGCTACTGGACCTTCGTCCTGACCCTGGCCGCCCTGGCCCTGCTGGTCTGGAAGCGCGCGTCGGTCACGATCGACCTCCCGGACACTGCCTCGGTGGCGGTCTCGCCGCCGCCGACCTGGCGGGCCCGCGCCGTCTGGGTGGGGCTGGCGGCCTTGCCCTGCAGCCTGATGCTCGGGGTCACCGCCCATCTGGCCGCCGATGTCGCCTCGGCGCCGTTTCTGTGGGTCGCGCCGCTGGCCCTGTATCTGCTGACCTTCATCATCGCCTTCCAGACCAGGCCCCTCATCGGCCGCCTCCGGGCGCTGCAGGTCCAGCCCGCCATCCTGGCTGGCTGCGCGGCGCTGCTGGCCTTCAAGGGTCAGCAGATCGAGTTGCAGACGGCGGTGAATCTCGCCTGTTTTTTCCTGACCGCCCTGGTCTTCCATCAGGCGCTGGTCGCCCGGCGTCCCGACGCGGCGCATCTGACCGACTTCTACCTGTGCCTGTCGCTGGGCGGGGTCATCGGCGGGGCCTTCAACGCCTTTGTCGCGCCGGTGATCTTCAGTTCTGTGGTCGAGTATCCGCTGATGCTGGCCCTGTCCTGCCTGGTCCATCCCTGGGGTCGGGGCGGGTTGAGTTACCGACAGGCGGTGACCCTGGTCACCGGACTTCTGGCCGCCATTTTCGCCGCGACCGTCATTCAGCACCGAGCGCCGGACATGACCATCAAACTGGCGCTGGCCACGACGGCGGTGTCGGTGTTCCTGCTGCGGGACCGGGCCTTGCTGATGCTGACCATGATGGTCGCTCTGCTGGTCTCGTCCCATGTCGTCGGCGACCGAGCCGACGTCATTCGCACTGATCGCAGCTTCTTCGGGGTTCTGCGGCAGACCCGCACGACCATTCCAGGCCTGGGCGGGGAGGTGCGGATGCTGGCCCACGGCACCACCCTTCACGGCGCCCAGGCGGTTGATCCACGCTACCGCTGCCGCCCGCTGGTCTATTACGCGCCCGAGACTCCGATCGGGCAGGTGTTCACCGCCGAACAGGCGATGCGGCCGGCGCTCCGTATCGGCGCCGTGGGGCTGGGCACCGGATCGGTGGCGGCCTATGTGCGCGCCGGCGACCACCTGACCTTCTTCGAGATCGATCCCCTGGTGGTTCGGATTTCCCGCGATTCCGGGGCCTTCACCTACACGACCGAATGCGCCAAGGGGACGGTCGACTACGTCATCGGCGACGCCCGGCTGACCCTGGCCAGGCAGCCGGACCGGGTGTTCGACATCCTGCTGATCGACGCCTTCTCGTCGGACTCGGTGCCGGCTCACCTGCTGACGGTCGAGGCGGTGCGGGGCTACCTGAGGCATATGACATCGGACGGCGTCGTCATTCTGCATCTGTCCAACCGCAATCTCGAACTGCGAGCCCCGGCCATGGCCGTGGCGCACGCAGCCGGCGGCTATGCCCTGCTGCAGCGGCACGAGAAGGACTGGCAGACGCCCGAGCTCTGGGAGTCGTCCGAGGATGTGCTGATCATCGGACGGACCGCGGCGGCGCTGGCGCCCTATGAGGCCGATGAGCGCTGGCAGGTCGCCGATCCCACGCTCGCCCGACCCTGGACCGACGACTACACCAATCTGGTCGGGGCGGTGATCGGTCGGTTCAGGGAGCGGCTGGCGCGGTAGTTGGTAGGGCGTGGGGCGTAGGGGCCAGAAGCTGTTGCCGGTGCTCAAACTTCGTCTGCTCCCTAGCCCCTGACCCCTAAACTTCCACCGCTGCCACGGCCTGGGCCGCGAGGCCTTCGCCACGGCCGGTGAAGCCCATCTTCTCGGTGGTCGTCGCCTTGACGCTGATGCGGTCGAGCGGCAGGTCCAGCAGCGCCGCCAGCCGTTCGCGCATGGCCTGGCGGTGGGGCTTTATCTTCGGCTGTTCGCAGATCAGGGTCACATCGACATTGATGATCCGGCCGCCCCTGGCCGCCACCAGCCCGGCGGCGTGTTGCAGGAACCGGTCGGACGACGCGCCCTTCCACATCGGGTCGCTGGGCGGGAAATGGTCGCCGATGTCGCCCTCGCCGATGGTGCCCAGCAGGGCGTCGGTCAGGGCGTGCAGGCCGGCGTCGGCGTCGGAATGGCCGATCAGGGTCTGATCGTGGTCGATCCGCACGCCGCACAGCCAGACGGCCTCGCCCGGGCCCCAGCGGTGGGCGTCGAAGCCTTGGCCGATCCGGGTCATGCGGGGCCCGCCCGCCAGCCGTTCTGCCATCTCGAAATCCTCGGCATAGGTGAGTTTCATGAGCATCGGATCGCCCGCCGTCCGGGCGACGCGACCGCCAGCCGCCTCAACGACCTGGGCGTCATCGGTCGGCTCGCCGCCGGTCCAGGCGTCATAGGCGGCGATCAGCCGGTCCCGGCGGAAGGCCTGGGGCGTCTGGGCCCGCCAGAGGCCCTCCCGCGGCGTGGTGACCAGGCCGCTGTCGGCCTCGCGCTTGAGCGTGTCGGCGACCGGCAGGGCGGGGAGGGCGCCGTCGGCCCCGGCAAGGGCCTCGAGCAGCGCCGTGACGTGTCCCGCCGTGACAAACGGGCGGGCCGCGTCGTGGATCAGCACCGGTTCATCGGCGGGGCCGCTGATGGCCGCCAGGCCGGCGCGAACCGAGTCCGCGCGGGTCGCCCCGCCCTGGACGCTGGTCCAGCCCGACAGCCCCCGCAGGGCGTTGGCGGCGAGGCTTTCGCCCCCCTCGCTGACAGCCACCACGAGCTCGCGCGCGCCGGCGGCCAACAGGGCCTGGACCGACCAGCGCAGAACCGACCGGCCGGCCAGCAGCCGCCACTGTTTGGCGAGACCGGGGCCCGCCCGGGTTCCGCCGCCGGCTGCGACGATGACGACCGAAAAACGCATGGCTCTCTGTAGGGCGGGGCGGTTACATCTCCAACCTTTACTGCGCTGCACAATGTGCCTAAAAAGACAGCGTTTGGGGTGATTATAGAATGAGCACAATGCTCAAGGTCGGTGATGTGGAAGTGCCTGGGCGCGTGTGGATCGCGCCCATGACAGGCATTTCCGATCTGCCATTTCGCAAGGCCGCGGCCGGACTGGACGCCGCCTATGCCGCCACCGAGATGGTCGCCTGCGCCGAGTTCGCCAGGGGGCGGCCCGATGTCGTGCGCCGCGCCGCCGTCGGCGACGGCCATCCGTTGATGGTGGTCCAGCTGGTCGGCCGCGAAACCCGCTGGATCGCTGAAGGCGCCAGGCTGGCCGAACAGGCCGGGGCCCAGATTATCGACCTCAATTTCGGCTGTCCGGCGCGGGAAGTGACCGGCAGCCTTTCAGGCTCGGCCCTGATGCGCGATCTCGACCTGGCCGAGCGGCTGGTCGCCGCCGCCGTCGAGGCGGTCAAGGTTCCTGTCACCGTCAAAATGCGTCTGGGCTGGGACGACGCTACCCGCAACGCGCCGGAGTTCGCCCGCCGCGCCGAGGCCGTCGGCGCCCGCGCCCTGACCGTTCATGGCCGCACCCGCTGTCAGTTCTATAAGGGCGCCGCCGACTGGACCGCCGTTCGCGCCGTGAAGGACGCTGTGTCCGTGCCGGTCATCGTCAACGGCGACATCGTCGATGGCGCCACCGCCGCCGAGGCCCTGGCGCAGTCGGGCGCCGACGGAGTGATGGTCGGTCGCGGGATTCTGGGGCGGCCCTGGATCGCACGCGCCATCGAGGCCCAGCTGCAGGGCCTGACTGACGTCGAGCCGCCAATGGCGGAGCGGCTCGATATCGTTCTGAATCATTTCCGCGACAGCCTGGCCTTCTATGGCGACCACCTGGGCCTGCGCATGTTCCGCAAACATCTGGCGGCCTACGTAGAGGCGGCGCCGGTCGGCGGGGACAATGAAACACCTCGTGAGGCCAGGGCCCGCCTGTGCCGGATCGAAGACCCCGCCGCCGTCGAAGCCGCGCTGATCGCCCTGTGGGGCGACCCGTCCAGGCGGCTGGCGGCATGACCGGCCGGGCTTTCCCAGCAACGGGCCCGTCCGCCGCGGCGCTGAAGGCGGCCGCCTTTGACCTCAGCCCCGAACCGGCGCTGCTGATCGGCGCCGACGGGGCCTTGGCCGCCGCCAACGAGGCCGCAGAAGCCCTGTTCGGCCAGGGATTGGGGCTGCTCGCCCGCGGTCGCCTCAGCGGCGTCCTGCCGGCCAGCTCCCCGATCATGGCCCTGCTCACCCGCGCCGTGGACGAGGGCCTGCGCGTCCGCGAACATGGCGTCGAGATCGCCCTGTTCGGCCGTTCGGCCTTCTCCGCCGACTGCGCCGCCTCGCCCCTGCCAAACGGGGCGGTTCTGCTGACCCTGCATGTTCGAGGCGGCATCGGCGCGGAACGGCCGTCGGACCCGGCCGGGCTGCGGTCCGTCGTCGGACTGGGGCGCATGCTGGCGCACGAGATCAAGAACCCGCTCGCCGGCATCCGCGGCGCCGCCCAGCTTCTGAAGACCGGCGCGGCCGCCGAGGATCAACCCCTGGCCCAGCTGATCGTCGATGAGACCGAGCGAATCCGTCGGCTGGTCGACCGGATGGAGGCCTTCTCCGACGACGCCCCGCCCGAGCGCGAGGCGGTCAATATTCACAGCGTTCTCGACAGGGTCCACGCCCTGGTCGCCAACGGCGTGGCCGACGACCTGACCCTGACCGAACGCTACGACCCCTCCCTGCCGGCGACTTGGGGCGACGAGGATCTTCTGATCCAGATCTTCCTCAATCTGGTCAAGAACGCCGCCGAGGCGGCTCATATGCGGAGCGACGGGGCCGGGGAGATCACCATCACCACCGCCTGGCGGCCGGGGGCCCGCGTCCGCGACGCCGATGGGCATGTGCTCAAGGGCGCGCCGCTGGAAATCCGGATTCAGGACAATGGGCCGGGGGTGCCGCAAAACCTTCGCGACCATCTGTTCCAACCCTTTGTGACCACCAAGTCTCATGGCGCCGGCCTGGGCCTGGCGCTCGTCGCCAAGCTGGTCGCTGGTCATGGCGGCCTGATCGATTTTGAATCCGAGCCCGGCCGGACCGTGTTTCGCGTCCTCCTGCCCGTGGCTCCCTCGGAAGTCCCCAAATGAACCCCGCGTCCAAGAAAATCCTCATCGCCGACGACGACAGTTCGATCCGGCTGGTCCTCAGCCAGGCCTTCACGCGCCTTGGCTATCAGGTGCGGGCGACGGGGAACGCCTCGACCCTGCTGAAATGGGTTCAGGACGGAGAGGGGGACCTGGTGCTGACCGATGTGGTGATGCCGGACGAGAACGTCTTCAACGTCCTGCCGATCATGCGAAAGGCGCGGCCGAAACTGCCGATCATCGTGATGAGCGCCCAGAACACGCTGTTGACGGCAGTCAGCGCCGCCGATGCGGGGGCATTCGAATATCTGTCCAAGCCGTTTGACCTCGACGATGTCACGTCCGCCGCCCGCCGGGCCCTGTCCCGACCAGCCGACGCCGAGGCGTCCAAGGCCCAGGCCCGGGCCATGAAGGACGAACGCCTGCCCCTGATCGGTCGCTCGGCGCCCATGCAGGAGGTCTATCGCACGGTCGCCCGCCTGGTCGGGGCCGACCTGACCGTACTGATCCTCGGCGAGTCCGGCACCGGCAAGGAGTTGGTGGCCCGCGCCCTGCACGATCTGGGGCGGCGCCGGGACGGCAAGTTCGTCGCCATCAACCTGGCCGCGGTGCCGCGGGAGAGGGTCGAAACCGAACTGTTCGGCCGCGGCGAGGGCGATCTGGGCAAGTTGGTCGAGGCCGACGGCGGCACCCTGTTCCTTGACGAGATCGGCGACATGCCGCTGGACGCGCAGAGCCGTTTGCTGAGGGTGATCGACGGCGCCGAGCCGGTGCTCAACCCCCGCACCAGCCGCCCGCCCAACGCCCGCATCATCGCCGCCACCAATCGCGACCTGCGCGCCCTGATCCAGCAGGGTCTGTTCCGCGAGGATCTCTATTTCAGGCTCAACGTCGCGCCCGTCCGGCTGCCGCCGCTGCGCGACAGGGTCGAGGACATTCCCGACCTTGCCCGCTCCTTCCTGCTCCGGGCCGCGCGCGAGGGGCTGCCCTCCAAGACCATCGACCAGTCCGCCCTGGACCGGATGAAGACCTATAGCTGGCCGGGCAATGTCCGGGAGCTTGAAAACCTCGTCCGGCGGATCTGCGCCCTGTACGGCGAAGACCAGATCTCGGCCCGGATCATCGAGCGTGAACTGCAGGACCCCGCGCCGGCCCAGGGCGAGGCCGGTCCCCTGAGTCTGGCCCAGATCATCGAGCGTCACCTGGCCAGCCATTTCGCCGACCAGCCCGACGGCCTGCCCCCGCCGGGGCTCTATGACCGGGTGCTTGAGGAGGTCGAGCGGCCAATGATCCAGCTAACCCTCGCAGCGACCCGTGGAAACCAGGTCCGCGCGGCCGAAATCCTGGGCCTCAACCGCAATACCCTGCGCAAGAAAATCCAGGATCTCGGCGTCGAGATGGTGCGCGGCAAGCGCTGACGCATCCAGGCAACAATGCTGTTGCAAGAAGGGCGCAGCAGGCTCTAGTTTGAGCCAATGAGTTTGTCCGCGTCAGATCCCGCGACAAGCGCGGACCAGCGCCCGCCCGCATGGCGGCGGGTGCTCGGATCCCGCTATGTGCTGGGCGGCGGCTACGCCATCGCCGCGCTGCTGACCTTCACCGGCGCGCTGCTCGTTTCACGGCCGCCGGCCGTGGGGCCGATCGGCCCGGCCGTGAACGTTATGCTCGTGGTCCTGGGCCTCAACCTGATCCTGATCCTGACCCTGGCCAGCCTGGTCGGAATGCAGGTTTTCCGGCTTCTGAGGGAGCGAGAGGTCGACGCCGGCGCCCGGTTGCATCTGCGGTTCATGGCCTTGTTCGGCCTGGCCGCCGTGGCCCCGGCGATCATTGTGGCCATCTTCTTCGGCGGCTTTGTCATGACCGGGGTCGACACCTGGTTTGGCCGCAAGATCAGCACCCTGGTCGAAAACTCGGCCACCACCGCCCGATCGGTAGTCGAGGAACAGACGCTGATCCTGCGTGACAACATGCTTCTGGTCGCCAGCGATCTGAACGACGCCGCCCGGGCGCTGGAAACCACGCCGGTGGCCTATGGCCATTTCCTGGCACAGGTGTCGTCCAACGCCTTCACCGCCGTCTATGTCCTCGACCGCGACGGCCGGATCCTGGCCCGGGCGGAGAAACCCAACGCGCCGGGATTCCGGGCGCCGCCGCCAACCAGCTTCACCGCCGCCGACGAAGGCGACATCTCCGCCCAGCCGTTTGAATCCCAAAACGTCATGCGGGCTCTGTACCGGCTGAAGTCCTATCCGGACGCCTATCTCTATGTCGCGCGACCGGTCGGCAGCGGCATTCTCAGCCAGCTGCGCGACGCGGAGGCGGCCCTGGTGGCCTTGCGCGAGGCGTCCGACAACCGCGAACGGATCAAAGGCGCCTTTCTGCTTACCTACATCGAAACGGCCCTGCTGGTGCTGGTCGGCGCGGCCTGGCTGGCCATCGCCGCGGCCAATTCCATCGCCGCGCCCGTGGCCCGCCTCGTGCAGGCCGCCGGGCGCGTGGCGACCGGGGACCTCAACGCCAGGGTTCCGACCCGCGATCAGCCCGAGGAAATGGCCGTTTTATCCCGTGCCTTCAACAGCATGACCAATGATCTTCAGGTTCAGCAAATTGCCCTGACCACCGCCAGTCTGGACGCGGAGTCGCGGCGTCAGTTCATCGAAACCGTGCTGTCGGGCGTCAGCGCGGGGGTCATCGGCCTGGATCTGTCGGGCGGGGTGTCGGCGGCCAACCGCCAGGCCGCCCTGCTGCTGGGCGTGGACCCCGACGGCATGACGGGCCAGACGCTCGCCGCCATCGCGCCGGAACTGGTCGCCGTCGCCGAACGGGCCGTGGAGATCGGCGGCGAGGCCGAGGAGGAGGTCGATGTCGTGCGTGGTCCCGAGACCCGTCGACTGCGGGTTCGCGCCAGCGGCGCTTCGGCCGACGGCGTGGTTCTCACCTTCGACGACATCACCCGACTGATCACCGCCCAGCGCAACGCCGCCTGGAAGGACGTCGCCCGCCGCATCGCCCACGAGATCAAAAATCCGCTGACCCCGATCCAGCTGTCGGCCGAACGCATCAAGCGCAAATACCGCAAGGAAATCACGTCCGATCTCGAGACCTTCGACCGCTGTACGGAAACCATCATCCGGCAGGTCGGGGACATCGGTCGGATGGTCGATGAGTTCTCGTCCTTCGCCCGCATGCCGGGCCCGACCTTTGGCGAGCACGATCCGGCGGAACTGCTACGCCAGGCGGTGTTCGCCCAGCGTGTGGCCAGCCCCGAAATGCAGGTCGAGATGGCCGAGCCGCCGACCGGCCTGACCCTGGTCTGTGATGACCGGATGGTCGGTCAGGCGCTCGCCAATATCCTCAAGAACGCGGCCGAAGGTGTGTCGGCGCGTGGCCTGCCCGCCGGCGAAGGCCGCATCCGCGCCAGCCTGATGCGGGACGACGCCGGCCTGTCGTTCCGTATCGAGGACAACGGCGTGGGCCTGCCGACCCGGGACCGGGACCGGCTGGCGGAGCCCTATGTCACAACCCGCGAAAAGGGCACCGGACTGGGCCTGGCGATCGTGAAACGCATTCTTGAAGACCATGGCGGCGAAATGGCGTTGGGGGACGCTGCAACGCCGCCCGGGGCCCTGGTGACCCTGACTTTCCCGATGGCGCGTCCGACGACCGCGCAGAAACCCAAGGAGGCGGCCCATGGCGGCTGACGTATTGGTCGTCGACGACGAAGCGGACATCCGCGAACTCGTTTCCGGCATTCTCAGTGATGAAGGTTATGCGGTGCGCGTCGCCGCGGACTCCGAACAGGCCCTGGCGGCGATCAGCGCACGCAAGCCGGCGCTGCTGGTCCTCGATATCTGGATGCAGGGCGGGGGCATGGATGGCCTCGAACTGCTGGATCTGATCAAGACGCTCGATGCGGATCTGCCCGTGATCATGATCAGCGGCCACGGCAACATCGAGACGGCGGTCAGCGCCATCAAGCGGGGCGCCTACGAGTTCCTGGAAAAGCCGTTCAAGTCCGACCGGCTGTTGATGGTGGTCGAACGGGCGCTGGAATCGGCGAGCCTGCGGCGGGAAAACCGCCGGCTGCGGACCCAGTCGCTGGCGCCGGACGGCCTGATCGGCAAATCCCTGGCCGCCCAGCAGCTGCGGCAGATGATCACCAAGGTCGCCCCAGCCAACAGCCGGGTCCTGATCGCCGGACCCGCCGGCTCGGGCAAGGAGATGGTGGCGCGGATGATCCATGCCGCCAGTCCCCGGGCCAAGGGCGAATTCGTGGCCATCAGCGCCGCCGGGATGGCCCCCGAACGCATGGACCTGGAGTTGTTTGGCGAGGAAGGCGAGGGCGGTCGCCCCCGTAAGATCGGCGTCTTCGAACGGGCCCACGCCGGCACCCTGTACCTCGATGAGGTGGCCGATATGCCCCGCGAGACCCAGAGCCGGATCCTGCGGGTGCTGGTCGAGCAGCGTTTCCGGCGGGTCGGCGGTGATTCCGACGTTCAGGTGGATGTCCGGGTGATTTCCTCAAGCTCGCGTGACCTGCGCGAAGAAATTGCCCTCGGCCGATTCCGCGAGGATCTGTTTCACCGCCTCAATGTCGTGCCGGTGCGCGTGCCGGGCCTGGCCGAGCGCCGCGATGATGTCCCTGAAATGATCCAGTATTTCATCGACCGCATCGCCGAGGCGACCGGTCTGCCCCGGCGGCGACTGGGCGAGGACGCCATCGCCACGCTCCAGGTGCATGACTGGCCGGGCAACGTCCGCCAACTGCGCAACAACGTCGAGCGGATGATGATCCTGGCCTCCGGCGACCCCAATGAGGCGATCACCGCCGAGATGCTGCCGTCGGAAGCGCCCAACGCTGGCCAGGACGGGGGCATCGGCACCGAAAAGATCATCGCCCTGCCGCTGCGCGAAGCGCGTGAGATGTTTGAGCGGGAGTATCTGAACGCCCAGATCCTGCGGTTCGGGGGCAATATCTCGCGGACAGCCGCCTTCATCGGCATGGAACGCTCGGCCCTGCACCGCAAGCTCAAGTCACTGGGGCTCTCTGGCGCGCGGCCGGCAGAGGAGGTCGGGGACTGATGTCGCGTTGGGCTTATGTGAACGGTCGCTTTGTTCGGCATGGCGACGCCGCCGTCCATATCGAGGATCGCGGCTATCAGCTTTCCGACGGGATCTACGAGGTCTGGGCGGTCGTCGATGGCCGACTGATCGACGTCGAGGGGCATTTCGAGCGCCTGCAGCGCAGTCTGTCCGAGCTCCGCATCACCCCGCCCATGGCCCGTCGGCCTCTGGAGTTGGTGTTGCGGGAGGCCATCCGACGCAATCGGGTGACCTACGGCCTGGTCTATCTGCAGGTGACGCGGGGCGTCGCGCCGCGCGACCATGCCTTCCCCGACCCCATGCCCGCGCCGGCCATCGTGATCACGGCCAAGTCGATCAATCGGACCGCCGCCGACGCCAGGGCCGCCAAGGGCATAACCGTCATCACCATGCCGGAGATCCGCTGGGGGCGTTGCGACATCAAGACCATCGGCCTGCTGCCCAATAGCCTGGCCAAACAGGCGGCGCGGGAACAGGGGGCCGGCGAGGCCTGGTTTGTCGACGACGACGGATTGATCACCGAAGGCGCGTCCAGCAACGCCTGGATCGTCGATGCCGAGGGCGTTTTGCGGACCCGCGATACAACGGCCAACATCCTGCGCGGCGTGACCCGCAAAAGTGTCCTGGGCCTTCTCGGCGAGGTGAATATCCGCCTCGACGAACGGGCCTTTACGCCGGAAGAGGCCAAGAATGCTCGCGAAGCCTTTATTACGGGCGCCGGCGCCTTGGTCATGCCCGTGGTCGGCATAGATGGGTCGCCGATTGGCGATGGTCGGCCTGGGCCGGTGGCGCAGCGGCTCAGGGCGCTCTATATCCGCAACGCTCAAACTTCGAACAGTTGATCGCCAAACACCTCGCCAGAGGTTGCGGGCGGCGCTGAGCGCAGCCTAGCATTGACCTTGTGTGTGGGGGGCGGCCTGTCCCCCGATTAAACAAGAAGAGGGGAACCCCCATGACAGAAAAAAAGCAGAACCTTCAGGACACTTTCCTCAACAGCGTGCGCAAATCGAAGACGCCGCTGACCATCTTCCTCGTGAACGGCGTGAAGCTGCAGGGCGTGGTGAGCTGGTTCGACAACTTCTGTGTGCTGCTTCGTCGGGACGGCCAGTCGCAGCTGGTGTACAAGCATGCCATCTCAACAATCATGCCCGCCCAGCCGGTCCAGCTGTATGAGCCCGAGCCAGAACAAGACGATTGACCCAACTGATTGATCACGGCGTCCCCGTTCAACGGGCGCTGGTTCTCCATCCCGTCCGGCCTTCCCAGGCCAGCGCACGCGATCCCCAGGCCCGGCTTGAGGAGGCGACGGGGCTTGCCCTGGCGCTGGACCTGGATGTCGTTGAATCGCGGGTCGTGCCGCTGCGCGAACGCACGCCGGCGACTCTGTTCGGCAAGGGCAAGGTCGAGGAACTGCGCCTGCTCTGCGAGGTCGAAACGGTTGACGTCGTTGTCGTCGACGACGCCCTGACGCCCGTTCAACAGCGCAATCTGGAGAAGGCCTGGCAGGTCAAGGTCGTCGACCGCAGCGGCGTGATCCTCGAAATCTTCGGCCGCCGGGCGCGGACCAAGGAAGGCGTGCTGCAGGTCGAGCTGGCCCGGCTTGAATACGAAAAGTCGCGCCTGGTGCGGACCTGGACTCACCTGGAGCGGCAGCGCGGCGGCACCGGCAACACTGGCGGCCCCGGCGAAACCCAGATCGAGCTCGACCGGCGCCAGATCGCCGATCGCATCCTCAGAATGAAGAAGGAGCTGGTCGAGGTTCGCCGGACCCGCACCCTGCATCGGTCGCAGCGCAAGAAGGTGCCGTATCCGACCATCGCCCTGGTCGGCTACACGAACGCTGGCAAGTCGACCCTGTTCAATCGGCTGACCGAGGCCGACGTGCTGGTGCAGGACATGCTGTTCGCCACGCTCGACCCGACCCTGCGCACGGTGAAGCTGCCCGACGGCCGGCCGGCCATCCTGTCGGACACGGTCGGCTTCATTTCCGACCTGCCGCACGAACTGGTCGAATCCTTCCGCGCCACCCTTGAGGAGGTGCAGGAGGCCGACGTGGTCCTGCATGTGCGGGATATCGCCAATCCCGACACCCAGGCCCAGAAGCGCGATGTCGAGAAGGTCATGGCCGAGCTGGACGTGACCGCCGAGTCCGGCCGCAAGATCATCGAGGTCTGGAACAAGGCCGATCTGCTGTCCGCCGACGCCCGCGATGACATCGAGGGCGAGGCCCGACGCAGGGGCGCGGCGCTGGTCTCAGCCGTGACAGGGGAGGGGTGCGAAGCTCTTCTGCAGCGGCTCGCGGCCCTGGTCGACGAAACCCCCGAGATCGATGTCGGCCTGAACGCGGGGCAGGGCGAGGCTCTGGCGTGGCTGTATCGGCACGGCCGCGTGGTCGGTCGCCATGACGGCAATGAAGGCGATATGCGGCTGCGCGTGCGCCTCGACGGCCAGGCCCTTGGCCGGTTCGAGCGCCTGTTTCCCGCCGCCAGCGTGGCCGAGGCCGACGACTAGCCGCGGCTAGGCCTTTTCCGCCGCCTTGGCCTGATCCCACAGCGCGTCCATCTCGGCGAGGTCGGACTGGTCGGGCGTACGGCCGTCGGCGGCCAGGACCTGTTCGATATGGCTGAACCGACGCACGAACTTGGCGTTGGTGGCGCGCAGAGCGTCCTCGGGTTCAATATCGAGCGTGCGGGCGATATTGGCGATGACGAACAGCACATCGCCCAGCTCGCCGCGCAGCTTTTCCTTGTCTCCGGACTCGACCTCGACCTTCAGCTCGGCGACTTCCTCGTCCAGCTTGGTCAGCACCTCATGGATGCTGGGCCAGACGAACCCGACGCTGGCGGCCCGTTTCGACAGCTTCACGGCGCGGGTGAGGGCGGGCAGGCCGACCGGCACGTCGTCGAGGACGCCGTGACGTTCCTTGCCAGCCCGCTCCTGCTGTTTGATCACTTCCCAGGCCGCGACCTGCTGACCGGCTGTGCGCTCTGACGCGTCGCCGAAGACATGCGGATGGCGGCGGATCATCTTGTCGGAAATGGCCGTGGCCACGTCGGCGAAGTCGAACGCCTTCTCCTCGCCAGCCATCTGGGCGTGGAACACGACCTGGAACAGCAGGTCGCCCAGCTCCTCCTTGAGATCTTTGAGGTCGCCGCGCTCGATGGCGTCGGCGACTTCATAGGCTTCCTCGACCGTGTAGGGGGCGATGGTGGCGAAGCTCTGCTCGAGATCCCAGGCGCAGCCGCCCGCCGGATCGCGCAGCCTGGCCATGATCTCGAGCAGGCGGAAAATGGGGTGGTCGGCGTTATTCGGCGGGGTCTGGGAGGGCATTCGGATTCAGGATGGCGATATCTTCAGGGGTCGGGGGCGTCGATGCGCCGTCCGCTTCGCCCAGTTGGCGCAGGATCTCGGCGTGTTTCGCTTCGGTCAGCGGATAGCCGATCATCACCGCGGCGGCCAGCAGGCCGATGACCCCCGGGGCGAAGGCGTAGAGCGCCTGAAGGCCGGCCATCGACAGCGCCGTGCTTTCAGTGGCGTGGGCGGCGTTGAAGCCGAGCGCGCCCAGCAGAATCAGGCTGGTGGAAGCCAGGGCCGTGCCAATTTTCACCGTCCCGGTGAGGATGGCGTAGAGCAGGCCGGTGCGGTCCTTGCCCGAGGCCAGTCGTTCTTCGTCACTGTAGTCGGCCATCATCGAGCGCAGCAGCAGGGCGCCGGCGGAGTAGGGAATGCCGGCCGCGACCAGGAAGGGCGCCGCCAGCCAGAAGTTGCCCGCCGGCAGCATGACGACGCCGAACTGGACAATGGCGTAGGTAACGCAGGACGCGATCAAGGCCTTGGCCTTGCCCGACCGTTTGGCGAGCCGGGTCCAGATGGCCGCGCCGAGAATGGCGGACACGAAATAGATCAACAGCAGCCCCGAGGACTCAACGAAGCTGAACTGCTTCACGCGCATGAAGAAGAAGAAGAACAGCGTGCCCGCGATCCCGGGCGCCATGCCCGTCAGCAGGTCGGCGATCAGGATGCGGACGACCGTTGGGCGTTTCAGCAGGCCGAAATAGTCGGCCAGTGTGGCCCGGTCGGCGTCGACGACATGGGTGGGCGCCGGCTCTGGCACCCGCCACAGGGTCAGCAGCATCATCAGGGGCAGCAGGACGATGATGAACCAGCCCTGACCGTGCAGGATATTGGCGGCCGTGCTGCCCAGGTTGAGGCGGCTGAGCAGAATCGGCAACGCCAGAATCATGATCATCCCGAGCACGTTTCCCGATTGCCAGAAGGCGTAAATCCGCGAGCGCTCGTGATAGTCGACCGTCAGCTTGGCCGCCCAGGAAGTATGGGACAGCACGGCGATCGAATAACCCAGATAGACCATCAGCAGCCAGGTCCACAGATACAGGCTGGTCACGCCGGGCTTGGCCATGAACAGCATGTAGATCGACAGCATCAGGATCGGCGCGCTGATCGCCATCCAGCCCTTGAAGCGGCCGAACGCCCAGCGGGTGCGGTCCAGAAGCGTGCCGAAAATCGGGTCGAAACCAATATCGATCAGCCGCACCAGCACAAACGCCAGGCCGACGGTGGCGACATCAAGACCGAGCGTCTCGGAATAGTAATGGGGGAGGGTGATCACCAGCGGCAGGCCGAACGCCGCCAGGGGCAGGCAGGGTGCGGCGAACGCCGCGAGCGTCAATGTAGATCGTCGGCCGCCGGCCATGTCGCCTCGCTAATGGGGATGCGGCGTTATGTAATCGCCGTTCAGGGGATCAGAGACCGCGCGGCGCGCCGACGCAAGCGAAAGCTAGCCGTTCAACGCTCGGCCAGGGCTTCACCGCGCGCCAGACTGCGAGCGAACCGGTCAAAACTCTTGCGGGCGTCCGACCATGTGCCGGCGTACTGGGCGAACCAGATATCGCTTTCGTACCAGGTGAAGTGCAGCGGCCTGTCCTGGCCATCGGCCGTGACCAGGGATCCGCCGACCGTGGCGCCGCCGATGCCGAAGCTCTCGTAGGACAATCCGGGCGAGCGGCTCAGCTGCCGGAAGGTCGGACGGTTGGGAACGGCGTCCTCGATGACCAGGTTGAGCGCCGCGCCGTCGCGGGCCAGACCGCCGTTGCGCGCCAGCTCGCGCTCAACGGACTGGCGCAGATCGACGACCAGACCGTCCAGATCGCGCTGGCCATAGGTGTCGGCCTTGGCCTGAAGGTCGGGACCGATTGTGATGTTGATATCCGAAACGCCGGACAACGGTGCAGCCTGGGCGCCCACGGCGATCGCGGCGGCGAAGAGAATTCCCGATAGTAGGGCTGACAGACGCATGACGACGCTCCGCATAGATCGTGCTCCCCAGCGGGCGAAGGATAGGTCGGACGAAGCAGATTGAAAAGGTGCCGCGCCGGCGAGGAGTCGGTCAGAACCCTGGCCATCGCCGCGTTCCCGGCTGTATTGGATATTGCGCCTAAGGGATATTATCGGAAATATTGGGGTGGCCACAGACGTACCGAGGCCATGGCGCTCGATAAACCTCGCTACGGCCTGGCGCCCAGCCTGGAGAGTTGCTCCAAGGCATTCCTGTTGCCCGGGTTCAGGTCCAGAGATTTCCGGTAAGCGGCGGTTGCCAATGCCTTTTTCCCATCTTTCGCATAGGCTTCGCCGAGGCTGTCAAACGCGTTCCAGCTGTCTGGATGAAGTTCGACATTGAGGCGAAGGATTGCGATGGAAGAGCGCACCTCCCCGTCCCCTAGCAACCTGTAGCCCCAGGCGGTCAGTTCGCCATCCGACAGGGCAAAGCCGGGTTCACGCTTCTGTAGGGCCTGATAGATCGCGGACGCCTGCTCGAAGCCCGTGCGCGCCAATTCTGCCGCGAAGGCTGCGCGGGTTGGCGCAATGCCTTGCGCGGTGGTTTTGTAAACGGTGAGCAGGTGCGCAGGCGCGCCGGTCTGGGCAGCGGGCCTGTCGAGGAAGGCCCGGCCGGCGCCGTCGCCCTTCAGGTAGCCGTCGAGAAAGTGACGGACGTATGTTTCCAGCCACCCGTTGGCGACGGATAGCTCGTCCTTGTCGTAGTTGCCGTAGTCGCTGTCCGCCCGAAACCGCTGACCCAACGTGACCGAGAAGTTCGAATGAACATAGGGCGCGAGCGTCACGCGATAGAGATCGGCATATTTCATCTTGTTGAGGAAGCTTCTGTCCTGGTTCATATCGGCCGGCAGGTCCTCCAGCTGCCTCGGCGTCGCGGCGACGTAAAGCATCGGCACGGTGACCCGATCGGGGGTCAGGAACCGCGACTGCTCGATGACGTCAGGATAGCTCCGCACCGAACCGTCGAGTGAAACGAGTGCGGTGATCCGGGAGTCCTTTGCCGCCGCCATGACGTTGGCCAGGCCACCCCAACTGTACCCCATGACCGCAAGATGATCGGTGTCGGCCTGAGGCAGGCTGTGGGCGTACCCAATCAGGTACTCGACGTCGCCCACCTGGGTTTCGACGCCTTCGAGATCGTCCTTCATGCCGTCCAGGGTTTGGCCGGTGCTCGGACTGGCGATCACGATATAGCCCTGGCTTGCGAGATATTCGCAAAGGTCGGCATTTTCAAAGGCGGGCGCTCGATAGCTGGGCGCATAGATGATGACGGGAAACTTGCCTGAACTCGCGGCCGCATCACGACGGGCCAGCATCGGCGCGGCGAGCTCGGCCCTGCTTCGGTCGGTCGGGAGGGCGCTGACCCGACTGTCTATAAAACCGGTTTCCAACCGCGCCCGCTCCGCCGGATTGGCGGGAAAATTGTCAGACGTTCCACCCAGCCGCAGATAGTCGCCGACGTTCGTGGCGCGCCCGGTCCCCTTCTCGGCCGGATACCAGATCAGCGTCTGGATTGGCCGCGCTCGCTCCCCGATCGTCGCCTTGCCGGTGTACGGATCTGCGGCGCCGCGATAGCTCCGGGACAGGTCATATTGCTCGACCACCCGCAGACCCACCGGGTGAGGCCCGGGCGGATTGATGCGGGTGAAGTTTGACTGGGCCGAAGCCATGCTGGGGGCGATCAGCAGCGCAATCGTCAACAGGAACCTTCGCATCGAAACTCCTTTGAGGTGCGCACGACCGGTGTGGTGGCGTCCCTCCAGGCCCGCGCGCGCCTCTCGGGTTTAGGCGAAGCACCGCGGAAGCGATGGCTTGTAAGCTGACCGTCAATGCCGCTGTGTCTGCGGGGCATGTCAATCGGCGATTGCATACTTTCAAGGTAAAGCTTCGCAAGAGGAATTCGCAGATGTGAGGCCGGTAGACGATTCGCATTTCGGCCGGCCACGATCGTTCTGCGCGCCGACCGCCAGGGCATCACTGACTACAGAGGGACTTCAAGCGTCATTCCGTCATAGGCCGGCTCTATACCGTCTGGCAGTTCCGCCCGTAGCGCGTTGTAATCCATATCAATATGCATGTTCGTCAGAATGGCGCGCCGCGGATTGACCCGGGCAATCCAGTCCAGGGTCTGCCGCAGATGGGCATGGGTCGGATGCGGCGCGTGGCGCAAGGCATCGACGATCCAGGTGTCGACCCCGGCCAGGGCCACGAAAGCGTCTTCCGGCAATCCGTTGACGTCCGGCGAATAGGCCACGTCGCCCAGACGATAGCCCACACAGCGGATGTTGCCATGCTCCTGGTCGAAGGTGACGACCGGGACCGCGCCCGAGGGGCCGTCGATCTCGAAGGCCTGGCCGTGCGGCGGCAGGTCGTGAGGATCCAGAATCGCCGGGTAGCCATTGGTGCTGTTGAAGATATAGCCGAACCGCTGGCGCAGGCTGTCGCGTGTGGCGGCGTCCATCCAGGCCGGGATCTGGGCCCGTTGACGCAGAAAGAAGGCCCGGACGTCGTCAATGCCATGCGCCTGGTCGGCATGGTCATGGGTGAACAGCACCGCGTCCAGTCGGGTCACGCCGGCGGCGATGGCCTGCTCCCGCAGGTCGGGGGCGGTATCGATGAGGACGGTGGTCTCCGGCCCCTCCCCCTTGCGACGAACGAGCAGGGAGCAGCGACGACGCCGGTTTTTGAGCTCGGCGGGGTCGCAGACGCCCCAGGCGCCATCGGCACGCGGCACGCCGCCGGAGGAACCGCAGCCCAGGATGGTGACCTCCAGGGCGCCGCTCACGGCCGCGGGATCCGGTCAAACAGGGCGAAGAAGGCGTCCTCGGTGCGTTGCTCTGCCTCGGCCGGGCTCCAGCCGCGGATTTCCGCCAGTTTGGTCAGCACATGCGGCAGGTAGGCCGGCTCATTGCGGCGGCCGCGCATGGGCACTGGCGCCAGATACGGGCAGTCTGTCTCGACGATGATGCGATCGGCGGGCATGGCGGCGATGACATCGCGCACCTCCTGGGCCGCCTTGAAGGTGGCGATGCCCGAGACCGAGAACCAGGCGCCCAGCGCCGCCGCCCGTGCCGCCAGGTCCGCGCCGCTGGTGTAGCAGTGCATGAGGATGCGGAACGGCCCGGCCGCGTATTCCTCTTCCAGGATGGCGGCCATGACGTCATCGGCCTCGCGGGTGTGAACCACCAGCGGTAGTCCGGTCTCGCGCGCGGCGATGATATGCTGGCGGAACACCGCCGCCTGGAGATCGCGCGGGCTCAGGTCATAGTGGAAATCGAGGCCGGTTTCGCCGATGCCGACCACCCTGGGACGCTTCGCCAGCTGGATCAGGATATCGGCGGTAAGCGCCGGATTTTCCTTGGCTTCGTGCGGGTGCGTTCCGACGGTGGCCCAGATGTCGTCATGAGCCTCGGCGACGGCGTAGGTCGCATCGAAGGTCGACACCTTGTCGCTGATATTGACCATCAAGGCGACGCCGGCCTCGCGGGCCCGGTCAATGACGGCGGCCTGATCCTCGGCGAACTGCGGCGCGTGGAGATTGACGTGACTGTCGATCAGCATGCGGTCAGGCCGCCGCCGCCGCGCGCAATTCGCGCAGGGCGGTCCAGAAGGCGTCGGCGCGGTCTAGATTGAGGCCCTCCGCTTGCCGGGGCAGGACACAGAGCCGCTCCCAGGCCAGAACCCAGCGATCGAGCCCCTCCCCCACGCCGCTCATCGCCTGGCCGACGGCCATGTCGTGAATCTGGGCGGCCAGACGGTCAAACAGCAGATCGAAACGCGCCTGCCCTTCGCCGCCGCGAAACCCGTCGGCCATGGCCAGCAGGGCGGCCTCGTCGAGCCGGGGAAGGTTCTGCAGGATGGCGTGGGCGGCGTCGTCGGCGCCCAGGGCGTCGGCGGCCGCCAGCCGGATGGCCAGGCCCGGCGCGCCGCCGGCCATTTTCGCCAGCCGCTCGGCCTGATGCTGGGTCAGGTCGGTTCTGGCGGTTAAGAAATCGGTGGTCAGAGCTTCGCCCGGCGCGGTGAAGGCCAGCCGCCGGCAACGCGACCGGATGGTCGGCAGCAATCGTCCAGGTGCGTGGGAGACCAGAAAGATGACTCCGCGCGGCGGCGGCTCTTCGAGGGTCTTGAGAATGGCGTTGGCGGCATTGACGTTCAGGTCGTCGGCGGCGTCGACGATGGCGATCCGGTAGGGCGAGATGGCCGGGGTCTGGGAAAAGAACTCCGCCATCTTCCGCGCCTCATCGACGGGAATGACCTTGCGGACCTTGCCGTCTTCGCCGAGCCGTTCGAGCACCATGATGTCGGGATGGGATCGGGCCGCCACCTGGCGGACCACGGGATCGGACCCGGACGCGCCCAGCACGCCATTGGCCGGATCCGGCTTGGCGCCCAGCAGGCGGCGGGCAGCGCGGAAGGCGAATGTCGCCTTGCCCACGCCCTCGGGCCCGGTCAGCAGCCAGGCATGATGCAGGCGGCCCCGCTCGATAGCCTCCAGAAAGGCGTGTTCCTGCTTCTCGGCGCCCTCAAGGGCGAAGGCGTCGCGCGGATGGACGGGAGCCTCGCTCATGCCGCCAGCCGGGTCATGACGGCCGCCCAGACGGCGTCGGCCACGGCCGCCTCGGTTCCCGAAGCGTCGATGATCACGCAGCGGTCCGGTTCAGCTCTGGCGATGGCCAGATAGGCGTCGCGGAGGCGGTGATGGAATTCCAGGCCCTTGGTCTCGAACCGGACCTCGAACATGTCGCGGCCAAAGGCGCGCTCCAGACCGATCTCCGGCGGCAGGTCAAAGACCAGGGTCAGGTCGGGCTGGTTGTCGCCGACCACCGCCTGTTCGACCAGGGCGATGAACTCGGCCGACACGCCGCCGCCGGCCCCCTGATAGGCCCGCGTCGAGTCGGCGAAACGATCACAGACCACCCAGTCGCCCTGCTCCAGGGCCGGCACAATGGTGCGCTCGAGATGATCCCGGCGCGCGGCGTTCATCATCAGGGTTTCCGACAACGGCGACCAACGGTCGGCGCCGCCCTCGACCAGCAGACCGCGCAACGCCTCGGCGCCGTCCGAGCCGCCGGGCTCGCGCGTGCGGATCGCCTGGCGGCCTTCAGCCAGCAGACGGGTGGTGAGGATACGGGACTGGGTGGACTTGCCGGTCCCCTCGCCGCCCTCGAACGTGATGAATTTGCCGCGTGACACGGCCCTCCATCGGACGGAACGGCGGCGATGTCCAGAATGGGAGGGTCCGCGACTGTGGACTATTTCCGAGCCGGAGCCGCGGGACCGAGATAGCGGACCCTGACACGGGCGACGCCCTTGCGATCGGTGCCCAGTTGCTGCGCGGCGGCGCGTGACAGGTCGATGATTCGGCCCGCCACGAAGGGGCCCCGGTCGTTGACCCGCACGCGGATCTTGCGACCGGTGTCGAGGTCGGTGACCTCCACCATACTGGGCAGCGGCAGGGTTTTGTGGGCCGCCGACGGTCGGTCCATGTCGAACACCTCGCCATTGGCGGTGTTGCGGTTGTGAAACTGCTCGCCGTACCAGCTGGCGATGCCCTTTTCGTCGTATCGGGGGTCTTCCTTCGGCGTGTACCAGACGCCGCGCACCTCATAGGGGCGCATGGTCGCTGGCACCCGTCCGCTCGACGACATGGGCGGCCGCGAGGCGCCGGGCCCGTCGTCGATGGCGTAGCGGGGCGAGGCGCAGGCGGCCAGGGTCGCGCAGCTCAAAACCGCGATGACCAGTCCTCGAATGGTTCCGTGCCCGGCAACCGCCATCGGCGCTGTCCTCCTCGATGCCGACAAAGGATGCCGCAAAGGGTTTTCAGCGTGGTTAAGGCCGTCGACGCCGGCTCTTGAGCGACTACAGTGGACAAAAATGGGACGGAAACCGCCAATGACCTCGACCATGCCTCGCCAGGGCGCGCCCTGGACCGACGTGAAGGCCCGCATGACGGCCATGGCCGGCGGCGACGTCAAATGGCGCGACGGCAAGGCCGCAGTCTATGTGTTCAACGCCGGCGAGGACGTCGAACAGGTCCAGAAAGAGGCCTACGCGATGTTCGCCTCCGAGAACGGGCTTGGGCCGGCCGCCTTCCCAAGCCTTGCCCGGATGGAGAAGGAGGTTCTGGCCAACGGCCTGGAACTGCTCCATGCCCCCGAGGGCGCGGCCGGGGCCATGACCAGCGGCGGCACCGACTCCATCCTGATGGCGGTCAAGGCGGCCCGCGACCATGCCCGCAAGGTGCGCGGCGTCGCCGGCCCCCTCAATCTAGTCCTGCCGCAATCGGCCCATCCGGCCTTCGACAAGGCCTGCCTGGTGATGGAGATCGAGGTCCGCCGCACGCCGCTCAAGGCCTGGCTGGCCGACCCCGCGGCCATGGAGGCGGCCGCCGACGAGGCCACCGTCATGATCGTCGGCTCCGCCCCCTGCTTCCCCTATGGCCTGTTCGACCCGATCGAGGCGCTGAGCGATCTGGCCCTGCGCCGGGACCTCTGGCTGCATGTCGACGCCTGCGTCGGGGGCTATATCGCGCCGTTCGTGCGGATGAACGGCGGCGACGTGCCGGTGTTCGACTTCGCCGCGCCGGGCGTCCGTTCAATGTCGGCTGACCTGCATAAATACGGCTACTGCGCCAAGGGCGCCTCGACGGTGTTCTTCCGCTCTGCCGAGTTGCGCAAGCTGATGATCTTCGAGGTCGGCGACTGGCCGGCCGGCAAGATGACCACCCCTACCCTCGCCGGCACCCGGCCCGGCGGCGCCATCGCCGCAGCCTGGGCGGTGATGAATTTCCTCGGGGTCGTAGGCTACCGCGCCAAGCACGGCATGGTGACCAAGGCGCGGGAGATCATCGAGGCCGGGGTCACGGCCCGTGGTTTCCGCGTCATCGGGACGCCGCAGTTGGGCATCGTCGCCTTCACCCGCGACGACGTCGACTGTCTGGCCATTCTCGGCAAGCTCTATGAGCGCGGCTGGGTGACCAGCGCCACCACCGAGCCGCGTGGGCTGCATCTGATGCTGTCGCCGGTGCATCTGGGCGTGGCCGAGGCCTATCTGGCCGACCTCGACTGGGCCACGGACGCGGCCCGCGGGCAGACCGCCGACGGGACCTCCGCCGGGTACGCGCGTTAGGCTGGCGTCACGGGCCGAAAGACGTACATGGCGTTGGCGCGGTTGTGGACCTTGCGCACATAGCCAAGCGACGTCATCCGCCCCAGCAGGTCTTCCACCCACTGGCCGCCGGAGCTGTGCTCGATGACGATGGCCCTGGGCCAGAGCGCCGGCGGCGCCGTCTCGAAAAAGGGGCAGAGAACGCGGTCCTCCCAGCCCTCGACATCGATCTTCAGGGCGTCGATGTGGTCGACGCCGGCCTCACGCACCAGATCAAGCAGGGGCCTCACCGGGGTCTCGATGCCGGCCCCCGCGCCGAGGATGGACGTGCCACCCAGATCGGTCGCCGGGTAGAGGACGACCGTACCGGCGGTCGGGCCGACGGCTTCATTGAACCGGTGCGCGGAAAAGCCGTTCAGGGCCATGTTCAGGGACATGCGCTCAAACAGCGTCGGCAGCGGCTCGATGGCCAGGACCCGGGCGCCTCGGCTCGCCGCGAACAGCGAGAAAAACCCCATGTTGGCCCCGACATCGACGAAGACGGCCCCCGGCTTGAGGATGCGGGACAGCCAGCGGGTCTCGTCGGCGTTGTAGCAGCGGCCGCACACCGCGCTCTTGGAGTCGGTCTGGTTGTCATGCGGATGGAACCGCACCTTCAGGCCAAACAGCGTGGCGTCCACCGGTCCCGCCCGCGCGGCCTTGAAGGCATTGATCGCCGGCCGTCGCAAACGGCTGAAACCCAGCGGTGTGCTGTGAAACCAGCGAAGAATCCGCCGCTGCGCCGCTGTCGGCGGGAAGGTTCCGTGGGCCGGGTGCAGCGTCAGGTCGACCGTGTTGCTGATGCTCATGCCGACGGCCCCGGATCCAGGAACAGCAACGAGGACCGCCGCTGGGACCTGTCGAGTCCTAGTTGTCTTCTTCGCTCTTGAAAAGCCGCCGCCGCCGGTCGGGCGCAGGCGGTGAAATTATTCGGGGGCATCGATTATCAGGCTCGCCATGCCACTCAGGGCATGATGCTCTTCCACTTCAACCATTCCTTGAGGGGGGATTCGAATGCCTACTTTTTCCGGACACTCTGTCCGAACACTGGCGGTCGTCAGCGCGGCGCTGTCTCTGGGCGCCTGCGCCACGGTGACCCGCGGCGGAAACGACGCCTGGGTCGTCAACAGCGAGCCGACGGGGGCAAAGGTCGAGACCAGCAATGGTCATCAGTGCCCGGCGACACCCTGCGCGATCAAGATGAGCCGAAAATCGGAGTTCGTCGCCACCATCAGCAAGCCCGGGTACAAAACGGCCACCGTGACCGTGACGCACAAGACCGCCGGCGCCGGCGCCGCGGGGGTCGCCGGCAATGTGCTGGTCGGCGGGGTTATCGGACTGGGCGTCGACATGTACACCGGCGCGTCGCAGGACCTGGTCCCCAACCCGGTGATGGTCACCTTGGAACCTGAGACCGCCCCGGACTGACCGGGAAAGGCGGGGGGCGGTCCAAGACGAAGGGTTTCGGCGATTCCTGGCGCTGCCTCGGCTGCATCCCCGGGGCGTGGCCAGGGGCATATCCGCGGCAGAGGCAATGCCGCGGTCGGCCCGCGCCGAAATCCGCCGGCCTTGTTTGGCGCCGGGTCAAACGCGGCGCTCGCCCTGATGATGTCGGGCCCTTTAGAAGCGCCGCCCCCGAACGACATCGACTGTGCCGACGAATAGAACCAGCCCATAGCTGTCGAGCATCGGCGAGATCAGATCCACCAACGCGTCGGTCTTGTCCTGTGATGTCACGGTCAGGAAGATGAGCTTTGCCTGGGCGCCGCTGACTTCCTCGTCCGTCCAGGCGCCGCCATGGCCCGCGCCGCCGAGAACCGGCAGGAGGCTGTAGCCCAGAATGCCCACTTCCTTTGCCGCTTTTATAATGAGCGGGGCCAGGGGACGATCGAGGAGAACCTCGATCCTGCGACGCTGAACAATATTGACCGTCATGCGCCTAACCTCGTGGCGAGGGCGATAAAGCCGGGAATGCCCAGGACTACGTTGAAGGGAAACGTGACCGCAAGCGCCATACCGAGCGAAATTCCCGGGTCAGCCTGCGGCAGCGACAGCCGCATCACCGCCGGGACCGCGATATAGGACGCGCTGGCGGCAAGGATGCCAAGCGTCGCGGCGGAGGCGACATCCAGCCCGATGGCGGAACCGACAAACACGCCGAGACTGCCCTGCACGATCGGTATCGCTATACCCAATGCGAGCAGCCGCCAGGTGAGGTTCCGCGTCTCGCGCAGACGGCGCGCCGCAATCAGGCCCATGTCGAGCAGGAACAGGCACAGCACGCCCCTGAACCCACTCTCGAAGAACGGCAGAACAGGCGCCGCGCCCTCTTTGCCCACCACCAGGCCAATCACGAAACTGCCGATGAGCAGCACGACCGATCCGTTGAGGAACGTCTCGTGCCAGAGCCCCGGCCCCGAGCCGCGGCCACCTGCTGAAAGCGCGCCCCGCGCCAGCAGCAGCCCTGTAATGATAGCGGGCGTTTCCATGGCCGCCATGACGGCCACCATGTAGCCCGCCGGCGGCATGGCCAGGCTGGCGAGGATCTCGGTCCCGGTAACGAAGGTGACGACGCTGACGGAGCCGTAGTGGGCCGCGACCGCCGCCGCATTGACGCGGTCCAGCCGGCCGGCTTTTCGCAGCAGGGCATAGGCCGGAATTGGCAGCAGAAGGCTCAGCGCGACGCCGGCGGCCAGCGCCAGAACGATGCCCGAAGAAAACCCCGCCTGGGCGACCTGAATGCCGCCCTTCAGGCCAATCGCCGCCATGAGATAGAGCGACATTCCCTTGGCGATGGGTTCAGGGACCGAAAGATCTGACCGGGCCGCCCCCGCGAATGCACCGAGCGCGAAGAAGAGGATCATCGGCGACATCAAAGCGCCTAGTCCCGCTGCGGCTGTCATTAATCCTGATCCCCACGATTCTACCGTTCGTCGGGAGACCCTTAGGCGGGGCGGGCAATCTTGTCAGCATAACCTTGCCCGCTCGCTCAACCGGCCTGTCGTCAAGCGGTGATGGATTGGCCTGGCCGCCGCGCCGGGGTTCAGGCCGTCGCGTCTGAGGTCGACAACGCCGCCTGCGCCTGAATGTGGCGGTCCAGAGTCTCGACGAGGGAGGTCAGGCTCCTAACGCGGCGTCGGCGCCGGTCGAACGCCCACGCTTCAGCATTTTGGGGATCCGCCACCAAAACAGCCCCGCCAACTGCAGGCCTCGAGGGCCGCCCTTCCCTGGTCACGATCACGTCTGGCCGCAAAGAAGAAGGGCCGGTCTTTCGACCGGCCCCTCTGTTGGGTTTGGCTTTCGCCTACCAGCGCCAGCGGAAGCCGAGCGAAGCGTCTCGAAACCAGGGGCGCGGGTTGCGGCGCGAGAAGACGGGTTTGAAATGGTCCCGCTGAATCACATTCGTGCTCGGCAAAAATGGCGGACGGGGTGGGATTCGAACCCACGGTAGGCTTCCACCTACGGCGGTTTTCAAGACCGCTGCCTTAAACCACTCGACCACCCGTCCGTTGGCGGCGCTTCTAACAGCGCCTGTGCCGCGCCTCCAGCGCTAACATGCCGCCGGCGGTCGGGGGCTGGCGTACGAGGCGCGAGCGTCTAGTGTTACCGGTGTCATCAGGAGCGCCGCCATGCCCGCCCTCACCCGTCGAACCGCCCTCATCGCCCTGGCCTCGGCGTCGGCCGGGCCCGTGACCGCCGCGACCCGCGGGCCGGTTGTGCGGACGGCGGAGGGTCGCGTGCGCGGCCGCCTCGACGGCGGGGTTCTGGTGTTCAAGGGGATTCGCTACGGCGCCGACACCGGTCCGCGCCGGTTTCAGCCGCCTCTCCCACCCGCCCCCTGGACCGATGTCCGGGACGCCCTCGCCCATGGCCCGGGCTGCCCGCAGCCGGGCAATGAGGCCCATACGAGCGAGGACTGCCTGTTCCTCAATGTCTGGACCCCGGGCGCCGACCGGGCCGCCCGTCCGGTGATGGTCTACATCCATGGCGGCGCCTACAGCGCCGGATCGGGATCCAGCCGGCTTTATGACGGGACGCGGCTGTCGGTGCGCGGCGATGTCGTGGTGGTGACCCTCAACCATCGCCTGGGCCCGTTCGGCTATCTGTCTCTGGGCCGGTTTGGCGACCCGCGCTGGGCCGACTCCGGCAATGTCGGCCAGCTGGACCTGATCCTCGCCCTGCGGTGGGTGCGGGACAATATCGCCGCCTTTGGCGGAGACCCTGGCCAGATCACGGTCTTCGGCCAGTCGGGCGGCGGGGCCAAGATCGCCACCCTTATGGCCATGCCAGCGGCCAGGGGCCTGTTCCACCGCGCCGCCACCCTGAGCGGCCAGCAGGTCACCGCCTCGGGACCGCTCAACGCCGCCCGGCGCACCCAGGCCTTCCTTGACGTCCTGGGTCTGTCGCCGGGCCGGATCGCCGCGCTCGACACCCTGCCGGCCGCCCGACTGGTCGAGGCCATGGGCGCCCGCGATCCGATCCTGCCGAGCGGCGGCCTCTATTTCGGACCCGTGCTCGACGACCGGAGCCTGACTCGCCACCCGTTCTGGCCCGACGCGCCGGCGCAGTCGGCCGACATTCCGATGATCATCGGCAACACCCATGACGAGACCCGGCTTTTCCTCGGCGGCGACCCGCGCAACCACAGCCTGACATGGGACGACCTGCCGGCGCGGCTGGCGCCGGAACTGCGCGTCGACATCGGTCCGGAACAGGTGGTCGCCGAATACCGGCGGATGTATCCAGCCTACAGCCCCAGCGACGTCTTCTTCGCCGCCAGCACCGCCTCGCGGTCGTGGCGGGCGGCGGTGATCGAGGCCGAGGCGCGGGCGCGACAGGGCGCGCCGGCCTTCGTCTACCAGCTGGACTGGAAGAGCCCCAGGGACGGCGGCCGATGGGGGGCGCCGCACACCCTGGACATCCCGCTGGTGTTCGGGACCCTGGACGCGCCGGGTTCGATCACCGGCACGGCGCCGGACGCCCGCGCGGTGTCCGACGCCCTGCAGGACGCTTTCATCGCCTTCGCCAGGACCGGCGACCCCAACCACGCCGGATTGCGGGGGTGGGCGCCCTACACCCTGCCCCGCCGCCAGACGCTGATCGTCGACGTCCCCGCCCGGATGGTCGACGACCCCCGGGGCGGCGAGCGAGAGCTGTTCGCCCGCGTACCCTACACCCAGCCCGGAACCTGAGCCCCGAAGGGCTCTAGGTGCCCTTCGCCTTGGCGCCGGAATCGAGGACGTCGGGACGCCGGGGCGTCATGTCCTCGAGGTTCCAGTCCGCCGGATTAAAGGCGCGCGCCGTGGGTTTCTCGACCGGATAGCCATGCAGGTCGGCTTCGGAATCGATGATCTCGCCCCGACCTTCGGCCACGTCGGAGATCAGCTGGACATCGTTGGCGTCGCGATCCCAGGGCCGGGCGCCGGCGTTCTGCAGCACCCAGGCCTGGACCTGATCGGCCGGCAGGGCCTGCAGTCCCGCGGGCCAGAACGGCGCCTTGTTCAGCATAATGATCTTCGCCGGCGTCGTGGTGTAGCGGCCGAACATCGGCAGCGGCGCGCCCCAGCGGTCAACGGCCAGGTTGTCGCGACCATAGAATTCCAGGTCGCCATCACCGCCGATCATCAGGAAGGGCAGCCCTTCGGGCGTGTCCTGGCCGCCGCGCAGGACGTTGCCGACGGCCACCATGCGCCCGAGCTGCCAGGCGCTGGTCCCCCACTCCACCCCCATCAGATTGTAGTGCACCGCCCGCTGGCCGGGATTGAAGATCAGGTTGTTGACGATTACGCCCCAGACGCCGCCCTTGAACAGCGGATTGCGCTCGTAATTGTGGGCGTAGAGGTTGCCCCAGATCAGCATGCCCGTGACGTTGTCGTGGATCAGGCTGCCCTTGGAGTGTTCGATCTTGCCGTGGGTCGAATAGCGCAGGCTCTCGGCGATGATGTTCTGCGAGAAGGTGATGTTGCGCGAGGTCCCGGCCCGCCATTCGTCGGGCGTCTTGCCGACGAACCGCGGCCCCGAGGCCGACAGATTTTCGTCGGTCCCCCAGGTCAGGGTGCAGTGGTCGACGATGATGTTGTAGGAAATGCCCTGGGTGGAGATGGCGTCGAAGTCGTTGCCGCTCTTCTTGGCGAAGCCCGCCTCCCCCGGCCGCACCCGGATATGACGCACGATTACGTCATGGGTCGCCAGATCGATGCCGCCGCGAATGAAGGTCACGCCGGGCGACGGCGCCGTCTGGCCGGCGATGGTCAGGAACGGCTCGCGGATGACCAGGGTCTTGCCGCCCAGATCGATGACGCCGCCGACCTCGAAGACGATGATCCGCGGTCCGCTGGCTTCGGCCGCCTCGCGGAATGAGCCGGGGCCCTCGGCCGAGAGGGTGGTGACCCGGATGATTCGACCGCCGCGACCACCTGGCGTCGCCGCCGCCCAGCCCTGGGCGCCGGGGAAGGCCAGCGGTCCGGTGGCCGTGGCCGCGGGCGGAGAGTCGGACTTTCCAAAAGGCCATTGAGCCAGAGCGGCCGAGGCCACCGCCAGGCTGAGGGCAAGGCCGATCAGGACAGGACGCAACATGGGTTTCACTCCCCTTCAGAGGTTCAATTGCGGTTCAATGCGCCGCATGCCGTTGAAAATGACACCGGTTTCCTCTAGACACAATCAACACCCTGAAAATGGGGCGATTGTGTTGGGAAGGACAAGAGGCGTGACCGCAGGGCCAACTGTTTCAATGACCGCGGCAGCGGCGGACGTCGACCCTGTCGAGATCGCCCGCGCCTTCGTCGGCGCGCGGCTCGCGGCCAACGCCCTGCAAGGGTTTCCGGGCGTCGTGCCCGACACCCTGGCCAAGGCCTACACCATCCAGGACGCCGCCATCGGCCTGTTCCCCGACCACATCGTCGGGTGGAAGGTCGGCCGCGTGCCGCCCCCGCTCCAGACGCTGATGGGCGATGAACGCCTGGCGGGACCGTCCTTTTCCGCGGGCCTGCGCCAACCGGCCGCCGGCGAGACCGCCGCCCTTGCCGTGATCGAGGGCGGTTTCGCCGCCGTCGAGGCCGAGTTCGTCTACCGCCTGGCCGTCGACGCGCCGGCCGGCAAGCTGGACTGGACCGCCGAAGAAGCCCTGGCGATCGTCGGCGGTCTTCATGTCGGCGTCGAGTTCGCGGCCAGTCCGCTCAAGACCATCAATGACCTGGGGCCCACGGTCGTCGTCTCCGATTTCGGCAACAACGCCGGTCTGGTGATCGGGCCGGAGATCCCCGGCTGGCGGGATCGCCCCGACGACAGCCTGACCAGCCAGGTCTGGCTCGACGGTCAGCTTGTCGGGTCAGGCACGGCCGCCAGCGTTCCGGGCGGCCCCGCCCTGGCCCTGGCGTTCCTGCTCGGCAACTGCGCCGCGCGCGGCCTGCCCCTGACCGCGGGTCTGTATGTGACCACCGGCGCGACCACAGGCATTCATGAGATACGCGCGGGCCAGTCCGCCCGCGTCAGTTTCGGCGAGTTCGGCGAAGTCCTCTGCACCGCGGAAGACGCAAGACCGACCGCCCGATAGGGAGAGGCCCATGACGACCGAGACAGCCGCCGCGCCAAAGGTGCGGGTTGGCAATTATCGATGGGTGGTGGTCTGGCTGCTGTTCGCCGCGATGGTGATCAACTACGTCGACCGTCAGACCATCGGCCTGCTCAAACCGACCCTGTCGGCCGAGTTTGGCTGGAACGAGACCGACTACGCCAACCTGATCCTGTTCTTCCAGGCCTCCTACGCGGTGTCCTATCTGATCTTCGGACGGGTCATGGACCGGCTGGGCGCGCGCTGGGGCTTCGGCATCGCCTTCCTGATCTGGCAGGTGGCGCACATCGCCCACGCCGGGGCGCGGGGCCTGACCGGTTTCATCTTCGCCCGCATGGCGCTGGGCGTCGGCGAGGGCGGCGGCTTTCCGGGCGGCATCAAGGCGGTCACCGAGTGGTTCCCCAAGAAGGAACGCGCCTTCGCCACCGGCATTTTCAACGCCGGCACCAACATCGGCGCCATCGTCACCCCGCTGATCATCCCGGCCATCGTCCTGACCTGGGGCTGGCAGATGGCCTTCATCATCACCGGCGTCGCCGGTCTGATCTGGCTGCCGATCTGGCTGCTGGTCTATCGCCGGCCGCGTGAGCACAGCAAGGTCACCCAGGCCGAGCTCGAATACATCGAACAGGACCCCGCCGACCCGGTGGAGAAGGTCAAATGGCTCAAGCTGTTCACCAAGCGCGAGACCTGGGCCTATGCCCTCGGCAAGTTCCTGATCGATCCGATCTGGTGGATGTTCCTGTTCTGGCTGCCCGACTTCCTCGGCAAGCGCTACGGCCTTGACCTGAAGACCTTCGGCCCGCCGTTGATCGCCATCTACCTGCTCTCGGACGTGGGCAGCGTCGGCGGCGGCTGGCTGTCCTCGACCCTGATGAAACGCGGCCTGACGCTCAACGCGGCGCGCAAGATCGCCATGCTGATCTGCGCCCTCTGCGCCGTGCCCGTGGGCTTCGCCGCCCTGGCCGACAATATGTGGGTCGCGGTCGGCATCATCGGCCTGGCCACGGCGGCCCACCAGGGCTTCTCGGCCAATCTCTACACCCTGCCCGGCGACGTCTTCCCGCGCTCGGCGGTGGGATCGGTGATCGGCATCGGCGGCATGATCGGCGCCATCGGCGGCATGGCCATGGCCCGCTACGCCGGCTGGGTGCTCGACACCATCGGCACCTACACGCCGATCTTCGTCGTGGCCGCCAGCGCCTATCTGATCGCGCTGGGCGTCATCCATCTGCTGACGCCGAAGATGGAGCCCGTGACCCTCTGAACGGCGCGGCAGAGGCGCCGGTAGCGGCGCCCTCGGGGCGACGGCGATGGATCGTCGTCGCCCTGCTGTTCGCGGCGATGGTGATCAACTACGTTGATCGCCAGACCCTCGGCATCCTCAAACCGACCATCGGCCGGGAGCTGGGCTGGACGGCCAGCGACTTCGCCAATGTCCTGCTCTGTTTCCAGGGCGCCTATGCGCTGTTCTATATCGTCTTTGGAAGACTGGTGGACCGGATCGGCGCCCGCTGGGGCTTCAGTCTCGCGTTCGGCATCTGGTCGCTCGCCCAGGTCCTGACGTCGCAAGCGCAAGGGATCGGCCATTTCATGGCCGCCCGCATGGCGCTGGGCGTGGGCGAATCGGGCGCCTTTCCCAGCGCCATCAAGGCCACTGCAGACTGGTTCCCGCAGCGCGAGCGGGCCCTGGCCAACGGCATCTTCAACGCCGGCACCAATATCGGGGCCATCATCACCCCGTTGCTGGTGCCGGCCATCGCCCTGGCCTGGGGCTGGCGGGCGGCCTTCGTGGCCACAGGCCTGGCCGGGTTGATCTGGTTGCCAATCTGGTTCCTGCTCTATCGCCGGCCGCGCGAGGACGCGAAGCTGTCGCCCGCCGAACTGGCCTGGATCGAGCGCGACCAGACCCCGCCGGTCGAGCGGATCAGCTGGCTCAAGCTGCTGCGGCTGCGCCAGACCTGGGCCTATATGCTCGGCAAGTTCACCATCGATCCGATCTGGGGGATGTTCCTGTCCTGGCTGCCGGACTTTCTCGACCGTCGCTATCACCTTGATCTGAAGACCTTCGGCCCGCCGCTGATCGTTATCTACCTGCTGTCGGACGGCGGCAGCGTCGGCGGCGGCTGGCTGTCGTCGCACTTCCTCAAACGCGGCTGGAGCGTCAACCGGGCCCGCAAGACGACGATGCTGATCTGCGCCCTGGCGGCGACGCCGGTGATGTTCGCCGCCTCGGCCAGCAGCGTCTGGGTCGCGGTGGGCCTGATCGGCCTGGCCACCGCCGCGCACCAGGGGTTCTCGGCCACCCTCTATACGCTCCCGTCGGACCTGCTGCCGCGCGGCGGAGTGGGCTCGGTGATCGGCATGGGCGGGGCGCTGGGCGCGATCGGCGGGATGATGATGTCGAAATACACCGGCTGGGTGCTCGACAGCCAGGGCGACTATCGTCCGGTGTTCCTCGTGGCCGGCTGCGCCTATCTGGTGTCGCTGGGCCTGATCCACCTGCTGTCGCCGAAAATGGAGCGGGTGGTCCTCTAGGAGGGCCGGTCCGGGCAGAAATCCTCGGCCGGCGGTCAAGACATCTGGCCCTGCGCCTGGCGGGGTTAGCGGCTATAGGCTTGGGCGCAAACCAACCGCCAGGAGCCGCCCCATGACCGATCGTCCGATGCATCCCGAGACCCTGGCGCTTCATGCCGGCTGGCGCGCCGACCCGGCCACCGGGTCAGTGGCCCCGCCCATCTACCAGACGACGTCCTATCAGTTCCGCGACTCCGAACATGCGGCCAACCTGTTCGCGCTCAAGGAACTGGGCAATATCTACACCCGGCTGGGCAACCCCACGACCGACATCCTCGAACAGCGGCTGGCCGCGCTCGAAGGCGGTTCGGCGGCGCTCGCCGTGGCCTCGGGCCAGGCCGCCTCGGCCCTGGCCATCCAGAATCTGGCCCAGGCCGGCGACAATATCGTCAGCTCGACCGACCTCTACGGCGGCACCTGGAACCTGTTCGCCAACACCCTCAAGGGGTTCGGCATCGAGGTGCGGTTCGTCGACCCGGCCGACCCCCAGGCCTTCGCCCGGGCGACCGACGACCGCACCCGCGCCTACTACGCCGAGACCCTGCCCAATCCGAAGCTGTCGGTGTTTCCCATCGCCGAGGTGGCGGCCATCGGCCGTCCGCTGGGCATCCCGCTGATCGTCGACAACACCGCCGCCCCGCTGCTGGCCCGGCCGTTCGACCATGGCGCGGCCATCGTGGTCTATTCGACGACCAAATTTATCGGCGGCCACGGCACCTCGATCGGCGGCGTCATCATCGAGGGCGGAACCTTCGACTGGGGGGCCTTCCCCGCCCGCCAGCCTTTGTTCAACACCCCCGACGCCAGCTACCACGGCGCGGTGTGGAGCGAGGCGGCCAAGCCGCTGGGCCCGATCGCCTTTGTCCTGCGGGCCCGCACCGTGCTGCTGCGCGACCTCGGCTCGGCCCTGTCGCCGTTCAACGCCTTCCAGATCCTGCAGGGTGTCGAGACCCTGCCCCTGCGCATCGCCCGCCACTGCACCAACGCCCAGGCCGTGGCCGACTTCCTCAAGGCCCGCGCCGGCGTGACCAAGGTCATCCATCCCTCGCAACAGACCGGCGTCCAGCGCGAGCGGGCCGACCGCTATCTGACCGGCGGCTTCGGCGGTCTGGTCGGGTTCGAACTGGCCGGCGGCCGGGCCGCTGGCCAGCGGTTCATCGATGCGCTGAAGCTGTTCTATCACGTGGCCAATATCGGGGATGCGCGCAGCCTGGCCATCCACCCGGCCAGCACCACCCATTCCCAGATGTCGCCCGAAGACCAGGCGGCCGCGGGCGTCTCCCAGGGCTATGTGCGGCTGTCGGTCGGGCTCGAACACATCGACGACATCCTCGCCGATCTCGATCAGGCGCTGACCGCGGCGGGCTAGGGCAACGGGGACATGGACCGCAGGTCCGTGTCCCCGTGCATTCCGCGCATGGCGAAGCCGCTTCACGGGGCGGGGCCAAAGTGAAGGCAGGGAGGGGGCGGAGCGCTCCGGCTTCAGCCGGATGTCTGTTGGTCGTCTGTCTGAAGAATGCCGAGGCCATCGCGCTCCGCGAAGTCCGTTTTCCGGGTGCTGCGGTAGGCAGCCCGCTTAAGGCTCAGCCGCATCGACCCCCGGCGGGCGGGTGGTGGCAAACCATCCCCGGACCGCATGCGTATCCCCCGCATGCCTGTCGCCCGTCCGGCCAGAGGTCGGTCCGGCGGCCTGCGTCGGGATGCCATTGGCGGCGACGCAGGGCCCTTCACGACTGGCGCCGGGCCAAGCGTCCCGCTCGAACCCCGTCCCGCCGCCGCATCGGAACGCCTGGCCGAGACGCCCTCCCCATGCCGCGGGACAAGGAGAAGGATACGGGCGCTCTGGCGGGTGGGGAGAGTGTGGCGTCTACCCTCTGAGCGTCTGGAGAAAGGTTCTGCGATTTCACGGGTTTGGAATTTTTCACAGCGCTGATTCCGGGCGGGGATGGCCGTCTCCGGCAAGTGCGACTGCCCGCGCGCCCTAGCGGATAACCCTTGCGCCCTTGCCGGTCATGACGGCTTCGACCTCGGCGGCGCGGACCATGGAGGTGTCGCCGGGGGTGGTCATGGCCAGGGCGCCGTGGGCGGCGCCGTAGTCGACGGCGGCCTGGGGGCCCTTGCCTTCGAGGAAG
>JAUXVF010000013.1 GCA_030680355.1 Caulobacter sp.
CGGAACGACCTCTGGCCGGACGAGCGACAGGTGAGCGGGGGATACGCTCACGGTCCGGGGACGGCTTCGCCGCCGCCCGCCCGCCGGGGGTCGATGCGGCTAAGCCTTAAGCGGGCTGCCTACCGCAGCACCCGGAAAACGAACTTCGCGGAGCGCGACGGCCCTGGCCTTCTCAGCCCCTCTACGACCACCATCCGGCTGAGGCCGGAGCGCTCCGCGCCCTCCCCACCCTCCCAGGGCCAGGTCCTTGGAGGCGGCGGCGCCGTGCGCGCCGGAGACGGGGACATGGACCGAAGGTGCGTGTCCCCTTCGATGGTCACGGCCGCGAACACCGGCCCGCCCCGTCCGTCGATCAGCGGCAGGCCGGGGTCTGCTCCGGGAGCGGCGGCGAGATGATGCCGACATTCCAGTTCCAGGCCAGGTCCCCCCGCGCGCGCCGGCGGCAGACGACCGCTTCATGCAGTTCATACATCCCCGGGAACAGGTTTACCGACAGCCGTGGACCGTCCTGGAAGGCCATGAAAACGCGCTGCGACCCGTAGGGCGCCCAGTCGGGGGCGTCGGCGGCCTGTGGCTGGCCGGTGTGCATGAAGCTGGTCCAGTAACCGACCATGGCGTCGGACAGCCGCGCCTCGGCGGGGGTCCGCGGCGCCTTGGGCCAGAACGGCGGGGTCCGGCTTAGGGTGCCGAAAACATAGGGGAGTTCGCTGCCGTGAAAGGCGTGCAGGCCGGCCTCGTCGGCCGCCGGGAACCCGTGGTCGAAGATGTAGTAGAAGGACGGTTGGCCAAGGGCGGCCTGCTTCCTGACCAGCCGTTCGGCGGTCCAGCCGTAGATGGCGTCCCGGGTCGAGGCCAGGATGCTGCTGTCCATGTCCCGGCTGGGGTAGAGCCTCAGGTAGTCCTCGGCGAGATCGCCATAGCGGTCGCGGATGGCCTTTTCGTAGGTCGCAGAGAGCGCCGGCGTCGGCGGGGCAAGGAAGCGCAGCGAGCGGATCTCGCCGCTGTTGAAGCCGGCCAGGATCGGCACCGGAGCCTGCTCGCCCCTGTCGAAGACCTCGGCCAGCTGGCGGGGCAGGATCTGTCCGTCGATGACGCCGAACGGCGCGAAGCCTGCAGCAGCGGCGGCCTTGGTCAGCCTGGCGGCGTCCATGGCGCGCAGTGCGGCGACATCGGGCGCCTCAAGCTTGGCGGCGAGGGCGGTCCCGTTCGCCTCGGCCGGCGTCAGGCCGAACCGCGACTGTTTCAGCTCAGGGGTGGTGACCATATAGGCGCTCTGCGCGATCGCCTTGGCGAACAGGCCCCGGGCGGCCGGCGCGGCCATCAGATACATGACGCTCAAGCCCCCGGCGGACTCGCCGGCGATGGTCACGTTCGAGGGATCCCCGCCGAACGCCGCGATGTTGCGCTGAACCCAGCGCAGCGCTTCGATCTGGTCCAGCAGCCCGTAGTTGCCGGAGATTTCCAGCGGCGACTCCGCGCTCAGACCCGGATGGGCCAGGTAGCCGAGCACGCCCACCCGATAGTTGATCGACACCACCACGATGCCTTGCTCGGCCATCTTGGCGCCGTCGTAGATCGCTTCGTGGCTGTAGCCCGCCGCCAGCGAGCCGCCGTGAATCCAGACCATCACCGGCGCCTTGGCGGCGTTCGCCGGCGTCCAGATGTTGAGCGTCAGGCAGTCCTCGCTCATCGCCTTGGGATCGTTGGCGTAGATGTTCCACGGGCCTGATTTGTTCTGAACGCAGGCGGGGCCGAACGCGGACGCGTCCCGGTCGCCGGACCAGCGCGGCATCGGCCGGGTCGGCGTCCAGCGCGCCGCGCCGACGGGCGGCAGGGCGTAGGGGAGGCCCTTGAAGACGTTCACCCCGGCCTCGAGGGTCCCCGAGGCGACGCCGGCGGGCGCCTCCACCGTGACGCGGCTTGCCGCGCCCTGCGCCGGTGAGGTGATGGCGAGGCAACAGGCCGCGGCGGCCGCAAGGGTCAGGCTGTGGAAGTGTTTCATCCGGCTACGGCTCCGGCTTTGCGATCTTCCCTGCGCAGCACGCGCGCCAGCCAGATGAACAGCCCGATGGCCAGGAGATAGATCGGGATGAGGCAGAGGAAGGCGAGCTGCAGGGAGTTGTTCGGGTGGCTGGCTTTCAGGAAGTCGCTGGCGAAGCCCACGAAGGTCGGGCCAAGTCCCATGCCGGTCAGATTCATGACCAGCAGCAGGAGCGCGCCCGAGAGCACCCGCTGGTGCGGTGCGACCTCTTCCTGAACCAGGGCCACCGCCGACGACAGATAGAAGTAGTTGAGGAAGGTCGGGCCGATCAGGAACAACAGCGCGACCTGCCAGGTGGGGGCCCAGACAAAGCCCAGGAACGGCAGGATGGCCAGGGACAGGGTGATGGCGGGGACGACCGCATAGGCCTGTTTCGACCGTTTGGTGAACCGGTCGATCACCCGCCCGGAGACGAAGATTCCGCCGCCCATGCCGATCAGCACGACCAGGGCGAACCAGATCGACACCTCATGCAGCGTCATGCCCTTTTCCCGCATCAGGAACAGGGTGGTGAAGTTGCCCGCGCCGTAGGTCATGATCTGGGTCACGCCGCTGGCGGCCGCGATCAACACCAGGGATGGCTTGGAGAAGAACATCTTCACGGTCGTCATGAAGTCGGACGTCGCGGGGGCGGCGGGCGCGAGCGCCGGCGCGGCGGGCCGGTCGAGGCCGCCACGTTTGGGTTCCCGAACGAAGAGCAGAACCGCCAGCGCCGTGACCACGCCGACGGCCCCAAGAACGAGGAAGGCCAGACGCCAGTCATAGGCCGCGGCGATCGCGGCGCCGAAGGCCACGCCCATGGCCTGGCCGATGGGCGGACCCAGATTGAACAGGCCCAGGGCCGTGCCGCGCCGTCCCGGCGGGAAATAGTCGGAGATGATCGCGTAGGAGGGCGGCACGCCTCCCGCCTCGCCGACGCCGACGGTCATGCGGGCGACGACCAGCTGCGAATAGGTGGCCGACAGGCCGCAGCCCATGGTCGCTATGCTCCACAGCCCACAGGCCAGGGCGAGCACCCTGACCCGGTTGGTCCGGTCAGCCAGCCAGCCGACCGGAATGGAGATCAGGCAGTAGAAGAGGGCGAAGTACAGCCCGCCGATAAGTCCCAGCTGACCGTCGGTGACGCCCAGGCTGTCCTGGATTGGTTTCGCCAGAATGGACAGCAGCTGCCGGTCGAGGAAGTTGAGCACATAGACGAAGCACAGCATGCCGAGCACGAACCAGGATCGCGCGCCGGGCCGGTCGTCTGAGGACGCTCGGCTCAGGGGGGAGGGCTCATTCGGCGCCGAGGCGTTGTAAGCAGCCATGTCTCAGAGACCGCGGGGGCGGCGCGGCGGCAAAGCCGCGATGGGACTTGCGAAAAGTCCCGCCATGGCGGCGGGCGCGAGCGCTCGCGCGCCCATGTCAAATCCCATCAGTTTCGCTCCCGTTTTCAACACCGATCATTCGCGTCGATGCCCCCGTCACCATGCCGTCGAGCTGGGCCAACCGTCAACACTCACTATTCAGAGGATGAATATGTTCTGAAGTCTGGCGGTGGGGTTGGTCAGTGAAGGGTCGGTTCAAATTCGGGCAATGGCCGTCAGGCGCGAACTTGGCCGTGGCGGGGAACCGCCCATGACCCAAGGCGGACGTCGGAACGGTCCGTCGGCGGGCTCCGTCGGCCTGGGTTCGCTTACTTCGGGAGCGCATCCCCCTTTGAGAAGCTGACACCTATCCCGCCCAGCGCGCCGTAGTCCGCGTGGAACACGTCGCCCGGCCGCGCGAATACGGGCCGGGTGAACGACCCGCAGAGCAGGATCTGGCCGGGCTCCAGGCTGATGTCATAGGGCGCCAGCTTGTTGGCCAGCCAGGCGATGCCGTTGGCTGGATGGTTGAGGACGCCAGCGGCGAGGCCGGTTTCCTCGATGACGCCGTTACGGTGAAGCAGGCACCCGATCCAGCGCAGGTCGACGGCGTCGGGCCTGACCGGTCGACCGCCCAGAACCACGCCGGCGCAGGCCGCGTTGTCGGAAATGGTGTCGAGCGCCTTCATCGGCTTGCCGGTTTCGGGATCGACCGGCTGCACCCGAAGGTCGATCAGCTCAAGCGCCGGGGTGACGTAGTCGGTGGCGGCCAGGACGTCGTAGAGAGTGACGCCCGGCCCCTTGAGGGGGCGGCCCAGCATGAAGGCCAGCTCGACCTCAACCAGCGGATTGATGAAACGCCCGGTCGGGATGTCGCTGCTTTCGGGGAACAGCATGTCGTCCAGCAGCGAGCCATAGTCCGGCTCGTCGATCTGGGAATTGATCTGCATGGCCCGCGAGGTCAGGCCGATCTTGTAGCCGATGGTCCGCCGGCCTTCGGCGCGTTTGATGTCCAGCCAGGCCGACTGGATGGCGTAGCCGTCCGCCATGGTCATGTCGGGGAAGGCGCGCGAGAGCTGGGGGATGCGGACTTTGGTGCGCTCGGCCTCGTGGAGGCGGCGGGCGGCGTCGGCGATGGTGTCGGCGGAAAGGGGCATGTCGGGACCTCAGCGGACGGTCTGTTCGGGGGAGGGGGCGAGAAGCGCGCGAGCCTGGTGGACGACCGCGCGGCCGGCGAGGATGAAGTTGAAGTCGCCGACCAGGGTGATGAAGCGAAAGCCCAGCGCGGCCATGCGGGCGGCGAAGGCGGGGCTGGCGGTGTGAATGCCGGCCGTCAGGCCGTGGCGTCGGCAGGCGTCGATGATGGCGCTATAGGTGTCCAGCATCGCCGGTTCATCCTTGTCGAATCCCTGTGAGCCGCCAAGGGCGAGGGACAGGTCGGAGGGACCGACGTAGAGTCCGTCGAGGCCCGGCGTGGCGGCGATCGCCTCCAGCTGCTCCAGGGCGTCGGCCGTCTCGATCATGGCGAACTTGAGCACCTGGGCGTCAGCCTTCGCGCCGTAGTCGAAACCGGCGTAGATCATCGCCCGCGTCGCGCCGGAACTGCGCACTCCGTGCGGCGGATAGCGGCAGGCGGCGACGAACGCCGCCGCCTCCTCCGGCGAATTGACCAGCGGGCAGATGACCCCCATGGCGCCGGCGTCGAGCGCCTGGCCGATCAGGGCAGGGTCATTGGCCGCCAGGCGCACGAGCGGCGTCAGGTCGGTGGTCGAGATTGCCTGCAGCATCGCCAGCATGTCGGACTGGCCGATCATGCCGTGCTGCATGTCGATGGTGAGGGCGTCCCATCCGAGAGAGGCCATAACTTCGGCGAGAAATCCCCCGGGGATGACCGACCAGCCGTTGAGGACGGTCTTTCCCTGCGCCAGCAGGTCTCGGGCTTCTACCGCCTTCATAATTCCATCCCTATTGAGTGCAGTCAAAATACGCCACGCCGACGTAGGCGTTATGAGCCCGGCTTTGTCGGCCCATCTTTCAAACCACATAAAATGAGTGCGCTCAAATATATTGTTGACGGACGCGTCGGAGCGGCCATACTTGGAGACAGGACGGAAGACACGTCGCAGGAGGAATTCGCAGTGGCCGCCGCGCTCAGCAAGCGAGAGCAGAACAAGGTCGAGAAGCGCGGTCGCATCATCGCCGCCGCCCGGGCCTTGTTTACGCACAAGGGTTTCGAGGCGACCACCACCCAGGAGATCGCCGAGGCGGCCGACGTGGCGGCGGGCACCATCTTCAGCTACGCCCGAACCAAGGACGACCTGCTGATCCTGGTCTTTCATGACGAGATGATGGACGTGGTCGAGCGCGCCTATGGCGCGGCGAAGAGCCATGTCGGTCTGGTGGACCAGACGGTCGCCTTCTTCGAGACCATCGTCGCGTATCACGAGCGCGACCTGCCCCTGGCGCACGCCCTGATGCGCCAGCTGGGCTTTGTCGGCGGCGCCGAGCAGCGCGCCCTGGTCGCCGAATTGATGACCCGCCTGCTGGGCTGTCTGGCCAAGCTCGTGGAGGGCGCGAAATCGGCCGGGGAAGTGGGCGCGACCAGCCCGCTGGCGCCCGCCGCGCGCAGCCTGTTCGCCATCTACTATCTTCACCTGGGCGCCCTGCTCAGCGGCTACCTCGACCGGGCGCAGTTTGATCGCGCCCTGCGTACCGACCTTGGACTGCTGTTGCGCGGACTGGACTGATCATCCGTCCGGGCCGGCAGCCCGCTCCCATCCCACCCCACAGCGAGGCGACCCTGATCGCCCGGAGGATTCCCCATGCCCGCAAGAACCGGACAACAGTTCCTTGATGGCCTGAAGTCGCCCCGCGACATCTATGTCGGCAACGAGAAGGTGACCGACGTCGCCGCCCACCCCGCCTTCCAGGGCGCGGCCGAGGAGCTGGCCGCCGTCTTCGACCTGCAGCACGAAAAGGCCGACCGCTGCTTGGTGCCCGACCCCGAGACCGGCGAGATGATCAACGCCAGTCATCTGATCCCCCGCTCCCGGGACGACCTGTTCAAACGCCACGCGGCCCTGGAAGTCTGCGCCGAACACAGCGTCGGCCTGATGGGCCGCACGCCCGACTATATGAACGTGACCTTTGCCGGCTTCGCGGCGCGGCCCGACGAATGGTCGCTGGGCGGCAATGAGGCCGGCGCGGAAAACCTCATCGCCTTTCAGAAGGAGATGCGCCGGGGCGACCTGTCGCTGACCCACACCATTATCCATCCGACGGTCGACAAGGCGTTGGGCGATGTGCCGCGGCCGGGCAACGACGTGGCGCTGCACAAGGTGGGCGAGACCGAACACGGCATCATCGTCCGCGGCTCACGCATTCTCGCCACCCTCTCCCCCTTCGCCGACGAGATGTCGGTTTACCCGGCCTTTCCCCTGGGCGAGGGCGCCGACGCCTACGCCCTGTCCTTCAGCATTCCGATGACGACGCCGGGAATGAAGATTCTCTGCCGCGACAGCCTGTCCCAGCCGAGGCATGCCTACGACCATCCTCTGTCCGGGCGCTTTGACGAGCAGGACGCGTTCGTGATCTTTGACGACGTCGAGGTGCCGAAGGACCGTCTGTTCATCAACGCCAATATCGCCGCCTACAACGCGGTGATGCGCACCTCATGGTCGCCCAACATCATGCAGCAGACGATGATCCGGGCGCAGACCAAGCTGGAGTTCGCCTGGGGCATCGCCAACCGGATGCTGCAGTGCATCAACGGAAAACAGCCGGCCGCCCAGGAAATGCTGGGTGAAATCTGGGCCTTCTCCGAGTTCGCCCGCGCGGCGATCTATGCCTCGGAAATGCAGGCCACCGAGCACCCCGGCGGCGCCTGGTTCCCCGATGTCCGGCCGCTCCATGCCCTGCGGGCGTCGCTGCCCTTCTGGTTCCCGCGGGTGAACGAGGTCATCCGGTTGCTGGGCTCGCACAATGTGTTCGCCACACCCACCCACGCCCAGATGCACGATCCGGACCTGAAGCCGCTGATCGACCGCTATCTGCGCGGCGCCGGCGAGGTCACCGCCGAAGAGCGGGTGCGGGTGTTCCGCCTGGCCTGGGACTTCGTCGGCAGCGGCCTGGCCAGCCGCAACGAGCAGTATGAGCGGTTCTACCTCGCCTCCGGCGCCCGCAACCGCCAGATCCATGAGGCCTTCGGCGACCCGGCCAGGGCAAACCGGCTGGTCGATCAGTTCCTCACCGAGAAGCCGCAAGGCGCCAACAATGGAGGCCAATCGTGTCCCAAGGCCGCGTGAACGTCGCAGGGGTGGATGTCTCCACCGATCACTATATCGACGGCCGCCGGGTCGCCTCGAAAGACCGGTTTCTCGACCGCTCGCCCGTTGACGGCTCGGCCCTGGCCGAAGTCTCGGCCGGCGGCGCGGCGGAAGCCGGGATGGCCGTGGACGCGGCGCGCCGGGCCTTCCCGGCCTGGGCGGCGCTCGGGCCGGAGGGGCGCGCGCCGATCCTGCGGCGGTTCGCCGAGGGCATCCTGGCCCGCACCGGCGACCTGGCCGCGGTCGAGACCCTCGACAATGGCTCGCTGCTGACCGGCAACACCCATCGGGTCGTTCCGCGCGCCGCGCAGAACATCTCCTGGTTCGCCGAGCACGCCCTGACCCTGGGCGAACACACCATCGACTCGCCAGAGGTGGTTAATCACGTCCGCTACGATCCGGCCGGCGTCGCGGTGCTGGTGACACCTTGGAACGCGCCGTTGATGCTGACGACCTGGAAGGTCGGCCCGGCGCTGGCGGCGGGCAACACCGTGGTCGTCAAGCCGCCCGAATGGGCCCCGCTCACCTGTTCGCTGATGGCCGACATCGCCGAGGCGGCCGGCGTTCCCGCCGGTGTGCTCAACGTGGTTCAGGGTATCGGGGAAGACGCGGGCGCCGCGTTGACCGAACGCCTGGATATCGACCGGATCAGCTTCACCGGTTCGACCGGCACGGCCCGGATCATCGGCCAGGCCGCCGCGCGCAGCATCACCTCGATGAGCTCGGAACTGGGCGGCAAGTCGCCCTTCATCGTCTGCGCCGACGCGGACCTGAAGGCGGCGGCCCAGACGGTCGCCGGCCAGTATATCAACGCCGGGCAGGTCTGCCTCGCCGGCACCCGCATCCTCGTCGAGGAGACGGTCGCCGACGACTTCCTCGGCCTGGTGCGCGAGGCGGTCAGCCATATGACCGTCGGCGATCCGCGCGATTCGGCCACGCGGGTTGGACCGCTGATCCACCCCGAGCACTTCGACCGGGTCCAGGGCTTCGTCGATCGCGCCCGCAAGGAAGGCGTCGACATCCTCTGGGGCGGCGAGCGGCACAATCAGGGCCAGCTCTACTTCCAGCCGACCCTGATCGCCGGCGCGCAGCGGGACCAGGAGATCTTCCAGAAGGAGGTCTTCGGGCCGGTGCTGACCTGGAACACCTTCTCCAGCGATGACGAGGTGATCGAGGTGGCCAACGGCACCGAATATGGCCTCGCCGCGACCCTGTTCACGGGCAGCGAAGCGCGCGCCATGCGGATCGCCTCGGCCGTCGTGGCCGGCACGGTCTGGGTGAACTGCTTCTTCATCCGGGAACTCGCGGCGCCGTTCGGCGGCTCGAAACACTCCGGCATTGGCCGCGAAGGCGGCATCTGGAGCTTCGACTTCTACAGCGACATCAAAAACATAGCGGTCCGGAAAGGATCGTTCGCCTGACGGCGGAAGGAGGACGGAAATGGTTCAGGTCACAGAGCTTGGTTACCTCACCCTCGGGGTCAAACGTCTCGCCCGCTGGAAGGACTTCGCCGCCGAGATTCTCGGACTCGAGGTCGTGGAGGGCGATCGCCCCGGGCGCGCCTTCCTGCGGATGGATTACTGGCACCACAGGATCACGCTTGAGGCGAATGACGCCGACGACCTGATGCTGATGGGCCTGCGGGTCGCTGGCCAGGACGAGTTCGGCGAAATGGCCAAACGCCTCGAGGCGGCGGGCGTCGCTGTCCGCATCGGCTCGTTCGACGAGGCCGCCGAGCGTCACGTCCTCGAAGTCATGATGCTACAGGACCCGAGCGGCCATCAGATCGAGATTTTCCATGGTCCGCACATTCAGGCCAATCGTCCGTTCTACCCGGGGCGGCGTATGCATGGCGCCTTCAAGACAGCAACGGGCGGTCTTGGTCACGTGATGCTGGGCAACAGCGCCGGCTATGACCAGACCTACGCCTTCTACCGCCTGCTCGGCATGCGCGGGGGGGTCGAGTATCGCGTCCCGGTCCCCGGACTGCCCCGTCCGGTCGACCTGACGTTCATGCACTGCAACGACCGCGACCACACCCTGGCCTTCACGGCGCCAGGGGAGAAACGGATCAATCACCTGATGCTCGAAGTGGAAAACTTCGACGACGTCGGCCTTGCCTACGAAGCGGTCAGGAGCGCCGGGATTCCGGTGGGGATCGAACCGGGCAAGCACGCCAACGACCAGATGTATTCGTTCTACTTCATCAACCCGTCAGGGTTCATGTCCGAGATCGGCTGGGGTGCGCGGGCGGCGTCTCATCAGTCGGAATTCTATCAGCGCGACACCTACGGCCATACGGCTGTCGAAGGCGTCGTGACCCCCGGCATGCAGGTCAATCCGGACCTGGAGCCCATCTAGTGGATGGTCTCGAAACGCCGCGGCTCGACGCGGAGGACCGGGCGCGTGAGTACCGGCACGCGCTGGGGCGTTTCCCCACGGGCGTGGCCTTCGTGACCGCGCGAACGCCGGAGGGCGATGCGGCGGGTCTGCTGATCAACTCCTTCACTTCGGTGTCGTTGACGCCGCCGATGGTGCTCTGGTGCCTCGGCCTCTCGGCCCGCAGCCGGTCAGTATTCGCCGTCGCGCCGACCTTCGCGGTCAGCATTTTGTCGGAGGAGCAGCGCCCTCTGATCACCGCGCTCTGCCGCCCGCTGGAACAGCGTTTCCAGGGCGTTCCGGTCCGCGACGGCCTGGGCGGCGCCCCGGTGCTCGAGGACGCGGCGGCCGTCTTCGAATGCTCGGTTGTCACCGTGACCCGGGCGGGGGACCACGAAGTTTACCTTGGCCAGGTCGAACATTTCGAACGCCGCGAAGACTCACCGCTCGCCTACCTGGCGGGCCAGTACGGGCGCGTGCAGGTCGCCGCCTGAAACCAGCAATCGGGAGAAACCAACATGTCCGTACTCAAAGGGCCGCGCGAGGAATGGCGCCGCATCCTGTTCGAAGGCACGCCCACCTGGGTCAGGCCGGAAGGCGACCGGCTGCGCCTGGGCGACGGTCGCACCACGTCGGAAGCGGAGGCCCTCTATCTGCCGCCCTGTGACCCGACCAAGATCATCTGTATCCACCTGAACTACGAGTCGCGCCGGGTCGAGTTCCAGGCCCCGCCGCTGAAGACCCCGACCTATTTCCAGAAGCCCCTGACGACGCTCAATGCCCACCGGGGCAAGCTGAACCGGCCGGCTGACTGCCAGTATCTCAACTACGAGGGCGAGATCGCGGCCATCGTCGGCAAGCCCATGCGCAATGTCGCGCCCGAGGATGTCTGGGACTATCTGGCCGGGTTCGCGGTCGCCAATGATGTCGGCGCCCAGGACTTCCGCGACACCGACGCCGGCTCGATGCTGCGGGTCAAGGGCCAGGACGGCTTTTGCCCCATCGGTCCCGGCATCGTTCGCGGCGTCGACATCCGCGAGTCCAGCGTGCGAACCTATATCAACGGCGAGGTGGTGCAGGACGGCCCGGTCAGCGAGATGACCTTCGATATCCCCTACATCATGGCCGACCTGTCGCGGCACATCACCTTCCTGCCCGGCGACGTCGTGCTGACCGGCACGCCGGCCAACTCCCGGCCGATGAAGCCCGGTGACGTGGTCGAGGTCGAGGTCACCGGCATCGGCCGTCTCAGCAACACCGTCCAGGAGACCCCGGCGCCGACCCATCAGATCGGTCATCAGCCGACAAACACCGAAGCGGTCTGGCGCGTGGCGCTCGGGCAGTTTCCGCCTCGCAAGTGAGCGCGCGGACTGGCGACGACTTGAACAGGCAACGGATACCAAGACCATGAAACACTGGCCCGCAGACGCCAACATTCTCGATCCCGACATCTTCCCGACGGAGAAGGGGCCGCCGCACGCGCTGTTCGACCTTTGGCGCAGGACGGATCCGGTTCACTGGAATCCCGCCACGCCGGCCTATGCGCCCGACATGCCCAATTCGGCGATGACCAAGGGGTTCTGGGTTCTCACCCGGTATCAAGATGTCTTTGACGTCTCCCGCGACCAGGAACAGTTCAGTTCCCATGCCGAGGGGTTCGTCATCTGGGACCTCGAAGAGGAAGAGCTGCAGCGCCATCGCGCCAACTTCATGGGCATGACTCCGGCCGACCACGCCCCGGTGAAACGGATGCTGATGCCGGCCTTTTCGCCCCGGTCGCTGAAGGCGCTGGCCCCAGACATCGAGCGGGTGGCCAGGCGGATTGTCGATGACGTCGCGGGCCAGGATCACTGCGAGTTCGTGTTCGACGTCGCCTCAAGACTGCCGGTCTACACGTTCTGCGAACTGATGGGCATTCCGGAGTCGATGCGCGAACGGGTGGTCGAACTGGGCAACGCCATGGCCGACGTGGAGACCCATGGCGACCACGAGGTCGATCCAACCCTGCAGCTGTTTGCGCTAGCCGAGGAGGTCGCGCAGCAGAAGCGCCGTCAACCGGACGACTCCCTGATGAGCCTCATGGTTCACGACCAGACGCTCGGGCTGAATCCGATGAACATCAACATGTTCTTTGTCGTCTTCGCCGTCGCGGGTCATGAGACGACGCGGAGCACGGCCGCCCACTTCATCCAGCTCATGAACGCCTACCCCGAGCAGTACGCCCTGCTCCGCAGCGATGTGGACAAGCACCTCGACAATGCGATCGAGGAGGTGTTGCGCTTCACCTCGACCACCACGAATTTCAGGCGCACCGCCACCTGCGACACGGAGATCGGCGGGCAGGCGGTGAAGAAGGGCGACAAGATCTATCTGTCCTACGCGGCCGCAAACCGGGACCCCGCGGTGTTCGCCGATCCCCATGTCTTTGACATCACGCGGCCGAACGTCCGCAAGCATCTCGCGTTTGGAACGGGTCCCCATGTCTGTATCGGGGCCGGCCTGGCCCGCATGCAACTCCAGGCCCTGTTAAAGCAGATCGTCACGCGCATCCCCGACCTTCAGGTCGCCGGCGAACCGCAGTGGCTGCGCTCGATCTGGTTCAACGCGATCACCCGGCTGCCGATCACCTTCACGCCGGAAACCGCGTGAGGACGCGGGCAGCCTGATGGCAACCCGTCTTCACGTTGAATCCGTCGCATCCATACGGAAAAGCTGTTTGGCGGGGCGATCAGTCGAACTGCGCTCGGCGTGGGGCATCCAGCTCCGACGCGACCCTCGCAAATAACTCGGCGGGGTCCAGGCCGACAATTCCGGCGATCAGGTAGAGTTCAAAGGCGTCAACGCGACGCTGACCACTCTCGATCTTGGAGACATGGGAGTTGGCCTTCCCCAGGCGGCTGGCCAGGGACCGCTGGGACAGGCCGGCCTCCTGCCGGACCTCGCGCAGCACGGCGGCGATGGTCAGCAGCCTGTGCCTGAGGGACTGGCCTGACGCTGGCGTCGCGGTTGGGGGCGACCCGCGGCCAGGCGCCGGCGACCTGGTCTGGCCGAATGTGGCGGTGCCCATGGAGACCTCCAGCCGGCTAGCGGATGACCCTTGCGCCCTTGCCGGTCATGACGGCTTCGACCTCGGCGGCGCGGACCATGGAGGTGTCGCCGGGGGTGGTCATGGCCAGGGCGCCGTGGGCGGCGCCGTAGTCGACGGCGGCCTGGGGGCCCTTGCCTTCGAGGAAG
>JAUXVF010000017.1 GCA_030680355.1 Caulobacter sp.
CGGAACGACCTCTGGCCGGACGAGCGACAGGTGAGCGGGGGATACGCTCACGGTCCGGGGACGGCTTCGCCGCCGCCCGCCCGCCGGGGGTCGATGCGGCTAAGCCTTAAGCGGGCTGCCTACCGCAGCACCCGGAAAACGGACTTCGCGGAGCGCGACGGTTTCGCCAGCTTCAGACAGACGACCAACAGACATCCGGCTGAAGCCGGAGCGCTCCGCCCCCTCCCCACCCTCGCCGGGCCTCGCCCCGAGAGGCGGCGAAGCCGTGCGCATCGACGCCGGCTGATGATCGATTGACGCTAGATCGCCAGGCCGAACAGCTTGCCCAGCCGCGCCGCCGCGACACTGGCCAGGGCCGCGCTCGCGGCGCTCACCGTCACGCCCCAGGTCATGTCGATCAGGGTGATCTTCAGACCCCAGACCTTCAGGGTGGCGTAGTTGGTCAGGTCATAGGCGCCGTAGGTGAACAGGCCGAACAGCGCGCCCCACATCAGGGCGACCTTCCAGTCGTCCGCCCGGACGCCCGGCGCCACGGCGAAGATCGCCAGCCCCGCCGCGTGAAGGGCGTAGAAGACCAGCGCCGGCGTCATGCGGACCTTGTCGGCCAGCATCTCGCCGATCAGCGGCCGATAGACCGGGCCGGCCATGGTGGTGAGCCAGAGCGTGTCGATGACGGCGAACACCATCAGGGTGGCGAGGTAGATCAGGGCGATCAGCATGTCAGGTCTCCGAAACAGTCCCGGAGTCTACGACGCCGTCGCCTCATCGGATCACATCGCGGCCCGGTCGTCGCGCTCAGCCCCGTCTCGCGGCGCCCGACCCCGACAGAAGAAGGCGGCCCAGAACCAGCCCGGCGATGACCGCCGCGCCGAAGATCCAGGCCGGCGGACCGGCGAACCCGAGCAGGACGACGGCGGGACCCGGGCAAAGCCCCGAAAGCCCCCAGCCGACGCCGAAGATCGCCGCGCCGGCCACCAGTCGCCAGTCCAGCGTCAGGCGTTCGGGAAGCACCAGCGGGTCGCCCAGCAGGGTCCGCTCCCGCCTGCGGGCGATCACGAAAAAGGGCGTTGCCGCGGCGATCGCGCCGCCCATGACGAAGGCCAGTTGCGGATTCCAGTCGCCGGCGATGTCGAGAAAGCCCAGCACCTTGTCCGGGTCGAGCATGCCGGAGATCAGCAGGCCCAGACCAAAGAGGCCGCCAAACAGCAGCGCGGCGAAGGCTCTCATTGACCCAACCCCGCGATCCCGCCGCCGTGGCGACTGATGAAAACGGTCACGCCCGCAGCGACCATGAACACCGCCGTCGCCACCAGCGAGCGGAGCGACAGGTTGGAAAGCCCGCAGACGCCATGTCCGCTGGTGCAGCCGTTGCCCAGATGCGTGCCGAAGCCGACGAGGAGGCCGGCCGCCGCAAGCGCCAGCGGCGCCTGCTCGGTCAGCCCGGTCGGAACGGGCGCGCCCAGCACCCCCGCGCCGATCCCGACCGCCACCAGCCCACCCAGGAATGTCCATCGCCACAGGCCGGGCCGCAGCATGATGGCGTTGGACAACAGACCGCTGATGCCGGCGATCCGGCCGTTGACCAGCAGCAATCCGGCGCTGGCCAGGCCGATCAACACGCCGCCGGCGAGAGACTGGAGAAAGGGGTGCATGACGACCTGACCGTTCCGGCTAGCGTTTCCAGCCGAAGCTGATCCCGACGATGGTCTCGCCCAACGAGATGTCGGCCTCGCCGCCGCCGAAGGGCCCGGGAATCGAGCCCGAACCCCGCACCGTGTTGCTCGGCGCATAGAGGGCGTAGCCGCTGATCTCGAGACCCGAGGGACGGGTCCAGGTGGCGCCGACCGTGTACTGGTCGGTGACCACGCCCGGCGCGACAATGTTCAGCAGGGTCTGGCCGGCCGGAACCGGGTTTTCCGCATGGCCGTAGCCGGCGCGGACCTGCCACTGGTCATTGACCGTGTAGTTGGCGCCGACCTTGATCACGTCGATGTCGCGCCAGCCGAAACCGGGGCCGTCATCGGCGCCGAACGGGCGACCCGCGAGCAGCGGCGCCAGGGGCGTGCCGACCGAGGTCACGTCGCTGAATTCAATACGACGCCAGTCGGCGACCAGATCGAGCTTGGGCGTCGCCTTGAAGGCCAGACCGGCGCCGTAGGTCGTCGGCGCGTCGAAGTCGCCGCTCTCGGCGAACAGTCCGCTGTAGCGGTCGAAGGCGTCGAACTTCGTCTGGGACTGCCAGAAGGCGGCGACCGACAGGCGGTCGTTGACCTGGCCGAGGTAGCCCAGCCGCACGCCGTAGCCGAACCGGGTGTCGACGCCGTTGTTGGTGAAATGCGCCGGGTCCTGCGAATAGCCGGCGAAGGGGCCGAGCCCGCGAGCGCGGAAGGTCTGGCCGGCGAGATTGACCGAAACACCGATGCTTTGACCCTCGGCGACCTTGTAGGCCACGGTCGGCGAGATGAAGAGCTGCTGCAACTCCACCCCCGCCGGGCCGGTCGCGCCGAAGCGGGCGAAGGGATTGTCCTGGTATTCGGTAATCATGCCGCCATTGCCGTAGGCGACGATGCCGACCGCCAGACGGTCGTTGATCTGACGCACCCACCCCGCCTCGGGAATGAAGGCCGTCGCCTGGCCGTCGCCGTCGTAGCTGCGGTCCTGGGTCGTGCCGCGGTAGGCGGCCCTGCGGGTCGGGGTGAAGACATCGACGCCGACGTCCCAGCGATCGCCCAGCGCGGTCGCCGCGGCCGGGTTGGTCGCCAGGGCGAGGCTGTCCTTGGGATAGGCCAGGCCGGCGCCGCCGAGCCCTTTCGACTGCGCGCCATAGCCATGGGCGAAATAGCCGTCTGTCGCCTGGGCCGGCGCGGCGATGGCCAGGAGGGCGACGACCGCGGCTCCGGAAAACTGATGGGCTCGGGAGAGGGACGAAAAGCCACTGAAGAACGCTGACATATGGAATCCTGCAAACTGGGACGCTGTAATCGCCCCAATTCGCGCGCCGACTCCTATGAGAATTTCTGGGGCAGCTGACAGCAGAGACCGGCGCCCGCCGCCCCCAGGGTCAGACCCCCGCCGCGATCTGCATCATGACCATGCCGGTGAACCAGGCCGCGGCCGTGCCGACAATGTAGCCGACCACCGCCAGCAGCACCCCGACCGGCGCCAGCGAAGGGTGAAAGGCCGCCGCCGCCACCGGGGCGCTCGCCGCGCCGCCGATATTGGCCATCGACCCGACACCCAGAAAGAAGCTCGGCGCCCTGATCAGGAACGCCATCGCGATCATCAGCAGCACATGGACCAGCATCCAGACCGCGCCGATCAGGAAATAGGCCGGCGCGTTGAGCACCGCGCCGATGTTCATGTTCAGCCCGACGGTGGCGATCAGGATATAGACAAAGACCGAGCCGACCTTGGCCGCGCCCACCCCCTGCAGCTTGCGGGCCGGGGTGAAGGACAGGACGACGCCGATCGCGGTCGCGGTCAGCACCAGCCAGAAGAAGCTCGAATCCAGCGAAAGCCGGCGCGCCCAGGCGAAGGTCTCGCCGAACCAGCCAGACAGCGGATCAGCGACGGCATGGGACAGCCCCACGGCGCCAAAGCCGACGCCGAGGATGAGGATCAGGTCCTTCAGATGCGGGATGCGGGCGTGCTCGGCCTCGTAGGCCTCGGCCTTCAGGCGGACCCGGTCGACGGCCGAGGTGTCCGCCCGCAGCAGCCGGTCGACCCGGACCTGGTTGGCCGCGATCCACAGCACACACGCCATCCAGACATTGGCCACGATCACATCCACGGCGATCCAGATGGAGAAGGTGTCCCGGCCGGCGCCGTAGATCTCGTAGAGGGCCGCCTGGTTGGCCGAGCCGCCGATCCAGCTTCCCGCCACCGTCGCCATCCCGCGCCAGATGGCCTCGGGACCCGAGCCGCCCAGCAGGTCCGGGGCCACGATACTGGTCAGGAACAGGGCGACGGGCCCGCCGATCATGACGCCGACGGTTCCGGTGAAGAACATGATCAGCGCCTTGGGACCGAGGCTGACCACCGCCGGCAGGTCGGCCGAGACGGTCAGCAAGACCAGCGCCGCCGGCAGCAGGAAGCGCGAGGCGATGAAGTAGAGCCGCGAAGTTTCCGGATCGACCACGCCGAAGGTGGTCAGCAGGGACGGCAGGAAATAGCAGAGCAGGATCGGCGGGAAGATCCCGTAGAACCGACGGGCCAGGCTGTTCGTCAGGCCTGAGCTCCAGAACACGAAGGCCAGAATGACGGCCAGAAGCCCCAGAACGACCGCGTCGTTGGTGATCAGGGCCGTGGCGACGTGGGCTTCAGCCGGCATGTTTTGATTCCTGTTTGCGCGGGAGTTTGGCCGTGCGGCGTCGCCTCTGGCAAGCCGCGGCCCGCCGCCCGCCCGCCGCGAGGCCGGCGACATCGCACCCACCGATGACGGTCCGCGCCTTGAAAGACGGCCTGAAATTGTGACGGTTGGGCGGGTGATGGGCTAGGCTGGCGGCGTCGGCAGTGAAATGGAGTGGTCGCCTTTGCAATGGCTAAGTGAACAGGCGGCCGCGGCCTGGCTATCGACCCTCGCCCGTCTCGCCAGTCCCGCGACCTATGCTCAACTGGCCATTGTCGTCCTCGCCGCCGGCCTGGCCTGGCTGATCGCCGCCTTCCTGGGCGGCCGGGTGAAGGCGTTCCGCACAAGACTGGCGCCGGACGCGTTCCAGGACATGGACGCCATGCTGAGCGGCCTTCGCAGGCTGCTGCCGCCGGTAACCCTGGCCATTGTCCTGAGCCTCGCCAAGTCGCTCAGCGCCGACGCCGTCGGCGAATCCTGGCTGGTGCAGGCCGCCCAGGGCGCCGCCCTGATCTATCTGATCTACAGTTTCATCAGCCAGCTGGTCCGCAACCCGGCGGTGATCTTCATCTTCGCCTGGATCGGCATCCCGGTGTCGCTGCTCTACATGGCCGGCTGGCTGGACGACATCACCCGCTATCTCGACTCCGTCTCGGTTGACGTCGGCAACATCAAGATCACCCTCTATGCCGTTATAAGAACTGTCTTTTTTGGAGCCTTGCTCTTCTGGCTTGGCCGGGCGTCGAACAACGCGGGTCAACGGATCATCCGCCACCGGACCATGCTCGACGCCAGCGCCCGCGAGGTGGTCGCCAAACTGTTCGAGATCAGCGTCTACGGCTTCACCCTGCTGCTGCTGTTCAACGTCATGGGCGTGGACCTCACCGCCTTAGCGGTGTTCGGCGGGGCCCTGGGCGTCGGCCTGGGCGTCGGACTGCAGCCGATCGCCTCGAACTTCATCTCCGGCCTGATCATCCTGCTCGATCGCAGCATCACCATCGGCGACTATATCGAGCTGGAGGACGGGCGGGCCGGCACCCTGCGTGATCTGACCATTCGCTCGGCGACCCTGGAGACCTTCGACGGCAAGGACATCATGGTGCCGAACGAACGCTTCATCACCACCGCCTTCGTCAACTGGACCCACAACAACCAGAAGCAGCGCTATTCGCTGAACTTTCAGGTCGCCTACAAGACCGACCTCGACAAGCTGTTCGAGATTGTCCGGGAGGTGGTCAGGAGCCATCCCAAGGTGCTCAGCGGCGACGACCTGCCGCTGGCGGAACGGCCGGACGCCGAGATCGAGAAGTTCGGCGACTCCGGCATCGATATCCTGGTCGAGTTCTGGATGGACGGCATCGATGACGGCGACAATCGCGTCGGCGCCGACCTGCTGCTGATGATCTGGACCGCGCTCAAGGCCAACGACATCGAGATCCCGTTCCCGCAGCGCGAGGTCAAGGTGCTGGGCGGCCCGAAGGCGTCGTGATCGGGCCGTGGTCGGCGGGAGTCGTCCTCCCGCCGCCGCCGCTCCCGATCACTCGGTCGGCGCGAGCTTGTCCTGCGTCTTCAGGTCGAAATCGCTGGCGTCGTGACGCTCGAGCAGCTGGCTCGACGGCTCGCCCCAGGCCCGGTTGACCATCCGCCCGCGCTTGACGGCCGGACGGGCGGCGATGGCGTCGGTCCAGCGCTGGACGTTCTTGTACTCGTCCACCGCCAGGAACTCGCCGGCTTCATAGAGCAGGCCCTTGGCCAGACCGCCGTACCAGGGCCAGACCGCCATGTCGGCGATCGTATAGGCGTCGCCCGCCAGGTATTCGCTCTCCGCCAGACGACGATCCAGCACGTCCATCTGCCGTTTCACCTCCATGGCGAAGCGGTCGATCGGGTACTCCATCTTGGTCGGGGCATAGGCGTAGAAATGGCCAAAGCCGCCGCCCAGGTAGGGCGCGCTGCCCATCTGCCACATCAGCCACGACAGGCATTCGGCGCGGGTCGCGGGGTCGGTGGGCAGGAAGGCGCCAAACTTCTCGGCGAGATAGAGCAGGATCGCCCCGGACTCGAAGACGCGGATCGGCGCGGCGCCGCTGTGGTCCACCAGAGCCGGGATTTTCGAGTTCGGATTGGCTTCCACAAAGCCGCTGCCGAACTGGTCGCCATTGCTGATGACGATCAGCCAGGCGTCATACTCCGCGCCGCTGTGGCCCAGGGCCAGCAGCTCCTCCAGCATCACCGTGACCTTGACGCCATTGGGCGTGGCCAGGGAGTACAGCTGCAAGGGGTGCTTGCCGACGGGCAGCACCTTGTCGTGGGTCGCGCCGGAGACCGGGCGGTTGATGCTCGCGAACCGGCCCCCGTTGTCCTTGTTCCAGGTCCAGACCTTGGGCGGCGTGTAGTCGGGCGTGTCGGTCATCAAGGCAGCTCCTGGCGTCGGATGGGCGCACGGTCATCGTGTCGGTCACTGGATGTGGGGCGCGCGAACGGATTTGGCGAGTCGAACATGCGAATGGCTGTCGGTCCAGCCCAGGGCCGGCTCGGCGATCACAAGGCTTGACGCCCCTTGGACCGGTCCTGCCAACTGGGCGGGCGCCAACAGGGAGCCGCTCATGAAACTCTACACGTCCGTTGGACCCAACCCCCGGGCGGTCCGGATGTTCGCCGCCGAAAAGGGCCTTTCGCTCCCTGTGGTCGAGATCGATCTGATGGGGGGTGAAAACCGCGCGCCGCCCTACCGCGACCAGGTCAACCCGGCCGGACAGACCCCGGCTCTGCTGCTCGACGACGGCGCCGTCATCACCGAGATCACCGTCATCTGCGAATATCTGGAAGAGGTTCACCCCTCCCCGACCCTCATCGGCGCCACGCCCGCCGAACGGGCCGAGACACGGATGTGGACCCGACGGATCGACCTGAACATCTGCGAGCCGCTGGCCAACGGGTTTCGCGCCGCCGAGGGGCGGGGTCTGTTCGAAAGCCGGATGAAGCTGGTCGGCGCGGAGGGGGCCAACGAGCTCAAGGCCATCGCTCGCGACCGCATTCTCTGGCTCGACGGCCTGATGGCCGGGCGCCAGTACATCTGCGGCGACCGCTTCAGCCTGGCCGACATCCTGCTGTTCGCCTTCCTCGATTTCGGCGCGACCGTGGGCCAGCCCCTTCCGGACCAGGCCGCCTGGGTGAAGGCCTGGTTCTCGCGGATGCAGGCTAGACCCAGCGCGGCGGCCTGAGACCTTCGGGCGGCGCCCGGCGCAGCGCCTGAATCGCCGGGTGGCATTGCGCCAATTCAAACGAACGTATTACTGATCGTGGATCAGCCATCATCGGCGCCGCCGGATCGCACGGGTCCAGCGGCCGACAGGAGACGAGCATCATGCAGACCAAACGCCTGGGCAGCAGCCCGATCGCGGTGTCAAAAATCTGCATGGGGACCATGACCTTCGGCGCCCAGGCCGATGAGGCCATGTCGCACCGCATTCTCGACCGCTCCCTCGAGGCCGGGATCAACTTCTTCGACACCGCCGAAAACTATCCGGTGCCGCCCAAGGAAGAATGGGCCGGCCGGACCGAAGAAATCCTCGGACGCTGGATGAAGACCAAGCGTCGCGACGAGGTGATCATCGCCACCAAGGTCTGTGGGCCGAGCCACGGCTGGCTGAAGGGCTCCCAGCGGGCGGGCATGACGGCGCTGGACCGCCACAACATCGTCCGCGCGGTCGAGGCCAGCCTCAAGCGGCTCGATACCGACTATATCGACCTGTACCAGACCCACTGGCCCGATCACGGCGCGCGTTACGAAGAAGCGCTGCGGGCGCTGGATGACCTGGTCGACGCCGGCAAGGTGCGGATTCTCGGCTGCAGCAATGAAACCGCCTGGGGCCTGATGAAGAGCCTGGCCGTCTCCGACCGCGAGGGCCTGGCGCGGTACGAGACCATCCAGAACAACTTCAGCCTCAACAATCGCCGGTTCGAGGACGCCCTGGCCCAGGTCTGCCTGAAGGAGGGCGTCAGCCTGATCCCCTATTCGCCGCTGGGCGGCGGGGTCCTCTCGGGGAAATACAATGGCGGCAAGACGCCCGACGGCGCCCGGTTCTCCGGCTATCTGAAGCTGGGCGGACGGCAGGGGATCATGGCCCAGCGGTTCGTCAACGAGAAGACGCTGGCCTCGACCGAACGTTTCGCCGCCCTCGCCGCCGAGGCGGGCATGGCGCCGGTGACCCTGGCGACCGCCTGGAGCATGCAGCCGGAGTTCGTGGCCTCGACCATCGTCGGGGCCACCCACGAGGACCAGCTGGACGACATCTTCGCCGCCAGCGACCTGGTCCTCGACAAGGATCTGCTGGCCCGCATCGACGCGGTCTCGAAGGATATCCTCTACCCGATGGGGTAGCGGGACGGTCGGCTTCTCCGTGCGGAAAGGTCGGGGCGCGCATCTCCCGGCGCGTCGGGCCCTTGTCGACAAGCTCGGACCGCCCGACCTGACCTGAGCCCCAAGGATCCGGAGCGGACTAGAACCAGCCGCGGACGCCCAGGACGAGGCTGGTGGTCTCGACCTCGCCCCCCGCGGCCCGGGTCATGCCGGCGGTGCGACCAAAGCCGCGGTCGAAGGACAGACCGATATAGGGCGCGAATTCACGTCGGATTTCGTAGCGTAGCCGCAGACCCAGCTCGACATTGGAGACGCCGGACCCGACGCCCAGCTCCGGAACGTCCCGCGCCGCCAGACTGGTCTCGATGCGGGGCTGCAGGATCCAGCGCTGGGTCAGGCGCATGTCCCAGGCGGCCTCCAGCCGGCCGAGCAGGTCGCCGTGGTTCGACAGGAACAAGGCCGCCGAGGTTTCAACCCCGTAGGGCGCCAACCCCTCGACGCCGACGGTGGCGTAGGTCCGGCGCGGCCGCGGCTCCAGGTCCTGCCGGACGCCCGCCTGCAGATCGAAATAGGGGCCGATGGCCCGCGAATAGAGGACCTGGATCTCGGCGTCCTCAACACCGGACCGGTCGCCGGCGCCTTCGGTCTTGAAAACCAGCCGGTTCAGATCGCCGCCGTACCAGGCTTCACCTTCCCAACGATAGCCGCTCTCGCCGTCCCGCAACTGGACCTCGCCGAGGCTGAGCATGACCTTGGAATAACCCCCGCCGCTGTGCTCCCGGTAAAGCACGTCCCGCGCAGCCTTCATGGCCGGAGGACCGAAAATCCGGTCGGCGGCGAAGTCGGTTGGAACAGGCGGCGGCGGTTGGCTTCCCACGGGCCCGTCCATGGCGCCATGGTCCATCGCGGCCATGTCGTCCGGGGGGGCGACGACGTCTGCCGGCGCGGGCATCGGGTGACCCTGGTGCTGCGCCTGGACCGGCGTGGCGACGAGCAGCGGCGCGATGATCAAAGCCAGGCCCCTCATCCGACCTCTCCGTCGAGGGGCCGCACGGTGACCACCCGGAACATGCCGGCGTGCATGTGGTAGAGCATGTGGCAGTGGAAGGCCCAGTCGCCTGGCGCGTCGGCGGTCAGATCAAAGGTCACCTTGCCGCCCGGCGCGACATTGACCGTGTGTTTGCGCGGATGCCGGCCCGGCGGACCGGTCAGAAGCTCGAAGAAGTGCCCGTGAATGTGGATCGGGTGCGACATCATCGAGTCGTTGACCAGGGTCACCCGGACGCGCTCGTCGCGGCGGAACGGGATCGGCGCGGTGATCTCGCTGAACTTCTCTCCGTCGAACGACCACATGAAGCGTTCCATGTTGCCGGTCAGATGCAGCTCGAGGCTCCGTGACGGCGTCCGTGTGTCAGGGTTGGGCTCCAGCGCCTCGAGGTCGCGGTAGACCAGCACCCGCCCCTCGACATGGTCCAGCCCCTGGCCCGGCTCGCCGGTCCGGTCCACCGGCATGGGCGAGATGGTCTGGACGCCCGGCCCCATCCGGACCTGGGGGGCATTGGCCGGATCCCGCATGCCCATGCTCATCCCGGCCATGGATGTCCCGCCCGTCTCGACTTCGGCGTCGGCGGCCCATTCCGGCGGCGGCGCCTCAGCCATCGCGCTGTCAGCGCCCATGTCCATGGCGCCGTGATCCATGCCGGCCATGTCCATGCCCATGTCCTTCATCGTGCCGAGCGGACGCTCGCGCAGGGCGGGGACGGCGGCGACCATGCCCGGCCGGGGCGCGAGGGTGGCCCGGCCCATGCCCGAACGGTCGACCGCCTCCGCCACCAGGGTGAAGGCCCTGTCCTCGGTGGGCTGGACAATCACGTCGAAGGTCTCGGCGACGGAGATTTGAAACTCGTCCACCGGCACCGGTTTGACGTTCTGGCCGTCGGCCTGGACCACCGTCATGGTCAGGCCCGGGATGCGGACGTTGAAGATCGTCATGGCGGCGGCGTTGATGAACCGCAGCCGCACCCGCTCGCCCGGCTGGAACAACGCCGTCCAGTTGTCTTCCGGGCCATGGCCATTGATCAGGTAGGTGTAGAGCGAGCCGGTGACGTCCGACACATCGGTCGGATCCATCCGCATGCCCGCCCATTCGACACGGTCCTTCAGACCCTGATCCCTGCCGGCGATCAGGCCGCCGATGGTCTGTTTCTGATAGTTGAAGACGCCGGGCTGCTGCTTGAGTTTCCGCATGATCTGGTGCGGATGCATAAAGCTGAAATCCGACAGCACCACGACATGGTCGCGGTCATAGGCCACCGGGTCGGGGCCGGCGGGGTCGATGACGATCGGGCCGTAGTGTCCCTCCTGTTCCTGCAGCCCCGAATGGCTGTGGTACCAGTAGGTCCCCGCCTGACGGACCGGGAAGTCGTACTGGAACGTCTCGCCAGGTTTGATGCCGGGAAAGCTCAGGCCGGGCACGCCGTCCATCTGCGAGGGCAGGATCAGGCCGTGCCAGTGGATCGAGGTGTCCTCCTCCAGGTCGTTGGTCACCGCGATACGGGCGATCTGGCCCGCCTTGAGGCGGACCAGGGGACCGGGGACGGTGCCGTTGACCGTGACGGCATGGCCGCGCCGGCCATCAACCGACCACATCGAATGACCCACCCGCAGCCTGATGTCGTCGCCAGACACCGTCGGCGGCGGCCGGGTGAGCCCCGCGGTGTTGCTGCGCGCCCAGGCCGGAATCAGGCTCGACATCGCCATGCCCGCGCCGAGCAGGCCGGCATGGCGAAGAAGGCGGCGGCGGACGAAGTCGGTCATCGTGGGTCCCTGACGGTCGAATAGGTCCCTGTCGCACGAAACCCAAGCACCTACTTAAGCCCGCGGACCGTCGCCTTCAAAATCAGATGTTGAATTTTCAGCGGGGCGACGGCGTGCCGTGAAATGACCTGAATTGCGCCCTGACTCCGCCGGTATGGGCCGCGATGGTCACCTCATCGGCTGATCGGAAGTCCTGGCCACCCCGGACCCTGAACTGCCCCCCTCAGCCCCTCCGAACCAGGAGGCTTCTGTAGGCCGATGAGACGGACGTGAAATCGATGAACCCCCACGGCTCCCCCCCCGGCCGTGGGGGTTCTGGTTTTCACCCGCCAGCGACGCGCGTTCCGGACCCGCCTTGCTCGGCCCCTGTTGGCTCAGGCGGCGGCCGGCCGCTGTTGAACCAGGGCCCGGTAGGCTCGCCAGCTGGCCAGCCCCAGCCAGGGGAAGACGATGATCATGCCGATGAAGCCCGTCGCCACAGCGAACACCATCAGAACCGCGATAAGGACCGCCCAAAGGATCATCGGCGCCATGTTGTCTGAAACCGCCCTGAAGCTGGTGGCGGTGGCGGCGAAGACATTGGCTTCGCGATCAAGCAGCATCGGGGCGGAAACCACCACCAGGGTGTAGGTGAAGAAGGCGATCGCGCCGCCCACCAGCGAGCCGACCGTCAGCATATGGTGACCATCGGACGTGTTCACCGCGAAATCGAAAAAGTCGGTCAGCGTCCTGTGAATGCGGAAGGTCGACAGGCCGTAGACGATCTGGGCGAAACGCCCCCAGAGCAGATAGATCAGCAGCAGGGCCAGACCCAGATAGGCGGTGTCCTGGCGAAAGGCCGAGCGCAGGAAGAGCATGTCCTTCAGCCTGACCGGCTGGCCCTGTTCCAGCCGGCGGCCCGCCTCATAGAGGCCCATGGCCAGCATCGGGGCCACGAACACGAACCCGAGGGTCAGGGCCAGGCCCCACAGGGCCAGGTTCGAGGCGTAGAGCGCGTAACAGAGCCCGATGCTGACCAGGGCCAGCCCCAGTCCGTAGGCGAGGCAGGGGACCCAGGCGCGGCCCAGGTCGCGCAAGGCGCCGGCCAGCCAGCCGAACGGCGCCCAGACGCTGATCCTGTTGATCGCCGGCAATCCGCCCGATGACTCCATACCCACGTCCCTCCCCGATGTCCGGCGGGGGCCGTTGACGCCTCGCCCCGCTGCCCGAACAGATTCACTCGCATCAGTCAGAAGCGGTCGGCGGCGCGGCCGCGCATTGAGGCAGATCAAGCCCGACCTCAGCCGAGGCGGCCGCCCCGCGGCGTCAGGCCCGGGCTTTGACCGGCGGTTCGGCATGGGAGACGCCGGCGGTCAGGGCTTCGTCGGGAATGGCCAGCATCCCCAGATAGGCCTCGCGGGGATAGGCCATGTGCGGCTTGTCCGGATCGTAGGGCGGCTGGGGCACGGGGCTGACGCCGGTGAACGGCGCCGGAGCCCTGAAACGCGCGGACTCTTCCGCCGAGATGCCGGCCTTCTCGAGCACGGTCGGATCGATCCACCGGTCCGGATCAATCACGCCCTGCGCCGTGGCCACCTCGAGCGTCATCTGGTCGGGGCCGGCAAAATAGATCGACTGGCACATGCCGTGGTCAATCGGGCCGATTACATTGACCCCATGGCTGCGGATACGGTCGCGCATGGCGATCAGACCGGCCTGGCTGTCGACGTTGAAGGCCAGGTGCTGCAGAGTTCCCGGCGCGCTGGCTTTGGCGCCGTTGCCGGCATGGGTCTGGCCCAGCACGATGGGCGCGTCAGCCGCGCCGGGCAGCTGAACGATCGAAAAATAGCTGTGATCGTTCATGCGCAGGAAGGCGTGCAGCCCGCCCGGCACGCCGTGCATGTCGAACAGGGCCACCAGCGGACAGCCCATGACCTCCGAAAAGAAGGCGATGTGCTTTTTGATGTCGGCGGCCATGAAGGCCAGGTGGTGAATGCCGGTGGGTTGCTGGGTCACGGGGCTTCTCCTGAGGCCGGCGCGGTCTGCCGCCGCGCGGGCGATTGAGGTTGGGCGAGCAGGCCGCCGAGGAAGGCGTCCAGCATCATCGCCTCATGCGCCGCCCGGGCGGTCGGCGTGGACGGGTCGATGCCGAAGCTCGTCTTCATCAGAGGGGACAGGTTGATCACGCCGGCCCCCGCGGCCTGCAGGGTGATGATCAGCTGCTCGGGCGGAAAGGGCTTCAGCTCGCCCGCGGCGATCGCGGCCCTGGCCAGATCGACCAGCCGCTGATTGCGCGGGCCGAGGAGGTGGGCGTGCAGCCAGTCGAGCCGCTCCCCCCCCGCCATGCCTTCCAGGGCCACGATCCGCCCCAGGGCGGGATGTTTCCAGCTGATCTGGAGGAACAGACGCAGCGCCGTCCGCAACTGATCCAGCGGGCCGGCGCCCGTGCTTGCTTCCATCAGCTGCTCCTCCTCGGCGATCACGGCGCGAAGCTGCAGCATCGCCGCCCGCCAGAGCTGGGCCTTGTCCTGGAAATGGTAGTGAAGGGCCGGCTGCGAGACGCCCGCGGCCACGGCGATGTCGCCCATGGTGGTCCGCTCGAAGCCCAGACGCGAAAACAACTCCAGAGCCGCTTCCCGGACGCGGGTCGCCGTTCGCTCGCCCTTGCCGGGCGTCAGGGTTGTCGGCTGGGTCGCCATGGCTGTTGACTTTACCGACGCGGTTTCTGATTTCATAGTCAGAAATGACCGCGACAACGGCGGCCGACCAGATGCTCCGGGAGAACGTCATGAAGGTGGTGCGCGAGCCGTACGGCTACAGCTACGCCGAGACCAGCCGGCTCAAGGAAGTCTACGGCGGGCCCGCCGGCCAGGTGTTCGTCGAATGCATGCGCATCCGTCCGGAGACCGGCGAGTCCAAGACCGTCATCCTGTTCAGCCACCCGATCGGCGGCGGATCCTTCCTGCCTCTGGTGACCGCCCTGGCCCGCGCCGGCCGGCATGTCATCTATTGCAACACCCGCTACCGCGGGAACGACAGCGCCCTGATCCTGGAGAAATGCCTGCTCGACCTGGGTGCCTGTATTCGCGATCTGAAGGGCCGTTTCGGCTACGAGCGGGTGATCCTGGGCGGTTGGTCCGGTGGCGGGTCGCTGTCGCTGTTCTACCAGGACCAGGCCGAGCATCCGACGATCACCGAGACGCCGGCAGGCGACCCGGTCGATCTGGTCGGCGCTGACCTGCAGCCGGCGGACGGGATCATGCTGCTGGCCGCCCATATCAGCCGGTCGGTGACCATGACCGAGTGGCTCGACCCCTCGATCCTCGACGAGGACAAGCCTTTCGAGCGCGACGTCGGGCTCAACATCTACGACCCGGCCTGCCCCGATCAGCAGCCCTACAGCGCAGCCTTTGTCGAACGGTTCCGCGCCGCCCAGATCGATCGCAACCGGCGAATCACGGCGCGGGTGAAACAGACCCTGGCCGACCTGAAAACCGCCGGCGAGCCGGATATGGAACGTCCTTTTGTCGTGTACGGCACCATGAGCGACGTGCGCTGGACCGACCCGACCCAGGACCCGTCCGATCGTCGTCCGAACACCTGTTATCTGGGCGATCCCCGCATCGCCAACGACGGACCGGTGGGTCTGGGCCGGTTCACGACCCTGCGCTCCTGGCTGTCGCAGTGGAGCTATGACGAGAGCCGCGCCAACGGTCTGCAGAACGCCGCGCGTATCAGCTGTCCGGTTCTGGTGATCAACAACACCGCCGATCTGGCCTGCACCCCCAGCCACGCGGGCCGACTGTTCGCCGCGGTGGCCTCGGCCGACAAGACCTATGTCGATATCGCCGGGGCCGACCACTATTACATCGAGCGACCCGACCTGTTGCCCAAGGCCGTGGCGGCGGTGGGCGGCTGGCTGGACGCCCACGGCGGCTAGCGACCGCCGTCGGCGGGCGCGTGGTCATCCCTGAAAAATTAATCGACCAATTAAAAATTGTCGTGGCGCGGGTGGCGCCGCGTGTGAGACTTGTTAGTACAGACTGTCCTCCCGCATGAGGGCAGGACGCAGACGCGCCATCCGATGAGATGGCGCGCGTGAAAATAATGGACAGGGGCAGGACGGGTTCATGACCGAGATCATCGCCATCCCGACCGACCTGACCGCCACGGTCATCAGCCCCGAGGCCGACGCCGCAGCGGCGGGGCGAGGCCCTGTCGACCCCATTCGAACCGACCTTGATCAAAACGCCCACAGTACGGCCTGACCGCGGTCAGGCCGCCCAATCCGGAGAGACCCAAATGACTGAAGCCTGGATCATCGACGCTTGCCGCACCCCCCGCGGCATCGGCAAAGTGGGTAAAGGCGCCCTCGCCGACATCCATCCCCAGCAACTCGCCGCGACGGTCCTGAAGGCCATCGCCGAGCGCAACAATCTCAACACCGCCGATGTCGACGACATCCTGTGGGGCACGTCCTCGCAGCGCGGCAAACAGGGCGGCGACCTGGGCCGGATGGCGGCGCTGGACGCCGGCTATGACGTCAAGGCCAGCGGCATGACCCTGGACCGCTTCTGCGGCTCGGGCATCACCACCGTGAACCTGGCCGCGGCCCAGATCATGTCGGGCATGGAAGACCTGGTCATCGCCGGCGGCACGGAGATGATGTCCTACACCTCCTCGACCGCCGACCCGAAGGCGATCCCGATGATGGACAGCGGCAATCTGCGTCTGCGCGCCAGCCATCCGCAGTCCCACCAGGGCGTCTGCGCCGACGCCATCGCCACCCTCGAAGGCATCAGCCGCGAAGCCGTCGATCAGCTGGCCTTTGTCAGCCAGCAGCGCGCAGACGTCGCCATCAAGGAAGGCCGGTTCAACAAGAGCCTGGTGCCGGTCTACCACGAGGACGGCACCCTGGCCCTCGACCGCGAGGAGTTCCCCCGTCCGCAGACCACCCTCGAAGGCCTTGCGGCGCTGAAGCCCTCCTTCGCGGCCATGGCCGACTTCCCGCTTGATGACGCGGGCACGACCTTTGGCGGGCTGATCCATCAGGTTTATCCGGACCTGAAGATCGAACACATCCACCATGCCGGCAATTCGTCGGGCGTAGTCGACGGCGCCGCCGCCGTGCTGCTCGCCTCGCCGGAATACGCCAAGAAGCACGGCCTCAAGCCGCGTGCCCGCGTGCTGGCGACCGCCAATGTCGGCGACAGCCCCACCCTGATGCTCAACGCTCCGGTCCCCGCCGCCCTGAAGGCCCTGAAGAAGGCCGGCCTGACCGTCGAGGACATCGACCTCTGGGAAATCAACGAAGCCTTCGCGGTCGTGGCCGAGAAGTTCATCCGTGACCTCAAGCTCGATCGCGACAAGGTCAACGTCAACGGCGGCGCCATGGCGCTGGGTCACCCGATCGGCGCCACCGGCTCGATCCTGATCGGCACCCTGCTCGACGAACTTGAGCGGCGGAACCTGAAGCGCGGCCTGGTCACCATGTGCGCCGCCGGCGGCATGGCTCCGGCCATCATCATTGAGCGCATGTAGGACGCGGCGATGAAAATCCAGGCGGCGGTGGCGGTCGGGGCGGGAAAGCCCTTCGAGATCAGGACCCTCGATCTCGAGGACCCGCGTGACGACGAGGTGCTTGTGCGCATCGTCGGCGTCGGCGTCTGCCACACCGACCTGGTGTTCAAGGAGGCCGAGGCGATCGCTGCCCCGGCCGTCCTTGGACATGAGGGCTCCGGCATCGTCGAAAAGGTCGGCGCCGGGGTCACCAAGGTGGTCCCCGGCGACCGGGTGGCGATCAGCTTCCGCTCCTGCGGATCCTGTCACCGCTGCGACCAGGGCGACCCGGCCTACTGCCACTCCATGCCGTTGCTCAACTACGCGGGCATGCGGCCCGACGGCAGCAAGACGCTCGCCGACAACGGCGCGCCGGTGGGCAGCAACTTCTTCGGCCAGTCCTCCTTCGGCGCCTACGCCATCAGCTATGAGCGCAACCTGGTGAAGGTGCCCGAGGACCTGCCGCTTGAACTGATGGGGCCGCTCGGCTGCGGCATCCAGACCGGGGCCGGCGGCGTCATGCGGTCGCTGGCCTGCGAGGCGGGATCGGCGCTGCTGATCACCGGCGGCGGCCCGGTCGGGCTGAGTGCGGTCATGGGCGCCAGGATCCAGGGCTGCGGCGTGATTATCGTCGTCGAGCCGCACGCCGCCCGGCGGGCTCTGGCCCTGGACTATGGCGCCACCCATGTCATCGACCCCGCCGCCGGGACCGATCTGGCCGCCGCCGTGCGGGCCGTCGTCCCTCATGGCGTCGGCTACGCCTTCGACACCACCGGCATTCCGGCCGTGCAGAGCGCGGTGCTCGGCGCCCTGGAGCCCAAGGGCGTCTTCGGCATCGTCGGAGTCGCCGCGCCGGGCACACCGCTGCCGGGCGACGTCAACACGGTCATGACCTTTGGCTACACGATCAAGGGCATCATCGAGGGCGACAGCGATCCGGACGAATTCCTGCCCGAGCTGATGGACCACTACCGGCAGGGCCGCCTGCCCTTCGATCGCATGATCAAGACCTTCCCGTTCGCCCAGATCAACGAGGCCATCGCGGCCCAGCATCGCGGCGACTGCATCAAGATCGTCCTCCTGATGGACGCCTGAAAACAAGGACACGCCGCCATGAACATCATGGGCGATTTCGAGATGACCATTGCCGGCAAGGGCGTGACCACGGCCGAGACGATCGAGGTCGTCAACCCGGCCACCGGGCAGGTCTTCGCCACCGCGCCCGACTGCAGCCAGGCGCAGCTGGACGAGGCCGTGGCTTCGTCCAAGGCTGCCTTCAAGACCTGGCGCCGCGTCCCGATCGCGGAACGCCAGGCCATGGTGTTCAAGGCCGGTGAGGCCCTGCTGGCCCATGCCGACGAACTGGCCCGACTGTTCACGCGGGAACAGGGCCGTCCGGTTGAGGCCGCCAAACAGGAGATCCAGGGCGCCGGTCAGTGGCTGCAGGCGGTCTCCCGGATGACGCCGCCGGTCCATGTGACCGAGGACTCCGACACCCAGTTCATCGAGACCCGCTATGTCCCGCTCGGCGTCGTCTGCGCCATCGCGCCATGGAACTTCCCCGTCTCGCTGGCGATGTGGAAACTGGCCCCGGCCCTGGTGGCCGGCAACACCATGGTGCTCAAGCCCTCGCCCTTCACCCCGCTCTGCACGCTGAAGATCGGCGAGATCTTCCGTGACATCTTCCCCGCGGGCGTCCTGAACATCATCACCGGCGGCGACCGGCTCGGTCCCTGGATGACCAGCCACCCCGGCTTCGCCAAGATCTCCTTCACCGGCTCCACCGAGACCGGCAAGCGGGTCATGGAAAGCGCGGCCAAGGACCTCAAGCGGGTGACCCTGGAACTCGGCGGCAACGACGCGGCCATCGTGTTGCCCGATGTCGATCTCGACGAGGTCGCCCAGAAGATCTTCTTCGGCGCCTTCTTCAACACCGCCCAGATCTGTGTCGCGACCAAGCGGCTCTATGTTCACGAGGCGGTCTATGACGGCCTGCGCGACCGGCTGGCGGCCATCGCCAAGGCCGTGAAGGTCGGCGACGGAACCGAACAGGGCTCTGTCCTCGGCCCGATCCAGAACAAGCGCCAGTACGACCGGGTCATGGACCTGCTCAACGACGCCAAGGCCAATGACCTGACCCTGATCCAGGGCGCGCCGATCCCCGAGGGCGGCGGCTATTTCATCCCGGTGACCATCGTCGACAACCCGCCCGAAAACTCGCGCGTGGTCCAGGAGGAGGCGTTTGGTCCGATCCTGCCGATGATCAAATTCAGCGACATCGACGACGTCATCGACCGGGCCAACGCCAGCGACTACGGCCTGGCCGGCGCGGTCTGGTCCAGGGACGTCGACAAGGCGATCGACATCGCCCGGCGGATGGAGACCGGCACCGTCTGGATCAACCAGAACCTCAACCTGCGCCCCGACACGCCGTTCGGCGGCCACAAGCAGAGCGGCTTTGGCGTCGAGAACGGCATGGAAGGCCTGCTTGAGTACATGGTCCCGCAGGCGGTCTACGTCGCCCGATCCTGACGCTGGGCCCCGCCCCGCGCCCTTCGAAGTTCAAACAGACAGGCCCCTTTCGTGACCGACAGTGAACAAGACGCGACGACAGCCCTTGTCGCACGGGTCGACGCCTTCATCCGCGAAACGGTGATCCCGTACGAGGGCGACCCTCGCATCGACCAGCACGGTCCGTCCGACGACCTGCGCCGCGAGCTTCAGGGCAAGGCGCGGGCGGCCGGCCTGCTGGCCCCGCACGTCGGCAAGGCGTTTGGCGCTCATGGCCTGAACCATCGTCAGGTGGCCCGGGTGTTCCGCGCCGCCGGCTACTCCCTGCTCGGCCCGGTGGCCCTCAACATCATGGCGCCCGATGAGGGCAACATGGCCATGCTGGAGAAGGTCGCCACCGCCGAACAGAAGGAACGGTTCCTGCGCCCGCTCGCCGCCGGCGAGACGCGCTCGGCCTTCCTGATGACCGAACCGGACGGCGGCGCCGGGTCCGACCCGTCCATGATGGCCACCACCGCGGTCCAGGATGGCAATCACTGGGTGATCAACGGCCGCAAGACCTTCATCACCGGGGCCGATGGGGCGGCCTTCGGCATCATCATGGCCCGCACCGAACACGGCGCCACGATGTTCCTGGCCGAGATGGGCGGGCCGGATATCCGCATCGACCGGGTGCTGGACACCATCGACCGCACCATGCCCGGCGGCCACGCCGAGATGACGCTTGAGAATGTCCGGGTACCCGCCGACCAGATCCTCGGCGAGATCGACCAGGGCTTCAAATACGCCCAGGTGCGGCTGGCGCCGGCCCGTCTGACCCACGGCATGCGGTGGTGGGGCGCGGCCCAGCGCGCCCACGACATCGCCGTCGAGTACGCCTGTCATCGCAAGGCCTTCGGCAAGACTCTGATCGACCACGAGGGCGTCGGCTTCATGCTGGCCGACAACGAGATCGACCTGAAACAGGCAGAGCTGATGATCGACTGGTGCGCGGGGGTGCTCGACGCCGGCGACCATGGCGCCGGGACCGAGGAGTCCAGCTTCGCCAAGGTGGCCGTGTCGGAGACCCTGTTCCGCATCGCCGACCGTTGCGTCCAGGTTCTGGGCGGCATCGGCGTCACAGACGATACGCCCGTGCACCAGATCTTCCGCGATATCCGGGCCTTCCGGATCTACGACGGCCCGTCGGAGGTGCACCGCTGGTCGATCGCCAAGCGGATCAAGAAGCGCGCGCTCGCGGCCGCCTGATCCGCCGGGACGCCTACCGCGGCGCCAACGCCTTTTCGAAGAAGGGCGCGGCGCGGGCTCGCACGTCCTGGGTGGCCGCGGCGTTGGCGGGCACGCCCTGGCGACGCTTGCTGATATCATCGAAGCCGTGGGTGACGTCCGGATACAGGGTCATTTCGATGTCCCCCTTCTGGGCCCGGCTCCGCTCCACAAGCCGGGTGCAGAGGGCGGGCGACACCTCCTCGTCGGCCGTTCCCATGAACACCTGGACCGGGGCGTAGGGCTTGTACCCGGCCTTGTCGTAGCGCTTCTTCAGCCCGCAGCCCGGATAGAAGGCCAGCGCCGCGCGGAAGCCGAGCCGGCTCATGTCGCCGGGCTTGTCGTCGGCCATGGTCGCCAGCACCGAGCTCGCGCCGTTCGACCAGCCCATCAGACCGATCCGGTCGCCATCCACCCCGGGAACCGTGCGCAGGTATTTCAAGGCGCCGTAGGCGTCCATCGGCCGATTGACGACCTCATCGATCGAGGCCGGCCGGTCCTTGTAGGTCCCCGCCGCGAACCCGGCCGGAAAGCCGCGAAGGCTGAAGCTGTCGACGAGAAGGACGTAGTAGCCACGCTCGGCCCAATAGTTCGCCCAGTACTTGTGGCGCCCCGAGATCGTGGCCCCGCTGTACTCCCCTTTGGCGAGCGAAGAGAAGATGCCGCCCCGACCGTGCATCAGCACCACGGCCGGCGCCTTCGCCGCCGGTGAGGCGGGGCGATAGAGATAGCCACTGAGCGGCGTGCGGCCCGGGTCGACGCTGGTGAACGTCACCGGCTCGGGAGTCACGCCGGCGGCCGCGGCCACGGCGCCCGACCGGCCGGCCGGGGCGCCCAGGACGCAAACCGCGGCAAACAGCGCGATGAAAAAGCGGAACATGGCAGTCCTCCTCTAGTGTTTTTGACTTTGTTTCCAGGCCGCGTACCGGGCCCTGGTGTCTTCGTCCGGCGGGTAGAGGCCGGGCAGCACAACGCCGCGTCCGACCTCCGAAACCACCCAGCCTTCAAACCGCTCCTGCTCGACGCCAAGGTCGGCGACCTCGACGACCAGCGCGGCGGGGATGACCACCGCGCCGTCCTGGTCGGCGACGATCACGTCGTCGGGAAAAATGGCGACGCCGCCGCAGCCGATCGGTTCCTGCCAGCCGACAAAGGTCACGCCCGCGACCGAGGGCGGCGCGGCGACGCCCGCGCACCAGACCGGCAGGCCCGTGGCCCTGACCCCCACAGCATCACGAATGACGCCGTCGGTGATCATGGCCGTCACCCCGCGCTTGACCATGCGGGCGCAGAGGATGTCGCCAAACACCCCGGCGTCCGTACAGCCGGTCGCGTCAATGACCACGACGGCCCCCTCGGGCATCGCCTCGATGGCCGCCCGGGTCGATCGCGGCGACGCCCAGGACTCCGGCGTGGCCAGATCCTCCCGCGCCGGCACGAACCGCATCGTGAAGGCTGGCCCCGCCACACGCCGCTCCCCCGAACTCCAGGGCGCGGCGCCGCGCAGCCAGACGTTCCGCAGTCCTTTTTTGAGCAGAATGGTGGTCAGGGTGCCGGTGGAGATGGCCTCCAGCGTCGCCTTCAGGGCTGGGTCGAGGGGCATGGTCGCCGGCTTTCTCAGAAACTGGGGATCTGGCCGCCGTCCACACGGACGGTCGAACCGGTGACATAGGAGGCCCTGGCCGACGCCAGGAAGGTGACGACGTCGGCGTACTCGACCGGATCACCGTAACGCCCCATCGGGATAGCAGCGAGACTGGCCGCCCTGACCTGGTCCGGCTCGCGACCCTCGCGCTCGGCGCGGCGGGCGTCGAGGAAGGCCGTGCGGTCCGTGGCGATCCGCCCGGGGACAACGATATTACAGGTGACGCCTTCGGCGGCGACCTCGGCGGCGAGGGTCTTGGACCAGCCGACCAGCGACAGCCGCAGCGCGTTGGACATGGCCAGGTTGGCGATCGGGGCGACGACGCCCGACGAGGTGCTGGTGACGATCCGTCCCCAGCCGCGCAGCCGCATTCCCGGCAGGACGCGGTCGGTGATGGCGATCACCGAGACGACCATGGCCTGGAACTGCGCGGCCCACAGCGCCGGTGACTGGCCTGACGCCAGGGTCGGCGGCGGGCCGCCGGTGTTGTTGATCAGAATGTCGATGGCGCCCAGTCGCGTTTCGATGCCGGCGATGTTGGCGTCGATGACGGTCAGGTCGGCCAGGTCCCAGACGATCGCCGTCGCGCGGCCGCCGATGCCCTCGATCTGCGCGACCACGGCGGCCAGCTTGTCAGCGTCTCTCGCCGCGAGCGCGACCTTGACGCCCTCGCGCGCCAGGCTCAGGGCGATGGCCCGGCCCAGGCCGCTGGAGGCCCCAAGCACCAGGGCGGTTTTTCCGGCAAGTCCCAGATCCATGGTCGGTCGCCTCTAGACGGGCCGGCGGCGCGCGAGGCGGGCCATCAGAAAGTCGATCTCGGCCCGCGCCGTATCGGTCAGGGCCGCCGCGGGACGGCGTTGACCGTCATGGGCGATCACGCCGCGCTGTTTGAGGATGTATTTGCGGGCCGCCAGGCCGACGCCCGGCTGTTGCTCGTAGCGCAGCAGGGGCAGGTGGGCGTCGAACAGGTCATGGGCGGCGTCGCGGCGTCCGGCCCGAGCGTGCTGAACCAGGTCGACCAGCATCTCCGGAAAGGCGTAACCGGTCATCGCGCCATCGGCGCCGCGCTCGGTCTCGAAGTCCAGAAACAGGCCGCCATTGCCGCACAGGATGGAGATCCGGCGCATGCCGCCGTCGGCCTCGAAGCCCCGGAGGGCGGTGATCTTCTCCAGCCCCGGCCAGTCCTCGTGTTTGAGCATCACGCAGTTGGGGTTGGCCTGCACGATCCGGCGGATCACCGGCGCGGTCATCTGCACGGTCAGGGCCAGGGGATAGTCCTGCAGCACCCAGGGCGTATCCGGTCCCACCGCCTCGGCGGCGGCGTCGAAATAGCCGGCGATCTGGTCATCGGTGCGCAGATGCGGCGGCGGTCCGATCATCACCCCGGCCGCGCCGGCGTCCATGACGGCCCGGGTCAGGGCGCTCATGGCCGCGAAGCCGGGCGAAGAGACCCCCACCACGACAGGCAGGGCCGTCCGCCGGATGACCCGCAGGGCGAAAGCCTCGGCCTCCACCTGATCCAGCTTGGGCGCTTCGCCCAGGATGCCCAGGATGGTCAGGCCATCGACTCCCGCCCCTTCGTAGAAGTCCACCATACGGTCGACAGACTCGACGTCGACGGCGCCGTCAGGGGTGAAGGGCGTCACGGCGATGGCATAGACACCCCGGGCCTGTTCGGTGAGTTTCATGAGCGTCGGGACCCCAATCGGCGAAGGCGGTCAGTTCTTGCGACGGGTGGTTTTGGCCACGCCTTCGCGCCGCCCGTCGGCGCCGCCGACAAACAGGCCATCGACGATCATCACGCCATGCAGGCCGCTTTCCTCGCCGGACCCGCGTTTGACCTCGACGCCCCGCGCCTTCAGGCCGTCCAGCACGGCCGGGGTGAACTTCTGGGCTTCGCCGTTGAAGTCCGGCCCGCGGGCCACGAGGTTGGGCAGGTCGATCGCCTGCTGCATGGTCAGGCCCCAATCGAGGACGCCGACCAGAGTCTTGGCGACATAGGCGGGGATGGCGTTGCCGCCGGGCGAGCCCACGGCCCCCAGAAGCCGGCCTTCGCGATCCAGGATGATCACCGGCGTCATCGACGACCGGGGACGCTTGCCGCCCGCCACCGCATTGGCGGCCGGCGCGCCGTCGGGGTCGAACGGACTGAACGAGAAGTCCGTCATCTGGTTGTTGAGGAAAAAGCCCTCCACCACCCGACCCGAGCCGAAATAGGATTCGACGGTGGTGGTCATCGAGACGACATCCCCCCGGGCGTCGACAATCACGAAATGGGTTGTGCCGGCCGGCTCAAGGGTCGCGTCGATGCCGACACGGCGGGCGCCCGCGGGTTTGCCGGCCGACGGCGGAGCCCCTGCCCGCGCGGCGATCAGGCGGGCGCGTTGGTCCAGATAGGTCGGCTCCAGCAACCCCTCGACCGGGACAGACACGAACCTCGGATCGCCGACATAGCGGTCCCGGTCGGCGTACATGACGCGGCTGGCCTGGGCGAAGAGGAACCAGGCCTGCGGATCGGTCGGCCCGCGCGTGGCGATGTCGGTCCGCTCGAGCAGCCCCATCAGCTCCAGCAGGCCGACGCCGCTGGCCGGCGGCGACGGCGCGCACAGGATGTAGACGCGGTAGGGCTTGCAGAGCGCGGGGATCTCCTGGGGTCGGTAGCCGGCGAGGTCGGCCAGCGTCATCGACCCGCCGAAGGGCGCCGCCGTCGTGCGGGCGACGATCTTCTCGGCGATGGAGCCCTGAAGGAGAACCTTGGCGCCGTCCGTCGCCATGCGCCGCAGGACGCCGGCATAGGCGGTGTTGCGATAGACATCCCCGGCCCGGAGCGGCGCGCCGTCAGGGCGGGAGAACAGGGCCCGGGCGTCGGGCGCCTTGGGCGTGACCGCATAGCGGGCGATCTGGTCGGCCAGGCGCGGCGACACCGGGAAGCCCTGTTCGGCCGTTACGGCCGCGTCCTCGAACAGGCTGTCCCAGGCCAGGCGACCGTGCCGGTGCTGCACTTCTTCAAGCATCGCCATGACGCCGGGAACGCCCGTTGCGCGGCCACTGCGGATGGCGTCGACCCGTTTGAGGGGCGCGCCGTCATGATCGAGGAACATGGTCGGCGCGGCCGCCGCCGGCGCGGTTTCGCGGCCGTTCCAGGCGGTCACCTGCCCCGTGGCGGCGTCGTAGTACATCAGGAAGGCGCCGCCGGCGATGCCGCTGCTCTGGGGTTCGACGAGCCCCAGCATGACCTGGACGGCGACCGCCGCGTCGGCGGCGCTGCCGCCTCGGCGGAGCACGGCGAGTCCGGCCTCCACCGCCATGGGATTGGCGGCGGCGACGAAGCCTTCCTGGCTCTGGACCGATAGCGCGGCCGGCGCGGTCGCGGGGGCAGCGGCGCAGGCCGCGCCCACCGCGAGGAGCGCGGCGACCGCAAGCCGTAGGGCTGCTCTGTGCAGAATCCCGGTCACGGGGCCACCGCCAGGGCGCCGGGGCGCCGGGGATCGGCCGCGCCGAGATAGAGCCCCTTGTCGATCATGATCGACTGGGCGCTGCCCATGGTTTCGGCGGTTTTCACCGGATGCCCCTTCGCGCGGAGCGCGGCCACGGTGTCCGGATTGAAGTTGGGCTCGACCTCCAGGGTGTCGGAAGCGTTCTGGAAGATGCGGGGCTGATGGACGGCTTCGGCGACGTTCAGATCGAAATCGATGACGTTGACGATCACCTGCAGCACCGTGTCGATGATCGTGCTGCCGCCGGGGGTGCCGGTGATCAGCCAGGGCTTGCCGTCCTTGAAGATGATGGTCGGCATCATGGTCGACAGCATGCGCTTGCCTGGCGCCATGGCGTTGGGCGGGGCCGGTTCACCCCTGGCCGCCGCCTTGACCGCCTGGCCGTGCGAATAGTTGTTCATCTGGTTGTTGAGGACGAACCCGCCGCCGGCCACCACGACGCCTGAACCGAAGTCCGCGCCCAGGGTGTAGGTCGTGCTGACCGCGTTGCCGTCAGCGTCGGCCACCGAAAAATGCGTGGTGCTGGGGCTTTCGAACTTCCAGGGGTCGCCGGCTCCGAGCTGGGCCGCCGGCAGGGCGCGATCAGGCGCGATGAGCTTCGCCCGTTCGGCCGCGTAGGCCTTGGAGGTGTACCCCTTCAGCGGAACCTTGACGAAATCGGTGTCGCCCATGTGCTTGTAGCGATCCGCGTAGCCCAGCTTCATGACCTCGGCCATGATGTGCAGGACGCCCGAGGCCCCCGCGCCGCCAAGCGCCTTGAGGTCGAAGGTCTCCAGCATGTTGAGCATCAGCAGGAGCGTGGCGCCGCCGGCGCTGGCCGGAGGGGTGGTGGCCACGGTGTAGCCCCGGTAGGTCCCCATCAGCGGTTCACGCACGACCGCCCGGTAGGCGGCCAGATCCTCAAGGGTGATGAGGCCGCCGTGGGCCTTCATGTCAGCGGCGAAGCGTTTGGCGATCTCGCCCTTGTAAAAGGCGTCGGCGCCGTGGTCCGAGATCTGTTGCAGCGACCAGGCCAGGTCGGGCTGGCGGAGGATTTCGCCCGCCTTGTAGAGCCCGCCATCCGCCTTGTAGAAGGCGGCCCGTCCGGCCTCGCTCTCGGTCATGCGTTCCTGTGCCCAGCTGAACACAAAGGCCTCGTCCGGGCTCAGAACGACGCCGTCCCGGGCCAGGGCGATCGCCGGCGCGACGACGGCCTTCCAGGGCAGCTTTCCGTACTGCCGGTGGGCCAGCGCCAGGCCCGCCACCGTGCCGGGGACGGCCGGGGCGCGGTAGCCGCGCGACGCCCGGCTGCTCTCCTCGCCGTCCCGGTTGACGAACATCGCCTGGGTGGCGGCCCTGGGCGCGACCGAGCGGAAGTCGATGACGGTGGTCTTTTTCGTCTCGCCGATATGGATCAGCATGAAGCCGTCGCCGCCGATGTTGCCGGCGCGCGGCAGGGTCACGGCGAGGGCGAAGGCCACGGCCACCGCGGCGTCGACGGCGTTGCCGCCCTTGCGCAGGATATCGGCGCCGACCTGGGTCGCGATCTCGTTCTGACTGGCCACCATGCCGCGCGTTCCGACCACCGGATGATGGATCGACGGGTACTCGAGCAGCTGTTTGCGCTGCGTCTGGGCGTTGGCCACCGGCGCCAGGGCCAGCGACAGGGCGGCAAGGCCCGCGAGAAGAAGGGGGGCTAGGCGGCGCATGGGTCAGACGTCTTTCGGTGACAGATAGACCTCGACATCGATCTCGTTTTCCCAACGGGCGACGACGGTGGCGACGGCAAGGTCGCTGGTGTTGTTGGGGACGGTGCGGATCATGTCGAGGATGCGGTCGAACGGCAGGATGAACCCGACCAGAAGGGCGGTCTGTTCGGGGGTGACCCCGAAGGTGGCGACCACGCCGGCCAGCATGAACAGGGAGGCGGAGGGCACCGGGGCGGTGCCGATGGCGACCATCACGGTCGTGACCCCGATCAGCAGATACTGCTCCAGGCTCAGGCTGATGCCGAAGGCCTGGGCGGCGAAGGTGGCCAGCAGGCCGATATAGAGGGCGGTGCCGTCCATGCTGACGGTGGTGCCCAGCGGCAGGGCGGTGGAGACCACGGCCGGCTTGATGCCGAGGTTTTCCTCGGCCACCCGCATGGCCACCGGCAGGGTGGCGGAGCTGGAGGAGGTGGAGA
>JAUXVF010000018.1 GCA_030680355.1 Caulobacter sp.
CCAGTCGGCCTTCTCGGCCTTCCTCAACGCCGGCGTGAAGTTCAAGGACGACTACCAGTCCACCGACGCTTCGCTCGGCTTCCGCTGGCGCTGGTAGGCGAAAGCCAAACCCAACAGAAGGGCCGGTCGAAAGACCGGCCCTTCTTCTTTTTTGCTCACATCAACAGCGAGATGGGCTAAAAGCGACCTACGCTGAAAAGCCTAAATTCCATCACACGGAGATCTACATGACCAAGGCAACCCTTGAAGGCGCGGACCTGCGGTACGAAGACCGGGCCGACATCGTGGAAACCTTCGCCGACAATGTTCAGCGTATGACGTTTGACGGTCGCACCCTGCGCGTCGAGTTCTGCGTCGCCCGCATGGACGATCCGGACGCCAAGGCCAAGAAGCGCACGGGCCGCGCGGTGCCGGTGATGCGTCTGGTCCTCGACCTGGACGGCGCCGTCGACATGTTCAACAAGATGAACAACCTGCAGGCTGCTCTCGAAAGCCGCGGCGTGATCAAGACGTCGCCGAAAGCCGCTTCCTAATCCACGCCTGAACCGGGAGACGCTCATGCGCCCTCTGATCATCGCAGCCGCCCTGTCCGTCATCGGCGTCGCGGCCCCTTCGGCCCAGACTCCGACGGCGGCGCCAGCGGCGCCGTTGGGCCCGCCCCGGGCCTATCAGGGCTACGCCCAGCCTGACATCGGCGCCAACTACTGCCGGGTCGTCAACGCGGGGCAGACCACCTGCACCCTGCCGGCGATGACGGCGGGGCGTTATCTGGTCAAGGCCAGCGGCACATCGACGGCGCTGGGCGTCGGCGCGGCGCAGAAGCTGTCCATCATTGTGGGCAACCGCAACTGTGGCGCAGCGGAGCGCAAACCGACCACCCAGAACCCCTGGACCAGCGGGGTCAAGACCATCCGGCTCAACTGCGAGATCCTGGTCCTCACCGACCGGCCGCTCGCTGTCTCGGCGGTTTACGGCGACGCCAAGGCCAACAAGGCCCCGGCGGGACCGAGCCTGACTCTCGAACGCCTTCCCTGGGAGGGCGTTCTGTCGGCCAATGTGGCGCCGACCGAACAGGGCGAATAGACGAACAGATCGGGCGGTCCTTGGGGCCGCCCGTGATCGTTACGGCGCCTGGGCCACGGCGATATAGCGCCGACCGGCCTGCGAGCCCCTCCCGGCAATCCCCCTGTGGACATGCCCTGCGACCGGCGGTTCGGCATGCTATAGAGACCCTCGCCGCGCGACGTGGCGGCCCCGGGCCCCTCGGGCGGCCGGGGATGTCTCTCGAAGAGTAGTCCCATGAAAGTGATGGTCACCGGCGCCGCCGGTTTCATCGGGTCGGCCACGACCCTGCGCCTGCTGGCGCGGGGCGATACGGTGATCGGCGTCGACAACCTCAACGACTACTACGACCCCGCGCTCAAACGGGCCCGGCTGGCGCGCCAGGTCGATCTGCCCGGCTACACCCATCTGGACCTCGACATCGCCGACCGGGCGGGGATGGAGGCGGCGTTCGCCGAGCACCGGCCGCAGCGGGTGATCAATCTCGCCGCCCAGGCCGGGGTGCGCTATGCGGCGATCAATCCCCATCCCTACGTGGCCAGCAATGTGACCGGTTTCCTGCATGTGCTTGAGGGCTGTCGGCACAATGGCGTCGAGCATCTGGTGTTCGCCTCGACCAGTTCGGTCTACGGGGCCAACACCAGAGTGCCGTTTTCGCCGCACGACAGCACCGAACACCCGCTGACCCTCTATGCGGCGACCAAGAAGGCCAATGAGCAGATGGCCCACGCCTACGCCAATCTCTATGACCTGCCCTGTACGGGCCTGCGGTTCTTCACCGTCTACGGGCCCTGGGGCCGGCCGGACATGGCGCTCTTCCTGTTCACCCGGGCCATTCTGGCAGGCGAGCCGATCAAGGTGTTCAACCACGGCAAACACAGCCGCAGCTTCACCTATATCGACGACATCGTCGAAGGCGTCCTCCGCACCCTGGACGCCGTCCCGACCGCCAACCCCGCCTGGGACGGCCAGAACCCCGATCCCGCCACCAGCGGCAGCGGCCCCTACCGGATCTTCAACATCGGCGCCGAACAGCAGGTCGAGCTCATGCGCTATATCGAGGTCCTCGAGCAGTGCCTGGGCCGCAAGGCGATCATGGAGATGCTCCCGCTGCAGCCGGGCGACGTCCCCGACACGGTGGCCGACGTCACCGACCTGGTCGAGGCGGTGGGTTACCGCCCCACGGTTACCGTCGAGGAGGGGGTCAAGGCCTTCGTCGACTGGTATCGCGGCTACAATGGACCGGTCTCGCTCGATGGATGACGCCCGACCCGGCGCGGGCTAGACTCGACTCGCGCCTCCCATCCGTGATCGAGGAATCGTCGTGCGGGTCCAGTCCACCGTTCCGGTCGTCCTGACCGCCTTTGCCTGTCTTCTCCTGACCGCCTGCGGCGGCGGAGGCGGCGGTGGCGCGGGCGCTCCAGGCGGGGGCGTTGTGACCCCCGCGGCCCCGGTTACACCCACGCCGCCAGCCACACTGACCGCGACCAGCGGCGAGTACACCCGCAGCTGGAGCCTGGCCGCGATCCACGCCATTGACGCCTTCGACCGACCCGCCACCGGGGCAGGGATCACAGTCGCGGTCATCGACAGCGGCATCGACCTCAGCCAGCCTGAACTCACCGGCCGAATCTCGCCCCTGTCGACCGACGTCCTGGCCGGTAGAAACATGCCTGACCGCGGCAGTGAGCACGGCTCGCGGGTGGCGACGGTGATCGCCGCCGGATTCAACGGCATGGGGTCACTGGGCGTGGCCTATGAGGCGACGATCCTGTCGATCCGGGCCGACGACTCCGCCGGCGCCTGTCCCAGTGACGGCTGCGCTTTCGGCGACCGCGAACTGGTCGCCGCGATCGACTACGCCATCGCCAACGGGGCGCGGATCATCAATCTGTCCATGGGCGCCGCCACGCCCGACAACGCCGCTTTCGAAGCAGCTCTGCTGCGGGCGGTGACGGCCGGTCTGGTGGTCACCGCCTCCGCCGGCAATGACGGCACGGCCAATCCCGACTGGCCGGCGCGCTACGCCACCGACCCACGCTATCTCGGGGCGGTGATGGCGGTCGGGGCCAGTGAGCGGACGGGGGCGATGGCCAGCTACTCGAGCCGGGCCGGCGTCGCCGCCGCCGGCTATATCGTCGCGCCCGGCGACGACATCGTCACCGGCTGCAAATCCAGCGGCTGCTGGGTGGTCAGCGGCACCTCCTTCTCCTCGCCGATCGTCGCCGGTTCCCTGGCGCTGCTGCTGCAGGCGTTTCCGATGATCAGCGGCCGCGACGCCGTCGACATCCTGTTCCGCTCGGCGACCGACAAGGGCGATCCCGGCGTCGACGCCGTCTGGGGTCGGGGGTTCCTCGACCTCGCGGCGGCTTTCCAGCCCCTTGGGCCGCTCAGCGTGCCGACATCGTCGGGGGCCAGCTTCAGCCCGACCGTGTCGCCGGGCACGCGGCTGGGCGCGGCGTTCGGCGACTCCCTGAGGCAGGGCGGCGGCCTGACCACCTTCGGGCGCGACGACTACCGGCGGCCCTACAAGGTCGACCTGGCCAGCGCCTTCGCCAGCGGACCGGGCGGTTTGATCGGGGCGGCGGCGCCGCCGATCCGGTCCACCGCGGTCAGTTTCGCCGGCCCCGGCGCCTCGCGCCTGTCGCTGCAGGCCCAGGCGGCGGCGTTCACCGACACCGGCGTTCCCGACTGGATGCTCACCCTCACCGACGCGCGACCACCATCGTCGGCCCTGATCGTCGCCGACCTTGGCCGTCTAAGTCTCACGGCCTGGCGTGGCGAGGGCGCGGCCCCGGCCCCCGGCGGCGCGGGGCGGGACGCCTTCCGCGCCCTCGCGGCGCCCGATGAGACCCTGGGGGCCGCCTGGCGGCTGGGGGGCGGTTGGTCGGTCTCGGCGGAGCAGGGGTCGGCGCGGCGGCTGGACATCCTGGCCCTGCAGGAGGTCGAGGCGTCGCGATACGCCGCGGCCTCGGCCAGTTTCCAGACCCGCGGGTTCGCCGCGACCGTGACCGCCGGCGCCCTCGATGAGCCGCTCGGGCCGCTGGGATCGCAAATCGCCAGCGGTTCTGTGTTCGCCCTGCCTGCCCAAACCCGCTTCAGCGCCCTGTCCGTCACGGCCAACGCCCGTGATGGCCTGACCCTGCGGGGCGACGCGGCCGTCGGCCGCACGCAGGTCGGCCAGGGCCTGGTGGGGACCTCAGGGGCGCTGAGCAGCCAGTGGCGGCTGGGCGCCTACGGCGACTGTCGGCTGCTGGGCCTGGCCTGCGACGGGTTCGCGCTCGAACTTGAGCAACCGCTTCGGGTCGAACGTGGCGCCTTTACCGCCCTGCTGGCCGATCTGCCGGGCGACTGGCGGGACCCGACCACCTTCTCCATTCGTCGTTTCTCGGCCAGCCCCAGTGGCCGCGAGCTTGACCTGCGTCTGAGCCTTGATCGTGATTTCGCCGGCTGGGGCCTGATGCGGCTGCGGACGGTGGCGGGCTTTGACGCCGGGCACCAGGCGGGGCGCAAGCCGAGCGTCGGCGCCGCGCTCGACTGGCGCCGTTCCTTCTAGCCGGACGACGACGCACGGGGTCAGTCCGCCTCAAGCCAGGCGACGATCTGTTCAGCCGCCTCGATTGGCGAGAGGGTGGTGGTGTCGACGGTCAGCTCGGCGTGCTCGGGCGGCTCATAGGGGCTGTCGATGCCGGTGAAGTTCCGCAGCTCGCCGGCCCGGGCCTTTTTGTACAGGCCTTTGACGTCGCGGCTTTCAGCGACGCTGAGCGGGGTTTCGACATAGACCTCGACGAATTCGTCCGCCGTCATCATCTCGCGGGCCATGCGGCGCTCGGCCCTGAAGGGGCTGATAAAGGCGGTCAGCACGATCAGGCCGGCGTCGACCATCAGCTTGCTGACTTCGGCCACCCGGCGGATGTTCTCGACCCGGTCCTCTTCGGTGAATCCCAGGTCCTTGTTGAGCCCGTGACGAACGTTGTCGCCATCGAGCAGATAGGTGTGGCGACCCAGGGCGTGCAGCCGCTTTTCGACCAGGTTGGCGATGGTCGACTTGCCGGCCCCTGACAGGCCGGTGAACCAGACGACGCGGCCCTTCTGACTCTTCTGGTCGGCGCGGGCGGCCTTGTCGATGTCGGTGGCCTGCCAGTGGATGTTGTCGGCCCGGCGAAGGGCGAAATGCAGCATGCCGGCGCCGACCGTCCGGTTGCTGATCCGGTCGATCAGAATGAAGCCGCCGAGATCGCGGTTGGCGCCATAGGCCTCGAAGGGAATGGCACGGTCCAGCGACAGGTTGCAGACCCCGATCTCGTTGAGCTCCAGCCGTTTGGCCGCGATATGCTCGAGCGTGTTCACCTGCACCCGGTACTTGGGCTCGGTGATCGAGGCGGTCAGGGTCTGGGCGCCGATCTTCATCAGATAGGGTCGGCCCGGCAGCATCGGCTCGTCGTCCATCCACACCAGGGTCGATTCGAACTGGTTGGCGACAGGGCAGGGGTCGTCGGCGGCGGCCAGCACGTCGCCGCGGGAGATATCGACCTCGTCGGCCAGGGTGAGGGTCACCGACTGGCCGGCGACGGCCTGGTCCAGATCGCCGGGCTGGGTGACAATTCGCGCCACCCGGCTCTCGCGGCCCGACGGCAACACCTTGACCCGGTCGCCGGGCCTGACGGTCCCGGCGGCGATCTGGCCGGAGAAGCCGCGGAAGTCGAGATTGGGCCGGTTGACCCACTGCACCGGCATCCGGAACGGCCGCGCGGCCAGGTCGTCATCGACCGCGACGGTCTCCAGCCAGCGCATCAGCGGCGGCCCGTCATACCAGGGGGCGGCGGCGCTGGGCTCGGTGATGTTCTGGCCGTCGAGGGCGCTCATCGGAATGGCGGTGAACGTCTGCAGCCCGATCTGGCCCGCGAAATCGCGGTACTCGCTGACGATGGCGTCGAAGACCGCCTGGTCCCAGCCGACCAGATCCATCTTGTTGACCGCCAGCACGACGTTGCGGATGCCCAGCAGGTTGACCAGGTAGCTGTGCCGGCGGGTCTGGGTCAGCACGCCTTTTCGGGCGTCGATCAGGACCACGGCCGCGTCCGCGGTCGAGGCGCCGGTGACCATGTTGCGGGTGTACTGCTCATGGCCGGGGGTGTCGGCGACGATGAACTTGCGGTGGTCGGTGGCGAAGAAGCGATAGGCGACATCGATGGTGATGCCCTGTTCCCGCTCGGCGGCCAGACCATCGACGAGCAGGGCGAAATCAATGGCCCCGCCCTGGGTGCCGACCTTGCGGCTGTCGGCCTCCAGCGCCGCCAGCTGATCTTCGAAGATCATCTTTGAATCATAGAGCAGGCGGCCGATCAGCGTCGATTTGCCGTCGTCCACCGAGCCGCAGGTGATGAAGCGCAGCAGCGACTTGTGCTGATGCTGGACCAGATAGGCGTCGATGTCGGTCTCGATGAGATCGGCGGGTTTATAGGCCTTGCTCATCAGAAATAACCTTCCTGCTTTTTCTTCTCCATCGAGGCGGACTGATCGTGGTCGATGGCCCGACCCTGGCGCTCGCTGGTGGTGGTCAGCAGCATCTCCTGAATGATCTGCGGCAGGGTTTCGGCCGTGCTTTCCACGGCGCCGGTCAGGGGGTAGCAGCCCAGGGTGCGGAAGCGGACGGACTTCATCATCGGCGTCTCGTCCGGTCGCAGCCTGAAACGGTCGTCATCGACCATGATCAGGGCGCCGTCGCGCTCGACCACCGGCCGCGCCGCTGAGAAGTACAGCGGTACGATGGGGATGTTCTCCAGGTGGATGTATTGCCAGATGTCCAGCTCGGTCCAGTTGGAGATCGGGAACACCCGGATCGACTCGCCCTTGTTCTTGCGGGCGTTGTAGAGCCGCCAGAGTTCCGGCCGCTGGTTCTTGGGGTCCCAGCGCTGTTCGGCCGAGCGGAACGAAAAGATCCGCTCTTTGGCGCGGCTCTTTTCCTCATCGCGGCGGGCGCCGCCAAAGGCCGCGTCAAACCCGTGGGCGGCCAGGGCCTGTTTGAGCCCCTCGGTCTTCCACAGGTCGGTGTGGGCGGGGCCGTGGTCAAACGGGTTGATCCCCCGGGCCACGGCGTCGGGGTTCTTGTGAACGAGCAGGTCGAAGCCCAGGTCGCGGGCCATGCGCTCGCGCATTTCGTACATGGCCTGGAACTTCCAGGTGGTGTCGACATGCAGCAGCGGAAACGGCGGCTTCCCGGGGAAGAAGGCCTTGGCCGCCAGGTGCAGCATGACCGCGCTGTCCTTGCCGATCGAATAGAGCATGACCGGCCGTTCGGCCTCGGCCGCCACCTCGCGCATGATGTGGATGCTCTCGGCCTCAAGCCGTTGCAGGTGGGTGAGGCGATCGGGCGCGAGGCTCATCGGCGTATCGGATCCGGGGTGGCGGGCGGACGCAAGGGTGGTCTGAGTCAAGGACGACATCCAGAACGGCTGAAGACTTCGCGATGTTGCGAAGGGGCCCCTTCACCCAGGCAAGTACGGCGGCGCCTCGTCCCACGCAAGCCAGCGGCCGTCAGGCCGTTGCCAGATTTTCTGACACGGCTTCGCGCTAAACGCGGCAGGCCTCGTCCAGGGCCATGACCGCGCTGACGATGTGGTACAGCGAGCTGGCCGGCGCGGGTTCGTCAACGAAGACGCCATCGGGACGCAGCCGGTCACGCCAGAGACCTGTCACGGGGACGTCCAGATAACGCTGCAGCCCGGCCGCGCCCCTGAGTGCGGCCTTCCAGTCGCCGACCGCCAGATGCGCGTGCAGGCGCTCCGTCTGCGACCACAACCGGGCGGAGCGGTCCCTGGGCTCCAGGGCCTGGTCGAGGCTGAAGATCGCCACGCCATTTTCAATCCCGCGCGTTTCGCCGATCTCGATCAGACGCCGGGCGACGTCCGCGTTGTGGCGGTCATGGGCCATCAGCAGCCAGCCCCATTCGAACTGGTGGCCCGGTTCAATGTCAGCCTCGGGCAGCAGGCTCCAGTCCGTCCCATAGAGCTCGGCCAGCGCTCCGGTGCGGGGGTCGATCATCCGCTGCCGCGCCGTCCCGGCGATGGTGTCGGCAAGGGCGCGCCAGCCGGGATCGACGCCGATCGCGGCCCAGGCCTGGACCGCCTCGAAGAGGTGCATCATCGGGTTGGCGCGCAGAGGCGGGCCCTGTGTCGCATCGTCATGCACGCCGCCGTCGGGGCGCACGATGGCCGCCAGAAGGGCCTCGCGGGTGCACACCGCCTCCGCCTCGCGCCCGGCGCCGCTCAGGGCCAGAAGGGCGAAGGCCTGTTCATAGGGGTTGGCGGTTTCGTCCAGAGGCGCGCCGTCGGCCGCGACCAGGATGCGGTACAGACCGTCGCCGCGCGCGAACGGACCGGTCAGGGCGGCCAGGGCGTGATCGCGCGCCTCGCGCCAGGGGCCGGTCCAGCCGAGCCGGCCGGCGCAGGCGTAGACCCAGGCTTGCCGGGCCGCCACGCGCGCTCGGCGCGGGCCTTCGACAGCCTTGCCGTCCTGGTCGATTTTTTCGAAACAGCCGCCCTTGTCGCGGTCGAAACCGACTTCCCACCACAGGGGCAAGGCATGGTCGAACAGCCACGCCTTCAGGCGCGTGTTCAGGGCATGGACTTCAGCCGGTGTGGACACGCTCTTCTCCGCTCGTCCCCGCAAAGGCGCTGACCCGGGTGTTTTAGCGTTCAGAGCCGTGCTGTCAGGAAAAAAGCCCCTGTCCCCGCTTTCGCGGCGATGAGCGGGTGTTATGCAGGGCCATGGCCGAGTCCTCGCGCAAGTTCATGGTGATCTTCGATCGCGACGGCGTGCTCAACGTCGATCACGGCTACGACTTCGAACCCGAAAAACTGGAGTGGATACCCGGCGCCAGGGCGGCCGTGGTGCGGGTCAATGCGGCGGGCGGCGTGGCGGTGATCGCGACCAACCAGTCAGGCATCGGCCGGGGCTACTACGCCGAGGCGGACATGGAGGCCTTCCACGCCGAAATGCTGCGACAGCTGGGCGCCGCGGGCGGTCGAATGGACGGCGTCTACTTCTGTCCCTTCCATGAGGACGCGGCCGAGGCCCGCTATCGCTTCGCTGATCACCCCGACCGAAAGCCCAACCCCGGCATGCTGGTTCGGGCCCTGGCGGATTTCGGTGTGGCCGCGGGTGACGCGGTCATGATCGGCGACAAACCGTCGGACATGGAGGCGGCGCGTCGCGCCGGCGTGCGCGGCGTCTTCTACCGTGGCGGCGATCTGGAAGCCCTGGTGGCGTCGGAGCTGGCGCGTCTGACGAACAGGGCCGCGCCGACCTAGGTCGCCTTGGGGCTCTTTCCTGCCTTGGCCGGCTTGGCTGCCGGCGTCAGGTTCGTCTTCTCGACATTGACCTGATGGGGATAGGGGATCGACAGGCCGGCGGCGTCGAACCGCGCCTTCAGCACCGGGAACATGCCGTGATAGGCATCCCAGTAATCCTCCAGCGGCGCCCAGGCTCGCAGCGTGATGTTGATTGCTGAATCGCCAAAGCCGGTGCAGCGCGACCAGGGCTCCGGATCGGCGAGGATGCGCGGGTCGGCCCGGGCGGCGTCGAGCATGACGTCCAGCGCCGTCTGGATATTGTCGTCGTAATCGATGCCGATGGTGATCTCCATGCGGCGGACAGCGGGGCTCGAGTAGTTGATGATCAGCTCGCCGAACACCTTGCCGTTGGGAACGACCACCTTCAGGCCGTCGAGTGCGGTGAGCTCGGTGGTGAACAGGTCCAGGGCCTTGACCGTGCCGAGATGGCTGCTGATCTCGACGACGTCGCCGACGCGATAGGGGCGCAGGATCAGCAGCATGACGCCGGCGGCGACGTTGGACAGCGCCCCCTGCATGGCCAGGCCGATGGCCAGGGAGGCGGCGCCGAGCACGGCGATAATCGAAGTGGCCTGGACGCCGAGCTGCTGCAGGACGGCGATGAAGCCGACAATCCAGACACCGTAACGGACCGCGGATCCGGCGAACATCCGCAGGGTCGCGTCGCCCGAGGTCAGGCCCGATAACCGGGCGATGCTTCGCTTCACCACCCCGGACAGCCAGCCCGCCGCCCAGGCGGTGACCGCCAGGATGATGATGGCTACGGTCAGGTTGATCGCCAGGTCGCCTGCCGCGCTGGTGAATTTATTCACTAGGGAGTCCGCGCCGGTCAGCGCCTGCTGCAGGCGGGGGTCGATCTGCTCGGGTAGGGTCATGTAGCTCCTGGGGTCTGGGCAGAACCAACGCGGCGCCCGCCAAACGTGTTCCTGACAGTATCAGGCGAAACATCCGGTTACAGGGTTTGTGTCGCCGTTTGGACCCCACGCGCGTATGGGCGCGCCATGAGCATCGCTTTCATCGACCTCGCCGCGCAGCAGCGCCGCATCCGTGACCGCATCGACGCCGCTATCGGCCGCGTCCTCGACCATGGCGGCTACGTCATGGGCCCGGAGGTGCGGGAGTTCGAAGCCCGACTGGCCGAGTTCGGGCAGGCGAAGCTGGCCCTCAGCTGTGGCAACGGCACCGACGCCATCGCCCTGCCGCTGATGGCCTGGGGCATCGGGGCGGGAGACGCCGTGTTCTGCCCCTCCTTCACCTTCGCCGCGACCCCCGAGGTCGTGCCCTGGGTCGAGGCCACGCCGGTGTTCGTCGACATCCTGCCCGACACCTTCAATCTCGACCCGGCCAAGCTGGAAGCCGCCATCCTGGCGGTGAAGGCCGAAGGCAAGCTCAAGCCGGCGGTGGTCATCGCCGTCGACCTGTTCGGTCAGCCGGCTGACTATCCAGCCCTGCGCGCCATCTGCGATCGATACGGGCTCAAGCTGATCTCCGACAGCGCCCAGGGCTTTGGCTGCACGCTGAACGGCAAGCATCCGCTGCACTGGGCGGATGTCACCACCACCAGCTTCTTCCCGGCCAAGCCGCTGGGCTGCTACGGCGATGGCGGCGCGGTGCTGACCAACGACGCGGCGCTCTGGGATCTGATGGACAGCTACCGCGTCCACGGCAAGGCGGTGGCCCAGGATCTCGTCGGCCGCACGTTCGAGCACGAGACCAAATACCTCAACGCCCGCATCGGCATGAACTCGCGGCTCGACACGATCCAGGCCGCCGTCCTGATCGAGAAGCTGGCCATCTTCTCCGAAGAAATCGCCCTGCGTCAGGTCGTGGCCGACCGCTATGCCGACGGTCTCAAGGGCAAGGTCCTGGCCACCCCCGGCGTGATCGACGGCGGGGTTTCGGTCTGGGCCCAGTATGTCATCGAGCATGCGGACCGCGACGGTCTGGCCGCCCACCTGAAGACCCAGGGCGTGCCGACGGCGGTCTACTATCCGGTGCCGATGCATGTGCAGGCGCCCTACGCCCACTTCCCGCGCGGCGCCGGCGGCCTGCCGGTGACCGAGGCCAAGGCCGGCACGGTGCTGGCCCTGCCCATGCACCCCTATATGGACGAGGCGACCCAGGCCCAGATCATCGCCGCTGTCCGCGGCTTCAACGGCTAGGCCGCGGCCTCAGATCGCGTTGACCGGCAGCTTCAGGAAGATCCGGCCCTTGTCCGAGGCCTTCGGCAGGGCGCCGGCCTGGATGTTCACCTGTAGCGACGGCAGGATCAGGGTCGGCGCCGCCAGGGTGGCGTCGCGGGCCTGCCGCATGGCGACGAACTCGGCCTCGCTGACGCCGTCATGGACATGGATGTTTTTGGCCCGCTGCTCGGCCACGGTCGTCTCCCAGGCATAGGCGTCGCGGCCCGCGGGCAGATAGTCGTGACAGACGAAGATGCGGGTCTCAGGCGGCAGGGCCAGAATTTTCCGGATCGACCGATAGAGGGTCGCGGCGTCGCCGCCGGGGAAGTCGGCCCGCGCGGTGCCGTAGTCGGGCATGAACAGCGTGTCGCCGACAAAGGCGGCGTCGCCGATCAGATAGGTGACACAGGCCGGCGTATGGCCGGGCGTCCGCATGACCCGGATGGTCAGCTCGCCGAGGGGCAGGGTCTCATCCTCCAGCAGCAGGCGGTCAAAGACCCGTTCGCTGGCCTCGGTCTCGAACATGTCGCCGAAGGTCTTCTGAACCGTGGTGATCTCGGCGCCGATGACCACCTTCGCGCCGGTCCGGGCGCGGATATGGTCAGCGCCGGACAGGTGATCGGCGTGGGCGTGTGTTTCCAGGATCCATTTCAGGTCCAGGCCCTGGGCGGTCACCGCCGCCATGACCGCGTCGGCCGAGACGGTCGAAATGCGCGCCGCCTTGGGATCGAAATCCAGCACGGGGTCGATCACCGCCGCCGCCGTGGTCGCGGGGTCGCTGACCAGATAGGTCACGGTGTTGGTGGCCTCGTCGAAGAAGGCCTGTACGTGGGCGGTCATGGTCGGCGTCTCCTTGTCGGCAAGGGGATGAGTGGATCCATATATAATCTATTGCTAAATTAGAATCAACTAATATATTGGGGTCATGCCCGCCGCCGCCAACATCGACGCCGCCCTCATCGAAGCCAACGCCCCCCAGGCGGCAAAGTTGCTGCAGGCGCTCGGCAATGAGCGGCGGCTGATGATCCTGTGCCAGCTGACCCAGCGCGAAATGTCGGTGGGGGATCTGTTGTCCCGGGTCGGGCTGTCACAGTCGGCGCTGTCCCAACATCTCGCCGTGCTTCGCGAAGGCGGGATCGTGACGACCCGTCGCGAGGGCCAGGTTATCCACTACCGTATCGCTGATCCCGCCGCCGTGAAGGTGGTGGCCACGCTCGCCGGCATCTTCTGTCCCCCGTCGCACGAGGATGCGTCATGACCCACGATCTCTGGCCCATGGCGGCCGCCCTCGGTGGCGGTGCCCTGATCGCCTTTCTGCTTTCGGTGTTCGGTGGCGGCGGGTCGGTGCTGGCGACGCCGCTGCTGCTCTATGTGGTGGGAATCCGCGACACCCACGTCGCCATCGGCACCTCGGCGGCGGCGGTGGCGGTCAACGCCCTGGGCGGCCTGATCGCCCAGGCCCGGGCGGGCAGGGTCAAATGGCCCTGCGCCCTGGTCTTTGGCGGCGTCGGACTGAGCGGCGCCCTGCTGGGCGCTCATCTGGCCAAACAGATGGACGGGGCCAAGCTGCTGCTGTGGTTCGCCCTGGCCATGGCCGTGGTGGCCATCACCATGCTGCTGCCCAAGAAGGGCGAGGGCGATCCGGCGGTTCACCTGACGCCTGGCATGACCATCAAGCTCGCCCCGGTCGGCCTGGCGACGGGTCTGGCGGCCGGGTTCTTTGGCATCGGCGGCGGATTCCTGATCGCACCGGGCCTGATGGCCGCCACCGGCATGACCCTGGCCAACGCCGCCGCCAGCTCCCTGGTGTCGGTGGTGCTGTTTGGAGCCGCCACCAGCGCCAGCTACGCCCTGTCGGGGCTGGTGGACTGGCCGATCTTCCTGGCCCTGGTCCTGGGCGGCGGCGTGGGAACGCTGGCGGGACTTCCAGCCAGCCGGGCCCTGGCCAGCCGCGCGCCGCTGGCCCGGCGGCTGTTCGCGGCCCTGGTCCTGACCACGGCGGCCTATGTCGCCTGGCGGGCCACGACAGGCTGACTCTGGTCATGGCCAAGGCGACGGCTATAACCGGCGCATGAGCGACTATCTTGAGATGATGAAGGGCGTGGCCTCGCGAATGAATGAGGGCACGCCTCACGCCGCGGCGCTGGGGATGAAAACCCTCTCGCTCGACCGGGACGGGGCGGTCCTGTTCGCGCCCTACAATGAAAAGCTGATCGGCGATCCTGAAACAGGCGTCATCGCCGGCGGGGTGGTCACCGCCCTGCTGGACCAGGCCTGCGGCCAGGCCGTGCATGCGGCCATGGAGGAGTTCAAGGTCATCGCCACCCTTGATCTCCGCATCGACTACATGCGGCCCGCCGAGCCGGGCAAGGACATCTATGCCAAGGCCTTCTGCTACAAGGTGACCCGCTCGGTCGCCTTCGTGCGGGCGGTGGCCTACGACGCCGATCCCGATGACCCCGTGGCGGCGGCCCAGGCGGCCTTCATGCTCAATTCCAGCGGCGGCCGTCGGCCTGGCGCCAATGCGAAGACCAGGGCGGCGACATGAGCGATCTTGCCGAAACCGTCCAGGCGACCCTGGCCCGGATTCCCTATGCCCAGTTCCTGGGCCTGCGCATTGAGCTGGCCGGCGATGAGATGACTGCCATCCTGCCCTTCGGCCAGCATCTGGTCGGAAACCCCGTTCTGCCGGCCATTCATGGCGGCGTCCTGGGGGCCTTCATGGAAATGACCGCCCTGGCCCAGCTGCTGGTCACCGAGGGCCAGGCCAGGCAGCCGCGGGTGATCGATGTGTCCATCGAGTACCTCCGGTCCGGCCGGCCCCTGACCACCTACGCGCGCGCCGAGATCAAGAAGGTCGGCCGGCGGATCGCCAACGTCCACGTCGAAGCCTGGCAGGACCGGCGTTCCGCGCCGATCGCCGCCCTGCGCGGCCATTTCCTGGTGACCCCGACCGCCGACGAGGGATAAGTTTATTTCCAATCGTTACTTGGCTGTAATGTTCTTACAACTTAGTCATTAGCTTAAAAAGGCGTCATGACGCGGACTTAACGGGTATTCCCGAGTTTCGTCTTCTATACCCCTGATCACCGGACGCGGTTCTCGCGCTCGCTCAGATCCTAAAGGGGATACCCGATGAACAATTCAGTGAATCAGATCAGCAACCTCGCCAGCCTCGCCCTGGCCGTGCTTCCGTTGCTTATCATCGTCGCCGCCTTCAATTTCGGCGCCGTCAGCGTCGCCGGTCTGTGATCGGCGCCGCATAGCTCCGCCGGGTCCCTTCCCCCCGAATCCCGGCCCGGCGGAGCGCAGCGGCCGAACAATCCGAAACCTTAGTTGACGACCTGAGACCTTCCGAGCCGGGAGGTCTTTTTGGTATGTGGGGCCATGTCCACGCCCCGCGCCGTGATCTTCGACTGTGACGGGGTCCTGGTGGACTCCGAAATTCTCGCTATCGAGGTCGAGATCAGTCTGTTGACTGACTGCGGCCTGGTCTTCGCCCCGGCCGACTACAATCGACGCTTTCTTGGCCTGAACGACGCCGCCTATCACGCCGCCCTGCAGCTTGAGGCCAAGGCGCGGACGGGCCGGCCTCTGCCCGAGGACTTCCTGGACAAGGCCAGGGATCAACGGTGGGCCGCCTGCCAGACCCGGCTCACGGCGGTGGCCGGCTGCGGCGCGGCGGTTCAGGCGTTGGCCCTGCCCAAGGCGGTCGCCAGTTCCTCAGGGGCCGACTTCCTGCGCGAAAAGCTAAGGCTGACCGGTCTCCTCGATACCTTTGATCCCCATGTCTATTCGGCGGATCTCGTCGACCGGGGAAAGCCCCACCCGGACATCTTCCTGCACGCGGCCCGCGCGTTGAATGTCGAACCGACCGCCTGTCTGGCCATCGAAGACAGCGTCAACGGCGTCGCTTCGGCCCGGGCCGCCGGCATGACGGTCTGGGGCTTTTCGGGCGGTGGACATATGGACGAGGCGGCCGCTGTCCGCCTCGCCGAGGCCGGCGCCGATCACCTCGTCGGCTCCTGGGACGAGGCGCGGCGCCTGTTCGCCGGTTTCAGCTGATCTCGGCCAGGGCGCGGATCTGCCGGCCGTCCTCGTCGAAATTCTCCGGCGCCAGCCAGGCGGCGAGCCTCGCCCCGACCGCGGGCCACTCGCTGTCGAGGAGGGCATAGATCTCCGTGTCCCAGTTTCGGTCCTTCAACCAATAGGTCTGACGCAGGCAGCCCTCATAGGTGAAGCCATATCGATGGGCGGCCCGGCCCGAGGCTGGATTGTCGGGGCCGCACCGCCACTCCAGTCGCCGGTAGCCGCTGGTCTCCAGGACATAGCGCGAGAGCAGGTAGACGCCCTCGGTGCCGCCGATCGTCCGGCTCAGCGCCGGCCCGTAGACCAGCCCGATCTCGGCTGTCCCCATGTCGGGCCTGATCTGCAGCAGGAAGAACAGTCCAACGGCCCGGCGCCCGGGCCCGATCTTGTCGATGATGGCCCAGGCGCGCTGTTCGTCGCGGCCAAGCCGGTCGGCCAGCCAGCTCAGAAAGGCGGCTTCTGTATCGAAGGGGCCCGACGGGATGCCGTACCAGAGGTCCGCGGTCGAACCGATCGCGCGCCAGAGGTCCAGGCCGTGGCGCGAGAAGTCGGCGCGCTCAAGATCGACGGTGCGGCCGGGCAGCAGTGCTTCGATGAGCGGCGGGCGCGGCAGGTCGGGAATTGCATGCATCGCCTCACCCTAAAACCAGCGGGTGGCGCCAGGCAATCGGCGGGAGGCGGGCCTTACAATACCTCTTGAACTGTCTAGGCTTGCCACGACGCCCACCTTGGAGACGCCGCATGTTCCGATCCCTCGCCGCCCGCGTGCTGCTGGCCCTGGTCGCCGGCCTGGCGGCGGGCGCGGCCTGCCATGCCATCGATAACACCGAACTCATATCGGCGGCCGGGATCGTCGAGGCGCTCGGCGGCCTGTGGCTGAACCTGCTGCGCATGACCATCGTGCCGCTGGTCTTCTGCCTGCTGGTCACCGGCATCGTGCGGGTCGCCGACGCGGCGGCGACCGGACGGCTGGCGGCGCGGGCCATTCTGCTGTTCTCGGCCGGGATGCTGATCGCCGCCGTCTATGGCACTCTGGCGACCCAGGGCGCGCTGGCCCTGTGGCCGGTGGACCCGACCGCCGCCGCTGCTCTGCGGGCCGGCGCCGGGGGCGTGAATCTCGCCGATGTTCCGGTTCCCGGCCTGGCCGACTGGCTCAAGACCATCGCCCCGTCTAATCCGATCCAGGCCGCCGCCGAGAGCGCCATGCTGCCGCTGGTGGTGTTCGGCATGTTCTTCGGACTGGCCGCCACCCGGCTGACGGCGGCGCGCCGGACCGTGATCATCGAACTGTTCAGCGCGGTGGCCGACACCATGATCGTCATCGTCCGCTGGGTGCTGTGGGCCGCGCCGCTGGGGGTCTTCGCCCTGAGCCTGGGCGTCGGGCTGCGGGCCGGACTGTCGGCGGTCGGGGCGATCGCCCAGTATGTGGTCATCGTCTCGCTGATCACCGCCAGCATCGCCATCCTGCCCTACGTGGTGGTGGCCCTGAGGCGCGGCGTGTCGCTGAGCGCCTTCGCCCGCGCCGCCCTGCCGGTTCAGGCGCTGGCCTTCAGCACCCAGTCGTCGCTGGCCTGTCTGCCGGCCATGCTGGAGCGCGCCCAGGACGATCTGCATATCCCGCCCAGGGTCACCGGCCTAGTGCTGCCGCTGGCGGTGGCGGTGTTCCGTCTGACCGGGCCGGTGGCCAACCTCGGGGTGGCCTATTTCATCGCCCATCTGTACGGCATCCAGCCGGGCCTGCCGCAGATGATCGGGGCGATCGCCGTGGCCTTCACCATCAGCGTCGGCTCGGTCGGCCTGCCCGGCCAGGTGTCCTTCCTGGCCAGTATGGTGCCGATCTGCATCGCCCTGGGCGTGCCCATCGACCTGCTGCCGATCCTTCTGGCCGTCGAGGTGATCCCCGACATCTTCCGGACGATGGGCAATGTCACCGGCGACCTTGGCGCGGCGGCGGTGCTGCACCGACCCGGCGATGACGTCGAGGTTATTGACCCGGTTTCCGCGCCCGCCTAGCGCACTGCCAGTGCGGCGGCAGGGCTCAGATCAGGCCGATCGGCCCGGCCAGTAGCAGGCCCCCGGCCGCCAACAGGGTCGCGAAGGTCAGCACCGCGCCGAGCGCCCGGGCGACCATGACGTTGGTGATCAGACCAAAGGCGTGCAGCAGTCGTCCCGCGGCCAGTCCCGCGGCCAGGCCGCTGACGACAGCCTGCGGCTGACCCGCCAGTTCCGCCAGGCCGATGGCGATCAGGGCGATCGGCGTATATTCGATGAAATTGGCCTGGGCCCGGATCAGCCTGTTGAAAGCCTGATCACCGCCGTCGCCGGCGCCGAGCCTGAGCTTTCGCCGCCGCAACGCGATCGGCAGGCTGAGCGTCACCAGCATGATCGCCGCGGCGCCGGTCAGAATGGATGTAATGGGCAGTTCCAGCATATCTTTGTCCCCCCGGATCAGATGCTGGAAGTCTGAACCCGTTGGCTGGAAATTGCACGCCTTGCAGGCGAGTTGATCGCGGCTCCATTGACCCGGCGGCCATTTCTCCTACAACGCCGAACCATGTTTGAAGGCCTTTCCCATACCGCCCGCGAAGCCAAAGCCTGGCCGTTCGAGCAGGCGCGCAATCTGCTGGCCCGGGTCCTGCGCCTGCGGCTGAGCGACGCCGAGCGCGACCTGGCTTCGGTGCTGATCAATTCCGGCAAGGCCGATGAGGCGTTCAGGACCTTCGAAGCCCTGCAGCGCCCGGTGGTGCTGGAAACCGGCTACGGTCCGTCAGGCCTGCCGCATATGGGCACCTTCGGCGAAGTGGCTCGCACGACGATGGTGCGGATGGCCTTCCGCGCCCTGGTCGACGACGCCATCCCGACCCGGCTGATCTCGTTCAGCGACGACATGGACGGCCTGCGCAAGGTTCCGCCCAACGTCCCCAACGGCGAACTGCTGCTGCAGGATCTCGACAAGCCCCTGACCGTGGTCCGCGACCCGTTCGGCGAGCATGAGAGCTTCGGCCATCACAATAACGCCCGGCTGCGCGCCTTCCTTGACGGTTTCGGCTTCGACTATGAGTTCGTGTCGTCGACCGACTGCTATCGCGGCGGCCGGTTCGACGCGACGCTGCTGACCGCGCTGGAGCGGTTCGACGCCATCCAGAAGATCATGCTGCCGAGCCTCGGCGAAGAGCGGCGGGCCACCTATTCGCCGTTCCTGCCGATCAGCCCCAAGACGGGCAAGGTGCTGCAGGTTCCCACCCTCGAGCGCAACCTCGAGCGGGGCGCCATCACCTTCCGTGACGAGGATGGCGAACTGACCGAGGTGCTGGTCACCGGCGGCGGCGTGAAGATGCAGTGGCGGCCGGACTGGGCCATGCGCTGGACGGCGCTGGGCGTCGACTACGAGATGAGCGGCAAGGACCTGATCGACAGCGTCCGTCTCTCCAACCAGGTCTGCAAGGTGCTCGGCGGAACGCCGCCGGAGGGGTTCAACTACGAGCTCTTCATGGACGAGAACAACCAGAAGATCTCCAAGACCAAGGGCAACGGCCTGACCATGGACGAGTGGCTGCGCTACGGCGCGCCCGAGAGCCTGGCCTACTACATGTTCCAGTCGCCGAAATCGGCCAAGAAGCTCTATTTCGACGTCATCCCCAAGGCCACCGACGAGTATCTGCAGCAGCTCGACGCCTTCAACCGCAAGCGGGCCGAGGGCGGCAACGCGCCGGACCTCAACAACCCCGCCTGGCACGTGCACATGGGCCAGCCGCCGGAGACCGGGTCGCCGGTCTCGTTCTCGCTGATGCTGAACCTGGTCTCGGCCGGCAACGCCTCGGACCGCGACGTCCTGTGGGGCTTCCTGACCCGCTACATTCCCGGCGCGACGCCGGAAAGCGAACCGCTGCTCGACCGGCTGGTCGGCTATGCGATGAACTATTACGAGGACTTCGTGGCGCCGACCAAGGCGTTCCGGGCGGCGACCGACCAGGAACGGGCGGCGATGGAAGACCTGCTGACCCGCTTCCGGGCCCTGCCGGCCGGCTGTCAGGACGCCGAGCTGATCCAGTACGAAGTCTACGAGGCCGGCAAGGCGCATGGGTTCGACCCGCTGCGCGCCTGGTTCCAGGGGCTCTATGAGGTGTTGCTGGGCCAGAGCCAGGGGCCACGCTTCGGCTCGTTCGCGGCCATCTTCGGTCTCGACAGAACCATCGCCCTGATCGAGGACGGCCTGGCCGGCAAACTGATGGCCGACTGACGGCTACTGGCTGGCCCAGAGGATGCGGGCGATCCAGGCGACGTCCTTCCGTTCGAGGGTCCGTCCGGGGTAGTCGGGATTGAGCGACTTGAGCTCGATTGCCTTGCCGGTGATGCGCGCCAGTTCCTTGGCCATCACTTCCCCCTGCGTGGTCTTGACCACCACCCGGTCGCCGCGGCGCGGCTCGGCGCCGGCGGGATCGACGACGATGCGGTCGCCTTCGCGGTAGACCGGAGCCATGGAATCGCCGCTGATCTCCAGCGCATAGACCCCCTCGCGGGCCAGGCCGGGGAAATCGATCTCGTCCCAGCCCTGGCCGACGGGGAAGCCGGCGTCGTCGAAGAAGCCGTCATCGCCGGCCTGGGCGAACCCGATCAGAGGCACGCCCCGCGGCGCGCCGCCACCGCCTTCGGCGAGGGCGGCGAACTCGGCGAAAGACACCCCTGTCGCATCCAGCACCTTGGACAGGCTTTCGGTCGACGGCCATCGCGGGCGGGCGTCGGCGTCGTTCGAGGTGCGTTTGGAGCGGTTGAAACTGGTTGGATCGAGGCCCGCGACCTTGGCCAGCGCTGACGCGGTCATGTCAAACCGCGCGGCCAGCAGGTCGATGGCGTTCCAGATCTGGGCGTGGGATGGGCGGGCCATGGAAAGGAAAATAATCCATAACACTAGGAAAGTAAATCTATTCCCGGGCGGTCTTCGGAGGAAACCAGGCCCCAATCGCCAGGGCGGCCACGGCGCCGAAGGCCATAACCGCGAGCAGGGTTAGATGCAGCCGGACATCCAGGTCGGCCTCCACCCATTTGGCGATGTCGCCGGCCAGGGCCAGCAGCTGAAAGCCGCAGGCGTAGACTGGCCAAGGCCGCGGCGATCGCCAAGCCAGGTTTGCGAGGCCTGCCAGCACTGTCGCGTCGATAATTGGTAGCCAGAGGCCGGGCGAAGGAGACCCTGACAGGGCCTGGGCGCCCAGGGACGTGACCCAGGCGGCGGAGAACAGGGCGGCGCCCCGCCGCTCGACCGGCCCGCCCCGGACCAGGGCGCCGATGACCGCCACAGCCAGAAGCAGGCCGAAAGCCAACAAGGTCGATGCTTCAATCGACAGCAAACGCATCAGACCGCGCGGCCGGAGGTTTGACGAGCGGTCCAAAGCCCAGGTCAGGCAGCCCCAGGCTGAGGCGCAACCCGTCCAGTTCGCCATGGAGTCTGGCGATTTCCCGCTGGGCGACGCCAAGGGCTTCCACTGTGGCGGTGGCGCGGCGAAGGACAGGTTCCCCCGTCCCTATCGGCAACCCCAACTGACGGCGCGCCGCGACCAATCTGCGCATCAGCCCAGCGGCTTTCGCCAGGGCGACGTCCACCGCGCCTTCAGCGTCAAAAAGGTCCTCGGCTATTACCGAGGCGATCGAGCGTCTGTCCATTCCAGCACCCTTAATGCGGCTGGAACAAAATCACGCCGGAGGCGAAAATACAAGGATACAATCTATGGTAAATACTCCATGCGCCGCGAGCCTTGACGTTGACGTAAAGGGCATATAGATTTGACGGATAAATCGGAGGCACGGGAGGAAACAATGCCAACCGAACTGCGGCGCCCTGAGCGCACCTTCTCGATTCGCCAGCTCTGCACCGAATTCAAGGCCACGCCCCGGGCGTTGCGCTTCTATGAGGACAAGGGCCTTCTCACACCCGCTCGCGACGGCATGAACCGGGTCTATTCCTACAAGGATCGCGCCCGGCTGATCCTGATCCTGCGCGGCAAGCGGGTCGGGCTGTCGCTGCAGGAGATCCGGGAGATCCTCGAGCTGTATGGCGAAGAGGACGAGGTCATGGTCCAGAACGCCCATTCCCTCAAAAAATTCCGCGAGAAGATCGTCGATCTCGAGCAGCAGCGCGAGGATATCGACGGCGCCATCAGCGAACTCCGCACCGCTTGCGAACGCCTCGAAAAGCATCTGGCCGACAAACGGCCGGACCTGCTGCCGAAGGCGGCCGACTATGATCAGATGCTGCGTGCGCGCCTCGACGGCCACGCCGAACCGGTCGCCGCCAAATAGGCTGACCGCCTGACCAGAACCTAGAACCAACGGAGCGCCCATGGCCTATCAGCCGCCGGCCCGCGAACACGTTTTCCTCCTGCGCGACGTGCTGGAGATCGACCGTTATTCCAACCTGCCCGCCTTCGCGGACGCCTCGATGGATGTCGTCGAACAGATCATCGAGGAGGCGGCGAGGTTCACCGGCGAGGTGCTCGCGCCCCTCAATTCGGTCGGCGACAAACAGGGCTGCAAATGGAGCCCCGACTTCACCGTCAAGACGCCGGACGGCTTCAAGGAAGCCTACAAGATGCTCTGCGCCGGCGGCTGGACGGGCCTTGGCTCTGACCCCGCCTATGGCGGTCAGGGCCTGCCGCATGTGGTCAATCTGTCGTTCAGCGAGATGTCGAGCTCGGCCAACATGGCGTTCTCGATGTATCCGGGTCTGGCGCACGGCGCCTATTCGGCCATCCATACGGGCGGCTCGGACGAGCAGAAAAACACCTACCTGCCCAAGATGGTCTCCGGCGAATGGACCGGGACGATGAACCTCACCGAGCCGCATTGCGGCACGGATCTGGGCCTGCTGCGCACCAAGGCGGTTCCCGAGGCCGACGGCAGCTATCGGATCAGCGGCCAGAAGATATGGATCAGCGCCGGCGAACACGACATGGCCGACAACATCGTCCATCTGGTTCTGGCCCGCATCGAGGGCGCGCCGGCGGGGGTGAAGGGCATCAGCCTGTTCATCGTGCCCAAATTCCTGCCCAACCCCGACGGCTCGGTCGGCCCACGCAACGAGGGCGCCAAATGCGTCGGCCTCGAAGAGAAGATGGGGATCCACGGCAACGCCACCTGCGTCATGCAGTACGAGGACGCCAAGGGCTGGCTGATCGGCGAAGAGAACAGCGGCCTGAAGCTGATGTTCGTGATGATGAACGAGGCCCGCATCGGTGTGGGCCTGCAGGGCATCGCCCAGGGCGAGGCCGCCTACCAGGCCGCCCGCGATTTCGCCAAGGACCGTCTGCAAGGGCGCTCCCTGACCGGTCCCAAGAACCCCGACGGTCCGGCCGACCCGATCATCGTCCATCCCGACGTCCGCCGAATGCTGCTCGACAGCCGCGCGCTCATCGAGGGCGGCCGCGCCTTTCTGTTCTGGACGGCGCTGCATGGCGATCTGGCCCATGGTCATCCCGATGAGGCCGTCCGTCAGAAGGCCGACGACTACATGGGTCTGCTGACCCCGGTGCTCAAAGGCTACCTGACCGACAAGGGTTTCAAGGCCTGCGTCGACGGCATGCAGGTGCACGGCGGCAGCGGCTTCACCGAACATTTCCCGGCCAGCCAGTACCTGCGCGATTGCCGTATCGCCCTGATCTACGAGGGCACCAACGGCATCCAGGCGCTTGACCTTGTGGGTCGCAAACTGGCCGCCAAGGGTGGGCGCGCAATCATGAGTTTCTTCGCCGAGATCGACGGCTACGTCGAAGAGCATAGCGGGGACGCCGAACTGAAGCCCTATCTTGACGGGCTGGCCGAGGCCAAGGCCCAGCTCCAGGACGGCACGATGTGGCTGATGCAGAATGGCCTGGCCAATCCCGACAACGCCGGCGCCGCCTCGACCGACTACATGCACCTCTTTGGCATCACCGGTCTGGCCTACATGTGGGCGCTGATGGCCAGGGTGGCCCAGGCCAAGATCGCCGGCGGCGACACCGATCCCTTCTACGCCAGCAAGCTGATGGTCGGGCAGTATTTCCTCGAGCGCATCCTGCCGGAAGCCGGCGGGCACCTCGCCAAACTCAAGACTGGTTCCGCCACGATGATGGCCCTGCCCGCGGAGGCCTTCTGATGGCGGCGCTCAACCTCGACCGTCCCGCGTTCCTGGCCGAGGAAGACATTGTCATCTTCGAGGACGCGGTCAGCCGTTTCTTTGAGGAAAAGGCCCCCGAATCCCGCGTCGCCCAATGGCGTGAGGCCGGCGTGGTCGAGCGCGCCTTCTGGACGGAATCGGCCGAGGCGGGTCTCTCCTGTCTGGGCATTCCCGAAGAATACGGCGGCATGGGCGGCGACTATCGCCATGAGGTGATCCTCATGGAACAGCTGGGCGCCAAGGGCGTCGATGGCTTCGGCCTGTCGCTGCACAACGCCATCGTCGCGCCCTACATCCTGCTGTGCGGCACCGAGGAGCAGAAACAACGCTGGCTGCCGAAGATGGCCAGCTGCGAACTGGTCAGCGCCATCGCCATGACCGAGCCGGGCGCCGGGTCGGACCTGCAGGGCATCAAGACCACCGCCCGGCTGGACGGCGACGAGTACGTCATCAACGGCTCCAAGACCTTCATCACCAACGGCCAGACGGCCAACCTGGTTATCGTCGTCTGCAAGACTGACACGACCCAGGGCGCCCGCGGCACCTCGCTGCTGGTGGTCGAGACCGACAAGGTCCAGGGCTTTGAGCGCGGTCGTAATCTCGACAAGCTGGGTCAGGAGGCGGCCGACACCTCGGAGCTGTTCTTCAACGAGGTTCGGGTCCCGGCCGCCAACCTGCTGGGCGGCAGCGAAGGCCAGGGCTTCTTCCAGCTGATGGGCCAGCTGCCCCAGGAGCGGCTCAACATCGCCGTCCAGGCCATCGCCACCATCGAACGCGCTCTGTCCCTGACCATCGACTACGTCAAGGACCGCCAGGCCTTCGGCAAGAAGATCATCGACTTCCAGAACACCCAGTTCGAGCTGGCCGAGTGCAAGACCGAGGCGACGATCGGCCGGGTGTTCGTCAACCACTGCATCGAGCAGCATCTGGCCGGCAAGCTCGACGCCGCCACCGCCTCGATGGCCAAATACTGGCTGACCGATCTCGAGAACAAGATTATCGACCGCTGCCTGCAGCTGTTCGGCGGCTTCGGCTACATGGCCGAATATCCCATCGCCCGCATGTATCGCGACAGCCGGGTGCAGCGAATCTACGGCGGCACCAACGAGATCATGAAGGTGCTGATCGCAAGGACGCTCTGATGGCCCGCCACACCGCCACCATCGACTGGTCGGGCAAGCCCGGCGAGGACTTCGCCATCGGCCACTACAGCCGCGCCCATGATCTGATCTTCGATGGCGGCCTCACGGTGCCCGGTTCGGCGTCTCCGTCGATCGTCCGGGCGCCCTGGTCGGTCGAGCCGGCGGCGGACCCGGAAGAGATGCTGATCGCGGCTCTGTCGTCCTGTCACATGCTGACGTTCCTGGACAAGGCGCGCCACGCCGGTTTCGTGGTCGCCAGCTACCGTGACGAGGCCGAGGGGGTCATGGGCAAGGTCGGCGAAGGCCGCTACGCGGTGACTAAAGTCACCCTGCGTCCCCATATCGTCTTCGAGGGCCGCCAGCCGACACCGCAGGAGCTCGACGCCTTGCATCACGCCTCTCACGACGACTGCTTTATCGCCAACTCGGTCAAGGCCGAGGTGGTCATCGCCGCGCCCGTTTCCGCCTCCTGAAGAGGACGCCACCACGGCCGCCGCCTCTATCAACGCCACCGTTCGAACGCCCCGCGGCAAGACCAAGAAGGACGGCTCCCTGCAGAGATGACCGACCTGATCGCCACCCCCTACGGCTTCAGCCGCGACGACGTCGGCGCCTACGCTGTCGAGAGCCAGAAATGCGCCGCTCGCGCCTGGGCCGGGGCTTCGCGCCCTGGACCGACGGCCTGATCAGCCTGATTGGCTGTGCAACAACGGCGAAAAGAGGCGGCCGGTCGCCCGTCGGGTCCCTTTACTCGCCGTTAACCCTCTGAAAAATCGACGTTCTTTCACTGAGTCTTAGGGACGGCCGTTGCATCGTCCCCGGGAGATCGGGGAGACGACGTGATTCAGATCAGCGAACAGACGGACAGGTTTGGCTTGGCGGAGTCAGCGGCGGCGCGTCGGCGCCATCTGACCGTCCGTCTCGGCACGGCCCTGCTTGTCGCGGCGGTCCTGAATTTCGCGCTCGGCTGGTGGATGGCCTGGATCTGGTCGGCGGCCTATGTCGGCTCGCAACTCCTCGAAGCCTGGGCGTCGCCCCGACTGCTCAGCAAGCCGCCGCAGACCCCGGGGGAGGCCGCCAATCTGGCCGTGGCGCTGTTTTTCCCCGGGTCCCTGGTTTTCGGCGGCCTGGCCGTGGCGCTGTGGATCGGCGTGCCTGACTATGGACCGGCCCTCGGCGTGGCGGTGATCGCCAGCGCCATGATCAATCTGATCGCCCTCAGTCGCGGTTCGCGTATCGCCTTCGCGGCGTCAGCGACGCCCTATGGGCTCTATCTGCTGGTCATGCCGATGCTGGACTACGGCCGCATCGCCGGTCCGGTCCTGACCGCGATGATGATGGCGGTGGGCGTGATCATGCTCAACATCATCGGCGCCTGGATCAGCACAGAGGAGGCGCGCCGCGGCCACCAGGCGGCAGCCGAGGAAGCCGAGCGCCGCCGGACCGAGGCGGAGGCCGCCGTTGAGGCCAAGTCCGCCTATCTGGCGGCCATCAGTCATGAACTGCGCACGCCGATCAGCGCCATCCTGGCCGGCGCCGCTGAACTGGAACGCACCTCGCCCGGCGCCGGGCGCGCCCAGGCCCGCCTGATCGGCGGGGCCGGCAAGATGATGCAGACCCTGCTCGACGACCTCCTCGACCTGTCGAAGATCGAGGTTGGGCGCATGGAGGTCGAATCCCTGCCCTTTGATCTGAGGGCCATGGTCTGCGAAGTCGTGCGCATGTGGCGACCCCAAGCCCGCGGCAAGGGCCTGCGGCTGCGGATCGAAGGCGCCCGGCGCCTGCCTGCCTGGGTGCAGAGCGATCCCACGCGTATCCGCCAGGTGCTCAACAATCTGATTTCCAACGCCATCAAGTTCACCGCCACGGGCGCGGTGACCCTGAGGCTGTCGGCGACCCCGTCCGCCGATGGCGGCTACGTCCTCTGCCTGGCCGTGGCCGACACCGGGCCGGGCATGACGGCCGAGCAGATGACCCGCCTGTTCACGCCGTTCGATCAGCTCGAGGCTGGCACCGCGCGCAAGCACGGCGGCTCGGGTCTCGGCCTGGCCATCAGCCGCGAGCTGGCCCGACTGATGGGCGGTGATCTGACGGCGGCCAGCGAATCGGGGGAAGGCGCGGTTTTCGCGTTGAATCTGACCCTGCCCGCGACAGAGGCGCCGGCGGCGGCCCAAGCGCCCGAGGCCGTCGAGGCGCGGGTGCTGGTCGTCGACGATCACGCCGTCAACCGCCAGGCCATCAGTCTGGTGCTGGCGCCGCTGGGCATCGTGCCCGAAACTGCCGCCTCGGCCGAAGAGGGGCTGGCCCGCCTTGCGGACGAGGTTTTCGATGTCGTCCTGATGGATGTCTACATGCCCGACATGGATGGTCGGGAAGCCACCCGCCAGCTGCGCTCCCGGCCGGGCCCCAACCAGACCACGCCGGTCATCGCCATCACCGCCTCGGCCACGCCGCGGGACTGGGACGCCTGCCGTGCGGCCGGCATGGACGGCCATGTCGCCAAGCCCATCGAGCCGGCGCAGCTCTACGCCGCCCTGGAGAAGGCCCTGACCGAACCGCGGCCCCTCGAAGCTGTCGTCAGCCTTGTCGTCGCGAAGGCGGGCTGACCGGCGCCGCGGCAAGCAGGTCGGAGAGACGGTCCCGTAGGGCGGTCTTGTCCTTCATCTCGCATTCCCAGATCGTATCCACCCGCCAGCCGGCGGCTTCGAGCGCCGCCTGATTGAGCGTGTCGCGGGCGCGGTTGCGGGCGACCTTGGCGATCCAGTAGTCGTGATTGGCCTTGGGTTCGCGGGCCCCGCGCGGACAGTCATGACCGTGCCAGAAACAGCCGTGAACCTGGATCGCCAGCCGCCGTCCCGGCATGACGATGTCCGGGTTGCCCGGCAGGTCCTTGCGATGGAGTCGGTAACGGGCGCCCAGCGCCGTCAGCAGGCGCCGAATGGTCATCTCGGGACCGGTGTCGCGACTCTTGATCCGGCGCATGACCGCTGAACGGGCGGCCGGGTCGAAGACGTCGGTCATCCGCCTGGCTACAGACCCTCGAACAGGGCCGTCGACAGGTAGCGTTCGGCGAAGCTGGGGATAATGGCCACGATCAGCTTGCCAGCATAGTCGGGCCGGGACGCCAGATCGAAGGCCGCCGTCAGGGCCGCGCCCGACGAGATGCCCACGGGCAGGCCTTCGACGGCGGCGCATTTGCGGGCCATGGCGAAGGCGTCGTCATTGCTGACCTTGACGATGTCGTCGATGACGCCCCGGTCGAGGATGCCAGGCACGAAGCCGGCGCCGATGCCCTGGATCTTGTGGGCGCCCGGCTGGCCGCCCGACAGGATCGGCGAGGCTTCCGGCTCGACCGCGATCATTCTCAGCGAGGGCTTGCGGGCCTTCAGCACCTGGCCGACGCCGGTGATCGTGCCGCCCGTGCCGACGCCGGAGACCACGGCATCGACCTTGCCGTCGGTGTCGTTCCAGATTTCCTCGGCCGTCGAGACCCGGTGGATCAGGGGGTTGGCCTCGTTCTCGAACTGCTGGGGCATTACCGCGCCCGGGTATTCCTTCAGCAGCTCCTGCGCCCGCTCGACGGCGCCGCGCATGCCCTTTTCGGCAGGCGTCAGCTCCAGCTTGGCGCCCAGGATCAGCAGCATCTTGCGCCGCTCCATCGACATGCTCTCGGGCATGACCAGGATCAGGGGATAGCCTTTCGCCGCAGCCACGAAGGCCAGGGCGATGCCGGTGTTGCCGCTGGTCGGCTCGACAATCAGGCCGCCCGGCTTGAGCACCCCCTCGGCCTCCATCCATTCGATCATGGACACGCCGATGCGGTCCTTGACCGAGTTCATCGGATTGAAGAATTCGAGCTTGGCGACCACCTCGCCCTTCGGCTTCAGCTCGGCGCTGAGGCGGGGCAGACGCACCAGCGGCGTGTCGCCGATGGTGTCGAGGATCGAGTCAAAGATCTTGCCGCGACCGGCGCGCTTGTAGCGGGCGGCGTCGTACTTGCTCATGGAGTCTCTCCGGCGGTTTGGGCGGCCCTAAGCCGGCGAAACTATAGAGCCGGAGCGGGGTTGTCAGCGGCTCATTCGGCGGCGAGGGCGGTGTCGACCGTCGCCAGCAGCGGTTCGATCAGTTGCGACGCGAGCCAGCGCACCACCGGCACCGCGACGCCATCGCCGACGACATGGAAGGCGGCCGTGTCGCCCCGGGGCAGCTGGTAGGTGTCGGGCAGGCCCATCAGGCGGGCGCCCTCACGGGGGGTCAGGAGTCGGGAGCGAACACGGTCCACCGTAGCCACGACCACCGTCTGGCGCGACGAGCCGCCCCGCGGGGTGCGCAGACAGCCGGCGACTCCGTCCAGCCGAATCTCGGCGCGCTGGACGCCGGCTCGCATGCGCCGGAAGACCGTGCCGACGGCGCGACCGGCCTGGCGCGCCTGGTTCAGCCGCCCGAGGTGGGCGGCGGCCATCAAATCGAGCAACCGGTCGGTTTCCGCCGGCGGTCGCCAGGTTGCGGTCTCGTCGGGTTCGAGCATCGCGCTCAGATGGCTGTTGCGCGTTGGTGGGGCGGCCAGTCGCCACCAGACCCAAAGCGCGCGGAGATCGTCGGGAAGACGCGCCTCGGCCTCAAGCACCGACCGGGTGTGAAACGCGCCTCGGCCCGTCAGGGGCGGGGGCGGCGTCGACCGGGTGGCGACGACGAAAACCCGGGGCCGGGATTGGGGCACAAACCCCGCCGCATCGATCTCCAGCGCCCCGAAATGGTAGCCCTGATCGGCGAGCGCCCGGCAGAGCGCCTGGAAGTCCCGGCCGCCATTCGACGACAGCAGGCCGACGACGTTCTCGATGACGATGGTCCGGGGCGCCCGGCCCTCGCCGTTCAGGGCCTCCATCAGTCGCCAGAAACCGAAGAAGCTGGAGGACCGTCCACCCTCGAGTCCGGCGCGCGCGCCGGCGAGGCTGAAATCCTGGCAGGGGCTGGACGCCCAGGCGAGGTCGGCCCTGCCTGGCAGGTCGGCGGGTTCGACAGCCCAGACGTCGCCCTGATGAAAATGGGCTTCGGCGTCGTCGAAATTGGCGCGGTAGGTGGCGGTCTTGATCGGGTCGAAGTCGTTGGCGAACAGGCAGCGCCAATGATCGCCAAGCCCGAGGCGGGCCATGCCGCCCCCGGCGAAAAACTCATAGAAGCTGGGCGGGGCGTTCCGACTCATCGACGAGAAGGCTAACCTGATCCGGTCCTGTCGAGGAGGCGTCCCGTGCGACTGATCATCACGACTGCCGTTGCTTTTCTGTTCCTGGCCGCCTGTGGCCCGCAAGCGCCGGGCGGAGGATCGGCGGCGCCGCCCGCTGACGCCCCTCCTGTCGACCCGGCCGGCGAATACCGCGCCGACTTCCTGTTGATCGGAACCGAACCGTTCTGGGCGGTGGAAATCAGCAATGGCGATCTGAAGCTGAGCCGGCCCGATCATGAGGCCGTCACCGCGAAGGCGGCGGTTCTGGTGGTCAGGAACAGTCGCGCCGTCTGGACCGCGGGGACCGGCAAGGCGGGCCTGATCGTGGCGCTCACGCCAGGCGCCTGCTCGGACGGCATGAGCGATCGGATCTATCCCTACACCGCGGAGGTCAAGGTCGATGGCAAGGTGATGAAGGGTTGCGGCGCGCGGCGGGACAGCCTGCCGGGAAGCGTTGCCGGGTAGCCGGAGGCGGTTAGCCCCGTCCGACGTCCAGGGTCGGGATCGACGACGTCCTAGCCTGGGAGTGATTTTGCGGCACGGGCAGCAGCATGGCGATGCCGACGGCGATAGCGGCGGCGGCGGCGAAGGCGACTTTGACGGTCATGGTCGATCCTCCTTGGGGCGCGACGGGGCCACTATCGCGCCCCATCGGTTAACGGACCGCAAAAGCAAAGGTTGCGCCCCAATGCAGTGCGGCCCCCGGGAAGGTCCCGGGGGCCGCTGCTTGTTCAGTCAAAGGTCAGGCTGGAAACAGAGTCCGGCCTGGCGGGATCAGCTGTAGATTTCGAACAGGCCGGCGCCGCCCTGACCGCCGCCGATGCACATGGTCACAACGCCCCATTTGGCTTTGCGGCGGCGGCCTTCCTGCAGCAGGTGGCCGGTGCAGCGCGCGCCGGTCATGCCGAAGGGGTGGCCGATCGAAATCGAGCCGCCGTTGACGTTGTACTTGTCGGGGTCGATGCCCAGCTTGTCGCGGCTGTACAGGCACTGGCTGGCGAAGGCTTCGTTGAGTTCCCACAGATCGATGTCGTCGATCTTCAGGCCCTGGCGCTTCAGCAGTTTGGGTACGGCGTAGACCGGGCCGATGCCCATCTCGTCGGGTTCGCAACCGGCGGCGGCCCAGGACACGAAACGGCCCATCGGCTCGAGGCCGCGACGCTCGGCTTCCTTGGCCTCCATGATCACCACGGCGGCGCCGCCGTCCGACAGTTGGCTGGCGTTGCCGGCGGTGATGAAGTTGCCCTCACCCCGGACCGGCTGGAGTTTGGCCAGGCCTTCGAGCGTGGTTTCGGGACGATTGCACTCATCACGGTCGACCACGTAGTCGACGATGGTCTCTTCCTTGGTTTCCTTGTTGACCACCTTCATCTTGGTGGCCATCGGCACGATTTCGTCGGCGAACAGGCCGGCGGCCTGGGCCGCGGCCATGCGCTGCTGGGATTGCAGGCTGTACTCGTCCTGGGCTTCACGGCTGACGCCGTAGCGCTTGGCGACGATGTCGGCGGTGTCGATCATGGCCATGAAGATCGCCGGGGCGATTTCCATCAGGCGGGGGTCGACCGTGCCGGCGCCGCCCATGCCGCCGCCGGGAATGGAGATGCTCTCCACACCGCCGGCCACGACGCAGTCGCCGCCGCTGGCGCGGATGTAGTCGGCGCCCATGGCGATGGCCTGCAGGCCTGACGAACAGAAGCGGTTGATGGTGCAGCCGGCGGTGTTGACCGGCATGCCGGCCAGCAGGGCGGCCAGACGGCCGATGTTGGCGGCGCCGTGGGCGTTGTTGCCCAGGTAGCAGTCCTCGACGAAGTCCAGCTCGACGCCGGACTTGGCCACGGCGTGCTTGATGGCGTGGGCGGCCATGGACATGGGCGGGGTGATGTTGAACCCGCCGCGACCCGCCTTGGCGAGGCCGGTGCGGGCGTAGGACACGATGACGGCTTCGCGCATGGCGTTTTCCCTTTTGCTCTTAAACAGTAGTTTGAATTGTCGACGGCGACCCTAGGCGAACACGACGAAAAGGAAAAGTTCACGTGCGCGTAAACCTGACGGGACGACCGCCGTCACGCTTGACGCGCGCGTCAGGCGGGTCGACCCTTCTGATCAACGATAAGTCAGGGATGGAAGCATGGCAGAGCGGGCATTTGATCTCGTTATCCGTGGCGGCAGGATCGTCGATGGCTCGGGCGGGCCTCCTTTCGTCGCCGACATCGGCGTGCGGGACGGCGCCATCGCCGCCATCGGACCGGGCCTTGCCGAAGGGACCCAGGAGATCGACGCCGCCGGGCGTCTGGTGACGCCGGGGTTTGTCGACATCCACACCCACTATGACGGCCAGGCGACCTGGGACTCGCGGATGCAGCCGTCGTCGGGACACGGCGTCACCACGGCGGTGATGGGCAACTGCGGTGTCGGTTTCGCCCCCTGCAAGCCCGAGGATCACGATCGATTGATCCGGCTTATGGAGGGGGTGGAGGACATTCCCTTCCCGGTCCTGACCGAAGGCCTGCCCTGGACCTGGGAAAGTTTCCCCGACTATCTCGACGCCGTCGGCGCGCGCCGGTTCGACATCGATATCGCCGCCCAGCTGCCGCACGCGGCGCTGCGGGTGTTCGTGATGGGCGAGCGCGGCGCCAACCGCGAGCCGGCGACCGCTGACGATATCGCCGCCATGGCGGCCATCGCCCGGCAGGCCGTCGAGGCCGGCGCCCTGGGCTTCACCACCTCGCGGACCCTCAATCACCGCACCAGCGACGGCCAGCCGACCCCGACCCTGACGGCGGGCGAGGATGAGTTGACCGGCATCGCCCTGGGGCTGAAGGCGGCGGGCAAGGGCGTGCTCCAGGTCGTCTCCGACTTTCAGAATCCGGCGGAAGAGTTCGCCATGTTCCGCCGGCTGGTCGAGGCCTCGGGCCGGCCGCTGAGCTTCTCTCTGGTCCAGAGTCCCCGGGGGCCTGAAAGCTGGAAGAAACTGCTTTCAGCCCTGGAAGCCGCCGTCGACGCCGGTCTGCCGATGAAGGCTCAGGTCTGTGGCCGGCCGGTGGGCGTGCTGTTTGGTCTCGAGTTGACCCTCAACCCCTTCAGCCAGCACGCGGCCTATCGCGAGATTGCCCATCTGCCTCTGGCCGAGCGCGTTGAACGTCTTGGAGATCCAGCCGTGCGCAACCGGCTGCTGTCGGAAGAGCTTGATCCCAAAGGCCCCTTCGCCGGCAGCGCCCTGCGCGCCTGGGACAACATGTTCCTGATGGGCGACCGGCCGGACTATGAGCCGACGGCGGACGCCACGGTCCAGGCCATCGCCGCCGCGCGCGGCCTGTCACCCGACGCGGTGGCTCTCGACCAGATGCTCGGCAACGGCGGCCGGGGCATGCTCTACCATCCCTTCCTCAACTACGCCGACGGGTCGCTGGACCCGAGCTTCGCCATGCTCAGCCACCGCGACACCGTACCCGGCCTGTCTGATGGCGGGGCCCATGTCGGCATGATCTGTGACGGCAGCTTCCCGACCTCCAACCTGACCCACTGGACCCGCGACCGCACGCGCGGGCCGAAGCTCGGCGTTGAGCAGGTTGTCCGCATGCAGACGCGGGACACGGCCGAGGCGGTGGGGCTGTTCGACCGCGGGCTGATCGCCGTGGGACTGAGGGCCGACCTCAACGTCATCGACTATGAGGGGCTGACGCTGCAGGCGCCGGCCGTGGCCTATGACCTGCCGGCCGGTGGTCGGCGGCTGGTGCAGCGGGCGGACGGCTATGTGGCCACAATCGTCGCCGGCCAGATCACCTATCGCGACGGTGAACCCACCGGCGCCCTGCCGGGGCGGCTGGTGCGCGGCGCCCAGGCGGCGCCGCTGGCGATGGCGGCGGAGTAGGGGTTACTCCCCGAATCCCTCGCCGAGGTCCGCGATTGGATCCATGCGGATCAGGCGGCTGTCCTCGACGGCGGCCTGGCGGTGTTTGACCATCTCGCGGTAGTCCGGATCGACGACCATCTCGAGAAAGGCGCCGGCGCCCGGATATTCGGCGATGAAGGCGATGTCCCAGCGCTCGTCGGTCGGGCCGGTGACCACAACATCCGGCCGCCCGGCCCAGATCTGCTTTCCGCCGACGCGCTTGAAGATGTGCGCGCTCTCGCGGCCATAGGCGCGGTAGGCGTCCAGGCCGGTCAGGTTCTTGCCGTGGTTGGGGTGGCCCTCCAGATAGTTCGCCAAGGCCCGCAACCGGACCAGGTTGAGCATCTGGATCGGCTGGTCACGCGGCAGGGTCTTGAAGGCGTCGAACTGGGCGCGGGTCGGATCGATGGATCGGGTCATGGGCGCAATGTGCCTCAAGCCTTCGTGGCGATCCAGATCATGTGCCGGGCGCCGCGGCCGCGATGAGCGCGGACGCCGATCTGCTCGACCGCGTAGCCGGCCTGTTTGAGCCGACGTGTGAAGCCGTCGTCGCGCGAGGACGACCAGACGATCAGCAGACCGCCGGGGCGCAGGGCCGCCTTGGCTTCGGCCAGGCCCCGGGGGCCGTAGAGCCTGTCGTTGCCGGGCCGGCTCAGGCCCCGCGGGCCGTTGTCGACGTCGAGCAGGATGGCGTCCCAGTCGCCCTCGGCGATCAGCGTCGCCACATCGGCCGTGCGGACGGTGGCGCGGGGATCGTCGAGGCTGTCGCCATGCAGGACGGCCAGGTGTCCGCGGGCCCAGGCGATGACGGCCGGCGCCAGTTCGGCGACGACCACCGTGGCTTTCGGCCCGAAGGCCGCCAGCGCCGCGCGCAGGGTGAACCCCAGACCCAGGCCGCCGATCAGGATCCGCGGCGCCGGCCGGTCGCCGATCCGCTCGTGGGCCAGGGTGGCCAGGGCCTCTTCCGAGCCGCTGAGCCGACTGTTCATCAGCTCGATCGACCCGGCCATGATCGAATATTCGGCGCCGCGCCGCATCAGGCGCAGATCGCCGGCGTCGCCGGGCACGGCGGCCGTATCGAGGTGTTCCCAGGGGATCATGCTGTCTGACTCTAGCCTTTGCCGGGCCCGGGCAGTTCGACCAGCCGGTCGGGCAGTTCATTGGGATTGTCGGCCCGGGGCGGCACATGGGCGGCGAGGACGCGGCCGGCGGCCTCGATGGCCGCGACATAGCCGTCGGCCGGTTTTTTCCGCTTGAGGCCGTCGATCAGCAGGGCGACGACCTCGTCCCAGGCCTCCTTCGGGGCGACCGAATAGATGCCCTCGTCGGCGATGACCTCGGCCCGGTGTTCGGCCAGGGAGGCGAACAGTAGCACGCCGGTGCGCTCGCGGGTGTTCTGCAGGCCGTGGCCGAGGAACTGTTCCATGGCCGCGCGGTGCACCCGTTCGGCTTTGAGGCTGGCCGGGGTCAGGGCCCGGCGGATCGGGGGGGGCGACACCACCAGGGCGGCGAGGACGAAGATCGCCGCCTGCAGGGCGACATAGATGGTCAGGGCCGACAGGATGGTGGCGTCGCTGGCCGAGGCTTGCGCCACCGTCCAGCCGCCGAACAGCCGGGTCAGCATCTGCGGCTCGAAACCCAGCAGCAGGGCGCCGGCCGGCAGGATCAGCGACGCCGCCGCGGCCCAGGCCAGCGGTGTTTCGCGATAGTCGGACACCGACGGCGCCAGCACGCAGTAGATTTCGCCGGCCGTTGTCGTCTCGGCCAAAGCCACCGCCGCGGCGATGCGTTCATGATCGGGTTCGGTCATCGCCATCTCACCAACTCCCCGAGGAACCGCCGCCGCCGAACGAGCCGCCGCCGCCGGAGAATCCCCCGCCGCCGCCGCCGCCCCAGCCACCGCCGCCGCGCCCGCCGCCGCCCATGCCGCCCAGGATGATCCAGGGCAGGGCGCTGGCCAGTCCGCCGCGCCGCCGTCCGCGCAGGGAAATAATGATCACCCAGAACACGATCAGGAAGATGATGAAGGGGACCGGCGGTCCGCTCTTCTGGGCGCGAACCTGTTCGCTGGCCGAAGCCAAGGCGGCCCTGGCCTGATCTTCCGGCAGGCTGAGTTGCTGCACCAGGGCGTCGGTCCCGTCGACGACGCCGGCTTCCATGTCGCCGGCCTTGAACTTCGGCAGGATGGCGCTCTGGATGATGACGCTGGACAGGGCGTCGGTCATGACGCCTTCGAGGCCGTAGCCGATCTCTATACGCACCTTGCGCTCGCTGGGCGCGACGATCAGCAGGGCGCCGTCGTCCTTGTCCGCCCCGCCGATCTTCCAGGCCCGGCCAAGCTGATAGCCGTATTCCTCGATCTCCTGCCCCTGCAGCGTCGGCAGGGTGACCACCACCAGCTGATGGCCGGAGTTGGTTTCCAGCGCGGCCAGCTTCTCGGTCAGCGAAGCCTCGACGGCCGGCGACAGGATATTGGCGTCATCGACCACCCGCCCGGTCAGGGCCGGGAACTTGGGCGCGGCCGCCAGCGCGGGCAGGGCGAAGAGGGCGATGGTCAGCGCGATCAGGGCGGCGATGATCCTCCCCATGGCGAAGCCGATGGGGAGGGGGGCCGCCGGGACGGCGGTGGAGGGGCGTCGGCGCACGTTCGCCCCTCCACCACGCTTCGCGCGGTCCCCCTCCCCGGCGATGCCGGGGAGGAATGCGCTTGAGCGGTTCAATCTACTTCGGAGCCGGGACGGCCGGCGCCGCGGGGGCGTCGAAGCTGACGGTCGGCGCCGTCTGGGCCGTGGCGGCGGCCTCGAACGGAATCGCGGGTTTCTGCGAGCCGTAGAAGGTCTTGGCCCAGATCACCGTCGGGAAGGTCCGCAGGCTGGTATTATAGAGCCGGACGGACTCGTTGTAGTCGCGGCGCGCCACGCTGATGCGGTTTTCGGTGCCTTCCAGCTGGCTCTGCAGGGCCAGGAAGTTCTGGTTCGACTTCAGGTCGGGATAGGCTTCCTTGATCATCATCAGCCGGCCGAGGACGCCGCTGAGCTTGTCCTGCGCCTGCTGAAACTGCTGGAACTGCGCGGGGTTGGTGATGGTCGAGGCGTCGACCTTGACCTGGGTGGCGCTGGCCCGGGCTTCGGTGACGGCGGTCAGGGTGTCCTTTTCCTGGGCGGCGTAGCCCTTCACGGTGCTGACCAGATTGGGGATCAGGTCGGCCCGGCGCTGATACTGGTTCTGGACGTCGGCCCAGGAGGCCTTCACCTGCTCGTCGCGGGTGGGAATGGTGTTGATGCCGCAACTGGCCAGGCCCGCGGCGATCACGAGCGCGGGGAGCAGGCGGACAAGTCGGCGAATGGCGATCATGGATGGGCCCCTTGATGCGGCCGCGAAGGCGACCTTTGGCGGAATATAGGATGGGATCGCGTCGGGCGCATCTCCCTGTTCGATTTCACCGGTCGGGGCGTGAGCCGCGTCGTTGACGACGCGCGGGCCATTCGCGCGGCCTCCAAGTCATGGAATTATCCGCCTACAGGTCGCGCCGCGTCACGCGCGTCGTGACGGCCAAGGACGTCCCATGATCAGAATTCACAACTTCCCGGGCGGCGCGCGCGGCATCCGGGCCATCTGGGCCTGCGAGGAGATGGGGCTGGCCTATGAAACCAGCGCCGTCACCTTCCCGCCCAGCGACGCCTACAAGGCGCTCAATCCGCTGGGTTCGGTTCCGTTTCTGGAAGACGGCGCGGTGGCCATCAACGAGTCGATCGCCATCATGCTCTATCTGGCGGAGCGGTACGGTCCCACGCCGCTGCTGCCCAAGGGCGATCCGGTCGCCCTGGCGCGAGTGATGCAGCTGACGGTGTATGGCGAGGCCTCACTCGGGGCCGGCATTGACCCGCTGCTGATGGCCAAGTTCGGCGCGCCCGACGCCGACAAGCTCAACTGGTCGGTTCGCACCCAGGTCGGCCGGGTCGAGCGGTTCATCGCCTACGTCGAGGCGCAGCTGGGCGACCGGCCCTTCCTGGTCGGCGACGACCTGACCCTGGCCGACATCGCCGTGACCACCGCCCTGGGCATCTGGCAGGGCGCTCTGGACGGCCCCCTGTCGGAGCGGTTGCTGGCCTGGCGCGCCGGACTGGCGGCGCGGCCGGCCTGGCAGCGGGCGCAGGCGGCGCAGGTCCGCCCGCCGCCCTCCTAGCCGGGGTTCTTCGGGAAGGCCGGCGCCCCGGCCGGGATGTCGGTGCAGGCCATGGCGCTTTCGGTCCAGATATGGATCTGCGGCTTCACCCAGCTCGAGTCATCCAGGGTGCCGGCCTTGACGAAGACCAGCTCCGGCCGGGCCGGGGCGTCGGAGAACAGCGGCGAGCCGCAGTCAGGACAGAAGTGGCGGTCGACGGTTCCGCCGCTGTCAGCCTTGTCATGCCAGGTCTTCAGGGTTCCCGTGACGGTCAGGGCGCCCTGGGGCACGCCGACAATCACCGAATAGGCCGTGCCCGACTGCTTCTGGCAGTTCTTGCAGTGACAGACAGCCTGGAACGCCGGTTCGGCGTCGCCGCTGTAACGCACCTGGCCGCAGAGGCAGCCGCCTTCAATATGAGCCATGGTCGTTCCCCCTACATGTCCAGTTCGCGGTCGTTTTTGCCGGCGGCGCGGCCTTCGGCCCATTCCGCCTCCAGCGCCTTGAATTCCTGACGCCTCGGGCCGAGGTAGCCGAACAGGAAGGCGCCGACCTTGCGCTGCTGGATCTCCTCACTGCCCTCGGTGATGCGGTAGCGGCGGTGGTGGCGATAGATGTGTTCGAAGGCCTTGTGCCGGCTGTAGCCCATGCCGCCATGCACCTGCATGGCGCGGTCGGCGGCCTCGCAGCACAGGCGATTGCCCCAGTAGTTACAGATCGAGACCTTGTCGGATATCTCGCGCTCGATGGTCTTGTGATCCATCTTGTCCATCTGCCAGGCGGTCTGGCGGATCAGCAGGCGCAGCATCTCGCACTGGGCATGCAGCTCGACGAGCGGGAACTGGATCGCCTGGTTGTCGCTCAGCGCCTTGCCGAACGGCTTGCGCATGCGGGCGTATTTGACGCTCTCTTCTATGCAGTAGACCGCCGCGCCCAGCGACGACGCCGCCTGGCGGATGCGGTTCTGGTGCACGAAGGACTGGCCAAGACCCAGGCCCCGGTCGACCAGGCCCCAGTAGCTGTCCTCTGGAATCCAGCAGTCAAACGAGATGCGCGGGTGATCGGTGGGCATGTTGAAGGTCCACAGCCACTCCTCGATCTTGATCAGCTCGCGGGGCACGATGAAACAGGTGATGCCGAGGGCGTCGCCGTCCTTGCCGCTGGTGCGGGCGAAGACCATGACGTGGCTGACCACATGCATGCCGGTGGTCCACATCTTCTCGCCCTTGATCCGCCAGCCGGGCTTGCCGTCCTTGTCTTCGCGAACCCCCGTCGTCTCCATGAAGGTGGCGTCCGACCCGTGGTTGGGCTCGGTCAGGCCGAAGGCCGCGCGCAGGGCGCCGCTAAGCAGCTTTTCGCCGTCGCGGGCCACCTGCTCAGGGGTGGCGAACTCCTTGAACATCAGCACGAAGGGATTGTTGCCGACGATTGAATGCTCGTTCTGCAGATCGTTGAACAGACCCAGACCCTTGGCGGCCAGGTGCTCGCGGATCACCGCCATGGCCAGCTGGGAGCCTTCCTTGCCGCCCATCTCCTTTGGCCAGGCGAAACGGTAGTGGCCGGCGTCGTCGGCAAGCTTGCGGGCCTTGCCGAGCAGCTCTTCCCATTCTGGCCGGGGCAGGCCGTTGTTGTCCCAGTCGGTGCGAGCGTGCTCGCGGCGGTGATCAAAGAACCGCTCGTTGTCGTCCTGGGCCTGCAGCGGCTTGATCTTGTCTTCGATGAAGGCGTCGAGCTCGGCGAGGTAGTCGACCAGATCCTGGTCCAGAGCGAAGTCCATGGCGCGTTCCCGTCCGGTTGATTTTTTTCCAGTATGCGCCGGCTTACGCACGCGGCAACCGTGACCCCACGGAACCCCGCGCCATCTGGTCGCAGGGAGCGTGAGGATTTGATTCATCAGATAGGCGCGACGGTCGCCGCATGATCCTGATAGTCGCCGCCGCCATTGTTGGAGCCGCCTCCGGCCTGTTCGTTCAGCCGAGGCTGTTCGCCATCGCCGTGGCGCTGTCGCTGTCCGGCGCGGCGCATCTGGTCCTGACCTTCTTGCGACATCTGATGGCGCATCGGGCGGGCGAAGAGCTGTTGCTGCGCCGTCTGGACATGATCGCGCCGGCTGATGTTCACGGCATCTGGCCGGTGATGGCCGCGGCCGGCGCGGGCGCGCTTCTGGCGGCGGTGCTCTGGTCCCTTTTTCAGCGCCAGTCCACCGACCGGTTCTGGTTCGGGCGGGGATGGGACGACAATGCCAGGGCGCCGCGGCTCATGGGCCAGGTTGAGGCTCGTGCCGAGCATGACGCGGCCCGAAAGCGCCTGAACGACCTCCTCGATCGCTGAGAGCGGTTCGCAAAAAATCTAAGCAGTGTGAAGATTCCACTTGCGCGACCAATACACCGCTTGATATCTAAGCAATGCTTAGTTCGCGTCGCGGCATCGGTGGGGATACCGAAGCCATCCGTGTGGCGCGAACCGGGCCAGTACCCGATTCAAGCATTTTGAGCTCAACCACCACCCCGATCTACGCCGGAGGGCAAACCATGAAACTCCGTATACTGACGGCTGCCGCCGTTCTCTCCCTGTCATTTGCTGGCGCGGCCTACGCCGATGGCAGGATCTCCGCTTCGCTGAAGACGCCCGTGCCGGCCAAGGTCACGCTGGTCGTCGCCGGCGCTCTCTTTGTCTGCGAAGGCGACACCTGCGTGGCCTCTTCGGCGCCGTCCAGCACCCTCACCCGGCGTGGCTGCAAGGCGCTGGTCAAGGAAGTCGGCGCCCTGACCGCCTTCGGCGGTGACCGCAAGGCCATCGAGGGCGCTGACCTCGAAGCCTGCAACGCCATCGCGGCCAACTAGCCCCAGACCAACACCACGAACGGCTCGTCCGTTCGGCTTGTTTCCTCGAGCAACTCGCCAGTGGCGCAGGGCGGCGGTTTCGACCGCCGCCCTTTTTCTTTTTGCGCGCCCGGCGTAAGGCAGCCGCCGACATGACCCAGACATCTTCCCTCGCCGGCGTCCTTGAGCGCGCCCTGACCGACGCTGCGGCCGACGGCCGCGACCTGACCCCGGTTTCGCTGACCCTCGATTATGGCGTCGGCGGAGACCCCGGACAGGTGACGATCGCCGCCCGGGTCGACCGGGCGACCCGCAGCCTGGTCTTCGCGCATGGCGAGGCCCTGCTGCCCGACGGTCGACGCGCGGCCAGCGCCTCGGCCGTTTTCCGGGTCAAAGGGACCTGAACCGCGGCCCCCGCGCCGTTGCGATGCAGCAAAACGCATGCTATCAGGCGCGCGGCTTCGGGCCGGAGGACTTCCACGGCCCGCCGGCTCATGTGCTTTTCCAAGCACTTTCAAGACTTTAAGTGTCGCGCCAGGGGGCTGTCCCGGGGCGCGACGCGCGACGCACCGGACGGTTGGACAATTGGCGGACGATATCAAGGCGACCGAGGTGGGTCAGCGCTATGCGCGGGCCCTGTTTGAACTGGCCGAAGAGGCCGGCGCGACGACGGCCGTGGAGGCCGATCTGACGGCCCTCAAGGCCGCGCACGCCGAGAGCGCGGACCTGCGCCGGCTGCTGACCTCGCCCGCCTTTACTTCCGAGGCGCGGGGCGCCGGATTGGCCGCCATCGCCGCCAAGGCGAAGTTCAACGCCGTCACCGTGAAATTTCTCGGCCTTCTGGCCGCCAATCGCCGGGCCGACGCGCTGGTCAGCGTCATCGACGCTTTCCGCCGCCGTTCGGCAGACAAGCGCGGCGTCGTCGCCGCCGAAGTCACGACCGCCCTGCCATTGACCGCGGCCCAGAGCCGCGGCATCGCCGCCGCCCTGCGTCAGGCGCTCGGCAAGGACCCTGAAGTCTCGACCCGCGTCGATCCCGCCATTCTTGGCGGCATCAAGGTGCGCGTCGGTTCCCGTCTGTTCGATGCTTCGCTGAAGTCGAAGCTCGACTCCCTGAAATTCGCCCTGAAGAGAGCGTAAGAGCTATGGACATCCGCGCCGCCGAAATTTCGGCCATTCTCAAGTCGCAAATCGCTGGATTTGGCGAAGAAGCGGACGTCTCCGACGTCGGCTCAGTGCTGAGCGTTGGCGATGGCATCGCCCGCGTCTACGGCCTCGACAAGGTCCAGGCCGGCGAAATGGTCGAGTTCCCCAAAGCCGGGGTCAAGGGCATGGCCCTCAACCTCGAGCGTGACAACGTCGGGGTCGTGATCTTCGGCCAGGACCAGCAGATCAAAGAGGGCGACGAAGTCCGTCGCCTCGGCGAGATCGTCGACGTTCCCGTCGGTCGCGGTCTGCTCGGCCGCGTCGTCAATCCGCTCGGCGAGCCGATCGACGGCAAGGGCCCGATCACCAACGTGGCCGAGCGCCGCCGGGTGGACGTCAAGGCGCCGGGCATCATCCCGCGCAAGTCGGTGCACGAGCCCGTGCAGACCGGCCTGAAGGCCATCGACACCCTGATCCCGATCGGCCGCGGCCAGCGCGAACTGATCATTGGCGACCGTCAGACCGGCAAGACCGCCGTGGCGATCGACACCATCCTGAACCAGAAGGCCATCAACGCCTCTGACGACGAAAGCCAGAAGCTCTACTGCATCTATGTGGCCATCGGTCAGAAGCGCTCCACGGTCGCCCAGATCGTCAAGACGCTCGAAGAGCACGGCGCCCTGGAATACACGATCGTCGTCGCCGCAACGGCGTCGGAGCCCGCCCCCCTGCAGTTCCTGGCGCCCTTCGCCGGTTGCGCCATGGGCGAGTGGTTCCGCGACAACGGCATGCACGCCGTCATCATCTATGACGACCTTTCCAAACAGGCCGTCGCCTATCGTCAGATGTCCCTGCTGCTGCGTCGCCCGCCGGGCCGCGAAGCCTATCCGGGCGACGTCTTCTATCTGCACAGCCGCCTGCTCGAGCGGGCCGCCAAGCTGAATGAAGACAACGGCTCGGGCTCGCTGACCGCGCTGCCGGTCATCGAAACCCAGGCCAACGACGTTTCGGCCTACATCCCGACCAACGTGATCTCGATCACCGACGGCCAGATCTTCCTCGAGACCGACCTGTTCTTCCAGGGCATCCGCCCGGCCGTGAACGTCGGCATCTCGGTGTCGCGCGTGGGCTCCTCGGCCCAGATCAAGGCGATGAAGACCGTCGCCGGTCCGATCAAGGGCGAGCTGGCCCAGTATCGGGAAATGGCCGCCTTCGCCAAGTTCGGCTCGGACCTCGACGCCTCGACCCAGCGCCAGCTGGCCCGCGGCGAACGCCTGACCGAGCTGCTCAAGCAGCCCCAGTACAGCCCCCAGTCGGTCGAAGAGCAGGTCTGCGTGATCTACGCCGGCACCCGCGGCTACCTGGACGGCATCGCCACGGTCAACGTCGGCCGGTACGAGCGCGAGTTCCTGGCCCGCCTGCACAGCAAGCACCAGGACCTGCTGGACGCCATCCGCACGACCAAGGCCCTCGCGCCCGCCCTTGAAGACAAGCTCAAGGCCGCGCTCGAGTCCTTCACGTCGACCTTCGCCTAAGACTGGCCAGAACCGGGAGAAAGTAGCCCCAGATGGCCAGCCTCAAGGACATGCGCAATCGGATCTCGAGCGTGAAAGCCACGCAGAAGATCACGAAAGCCATGCAGATGGTCGCCGCCGCCAAGCTGCGCCGCAGCCAGGACGCCGCCCAGAACGCGCGTCCCTATGCTGAGCGTATGTCGGCCGTGATCTCCAACCTCGCGGCCGGCGTGTCCGGCGACGGCGCCCCCCGGCTGCTCGCCGGCACCGGCAGGGATCAACGTCACCTGATCATCGTCGCCGCCGCCGATCGCGGTCTGGCCGGCGGCTTCACCTCGTCCATCGTCCGGGCCGCGCGCGAGCGCATCGCCAGCCTGCTGGAGCAGGGCAAGGACGTGAAGATCATCGCCATCGGCAAGAAGGCCAACGCGCAGCTGCGCCGGCTGTACGCCGACCGGATCGTCGAGACCTACGACCTGTCCTCGGCGCGCACCCTGACCCTGTCGGTGGCTCAGCCGATCGCTGATCGCATTCTTTCTCTCTACGAAGAGGGCGATGTCGACGTCGTCACCCTGTTCTACAGCCACTTCAAATCGGTGGTCACCCAGACCCCGACCGCCAGGCAACTGATCCCGGCCCAGGTCGACACCAGCGGCTCCGCCGATGTCGCCGGCGCCGCCTATGACTACGAGCCCTCGGAAGAGGACATCCTCGAGACCCTGCTGCCGCGCAATATCACGGTGCAGGTGCTCTCGGCCCTGCTTGAGAACATGGCCGGCTTCTACGCCAGCCAGATGACGGCCATGGACAACGCCACGCGCAACGCCGGCGACATGATCCGCAGCCTCACCATCCAGTACAACCGCACCCGCCAGGCGCAGATCACCAAGGAGCTGATCGAGATCATCTCCGGCGCCGAAGCCCTCTGACCGCATAAAGACCGCACGGAAGACCAGACCAATGGCCACCGCCCCCAAGAAAGCCGCTGCCCCGAAGGCTCCCGCCAAGAAGGCCGCCGCTCCGAAAGCCGCCGTCGCCAAGACCGCGACGCCCAAGGCCGCCAAGCCTGACTATGTCGGCTCCAAGGGCCGCATCGTCCAGGTCATCGGCGCCGTCGTCGACGTCGAGTTCGACGGCGAGCTGCCGGGCATCCTCAACGCCCTGGAAACCACCAACCTCGACCAGCGCACCGGCGAGCCGTTCCGCCTGGTTCTGGAAGTGGCCCAGCATCTGGGTGAGAACACCGTCCGCGCCATCTCCATGGACACCACCGAGGGTCTGACCCGCGGCCAGGAGGTGATCGACACCGGCAAGGGCATCACCGTTCCGGTCGGCCCGGCCACCCTGGGCCGGATCATGAACGTCATCGGCGAGCCGATCGACGAAGCCGGTCCGATTAACACCCCCTTCTACAACGTCATTCACCGTGAAGCCCCGTCCTTCGCCGAGCAGACGACGACGTCGGAAGTTCTGGTCACGGGGATCAAGGTCATCGACCTGATGTGCCCCTACACCAAGGGCGGCAAGATCGGCCTGTTCGGCGGCGCCGGCGTGGGCAAGACCGTGACCATGCAGGAGCTGATCAACAACATCGCCAAGGCCTACGGCGGCTATTCGGTGCTGGCCGGCGTGGGTGAGCGCACCCGCGAGGGCAACGACCTCTATCACGAGATGATCGAGTCCAAGGTCAACGTGGACCCGAAGGAAAACAACGGCTCGACCGAAGGCTCCAAGTGCGCCCTGGTCTACGGCCAGATGAACGAGCCTCCGGGCGCCCGCGCCCGCGTCGCGCTGACCGGCCTGACCCAGGCCGAGTACTTCCGCGACGTCGAAGGCAAGGACGTGCTGCTGTTCATCGACAACATCTTCCGCTTCACCCAGGCCGGCTCCGAGCTGTCGGCGCTGCTGGGCCGCATCCCGTCGGCCGTGGGCTATCAGCCCACCCTGGCCACCGAGATGGGCAACCTTCAGGAGCGCATCACCTCGACCACCAAGGGTTCGATCACCTCGGTGCAGGCCATCTACGTGCCCGCCGACGACATGACCGACCCTGCCCCGGCCACCTCGTTCGCCCACCTTGACGCCACGACCGTGCTGAGCCGCGACATCGCCGCCCAGGCCATCTTCCCGGCCGTCGATCCGCTGGACTCGACCAGCCGGATCATGGACCCGCTGGTCATCGGCGAAGAGCACTACAACGTCGCCCGTCGCGTTCAGGAAATCCTCCAGCAGTACAAGGCGCTGAAGGACATCATCGCCATTCTGGGCATGGATGAGTTGTCGGAAGAGGACAAGCTGACCGTGGCCCGTGCGCGCAAGATCAGCCGCTTCCTCAGCCAGCCCTTCTTCGTGGCCGAACAGTTCACCAACGCCCCCGGCAAGTTCGTCGAGCTGGCCGACACGATCCGCTCGTTCAAGGCGATCTGCGAAGGCGAATACGACCACCTGCCCGAAAGCGCCTTCTACATGGTCGGCGCTATCGAGGAAGCGGTCGAGAAGGCCGAGAAAATGGCTCTGGAAGCGGCGTAATGGCTGACAAACTCCATTTCTCCCTGGTTGCACCGGAGCGCGAGGTGTTCTCGGGCGAGGTCGACCGGGTCGACGCGGCCGGGGTCGAGGGCGATTTCGGCGTTCTGGCCGCTCACGCCCCGTTCATGACCGCTCTGCGAGAAGGCGTGGTGGTTGTCCATCAAGGAACCGCCACGCGGACCTTTGAGGTTCACGGCGGCTTTGCCGACGTAAACGCCCAGGGGTTGACCATTCTCGCCGAGCACGCCGTCGAGGCGTAGGCTCCGACCAATCACCGCCGCAAAGCTGCGCAAAGATAGCTTGCGAGGGAACGCACGACGGCATTCATATGGCGTCTACCAGGACAAAGGACACGACGACATGCGTCGCACAATGCTGCTCAGCCTGACCGCGGCCGGCATCTTCGCCAGCGCCGCCACCGCCCAGGAACAGCCGGCCCCGCCGCCGCCCGCGCCCATGGCGCCCATGGCGGCTCCGGCAGCGCCGATGGCCCCCATGGCGCCAATGATGCCCGCGCCGCCGGCCCCGCCCCCGGTTCCGGAAGCGCCCCCGCCGCCCCCGCCTCCGCCCCCGCCGGCCCCGCCGACCGATATCGCGTCGCTGGCCGTGCTCAACGTTATCGAACGGGTCTGTGATCCGCTGGTGCGCGGCGGCGATCTGGCCACGCTGGCCAAGCCGCTCGGCTTCAAGAAGAAGCGCGACCAGTGGATCTGGAAATACGACAAGGGCTATCAGATTGTCCTGCTGCCCTTGGGGACCAACCCCGAGGTCTGCACCATGGACGTCGATCACCCTGTCGAGGCGATCGCGCCGGCCGCCACCCTGGCCACCGATCTCCACAACTGGGCCCAGGCCCGCGGCTGGTATCTGGCGCGCTTCGACAAGTACGTCACCGACATGGAACGCACGACGCGGTCCTGGGAATACGAGGGCGACCAGGAGCAGGACGCCCTGGTGTTGATGACCGCCCGCAAGGTCGGTGGCGGCTCCCAGCTGCGCAACGCCGACCGCACCCAGGTCCTGTACGCCGTTCGCAAGAACTGACCGGGCATGGCCTGGACTGACGTCGTCGGGGTGGTCGGAGTCATTATGATTCTGGCCGCCTACGCCGCCGCCACGATGGGTCGTCTCGACGTCAAAGGCGCGCTGTCCCTGTCCGCCAACGCCATCGGCGCCACGCTGATCCTGCTGTCATTGTCAGTCGACTTCAATCTGTCGGCCGCGATCGTGGAGGGCGTCTGGGCGCTTGTGGCTTTGGTCGGCCTGGTACGGCTTGGCGTCAGGCGGCTGCGCGCCGGTCCTCGCCAAGCCAGTTGAGGCAGCGGGCGGCGACTGCGTCCCAGCCCGGCTCGCCCGGCAGCCAGTGACTCATGTCCGGCAACACCTCGAACCGACCGTCCAGCCGGTCAGCGGTCTGTTTCACCGTCGCCGGCGGGTGGATGACATCGCGGGCGCCGGCGAGGACCAGCGCCGGGGCGGACACCTTGCCGCCCTGGACCTGGGTGGTCATGAACGGATCCAGCCACCAGTTCAGGGTTTGCCACAGGGCCAGCCCGCTTTCGGGAACCATGCGCGCGACCGCGGCGTCGCGTTCGGCCGCCGCCATGCGATCGAGACTGTAGGCCTTCGCCAGGCTCGCGTCGGGATCGATGGCCTGCAGCCAGAACGGCCCAAGCGCATAGAGGCTGACCGCCGAGACGGCTTCCTCCATGCTTACGCCGCTGACGCCCCAGGGGGGCGACGGGGCCAGAAGGATCAGGGCGGAAACCGGCGCCCGGGCCGCCGCCATCTGGGCCACAAGGCCCCCTATGGAATGGCCTACCAGGATCGGCGGTTCGGCGGCGTCGCGGCACAGGCCGGCGATGTTTTCAGCGTACTCGGTCATCGAGCGATTGGCCGCCGAGGCGCCTGATCCGCGGCCCGGAAGGTCGGGGGCCAGGACATCGTGTCCCGCCGCCTCGAACGGCGTACGGAAATTCTCGAAGACCCAGCCGCCACAGAAGGCGCCGTGCACCATGATCACGGGTGCTGGCATTCAATTCCCTCTCGATGCCGGCGACAGGCCAAGGCTGGCCGGTCGTCCGGAGAGAAGGACCTTACGTTGATTTCGGCTTCCGAACAGATGTTTTACCCTTTGCCGGGGCTTTCGCCGCCGGAGCGGCCTTGCCGGACGCAACCGGTTTGGCTTTCGCGGCGGACTTCCTGGCCGCGGCCTTCTTTGCCGGGACAGCCTTGACGGCGGGGGTGGAAACGGGTTTCGCGGCCTTCGCCGGCTCGGCGGCGGGACGCTTGGCGACGGCGGGCCGGGCGGCCGGTTTCGCCTTGGCGGTTGCGGCCTTCTTTTTGGGCGCGGCCTTGCCCGTGAGCCCCTTGGAGGTCAGCCAGACATCGATGTCGGCGATCATCTGGTCGGTTCCTGGCTCGTCGACAATCCAGTGAGCGTTGTCCGGATACTCTAGGTAGTCGCCGCCAACGCGGGAATATTTCTCGGCCAGCAGCCGGACATCGCCAATCGACACGGCCCGGTCCCTGGCGCCGCCGATGACCAGAATTGGAATAGAGATCTTCGTCTCATCGATGAAGGCGGTGCGGGTCGGATCCCGGTCCGGATAGGCGAGGTCGTCGTAGACGCCGCCGCTGTCATAGACGGTGCTGGCGAAAATGCCGGCGTGCTTGGCGGCCGGCACCCTGTTGAGGACGCCCCAGTTGAACCCCGTGCGCCAGATCTTGTGGCTCTTGCTCGCCGGATTGCTGGTGAACAGGATGTTGGCGAAGGTGAAGGCCTGCGCCAGCGACCGGCTGCCGCGGGCGTCCGCCGGCGTGGCCGGGGTGATCAGCACCAGCGCACGGCCGAGGCCGCGCTCGGCGAGCTTCTGGATGATGAGTCCGCCCATCGAATGGCCGAACAGGACCGGGGACTCGCCGGTTTCCTTCTCGAGTTTGCGGACCAGGGACGCGATGTCGTCGACGTAGTCCTTCAGGCGCAGCGACGGCAGATCCGCAGGGGGGTTTTGGGCCAGGCGCTTGTCGGGACGAAGGGTTGGGGTTTCAACCCGCCATCCCTTGTCGCGAAACGCCGGAGCCAGCCGCGAGAAGGTGTCGCCGGTCCCGCCGACCCCATGCACCATTATGATCACGCCGCTCATGTCAGGTCTCCGGAATTTCGTCAGCGAACCGCCGGAAGGCGGCCGCCACCTGTTCGTAGGCGGCGCGTTTGAAGGGTACGATCAGTCGGGCCGCCTCGTCGAGCGGCGCCCAGCGCCAGGCGTCGAACTCGATCTGATGGTGGGCGTCCAGACGGATCTCCGTCTCGTCGCCGGTAAAGCGAAAGGCGAACCAGATCTGCTTCTGGCCCTTCCACTTGCCGCCCCGGGCCAGGGCCTCAGGCGGAAAGTCATAGATCAGCCAGTCATGGGTTCGGCCGAGCAGTTCGACCGTGGTGACGCCGGTTTCCTCGTCCAGTTCCCGCAGGGCCGCTTCCTGCAGGTCCTCGCCACGGTCGATGCCGCCCTGTGGAAACTGCCAGTTCCAGGGTGCGGCGGTGTTCGCGCGCCGGCCCAGCCAGACCTGGCCAAGATCATTGAACAGAACGACCCCGACGTTGGGCCGATACTCGGGGTGGTCGTCGAGCCTCAAGGCCGCGCCAGGGCGGAGGCGGGCGCCAGCTGAAAGCCGCGACTCGCCAGGCCTCGCGCCCATCGCGCCGCTTCATCCACGGTGACGGGATAGGCGAAGCCGGAGCCGAGGGCCTGGCCGTGACTGCGGGCCGCAGCCTCGAGCGCTGTCAGTTGCTGGTTGATGGCCGCGGCGGAAAGATCCTCGTCCACGACCCTGTCGGCAGAGGCGCGCAGGGGTCCCGCGCCCTTGTGGAGGGCCGAGCCGTCATCGATGAAAGCCAGACCTCGCGTCTTCAGCGCCCCGCTGAAGGCGCCCATGGCTGCCGGCGTCGCCACGAAGCGCGAGCCCAGATAGTTGGTCAGGCCAAAGTAGCCGGTGGCCCGCGACAGCAGCCATTCAAGCTTGCGAACCGTCTCTTCCGGCCGGCTGGCCGCCAGAAGGGTCATCGGGCCGGGATCATTGTCAGGGTAGTCGGCGGGCTCCATGGGTGCTTCGAGCAGCACTTCGTGACCGTTGGCGCGGGCCAGGTCGATCCAGCCCTGCAGCCCCTCGGAATAGGGCGCGAAGGAGAGGGTGATCTCCGGCGGCAGGGTTTCGATCGCCCGGCGCGTCAGGGCGGCGTTCAGACCCAGACCGCCGACCACCAGAGCGATCTTCGGCTTGCCGTTCGACGTGAAGGGGCGGGCATAGGCCTCGGCGGGCGTCCGGCCATAGGCATCGATGACCGGCAACGGCGCGCCTCCGGGGCCGGGGGCGGTCAGACCGTGGATGGGGGCGGGCACCAGGGCCGACGCCGGACCCGCCTCGCTGCTCGCGCCGCCAGGCAGGGTGATGAAGGCCGAGCCCGCGATGGGCGCGAGATCCGCGGCCGACACCGGATGTTGCGACAGGGCGTAGATACCCGTGGTCAGGGGCGCCTGGGGCGACTCGGGCATCAGGGCCTCGCGCCAGCCCGGCACCGAGGCGCCGCTGGCGGCGGCCTGGGCGAGCGAGATGCGCACGGCGGGCGCGCCGGCCTTGGGGTCCCCGGTGATGGTCACCAGGGTCGCCAGGGTGAGTACGAACAGCAGCCCGGCGCCGCCGGCCCCGATGTAGGGGTTCTGGATCGCCGCCAGAGCCCGGGCGCGGACTTCCGTCAGCCGTCCGGAACCGGCGGCGCTGATCGCGGCAAACGAGGGGATGGGCTTCTTTGAGAACATGACGAGGATGAGGGAAACTCCGCGCCCTCATCCTCGCCGTTTATGGTTAATGAAGCCCTATTTTGGCTTGTCGCCGCCGGTGGCCGGAACAACGCGGCCATCCACCACCGACGCGACCTGCGGCGAGGGCTTGGGAAGCTTGGGCGTGGCCGCCACCGAGCCGTTGCGCAGGACGTCGAGCCCGCGCTGAAGCTGGAAGTCGCACTTCAGCTCAAGCATCGAGGTCGTGCGCTTCTTGCAGCCCTCCTCGTCGAAGCTGGCCGGCGGCGCTTCGGCCGGAGCATGGGCGCCGCGACGCTTGCTGCCGTCCTCGGTGTCGAGCGCGCCGCGCAGGGAGGCCTCGCTGTACTGGAACGAACGGGTGGCGATCAGCTGCGCCTGTTCGCGGGACGAGGCCACTTCCAGGTCCGGCTCGATGCCGGTGCGTTGGATCGAGCGACCCGACGGGGTGAAGTAGCGGGCGGTCGTCAGCTTCAGGGCGCCGTCGGCGCCGCCGCGCAGCGGGATCACCGTCTGCACCGAGCCCTTGCCGAAGCTCGTCAGGCCGACGATCTCGGCCCGTTTGCGGTCCTGCAGGGCGCCGGCGACGATCTCGGCCGCCGAAGCGGACCCGGAGTTGACCAGGACGACGACGGGCAGACCCTTCAGCATGTCGCCGGCCCGCGCGTTGTAGCGCTCGATGTCGTTGGCCGCGCGTCCGCGCTGGCTGACGACCTCGCCGCCGTCGAGGAAGATGTTGGCCACGCCCACGGCCTGGTCGAGCAGGCCGCCGGGATTGTTGCGCAGGTCGAAGACCAGGCCCTTCATCTTCGGGTTCTGGGCCTGCAGGCCCTTGATGGCCGCGGTCACTTCGTCGGTGGCTTTCTCGTTGAAGCCGGACAGGCGAACGTAGCCGTAGTCGCCCTCCATCCGCGCCACGGCGGACTTCGGCTTGATCACTTCCCGGACCAGGCTGACGTCGAAGGGATCGGTCTTCTCCCGAGCGATGGTCAGGGTGACCTTCTCGCCGGGGGCGCCGCGCATCAGTTTCACCGCCTGGTTGGTCGGCATGCCGATGACGCTCTGGCCGTCGACCGCGGTGATGTAGTCGCCCGACTGCAGGCCGGCGCGGGAGGCGGGGGTGCCGTCCATCGGGGCGATAATCTTCACCACCCCGTCCTCACTGGTGATTTCGATGCCCAGACCGCCGTATTCGCCGCGGGTGGTGTCCTGCATGTCCTCGAAACTGTCGGGGGCGAGGTAGCCGGAATGGGGATCCAGCGACGAGACCATGCCATCGAGGGCGGCCTCGATCAGCTTCCGGTCATCGACCTCGGTGACATACTGCTTCTGGACGATGTCGAGGACATCGCCGAACAGCTCCAGCAACCGATAGGTCTGGGCGCGGGGCTGTGCGGTCGCCTGTGCGGTCTGACCGACATAGGCCATGGCCCCGGCGCCCATCACGAAGGCGCATGCGCCGATCAGGAGGTTTTTCTTCAACATCGCCTTGCTGGAGGCTCCCTGTACGGCCGAACGCGCCGTGTTTCGTTTAAAGCCCCGGTCCGGGCCCAAATTGTGTCCTAAGCGGACGGTCACCCCGGGAATAGCCGCAATGGCTCATCGCGTCCCGTTTGATGCAACTCTGGCGCCGGTTTCCGACAGCCAGGGCGCGGGATTGATCGCCACGCCCGAACGCCGCAGTTCGAGATAGAGTTCGGGTCCGCTCGCGGTGTCATTTCCGGCCTCGCCCTTTTTCGCTATCCGACCCACCGGCGCGCCCGCGGTCACCGTCTGTCCCGAGGCCACCGTCGCCTCGCCCAGCCCGGCCAGCACGACGTGATAGGCGCCCACTGTCCGGATGATCAGGATGACCCCCCAACCCGTCACCGGCCCAGCGAATTCAACCGTGCCTTGAGCCGGACTGACCACGGCGGCGCCGGGGAGCGCCCTGAACGATACGCCCTCGGCGCGGCCGCCGCCGGTCAGGGCGGCGCCGAAACCGCGAACCTGGGCGGCGCCGGCCGGTCGCAGAAGGGGGCCAGGGCCGCTGTCAGGCCCAGCGGCGCGGGGGAAGCTGTCGACGAGCTGCCCCGGACTGCCCGCTGACCGACCGACCGCGTCGGCGTCGCCCGGGCGACTGCGCTCGAAGGCGGCCTGTTCGGCCAGCAGCTTTTCAACATCGCCGCGACGGTCGGCCACCAGGCTCTCGGCCGTCAGCCAGTCGGCGTTGGCGGCGGCGGCCTGGCGCCGGAGGGCGGCGATCTCCCTCGCTTCGGCCCCGTAGGCGCGCGCCCTTGCTTCAAGGGCCGGAGTCATCGCCCGGATCAGGATGGCGGCCCGGACCGCGTCGCGCGCGTCCTCGGGGCGCACCAGCAGGGCCGGCGGCGGTTCCCGGCGGTAGAGCTGCAGGGCGCCCAGAAGCCGCGCCAGGCGGTTGCGGTCGCGACCGAGCTCGGCGATCAGCGCCGTCTCCCGGACATTGAGCATCTGCAGGCGGGCCTTGGCGTTGACGACGTCGCGATCACTTTGGGCCTGTTTCGAAGCCAGCCGCCGCAGGTCGGCCCGCAGGCCTTCGATCTGTCGGCGCGCTTCCAGCCGCCCCTCGGCCCCGGGGGGCCCGGGGGAGACGGAATAGACCGCCATCAGCCGCGGCGACGGGGCGTCAGCCGGCTCCTGCGCGGCGCCGGTGGCGGCGACCGCGCAGAGCGCGAGGGCGAAGAAGGTGGCCAGGCGACGGCGCATGCCCGTCAGATAGCAGACCTGGCGCTGTCAGTCGCGGTGGTAGGGGCTTCCGGCGAGGATTGTGACGGCGCGATAGACCTGTTCGCCCAGCATGACGCGCGCCAAGGCATGCGGCCAGGTCTGCGGCCCGAAGGCCATCTTGCCGTCGGCGGCGTCGAGGATCGAAGGGTCCAGCCCGTCGGCCCCGCCGATCAGGATTACCAGCCGGCGAACGCCGTCGTCGCGCAGCCGCGCGACATGGCCGGCGAAATCCCGTGAGGTCCGCACCAGGCCATGTTCGTCGCAGGCGATGACGTGGGCGTCCTTGAGGTGCGGGAAAAGCACCTCGGCCTCGGCCGCCTTGCCGGATTTGCGCGCCTCGACCTCGATGATCTCGACCGGGCCAAGTCCGAGCGAACGCCCGGCGGCCGTGGCCCGCCCGGCGTAGTCTTTCGCCAGCAGAGCCTCCGGCGCGCGGCCGAGCCGCCCGACCGTCAGGATCGTGATCTTCAGTTGGCCGCCGGGGTGATGTGCGGCGAGTCGACGGCCCAGATCTTCTCGATGTTGTAGAAGGTCCGCACTTCGGGCCGGAACAGATGGACGATGACATCGCCGGCGTCGATCAGCACCCAGTCACAATGCGGCATGCCCTCGACCCGAGCCTTTCCGTGGCCCGATTCCTTGAGCGCGCGGATGACATGGTCGGCCAGAGCGCCGACGTGACGATGCGACCGGCCGGACGCGACGATCATCGTGTCAGCCATGGGGCTCTTACCCCTCAGGTCGATGAGCACGACGTCCTGCGCCTTGTCGTCGTCCAGGCGGGACGCGATCAATTCTTCGAGCGCCCCGGTATAGTGTCGGGGTTCGTCGGGTGAGGCCCCCGAAAGGGCCTCGTGCGCCTCGGGCGCCAACTCGCGATTCAGCGGAATACTCCTTGTTTTCCGTCGCTAAGGCCGTGCCATAGCACGTTCCCGGCGCGGCGTCAGCGAATCAAGTGGACGTGTGTCGCTGACGCTCGCGCATCGCCGTTGACGACGCATAATTGAATGGGCCGCACAGATAGACCCAGGCCGGCGCCGTCATGGTCGCCAGCAGGGGCGCTTCGCGGCTCGGCCTGCGGAACCGGCCAAAGCGCCGGGCCGTGGGCGATGTCCGGGCCTTGAGCGCCGCCCACGGCCGCGAGATGATCGCGACCGGCAGGGCGCGCATGAGCTGGGTCCAGCCGCGCCAGCCATGAAAACTGGCCAGGCTGTCGGCGCCCATGATCCAGACAAAATGAACCCCCGGAAAGCGGGCCTGCAACACTCGCACCGTGTCGATCGTGTAGCGGGACCCGATCCGGGTTTCGGCGTCGGAGACGATCATGCCGGGGCCATGGGCGACGGCCCGGACGCCGGCCATGCGCTCGGCCAGGGGCGCGGTCTCGCGCGTGGATTTCAGGGGATTCTGCGGCGAGACCAGCCAGATCACCCGATCCAGTCCCAGATTCTTCAGAGCTGTCTCGGCCACATGAACATGGCCTTCGTGAACGGGGTTGAACGAGCCGCCGTAAAGTCCCACGCGCATTCCCGGCTCCAGATTGAAGCCGAGGCGCAGGGTGGCGGGCCGCCCGGCTTCAGGGACGAGTTTGGCCGGTCCCGCGAACCACATATTTGTACGTTGTCAGTTGCTCGGCCCCGACCGGACCGCGGGCGTGAAGTTTGTCGGTGGCGATGCCGATCTCGGCCCCGAAGCCGAACTCGCCGCCGTCGGCGAATTGCGTCGAGGCGTTGATCAGAACGATGGCGGAATCGACCAGGGCGACGAACTGGTCCGCCGCCGCCGGGTCTTCGGTGACGATGGCGTCGGTGTGACCCGAGCCGTAGGCGGCGATATGGGCAGCCGCGCCCTCGACGCCGTCGACCACGGCCACCGACAGGATCGGCGCCAGGTATTCGGTCGTCCAGTCCTCGCGCGTCGCCGGCTTCATCGACGGCTCGATGGCGCGGGCCGCGGCGTCGCCTCGCAGCTCGCAACGGGCCTGGATCAGGGCGTCGGCGATGGGCGGCAGGAGGCGGCCCGCCGCCGCGCGATCAATCAGCAGGGTCTCCGTCGCGCCACAGACCGACACCCGTCGCATCTTGGCGTTGACGACGATGTCCCGCGCCTTGGCGACGTCGGCCGCCGCATGGACGAAGACGTGGCAGAGACCTTCGAGGTGACCGAGCACCGGCGCGCGGGCCTCGGCCTGGACGCGGGCGACCAGGCTCTTGCCGCCACGGGGAATGATCAGGTCGATGGTGTGATCAAGGCCGGCGAGAATCTCGCCGACGGCCGCGCGGTCGGTGGTCCGGACGGCCTGGACGCAGCTGGCGGGCAGGCCGGCGGCCGTCAGACCCGCGACCACCGCGGCGTGCAGGGCCAGGTTTGTCCGCAGGCATTCGGAGCCGCCGCGCAGGATGGCGGCGTTGCCTGAGCGGATACAGAGGGCCGCGGAGTCGGCCGTCACATTGGGCCGGCTCTCATAGATGATGGCGATCACACCGATCGGCGTGCGCACACGGGCGATGTCGAGGCCGTTGGGCGGGGTCCAGCGGGCGGTCTCGACGCCGAGGGGGTCGGGAATATCGGCGACCGCCGCCACCGCGTCGGCCAGCGCCGCCAACCGCCCTTCGTCCAGCACCATGCGGTCGAGCATGGGGCCTGAAAGGCCGCCGGCCTTCGCTGCGGTCTGGTCGGCGAGGTTGGCGGCCAGGATGGCGTCGGCGCTCTGGCGAATGGCCTCGGCGGTCGCGCGAATGGCGGCGGTGCGTTGATCCGCGGTCGACAGACGAAGCGCGCGTGCGCCGTCGCGGGCGGCCCGTCCGGTCGCCAGCATTGTCGCCTGCAGGGATGCGCCCGCGTCGTCCACGGCCTGTCCTCTTTTGCTCAGGCTGAGCCTTAGCCGGTTTCCGGGAGACCGGCCAGCGCAAGGTCGTCGGCGTGAATCAGCGGCCCGGCGGTGTAACCGATCGCCGCTTCGATCGCGTCGGACCTCAGACCGGCGATTCGCGCAGCGTCCGCCGCGTCATAGCGGACCAGACCGCGGGCGATCTCGCCGCCGTCAGGCCCCAGCACCAGCACGGCGTCGCCCTTGCCGAAGCGACCCGCCACGGACTTCACGCCCGCCGCCAGCAGGCTCTTGCCGCCGCGCAGGGCCGTCGCCGCGCCGGCGTCGATGCTGAGCGATCCGGCGGGCGCCAGCGACCCGGCGATCCAGCTTTTGTAGGCGGCGGTGACGCTGAGGCCCGCCTCGATGGTGGTGGCCGGCTCGCCGTCTTCGATGGCCTGGAGCGGCCGGGGGCGCTGGCCAAGGGTAATGATCGTGGCGCATCCCGCCGCTCGGGCGATGCGCGCCGCAGCGAGTTTGGTGGCCATGCCGCCGGTGCCGACGCCGGAGGTCGCATTGGCGCCGCCGGCCATCTCGAGAATTTCCGGTGTGATCTCGAGAACGGTGTCGAGGCGCCGGGCCGACGGGTCTTTCCGTGGGTCGGCCGTGTAGAGGCCGTCGATATCGGACAGCAGCACCAGGGCGTCGGCCCCGATCATCTGGGCCACCCGGGCGGCCAGGCGATCGTTGTCGCCGTAGCGGATCTCCTCGGTGACGACGGTGTCGTTCTCATTGACCACGGGGACGACATTGAGGCCCAGCAGGGTCTCGACCGTGGCCCGGGCGTTCAGCCAACGCCGCCGCACCTCGGTGTCGTCCCGGGTCAGCAGCACCTGGGCGACGGTCTGGCCGTGCGGTTCGAAGGCCTCTTCCCAGGCTCGCATCAGCAGGGACTGGCCGGCGGCGGCCGCCGCCTGCTTCTCGGGCAGGGTCAGGGCCTTGCGCTTGAGGCCGAGGCGCCGGCGACCCAGGGCCACAGCGCCGGAGGACACCACGAGAACCTGCTGCCCGCGCGCACGGAGTCGGGCGGCGTCCGCCGCGAAAGCGTTTAACCAATCCCGGTCGGGCGCGCCGGTCTCGGCGTCGACGACCAGGGCCGAGCCGACCTTGATCACCACGCGGCGGGCGCGGGAAAGCGCGGGGGACGTGTCCGACATCAGGCGGGCCGGAGCCGGTCGACAAACGCGCGGCAGGCCTCGGGCGCGCCGACGACAGCCCAGTCCAGCACGTTTCCAGCGCCGTCGAAGGCGATGGCCATGCGGCATTCCAGGGCCGGGTCGCGGTCGCATCGCATCGCGCCGGTCGCGGGGCTGATGCGGCAGTGGGTGTCCTGGGGCAGGCTGACCGACCAGGACGCCACTTCACCGTCGCGGGCCGCATGACGACCGGACGGACGCCCGAGTTTGGCCCTCAGCGGCTTGCCCGACGCTCCGCGATAGGGCGTGAGCAGGGCGTTGATCTCGGCGGTCACGGGATCGACCGCCGCCGGGATCTCGGGAGCCGCGGAGGTTTCAGCCGCAGCGGGCGCGGCGCCGGCAAGGACCAGCGCGACAAGGGCGAAGACGGGGGTCAGCATGGCGATCCTCCTGGCGCGTCAGACAGGCGACCAACCGGGCGCGTTTTCGACGCGGTCGCCCTGGGTCGCCAGGGCCTCGGCCGCCCTGTGGTCGCGCACGGTGTTGAAGGCCGCCCGCAACATATCCTGAATGCCTTCGCCCGACACCGCCGAGATCAGGCGGGGCTTGGTCCCGCAGGCGGCCTCGAGTTCGGCGGCCTTGGCGGCGCGGGCCTCGTCGTCGAGCGCGTCGATCTTGCTGATGGCCAGGATCTCGGGCCGATCGGCCAGGCCTTCGCCATAGGCCTCCAGCTCGCCGCGAATTGTCCGCCAGGCGCCGACGATGTCGTCCTGGGTCCCGTCGACCAGATGGATCAGCACGCCGGCGCGTTCGACATGGCCCAGGAAACGCGTGCCCAGGCCGGCGCCCTCGGAGGCGCCCTCGATCAGGCCGGGAATATCGGCGATCACGAACCGCTCCTCGGTCGACAGATCGACGATGCCGAGATTGGGGGTCAGGGTCGTGAACGGGTAGTCGGCGATCTTGGGCCGGGCCGCGCTGACGGCGGCCAGGAAGGTCGACTTGCCGGCGTTGGGCAGGCCGACCAGGCCGGCGTCGGCGATCAGTTTGAGCCGCAGCCAGATCCAGCGCTCGACCCCTGGCTGTCCGGGGTTGGCGTGTTTGGGGGCCTGGTTGACGGGACCCTTGAAGCGGTCGTTTCCCCAGCCGCCGTTGCCGCCCTTGGCCAGCAGGACGCGCATACCGGGTTTGTCGAGGTCGGCGACAAGGGTCTCCTTGTCATCCTCGAACACCTGGGTGCCCACGGGAACCTTCAGAACCACGTCGGCGCCCGCCGCGCCGTGGCGGTTGCGACCCATGCCATGGATGCCGGTGTCGGCTTTGAAATGCTGCTGGTAGCGATAGTCGATCAGGGTGTTCAGGCCATCGACGGACTCGATCCAGACGTCGCCGCCCCGTCCGCCGTCGCCGCCGTCCGGACCACCGTATTCAATGAACTTCTCACGTCGGAACGAGACGGCGCCGCCGCCGCCATCGCCGGAACGGAGATAGATTTTGCACTGGTCCAGGAACTTCATCGCGCCCTTATGGGCCAAGGGGCGGGTCCAGAAAAGAGCAACAGGCTGTTCAACCCGCCGCAAAGATGCCTGGATGACCGCCTACCGGCCCCGAACACCCCAGACGGAACCCATCATGCGCGCCGCCCTCAGACTGCTGTTCGGATTGACCGTCCTGATTCTGCTGCCGGCGGCGGCGGCGGCCCGGCCGGCGCCGCGCGCCGACGACATGACGCTGGGCAACGCCAAGGCGACGGTGATGGTGGTGGAATACGCCTCGCTGAGCTGCCCCCACTGCGCACGCTTCCACAACGATGTCTTCCCGGCCTTCCGCAAGGCTTTCATCGACACCGGCAAGATCCAGTTCGTGTACCGCGAGTTCATCACCGGCCCGATCGAGATCGCCATTCCGGCCACCATGCTCGCCCGGTGCGCCGGCAAGGGCGGCTATTTCAAGATGGTCGAACGGGTTTTCGCCACCCAGGGCGAGATGTACGAGGACGGCACGGTTGGCGGTGTCCGCCGCATTCTGCGCCGCGAGGCGGGGACGCTCGGCTTCGACGACGCCCGCTACGACGCCTGCATCAAGGACGAGGCCGCCTTTGAAGCCCTGAAGGCGCGGGTCGAGCGCGCCTCGACCGAGGACGGGGTCGAGGGCACGCCCACCTTCCTGGTCAACGGCAAACGCGTCGACCCGCCCCTGGGCAAGGAAATGGATCTGGCCACCCTCAAGGCCGCCATCGCCGCGGCGCGGACAGCGAAATAGCGCGCCTTCAGGCCAGCCAGATCATTCGCCGGGCCGGCGCGGCCTCCCGCCGGGCGCGCGAGTGCAAAAGGTCGACCTGGCCTGTGTAAAGAAATCCGGCGCGGCACAGCACCCGACCTGATGCGGGATTGTCCGAGAAGTGGACCGCCGCGACAACACGTTTGCGCCAGCAGCGGGCGGCCCAGTCCATCGCCCCGACCAGCGCCTCGCTGGCCAGGCCGCGGCCCTGCCATGCGCGACCGACCCAGTAGCCGACGCTCGCCCTGCCGGCCTCGCCGGTCGAGAAGCCCAGTCCGCCGACCACGCCCTGGTCGTCGAGTTCGATGAGGAAGGCCGCGTCCGAACGGGGGTCGGCCATCGCGGTCATGGCGATGAAGGACCGGGCGTCGTCCAGGCCATAGGGCCAGGGCATGGTCGACGTCATCCGGACAATATCGAGGTCATCGCAAAGCCGCGCCAGGCGCGGCGCGTCTTCCGGGCGGGGCGGTCTCAGGGACAGCCGCCTGGTTTCGATCCGTGGCGTCGTGTCGACAGCACACATGGTCTGCCTCCCGACCCCTCTGCGGGGGCCTGAAATACAAAGCGGGGAGCCCGGCGTCCGGACTCCCCGCTAGGGAATTTCATGTCCGGATCGCCTGTGGCGGTCCGGAGGGAGTGTCCTGGTCGCCTATTCGGCGGCCTGGGCCTCGGCCGGAACGACCGTAGCGTAGGTGCGGTTATTGCGCTTGGTCACAAACTTCACGGCGCCATGAACGAGGGCGTAAAGGGTGTGATCCTTGCCGATGCCTACGTTCATGCCCGGCCAGAACTTGGTGCCGCGCTGACGAATGATGATGTTGCCGGCGAGGACTTTCTCGCCGCCGTATTTCTTCACGCCAAGGCGGCGGCCGGCGGAGTCGCGACCGTTGCTCGAGGAGCCGCCTGATTTTTTGTGAGCCATTGTGCTCTCCTACTCTCTGGGGGCGCCGCGCTTACGCGTCGCCGTCCTTCTTGGCGGCCGGCTTCTTGGCAGCGGCCTTCTTGGCGGGGGCCTTGGCTTCACCTTCGGCCTTGGCGGCCTTGGGCGCAGCAGCCTTCTTCGGCGCGGCGGCCTTGGCTTCAGCCTTGGGGGCTTCGGCCTTGGGCTCGGCGGCCTTCTTGGGCGCGGCGGTCTTGGCGACGACCTTCTCGGACTTGGCCGGCTTGGCGTCGGCCGGGGCCTCGACCTTCAGGCCGCGCGAGCGGGCGTTGAGCTCAAGCTTGGTGGTCATGTCCACCACGCCGTCCCACTTGTCGGTCTTGCCGCCGCCGGCGACGGCGGTGACGCGCAGCACGGTCTCATGCTGGCGGTGACCCTTGGTCCGGCGATAGCCCTGACGACGGATCTTCTTGAAGATCTTGACCTTCTCGCCCTTGCGGGTCTCGATCAGCGTGGCGTTGACCGACGCGCCGTCAACCAGGGGCGCGCCCACGGTCACCGCGTCGCCGTCACCGAGCATCAGAACATCGCCGAAGGCGACATTCGCACCCGGCTCGCCGGCCAGTTTTTCAACAACGAGCACATCGCCCGCTTTGACGCGGTATTGTTTCCCGCCGGTCTTGATCACCGCGTACATCAGCGTGCGCCTTGAAAAGTCTTGTGTTCACAAAATGGATAGCGCCCGCAGGATGGCCCACGGGCGAGGGAGCGGTCTTATACAGCCGGCGCTTTCCGAGTCAACGGCGGCAAGCCCCCTCTGGTGCGTTACTTTATAACAAGTTATAGCCGCCAGGTGAACGCGACCCTCTTCATTCCCTTCGCCGCGGCCGGCTTCGGCGTCGCCCTGATGCATGTAACCATGCCGACCCACTGGCTGCCGTTCGTGCTGGTCGGCCGCGCACAGGGCTGGCGTCTGCGGCGGGTTCTGTCTGCGGCGACGGCCGCCGCGGTCGGCCATATCCTCACCACGAGCGTGGTCGGCGTCCTCATTCTTCTCGCCGGCCGGGTGATGGAGCGTTGGGTGCAGGGCGTGATGCACTACGCCGCCGCCACCCTGCTCTTCGGTTTCGGCGTCTTCTATCTCGCGAGGGCTTTCCGCAGGCGAACGGCTCTGGCGGGCATGACGACGGGGCAGGGCGAGGCCGTCTCCCCGGCGGTCACTGATCGCGCGGCCTTCTGGGGCCTGGTCGGAACCCTGGCCCTGTCGCCGGGCGAGGTCCTGCTGTCCTTCTATCTGACAGGAGACACCCATGGCTGGCCCGGTCTGGTCCTGCTCAGCACGATGTTCCTGGCAGGCACCCTGGTCGGCATGATCGCGGTGATCACCCTGACCTGGGCGGGGCTGGCCCGGTTCCGACTGGACCGCTTGGCGCGTTATGAGTCGGCCATCCTTGGCGGCGTCCTGATCGCGCTCGGCGTCGTGGTTATGGTTTTCAAGGCCTGAGCCGCCTATCTAGTCGGCCATGACCCAGACCGCGTCCCCCGCCCGTATCCCCGTCACCGTCCTCACCGGCTATCTCGGCGCCGGCAAGACGACCCTCCTCAACCGCATCCTCACCGAGGACCACGGCAAGCGCTACGCCGTGATCGTCAACGAGTTTGGCGAGATCGGCATCGACAACGACCTGGTCGTCGGCGCCGACGAGGAAGTGTTCGAGATGAACAACGGCTGCGTCTGCTGCACGGTGCGCGGCGACCTGATCCGGGTGGTCTCTGGCCTGATGAAGCGGAAGGGTGGTTTCGACGCCATCATCGTCGAAACCACCGGCCTGGCCGATCCGGGCCCGGTGGCCCAGACCTTCTTCGTCGACGACGATGTGCGGGCGCGCACGCGGCTCGATTCGGTGACCACGGTTGTCGACGCCAAACACCTGCCCCTTCGCCTGGCTGACAGCCGTGAGGCGGTGGAGCAGATCGCCTTCGCCGACCAGATCCTGCTCAACAAGGCCGATCTGGTGACGCCGGCGGAGCTGGCTGCGGTCGAGGCCCAGATCCGCCGCATCAACCCGCTGGCGCCGATTCACCGAACAGAGCGTTCAAAGGTGCCCCTGGACGCGATCCTGGGCCGGGGCGGCTTCGACCTCGACCGCATCGTCGATCTGGAGCCGGAATTCCTCAATCCCGGTCACGGCGAAGCCGGACATGTTCATGACGAGCATTGCGAGGACGATCATGCGCACGGTCACCACCATGATCACGCGCCCGCCTATGACCATGTCGCCGAGGCCGGCATTCGCGGCGTGTCCCTGACCTTCGAAAAGCCGCTCGACGGCATCAAGGTGACCAACTGGCTCAACCAGCTTCTGGAGCAGCAGGGCCCCGACATTCTGCGGGCAAAGGGCATCCTCGATGTGAAGGGCGAAAGCCGCCGGCTGGTCTTCCAGGCCGTGCACATGATCCTGGAGGGCGACTTCCAGCGCGACTGGACGGCCGAGGAGCGCCGTTACAGCCGCATGGTCTTCATCGGCCGCAATCTTGACGAGGCGGCCCTGAAGGCTGGCTTTGAAGGGTGCGTGGCGTAAGCGGGGACATGGTCCCTGACAGCAAAAAGGGCCGGTGTTTCCACCGGCCCTTTTCAGATCTGGCGTGTGGCCGACCCTATTCGATGTCTTCGTTGATCAGGCCGATTTTGAAGTAGCCGTTGGACTGCAGGACGTTGAGGACGGCCATGAACTGTTCGTACTGAACTTCCGCGTCGGCGCGAACGAAGATGCGCTCTTCCTGGAAGTTGCTGGTGATGCCTTCCTTCTGCATGGCGACGGGAATGTCGGCCGGAAGGTTCTCCAGGCTGGTCTGAACCGCCTCGCCCACGAAGATGGCGCCGGTTTCCTGGATCGAAATGAAGACCGGCTTCTTGGGCTTCACATTGTCAGGCTGAGGGATCGCAGGGGGCAGATCCAGGGCGATCGAGACGGTCGCCAAGGGCGCGGCCACCATGAAGATGATCAAAAGCACCAACATGACGTCCACGAACGGCGTCACGTTGATTTCGCTGTTTTGACCCAGATCGTATTTCTTGCCGCCGCCACCGCCGCCGAGCTTCGCTGCCATTCCGACACTCCCTTATGCGGTTCGGCGCGTGCCGCCCGCTGTCATTCGGGGCCACCCATTACGCGGATGCCGCCGCTTGTAAAGCCTGTCTCGCGCGGCAGGCGAAATCGCCTCGCCGCTGTGCAAGCCCTGTCTCACCCTGATAAACGCGCCAACATGACTTTGGATCTCGACGCCTATGTGACCGCCGTCCATTTCGACCGTTCAGGGCGAACAATGTTCGCTTTGGGCGACGGCACGGTGAGACTTCTGGCCGGCCCGGGGTTCGTGACGGTGGAGGCTCATCAGGGCGCGATCCTGTCCGCCTGTCCCCACCCGTCCGGCGCCGGAATCATCACCGGCGGCGACGACGGCCGCGTGGTCTGGAGCCGGCTCGACGGTGACGATGTCGCCGCCAGCCTGATCGGCGAGGTCAAGGGCCGCTGGATCGACGCGGTGGCGGCCAGTTCCGAGTCCGGCCTGATCGCCTTCTCCGCCGGCCGCGAGCTGCATGTGCGGGACACCAGGGACGCCGCCTTCACCCGCACCTTCACGCATGAAAAGTCGGTGGCCGATGTCGCGTTCGACCCCAAGGGGCGACGCATCGCCACGGCGACCTATAACGGCGCCGCCCTCTGGTATGCGCGGATCGCCGACCAGAAGCCGCAGCTTCTGAAGTGGGCCGGCAGTCATGTGGTGGTCGCCTGGAGTCCGGACGGCAAGTTCCTGATCAGCGCCATGCAGGAAAACCAGCTGCACGGCTGGCGGTTGTCGGATTCCAAGGACCTGCGCATGGGCGGCTATCCGGCCAAGGTGAAGAGTCTGGCCTTCCTGTCCAACGGCCTGATGATGGCCACCTCGGGGGCCAGCGGCGCGGTGATCTGGCCCTTCGCGGGCGCCGGCGGGCCCATGGGCAAGGAGGCGGCCGAAATCGGCCATGACGAGGTTGCCATGGTCGTGCGGGTGGCCGGAACGCCGTCCGCCTCGGTGCTGGCCGCGGGCCTCGACGACGGCCGGGTCTGGGCCGCCGACCTCAAGAGCGGTCGCATCGAACAGATCAAGACCGGGAAGGGCGCGGCGATCAGCGCCCTGGCGGTCAGCGGCGATGGCGGTCGTCTCGCCTGGGGCGACGAGGACGGCGCCGCGGGGGTGGCCGAGACGGGGCTGTAGGGCCGCGCGTCCTTCGGCACGCCGCCCCGCGCGCCAGTTCAGTCAAACCCTTCCATGGTCGCCCAGGCTTCGAACGGGTCGCGCCGGGTGCGCAGGCCGTTGATCGGAGCGTCCTCGTCGGCCCAGCCCATGGCCATGCCGGAGAACAGCATGTGATCGTCCGGCAGATCGATGTGGTCGGCGACGGTTTTCGGATAGCGGGCCCAGAACTCCTGGGCGCAGGTCGACAGGCCGCGCTCTGTGGCCAGCAGCATCACCGTCTGCATGTACATGCCCACGTCGGCCCACTGCGGCGGCCCCAGCTTGCGGTCGAGGCTGAAAAACAGACCCACGGGCGCATCAAAGAACTGGGTGTTCCTGAACAGTTGCCGCAGCCGGGCGGGCTTGTCGTCGCGGGGAATGCCGAGGGTGGCGTACAGATCCTCGCCGCATTCGAAACGGCGGGTGCGGAACGGGTCCCAGAGATTGGCCGGATAGACGTCGTACTCCGGCTCTTCGCCGCCGGGGTTGGCGGCCGCCTGTGCTTTCAGCGCTTCCAGCGGTTCGCCGGCCAGGGCGCAGACCCGCCAGGGCTGCAGGTTTCCGCCGGACGGCGCGCGGTGGGCGGCCTCGAGAATGTCCCGGATAACCGCGCCGGGAACAGGGTCGGGTTTGTAGGCCCGGACGGAGACGCGGCGGGCGACAGCCTCGGTGACGGTCATGCTGGGCTTCTTTCGGTCGGCGACAGAACGGTCGCCAGTGGCTAGCATCCCGCCGTTGCGTCAAGGCAAGGAGCGGACCTTGAGTTCGGAATCATCGGAGAGCCCGAAGGCCGGCGGCGTTGGCTACTGGCTGCGCGCGATCATCCTGTGGGGCTTCATCCTGACCGTGGTCGTGCCCGTGGGCCTGACCCTGGTCTATCGTTTCGTGCCGCCGCCGGTGACCATCCTGATGATTCAGCGCGCGGCGCAGGGCAAGGGGCTGGACTACCGCTGGCGGTCGATCAAACGGATGTCGCCGGCGCTCGTCCAGTCGGCCATCGCCTCCGAGGACGCCCGCTTCTGCGAACACAACGGCTTTGATTTCGAGGCCATTGAAAAGGCCATGGCCAACAACAAGCGTCGGCCCGGCAAGGTGCGCGGCGGCTCGACGATCAGCCAGCAGACAGCCAAGAACGTTTTCCTCTGGCCGCAGCGGTCCTATGTGCGCAAGGGCCTGGAGGCCTATTACACGGTTCTGATCGAGACCCTGTGGGGTAAGCGCCGGATCATGGAGGTCTATCTCAACGTCGCGGAGATGGGCGAAGGCATCTACGGCGCCGAGGCGGCGGCCCGCCACTACTTCGGTGTCGGCGCCAACCAGCTGACGTCGGCCCAGGCCGCCCGGCTGGTGGCCATTCTGCCCAGCCCGCTGAAGTACAAGGCGGTGCAGGCCGGCCCTTATGTCGCCCGGCGTTCGCGGCGCATCGGGGCGGCGGCGGGTACGGTGCGCAGCGCCGGTCTGGCCGCCTGTGTTGGCCGGCTGGGTCCGGTTGTTCGCGGCGAGGCGGTTGCGGATCCGGGCCCGCGGCGGGCGTTGCCGGACAGGCCCGTGGCGCAACCGCCCGCCGATCCGGCGCCTCCTGTCGAGGCGCCGGCGCCCGATCTGACCCCGGTCGAACCGGTCCTGCCGCCGCCAACCGCCGAACAAGGGTTTCCCACAACCGACTAGGCGCGCGCTTGACGCGGGGGCCCGGCGCCCCTTCCATGCCGCGCCAGAGACTTCCCGTATGAGGACCCTTCAGATGTTGAAGATGAAACTGCTCGCGGCCGGCGCCGCCCTGGCCATGGCCGCCGGACTCGGCGGTCTGGCGACGAGCGCCCAGGCCCAGGCCCAGGCCCCCGCCGCCGCCACCGCCGCCAAACCAACCCCCGCCGAGGCCAGGGCGTTCATCGCCAAGGCCGAGACGGATCTGGCCCGGCTGTCGGAATATGTGAACAAGGCCGCCTGGGTGAGGGCGACCTACATCACCGAGGACACCCAGTGGCTGGAAGCCAAGGCCTCGTCGGAGATCACCGATATGGCCACGCGACTGGCGATCGATGCCGCCCGTTTTGACGGGGTGGTCCTCGACGGCGTCACCCGCCGCAAGCTGGACATTCTCAAGCGCGCCCTGGTGGCGCCGGCGCCGCAACGCCCCGGTGCGGCTGACGAAATGGCCACCATCGCCTCGCGCCTGGACTCGACCTACTCGACCGGCAAGTTCGCCTACAAGGGCAAGCAGATCACGCTCAACGACGCCGAAGACATCCTGGCCGAGAGCCGCGATCCGGAAGAGTTGAAGGCTGTCTGGGAAGGCTGGCGCTCGATCTCACCGGGCATGCGCGACGACTATGCCCGTCTGGTGGCCATGTCCAACGAGGGCTCCGTTGCGCTCGGATACAAGGACACCGGCGCCCTGTGGCGGTCCGGCTACGACATGGATCCAGACGCCTTCGCCGCCGAGACCGACCGGCTGTGGAAGCAGATCGAGCCGTTCTACAAGAACCTTCACTGCTACGTTCGGGCCCGCCTGAATGAAAAGTACGGCGACTCCGTCCAGCCGCGCACCGGCCCGATCCGCGCCGATCTGCTGGGCAATATGTGGGCCCAGCAGTGGGGCAACATCTATCCGATCGTCGCGCCCAAGAGCACGACGCCGTCCTACAGCCTCGACAAGCTGCTGGTCGACGCCGACTACGACGCCACGAAAATGGTCAAGACCGGCGAGGCCTTCTATGTCTCGATGGGCCTGGCGCCGCTGCCCGACACCTTCTGGACGCGGTCGCAGATCGTCCGCCCGGAGGGCCGCGAGGTGGTCTGCCACGCCTCGGCCTGGGACCTCGATGACGCCGACGACATCCGTATCAAGATGTGCACCAAGGTCAACGCCGAGGACTTCTACGTCGTGCACCATGAGCTGGGTCACAACTTCTACCAGCGCGCCTACAAGGATCAGTCGTTCATCTTCCGCGGCGGGGCCAACGACGGCTTCCACGAAGCCATCGGCGACTTCATCGGCCTGTCGGCCTTGACGCCCACCTATCTCAAACAGATCGGCCTTCTCGACGAAGCGCCGGGGCCGGAGGGCGACATTCCCTTCCTGCTCAAGATGGCGCTCGACAAAATCGCCTTCATGCCGTTCGGCCTTCTGGTTGATCGCTGGCGCTGGGAAGTCTTCTCCGGTGAACTGACGCCGGCGCAGTACAATGACGGCTGGTGGGCGTTGCGCACCAAGTATCAGGGCATCGTGCCGCCGGGACCGCGGCCGCAGGACGCCTTCGACCCGGGCGCGAAATATCATGTGCCGGGCAATGTGCCGTACACGCGCTATTTCCTGGCCCACATCTACCAGTTCCAGTTCCAGCGGGCCGCCTGCAAACAGGCCGGCTGGAAGGGGCCGCTGCACCGTTGCTCGATCTATGGCGACAAGGTGGTCGGGGCCAGGTTCAACGCCATGATGGAGATGGGTCAGTCCAAGCCCTGGCCTGAGGCGCTGGAGGCTTTCTCGGGCGAGACCCGCACGGACGCTTCGGCGGTGGCCGAGTATTTCAAGCCTCTGAACATCTGGCTGACCAAGCAGAACAAGGGTCAGAAGTGCGGCTGGTAACAGGCCGCTGACGACGACGACGATCCAGGGGAGCGGAGTGATCCGCTCCCCTTTTTCGTTCGGGTCCAGCGGCCAACATGGTTTGCGGACTTTTACCCTGCCTTGAGGGCCAAGCGTTTACCGTGATCGGGTCATGATCGCCCCTTGTCTGCAACTGACGTCGGGGCTGGGCCATGAAGACGGATATTTCCGTGCTGGGGCGCGTGAGCAGGTTCCTGCGCGGCTTTCGGCGGGACGACGGCGCGGTCGCCGTGCAGTTCGCGCTGGTGGCGTTGCCGCTGGCGATCACCGTGTTTGGCGTCTTCGACGTCAGCCGGGCCTCCAACGAGAAGATGCACCTTCAGGACGCCCTCGACGCCGCGGCCCTGGCGGCGGCGCGATCGCCGGCGACGACCGACAGCCAGCTTCAGGCCATCGGCGCGTCGGTTCTGGCCGCTGACCTCTCGGTGTCGAAGGCGGTGCTCAAGTCATCCAGCTTCAAACTGGAAGGCTCGAAGGTCGTCGCCACCGCCCAGGCGACAATCTCTCCCTATGTCGCGGGCCTCTGGCTCGACGGGGACATGGTGCTCGGCGCGGAGACGGAAGTGACCCGCTCGGCCAACAACCTCGAGGTCGCGCTGGCTCTGGACGTCACCGGCTCGATGTCCGGATCGAAGATCAGCGACCTCAAGGACGCGGCCAAGGAGCTGGTCGATCTGGTCGTCCAGGACGTTCAGACGCCCTACTACACCAAGCTGGCGATCGTTCCCTACTCGATGGGCGTCAACCTGGGCGGCTACGCCCAGGCCGCGCGCGGGTCCTACAGCAGCGGGACCTGCACCTCGCCCGGCTGTCAGAACTACAAGTTCACCAACGCCCGGGGCAATCTGGTGACCTTTCCGATCAGCACCTGCGTGACCGAACGCACGGGCTCCCAGGCCTACACGGACGCCGCGCCCGGCGGCGCGCCCGTGGGCCGCAATTATCCGAGCACGAACAATCCCTGCCCGTCGGCGACCATCATGCCGCTCTCGACGGACCGTTCGGCGCTTAAGAGCCGAATCGACGATCTGCAGGCGGCTGGGTCGACGGCCGGCCAGATCGGGGTGGGGTGGGGCTGGTACATGGTCTCGCCGAACTTCGGCAGCCTGTGGCCCGCGGCCAGCCGTCCGGCGCCCTACGGCACGGAGAAGCTGCTCAAGGTCATGGTCCTGATGACCGACGGTGATTTCAACACCACCTATTGCAACGGCGTGATCAGCAAGGACGCTGGTTCGGGCAGCGGGTCCTCCAACGACAAGATCAACTGCAACGCCACCAACGGCGACGCCTTCGCCCAGGCCAAGACCCTGTGCACGAACATGAAGGCGGCCGGCGTGATCGTTTACACCGTGGGGTTTGACGTTGGCGGGGCGCAACAGGCGCAGAACCTCCTGCAATCCTGCGCCACTGACGCCAAGCACGTCTATCTGCCCTCGTCGGGGGCCGCGCTGAAAGACGCCTTCCGCGCCATCGGCCAGGATATTTCCCAGCTTCGCCTGTCCCGCTGAGCCACGCCGACCGGCAAGGCAATAACGCCGGATTCACTACGTCCGTTTGCGGATTTCTCACCCTTTCCGCGCGATGATGAAAGATCGACAGGGTGACGGTCCATGAATCGTGTTGCGAAGCGGTTTGACTCCCGGCCTGAAAAACCCGTCGTGGGCTTTCTCCGTCGATTCCGGAACGAGAGCGGCGCGGTCGCCATCTGGTTCGCCGTCCTGGCCCTGCCGCTGGCGGTGCTGTCCTTCGGGCTGATCGACGTCAATCGCGCCAGCGTCGAGAAACGCTACCTCCAGGACGCCCTGGACGCCGCCACCCTGCTGGCCGCCCGCTCGACCGCTGCAACGGACAGCCAGCTGCAGAGCATTGGAGCCGCCGCCATGGCCGCCCAGCTCAGCGGTAGCAGTCAGGCCAAGCTGACCTCCACCAGTTTCACGGTCGTCGGCACCAAGATCACCGGCACCGCCGTGGCGACGGTCAAGCCCGTCATCGCCAACCTCTGGCTCAAGGGCGACATGACCGTCGGGGCAAAGGCTGAGGTGATCCGCGCCTCGACCAACCTGGAAGTGGCCGTGGTGCTCGACATAACCGGCTCGATGTCGGGCTCCCGGATCACCGATCTCAAGACGGCGGCGACCGACCTGATCGACATGGTCGTGTCCGATGTCCAGACGCCCTACTATTCGAAGGCCGCCATCGTTCCCTATTCGGTGGGCGTCAACGTCGGCGCCTACGCGGCGTCTGCCCGGGGCGCGGTGACGGCCGGCAAGACCATCACCGCAGCCTCGTGGGCGACCGGGACCGCGAAGACGATCACCGGCTCGACCAAGGCCAACCCGGTCGTGATCACCTCCAACGGCCACGGCTTCAGCAACGGCGACGTTGTCTGGATCACCGGCGTCAAGGGGATGACCCAGCTCAACGATCGCGCCTACACGGTCGCCAACAAGTCGACCAACTCGTTCCAGCTCTCGGGCGTCAACGGGTCGAGCTACAGCACCTACAGCTCGGCTGGAACGGTCCAGAAATGTCAGGTTTCCGACTGTTCGATCGTGATCACGTCCACCGCGCACGGCTTCAATAACGGCGACAGGGTTCAGATCACCGGGGTCAACGGCATGACCCAGATCAACAACACGACGTTCACGGTGGCCAACAAGGCGACGAACACGTTTTCCCTGTCGGGGGTCAACGGGGCCGGCTACGGGACCTACAGCTCCGGCGGCACGGCCTACTGCGTCATGGCCGGCTGCCAATACTACGAGTTTACCAGCGCGACCGGGAGCACCGAGGTCTTCGGTATAAGCACCTGCGTCACCGAACGGATCGGGCTGAGCGCCGCGACCGATGTCGCACCGAGCGGGTCTCCGGTCGGGCGCAACTACCCCAGCACGAGCAATCCCTGCCCGTCGGCTTCGATCACGCCGCTGACCAGCGACAAGGTCGCCCTGAAGAGCCAGATCAACAGCTTCTCGGCGACCGGCTCCACGGCCGGTCAGATTGGTGTCGCCTGGGGCTGGTTCATGGTCTCGCCGAACTTCGCCTACCTCTGGCCGAGCGGCCGTCAGCCCGCCGCTTACGGGACCAAGGAGTTGGTGAAGGCCGTGGTGATCATGACCGACGGCGACTTCAACACGCCCTACTGCAACGGCGTCATCGCCAAGAACGCGGGAACCGGCAGCGGATCGAGTTCCGACAAGATCAACTGCAACGCCACCAACGGAGACCCGGTGAGCCAGGCCCTGACCATCTGTACGAACATGAAAGCCAAGGGCGTGGTGGTCTATACGGTCGGCTTCGACGTCGACAAAGGCAGCAGCGCCGAGACCCTGATGAAGGGCTGCGCGACGTCGACCGCTCACGTCTACCTTCCTTCGAGCGGCGGCGCCCTGAAGGACGCCTTCGCCGCGATCGGACGTGACATCATGAAACTGAGATTGTCGAAGTAGATATCGCTCCGGCCCGGGTCGCGAGGCTCGGCATTCGCCGTAGTCATCGAGCCTATGGACGGCCGGACTCGCGACGCCCAAGCCGATAGTCTCTGAGCGTCTCGGCGTCTGCTTGCCGAAAATAGGCGGCTTTGTTCGCTTTTCCCTTACCCTATCGCGTCATCCTTGTGGCCGAAGGGGTGAATTGTCATGACCGATGCCACGCATCGACCCGCCTTCAGGCTCCCGATGTCTGTCGCGCGATTTCTCCGACGGTTCCGCCATGAGAGCGGCGCGGTGGCCATCTGGTTCGCCGTCATGGCTCTGCCCCTGGCGGTGCTGTCCTTCGGCCTGATCGACGTCAACAGGGCCAGCGTCGAGAAACGCCACCTGCAGGACGCCCTGGACGCCGCCACCCTGTTGGCTGCCCGCTCCACCGCCGCGACCGACAAACAGATCCAGGCCATCGGCGCCGAAGCCCTGGCCGCCCAGCTCAACGGTCGAAAGAACGCCGACCTGTCGTCGGTCGTCTTCACGATCGTCGGGTCCAAGGTCACGGGCACGGCCAGCGCCAGCGTCACGCCAGTGATCGCCAACCTCTGGCTCCAGGGCGACATGAGCGTCGGCGCCCGGGCCGAGGTGATCCGCGCCTCGACCAACCTCGAAGTGGCGCTGGTGCTCGACATCACCGGCTCGATGTCAGGCTCGAAGATCAGGGACCTCAAGGACGCGGCCAAGGACCTGATCGACATGGTCGTGGCCGATGTCCAGTCGCCCTACTATTCCAAGGCGGCCATCGTGCCCTATTCGATCGGCGTGAACCTCGGCGGTTACGCCGCGGCCGCCCGCGGCCCGGTTCGCGGCGGAACGATCACCGACGCGTCCTGGTCCGAGGGCTCGGCCAAGTCGATCAACGGCGTCACCAAGGGCAATCCGCCGACGATCAAGGTCAATAACCATGGTTTCAGCGACGGCGACGTCGTCTGGGTGACCGGGGTTTCCGGCTCATGGAGCATCAATGACCGCGCCTACACCGTGGCCAACAGGACCGCCAACACACTCCAGCTCCTCGGCCATCCGGGCAACAAGTTCAACAGCTACAGGTCCGGCGGCAAGATCCAGAAGTGCAAGGTCAGCGACTGCTCCATCGTGATCACGGCGAGCAATCACGGCCTTCCCAACGGCGGGCAGGTGTATATCGACGGCGTGAAGGGCATGACCGAGATCAACGATCGGACATTCACCGTCGGCGACAGGACGACCAACAGCTTCAGCCTGTCTGGCGTCAACGGCGCCGACTATGACGCCTACAGGTCGGGCGGGACGGCGAGCTGCACCGAGCTGGGCTGCCTCTACTACGAATTCACCAACGCCAGGGGCGACAAGCGCGTCTTCGAAATCAGCGACTGCGTCACCGAACGCACGGGCCTGGGCGCCTATATCGACGCCTCGCCCAACGGCTCGCCGGTCGGCCTGAACTATCCCAGTCCAAGCAACCCCTGCCCGTCGGCGACGATCACGCCGCTGACCAGCGACCGGTCGGCGCTGAAGAGCCGGATCGACAGCTTCTCCGCCGCGGGCTCCACGGCCGGTCAGATCGGGGTGGCCTGGGGCTGGTACATGGTCTCGCCAAACTTCGCCTACCTCTGGCCCAGCGCCAGCCAGCCAGCGGCGTACGGGACCAAGGAACTGGTGAAGGCGGTGGTGATCATGACCGACGGCGACTTCAACACGCCTTACTGCAACGGGGTTGTCGCCAGGGACGCCGCCAACGGATCGAGTTCCGACAAGATCAACTGCAACGCCACCAACGGCGACCCGGTGAGCCAGGCCCTGGCGCTGTGCACCAACATGAAGGCCAAGGGCGTGGTGGTTTACACAGTCGGTTTCGACGTGAGGTCCGGCAGCAGCGCCGAGACGCTGATGAAGGGCTGCGCCACCAGCGCCGCCCATGTCTACCTGCCGTCCGGCGGCGGCGCCCTGAAGGACGCCTTCGCCGCCATCGGGCGGGACATCATGAAGCTGAGGCTGTCGAAATAGGCGCCGGGGCGCCCGGGCCCGGTGTCGGCGTCAAGCACCCTGGGCGCTGATCGCGATCGCTTCGTCGGGCCGCTGGGCGCAGGCCGCTTCGAGGGCGCCAAACAGGGCGTCGGCGGAGACAGGCTTGCTCAGATGGCCATCGGCCCCGACCGCCATCGACGCGGCCACGTGCTCGGGGAGGGCGTTGGCCGAGAGCGCCCAGATCGGGGTTGAACGCCGCGATCCGGCCGCTTCGATCGCCCGGATCGCGGCGATCGCCGTCAGTCCGTCCATCACCGGCATCTGCATGTCCATCAGGATCAGGTCAAAGCACCCTTCCCGGGCAGCCTGGACCGCCTCGGCGCCGTTCTCGACGCTGCTCAACTCGACGCCGGTTCCGGCGAAGAGCAACTCGACCACCTTTCGGTTGATCGGGTGATCCTCGGCCAGCAGCACCCGCGGCGGACGCGACTCGTCCAGCGCCGGCAGGATCGGCGTGGCCTTCTGGGCCAGGGGCTCCAGCGCGCCCGGGAGATTGACGGTCAAGGTGAAGCGCGAGCCTGATCCCGGCGTCGACTCCGCCTGAAGGACGCCGCCCATGGCCTCAGCCAGGGCGCGGGAGATGGCCAGGCCCAGGCCCGTGCCGCCGAAGCGCCGGGTGATGGAGCCGTCAGCCTGTTCGAACCGCTGGAAGAGCCGCGCCTTAACATCGGCGCTGAATCCAATACCGGTGTCGCTGACAACGACGAACAACCCGCCCTCGCCATCGACCCCGGCCTCGAGCCGGATATGGCCGGTGGTGGTGAATTTCACGGCGTTGGAGAGAAGGTTGGAGATCACCTGACGGAGACGCACGGCGTCGCCCAGGTAGGCGTCGCCGATCGCCGGATCGATGGCCAGCTGGAAATCGAGTCCCTTGTCGACGGCGCCGGGCTGGAACAGGGCGGCCGCCGACTTGAGACAGGCGACGAAATCGAATGGCTCCGGTTTCAGCTCCAATCGGCCCGATTCAATTCGGGCCAGGTCGAGAATGTCGGCCAGCAGAGCCTCGAGGGTCTGGCCGGAGGTCTCGATCAATCCCACCATTTCCGACTGGGCGGTGTTGAGTTCGGTGCGCGCCAGGGCGGCGGTGACCCCCATCACGCCATTGAGCGGCGTGCGGATCTCATGGCTCATATTGGCCAGGAATTCGCTCTTGGCCCGGTTCGCCGCTTCGGCCATTTGCCGCGCGCGCTCGGTCGCCGCCTCGACCTGTTTACGGCCGGTGATATTCTTGAGTACGCCCAGAACGCCGTTGACCTGACCGTCGTCGCCAAGGATCAACTCGGCGGCGGAGAAGGCCCACACTTCCCGACCATCGGGCGTGTTCATCCGGTAGTCGGTCCGGAAGGGGCGACCATCCTTGAGGTGTTGTTCCCAGCACGCGACAGCGGCGTCCCGGTCATCGGGATGGACGGTGACCCACATGTCGCGGGCGACGTCGTCAAAGGTCATCGCGCCGCCGAAAAAAGTGTCGGCCGCGCCGTCGTAGGTCAGCGTCCTGGTTGTGTAGTCGACCTCGTAGACAAGCACCTCGGCGATCTCCAGCGCCAGTTTGAGACGCTTCTCCGAACGTTTGGCGCGTTGCAGAGACTCGATCACATCGGTGATGTCGTGGCTCATCGAGATCAGGCCGCCGATCTGCCCTTCCCCGTCACGCCAAGGGCCGATCGCGACCCGCAGCCAGCGATCCGAGCCATCCGATCTGGGGGCTCGCACCTGGTCGGCGGTGACCATTTCGCCGGCGAGGCACTGGTCGTAGGCCGCGCGGAATCCGGCAAAGGAGGCTGGAAAAACTTCCCCCATCGTCCGGCCGAGGGCGTCAGCCTCGGCTACAGCCTTCTCCCGCACCCATTGGTCGTTGACATAGAGGTAGCGCAAATCGCGATCTGTCATCGACAGCGATACGGGCGAGGCGTGCATGACGGCGTCCTTCAGGGACGTCGCCGCGCGGGCCTTGCGTTCGGCGACCTCGGCCTGCCGCTGCGCCCGCAGTCGTTCGATGGCGTCCCCCAGCAGGGCCGCGAGGTCGACAAGGGTGGCCACGACCACTTCGTCGCGGGCCCAGGGCTCGTTGTTGATGATGCACAGGCCGCCCAGCCGCACGCCATTCGAAAGAATGATCGGCGCCACCGCGTAGCCGCGGACGAAGGGCCAGCCGGTGACCCAGGCGTGGTCGGGGGCGTCGGCCCTGGCGTCCTCGAGCCAAAACGGCTCTTCGTCATTCAGGTGCCGGGCTGTCGTGGATTCGGCCATGGGAGCCGTTGAGTAGGGCAGGTCGTCGAGACCGCACTGCCAGACGTGGTCCTCCTCGACCAGCAGGACATAGGCGTAGGGCGCGCCCGAGGCGCGCCGGGCAAGGCGGGTCACCCGGTCGATCACCGGTTTCAGGGCGTTCAGATCAAGCGAGCGGATTTCCGCCACACGCGCGGCGTCGCTCGGCGCAGTCGGTGCCATTCCGTTCCCTCATTTTTGTCTGTTCGAGACCATGCAGGGACAGGGTTAACTCCGAATGACCGGCGTTCGCTTAAAGCAGTTTAATCTCCTTGAGCCGCTGCGTCAGAAAGGCGTTGGCCGTCAGCGGATCCGGGTAGCGGTCGGGATTTTCCGCCGTGGCGCAGCCGGGCAGGGTTCTGATCTCATAGTCCGGCGCGAAATGCAGGAAGAAGGGCGTCGAATAGCGCGCCACGCCACGGCGTTCCGGCGGCGGGTTGACCACCCGGTGGATGGTCGAGGGCAGGACATGGTTGGTGGCCCGCTCCAGCATGTCGCCGATGTTGCAGACCAGGCAGCCGGGCGGCGGATTGATGGGCAGCCACTGCCCGTCGCGGTCCTTGACCTCCAGCCCGCCTTCCTCGGCGCCCAGCAGCAGGGTGATGGCGTTGATGTCCCCGTGGGCGCCCGCCCGTTCCCCGGTGGCGTCCAGCGGGATCGGCGGATAGTGCAGAAGGCGCAACACGCTGTTACCCTCGCCCACGGCGTCATCGAACTGGTGGCGCGGCAGGTTCAGGTAGTGGGCGATGGCCTGCAGAACGCGGACGCCAAAGCTGTCCAGCGCCGCGTAGAGCCAGGCGACCTTGTCGTGGAAATCCGCGACCTCCGCGGGCCAGACGTTGTCGGGCATGACGTCCCGATAGCGGTGGCCGGGCGGCAGGTCGCGGCCCATGTGCCAGAATTCCTTGAGGTCGAAATGGGTCGCGCCCTTGGCGGTTTCGATGCCGAACGGGATGTAGCCGCGCTGCCCGCCCTTGCTGACGGCGTATTGTTTCTTCACCGCGTCGGGCAGGGCGAAGAAGCGTTTGGCGGCGTCGATGGCCGCGTCAATCTTCCGCTGATCCAGGTCGTAGTCGGAAATCACCGCGAAGCCGTAGCGGCGGAAGCTGTCGCCGAGCGCCGTCGAAAAGCCTTCGAAGTCGGCGTCATAGCGGGTGAACGAGACGGGCTCGATGGCGGAGGCTGCGGTCTGGGTGTCGGTCATGGTCGATAATTACACCGCTGTTGCGTTTAGCGCACGGGAGATGATGGAACCTTTGGCAGCCCCGGGCATTGATAAACGAACCCAGTTTTCCGGAGACTACCCCATGCTGAACAAAACGGCTCTCGCCGCCTGTCTGCTCGCCGCGACCGCTCTCGGCGCCTGCACCACCATCGATCCCTATTCGGGCCAGACCGTCCGCAACAACACCGGCACGGGCGCCATCGCCGGCGCGGTCGGCGGCGCTCTGCTCGGTTACCTGACCAACACCAGCGACGGCGAACAGGGCCGCAAGAACGCCCTGATCGGGGCCGGGGTTGGCGCGCTCGGCGGCGCGGCGGTCGGTAACTACATGGACAAGCAGCAGGCCGAGCTCAGCCGCGAACTGGCCGGCACCGGCGTCAGCGTCACCCGTCAGGGCGACAACCTGATCCTCAACATGCCCAGCGACGTCACCTTCGGCGTCGATCAGGCGGATATTCAATCCCAGTTCTACAAGGTTCTGGACGGCGTCGGGGTCATCCTGAACCGCTATCCCCAGACCCTGGTCGACATCACGGGCCATGCCGATTCCACCGGTGACGACGCCTACAATCAACGTCTGTCGGAGCGTCGCGCCAGCGCCGTCGCCTACTACCTGACCACCAACGGCCGGGTGCTGCGCGACCGTCTCTATGTGCAGGGTCGCGGCGAAAGCCAGCCGATCGCCAGCAACGCGACGGCCGAAGGCCGGTCGCAGAACCGGCGGGTCGAGATCGTGGTTCGCCCGTTCCGCGGCTAGATCGTCAGGAGCGCCGGGCGGGTCAGTCCCGTCCGGCGTCTCCGGCCTCGGCCTCATCGGGCCGCCAATCGTCCTCCGCGCCGGGCGTCATGGCGGCGAGATCGGCCTGGAGCAGGCGCTCCATGGTCTGGGCGGCGTCGCGTGACGCCAGGATATAGGCCTCTTCCTGACCCCATACGGGTCTGAGGTCCTCGAAGGTCCGCCGGTCATGCTGGCGGAAATAGTCCGAGGCGCGTTGCGCGCGTCGTTCATGAAAGCCCAGCGATTTCAGGGCCGTGACACCCAGGGCTAGCGCGCTTTCAAAGGTTTCCCGCTCGATCGCGTTCGCCCCGTTGGCGAGAAGGTCATAGGCATGCCGCCGGTCGAAGGCGCGGGCCAGAATAGTCAGGTCGGGGAAAGCCTCGCGGGCCTTCTCGACGATCTCGGTGGTCTTCTCCCGGTCATCCACGGCGACAATCAGCATCCGCGCCCGTTCGGCGCCCGCCGCCCGCAGCAGGTCCAACCGGGTGGCGTCGCCATAGTGCACCCGCCGGCCAAACCGCCGCAGCAGTTCGATCTGTTCGATATTGGAGTCCAGCACCGTGGACTTGAAGCCGTTGGCGATCAGAAGCCGTCCCGCGATCTGACCAAACCGTCCGAAGCCGGCGATGATGATGTCGGGCTCGGCGTCGACGTCCTCGAACTGTGGATCGGCCGGCGCGGCGTTTGGCCGGGCGGCCTCCATGGCGGTCACGATCCTGTCGAACCCCATCATCGCCAGCGGCGTCAGCGCCATGGAGACGGCCACCGCAGCCGTCAGCAGGTCGGCCAGGGGCTGGCTGGTCACGCCCGACCCGACCGTGAAGGCGAGCAGGACAAAGGCGAACTCACCGCCCTGGGCGAGGGCGACGGCCACGGTCGCGGCCACCCGCATCGACGCTCCGCCGATCAGGGCCAGGCCGTACATGATCAGAAACTTCAGGGTCATCAGACCCAGCACGATGGCGAGCAGCAGCAGCGGTTCGCGAAGGATCAGGGCGAAGTCGATGCTGGCTCCCACCGTGATGAAAAACAGGCCCAGCAGCAGTCCGCGGAATGGCTCGATGTCGGTTTCCAGTTCGCGCCGGAATTCGCTCTCAGCCAGGACGACGCCGGCCAGGAAGGCGCCCAGGGCCGGTGACAGACCAACGACCTGCATCAGGGCGGCGACACCGACGACGATCAGCAGGGCCGAGGCGGTGAAAATCTCGCGCAGCCGCGCCTGGGCGATGAACCGGAACACCGGCTGGACCACGAAGCGGCCGCCGCCGACCACCGCGCCGACCGCGGCCAGCACCGCCAGCGCCTGAAGCCAGGCGGGCAGGTCCGCGACCAGGCTGGCGGAATGGGTCGCGGCGGTCAGTTGGACCGGCGCCGTCGCCAGCAGCGGCAGCAGGGCGAACAGCGGGATGATCGACAGGTCCTGCAGCAGCAGCACGCCGAAGGCCGCCCGGCCGACCGGCCCCTGTCGCAGGCCCTTCTCATCGAGGGTCTGCAGGACGATGGCCGTCGATGACATGGCCAGAACAAATCCCACGGCGAGCGCCGTGCGCCAGTCCAGACCCAGCGCCATACTGATCCCGGTGATGGCCAGGGCCGTGGCCGCCACCTGGGCGCCGCCAAGGCCGAAGATGGTCTTGCGCATTGACCACAGCAGGGCGGGGCGGACCTCGAGCCCGATCAGGAACAGCAGGATGACGACGCCGAACTCGGCGAACCGCATGACGTCCTCGGGGTCGCCGACCAGATTGAGGGCGAACGGGCCGATAAGGGCCCCGGCGATCAGGTAGCCGAGCACCGAGCCCAGACCGAGTTTCTTGGCCACGGCCACGGTCACGACCCCCGCGCCGAGATAGACCAGCGCCTGGATCAGGAGGTCTTCACCCTGCATCAGCTCGTCTCCCCCAGGTTTCCCGCCGATCAACCGCCATGATAGCGTTTCGGACGTCGCTTCATTTTATTCATCAACCCTTGAATTTCTCGTCCATCCGGGCGAGACGAGCCGATCATTTCGAGCGGAGCGCGCATGGCCGATAAGGTTCGCAAGAACGCCCTCGAAGCCCTGGACGGGCTTCTTTTTGATGGCATGACGATCATGGCCGGGGGCTTTGGCCTTTGCGGCATTCCCGAAAACCTGATCGCGGCCATCCGCGAGAGCGGAGTCAAGGACCTCACGGTCGTCTCCAACAACTGTGGCGTGGACGGGTTCGGACTGGGCATCCTGCTCGAGAACCGCCAGATCAAGAAGATGATCAGCTCCTATGTGGGGGAGAACAAGCTGTTCGAACAGCTCTACCTCTCCGGCGAGCTGGAGCTGGAGTTCAACCCGCAGGGCACCCTGGCCGAGCGTATCCGCGCCGGCGGCGCGGGCATCCCCGCCTTCTTCACCAAAACCGGCGTCGGCACCCTTGTCGCCGAAGGTAAGGAAGTCCGCGAGTTCGATGGCGAGCGCTATGTCATGGAGATGGGCCTCACCGCCGACCTGTCGATCGTCAAGGCCCACACCGGCGATGCGGAAGGCAATCTGGTCTTCCGCAAGACCGCCCGCAATTTCAATCCGATGATGGCCACCGCCGGCAAGGCCACGGTCGTCGAGGTCGAGGTCCTGGTCGCCAACGGCCAGCTCGACAAGGACAATATCCATACGCCGGGCATTTTCGTCGACCGCATCTTCAAGGGCGCGGTGTTCGAAAAACGCATCGAGCGCGTCACCACCCGCCCCCGCGAAGAGAAGGCGACCGCCTGATGGCCTGGACCCGCGACGACATGGCCGCCCGTGCGGCCCGTGAGCTGAAGGACGGCTTTTACGTCAACCTCGGCATCGGCATTCCCACGCTGGTGGCCAACTACATCCCCGAGGGGGTGCATGTGACGCTGCAGAGCGAGAACGGCATGCTGGGCATGGGTCCCTTCCCCTATGAGGGGGACGAGGACGCCGATCTGATCAATGCCGGCAAACAGACCATCACCGAGCTGGACAGTAGCTCGTACTTCTCGTCGGCCGACAGTTTCGCCATGATCCGGGGCGGTCACATCGCCCTGTCCATCCTCGGCGGCATGCAGGTGTCGGAGGACGGCGACCTGGCCAACTGGATGGTGCCCGGCAAGATGGTCAAGGGCATGGGCGGGGCCATGGATCTGGTCGCCGGCGTCAAACGCGTCGTGGTGGTCATGGATCACTGCGAGAAGTCGGGCGCGCCCAAGCTGCTGAAGGAATGCAGCCTGCCGCTGACCGGCGCGAACGTGGTCGATCTGCTGATCACCGAACTGGGCGTCTTCGAGATCAACCGCGGCAAGACGCCGGTGCGGCTGATCGAGCTGGCGCCGGGCGTCACGGTCGACGACGTGCGGGCCAAGACCGAGGCGGACTTCGAAGTCGCTCTCTAGTCCGTGCGCGGGGCCGGCTGGAAGGTCTCACCCAGAATCAGCGTCGCCCGACGCCGGCAGCGGTGGTCGAATCGCTCAGGCGCTTCGTCCGGTTTTGACCGGCATTTTGGGCTGAGCAGCTGGCTGACGATCTCGACGGTCCTGGCCTCGCGGAAGTCGGCGGCGATACGGTCGGACTGAAGGCCTTCGAGACTGACCGCCAGCACCCGCCCGCCCTGGGCGGGGGTCAGGGGCGCGGTCGCCTCGGCCTGGTTGCCGGCGTGTTTGCCGGCGAACCAGGCGGTCAGCGGCGGCGCGTCCGGCCCGCCGAAATAGTCTCGCCCGTAGTAGGACAGGGAGTTGAACAGAAAACGGTCGTCGACGGCTACGGCCGTCAGTCCGCCATTCAGCTGTTCCAGGCGCGCCCGGTCGATGATCGCCCGGGTCATGGGCTCCCAGCCGCGCACCCGCTTGATGTCGTTGGACCGGCCGAGCGCGTCGGCGACCCCCGGGTCGACGGAGACGACCAGTAGCAGCACGGTTATGACCGCCTGAAGCGCCAGACCGCCGCCCAGCCACCACCAGGCCCTCCAGCGCACCAGCAGCGCCGCCGCCAGCACCGCCCCGGCCACATAGGCGCTGGCCGCCCAGTTGGCGTTGGCCCGCGAGATCAGGGCCTGGGCGGTGACCACGACCAGGGGTGGGGCCGTCAGGCAGAGCAGCAGCAGATCCTGGGGCTGCAGCCGTCGCCGCCAGATGAACAGGGCCACGCCGCCGATCAGGGCGCCGAAGGGCACCGGCCCGAAGACGCCGAACTGTTCGGCGACAAAGCCCAGCATGCCGGCCGGGTTGAACAGCTTGCCGCCAAAATTGGCGTTGGCGGCGGTATGTCCCAGGGTCGCGAATTCGTGGGTAGCGTTCCAGATCAGATTGGGCGCCAGAACCAGCCCGAACGTGACGACCGCGAGAGCCGCCGTCTTCACGTCCCAGTCCTTGCGAGCCTCACGGGAGACGCCCAGGTGAAGCCCGATTCCGATCAGGGCGTAGATGGCCGCGTATTTCGAGAGCATGGCCAGCCCTAGCGCCGCCCCCAGGCCGGCGGCGAGGGCCAGGCGGCGCTCGCCGCGGCCGATCCCGACATAGGCCAGCAAGGCCAGGGAGAGGAAACAGAGCAGCAGCGCGTCGGTGGCGATGAGGCTCGACGAAAGGGCGACGCCCGGCATCAGCATGTAGATGGCGGTGGCGGCCAGGCCGGTCCGGTCGTCGTAGAGCCGCTTGCCGATTCCGTAGACGGCCAGTCCGGCCACGGCATGGAACAGGGGCGCTGAAAAACGAACCCAGGCCTCGGAATCGCCGCCGATCGCCGTGGTCAGCCAGATCGCCCAGGCGATCATCGGCGGTTTGGAAAAATAGCCGAAGTCCAGGGTCCGGGACCAAAGCCAGTACTGGGTTTCGTCCGGATACAGCTCCAGCGGCGTGGCGAATATCGCGCTGAGACGCAGCAACGTCAGCGCAAGGACCAGCAGTATGGCCAGGCGCCAGGGGCGGCGAAAAAATTCGCCCGCGGGGGCGGTGTGGGAGGCTTCAATGGTCATGGATGGTGACGACGCTGGGCTCCCGGCAAAGGCGTGTAAAGGCCAGTAGTGACCAAATGTGTCGCAAACTTGCGACAAGATGACCCAAAAGCGACGAGTTCGTTAACAGCTTCTTGCGCGGTGGCGACTCCGTTCTAAGAGTGAAACTGACTGACGTTCACGACCCCTCCGATTCCGTCACCGTAGCTTCGCATTGCCGCGCTACTGCGAGTGAAGGACGACCGGCAGGGGCTCAATTGGGCCACACGGCGCGTCGGGATTGAGAGGGGATACTCAAAACATGAACTTGATCAGCAGGCTGGCGGGAGGCACCGCCCTTGTAGCGCTGGCGCTTGCGTCATCCACGGCCGTCTATGCGCAGGAAACGACCAGCGCCGTGCGCGGCACGATCACCGGTGATGGCGGCATTCCTGTCGCCGGCGCCACGGTGACGGTTGTGCACATGCCGTCAGGCACGCGGTCGACCACCGTGACCGAATCCAACGGGACGTTCGACGCCCGCGGCCTTCGCGTCGGCGGTCCGTACGAAATCACCGTCCAGGCGTCCGACTTCGAAACCCGCAAGGTGACAGGTGTCTTTCTGACCCTGGCCGACACGGCCCGCGTGGATGTCGACCTCAACTCGGTCGGCACGGTTGAGGCCCTGACCATCACCGCTTCGTCCAAGAGCGACGGCGAGACCGGTCCCAAGACCGTGCTCGACCGCGACGCCATCGAGGCGGTCGTGTCCGTGAACCGCGACATTCGCGACCTGGCCCGCCGCGACATCCTGGTCACCCAGAACATTCGCAACGACGGCGGCATTTCGATCGCCGGCTCGAACCCCCGCACCAACCGCATCACCATCGACGGCGTTGCGGCCCAGGACCCCTACGGCCTGGAAACGGGCGGCCTGCCGACCTCGCGCGGCCCGATCTCGCTCGACGCGGTTGACCAGTTCAGCATCGCGGCCGTGCCGACCGACGTTTCGAACGGCTCGTTCACGGGCGGCGCCATGAACATCGTTCTCCGCTCGGGCGGCAACGACTTCCACGGCTCGCTGTTCCTCAACTATCTCAACGACGGCCTCGTCGGTCGTCACCTGGGCACGGCCCGCGTCTCCCAGTCGATCAGCCAGAAGAACTACGGCGCCTTCCTGTCCGGCCCGATCTGGCGGGACAAGGCCTTCTTCGCGCTGTCCTATGAAACCTACGAGACCTTCGACAACACCCTCTACGGCCCCTCAGGCGCCGGCTTCGCCAACGCCTTCGCCAACGGTTTGAGCCAGGCGACGATCGACCAGATCGTCAACACCTACAACACCGGCTACGCCAGCGCCTTCGATCTTGGCACGATCGCGCGCACCGCGCCGGTCATCGACAAGAAGTACTCGGCCAAGCTCGACTGGAACATCACCGACCGGCAACGCCTCAGCGTCAGCTATCGTCGTGCTGAATCGGGCTTCACCTCGCGGACCGATCTGGGTTCGACCACGGCTTCGCTCAATTCACACTGGTACGACTCCACCTACCTGGATGAAGCCACCACGATCGAATTGAACTCCGACTGGACCGACCGTCTGTCGACCACCGTCCGCGCCACCTACCGCGACTGGGTCAAGGGTCAGATGCCCAAGTCCGGCCAGAACTACTCGGACGTTACTGTCTGCTCGGCGCCGACCGCCGACGCCGCCCCGACCAACAGCACCATCACCACCTGCGCCAGCGGCTTCTCGTCGGTTCGTTTCGGGCCTGACCTGAACCGCCACGCTAACCAGCTGGATATCCAGGAAGCGGTGTTCGCCGGCACGGCCACCTATTCGATGGGCGACCACCTGTTCAAGGTCGGCTACCAGGGCTCGAAGAAGGAAGTCTTCAACGTCTTCGTTCCGAACTCCCGCGGGACCTATTATTTCGACTCGATCGCCGACTTCGCCGCTGGCCGCGCCAGCTCGCTGACCTACAACAACTCGGTCACCGGCAACGCTTTCGACGCCGCCGCCAATTTCAATTACTGGCAGCATTCGGTCTTCGCCCAGGACTCCCTGGACGTGACCTCCGATGTGACGGTCACCGCCGGGTTCCGGTATGACTGGATCAAGATGGACGATGTTCCGAACGAAAACCCGAACTTCGTCGCGCGCAACGGCTTCTCCAACACCAAGACGCTCGATGGCCTCGGCATCATCATGCCGCGCGTCTCGGCGACCTGGCGGGTCAGCGATGCGCTGAAGGTCAACGCGGGCTTTGGCCTGTTCAGCGGCGGCCAGCCGGAAGTCCTGTTCGCCACGCCGTTCTATAACAACGGCTATCAGACGGCGAGCACGACCATCCGTCGCTGCATCACCGCCGCCTCCAACTGCACCGGCGCCAACGGCTATCTGGAGGCCTCGACCTCCAGCAGCGTGACCCCCGGGTTCACCGCCGCGGTGGGTTCGGCCGCCCTGGACGCCCTCAATACGGTGTCTACGTTCGGCTACCAGATCCCGACCTTGGTTCGGAACTTCCAGGAGGGCACCCTGGTCGGCACGCCGGGCATCAACCCGACGAACGAAGTGATCGCCCTGTCGCCGACCTTCCAGCTTCCGGCGGAGTGGAAGGTCTATGTCTCCGGCGCCTGGGAGGTCTACGACGGCTGGCGTCTGGACATGCAGTATGTCGCCACCCAGGCCAAGGACGCCGTCACCTTCATTGACGTTCGCGCCAAGCCCCTGATCGTCAACGGCGTGCGCGCCCTGACGCCGGATGGCCGCCTGCGCTACGACGGTCTGTCCATGACGGCTCTCCAGCGTACGGCCCAGGGCGTCAGCTCGACCAACCCCGGCGACAACCGCGACCTGATCGCCACCAACACCGACGAAGGAAAATCGTTCACGGCCGGCTTCATGCTGTCCAAGGCGTTCGATTTCGGTCTCGACGTCGGCGTCGGCTACGCCCGTCAGAATATCGACGAGTCCAACGCCGGTCTCCGCTTCGGCACCACGGGCAGCTCGCTGTATGACCGCGTGCCGGCCGGTCTCGACCCCGCCATCGACGCCGTCGGCACGGGCCTGGAAGAGATCCAGGACCGCTACAAGCTGGAACTGGGCTACCGGAAGAACTTCTTCGGTGACAACGAGACGCGCATCACCCTGTTCGGTGAGCGCACCTCGGGCCGTCCCTATGGCTTCGTGATGTCCGACGCCACGTCGGGCCGCAGCCCGGTGTTCGGCGTCAACCGCTCCTACCAGCTGCTCTATGTGCCGGATATCGCGGGTGACACGAACACCACCGACCTGCAGATCGGCAACGTGTTCTTCTCCGACGCCGCCAACCGCGACCGCTTCCTGGGCTACGTGAAAACGTTCGGCCTGGCCCAGGGCGTGAACGAGAAGTACTCGAAGCGGAACAAGGACCTCAGCCGCCTTGACCTGCAGGTGAGCCAGGAGTTCCCGACCCTCATCGACGGGCATAAACTGAAGCTGCAGTTCGACGTCCGGAACGTCCTCAACCTGATCGACAGCGATTGGGGCAAGGTTTCGGAATACTTCGACGGCAACGTCCTGACCCGCGTCAGCTGCGTCGATGCGACGGGGGCCAACCTCAACGCCGCCGTCAACGGCGCCATCTGCCCGGCCTACAAGTACTCGAGCGTGGCGAGCTCCATCAACAAGAGCACCAACACGTCCCAGTCCCTGTGGACCATGCAGATATCGCTTCGCTACGAGTTCTAACGAACCCGTTACGAACGTGAACAGGAGGGCGGCCCGGCGACGGGCCGCCCTTTTTGTTGCACCCTGTGTCTTGACCCGCCGGGTCGCCGGGGTCATCTGCCGCCCCGTTTGTTGACCAAGGTTTTGCCCATGACCCCGACCGTTCCGGCCGAATGGTCCCCGCACCGCGCCATGTGGCTGGGCTTTCCCAGCCATGAGGACCTGTGGCTGGACGACCTCCAACGCGCCCAGGACGAGGTCGCGGCCCTGGCCAGGGCCCTGGCCGGCCCCGGGGCGGAACGGGTGCGGCTGATGGTCTGCGGCGACGCCGCCGAGGCCGCCGCCCGCGCCCGGCTCGACGATGTCGGCGGCGTCGAGATCGTTCGCGCCTTGTTTGGCGACATCTGGATGCGCGACACCGGCCCGATCTTCCGCGGCGACGGCCGGGCCATCGGCTTCCGGTTCAATGGCTGGGGCGGCAAATACGAGATGGAGGGTGACGATCAGGTCGCCGCCCAGATCGCCGCCGCCGCCGGCGCCCCGCTGGACGCCCATGACTTCGTTATGGAGGGCGGCTCGCTCGACCATGACGGCCTGGGCGCGCTGCTGACCACCCGCCAGTGCCTGCTTAACCCCAACCGCAATCCGGGCTGGACCGAGGCGGCGGCCGAGGCGGCCCTGGCCGAGGCCCTCGGCGTTCGCAAGGTGCTGTGGCTGGGCGATGGTCTGCGCAACGACCATACCGACGGCCATGTCGACAACCTCGCCCGTTTCGTGGCGCCGGGCGTGGTCGCCTGCCCGATCGCCTGGGGCAAGGCCGATCCCAACGCCAATCTCTATGACGAGACGGCCCGCCAGCTGGCGGCGATGACCGACGCGCGCGGCGGCCAGCTGCAGGTGATGCGGATTCCGTCGCCCGGCTGGATCGACGGCGAGGGCGGCCCGTCGCCGGCCAGCCACATGAACTTCATCATCGCCAACGGCGCGGTCATCGTGCCGCTCTATGACGACGCCCGGGCAGGGGCCTTCGCCGTCGACGCGGTTCAGAGCCTGTTCCCCGAACGCAAGGCCATCGGCCTGCCGTCCAGCGCCATCCTGACCGGCGGCGGTTCCTTCCACTGCATCACCCAGCAGGAGCCCGCCTGATGGCCCGCACCCTGAGCCTGGCGGCCCTCCAGACCAGCTACGGCATGGATCTGGACGCCAATATCCAGAAGACCGAGTCGCTGATCCGCCAGGCGGCGGCGGCCGGGGCCCAGGTCATCCTGCCGCCGGAGCTGTTCCAGGGCCCGTATTTCTGCGTCACCCAGGAGGAGCGCTGGTTCGCCGCCGCCCACCCCTGGCGCGAGCACCCCTGTGTGAAGGCGCTGGCGCCCCTGGCCGGAGAACTGGGCGTGGTCATCCCGATCTCGATCTTCGAGAAGGAAGGGCCGCACTATTTCAACAGCCTGGTCATGGCCGACGCCGACGGATCGCTGTTGGGCGTCTATCGCAAGAGCCACATCCCCGACGGTCCCGGCTATCAGGAGAAATACTATTTCCGGCCGGGCGACACTGGCTTCCGGGTCTGGGACACGCGCTTTGGCCGCATCGGCGTCGGCATCTGCTGGGACCAGTGGTACCCGGAAGCCGCCCGGGCGATGGCCCTGATGGGCGCCGAGGCGCTGCTCTATCCGACGGCCATCGGCAGCGAGCCCCACGACCCGACCCTCGACACAGCCCTGCCCTGGCGGCGGGCGATGCAGGGTCACGCGGTCAGCAATGTCATCCCGGTGGTCGGCGCCAACCGCACCGGCTTCGAGCCCTGGGACGGCTATCCGAACGGCGGCCAAGGCTTCTATGGCTCGTCCTTCATCGCCGACCATCGCGGCGATCTGGTCTCGGAACTGGGCCGCGATGACGAGGGGCTGGTCCAGGCCACCGTCGATCTCGATTTCCTGGCCACCCACCGCGCCGCCTGGGGCTTCTTCCGCGACCGCCGGCCTGACCTCTACGGCGCGCTCAGCAGCCCTCGCCCGGCATGATCGAGACGCCGCGCCTTATCCTGCGTGGCTGGCGGGAGGCCGACCTTGAGCCCTGGGCGGCGCTGAACGCCGATCCGGAGGTGATGCGTCATTTTCCGACGACCTACAGCCGAGTCGAGAGCGACGCGATGGCGGCCGTCAACCAGACTCATATCGAACAGCACGGCTTCGGCCTCTGGGCCGTCGAGCGGCGCGACGACGGCGCCTTTCTGGGCTTTACCGGTCTGATGACCCTGCGCGAGTCCAACCCGCTGGCGCCGGGCGTCGAGGCCGGTTGGCGACTGGCCCGTCATGCCTGGGGACAGGGCTATGCGACCGAGGCCGCCCGGGCGGCGCTGGACTTCGGGTTCACGCGCCTGGCGCTGGCGACCATCGTCGCCTTCACGGCGGCCCCCAACCTGCCGTCGCAGGCGGTTATGGGGCGTCTGGCGATGATCCGTCGGCCGGACCTTGATTTCGATCATCCGGCCGTGCCGGAGGGCCACGTCCTGCGGCCGCACCGGGTCTGGTCGGCGGCGGCTCCCTAGGCCGGGCAGTTCGCCGGCGTTCCGGCCTTGGCGGCTTCGGCCCTGGCCAGCGCCAGGTCCTTGAGAAACTCGGGATCGGCGTGCAGCCGCGCCACCGTCGCCGCGCCCATGGTCTGGCCGGCGATGATGTCACTGGCGAAGTGCAGACCGCAGACGGCGCGGCTCTCACCGAAGGCCTGGCCTCGCGCCAGGATCGCCGTGGCCCTGGCCGGTTCCACCTCGGTCAGCACCAGCGCCCAGGCCCAGCCGATGGCCGCATGGCCTGACGGGTAGGAGCCGTTGGTCTTCATCCAGTCTTCCCGCGGCACGCAGATGGGAAGGCTGTCATCGACGATCAGGGGGCGTTTGCGATCGTAGTGGGCCTTGGCGGAGGAGACGCTGCGGCCGGCGTCGATCAGCACCCGATCCATCATCCGCGACAGGACCGGCGTCTTCTCTTCGCTGATGGCGACGCCGGCGGCGCAGGCGAAACTGGCGTGCGCCTTGTCGCCGAACAGTTCGGCATCGGCGGTGGCCTGTGTCCAGCGGGCGGAGCCTTCGAGGGCGCGGCTGGCCCGGAAGGCCGCCATCTCGGCGGTCGCTCGGGGCGAGTCGGCCGCGGGCGGCGGACCGAGGATCACCATGCTGTCAGGAAGCGCTTCGGCGGCCAGGTAGCCGGAGGGCCGTTCGCCTTCGGCCATGACCGCCACGGTCATTGTCAGGGCGATGGCGGCGCCCGCTGCGAGAGTTCCCAGTCTGAACATGATCGTCGCCCCGTGATTGTCTTCACCATCGACCTCAATGAAGCGAACGCCCGGGTCAAGCCGGAAGTGACCACGAGGGGATTGACGACGTGGTATGTTATTTCATAACAACGAATTCATCCTGCGGACCCGGCCTGTCGCCGGCCGCCACGGTTGAGGGTGCGGGCCATGCGGAAAGCTCCAATGAACAAGACTATGTCCCGGGTCGGCATGCTGGCTGTTGTCGCCGTCATGGCGACGGCGCCGCGCCCGGCCTCGGCGGCCGAGGCGGACGTCGCCGCCATCCGCGAGGAAATCGCGGCCATGCGCGCCGACTACGAAGCCCGGATCGCCGCGCTTGAGGCGAGGGTGGCCGCCGCCGAAGCCGCAGCCAGCACCCAGCAGGCCTCGATCGCGGACCTGTCGGCGGACAGCGCCGCGCCCCTCGCCCTGACCCTCGATGACGGCCCCGCGCCCGCGATGGCCGGCCCCGCGACAGCGGCCGGCAACGCGCTCAACCCGGGCATCTCCGTGGTTCTGAACGGCAACTATTTCGCCGCCTCGCGCGACCTGTCCGCTAGCCGCATGCCCGGCTTCGCGCTTGGCGATGAGGCGGGCCCGCCATCGCGGGGCTTCTCCCTGGCGGAATCGGAAGTCACCCTGGCGGCGAACGTCGACCCCTATCTCAACGCCAACCTGACCGTCGCCTTCGATGGCCAGGGCGAGGCCGGGGTCGAAGAGGCCTATGTCCAGACCACGGCCCTGCCGGGCGGTCTGACGCTTAAGGGTGGCCGCTTCTTCTCCGGCATCGGCTACCTCAACGAGCGGCATGCCCACAACTGGTCGTTCATCGACATGCCGCTGCCCTACCGGGCTCTGCTCGGAAACCAGTACGGCGACGATGGCGTCCAGGTTCGCTGGCTGGCGCCGACGGACGTCTTCCTGGAGTTCGGCGGCGAATGGCTGCGCGGCGACAGCTTTCCCGCCGCCAACGGCGCCAATGCGGGCACGGGAACCCAGACCCTGTTTGTTCATACCGGCGGCGACGTCAACGCCTCGTCCAGCTGGCTGGCGGCGGGTTCGTGGATCCACGCCAAGGCCGATGGGCGCGAGACCCTCGATCCCGTCTTCGGGCCGGATATCTTCTCGGGCGACACCGATCTGGGCATCGTCTCGGCGGTCTACAAATGGGCGCCGGGCGGCAATGGCGTTCAGCGCAACCTGATGCTCAGCGGCGAGTATTTCTTCGGAACCGAGCACGGCCGGTTCAACGGCGCGCCGGTCGATGTCGATCGCGCCGGCTGGTACGCCCAGGGGGTCTATCAATTCATGCCGCGCTGGAGCGTCGGCCTGCGCTACGCCGAACTCAAGGCCGGCGACCCTGGCGCGGCGTTCGCCGGCACGACCCTCGACGATTTCGGGAACCGGTCGTGGAGCGCCACCGCGCTGCTCGAATACGATTCAAGCGAGTTTGGCCGGTTCCGCGCCCAGTACAGCCGCGACGAAAGCGACGTCCGGGCCAGTGACCAGCTGATGCTCCAGTACACCGTTGTCTACGGCCCCCATGGCGCCCACCGCTACTAAGGAAACCCCCATGATCCGATCCCTTGTTCTCGCGGCCGCGCTGGCCCTGGGCGTCAGCTCGCCGAGCTGGGCCCTCAGTGTCTTCGCCTGTGAGCCGGAGTGGGCGGCCTTGGCGACAGAGATCGGCGGGCCCAAGGTCACCACCTATACCGCCACCACGGCCTTGCAGGACCCGCACCAGATCCAGGCCCGCCCCAGTCTGATCGCCAAGGCGCGGGCGGCCGATATCGCCGTCTGCACCGGCTCCGAACTCGAGGCCGGCTGGCTGCCCCAGATCGTCGCGCAGTCGGCCAACCGGAAGATCGCGCCGGGCGCCGCCGGCTTTTTCGAGGCGACGCGCTATGTGCCCCTGCTGGAAAAGCCCGCCCGCCTCGACCGGGCCGAGGGCGACATCCACGCCGGCGGCAACCCCCATATCCAGTCCGATCCCCGGGTGATGATCCCGGTGGGCAAGGCGATGGCCGAGCGGTTCGCCCAGATCGACCCGGCCAACGCCGCCCTCTATCAGTCGCGCTACGCCGCCTTCGCGGTGAAATGGCAGGCGGCCCTGGACCGCTGGCAGGTCCGCGCCGCGCCGTTGCGCGGTCAGCCGATCGCCGTCCAGCACAAGACCTGGATCTATCTGGAAACCTGGCTGGGGCTGAAGCGCGTTGTGGCGCTCGAGCCCAAGCCCGGCGTGCCGGCTTCCAGCGGCTATCTGGCCCAAGTGCTCGGCGTTCTGAACAAAACCCCTGTCAAAATGATCATTCGCTCGGCCTACGAGGACGGCCGGTCGTCTGAGTTCGTCTCGCAGCGCGCCGGGGTCCCGGCCGTGGTGCTGCCCTACACGATCGGCGGCACCGCGGGGGCCAAGGACCTCTACTCGCTCTACGACGACACCCTCACCCGCCTGCTCGGGGCCCTGAAACCGTGACCCTCAGCGCCATCGAACTCAGCATCCTGCTGCCGGCCTTTCTCGCCGGCCTGCTGGTGCTCTCCACCCACGTGCCCATGGGCCAGCAGGTGTTGAACCGCGGCATCGTCTTCATCGATCTGGCCATCGCCCAGGTCGCGGGACTGGGCGTGACGGTGGCCAGCGTGCTCGGCGCCGAACCGCACGGCTGGCACATCCAGCTGGCGGCCTGCACGGCCGCCCTCGTCGGGGCCCTGGCCCTGACCTGGACCGAGAAGAAATGGCCCGAGGTGCAGGAAGCCCTGATCGGCGTCCTCTTCGTTCTGGCGGCCTGTGTTGAGCTCTTGCTGCTGGCCAACAATCCGCATGGCGGGGAGCATCTGAAGGACCTGCTGGTCGGTCAGATCCTCTGGGTCCAGTCGCCCAGCCTGATCCCGATCGCCCTCTTCTACGCCGCGGCCCTCGCGGTCTGGTTCCTGCTGCGTCAGCGGCTCGGCCAGATCGGCTTCTATGTGTTGTTCGCCCTGGTGGTCACCCAGTCGGTGCAGCTGGTCGGCGTCTATCTGGTGTTCGCCAGCCTGATCGTGCCGGCCCTGGCCTCACGCCGGTTCGCGCTGCGCCTGAGGCTGGCGGTGGGTTATGCCGTTGGCCTGGCCGGCTATGTCGCCGGCTTGATCCTGTCGTCGAAGATGGATCTGCCGACGGGCGCCGCCATCGTGGTGACGCTGGTGGCCAGCTTTGTCGTGGCGGTGATCGCCTCGCTGATGGTCCCGGCCGCTCTGCGCGCCGAGTCGGAGCCGGCGCACTGAGGAAAGGGACGGGCGCTCAAGGGCCTATCGTCGCGCCATTGAGGGACTCTGGCCCGCCTGTCGTCACTCCTCCTGTACCGGACCCGCCCCCGACCCTCGGGGGCGTCGCCGGTCAGCACAGACAGGACCTTTCGATGAGCATTTCTCCCGTCGGCGCGCCGCCGCCGATCCGCACACCCGAAGCCGCCGAGCCCGCGGGGCCTGATCGTGTGAACGACCACGATGGCGATGACGCCGCAACGGTCGCGCCGCGCCAGACGCCGCCGAAGGGCCAGGGCACGGTTGTCGACAGGACGGCCTGATCCGGGACCCTAGCCGAGCGTCGTCTTGCCGTTCTTGACGACGGTGACGCCCCGGTCCTTCACCCGCGCCTCGAAGGAGACCACGTCGCCGTCTTTCCACAGATCGACGGTGATCGTCTCGCCCGGGAAGACGGGGCTGGAGAACCGCACCTGGTGGCTCTTGATCCGCGCCGGGTCGAAGTCGGCGTAGGCCTGAAGCACCGCCCGGCAGGTGATCCCGTAGGTGCAGAGGCCGTGCAGGATGGGCCGCGGAAAGCCGGCGGCCTTGGCGAACTTCGGATCGGCATGCAGCGGATTGCGATCACCGCTCAGCCGGTAGATCAGCGCCTGGTCGGGACGGGTGGCGAAATCCAGCGACAGGTCGGGCGCCCGGGCCGGGACCGCGTGCGGCTCGGGGGCTCCGTCCGAGGGGCCGCCGAAATTGCCGTCGCCGCGGGCGAAGGTCGAACCGGTCAGGGTGGCGATGGCTTCGCCTGACCGGGCGTCCTTCAGCGTTGTCTCGACATAGATCACCGCGCCCTTGTCGCCCTTGTCGTAGACGCCGAGGATTCGACCCTCGGCGGTGATCTCGGCTTCGGACGGGAACGGCTTGTGGAACTCGACCTTCTGCTCGCCATGAACGACCAGCAGAAAGTTGATGCCCATCTTGCCGAGGCTGGGCCCCGCGCCCCAGGCCACGGTCGTGGCCATGGTCGGCACCGCCTTGAGGCCGCTCTCATAAACGAAGGGAAGTTCCTGTTCGTTCATGGGGTCGGCGCCCATGCCGACGCCCAGGGCGTAGAGCATGGTTTCGCGGTCCGTCCAGGCGAAGGGCTGGGGCTCGCTGGTGATCGTCAGAATCTCGGGGTAGGCGATAGGCATGGACGTCTCCCGGTGTTTTCTTCTTGCGGTGATTGAAGCGCGTTGACCCTAGGGACCGCAAGACGGGAGCTCGCATTGCCGGGGTGTTCCTGATCGGCTAGAAGCGCCGGCTTGACCTTCATCGCGGCTGAAACCGCCCGCAGCTTAAACGAGTCTCGAATGGAACCGACCCAAGCCGATCCCGTCAGCGGCAGCCTCCTGTTTTACACGACTCCCGAGCCCCTGAGCCGCGAAGGCCACGGCGGCCTGGGCGTGCGTCGGCTGGACAAGCCTTTCCACTTCGCCGCGCCCGGCCATGTCGTGCCGCTGACCGTCGCCGAGTTCAATTTCGCCGCGACCAGCTATCCGATCATCTTCGCCGGTCCCGAGCACATGCCGCTGGCGGTCACGGGCATCAACCCCGGCCAGAACCTGTTCGTCAACGAAGACGGCAGCTACGTCGTCGGCGCCTATGTGCCGGCCTACGTCCGCCGCTATCCCTTCGTGCTGGCGACCGACGACGCCCAGGAGCGCATGGTCGTCTGCATCGAGCGCGGCGCCGACATCTTCGCCGACAAGAAGGACGCCGATACGCCCCTGTTCGACGAAAAGGGCGAGCCGTCGGAATACACCGTGGGCGCCATCAAGTTCTGCGAGGACTTCGAGACCGAACGTCGCCGGACCGAATCCTTCGCCAAGCTGCTCGGCGACCTGGACCTGTTTGAACAGCGCGACGCCACGTTCAACTTCCCCAACCAGGACGGCACGTCCCAGGCGGTGAAACTGGCCGACTACTTCGCCGTGTCGGAAGAGAAGCTCGCCGCCCTGCCGGCCGAGAAGCTCGCCGAACTGCGCGACAGCGGCGCGCTGGAAAAAATCTACAACCACCTGACCTCGCTGGTCGGCTGGGACCGTCTGGTCGCCATCGCCAGCGACACCGCCGCCCGCAAGGCCGGCGTCGCCAAGTAATATCCGCGCCCGGTTTACCGGGCGAAGATGCTGCGGGTCAGACAGGAAAAGACGAGGCGCCCGGCCTCGTCGAGCAGATCATGCTGGGCGATGACGATACCCTTGTCATCGCCCACCGGGTCCTTCCCCATCACCGTCATCCGTCCACGCAGCAGTTCGCCCGCGGGCGGATTTCGAGCCCAGCGCAGGGCGTCGACGCCCAGACGCTTGGTCTGGGGCCAGTCCGCCGAGGCGTGCGCCTCCAGGCGGGACCAGAGAGCGAAGATCATCGCGTCAGGCGCGCCGTCGTCGGTCTCCCAACCCGGTGCGAAGGCGCGTGCGAAGGTCTCCAGGGCCTGGGGGTCCACCGCCACCACGCCCAGGGTCACGACCTGACCGATCAGGATGTCGTCGAAACGTGCGGGCATGCGCTCAAGGCTCCGGCGATATACGGACGAGCAGCTTGCCGTCATGGTCGCCGGTGAACAGCCGCTTGACCGCCTCGGCGGCGTTTTCGAGCCCCTCGACGACATGGGCCTTCCACTTGATCTTGCCCTCGAGCACCCAGGGGGCCAGTTCGGCCATGCCTTCGGCCGCGCGGGGCAGGTAGTCGATGACGATGAAGCCCTTGATCAGGATCCGCCGCATCAGCACCCGGGCGAAGTCGCTGGGGCCGGGCACGGGCTCGGTGCTGTTGTAGCTGCTGATCATGCCGCACAGGGGCATGCGGCTGAAGTTGTTCATGCGGGCGATCACCGCATCCATGATCTCGCCGCCGACATTCTCGAAATTGACGTCGATTCCGCGCGGGCAATGCCGGTCGAGGGCCGCGCCGACGTCCTCGTTCTTGTAGTCGATGGCGGCGTCGAACCCGAGGTCGCCGGTCAGCCAGGCGCATTTGGCGGGTCCGCCGGCGATGCCGACGACGCGGGCGCCCTTGAGCTTGGCGATCTGGCCGGCGATCGAACCCACCGCTCCGGCCGCGGCCGAGATCACCACCGTCTCGCCCGGCTGCGGGCGGCCGATATCGGTCATGCCGAAAAAGGCCGTCAGGCCGGTCGCGCCCAGCACGCTCATATAGGCCGTCAGCGGCACGCCGGGCAGGGTCGGGACCGGATTGGCCATGGCCTCATGGACGATGGAATAGGTCTGCCAGCCCGACAGGCCGGCGTTGACCACCTGGCCTTCCTTGATGCGGTCAGAGCGGCTGGCCTCGACCACGCCGATGGTGCCGCCGCGCATGACGTCGCCGACCTCGACCGGCGGCAGATACTGGTCCTGGTCGCTCATCCAGATGCGGTTGGTCGGGTCCAGCGACAGATAGACGTTGCGGACCAGCACCTCGCCCGGCTCGAGCGGGCGTAGGGGCGCGTCGACAAAAGCCAGGTCGCCCGGGGCGATATCGCCCACCGGCCGCTTCTTCAGAACCCACTGGCGATTGCCCGGCATGACATTCCTCCCTGCACTGGCGGTGATCATGGCGGGCGAGCCGCCATTGTCGAGGGGGCTTGGCGCGCCATATAGCTGTGGGCATGCGACTGACCCCGTTTCTCGCCCTGATCGCCGGCGCCTTGCTGCTGACAGCCCCCGCCCGCGCCGCGCCGGTCGACACCGGCCATATCCAGGCCGAGCTGGTCGCCCAGGAGGCCGCGATCCCGGGCGGCACGGTCTACGTCGCCCTGCGTCAGAACATCGATGACGGTTGGCACACCTACTGGCGAAACCCGGGCGATTCCGGCCTGCCGACGACCATCGACTGGACCCTGCCCGCCGGCTGGACGGCCGGTGAGATCGTCTGGCCGGCGCCGACGCGTTTGCCGGTCGGTCCGCTGCTCAACTACGGCTACACCGGCGATGTCTTGCTGCCGGTTGCCCTGGCGGTTCCGGCCTCGGCGCGGCCGGGTGAGTCGGTCCGGCTTGAGGCGGACGTGGTTTTCCTGGTCTGCAAGGAAACCTGTGTCCCCGAGGAGGCGCACCTCAGCCTGACGCTGCCGGTCGTGGCGGGACCGCCGCGGCTGGACCCCGTCTGGGGTCCGCGCATCGCCGCGACGCTCGCCGCGGCGCCCAAACCCGCGGGGCTGACCGCCGCCTTCCAGACCGCCGGATCGCGCCTGACCCTGGCGGTCACCGGGTCGCCGCTGGCGGGCGCGGATGTCGCCGACGCCTATTTCTTTCCGTTCAGCGGGACGGTGATTGAACACGCCGGGCCCCAGGGCATCGAGCGTGGCCCCGAGGGCCTGACCCTGACCCTACCGGCCGGTTACGACTTCACCGAGGGCCAGGCGCCGGCGGCGCTCGAGGGCGTTCTGGTGCTGCACGACCGGGCTTTCGAGATCAGCGCGGTCGCGGGACCGCCGCCGCCCGGCGCCGCGGGCCTGGGTCCGCCACCGGCGGCCGGCGGCGGCGCGGGTCTGGCGGCGGCGCTGTTGTTCGCCCTGCTCGGCGGCCTCATCCTCAACCTAATGCCCTGCGTGTTTCCGGTGCTGTCGATGAAGGCGGCGGCCCTGGCCGGTCATGCCCATGAACAGAAGGCCGCACGAGCCCAGGGCCTGGCCTATCTGGCCGGGGTGCTGGCCACCTTCCTCGCGCTCGCCGGGGTGCTGATCGCGCTCAAGGCGGCGGGCGCGGCGATCGGCTGGGGCTTTCAGCTACAGTCGCCCGCCGTGGTCGCCGGTCTGGCGGCGGTCATGCTGCTGGTGGCGTTGAATCTGTCGGGCGTGTTCGAGGCGGGCTCTCCTTTGCAGGCGGCCGGCGGCGGTCTGGCGTCACGGCGAGGCCTGGCCGGCAGCTTCCTGACCGGCGTGCTGGCCGTCACCGTCGCCGCGCCCTGCACGGCGCCCTTCATGGCCACGGCCATGGGCTACGCCTTCACCCAGAGCGCGGCGGTGACCCTGCTGGTCTTCGCGGCCCTCGGGCTGGGGCTGGCCGCGCCGTTCGTGGTTCTGTCGTTCGCGCCCGCCCTGCTACGGCGGATGCCGAAGCCGGGACCCTGGATGGCGACCCTGCGCCACCTGCTCGCCTTTCCAATGTACGCAGCGGTGGCCTGGCTGGTCTGGGTGCTGGCCCAACAGACCGGGCCGGTAGGTCTGGCCTTCGGGCTGGCCGCCGGGCTGCTGACCGCCTTCGCCGCCTGGCTGTATGGCCTGGCCCAGCGCCGACGTCCCGCGCCGGTCGTCAGCGTCCTGTCGGCCCTGTCCCTGCTGGCCGCTGTCGGTCTGATCGCCGCGCTGGCCCTGGAGCGAGACACGCCGACGGCCGCCGCGGAAAACGCCGCCGCCGCGCTGCCGTCGGAGCCCTGGTCGCCGGCCCGACTGGCCGCTCTGCGCGCCGAGGGCAGGCCGGTGCTGGTCAATTTCACCGCCGCCTGGTGCGTGACCTGTCAGGTCAATGATCGTCTGGCCTTGTCGACGACGACCGTGGCCGAGGCGGTCCGGCGCAACAACGCGATCTATCTGGTGGCCGACTGGACCAATCGCGACGCGGCCATCGCCGCGGCCCTGGCCGAGCATGGCCGGGTGGGGGTGCCGCTATATCTGGTCTATGGCGTCGATGGCGGGGGGGCGGTGGCGCTGCCGCAGCTGCTGACGGCGGGCATGGTCGCCGGAGCGCTGGACGAGGCCGGCGGGCGCTAGGTCCCCGAGGTCGTCTTGGCCGGGGTGGTGATGACCTCGACATTGTCGCGCAGCAGCCAGAACATCTCCTTCAGGGCCATGTCCCGGGCGCGCTGGTCGGCGGCCGTCTCGACCTCCTTGAGCCGCACCGGCAGGTCCTGGGAAATGCCGCGCAGGATGCATTTCAGATCGCCGTCCGTACCGCGTTTGGCCAGCAGCAGGTGAGCCTGCATGTCGAGGGCGGAGAGTTCGCCGATCTGGCGGCTGAAGACGTCGAAGCCGGGCAGGGCGCCGTCCTGGCCCTTCCAGCCGTCGACCTGGCCTTTGAGAGCGTCGGCGCGTTTGACGATGTCCATAAACAGCGGCTCGCCAGCCACCGGCGCGGGGGCGGCCACGGCCACGGCCGGCGCGGCGGCGACGGCGGTCGGCGAGGCCGAGGCCATCCAGAGCATGGCGGAAAAGGCTATCGCGTCGCAGGACATCGGCGTCCCTCCGTGCAGGGGTGTTCGCCCTCTGATAACCCGGACATGGTAAACGGCGCCTTGCCATTGGAGATCGCATGACCCAGCCCGCCGCCGCCTGGACCGCTCTTGAAGCCGCCGCCCGCAAGGATGGCGCGACGCGAATCGTCGATCATTTCAAGGCCGAGCCGGACCGGCTGGAGCGGCTGGTGGTGGACGCCTGCGGCCTGCGGCTGGACCTGTCCAAACAACCTTGGAGCCGCGCTGGACTGGCCGCGGCCCTGGCCCTGGCCGGCGCCGCCGGCGTCGAGGCGGCGCGGGAGCGGATGTTCAGCGGTCAGGCGATCAATGTCACCGAAGGGCGCGCGGTCCTGCATATGGCGCTGCGCGCGCCGGACGGGGCCGCCTTCCACGCCGAGGGGCGACCGGTGTCCCGCGGGGTCGAGACGGTCCGCGCCCGCATCTACGCCTTCGCCGAAGCCGTCCGCTCGGGCGAGATCCGCGGCGCCACGGGCAAGGCCTTCCGGACCATCGTTCATATCGGCATCGGCGGTTCCGACCTGGGGCCGCGTCTGGTCTGGCGGGCCCTGAAGCCGCTCGAGCCGGCCATCGACCTGCGTTTCGTGGGCAATGTCGACCCCGCCGACGTGGCCCAGGCCCTGGCCGGTCTGGACCCCGAAACCACGCTGGTGGTGGCGGTCTCCAAGACCTTCACCACCCAGGAGACCATGGCCAACGCCTTCGCCGCCCGGACCTGGCTGCGCGAGGCCCTGGGGCCGAAGGCGGACGGCCATCTGGCGGCGGCCTCGACCAACCTGCCGGCCTGCGCCGCCTTCGGCATCGCGGCTGACCGGGTGTTCGGTTTCGAGGACTGGGTCGGCGGCCGCTATTCGGTGATGTCGGCGGTGGGGCTGTCCTGCGCCATCGCCCTGGGCCGGGTCGCCTTCGAGGATCTGCTGGCCGGGGCCGCGGCGATGGACGACCACTTCCGCGCCGCGCCGCTTGCGACCAACGCCCCGGTGATGCTGGCCCTGGCCCATGTCTTCAACCGCAACGGCCTTGGCCGGCCCATGCGTGTCGTCGAGCCCTATGCCGAGCGGCTGGGCCTGCTGGCCAACTATCTGCAGCAGCTGGAGATGGAGTCCAACGGCAAGCGGGTGACCCTGGGCGGCGAACCCGTCGGCCGGGCCACCGCCGCCGCCGTGTTCGGCAACGCCGGCACCAACGACCAGCACGCCTTCTTCCAGATGCTGCATCAGGGCGCCGACATCATCCCGGTGGACTTCGTCGCCGTGGCCCGGTCCGCCGAGGGGCCGCCGCGGCAACAGACCATCCTGCTGGCCAACGCCATCGCCCAGGCCGAGGCCCTGATGACCGGCAAGGCCAACGCCGCCGAGCCGCATCGCGACTTCCCCGGCGACCGGCCGTCCAGCTTCATCCTGATGGACCAGCTGACGCCGCACGCCCTGGGCGCCCTGATCGCCCTCTATGAGCACAAGGTCTTCGTCGAGGGCGTGCTGTGGGACATCGACAGTTTCGACCAGTGGGGCGTGGAGCTGGGCAAGTCCCTGGCCGGCAAGGTGCTGGCCGAGCTGGAAGGCGGCGAGCCGGACGCGCATGATCCGTCGACCGCCGCGCTGATCCGGCGCCTGCGCGAGTAGGTCTCCAACCATGGCCGGGCGCGATGAGAAATCCAGGCGGATGGAACTGCGACGCGCCAGCGGGACGCGCCTATCGCCCGAACCGCCCCCGCTGACCCTGGTGCGAAGCCCGGCCTACCGGGCGGCTCATGCCTGTTTCGGCTGCCGGCTTTCCTTCAAGCTGATTTGTGATCCGACCCTGGAGCCGGACGTGGAGCATCGCTGTCCGGGATGCGGGGGCGCGTTGCACCGCATGGGGCGCAACTTCGCCGCGCCGAAGAAGACCAACCGCGATCAATGGCGCAAGGTTGAGATCCTCTGGAAGGCGGGTTTCCGCTTCGACAGCTTCCGCAGTTTTCCCGACGCCGAGCCGCTGCCCGCCACCCTCGGCGAGGTTGAGGACTTCGTGCGCCGAAATCCCGATCATCCGTTGCGCAAGGGCGTTCCTCGCGGCGGATAGGCGGGTGCGCGTGATCCGTCGACGATGGCGCTGATCGCGCTCCGGCCGCGATGAGAGTGTGGGTGGGATGACAGTGAGGGATTGCTTCGCTATAGACCCGCCCCGATGACCCGCGCCGCGCACCACCATCATGCCCACCACGCCATCCCTCGCGGGACGGAACGGGTAAGCGCGGCCTGAGGCCAGCGCACTGCCCCTCCGGCCCCGCCCGACGCGGATGGGGCTGAAGACAGCTCCATCCGGCCTGACTGACCCGATGAGAGTTTTCCGATGACCGACCAGCCTTTCCGTCCTGAAGCCCGCGCGCCACGCGGTTTCGCCGACAAGCGCGCCGCCACCCTGCGCGCCGAGCGGCGCATCGTCGAGCAGGTGTCGAAGGTCTATGAGCAGTGGGGCTTCGAGCCACTCGACACCGGGGCGTTCGAATACGCCGACGCCCTGGGCAAGTTCCTGCCCGACAGCGACCGGCCCAACGAGGGCGTGTTCGCGCTGCAGGACGACGACGAACAGTGGATGGCCCTGCGTTATGACCTGACCGCGCCGCTGGCCCGGTTCGCGGCGCAGAACTGGGAGACCCTGGCCAAGCCCTATCGTCGCTACGCCTTCGGGCCGGTCTGGCGCAATGAGAAGCCGGGACCCGGGCGGTACCGCGAGTTCATCCAGTGCGACGCCGACACCGTCGGCTCGGCCCGGCCCGAGGCTGACGCCGAGATCATCGCCCTGGCCGTCGCCGGGCTCGAAGCCGCCGGCCTGCCGCGCGGAACCGCGGTGATGAAGATCAACAACCGCAAACTGCTCAACGGCCTGCTGACGGCGGCCGGGGTGGCCACCGAAGGCCAGAAGCTGGGCGTACTGCGCGCGGTCGACAAGCTTGACCGGCTCGGGACCGAGGGCGTGACCCTGCTGCTCGGCGAAGGCCGCAAGGACGAGTCCGGCGCCTTCACCAAGGGCGCGGGCCTGACGGCCAAGGCCATCGATTCGGTGCTGGCCTTCGTGGCCGCCGGCCAGACTGATCGCGGCGCGACGCTGGACGCCCTGAGCAAGGTGATCGGCGGCTCGCCCGAGGGCGACGAGGGGCTGGAGGAACTGGCGAAGATCGACGCGGCCCTCAAGGGTCTGGGCGTCGGCGGCGACCAGGCGGCCTTCGACCCCTCGATCGTGCGCGGGCTGGAATACTACACCGGCGCCGTGTTCGAGGCTGATCTGCTGCTGGAGACCCTCGACGACAAGGGCCAGGCGATCCGCTTCGGCTCGATCGGCGGCGGCGGTCGCTATGACGATCTGGTCGCCCGGTTCACCGGCGAGCGGACACCGGCGACCGGCTTTTCGTTCGGCGTCTCGCGGCTGGCGGCGGCGCTGGCCGCGGCGGGGCGGACCGAGGCCGGGGAGACCCGCGGGCCGGTGGTGGTCATCGCCTTCGACCAGGCCCGGATGGCCGACTATTTCGCCGTCGCGGCCGAGCTGCGCAACGGCGGTCTGGCCGCCGAGGTCTATCTCGGCTCTTCCGGCATGCGGGCGCAGATGAAATACGCCGACCGCCGACTGTCGCCCGCCGCGGTGATCATCGGCGAGGACGAGTTCGCCGCCGGGACCGCCACGGTCAAGGACCTCGACCTCGGCCGCGACCTGTCCAGGGACATGACCGACAACGCCGCCTGGAAGGCCGAACGGCCGGGCCAGCAGACCATTCCCCGCGCCGACCTGGTCGCCGTGGTCCGCAAGATCGTCGAGGCCGCCCAATGAGACTGGAGCCCCCCGTTCCCGCCGCCGCCCTGGCGGCCGTTCGCGCGCCGTTCGTCGAGGCCGGGGCGGTGACGCTGGACGTCTCCGTTCTCCAGCCGCTGGCCCTGCTGCTCGAGCTGTCGGGCGAGGCCATGCGGCCGCGGCTGTTCGTGGTCCAGGCCGAGGGCGGCGAGGAACTGGCCCTGCGCCCCGATTTCACCATTCCCGTGGCCCGCGCCCACATCGAGCGCGGCGCCGCCGAGGGTCGGTACGCGTATGAGGGCAAGGCCTTCCGGGCCGCGCCGGCCGGGTCCAGCCGGGCCGAGGAGTTCCTGCAGATCGGCGTCGAGGCCTTCGGCGGCGGTGACCCAGCAACGGCCGACGCCGAGGTCGCCGGCCTGGCCTGGCGCTCGGCCGCCGCCGGGGGCCGCAAGGACCTGTCGCTGGTCGTCGGCGACATCGCCCTGTTCGCCGCCTTCGTCGACAGCCTGGGCCTGGCGCCGGCCCTGGCGACCCGGCTCAAGCGGCTGTTCACCCGGCCGCGGCTGCTGCAGATCGAACTGGAGCGGGCCGAGGCGGGGCAGGGCGCCGCTCCGGCGACGATCATCAATCCGCTGGAAGGCGTGCCGGCGGGCCAGGGCGAGACCGCCCTGCGCCAGCTGTGGACCATCGCCGGCATCGAACCGGTCGGCGGCCGTCCGGCCGAGGAGATCGTCCGGCGTCTGGCCGAACGGGCGGAAGCGGCCCGCACGCCGAGCCTGTCGCCGGCCGAGGCTGGCGCGGTGCGCAGATACCTGGCGGTGTCCGGCGCGCCTGACAGCGCCTTCGCGGCCATCGCCGGCCTGGCCGGACCGGCCACGGCCGCGCTTGACGCCGCCTTGGCCGGCTGGACCCGGCGGCTCGCCGGTCTGGTCGAACGCGGCGTCCCGGCCGCGGCCGTCACCTTCACCGCCGCCTTCGGGCGCGCCTTCGGCTACTACGACGGTCTGGTCTTCGAGGTGCGCAGCGCCGCCCTCGGCGAAGAGCGGCCGGTCGCGGCCGGTGGTCGCTACGACAGCCTGCCCGAGCGGCTCGGCGCCGGACCGGGGCAGGGCGCCGTCGGCTGCATGGTGCGGCCGGCCCGCGCCGTTATGGGAGGCGTGGAATGACCGCTCCGCTGATCATCGCCATCCCCTCCAAGGGGCGGCTGAAAGAACAGGTCGAGGCCTGGCTGGCCGAGGCCGGCCTGCCGATGAGCTCGGCGCCGGGCGGGCGCGGCTATACCGCCGCCATTCCGGCCCTGCCGTCGGTCGAGGTGCGGCTGCTGTCGGCCTCCGACATCGCCGCGGCCCTGGATTCAGGCGACGTTCACCTGGGCGTCACCGGCGAAGACCTGTTGCGCGAACAGGTGGCCGACCTCGACGCCCGGATCATGCTGCTGCGCGCCCTCGGCGTCGGCCGTGCCGATCTGATCGTGGCCGTGCCGAGAAGCTGGCTGGACGTCGACACCATGGCCGATCTGGAGGAGGTGGCCCATCTGCACCTGCTCCGCACCGGCCGCCGCCTGCGGGTGGCGACCAAATACCTGGTCCAGACCCGGGCCTTCTTCAGCCGCTGTGGCGTGACCGACTACCGCATCGTCGAGTCGGGGGGCGCCACCGAGGGCGCGCCGACCTCCGGCGCGGCGGAGATCATCGTCGACATCACCACCACCGGGGCGACCCTGGCGGCCAACCACCTGAAGATCCTGAGCGACGGTGTCATTCTCAAGAGCCAGGCCCAGATGGCGGCGTCCCTGTCGGCCGACTGGGACGCGGAGCGGCTGGCGACGGTGCGACAGCTGCTGGGCGTGGTCGAGGCGCGGGCGCGGGCGCGGGAGTCGATGATGCTGGTCTGGCCGGCCGAGCGCGACGCGGCGGCCCGGGACGCCCTGACGGCGCTGGTGGCGCGGGGCGCCCGGCCGCGCGCCAATGGCCTGCTGATCGCCGAGAGGGATCTGCTTGAGGCCCAGCGCCTGCTCGCCGGCGCGGGAATCGGTCCGGTGGCGGCCAGTCGACCCGAGCATCTCTTTGAACCGGTGTCGGCGGCGGCTGAGGCCCTGGCCGCGAAACTCGCACAGTAAACTGACGCGTTCGTCAAAAAATATGATCCGTAGGGGTTCTTTTGACTCGTGAGTCCAAGAAATCTCCCATTTTGGGTTGTTTTAGCGTGATTTGTTGCGCGGACAGGCGGCCCTGAGCCTTGACAGAGAAAGGGAAGTGCCGTCTTTTCAGGGGGCGCGAGGGACGGGAACCCCAGAGAGTTCCCACCTCACGGCGTTTCGGGGAGGAAACGCCCGCTTGAATCGAGTGATCGAGGAATAAGCCGAACCCGTCGCGATTATCCCCCGCGACGGGTTTGGTGTATCTGACGGTACCGTCAAAAATATCCCGAGGCCGGAATGTCTCGCCGGGCGCCGCGCGCCGAACCGCCTTTTCAACCCGCCACAGCTATTTCGAAAGGGACCGACCATGGGTCTCCAGGGCGAGGACGGCTATCTGCTGTCCAGGATCGCTGACCGTCGCGACGGGCTGGTGGTCATCACCGGCTGCTCGGGCGGCGGCAAGTCATCGCTGCTGGCCGAACTGGCCCGGCGCGGCCATCGCGTCTTCGAGGAGCCGGGTCGCCAGATCGTCCGGGAACAGGACTGGCTGGGCGGCGACGCGCTGCCCTGGACCCAGCCCCTGACGTTCGCCGAACTGGCCGTGTCACGCTCGGTGCACAATCTGGTCAGCGCCGCCCGTTTGGAGGGGGCGGCCTTCTTTGATCGCGGCGTCGTTGATCAGCTCGCCGGGCTGGAGCGGCTGGGCCTGGCGGTCCCGGCGGTCATCGCCAACGCCGCTGAACGCTGCCGCTACGCCGAGACGGTCTTCGTGGCGCCGCCCTGGCCGGAGATCTACCGGACCGACGCCGAGCGTCGCCATGGCTTCGAGGGCGCCCTGGCCGAGTACGAGGTGCTGCTGGCGACCTACCGTCGGCTGGACTACCGGCTGGTCGAGATCCCGCGGAGGGACGTGGCCGCCCGCGCCGATTTCGTGCTCGGGCGTCTTGGCCTTTAGGTCCAACTCTCCCTCCCCTTCATGGGGAGGGCTATCGCATTTGCCCGGTGGGGCGCGTCAGGCTCCCTTCCCCCTCGATGGAGGAGGGTTGGGGATGGAGGTGTGGCTCGAGTGTTGCGGGATGGGTGCGGTTGGGCGCCGGCGCCTGGCAGAGCCTTCCCCCCAGGTCCCGCGGCCACACCACCACCCAACCCTCCTCCATCGAGGAGGAGGGCTCTTAGGGGCGGCATCCGGCCTTTGACCGTCCCTCCTCAAGAAGGGAGGGAGGGCGCGTAGCGATGGTCTACCAGATGCGCACGCGCTCGGCCGGAGCGACATAGAGCTTGTCGCCCTCCTTGACGCCGAAGGCGTCGTACCAGGCGTCAATGTTCCGGATCGTGCCGTCGACGCGGTAGTAGGCCGGCGAGTGGGGGTCGGAGACCACCTGCTGGCGGACGTAGTCCTCGCGGGCCTTCTGGCGCCAGACCTGGGCCCAGCCGAGGAACACCCGCTGCTGGCCGGTGAAGCCGTCCAGGACCGGGGCCGGCTTGCCGCCCAGCGACATCAGATAGGCGTCATAGCCCAGCGACAGGCCGCCCATGTCGCCGATGTTCTCGCCCATGGTCAGGGCGCCGTTGACCTTGGCGCCGGGGTAGGGCTCGAATGCAGAATACTGGGCGCCGAGACGGTCGGCCTGGGCCTTGAACTTGGCCGCGTCCTCCGGCGACCACCAGTCGCGCAGCACGCCGTCGCCGTCGCCCTTGCGGCCCTGGTCGTCGAAGCCGTGGCTGATCTCGTGACCGATGACTCCGCCGATGCCGCCATAGTTGACGGCCGGGTCGGCGTCGGGGTGGAAGAAGGGCGCCTGCAGGATGGCGGCCGGGAAGACGATCTCGTTCTTCACCGGGCTGTAGTAGGCGTTGACGGTCTGCGGGGTCATGCCCCACTCGGTCTTGTCGACCGGGCCGTTGAGGCGGGCGACCTCATAGTCCCACTCGAAGGCGGCCGCGCGGAGCATGTCGCCGTAGAGGTCGTCGGCCCGGATCTCGAGGGCCGAATAGTCGCGCCATTTATCCGGATAGCCGATCTTGACGCCGAACTTGGTCAGCTTGTCGAGCGCCTTGACCTTGGTTTCGGCGCTCATCCAGTCGAGGTGCTCGATGCGCACCTTCATCGCCGCGCGGATGTTGCTGACCAGGTCTTCCATCTTGGCCTTGGATTCCGGCGGGAAATAGCGGGCGACATAGACCTGGCCGACGGTCTCGCCGAGCGTGCCGTTGACGAAGCCGACGCCGCGTTTCCAGCGGGGCTTCTGCTCGGGCTGGCCGGCCAGGGTCTTGGAGCGGAAGTCGAAATGGGCGTCGACAAAGCGCTTCGACAGCAGCGGCGCGGCGCCGTCGGCGACGCGGAAGGCCTCCCAGGCCTTGAGGGTGTCGACCGGCGTTTCCGCGTAGATGGCCGCGAACTTGGGGAAGGCGGTGTTGGTGCTGACGATGTAGCGGTCAACGCCCTTCAGGCCCGTGCCGACCAGATAGCGGTCCCAGTTGAAGCCCGGCGTCGCCGCCTTGAGCTCGGCCAGGGTCATGGGGTTGTAGGTCTTGTCCCGGTCGCGGCGCTCGGCGCGGGTCCAGGACGCTTCCGCCAGCCGGGTTTCGAAGGCGACGATGGCCTTGGCGCTTTCGGCCGGCTTGCTCCAGCCGACCAGGGTCAGCATCTGGGTGATATAGGCCTGATAGGCGGCCTTCTTCTCGGCGAACTTGGCGTCGAGATAGTAGTCGCGGTCAGGCAGGCTCAGACCGCCGGAGCCGGCGTAGACGGCGTATTTCGACGGGTCCTTGGCGTCATCGCCGATGCCCAGGCCGAAGATGGCTCCAAAGCCGGTGGTGTTTGTCCGACCCATCAGGGCGGTGATGTCGTCACGGGTTTTGGCGGCCTTGATGGCGGCCAGCTCGGGGGCGATCGGCTTGGCGTCGAGGGCCTCGACGCGGGCCTCGTCCATGAAGGCGGCGTAGGCGGCGCCGACCTTGGCCGCCTCGGGACCAGGAATGCGGCCTGCCGCGGAGTCCTCGATGATCGACCGCGTGCGGGCTTCCGACAGGATCGACAGGGCGTCGAAATTACCGAACCGGGTGCGGTCGCCCGGGATCTCGGTGCGGGCGTTCCAGGCCCCGCTGGCCCACATGTAGAAGTCGTCGCCGGGCTTCACCGACCGGTCCATGCCGCTCATGTCAAAACCCCAGGCGCCGTAGCGGGGGCTCTCCAGAGACACGGTCTCGCCGCCGCCCGTGGTGTCGGTGGAGGCGAACAGCGACTCGCTGAGACAGAAGGCGTCCAGACAGGCGTGGTCATCGCTCGCCAGGGCCGGGGCCGCGGCGAAGGTGAGAACGGCGGCGGCGGCCGCGCCCATCAAAAACAGCTTCATGGTCAAAATTTCCCCGGATCAGCGAAAGGGCGGCAGAATGCACGCCCCTGGGTCGGGCCGATGTTAAACATATTTAATGGGCGTCAATTTGACGAAAGGCCCTCCCCGCGGGGGAGGGCCCTGGCGATCACCAGATACGGACGCGATCTTCCGGCTTCACGTACCATTTCTCACCGGCCTTGACGTTCCAGGCGTCATACCAGGCGTCGACGTTGCGCAGGGTGCCGATGACCCGGAACATCGCCGGCGAGTGGGGGTCGGAAACCACCTGGTTGCGGACGGCGTCGTCGCGGTACTTGCTGCGCCAGATCTGGGCGAAGCCCAGGAAGAAGCGCTGGTCGCCGGTCAGGCCGTCGATGACCGGGGCCGGCTTGCCGCCCAGCGACAGGTGATAGGCGTCGAGGGCGATCAGGATGCCGCCCAGGTCGCCGATGTTCTCGCCCATGGTCAGGTCGCCGTTGACCTTGGCGCCGGGGACCGGTTCGAAGGCCGAATACTGGCCGCCCAGACGTTTGGTCTGGACCTCGAACTTCTCCGCGTCGCTCGGCTGCCACCAGTCGCGCAGGCTGCCGTCGGCGTCGTATTTGCGCCCCTCGTCGTCGAAGCCGTGGCTGATCTCGTGACCAATCACCGCGCCGATGCCGGCGTAGTTCACCGCCGCGTCAGCCTCGGGGTCGAAGAAGGGCGGCTGCAGGATGGCGGCCGGGAAGACGATCTCGTTGAGCGTCGGGTTGTAGTAGGCGTTGACCGTCTGCGGGAACATGCCCCACTCGTCGCGGTCGACGGGCTTGCCCAGCTTGGCGACCTCGAAGGCCCATTCGAAGGCCGTCGCGCGCTGGACGTTGCCGTACAGATCATCGGGCTTGATGGTTAGAGCAGCATAGTCGCGCCATTTGTTCGGATAGCCGATCTTGACCGTGAAGCTGGCCAGCTTGGCCTGGGCCCGGACCTTGGTCTCGGGGCTCATCCAGTCGAGCTTCTCGATCCGGGCCTTCAGGGCGACCCGCAGATCGGCGACCAGCTTCTCGGCCTTGGCCTTGGATTCGGCCGGGAAATAGGCGTCGACATAGAGTTTGCCGACGGCCTCGCCGAGGTTGCCGCTGACCAGGGTCACGCCCCGCTTCCAGCGCGCGCGCTGCTCGGGCTGGCCGCTGAGGGTCTTGGCCCGGAAGTCGAAATTGGCGTCGACGAAGGCCTTCGACAGATAGGGCGCGGCCTGGTCGGCGGTGTGGAAGGCCTGCCAGGCCTGCAGGGTGGCGACCGGGGTCGCCGCGTAGAGGGCGGCGATCTTGGTGAAGGCGGTCGGCTCGCCGACGATGACGCGGCCGGCCTTGTCGAGGCTCGCGCCCTTCAGCCAGGCCTGCCAGGGGAAGCCCGGCGCCAGGGTTTCAAGCTCGGCGAAGGTCCTGGGGTTGAAGGTCTTGTCCGGGTCGCGCTGCTCGGCGATCGGCCAGCTGGCCTCGGCGATGCGGGTTTCCAGGGCCAGGATGTCGTCGGCCGCCTTGTCGGCGCCGGCCCATCCCGCCAGGGTCAGAAGCTGGGCGACATAGGCCCGGTAAGCAGCCTTCTTCTCGGCGAACTTGGCGTCGAGATAGTAGTCGCGGTTGGGCAGGCCCAGACCGGCCTGGCTGACATAGCCGACGCTCTGGTCGGGGTCCTTGGCGTCCTGCGAGATATAGGTCCCGAAGAAGGAGCCGCCGAAACCGCCCTGGGTGGCGCCCATCATGGCGGCGAGAGCCTCGCGGGTCTTGGCGGCCTTGATGGCGGCCAGCGGCGCGGCCAGCGGCTTGGCGCCCAGCCCCTCGACCCGGGCCTCGTCCATGAAGCTGTTGTAGAGGCCGCCGATCTGCTGCGCCTCGCCCTTGGCGGCGGGGGTGGCGGCGGAGGTGTCGATCACCGCCTTGATGCGGGCGTCGGACAGTTCGCGCAGGACGTTGAACGACCCCCAGCTCGACCGGTCGGACGGGATCTCCAGCGTGTCCAGATAGCGGCCCGAGGCGAAACGGACGAAGTCGTCGCCGGGTTTGATGGACCGGTCCATGGCCTCGATATCGAAGCCCCAGGGCCCCATGCGGGGCGCCTTGGCCAGGTCGGCCTGGGTGGTGGCCGTAGCGGCGGTGGCCGTGGCCGCCGGCGCGGTGGCGGCGAAGGCCGGAGCGGCGCCGAGGCCGGCGGTGATCGCCAGGGCGGCGGCGGCGGAAAGCAGAACGCGTTTCATGGAGGGTTTTTCCCGGGATGAATGGATTGCCGCGGACCATGCACGTTGCGGCGGTCGGCGCCTCTTACAAAAGAGTCATGAAAGCGTGGTTCTGGGCCTCAAACCCGGCGAATTGAAGGTGGGGAGGGGTCGATCGCGTGCATGGGAGGCTGGGTGCGGGGTTCGACACGCGCTGCGCGCTGCTCACCATGACCTGGAAAAAATGCGAGTCATCCTGAGCAGGCCCGAAGGGCCGTGTCGAAGGACGCACGCTTTCGCCGCTTCACGCCGCAAGCGGCTGAAGGTGGGGAGGTGGTGCGGAGCGCCCCGGCTGTCGCCGGTTGCAGAGGGTGGTGTGGTGGACGCCTGCGGCAGTCGAAACGCTCCGCGATGACCGTTTTGTCGGGGGCGCCGGTAGGCAGCCGTTTGAAGGCTTAGCCGACGCGCTCCCGGCGGGCGGGCCGGCGCACTGATGCCGATCCCGATGGTTCCCCGCTCGATCATCGTCCCCGCCGCCGTAAGGTCGTATGCGCCTACGCCCTCCCCGTGCGGTGGGGATGGGAAGGAGTATGGGGGCGGTTGAAGGGGTGGGGACTGGTTGGGGTGAATGCACGGGGCAGGGCGGGCGAGAGGGTGTGGAATCAAGGGGTTGGGCGCGGCAATCCGGCCCCTATCCACGGCCCTTCCTCTCCCGGAGGGGGTAACGATATACGTGACAAAGCAAACGCCCGGCGCTACAGATTCAAGCGACAGGCCGGCGCTTACTGAGGTTGAGGTTTCCGAGGCGATGATTGAGGCGGGCGTCAGCGCCCTTTCCCAGATATTCGGCCACTACGATCTACAGCCCGCTTCGGAGAGGCGTGCTGCAAGAGCGGTGTTTCTCGCAATGGCGGCGGTGGCCCCATCTCGGGAAAGGCTGCAAACATAAGGTCGTTGTGGACGACCTTGATTTCCACGACCAGGGCAACGATGTCCTTCTCCTTAACGATTATGCGCCGCGCCTGAGTGTCTGGGGTTTCTCGGTAGTCCCAGCGGCAGACCCTGCCGCGTTCATCAACGCCCATCATGTGGTGGATGTAGACATTCCGCCTTTTGGCGAGCGATGAAACTTTGTCGAGGGCCGCGTTAAGTGCTGTTCGTGTTTGTTTGCTCGCCGTTCGGGCGGCCACCGCGCGGATGATTTCTATTTTTCCCGCGGTGCTGTTCAGGGCGAACAAGATGACCTGTGCGGGCTCTTCTTCAATGCCGAGGACCTTGGCCAACACCTTTGGGAACGTGTGCTCCAAGTAGGCCCATATGGTGGTAAGCTCTCCTAACTGGAAGGCGATATTCGGAGCCCCCGCAAGGGAGCCAACATGCCAAGTCTCGTTCTTCGGGAGTCCCGTTGTGCCCATGACCGACAAGCCCTCTGAAGCTGAAGAAAAGGCCGCTGAAGCCGAGTTTCAGCGGGTGCTGGGTAATCTGGCGAACATGCCGCACAAGCCGCACGCCCCGTCCAAGCCAGAGCCGGGACGAAAGCGCGGGCGACCGAAGGCTAATTGACCGCGCCGCCCACGGCGCTCGGGTCCACGTAGCCATTTCGTTTTAGGTAGTCGAACAGGGCGACGGCCAGATCATGGGCCGCGTTCGGCGGCATGATCGCCCGCCCGATAACTACCCGATTGACCGGCCCCGGACTGGTCGAGTGATCAACCCGAATGGATTCCAGCGTAATGGCGACATTGCCCCCCACCGAACAAAGGCCGGAAAACGCCGAGGCAAAAACCTCTGGGGCGTGTGGATTGTCGATAAAGGCAAGCGGCACCGGCTCATCGGTCATCGTGCAAATGTCCATGTGCGACCCTGAGCGCCGGTTCTGGCGTTCAGCGGATGGGGGCCACAACTGGACCGTTATTTCTGCCGATTCGCAGCTTTCCGCATAACCTGAAGACGCTTCGCCTTCTGCTTACGCGTGCGCGGCCTCACCAGTCCGCCGATAAGTCAGGCGCTTGCCACCGATGCCGCGCAGCAGTTCGTCGGTGCGCATCGTGTCGTTGATGCCGAGAGCGATGCGGTTGGAGTAGCGGAAATCGAACTCGGCCAGATAGCGGGCGAGGTGGGCCTCGCTGACGTGATGGAAGGTCCCGACCACGCCGCGTTTCAGGAGGGAGAAGAAGCCCTCGACGGTGTTTGAGTGAGCGTTACCGCGCACATATTCCTCGATGCCGTGGTTGACCGTCTCATGGCTGGCGAACTCCTTGCCGACCGGGCGGTATTGGCCCGCATCGTCGGTCATGAGGGCCGACTTGCGGTCAACGTGCTTCACGAGAAGCGGACGCAGGGTTTTGCCGCTGACGTTGGCGACATGGAATGAACGGGCGCGGCCACTGCGCTCGACCAGGGTGAAGACAACCTGCTTGCCGACCGCGCCGATATTCTTGGCGTTGCGCTTGGACAGGCGCTTGTTCTTCTCCTTGCCGCCCACAACGCTCTCGTCGGCTTCGACGGTCTTGCCCTCGCCGCCCATCGGAGCGGGGTTCGCTTCGGCCATAGCCTCGCGGATGCGGTGGCACATGAACCACGCGGTCTTGTAGGTCACGCCAAGGGTGCGCCCGACCTGATGGGCCGAGATGCCCTTCTTGCTGGACGACATGAGATAGGTCGCCAGCAGCCACTTGTTCAGCGGCACCTTGGAGCGTTCGAAGACGGTTCCGACGGTGATGGTGAACTGCTCACGGCAGGCGTTGCACTGATAGAGCCCGGCGCGGTGCGCAGAGCCCTTCAGAGCCGTCGCCTCATCAATCACGCCACAGTGCGGGCAGATCGGACCATGCGGCCAGCGGGTCGCTTCGAGGTGTTCGCGGGCCTTGTCGGCGTCGGTGAAGATCGGTGCGGTGAGGTTCATGGCTGTAGTCCTTCGATGAAGGAATCCTACCGAACGGCGTTTGCTTTGTCACGTATATAATCACCCCCGGAGGGAGAGGTGGCCTGGCGGAGCCAGGTCGGAGAGGGAGAAACCGCTCTATCCGAACGGAAACCCCGGCCCCCGCCAGCCCAGTTCCGAAGCGATCAGATCCAGCGCCGCGTCGACGTCCTCCAGCACCAACCGCGCGGGCAGTCGCAGCGTCCGGACGCCCTGCCCTGCCACCCAGGCGTCGCGCGCGGCGTCGCGCATTCTCTGGTCCTCGTCCTGGTGAACGCCGCCATCAACCTCGACGGCCAGCCTGACCCGGTCGCAGTAGAAGTCGAGCACGTAGGGGCCGAAGGGATGCTGGCGTCGAAAGCGGAGGCCCTGGAACCGGTTGGCTCGCAGGACGCGCCAGAGAGCCGTCTCGGACGGCGTCATGGCCTGACGATGAGC
>JAUXVF010000020.1 GCA_030680355.1 Caulobacter sp.
CTCTCACAAGCCTACCCAAACAGACATCCGGGCAGACCGGAGCGCGCCGCACACCTCCCCACCTTCAGCCGTTCGCGGCGTGAAGCGGCGAAACCGTGCGTCCTTCGACACGGGCCTGCGGCCCTGCTCAGGATGACAGCCATTTTTGCAGAGTCATGGTGAGCAGCACGAAACGCGTGTCGAACCACGCACCCTGGCGCCGCGAGACAGACCGCGCCCGCGCCCCAGAAACCGGCGCCCATGTCGCGCGGGTTTTGCTACAGACGGTCCCATGATCGCACCTGGCCCCACCCTCGAAACCGCCCGTCTGATTCTGCGCCCGACCGCCGAGGCGGACCTCGACGGCTGGGCCGAGATGATGGCCGACGCAGACGCCTCGCGCTTCATCGGCGGGCTGCAGGGCCGGGCCCAGAGCTGGCGCGGCCTGGCCAGCATGGCCGGCTCCTGGGCGATCAAGGGCTTCGCCATGTTCTCGCTGATCGAGAAGGAGAGCGGCGCCTGGGTCGGCCGCATCGGTCCCTGGCAGCCGGAAGAGTGGCCGGGCACCGAGGTCGGCTGGGGCCTGCATCCCCGCGCCTGGGGCAAGGGCTACGCCGTCGAGGCGGCCGAGGCCTCGATCGACTGGGCCTTCGAGACCCTCGGCTGGACCGACGTCATCCACTGTATCGACGCCGGCAACGTCAATTCCCAGAAGGTCGCCCGCAAGCTCGGCTCGACCAACCTGGGCCCCGGGCGGATGCCGCCGCCGTTCCATGAACTGCCGGTCGACATCTGGGGTCAGAGCCGCGACCAGTGGCGAGCCCGCAAGGCGTCCGCCTAGAGCCAGCCGCCGGCCCGCAAGGCCTTGGCGTAGGCCCGGCTGACCGGGACCTGGACGCCGCCGGTCAGGGTCAGCACCGCCCGGCCGTCGCCGCGCCGGCTGTCCTCGACGGCGTCGCGCGCCACCCACCAGGACCGGTGCACCTGGGCGCCCTCCAGGCCTTCGAGCTCGGCCACGGCGTCCGACAACCGCATCAGGATCAGGTCCTGGCCCTTGCTGGTGTGGAGCCGCAGATAGTGGTCCTCGGCCTGGACGGCGTGGAGGCTGGCCCCGCGCAGCCGGGCCGGCAGCCGCGCGAGGAAACGGGCCGGTTGTGACCCCGCCGGGCCGGCGTGAGTCTCGGGCGGGGTCCGCTGGGTGGCGTAGTTGAGCGCGGTCATCACACAGGTGACGATGAACACCGGACCGGCGAACGACCACAGCTGCGCCAACCGCATGGGGCCGCTTCCGAAGACCAGACAGGTGACGCCCCAGATGACGCCCGTCAGCGGCAGGGTCAGGGCCACGACGATCAGCCCCCCCTGCAGGGCCGGCTGCGCGTCGAACCAGCCGCCCCGGTCGACCAGCATCGAGACGGCGACGCCGCCCAGCGCGCCGATCACCAGGACGGTGACCCAGTAGCCGAGCCTCAGCAGCAGCGGCGCGTCGCCGGTCCCGAAGGCCCCGACGGCGGCCATGAACACCCCGGCCAGGGCGGCGAGAGCCAGGCCGCGCAGAGGGCGGGTCCCCAGCAGGACGTCGATCCACGAAGCGCGAACGGCGCCGCCTGTTCGTTCACGAACGGCGCCGTCCCCTTCACGCATCCCTGACTGCGCCATCCGGCCGCCCCGCCTATGCCCTTGTCATCGCCAACCCGCCGAACAGAGGCAGACTCCGATGACGTCCCCCCTGACCAAGACCGCCGACCGCGTCCTGTCAATCGCCCCGCCGCCGGCCAGGTCCTTGCCGAACGGCCGCGCCGCCGTCCGTCTGCTCGCGGCCGCGGCGGTCCTCACCGCCGCCGGGCTGTATGGACCGCGCCTGATCGCCGCCGCCGGCGGCGCTCCGCATGGTCCCGACCTGGACCTGTTCCTGGCCCAGCCGATGGTCATCCAGATCCACATCCTGGCCGCCGTCGCCGCCGTGGCCCTGGGCGGGTTGATCCTGTCGCTGCGCAAGGGCCACACCCTGCACCGGCGAATGGGCTGGATGTGGGCCGGGCTGATGGCCGCGACGGCGGGGACTTCGCTGTTCATCGTCGGGCTCAACGGCGACGTCTGGTCGCTGATCCATCTGCTCAGCGGCTGGACCCTGGCGACCCTGCCGCTGGCGGTCTGGGCCGCGCGGCGGCGCCGGGTCGACCTCCACAAGCGGGTCATGACCGGCCTGTTCTGGGGCGCCTCGGTGGCCGCCGGGACCTTCGCCTTCCTGCCTGGTCGGCTGATGTGGCGGCTGTTCATGGGCTGACCCCGCCCTTGCCAGCAGGCGAAGGCGGAGGGTATCGCAGGACATGGCCAGATCCGGCGAACCCGTCAAAACCACAACCGCCAAGCCCCGCACCCGGTCCGCCGGCCGGGGGCGCCCCACCAAGGGTGCCGGCGTCGACCTCAAGGAAGCCATCCTCGATTCGGCCGAAGGCCTGTTCGCCCGCCACGGTTTCTACGGCGTGACCACGCGCCAGGTGGCCTCGGAGGCCGGGGTCGATACGGCCCTGATCCACTACTATTTCGGGGCCAAGCGGGAGCTGTTCGACGCGGTGCTGCTGCGGCGCGCCGAGATCATCAACCGGGAGCGCGCCGACGCCATGACCGCCTACGAGGCGAGCCATCCGGGCGCCATGACCGCTGAAGGCGTCATCGCCGCCTTCATCGATCCGCTCATCGAACGCGCCCTCGGCGGTGGTCAGGGCTGGAAGAACTGGTTCGCCCTGGTGGCCCAGATCAACATCACCCCGGCCTGGGGCGGCGAGGTCATGCACCGCTTCTTCGATCCGGTCGTGCGCCAGCTGGTCGAAACCCTGGGGCGGGCCCTGCCGGGCGCCGCCATGCCCGACCTCTACTGGTGCTACCAGTTCCTGACCGGCTCGATGATGCTGACCGTCGCCGAGACCGGCCGCATCGACCAGCTGTCGGACGGCCAGTGCCACGCCAGCGACCTCGATGCGGCGCGACAGCGGCTCTACACCTACTGCGCCGGCGGTTTCGAGGCCGTGGTCCGTAAATCCGCCGGCTGACAGCCCCGCGGGGCCTGTGGCGCCAATTCATCACATGGTGAAAAACAGCGTTCTTCGCGCCCATGCCCCCTTCCGTGCGGGGCGGGCTTGAACGATTGTCCGCCTTCAATTCGCGTTCTGGTGAATTTAACAAACAACAGCGTCCGCCAGCGGACCGGCTATCGACCGAGTGTCGTGGCAGACGCCTCTAGGGAGGGGATACAAATGAAGACCATGTGGAAGAGCATCCTGCTGGCCGGCGCGGCCTGGACGGCCGTGAGCGGCGTCGCCGTGGCGCAGGAATCCAACGGCGACACCGAAGTCGGCGCGATCGTGGTGACGGCCCGCCGCACCGAAGAAACCCTCCAGTCGGTCCCCGGCGCCGTGTCGGCCTTCTCCGAACGCACCCTCGACCGTCTGCAGGCCACCGATCTCACCGGCCTGCAAGGCGCGATCCCGAACGTGACCCTGTCCCAGGGCCGCGGTTCGTCGAACGCCACCAACATCTTCATCCGCGGCATCGGCCAGCCCGACGCCCTGCAGACCTTCGATCCCGCCGTCGGCGTCTATGTCGATGACGTCTACTACAGCCGTATCCGCGGCACCCAGTTCGACCTGCTCGATCTGGAACGCGTCGAAGTGCTGCGCGGCCCGCAGGGCACGCTGTACGGCAAGAACACCATCGGCGGCGCTCTCAAGGTCGTCTCCCGCAAGCCGGGTCAGGATTTCCGCGCCAACGCCGCCCTGTCGATCGGCGACTACAACCAGGTCGAAGCCAAGGGCGCCATTTCCGGCCCCATCAGCGAAACCCTCGCCCTGGGTCTCGCCGCCCTGTCCGCCCAGCGTGACGGCTATGTCACCGACCCGGTCACCGGCGCCCAGTACAACGACAAGAACACCTGGGCCGTCCGCGGCGCCCTGGCCTTCACGCCTAACAGCATCTTCCGCGTCGACGTCTCGGCCGACTACAGCCGTGACGACGCCGCCATGACCGTTGGCCAGGCCACCAGCACCCTGACCGACATTTTCGGCACGCCGCTGATCGTCGTCGCCAACCCGCCGCCGGCCTTCAACTTCAAGACCCGCACCACGACGGGCCTGCCCAATTCGACGAAACTGACCCACTACGGCTTCGCCGGCACGGTGACCGCCAACATCACCGACAACTTCACCCTCAAGTCGATCACCGCCTACCGGAACCTGACCACGGACGACTACATCGACATCGACGCCAGCCAGCTGTCGCTGGGCGACGTCTTCGTCGGCGTCGACCAGAACCAGTTCAGCCAGGAGTTCCAGGGCGCCTACGCCAGCGGGCCGTTGAGCGTTGTCGGCGGTCTCTACTGGATGCAGGAGGGCATCACGTCCCACCAGGAAGCCTATGCCAACGACTTCCTTGGCGTGTTTCTCGGCTTCGCCACCTTCACGCGGACCATCGATGACGATCTGAACACCCGCAGCGCGGCGGCCTATATCAACGCCAGCTACGACATCACCGACACGGTCCAGATCACCGGCGGCCTTCGCTACACCAGCGAACGGAAGGTCTACAGCCGGACGACCTCGACCTTCTCGTCGAACCCGGCCTTCACGGCCACCCCCGCCTTCGCCTTCCGTGATCTGTCCGAGACCTGGACCGACACCTCGCCGATGGTCAACATCCGCTGGAAGGCAGCCGAGAACGTGATGCTCTATGCGCGCGCCTCGAAGGGCTTCAAGTCGGGCGGCTTCAACGGCCGGGCCAACAACCCCGGTGAGCAGGCGGCCTACAATCCCGAACAGGCGACCAGCTACGAAGTCGGCCTGAAGTCGACCTGGGTCGACGGTCGCTACCTGGCCAACCTGACCCTCTTCACCAACGACTATGAGGATTTCCAGGCCCGGGTTTCGGGCACCGTGATCGATCCGGGCACCGGTCTGCCGAGCCCTGAGCTGACGGTCATCAACGCCGGCAAGATGAAGACCCAGGGCGTTGAACTGGAACTGGCCGCTCGCCCGATTCCGGGCCTGCTGCTGGACGCCCAGATCGGCTACCTCGACGCCGCCTACAAGAACTTCGCCGACGCCCGCTTCACCGGGTTCGGCGGCAGCCGCGCCTTCCAGACCCCGGCCTTCACGCCGGAATGGACCGGTCGTATCGGCAGCCAGTACGAAGTCCTGTTCGGCGACAACGGCTCGCTGACCATCGGCGCCCAGGCCAAATACCGTGCGGAGATGGCCCTGGCCGTCGACAACACGGCGACCAACAGCGCCACGCACCTGCCCGGCATGTGGGACGACAGCGTCTGGCTGTTTGACGCCCGCGTCGTCTGGGAAAGCGCCGACAAGCGCTACACCGCCGGCGTCTATGGTCAGAACCTGACCGACGAACTCTACAAGACCGACGCCCAGGAGTTCTCGTCGGTGGGCGGCATCCGCACCGCCTACTACGGCGCGCCCAAAACCTGGACGCTTCGCCTTACGGCCCGGTACTAGCGGTCGGGTCGCTTTTGATCCGTAGCTGATACAAACATCGAACCCCGCCGGGCGACTGGCGGGGTTCTTTTTTACCCGTTCGACGACAGGACCCTCATGACAGACGTAACGACACCGGCCGCGCCGCCGTCGCGCTATCGCTATTACGTCCTGGCGATCCTGATCGTCGTCTACACCTTCAATTTCATCGACCGGCAGATCCTGGGCATCCTCAAGGACTCCATCCAGACCGAACTGGGCCTGACGGACACCCAGGTCGGACTCATGGGCGGCATCGCCTTCGCCGCCCTCTATTCGACCCTGGGCATTCCCATCGCCTGGCTGGCCGATCGCTACAGCCGGACCTGGATCATGACCGGGGCCCTGACCCTGTGGAGCGGCTTCACCGCCGCCTGCGCCCTGGCCACCAGTTTCTGGGGCCTGTTCGCCCTGCGCATGGGCGTCGGCATCGGCGAAGCCGGCGGCGTGGCGCCCGCCTATTCCCTGATCTCCGACTATTTCCCGCCCAGGCAGCGCGGCCGGGCCCTGGCCGCCTTCTCCTTCGGCATTCCGCTGGGCATGGCCCTGGGCATCCTGCTGGGCGGGCTGATCGCCGCCAGCATCGACTGGCGCGCCGCCTTCGTGGTGGTGGGTCTGGCCGGTCTGTTGATCGCGCCGATCTTCAAACTCACCGTCCGTGACCCCAAACGTGGCGGACTCGACGCCGGCCCGGCCGATCAGGCCCCGGCGGACCCGGCCGCGGCGCCGGCCAAGGCCGCCAGCGTGCCGCAGGTGTTCAACCTGCTGCGCCGCAAGCCGAGCTTCTGGCTGCTGGCCTTCGGCGCGGCGGCCTCGTCGGTCTGCGGCTACGGCGTCGCCTTCTGGCTGCCGACCTTCTTCCAGCGCTCCCTCGGCCTGACCCTGACCGAGACGGCCTGGTACTACAGCGCCATCACCCTGTTCGGCGGGGTGGCGGGCATCTGGATGGGCGGGGCCCTGGCCGACCGCTTCGGGGCGAAGAACCGCGGCGCCTACGCCCTGGCCCCGGCTCTCGCCTTCCTGGTCGCCCTGCCGTTCTTCTTCCTGGCCCTCAACGCCCCGACCCTGCCGATAGCCTTTTTCCTCTTCCTGATTCCGACCGGGCTGAACCTGGCCTGGCTGGGGCCGGTGATCACGGCGGTGCAGCATCTGGCCCCGCCGCCGATGCGGGCCACGGCGTCGGCCCTGTTTCTGCTGGTCAACAACCTGCTCGGCATCGCCCTTGGCACCTACTATTTCGGCTGGGCGTCGGACCTGCTGAAGCCGTGGTTTGGCCAGGAATCGATCCGCTACGCCATCTACAGCGGCGGCGGCTTCTATCTGGTGGCGGCCACGCTGTTGCTGCTGGCGTCGCGTTCGCTGCGAAAAGACTGGGTGGATTGACCGGCTCGGGGCTCAACGGGCCCCGGGGCGCCGCCAATGTCAGCATATTATTGCAATGCGGCGCGGCGGGTTGCGCGGTCGGCGGAGGCGCGACTATAAACCGGCCGACCCGCGTCCGCGGGCCTTCCCCCCGCATCCGCGAGACCGATAAAGCGCGATGAATATTCACGAGCATCAGGCCAAGGCCGTCCTGGCCGAATTTGGCGTCCCCGTTCCCCGCGGCTTTGCCGCCTTCACCGCCGACGAGGCCCAGGCCGCCGCTGAAAAGCTCGGCACGCCGGTCTTCGTGGTCAAAAGCCAGATTCACGCCGGCGGCCGCGGCAAGGGCAAGTTCGAGGGTCTTGGCCCCGACGCCAAGGGCGGCGTCCGGGTGGTCAAGTCGGTCGCCGAGGTTCGCAGCAACGCCGAGGAGATGCTCGGCCGGGTGCTGGTGACCCATCAGACCGGTCCCAAGGGCAAACAGGTCAACCGCCTCTACATCGAAGAGGGCGCGGCCATCGCCAAGGAATTCTACCTGTCGCTGCTGGTCGACCGCGTCTCGAGCAAGGTCTCGGTCGTGGCCTCCACCGAAGGCGGCATGGACATCGAGGAAGTGGCCCACGCCACCCCCGAGAAGATCCACACCTTCACCATCGACCCCGCCACCGGCGTCTGGCCGACCCACGCCCGGGCCCTGGCCAAGGCGCTCGGCCTGACCGGCGGCCTGGCCAAGGAAGCGGCCTCGCTGCTCGGCCAGCTCTATACGGCCTTCCTCGCCAAGGACATGGCGATGCTGGAGATCAACCCGCTGATCGTCACCGCCGACGATCACCTGCGGGTGCTGGACGCCAAACTGTCCTTCGACGGCAACAGCCTGTTCCGCCACCCCGACATCGTCGCCCTGCGCGACGAGAGCGAGGAAGACCCCAAGGAGATCGAAGCCAGCAAGCACGACCTGGCCTACATCGCCCTGGACGGCGAGATCGGCTGCATGGTCAACGGCGCCGGCCTGGCCATGGCCACCATGGACATCATCAAGCTGTACGGCGCCGAGCCGGCCAACTTCCTCGATGTCGGCGGCGGCGCCAGCAAGGAGAAGGTCATCGCGGCCTTCAAGATCATCACCGCCGACCCCGCCGTCAAAGGCATCCTGGTCAACATCTTCGGCGGCATCATGCGCTGCGACATCATCGCCGAGGGCGTTGTGGCCGCGGTCAAGGAAGTCGGCCTCAAGGTGCCGCTGGTTGTCCGCCTTGAGGGCACCAACGTCGACCTGGGCAAGAAAATCATCAACGAAAGCGGCCTGAACGTCATCGCCGCCAACGATCTGTCGGACGGGGCGGAAAAGATCGTCGCCGCCGTGAAGGGCGCTCGCTAATGTCCATCCTCATCGGCACCAACACCAAGGTCATCTGTCAGGGCATCACCGGCGCCCAGGGCACCTTCCACTCCGAACAGGCCATCGCTTACGGCACCAAGATGGTCGGCGGCGTCACCCCCGGCAAAGGCGGCCAGACCCATATCGGCCTGCCCGTGTTCGACACCGTCGGCGAAGCCCGCGACGCCACCGGCGCCGACGCGACGGCCATCTATGTGCCGCCGCCTTTCGCGGCCGACTCCATCCTCGAGGCCATCGAGGCGGAAATCCCCCTGATCATCTGCATCACCGAAGGCATCCCGGTGCTGGACATGGTCCGGGTCAAGAAGGCCCTGGCCGGTTCGGTCTCGCGCCTGATCGGCCCCAACTGCCCGGGCGTCCTGACGCCGGGCGAGTGCAAGATCGGCATCATGCCGGGCGGCATCTTCTCCAAGGGCTCGGTCGGCGTCGTCTCGCGCTCGGGCACCCTGACCTATGAAGCGGTGTTCCAGACCACCAACGCCGGCCTCGGCCAGACCACGGCCGTCGGCATCGGCGGCGACCCGGTCAAGGGCACCGAGTTCATCGACATCCTCGAACTCTTCCTGGCCGACGAGGCGACCAAGTCGATCGTCATGATCGGCGAGATCGGCGGCAGCGCCGAAGAAGACGCGGCCCAGTTCCTGATCGACGAAGCCAAGCGCGGCCGCAAGAAGCCGATGGTCGGCTTCATCGCCGGCCGCACGGCCCCTCCCGGCCGTCAGATGGGCCATGCCGGCGCCATCGTGTCGGGCGGCAAGGGCGGCGCCGAGGACAAGATCGCGGCCATGGAGGCCGCGGGCATCCGCGTGTCGCCGTCGCCGGCCACCCTGGGCGTGACCCTGGTCGACGTCCTCAAGGGCTAGGACGACACCGGCCGCTGAAAAAAACCGCCCCGGCGCCGTCCGGGGCGGTTCTTTTTCGGGCCCATAGGGCGCAGAACCCAAAAAACGTCTTCTTCTCCCCTTTCAGGGGAGTGAGCCGCGGTTAATAGAGACTATATACCCCGGCAGTTAGACAGCTCTGACCCGGAGCTGAAGGCGCGAGACCGATGGCGGACGACGCAGGCATTTTTAATCAGGTTCTGACCGAAACCTCCTTCCTGTACGGCGGCAACGCCGCCTTCGTGGAAGATCTTCACACCCGCTGGGCGGACAATCCGTCCTCGGTTGATTCGTCCTGGCAGGCCTTCTTCGCCTCGCTCTCCGACCGCGCCGACGAGATCAAGGCCGCGGCGGTCAAGCCGGCCTGGTCGCCCAACCCGACCCCGACGCAACGACCTGAATGGCTGTCGGCCATCGACGGCCTGTGGCCGGCGGTCGAGGCCAAGCTCGGCAAGTCGATCGAGGTCCGCACCGCTGGCGCGCCGTCGGCCGACGTCCGGGCCGCCACCCTCGATTCCCTGCGCGCCATCATGATGATCCGGGCCTACCGGATGCGCGGGCATCTGCGCGCCAACCTGGACCCGCTGGGCATCGCGGTGCCGCCGGGCGACGCCACCGAGCTGGATCCGGCCAGCTACGGCTTCACCGAAGCCGACTACGATCACCCCATCTTCCTCGACTTCGTGCTGGGACTGGAGACGGCGACCCTGCGCGAGATCCTCGAGATCGTGCGCCGGACCTACTGCGGCAATGTCGGCGTGCAGTACATGCACATCTCCAATCCCGAGGAGAAGGGCTGGCTGCAGGAGCGGATCGAGGGCCGCGACAAGGAGATCGTCTTCACCGTCGAGGGCAAGATCGCCATCCTCAAGAAGCTGATCGAAGGGGAGTGTTTCGAACGCTTCCTGCATCGGCGCTTCCCGGGCACCAAGCGGTTCGGCCTGGACGGCGGCGAGGCGGCCATGCCGGCCCTCGAACAGATCATCAAGCGCGGCGGCGCCCTGGGCGTGAAGGACATCGTGCTGGGCATGCCCCACCGCGGCCGTCTGAACGTCCTGGCCGCCGTGATGGGCAAACCCTACCACGTCATCTTCCACGAGTTTCAGGGCGGCTCGTCGCTGCCCTCGGACATCGAGGGTTCGGGCGACGTCAAATATCACATGGGCGCCTCGTCGGACCGCACCTTCGATGACAACAAGGTCCACCTGTCGCTGACGGCCAACCCCAGCCACCTGGAAATCGTCAACCCTGTGGTGCTGGGCAAGTCGCGGGCGAAACAGGCCTTTACCCTGCGCGAGACGCCCGACGCCGGCCGCGGCCACGTCCTGCCGCTGCTCCTGCATGGCGACGCCGCCTTCGCCGGCCAGGGCGTGATCGCCGAATGCTTCACCCTGTCGGGCCTGAAGGGCTACCGCACGGGCGGCACCGTCCACTTCATCGTCAACAACCAGATCGGCTTCACCACCGATCCGCGCTTCTCGCGCACCAGCCCCTATCCGTCGGACGTGGCGCTGATGGTCGAGGCGCCGATCTTCCACGCCAACGGCGATGATCCCGAGGCCGTCGTCTTCGCCGCCAAGGTGGCCACCGAGTATCGTCAGATGTTCGGCAAGGACGTGGTCATCGACATGTTCTGCTACCGGCGCTTTGGTCACAACGAGGGGGACGACCCCACGATGACCCAGCCGCTGATGTACGCCAAGATCAAGGGCCACCCCTCGACGCGGGAGCTCTACTCCCAGCGGCTGGTGGAAGAGGGCCTGATCACCGAGGCCGACGTCACTGGCTGGATCGCCGAGTTCGACGCCTTCCTCGACGCCGAGTTCGAGGCCGGCAAGACCTACAAGGCCAACAAGGCCGACTGGCTGGACGGCAAATGGGCCGGCCTGGTCGGATCGGGCGACGAAGACCGTCGCGGCCAGACCGGCGTCTCGCGCCAGAAGCTGGTCGACCTGGGTCGGGCGGTCACCTCCATCCCGGCCGACGTCGATGCGCACAAGACGGTTCGCCGGGTCATCGAAGCCCGTCACGCGGCGATCGAGGCCGGCGACGGCATTGACTGGGGCACCGCCGAACATCTGGCCTTCGCCACCCTGCTGGACGAGGGCATCCCCGTCCGCCTGTCGGGTCAGGACAGCGTGCGCGGCACCTTCACCCAGCGCCATTCGGACCTGATCGACCAGACCACCGAGGAGCACTACACGCCCCTCAACAACCTGCGTCCGGGCCAGGCCCATTACGAAGTCATCGACTCGGCCCTGTCGGAAGAGGCGGTGCTGGGCTTCGAATACGGCTTCAGCCTCGCCGACCCCAACACCCTGACCCTGTGGGAAGCCCAGTTCGGCGACTTCGTGAACGGCGCCCAGGTGGTCATCGACCAGTTCATCAGCTCGGGCGAACGCAAATGGCTGCGCATGAGCGGCCTGGTCATGCTGTTGCCCCACGGCTACGAGGGCCAGGGTCCCGAGCACAGCTCGGCCCGCCTCGAGCGCTTCCTGCAGTCCTGCGCCGAGGACAACATGCAGGTGGTCAACTGCTCGACCCCGGCCAACTATTTCCACGCGCTGCGCCGGCAGATGCACCGCGAATACCGCAAGCCGCTGATCGTCATGACGCCCAAGAGCCTGCTGCGTCACAAGAAGGCGGTCAGTTCGCTCTCCGACATGGACGAGACCTCCTCCTTCCACCGCGTGATGGTCGACGGGGCCGAGGCCGGCTGTGACGTCGGGGGGATCAAGCTCAAGCCCGACGCCGAGATCACCCGCATCGTGATGTGCTCGGGCAAGGTCTATTTCGATCTCGTCGACGCCCGCGCCAAGGCCGGTCGCGACGACATCTACCTGCTGCGGCTCGAGCAGTTCTATCCCTGGCCGATGAAGTCGGTGATGACCGAACTGGCTCGCTTTGAGAACGCCGAGCTGGTCTGGTGCCAGGAAGAGCCCAAGAACATGGGCGGCTGGACCTTCGTCGATCCCTGGCTCGAACTGACCCTGGACCGCATGACGATCAAGGCCAAGCGCGCCCGCTACGTGGGTCGCCCCGCCTCCGCCTCGACCGCCGCCGGCCTGATGAGCCGGCACCTGAAAGAACTCGAGACCTTCCTGGCCGACGCCCTCGCCTGACGCGACGCTCGCCTCCGAGACTGAAAGAAGAGACCAGACCCATGGCCGATATCATGACCCCCGCCCTCGGCGAATCCGTCACCGAAGCGACGGTCGCCCGCTGGATGAAAAAGCCGGGCGAGGCGGTCAGGAAAGACGAGATCCTCGTCGAGCTGGAAACCGACAAGGTCAGCCTCGAAGTGGCCTCGCCGGCTGACGGCGTGCTGGAATCGATCGCCGCCGCCGATGGCGAGACGGTGGTTCCCGGCGCCCTGCTGGGCAAGGTCACCGCCGGCGCCGCCGCCACGGCGGGCGCAGCCCCCAAGGCCGCCGCCCCGGCCGCCGCCGCGGCCCCGGCCGGTGAAGCCCAGCCGGAAACGACCAAGGGCAAGGCCCCGCCGACGTCCGGACCGGTGCCCGACCTGACAGCTCCGACCCAGGCCGCCGATCCCGCGCCCCTGGCGCCCTCGGTTCAGCGCATCGTCACCGAGACCGGCCTCAACCCGGCCTCGGTCACGGGCACCGGCAAGGACGGCCGCATCACCAAGGGCGACGCCCTGGCCGCCATCGACGCCCGCGCCGCCGCTCCGGCGCCGGCCGCCGCGCCGTCAGCGCCGCGCGCCATCCATGAACGCGAAGAGCGGGTGAAGATGACGCGCCTGCGTCAGACCATCGCCCGCCGCCTCAAGGAGGCCCAGGCCAACGCCGCCATGCTGACGACCTTCAACGAGGTCGACATGTCCGCGATCATGGCCCTGCGCACCGCCTACAAGGAGCAATTCGAAAAGCGCCACGGCGTGAAGCTCGGCTTCATGAGCTTCTTCGTGAAAGCGGTGGTTCACGGCCTGAAGGAAATTCCCGACGTCAACGCCGAGATCGACGGCACGGACCTGATCTACAAGAACCACTACGACATCGGCGTCGCCGTCGGCACCGAGAAGGGCCTGGTGGTTCCGGTCGTGCGCGACGTCGACCAGATGGACCTGGCCGGCATCGAGAAGGCCATCGGCGCCCTCGGCCGCAAGGCCCGCGACGGCAACCTGACCATCGACGACATGCAGGGCGGCACCTTCACCATCTCCAACGGCGGCGTCTATGGCTCGCTGATGTCGACCCCGATCCTCAACGCCCCGCAGTCGGGCATTCTGGGCATGCACAAGATCCAGGACCGGGCGGTGGTCGAAAACGGCCAGATCGTCATCCGGCCGATGATGTACCTGGCGCTCAGCTACGACCACCGCGTCGTCGACGGCCAGGGCGCGGTGACCTTCCTGGTCAAGGTCAAGGAAGCGCTGGAAGATCCCCAACGTCTGTTGCTGGACGTCTGATCCCCGACCGCCGGCGTCGTCCGGCGGGCGAGTGGGTTTGACCAAACGCCGGTTTCCGACCTAGCGTCCGCGCCAGAAGGCCGCCAAAGCGCGGCCGATGCTCGGGGGAGCAAACGTCATGAAGGTTCTACGATGGGTGCTTGGCGCGCTCGCGCTGGCCTATGTCGGCATGAGCGGCCTGATGGCCGGCCTCAACGCCCTCCACAAACTCGGCCGGCTGACCACCGTCCCGGCCGATCTGCAGCGCATGGTTCCACTGTGGGACGCCACGCCCTGGTGGCAGCTCGCGGTCTGGGGCGCGTCGCTGCTCCTGATGCTGATCGTGGCCTGGCGGCTGTTCACCGGCGGCCGGGCCTTCGGCGTCTACGTCCTGGCCGTGGCCGCCAATATCGCCGGCTGGTGGTTCATGCAGAGCCAGGCCGCCTATCAGACCGTCTTCACCGCGGCCGAGCTGCAGTATGACTATTATTCGATCGGCGCCCTGATCGTGGTCGGGATCATCATCTGGTTGACCGAACGCGGCAAATAGCGATCCGGGACCGGAACGGCGGGGGTCATCCCCGCCGTTCTCCCGGCTTTTTGGCTTCGGTCGGTTGACCTTGGGGCCCGACGACGTAAACCGCCTCGCGCAGAGGGCCGGCGCGCCCCATATTGACCTGCGTAGATTCAGACCAAGGCGGTTCATCCCATGGCTCAGTACGACGTCATCATCATCGGCGGCGGCCCCGGCGGCTACAACGCGGCGATCCGCGCCGGCCAGCTGGGCCTGAAGGTCGGCGTCGTCGAGGGTCGAGAGACCCTGGGCGGCGTCTGTCTGAACGTCGGCTGCATGCCGTCCAAGGCCCTGCTGCATGCCTCCGAACTGTTCGCGGCGGCCAGCGGCGGCGAGTTCGCCAAGCTCGGCATCGACGTCAAACCCAAACTCAACCTGGCCCAGATGATGGCCCAGAAGGACGAGAGCGTCACCTCCCTGACCAAGGGCATCGAGTTCCTGTTCAAGAAGAACAAGGTCGAATGGATCAAGGGCTGGGGCCGGATCGCCGGGCCCGGCAAGGTCGTCGTCAAGGCCGTCGACGGCGCCGAGACCACGCTGGAAGCCAAAAACATCCTCGTCGCCACCGGCTCGGAGCCGACGCCCCTGCCGGGCGTGGCGGTCGACAACAAGCGGATCGTCGATTCCACCGGCGCCCTGTCGTTGCCGGAAGTCCCTGGCCATCTGGTGGTCATCGGCGCCGGCGTCATCGGCCTGGAGCTGGGCAGCGTCTGGCGCCGTCTGGGCGCGGAGGTCACCGTCGTCGAATACCTCGACCGCATCTGCCCGGGCATGGACGAGGAGACCGCCAAGACCTTCCAGCGGTCCCTGACCAAACAGGGCTTCAAGTTCCAGCTCGGCCAGAAGGTCACCGGAGCCAAGGCCAGCGCCAGTGGCGTGGCGGTGACCCTGGAGCCGGTCGCCGGCGGCCCGGCCCAGACCCTGGAAGCCAACTATGTGCTGGTGGCCATCGGCCGCCGTCCGTTCACCGAGGGCCTCGGCCTGGAGACGGTGGGCGTGGTTCCCGACAAGCGCGGCATGATCGCCAACGACCATTTCAGGACCAGCGCCGACGGCGTCTGGGTGGTCGGCGACGTGACCAGCGGTCCGATGCTGGCCCACAAGGCCGAGGACGAGGGCGTCGCCTGTATCGAGCTGATGGCCGGCAAGGCCGGTCATGTGAACTACGACCTGATCCCCGGCGTCATCTACACCGCCCCGGAAGTGGCCACGGTCGGCAAGACCGAGGAAGAGCTCAAGGCGGCGGGCGTCACCTACAAGGTCGGCAAGTTCCCCTTCGCCGCCAACAGCCGGGCCAAGATCAACCATGAGACCGAGGGCTTCGTGAAGGTGCTGGCCGACGCCAAGACCGACCGCATCCTCGGCGTCCATATGATCGGCCCCAACGTCGGGGACATGATCGCCGAATTCTGCGTGGCCATGGAGTTCTCGGCCTCATCCGAGGACGTCGCCCGCACCTGCCACCCGCACCCGACCCGCTCCGAGGCCCTGCGCCAGGCGGCCATGGGCGTCGAAGGCTGGACGATGCAGGCCTAGTGGCCCTCTACGTCGTCACCTACAGCCACCCCGACGCCGAGGGCTGGGCCAGACATGTCATGGCCCATGTCGACTATCTCCAGGCCCTGCTGAAACAGGGCGTCCTGCGCGCCTCCGGCCCCTTCGTCGGGACGCCGGATCGCTCGGCCATGCTGGTCATGGCGGCGGACAATCAGCAGGCGCTGCTGGAGATCATCAGCCAGGACCCCTTCGCCATCGAGGGCCTGATCCACGACATGACGATCAGCGAATGGGACCCGATCTTCGGCGCCTTCAACGCTGACTCCAGCTACGCGGGCAGGGCGCCGGGCGGGTGACGCTTCGAGTCCCTTGCCTCCCCGTTGATCCCCGCTAGCCTTCACCGCCATGCACGGGGAGGCGATCATGGCCAGAAACAGCGAACGGGTCGCCGCCTGATGCCGGCGGCGGCCAGCCTGCGGATCCGCGTCGCCCGGCCGGACGAACTGGCGACCTGCGCCGCCCTCTACGAGACGGTTGGCCGCGAGGTCTTCACCTGGTGGCCGGTCGCGGAGATCCAGGCCTCGGCCATGATGGCGGCCTTCGAGGAAGAGGCGGTCCATGTCGCCCTGCTCGACGGCGAGATCGTCGGTTTCGCCAGCCTCTATCGCCCCGACAGCTTTCTGCATTCGCTCTACCTGGCGGCTTCGGCGCGGGGGCGGGGCGTCGGCTCGGCGCTTCTCGACCATGTGGCGAAACAGGCGGTCGGGCCATTGTCGCTGAAGGTCCAGAAGCTCAACACGCCGGCGATCGCCTTCTATCAGCGCCGCGGATTCCGGACGGTTGATGACGGCGGCGCGGAGGAACCAGGCGGCGGCTGGTTCCGCATGCGCCGGGACGGCCCGGCTCATTGTGGGGACAATAAGCGCTAGCCGAAGTCCCGTACCGGTGTTCACTGTACCGGCGAACCCGCCGGGAGAGTCGTGTGTCGCTTGAGTCCGAGGCCCCCGGGCCGTCCGCCACGTTCATGGGCCACCCGCGCGGTCTGCTGTTCCTGAGCTTCACCGAGGTCTGGGAACGCTTCTCGTTCTACGGGATGCAGGCCCTGCTGATGCTCTACATGGTCGACCAGGCGCTGACGCCCGGCCATATCGACGACATTCTGGGCATGAACGCCTTTCGGGGCGTGCTCGAGGGGGTCTTCGGCCCCCTGTCGACCCAGGCCTTCGCCTCGCAGATTTTCGGCCTCTACACCGGCATCGTCTATCTGACGCCGGTGGTCGGCGGCTGGCTCGGCGACCAGGTGCTGGGCCAGAAGCGCACGGTGATGATCGGGGCGCTGCTGATGGCGCTCGGCCATCTGCTGATGGCTTTCGAGGCGTCCTTCCTGATCGCCATGATCCTTCTGGTGCTCGGCAGCGGCTGTATGAAGGGCAACATCTCGGCCCAGGTGGGCGGCCTCTACACGCGTGATGATCCAAAGCGGACCTCGGCGTTTTCGATCTTCAACCTGGCGATCAATATCGGCGGGTTCGCCGCGCCTCTGGCCTGCGGCACCATCGGCGAGCTGTACGGCTGGCACTACGGCTTTGGTCTGGCGGCCATCGGCATGCTGATCGGGGTGACGATCTACGCCCTCGGCATCCGCCACATGCCGGCCGATACGCTCAAGCCGAAAGGCCATGACCGGCCCAAGCTCCACGCCAGCGACACGCCGGTCCTGCTGGCTCTCGGCGTGGTGCTGGTCCTGGGCACCTTCTACGGCGTCGCCTATTCCCAGGAGTTCAACGTCTTCAACCTCTGGGCCCGGTCCTACACCGACCTGCATATCTTTGGCTTCGCCATGCCGGTGACCTGGTACCCGTCGTTCGACGGCCTGTTCATCGTCACCCTGACCCCGCTGGCCATGCGCTACTGGGCCTGGCAGATCGGCCGGGGCAAGGGCACCAATGACCTGACCAAGATCGGCTGGAGCGGCCTGATGGGCGCGGTCGGCATGCTGTCGCTGGTCGCCGCCTCGATGATCGCGGCCAATGGCGGCAGCCCCGGGGTCGGCTGGGGCGCGTTCTGCTTCTTCATGTTCGCCCTCGGCTTTCTGTACAACTGGCCGACCACCCTGGCGCTGTGCTCGCGCGTTGCTCCGCCGGCGATCAGCGGCCTGATCATGGGCGTCGCCTTCCTGACCGCCTTTGTCTCGAACTACGCCGCCGGCTGGATCGGCGGCTATTACGAGAAAATGGCGCCGCAGGACTTCTGGCTGATGCACGCCGGCATTTCGGCGGCGGGCAGTTTGCTGACCTTCGCCCTCTACCGGCCGCTGAAACGGGCGTTGAGCCTGAAGTAGGGCCTAGGCGCGCGGATGGGCTCTGGCGTAGGCGCCGAGTAGCGCTTCCGCGTCGACCGCCGTGTATTTCTGTGTCGTCGACAGAGAGGCGTGGCCGAGCAGTTCCTGGATCGAACGCAGATCGGCGCCGGCGCCCAGCAGGTGGGTGGCGAAGCTGTGGCGCAGGGCGTGCGGCGTGGCCCGCTCCGACAGGCCGAGGCGCCCGCGCAGGGCCTGCATGGTCGCCTGCACATGGCGCGGGCTCAGGGGCCCGCCGCGCACCGCCCGGAACAGCGGCTCGTCCGGCGAAGCGGCGAAGGGCAGGGCGGCCAGATAGGCGTCGACCGTCTCGCGCACGACGGGCAGCACCGGCACGATGCGGGTCTTGCCGCCCTTGCCGGTGATGCGCAGGGCCTCGCCCAGCGGCGCGTCGACGCGTTTCAGCGACAGGGCCTCGGAGATCCGCAGGCCGCAGCCCCAGAGCAGGGTCAGCACCGCTTCGTCGCGCAGCGCCTGCCAGCCGTCGCGGTCGGGATCCTGGGCCGCCTCTTCGATCAGGCCGCGGGCCTGGTCTTCCGACACCGGCCGCGGCGCGCCGGGCTTGACCCGGGGGCCCCGGACCAGGGCCAGGGCGGCGTTGGGAACCCCCAGCCGCCGGTCGAGATAACCATGGAAGGACCGCACCGCCGACAGGGCCTGGGACACCGACCGCGCCGCCAGCGGCCGCTCGCCGTCTCGCCGGTGGGCCAGGTAGGCGCGCAGCTCGGCGGCGCTGATCGTGCCGGTGTCGGCGACGGTCAGAGTCTCGGCCCGATGCTGCTCAAGAAAAGTCAAATAGGGCGACACCGCGCCCAGATAGGCCTCGATCGTTCGTGGCGAGACTCGGCGCTCGTTGGCCAGATGGTCCAGCCAGGCGGCCATGGCCTCGCGGGCGGTCACAGCACCGGCCATCGCTCGGCCGTCCGTTCCACAACCCGGCCGAGGAAGGCGACCAGCTCGGCGCCCATGTCGGCGGTGAAGCCCTTTTCGTCGGGCGAGCCGAAGGCCAGCACGCCTTGCCGGGCCGGCTCCCAGATGGCCAGCCGGACCATGGCCATCGACCGGACATGTTCGGCCTTGGCCCCGAACAGCCCCAGGGCCGGGGCATGGAAGCCCATACGGTCCAGCTTGCGCGGACCCAGGATCAGGTCGGCCTGTCCCTCGACCAGGGCGTGCCAGCCGGCGGGCGCCCGGCCGGGCCCTTCGATGGCGATGGTGGCGGTGACCAGACCAAAACGCAGGCTGGCCAGATCGTCGACCCGGCGGGCGAGGTCGGAATGGTTGCGGGCCTCGAGCAGGTCGATGACGGCGGCGTGGATCTGGGCCTGGGCGGCGAAATTGGCCCGCGCCATGGCTTCCAGCTTCTTGCGCACCGAGGATTCCCGCCGGTGCGCCTCGCTGACCCTGGCCAGGGCGGCCGGGCCGAAATCAACCAGGTTGGCGGCGTCGACCCTCAGGCCGAGATCGGCCAGCAGCTCGGGGTCGTCGCGAATCAGGTCGGGATGGGATCGCAGCACCCGCCGAAGCTCTTCGGCCGGTGAATCCAGTTTCTGCGCAGTGTTCATATCGTCCCCAATCCCGGTCCTGCCCTGGCCAGGCCGGACGTCGGGACGGTCGGAAACCGCGCGCGCCGGATGGCCTAGAGGATGGACTGGCCCGTCTTGGCCCAGTCCGCCATGAACTGTTCAAGACCCTTGTCGGTTAACGGGTGCTTGAAGAGGGCCTCGAAAGTGGCCGGCGGGATGGTCGCGCAGTCGGCTCCGGCGATGGCCGCATCCTTGACGTGGACGGGCGTGCGGATCGAGGCGGCGAGGATTTCGGTGTCGTAGCCATAGTTGTCGTAGATCGCCCGGATCTCGCCAATCAGCTCCATGCCGTCGGCGCCGTGATCGTCGAGTCGGCCGATGAAGGGCGAGATGTAGGAGGCGCCGGCCTTGGCCGCGAGCAGGGCCTGGGCGGCCGAGAAACAGAGGGTGACGTTGGTCGAGATGCCCTCGATGGCGAATTGCCGGGTGGCGGTCAGGCCATTGCGGGTCAGCGGCACCTTGACCACGACATTGGTGGCGATGGCGGCCAGCTTGCGGCCCTCGGCCAGCATGCCCTCGATGTCCATGGCGGCCACTTCGGCGCTGACAGGGCCCTCGACGATGGCGCAAATCTCGGCGATGACCTCGGCCATCGGACGACCGGACTTGGCGATCAGGGTCGGATTGGTGGTAACCCCGTCGACCAGGCCCGTGGTGGCGAGGTCCTTGAGGACGGCGGTGTCGGTGGTGTCGAGGAAGAGTTGCATGAGCGAGGGTTTAGCGCCGTCGAGGGCGGGGCGCCAGTCGTGACCCGCATCGCCAGCGTCCTGCTGCCTCTGCCGCTGCCCGAGGCCTTCGACTACGACGAGCCGGAGGGCATGGGTCTGGCTGTCGGCGACCATGTCGCCGTGCCGCTGGGGCCCCGCACGGCCCGGGGCGTGGTCACGGCCCTGCGCGCAGCAGCCGGCGGCAACCGGCCGCTGAAGCCGGTGCTGGAACGGCTCGACGACCCGGCGATGCCGGAGACCACCCTGCGGTTCGTGGAATGGGCGGCGCGCTATTCGGTGGATCCGCCGGGCCTGCCCCTGGCCATGGCCCTGCGCGGCCTGCGGGCGCCAAAGCCAAAGCCGATCAAGCTGGTGGTCGCCACCGGCCAGGCCCCCGGCCGCATGACCCCGGCCCGCGACAAGGTGCTGGCCGCCGCTCTGACGCCGATGACCGCCGTCGCCCTGGCCGAGGCCGCCGGGGTTTCGGCAGGCGTCATCAAGGGGCTGATCGACGAGGGCAGTCTGGAAATCCGGCTGCATACGGTCGAGACTGAATTCGCGCCGCCGGACCTGACCCTGCCCGGACCGACGCTGAACGCCAGCCAGAAGGCCGCCGCCGGCGTTCTGACCGGCATGGTCGCCCAGGGCGGCTTCCAGGCCGCCCTGCTCGACGGCGTCACCGGCTCGGGCAAGACCGAGGTCTATCTGGAGGCGGTGGCCGCGGCGCTGGCCGCCGACCCCGGGGCCCAGGTGCTGGTTTTGCTGCCCGAGATCGCCCTGACCCAGGCCGTCCTCGCCCGGTTCGAGGATCGCTTCGGCGCCGCCCCGGCCGAATGGCATTCGGCGGTGCCGCCGCCCCGCCGTCGGCAGATCTGGGAGGGCGTCGCCACCGGCCGCGCCCGCATCGTCATCGGCGCCCGCTCGGCCCTGTTCCTGCCGTTCCGGTCGCTGCGCCTGATCGTCGTCGATGAGGAGCACGACGGCTCCTACAAACAGGAGGAGGGCTTCATCTACCAGGCCCGCGACCTGGCCGTGGCCCGCGCCAGTCTCGAGAAATGCGCCGTGGTGCTGGCCTCGGCGACGCCGTCGCTGGAAAGCCTCTGGAACGCCGAACAGGGCCGCTACCGCTGGCTGAAGCTGGCCGCCCGCCACGGCGCCGCCGAACTGCCCGACGTTCAGCTGATCGACATGCGCCAGACGCCGCCGGAGACCGGCCGCTGGCTGTCACCGCCGCTGATCGAAGCGATGAAGGAGACCTACGGCCGCAGCGAACAGACCCTGCTGTTCCTCAACCGCCGCGGCTACGCCCCGCTGGTCCTGTGCCGGGCCTGCGGCGAGCGGATGAAGTCGCCCGACAGCGATTCCTGGCTGGTTGAGCATCGCTACACCGGCCGGCTGGTCTGTCACCTGACCGGCTTCTCCATGCCCCGGCCAGACCGCTGTCCCCACTGCGGGGCCAAGGACAGCCTGGTCTCGATCGGACCAGGGGTGGAGCGGATCGAGGAGGAGGTGCGTTTCCTGTTCCCCGAGGCCCGGGTCGCCGTCTTCTCCTCCGACACCATTTTTGACGCCGAGGGCGCCCGGACCCTGATCCAGGCCATGACCGATGGCGAGATCGATGTGCTGGTGGCCACCCAGGCGGCGGCCAAGGGCCATGACTTCCCGCTGCTGACCCTGGTCGGGGTGGTCGACGCCGACCTGGGTCTTCGCGGCGGCGACCTGAGGGCCGGGGAGCGCACCTTCCAGCTGCTGGCCCAGGCCAGCGGGCGGGCGGGCCGTCGTGAGCGGCCGGGCCGGGCCCTGCTGCAGACCTATTCGCCCGATCATCCGGTGATGGAGGCCCTGGCGGCCCAGGACCGGGACGCCTTCCTCGCCGCCGAGATGGCCGGGCGGGAGATGGCCGGCCTGCCGCCGTTCGGCCGGCTGGCGGCGATCATCTGCTCAGGACCCGATCCGGAGATCCTGGAGACCTATGTCCGCGCCCTGGCGGCGGCGGCGCCCAATACCGACGGGGTCGACATCTTCGGCCCGGCCGACGCGCCGCTGGGCCTGGTCCGGGGACGCCGGCGCAAACGGTTCCTGATCCGCGCCGACCGCAAGGTCGACCTGCAGGGCTTCATGGCCGCCTGGCGGGCGCGGGCCCGGCCGCCCGGCTCGGTGCGGGTGGCCATCGACATCGACCCCTACAGCTTCCTGTAGCTCCTAGTGCGGCGTCTCGGTCGGCGGGGTTTTGGAACGTCGTCCGCGCGCGGCCATGTTCAGCCCCTCGACCAGGCCCGAGAAGGCCATGGCGGCGTAGATGTAGCCCTTGGGCACATGCACGCCGAAGCCGTCGGCGATCAGCACCGCCCCGATCATCAGCAAAAAGCCCAGGGCCAGCATGACGATGGTCGGGTTCTTGTTGATGAAGTCGGCCAACGGCCCGGCGGCGAAAAACATGACGGCGACGGCAATGGTCACGGCCACGATCATGATCGGCACATGATCGGTCATGCCTACGGCGGTGAGGATCGAGTCGATCGAGAAGACCAGGTCCAGCAGCAGGATCTGGACAATGGCCGAACCGAAATTGGTGATGGCGGTGTTCTTGGCGTCCATCACGTCCCCGGTCGGGGCCGGATCGACGGCGTGGTGGATCTCCTTGGTCGCCTTCCACAGCAGGAACAGGCCGCCGGCGATCAGGATCAGGTCGCGCCAGGAGAAGGCGGTCTCGAAGGCCGGGTGGCCGGAGTCGCCGAGCGGCCCCTGAAGGCCCAGGTCAAACACCGGCTGGGTCAGGGCGACCAGCCAGGCGATGCCGAACAACAGGGCGATCCGCATCAGCAGGGCCAGCGACAGGCCAATGCTGCGGGCCCGGGGACGGTCCTTCTCCGGCAGCTTGTTCGACAGGATCGAGATGAACACCAGATTGTCGATGCCGAGCACGATCTCCATGATCACCAGGGTGATCAGGGCCGCCCAGGCGGCGGGGTCGGCGGCGAGTTGCAGCAGGCTGTCCATCGGCGAGGCGTCTTTCACGAAAGGTGAACCGGATGGGGTCTATGTAGTGGCCCCAGCGCCGGGTGAAACAGGTTTCGACTGATTCGCCTGACGCGCGATTCGTGATCGCCCGCTACGGACCCCGCCATCGTGCGGACCAGGGACAGGAGCCCGCCATGCAGGACGCCGCCAATATCCGGCCGCTGACCGCCTTGCGTTTCTTCGCGGCCATGTGGGTCGTGCTCTTCCACTATTGGCCCAAACTCGACACGGCCTTCACCCCGGCCCTGGTGGGCAAGGGCTATCTGGGCGTGGAGCTGTTCTTCGTCCTGTCCGGATTCATTCTGTGCCACGTCTATCTGACGGCCTTTGGCGAGGGGCGGTTCCGCTACGGCGATTTCCTCTGGAACCGGCTGGCGCGGGTTTACCCGCTGCATCTGGCGACCCTGGCGGGGATGATCGCCCTGGGCGTGGGGGCCGGCCTCGCCGGCATTGCCATCGACTCCGAAATTCTGCGCTGGGACGCCCTGCCGGCGAACCTGCTGCTGGTGCAGGCCTGGGGGTTCGCTCCGGCCGCGGCCTTCAATCATCCGTCCTGGTCGATCTCGGCCGAATGGTTCGCCTATCTGAGTTTTCCGGCCTTCGCCGTGATCGCCTGGCGCATGCGGGCCCGGCCCTGGGTGCTGGCCGGCCTGACCCTGGCGGCGATGGCCGTGCTCTATCCGGCCTTCGAGGCCCTGGCCGGCCGATCCCTGACCCAGGCCACCATCGCCTGGGGCGCCCTGCGAATCGTGCCCTGCTTCGCCCTGGGCTGCGCGATGCACAGCCTGTGGCGGTCCGGCGCGGTCCGCAGTGTCCGATCGGCGGCCCTGGGCGCCCTTTTTTCGGGCGCCGGCGTGATTATCGCGGCGGCGGCCGGTGCGCCCGACGTGGTCACCGTGATCGGGTTCGGGGGGCTGATCCTCGGCCTGGCCGGGCTTGCCCAGCATGGTTCGAGTTTCGCGACCCAGCCCGGCTTCGTGTATCTGGGAGAGATCAGCTATTCGACCTACATGATCTGCGTGCCCTGGAAGATCATCTTCGTGAATGCAATGGCGAAACTTCTCAATCTAGCCGATGAAAAGTTGCCCTGGCCGTTGTGGATCGTCTTTCTTCTTTCCGTCATTCCACTGTCGGCCGCGTCCTACCATCTGGTCGAAAAACCGGCCCGGTCTCGGATGAAACTCATGGCCGACGGATGGCGATCACGGCGCGCGATCGCGGTCGGAGTCTGAAAAGACTCTTTTCATTCCTGTGTGAGATGGGTATCCCCTCAGCTTGAGTGTCGCGGGGGAGACCTGCCGAATGCATAAACGGGCGAGAACCCTGATTGGTTCCCTGGCCGCCGCAGCGGTAATCAGCCTTACGCCGGCGGCAAGCGCCGTGGCGGATATCTATTGGCAGTGCGTCCCCTTCGCGCGCCTGCTGTCTGGCATCCAGATTTATGGCGACGCCCGGACCTGGTGGGCCCAGGCGACGGACAAGTACGACACCGGCCGCGCGCCGCGCATGGGTTCGGTGCTCTGCTTCAAGCCCACAGGCCGCATGCAGCTGGGCCACGTCGCCGTGGTCAGCCAGGTCATTACCGACCGCGTCATCCAGATCACCCACGCCAACTGGTCCCAGATCGGCGGCGCCCGCGGCCAGATCGAGAAAGACGTCACCGTCATCGACGTCTCGCCGGTCGGCGACTGGAGCATGGTCAAGGTCTGGTACGACCCGATTCGCGATCTCGGAGGTTCGGTCTATCCGACCTACGGCTTCATCTATCAGAACGGCCGCGCTCAGCAGCTGGCCCAGTCCGACCCCCGGTTCTGGAGCGCCCAGGGCGTGACCATGGCCCGGGCGGCCGCCAACCAGACCGCTTCGGCCGTTGGCCCGCTGCCTTCGCCCCTGGGTCTGATCAGCCAGGCCGCCGACGGCGCCGACCGTATCGCCGCCCTCATTCAGGCCGCCATCGGCCAGGGCCAGAGCGAGTCTCCCGACTGACCCTTGAGGTCTGTTGACGCTGCCCGCTGACCGCGCCATTCGATGGCGAGGCCGGAGAGATCACGTCCATGCTGAAGCTTCTTCGTCGCGGCGGTGGCGGCCAGGAGCCCGTCGGGGTCGGTCCCGGCTGGGTGATGCCCGACACCGTTGTCTGGATGGACCTGATCAATCCCGACCGCGCCGAGGAGCTTGTCGCCGAGCAGGCCTTGGGCGTGGCGCTGCCGACGCGTGAGGAGATGGCCGAGATCGAGGTCTCATCACGCCTCTACCAGGACGACGGCGCTACCTTCATGACCGCCTTTGTCCTCGCCCACGCCGAGGAAGACGTGCCGTCGTTGCAGCCGGTCACCTTTGTCCTGGCCAAGGGCCGGCTGGTGACCATCCGCTATGTCGAACCAAGAGCCTTCACCGTCTTCGCCGCCCAGGCCGAGCGCGATCCCGACTTCTGCCGCAGCGGCGTTGGCGCCTTCCTGGGCCTGCTCGACGCCCTCGTTGATCGGCTGGCCGACATCCTCGAGAAGACCTCGGTCGACGTGGAGCTCGTGTCGACGGACATCTTCCGCCCCAGCCGGAAGGCGGGATTCAAACCCATCCTGCAGGCGCTGGGCCGCAGCCAGGCGGTCGCAGCCAAGGCCCGCGGCAGCCTGGTCAGCCTGGGCCGGCTGCTGTCCTTCGCCACCCTCTCCGGCGAGATCGTCGAAGGCAAGGAACACAGGGACCGGCTTCGCACCCTTCAGCGGGACGTGAAATCGCTGACCGACCACTGCGCCTACCTGACGGAGAACGTCACCTTCCTGCTCGATTCGGCGGTGGGCCTGATCAACACCGACCAGAACGAGATCATGAAGGTCTTTTCGGTCTGGGCCGTGGTGCTCATGCCGCCGACCCTGATCGGCTCGATCTACGGCATGAATTTCCGGCACATGCCCGAGCTGCAAACCGTCTGGGGTTATCCCATGGCGCTCGGACTCATGGCCGTGGCCATGCTCGTGCCGCTCTGGTGGTTCCGTCGCAAGGGCTGGCTCTGACAGCTGCGGACAGGCCGGAAAGAACCGTTCATTAAGCGGCTGGGGGTGATGCTGACTGACACCCGGAAGCAAGGTCCGCATGTCCGCCGCAACCCAACTCATCCGCAAGCTCGATATCGGCGCCATCATGGCGGCGATCGAGGCGCATGGGCGCTACCTGAGCCGTCGCGGCGGAGGCAAGCGGGCTAACTTCAGCTACGTCGATCTGTCCCATATGGCGCTTGATGGCGCTGATCTGTCAGAGGCGGACCTCACCGGCGCCCAGCTGGTGGCGACCGGCCTCAACGGGGCCCGGTTGATGCGGGCGACGCTGTTTGGCTGCGATCTTCGCGACGCCGATCTTCGCGAAGCCGATCTGACCCAGGCCGACCTCCGCGGCGTCTGCCTGCGCGGGGCCAATCTGTCCGGCGCCCAGTTGGCCGGCTGTGACCTGCGCGAGGGTCGCATCGCCCTGCAGGGCAACAGCCAGGAATTCCGGATTCTCAAACATGATCGCCGGGCGGGCGAGCTCGACTACGCGATCCTGCAGGGCGCCAATCTCGCCGGCGCCCACATGACCGGCGCCCATGCCCTGGCCGCGGATTTCACCGATGCCGACCTGTCCGGCGCCTGTCTGAACGGGGCGAAGCTGAACAACGCCGTCCTCGACGGCGCCAACCTGACCGGCGCGAACCTGTTCCACACCGATCTGGCCGGCGCCTCGCTGAAAAACGCCGTCGTGACCGGCGCCAATATCCAGGACGCCAACCTCGACAAGGTCGATATGAGCGAGGTGCTCCGCGCGCCGCCGCCGATTTTCTATATCGACGACCAACCCCTGGGCGAGGTGATCGGGGAGCACGAGCGCTTCTGCGAGACCGACGGCGCCGAGGGCGTGGCGATGAAGGTGTCGCGGGTCGATTTCAGGCCCATGCGCCAGATGCGTCGACGCAAGCTGACGGGCATGTCGGCGCCCCGTTCGGTGTTCTTTGGCGTCAATCTGGAAGGCGCCGAGATGCAGGGCTGCGATCTGACCGACGCCGACCTGCGCAGCACCGTGCTCAAGGACGCCGACCTTCGCGGCGCCAAGCTCGTCGGGGCCCTTCTGAACAAGGCCGATCTGCGCGGCGCCAAGCTGGGCCCCCTGATGATCGGCGATGGTCGTTTCATCCGCACCGACCTGACCCGCGCCGTGTTGCGCGGCGCCGATCTGCGCGATTGCGACGCCCGTCGCGCCCGCTTCCTCGAGGCGGACCTCCACGGCGTCCGCTTCGACGGCGCCGACCTGGCCGGCGCCGAGCTGGAAACCTAGAGCCCTTTTCTGAGCGGCAGCAGGTCGGGGAACACCGGCTCGCGGCCCTGCTGTTTGGCGGCGAAGGTCTCGGCCATGTGCGGACCGGAGAACATGCCCGTCTGCCAGACCGCGATATAGTCGAGCGCGTCCTTGATGCTGTGGTCGCGGGCGTAGTTGATCATCACCTTCGATCCGGCCACGGCCAGCGGCGACTTGCCGGCGATCTCGCGGGCGGTGGCCAGGGCGTGCGCGACGACCGCCTCGTGGGTGTCGAAGACCTCATTAACCAGGCCGATCTCACGCGCCCGCGCGGCCGGCAGGCGGCGGCCGGTATAGGCCAGCTCGCGCACCCAGCCTTCCGGGATCAGCTTGCACAGCCGTGGGAAGGTGCCGACGTCGGCGGTCATGCCGATATTGATCTCCATGATGCAGAAGAAGGCGTCGGCGCTGCAGTAGCGGATGTCGCAGGCGCTGGTGAAGTCCACCGCGCCGCCGATACAGCCGCCCTGGATGGCGGCGATCACCGGCATCCGCGCCTCGTCCAGGCAGCTGAAGGTGTCCTGCAAAGCATGGACATGATGGCGGAAACTCTCGCCGGTCACGTGGCGGTCGCTGTCGCCGCCGCCGCCGGCGACGTTGGCGAACACCGACAGATCCATGCCGGCGGAGAAATGCTTGCCGGTCGAGGAGATGACGATGCACCGCGCCCGGGCGTTGTCGTTGATGTCCCGCACGATCGCCGGCAACTCGCTCCAGAACGCCTTGTTCATGGTGTTCATGGCTTCGGGCCGCTTGAGCTGGATATGGGCGACGCCCGCCTCGATAGAGACGCTGAAGCAGGTCCAGTCTGCGGTCGTTGCGGCGGGAGAATGGGCGCTCATGTCGAAACCTCGCGGATTTTGACACATTCTCGTGTGATGACGTGGGGAAAGCCAATCTCAATCGTATGAACAGGGGGATCGCGGCCACGCCGGGTCGACCCGCAAACCAGGGAGCACTCTATGCGCATCGCAATCACGGCCTCAGTCATGGTCGCCGCCCTCGCCGCCGCCGTTCCGGGCGCGGCCCAGGCCGGCGTGTTCGGCTGCGACTCCGGCGGCGGCAAGCAGGAAGGCGCCGCGGTCATCGGCGCCCTGATCGGCGGCGTCGTCGGCAACAAGCTGGTCAAGGGCGAACGCGGCGCCGGCACCGTCGTTGGCGCCGGCATCGGCGCGGCCATCGGCTCCTCGATCGGCTGCAAGATGCAGGAAGAGGATCAACGCCGCGCCGAAGCCGCCCTCGACGAAGCCCTCGCCACCGGCCGACCGGTGGCCTGGAAAAACCCCAACAGCGGCGCCAACGGCGAAATCCGGGTTCTGGCCTCCAACGGCTATGGCGACGGCTATGGTCAGCCCGTGCAGCTGAGCAACGTCGCCTTCGCCCGGGACGTCCAGCCCCAGCGCTACTGGGTCGGCGGCGGCGGCACGTGGTACGCGGCCCGAAACGTCAACCTCCGCGCCGGGCCGACCACGCGGTCGCGCGTTGTCGGCCAGCTGGCCGGCGGCCAGAACTTCGAGGTCCTGGCCAAGGTCCAGGGCCAGCCCTGGCTGCTGGTTGGTCGGGATGGCTATGGCGTCGGCTATGTCTCGGAGTCGGTGGTCAGCCCCGTCGTCCGCAATGACGGCTGTCAGACCGTTGAGCAGACGCTCTACACCAAGAAGTACGGTCGTGAGACCGAGCGCTATCGGGCCTGCCGCCAGTCCGGCGGCGGCTGGGATTTGACCAAGATCTAGTTCCGCTCGACTGACGTGGCGTGATCGGGCTAGGCAGGCGGCGATGACATTCGCCGCCTCGCCTTTCCCCCATGCCCGTCGCCGCACGATCGCCGTCCCTGGAGGGACCATCGCCGGTCTCGAGTTCGGGCCGCCGGACCGGCCGCTCGACATCGTTTTCCTGAACGCCAACGGTTTCAATGCCGGGACCTACGCCACCATCCTGGCGCCGCTGGGCGAAGACCTGCGGATTCTGGCCGTCGATCTGCGCGGTCATGGTCATACGACCCTCCCGGCTGACCCCGAAAGCCAGACCAACTGGATCGTCTATCGCGATGACCTCCTGGCCCTGCTGAACGCTCTTGGCGAGACCCCGACCGTCCTGGCCGGCCACTCGATGGGCGGCACGACCTGCCTGCTCGCCGCGGCCGTGCGGCCTGACGCCGCCCGCCGGCTGGTGCTGTTCGACCCGGTGGTGATGACGCCGGAGCGGCTGGCCGAAGTTGGCGACGACGTGAAAAATTCGCCGCTCGTGCAGGGGGCCCTCCGTCGCCGCTCGGCCTATCCTGATCGTGACGCGGCCTTCAAGGCCTACCAGGGCCGCGGCGCGTTCCGGACCTGGCCGGACGCCTCGCTGCGCGACTATCTGGCCGACGGGCTGATCGAGGGCGACGACGGCCAGGTTCACCTGGCCTGCGCCCCGGCGTGGGAGGCCGCCAACTTCGCGGGCCATGACCACGACACCCTGGGCGCCTTCATGCGGGCCCCGGTCCCGGTTCGAGTGCTGCGGGCCGAACTGGCTTCGCCTTGCCTGCTCGGGGACCATGAAGCCGAAATTCTCGCCGGCGGAAAGATCCAGCTCGAAACCGTACCCGGGACCAGCCACTTCCTGCCCATGGAACGCCCCGACCTGGTCCGGTCCGCCCTGCGGACGGCCGCCGCCTAGAGGCTGAGTCCCGGCGTCGCCTGTTTCATCAGCGCGTCGCGCGCGACGTCCGTGATCGGCACGATCTTGCGCGCGTCGAGGTCGAGGGTGATGGCGATCGCCTCCGAGGTTCCCCAGGCCTTGCCGGTGTCGGGGTCGACCATCCAGTGGACCAGCCGTTTGGTGCGGGCGTCGACGTCGACCAGCCCGGACCGGACTTCCAGCCGGTCGCCGGCCCGGGGCCAGTCGAGGTGGATCAGCCGGTACTCGAGAACCGCGCCGCCGACCCGTTTGGGTTGATCGGGGACGGCATTGACCACCGCGTCCCGAAAACCACGAACCAGACGCGGGATGCCGTCCGACACCCGGCCGATGAACTGTTCGGCCCGCATGCGGCCAAACACGTCGCAGTCGGCGGGGGACACCGCGCCCTGGGCGATCCGCGCCAGGCCGAGTTCGTCGGCCCGGGCCAGACCGGCCTGTGGGGCGACAGGGGTCAGCGAGACGCTGCGGGCGGCGGCCTGATCAGGCACGGCGACCCTCAGCGCGTCGGCCCGCGCGAGGGTGCGTTCGGACCAGGCGAAGGGCCGGCCCTCGGCCGGGGTGGCGTGGGTCACAACGGTCTGGAAGGTGGCCGCCAGGGCGCCCGAGTCACTATGCCAGAGCAGCTGCAGCAGACGCGCGCCATTCTCGGTCATCTCGATCACGCCGCCGGTCATATGCAGGGCGGCGCCGGCATGGGCCTCGCGCAGGAAGCGGATGTGCTGCTCGCCCACGATCAGGGTGGAGCCGGCCTCCTGGGTGAAGGCGTGGGGCAGGCCCAGCGCCGCGGCCAGTCCGACCAGACCCTCCATCGCCCGGGTGACGTAGAAGCGCACGTTCATGTGCCCCATCTCGTCGCATTCCCAGGTGTTGACCCCGCCGCGCCAGATTTCGATCGCTTCCCCCACGCCGGTCAGGACCGACAGTCCTGGCAAAGACCGTGAGCCTCGACGGTCAGCGTCGTCAGGATGAAGCCCTCGCCGTTGGCCATCCGCTCAATCTCCTGGGTTCCGGTGGGCGCGATCTCGCGCGTGACGCCGCAGCAGTCGCAGATCAGGAAGGCGGCGCCATGCCCGTCCGCGTCGCCGCCACAGGCGATATAGGCGTTCAGGCTCTCGATGCGGTGGGCGAACCCCTGTTTCGACAGAAAATCCAGGGCCCGGTAGACCGTCGGGGGTTTGGCGGGCGCGCCGTCGTCGCCGAATGCGGCGATGAGGTCATAGGCCTTCACGGGCTGGCCGACCTGCAGCAGAAGTTCGAGCACCCGGCGGCGCGGCGCGGTCAACCGCTGACCGGCGCGCTCGCAGCGGGCCTCGGCCGCCGCCAGCAGTCTGGTCAGGGTGTCCCCGGCCAGGCCGCGGTTGTCGTGCTCATGGTCACAGGCGTTGGTATGGGCCATCCCGCAACAGGTAGAGACGCCGCCGCGTCGAGGCAAGGCGCGCGGCCGGTCGGGTTGGGCTTGCCAGCGGCGGCGCGCGGGCCATGCTGGCCGGAAATCACGTGGGAGGCTCCATGGAGCTGTGGATGATCATGGCGGCCGGGCTCGTCATGCTGGCGGTGGGCGGCGACCTGCTGGTGCGCGGCGCCGCCAGCGCGGCAAGCCGTCTGGGCGTCAGCCGACTGGTCATCGGGCTGACGGTGGTCGGGTTCGGCACCTCCATGCCGGAACTGGTGACGAGTCTGCGGGCGGCGTTCGGCGGCTCGCCCGGCATCGCCATCGGCAACATCGTCGGCTCCAACATCTCCAATGTGCTGCTGGTGCTGGGGGCGACCGCCCTGATCACTCCGCTGGTGGTCGACCGGCGGGCCTTCCGGCGAGACGCTGCCGCCCTGGCCCTGGCGACGGCGGGACTGGCCTGGGCGCTGCTGCAGGGGCGGTTGACGCGGGAAATGGGCGTCGTCGGGTTCGTCCTGCTGCTGGTCTATCTGCTGATCGTCTGGCTCATGGAGCGGCGTCGGCCCGACGCGGAGGGTGCGCGGATCGCGGCCGCCGTCGCCGGCCGGCCCGGGGGGGCCGGTCTGTGGCTGGCCCTGCCGATGGCCGCGGTCGGCATCGGCATCACCATTTATGGCGCCCATCTGATGGTCGGCGGGGCGGTGACCCTGGCCCGCACCCTGGGCGTCTCCGATACGGTCGTGGGCTTGACCATCGTGGCGCTGGGCACGTCGCTGCCCGAACTGGTCACCAGCCTGGTCGCCGCGCTGCGCAAACAGGGCGAGGTGGCGCTGGGCAATGTGGTCGGCTCCAACCTCTACAACAGTCTCGGCATTCTCGGCCTGACGGCGGCCGTCCGGCCGGTCGACGTGCCGCCGGCCATCGCCCATGTCGATGTCTGGGTGATGGTCGCCGCGACCGGACTGATGATCCTGCTCATCCAGCGTCGAGACCAGATCACGCGCGGCGAGGGACTGCTGCTCCTGACCGGCTACGCCGGCTACATGACCTGGCTGGTGCTGAGCGCGTGATCAGGTCTTCGGCCGCGTCCAGGTGACCGTCACGGTGCTGCCGCCGCCTTCGGGCGAGGCCATCACCTGGACGCCCCGCTTGTCAGCCTTGTTCTGGCCGACGAACATCAGCGCCGCGCCCATGTCTGCGTCCATCGCTGAAGCCAGGCCGGTCGCCGCGGCCCTGGCCTTGTAGAAGTCGATGATCTGCCGGGGCGTCTTGTCGCTGGTGAAGACGACCGAGCCGCCCTCGGCGTTGCGGGCGCCGCTGCCGACCCCCGAAACCGTGCTGCTGACCCGGGCCCCGGGAAACAGGGGCGCGAAGTCCGGCAGGCCGCTGGCCGCCGCCGCTGCCGCGCTGGCGTTCTGGGCGACGGTGACCGCGCCGTCCTCGCCCCTGATCGTGTAGCTGTCGGGCGAGGTGGCGACGACCGCCGCCTTGCCGCTGTCCTCGGTCTTGCCGCAGGCCGCCAGCGGCAGGGCGACCATGGCCGCCAGGGTGATGATGGAACGCATATCCGCCTCATGAAAAAGCCGCGCGAGGGGCCAACCCTCGCGCGGCTTCGTCTCGAGTGCAACGCCCTGGATCAGGCGAACAGCTTCTGCCAGCGGGGTTTCACCCGGCTCTTCCAGGCCCCGCGATGGTAGGCGTCCGAGCCGATCAGCGGCACCACGGTGGTCGCCTCGGCGAAGACCATCTGTTCGAAGGTGGTGTTCACCTTGCCCCAGCTGGCGGCCTCCTTGAGGGTCGAGGACGAGCAGGCGCCGTCACGCACATCGGCGACGGTGATCTGCACGGCGTATTTGTGCATCTCGGCCTCGACGCCGAGGATTTCGGCGCAGACGACGGTGTCCTGGGCGAAGTTCTTGGGCACGCCGCCGCCGACCATGAACAGGCCGGTGGTGCCGGCCGCGATCTTGATGTCGGTCAGTTCGCGGAAGTCGGCGATGGCGTCGAGCATCATGTAGGGCTTGCCGGCGGCGGCGCGTTCCTTCTGGTGTTTGACCAGGCCAAAGCCCGCCGAGCTGTCGACAAAGGCCGGGCAGAAGATCGGCACGCCTTCTTCATAGGCGGTCTGGATCAGGCTGCCGGGCTTCTTGGCGTTGCCCTCAGCCAACCATTTGCCCATTTCCCAGATGAACTCGCGCGAGGAATAGCCGCGCGGCTCCAGCCGGTTGGCGATCTCCAGGATGGTGTGGTCGCAGGCCTGGAGTTCTTCCTCGTCGATATAGGTGTCGTAGATGCGGTCGATGTAGTTCTCGCGCAGCACGTTGTCGTCGACCGTGCCGGCGGCCTGGTAGTGTTTGAAACCCAGGGCCTCGAAGAAATCCATGTCGACGATCGAGGCGCCGGTGGCGACCACCGCGTCGATCATGCCCAGCTTCACCATGTCACGATAGACATGCATGCAGCCGCCGGCGCTGGTCGATCCGGCCAGGATCAGCCAGGGCGAGCAGGACTTGTCTTCCAGCGCCATGTTGAAGATGTCGGCCGCCCGGGCGGTGTCGCGCGAGCTGAAGCTCATCTTGCGCATGGCGTCGATGATCGGGCGGGCGTCGAAGCTGGCGATGTCGACGTGCTCGACCGTGTTGGACAGCAGCTGGGCTTTGGTGTTGGGAACGGGAGCGTTCATTTGGTCGGGTTTCCCTGATCTTTTGAGCGCCCGTCGTTGAAACTGGTGTTCGCCGGGACGGAGCGACCGACGAAACCATGACGCCGCCACCGCCGGACAGGGTCCAACGGCGCAGGCCCGGAAATGACGACAGTAGTACTAGCGTCGCCGCTGTTTGCGCACGCCGGCCTTGCCCTTGGGGCGAGACAGGCGGACGATCTTGCGGGCCTGCTCCTCGGCCGTGGTGCGCACGGTCGGGATGGAGCGGGGCGCCAAACCATAGAGCGAAGCCATCGGCGCGTCACCGACCGTGGCCAGTTCGTGCTCGCCATAGCCGTTGAAGCCGGTCGACATGGCCACGCCATAGGCGCCCAGCATGCCGATCTCGATGAAGTCACCCTCGCGCACGTCGGCCGGCAGCCAGAACGGACCTGGCATGTGGTCGATCGAATCACAGGTCGGCCCGTAGAAGCGGAAGGGCTTCAGCTCGGCCGAGGCTGCGCTGTCCCGCACCAGCTTGGTCGGAAACGGCCAACGCGAATGCGTGGCGTCGAACAGCGCGCCGTAGGAGCCGTCGTTCAGATAGAGGGCGTCGCCCTTCTTCAGATCGACCCGGCACAGGACGGATGAGGACTCGGCGACCAGCGCGCGGCCGGGTTCGCACCACAGCTCGGTGGTTTCGCTGACCGGCATCTCGTTGAAGCCGCGGTGGATGGCGTCGGCGTACTCGCTCATGTCGGGCGGAACCATGCCCGGATAGACCGAGGGGAAGCCGCCGCCGACATCGACGATGTCGACAATCACGCCGGCGCGGCTGATCGAACGGCCGACCTGGGCCATGGCCGCCTGGTAGGCGGTCGGGCGCATGCACTGGCTGCCGACATGGAAGCTGACGCCCATCAGGCCATCGACCACCGCCTGGCGGGTCGCCAGCAGCAGAGCGGGGGCCTGGTCCGGCGACACGCCGAACTTGCCCGACAAGGTGTAGGCGGCGCCTTCCGTCGAGACGGCCATGCGCACGATCAGGTTCAGGTCATGGGCCCGGCCGGTGGCGTCGAGAATCTTTTCCAGCTCTTCCTGGCAGTCGAGCGAGAAGGTCCGCACGCCGTGATCGAAATAGGCCTTTGTGATCGCCTGCCGGCTCTTGACCGGATGCATGAAGGCCAGCCGCGCGTCGGGGCTCACCGATCGCACCAGCTCGATTTCTCTCAGCGAGGCGACGTCGAATCCGGTGACGCCCGCCGCCACGAGAGTCTCAACGACCCAGTGGGAGGGGTTGGCCTTCACCGCGTAGAAGACGTCGGCTTTCAGATTGTCCTGGAACCAGCGCGCCGCTACGGCGACGGTGGCAGGTCGCACAAGGGCGACAGGCCGTTCCGGTGACCGCTCACGGACCAGGTCCAGGGGAGTTTGGTACGTGCGCAATTCACGTAGCCCCCTGCAAATTGTTAAACCCAGACCGGCGTTAGCAGCGCAGTTGGACACGGGGTCCGCCGGAACGGGGCGAGATAGGGGGCCTTGTGCCGGATGTAAAGCCTTTTTCGCGGCGCCCGGAACGCGAACATCGCGCATTTTGCGCGGCTATGGGCATCATCGCCTCTTCCCCCGACGGGGAGGGGAGGGATATGCCTTTGCGTCACGAAACTTTCGCGCGCCTCTTCCAAGAGTGACGGGCTTCTGTGTTAAGGACTCGTCTCGAAAAGCCATGACGACAGCCGCCGTTCTATCGATCCGATCGGTCTCCAAGACCTTTGGCTCCCGTCGCGCGCTCGACGGGGTGACCCTGGATGTTGCGCGGGGCGAGATGGTGGCCCTGATCGGTCCGTCGGGCTCGGGCAAGTCGACCCTGCTGCGATCCGTGGACGGATTGCAGACCATCGACGCCGGGGCCGGGGTCATCGAGGCCTTCGGCGGCAAGGTGCAGGCCAAGGGCCGTCTGAGTGAAAAGGTTCGCGACGCCCGCATCCGCATCGGCTTTATCGCCCAGCAGTTCAATCTGGTCGGACGGCTCAGCCTGTTCACCAACGTCGCCCTGGGCTCCCTGGGCCGGATCAGCTTCATCCGCGGCGTGCTCGGCCACTGGCCCGAAGAAACCAAGGCCGCGGCGATGCAGGCCCTGCACCGGGTGGGGGTTTCCGACTACGCCGGCCAGCGCGCCAATACGCTCTCGGGCGGGCAGCAGCAGCGCGGCGCCATCGCCCGGGCGCTGGTGCAGAAGGCCAAGATCATCCTGGCCGACGAGCCCGTGGCGTCGCTGGACCCGGTGTCGGCCCGCAAGGTCATGGAAATCCTGCGCGACCTGAACCAGAAGGACGGCCTGACCGTCATCGTAACCCTGCACCAGGTCGACTACGCCCTGCGCTACAGCGACCGGGTCGTGGCGCTCAAGGCCGGCAAGAAGGTCTATGACGGTCCGCCGTCCGGCCTCGACAGGTCCAAACTCATCGAAATCTACGGCCCGGAATTCGAAGACGTCTTCTGGGAAGGAGCTCCCGCATGATTATCCGTCGTTCGTTGATGGTCCTGGGGGCCGCCGCGGCGCTCCTGCTTTCGGGCTGTGGCGAGAAGGCCGCGACCGGCGCCGCCAAGGACACGATCAACTTCTCGATCCTGTCCACCGAGTCCGCCCAGAACATGGAGTCCTATTGGAACCCCGTGCTGGCGGACATGGAGCGCGAGACCGGCCTGAAGGTGAAACCCTTCTTCTCGTCGAACTACAGCGCCCTGATCGAGGCCATGCGGTTCAAACAGACCGATCTGGGCTGGTTTTCCAACCAGTCGGGTCTTGAAGCGGTGCGTCGGTCGAATGGCGAAGTTTTCGCCCGCACCTTCGACCCCTCGGGCACCGACGGCTACAAATCGGTGATCATCGTGCCGATCGACAGCAAGATCCGCACGCTGGACGATCTGTTCAAATGCGATCGCACCCTGAATTTCGGCATGGGGGACAAGAAGTCCACCTCCGGCACCCTGGTGCCGATGGTCGAGGTCTTCCTGCCGCGCGGCGTCAAACCCGAGACCTGTTTCAAGACCGTCCTGTCGGCCAACCACCAGGCCAATCTGTTCGCGGTGGCCAATCGCCGGCTCGACGCATCGACCAACAACTCCACGGCCCTGGCCCTCAACCGCGCCCGCCAGGAGGGCCAGGCCGAACGGGTCCGGGTGATCTGGGAGTCGCCCACCCTGCCCGAGGACCCGGTGGTCTGGCGCAAGGATCTGGACCCGGCGGTGAAGGAAAAGCTGCGCCAGTTCTTCCTGACCTACGGCCAGGGAACCGGGCCCGAGGCCGCGCGTCAGCGGGCCAATCTGGCCAAGATCAGCATCGGCGGCTTCAAGCCCGCCGACGATTCCCACCTGATGCCCGTGCGGGAGTGGGAAGCGGCTGAAAACCTCGGCCTGGCCGAAGCGACCGGCGACGCCGGCAAGATCGCCGAGGCGCGCGCCGCCCTGGCCGCCATCCGCGCGCAACGCGCCGCCCTGGCGTCCAAGGCCGGCGCCCCGGCGACCGTCAATTGAGCGCCGGAATGACCGTCGAGTCCGATCTTCAACCGCCCCGCCGTCCGCTGTCGGCCCAACTGTTCGACCTCGCCCTGTGGGGCGGCGTCGCCATCCTGCTGATCATCAGTTTCGGACCGGCCGAGATCGGCAAGTTCCCGATGCTGTTCAGCAGCGAAAGCCGGATGGGCGAGTTCATCAGCGGCTTTTTCTCGCCGTTCCGGTTCTGGGATCCGGCCTGGATCCTGTCCGATCTGACGGAGCGGGCCTGGCCTCTCTATGTCGGCAAGATGTGGCAGACCATCCAGATGGCGCTCTGGGGCACGGCCCTGGCCATCGTGGTCGCCGTTCCCTTCGGCCTGCTGGGCGCGCGCAACATCGCCCCGGCCTGGATCCAGCAGCCGGTTCGCCGCTTCCTTGATCTGGTGCGGTCGATCCCCGACCTGGTGGTGGCGGTTATCTTCATCACCGCGGTGGGCCTTGGCCCGTTCGCCGGCGTCATGGCCATGATGTTCAACACCGGCGGCGTGCTGGCCAAACTGTTCTCCGAGGCGGTCGAGTCGATCGACAAGGGGCCTGTCGAGGGCGTGCGCGCCACCGGCGCGGGCCGGCTTCCGGAGATCGTCTGGGGCGTCATCCCCCAGGTGGCGCCGCTGTGGACCAGCTATGCCCTGTACCGGTTCGAATCAAACAGCCGCGCCGCGACCGTACTGGGCCTGATCGGCGCCGGCGGCATCGGCCAGGTGCTGATCGATTCGACCAACTCGTTCAGCTATGGCGACACCGGCTGTATCGTGCTGGTCATCGTCATCGCCGTGTCGGCGATCGACCTGCTGTCCCAGGCCATCCGCAGCCGCCTGCTCTGACGGTTCGCGTCGCCGCCCGCCGGTCAGACCATCCGTCTTCGGACGATCTGTCACGAAAACGACGCATCACTGTCGCCGAAGCTTCCAACAGCTGTCGCCTGACCGTCGCGACCCGAGCCTAGGAGTGCGGCCGAACCCTCCGCGAGGGGCGTGGGGTGTCGCGACAAGGGTCCGTACATGAAGACGAAGACCTCGCCGACTTTCGGGTCTGCGTGGATCGTGCCTGCGGCGTCGGCCCTTGTCCGGCGCGCACAGGTTCAGCAATAGCTTTCCGACCACCAGGGTCCGTTGACATGGATGCCCCGCCGCTCTTCGTCCAGTTCGACTTTCGACCGCATTCATCCAGGAGATGATTCCATGAAAAAACTTCTCGGCACGATCGCCGCGGCCGCGGTCATGACCGTCGCCTCGCAAGCTCACGCCGCCCGCGACTATGTCTGGGCGGCCGGTTCCTCGACCGTCTTCCCCTTCTCGACCCGCGTGGCCGAGAACTTCGCCAAGAAGACCGGCGGCAAGGCGCCCAAGGTTGAATCGCTGGGCACCGGCGGCGGCATCAAGCTGTTCTGCGGCGGCACGGGCGAAGGTTTCCCCGACATCGCCAACGCCTCGCGCCCGATGAAGAAGTCGGAGTTCGACGCCTGCACGGCCAAGGGCGTGACCGACATCATCGCCATCAAGATCGGTTTCGACGGCATCGTTATCGCCAGCGACAAGGATGGCCCCGACTACGCCTTCCGTCTGGAGCACCTGTACCTGGGCCTGGCGGCCAAGGTCCTGCGCTACGGCAAGTTCGTCCCCAATCCCTACAAGACCTGGGACGAAGTCGGCACGGGCCTGCCGGGCAATCGCATCGTGGTCTACGGCCCGCCGCCCACCTCCGGCACCCGCGACGCCTTCCTTGAACTCGGCATGGAAGCCGGCGCCCGCAAATACCCGATGCTCGACGAGATGCGCTCGAGCAACGAGAAGGACTTCAAGGGCATGGTCGATCCGCTCCGGTCCGACGGCTGGATCGACGCGGGCGAGAATGACAACGCCATCGTCCAGACCCTGACCCGCACTCCGGGCTCGATCGGCGTCTTCGGCTTCTCCTACCTCGAGGAGAACGGCGACAAGGTGAAGGGCGCCACGGTCAACGGCGTCTCCCCGACCCCGATCAACATCGCCAACGGGTCCTACCCGCTGTCGCGCTCCCTCTTCTTCTACGTCAAGAAGGCCAACATCGGCGTCACGCCGGGCCTGCGCGAATTTGTCGAGGAGTTCCTCTCCGACGCCGCGACCGGACGTGGCGGTTACCTCCAGGGCCGTGGCCTGATCCCGCTTCCGGCGGCTCAGCACGAGGCAGGCAAGGCCGCTTTCAAGGCCGGCACGCCGATGGCGCGACCCGCCTCCTGATCTGAACAGCGATCTCGAAAAGGGACGCCGTGGATCATCCGATCCGCGGCGTCCTTTCGTTTGGGCCGGCGCAGGCCGACGGACGCGGAGGCCTGACAGGGCGCATCAGCGCGTCTGACGGAGTCACGTCAGGCCGGTCGGTCGGACAAGGTGTTCGTGAAACTCAGGCGGCCGTGGGCTTGCGCCGCAGCCGGGCCAGCCGGCGGAGCCGTCGCCAGAACCGGGTCTTTTCCGGCTCGGGATAGGGCTCGAGGTTCTTGACGAACTGCTCGGCGCAGGCCCGCCAGCTGAATTTTTCGGCAAAGGCGCGCACGGCGGTCTTGTCCAGATCCAGACAGGCGATGGCGGCCTCGCGCAGGCCATCGGTGCGGCCGGGCGCCAGAACGCCGGCGTTCGATCCCGGCACGATGTCGGCCGGCCCCGGCGCGTTGAACCCGGCCACCGGCACGCCGGCGGCCATGGCCTCGAGAATCACCAGACCGAAGGTGTCGGTCAGGGACGGGAAGACAAAGACATCAGCGCAACCGAAATAGGCGGCCAGCTCGTCGCCGAACTTGGCGCCGGCGAAGACCACGTCGGGATACTTGATCGCCAGTTCGGCTTTCTGCGGACCATCGCCGACGACCACCTTGGTGCCCGGCAGGTCGAGACAGGCGAAGGCCTCGATATTCTTCTCCACGGCGACCCGGCCAACATTGAGGAAGATCGGCCGCTTCAGCCCCTCATAGACGTCCGGCTCGTCGGGGCGGCGGGGATGGAAGATGTCGGTGTCGACGCCGCGCGACCAGGCCGAGATGTTGCGGAAGCCATGGCTCTCCAGTTCCTCGCGCATGGTGTCGGTGGCCACCATCATCCGGCCCGACGGCTTGTGGAACCACTTCATGTAGGCGTAGCCGGCGGCCAGCGGCACGGGCAGGCGCGCCGAGACATATTCCGGAAAGCGCGTGTGATAGCTGGTCGTGAACGGCAGCTTCCATTCCAGGCAGACGCGCCGCGCCGCCAGGCCCACGGGGCCTTCGGTGGCGATATGGATGGCCTCGGGCTCGAAGGACTTGAACCGCTCCTGCACCGGCTCATAGGCGCCGACGGCCAGTTTGATCTCGGAATAGGTGGGCAGCGGCACGGTGTTGAACTGGTCGGGGCTGATCACCTCGACCTCGTGGCCCATGGCGCGCAGCTCGGCCACCGTGCGTGTCAGGGTACGGACAACGCCGTTGACCTGGGGTTCCCAGGCATCGGTAGCCACTAGGATACGCATCAGGCGGCGGCGGGCTCCGGCAGGACCTTGAGGTCAATCCGGTCGATAGTGGACCAGGAACGGCGCTTCGCCCACTCCACGATTTCGAGTCGGCCGTCACCGTGCTCCACAAGCGCGGTGCAGCTTTCCACCCAGTCGCCGTCGTTGACGTAGAGGATGCCGTTCATCTCCCGCATTTCGGCCTTGTGGATATGGCCGCAGATAACGCCGTCCACGCCGCGCCGACGGGCTTCGTCGGTCACGGCTTCCTCGAAATTCTCGATGAATTGCAGAGCGTTCTTCACCTTGACCTTCAGATAGGCCGAAAAGCTCCAGTACCCCAGACCCATGCGATGACGGGCCCGGGCCACCACGGTGTTCAGCAGCAGGAGGGTCCTATAGGACCAATCGCCGAGGAAGGCGAGCCAGCGCGCATGCTGCACGATGCCGTCGAACTCGTCGCCATGGACGACCAGAAACCGTCGCCCGTCGGCGGTCTCGTGAATGGCGTCCCGGACCACCACCACGCCCCCGAAATGGACGCCGCAGAAGTCACGGGCGCGCTCGTCATGATTGCCGGGCACATAGGTGACCTTCACGCCCTTGCGGGCCATGCGCAGCACCTTCTGGACCACGTCATTGTGGCTCTGCGGCCAGTGCCAGCCGCTCTTCAGCTTCCAGCCGTCGATAATGTCGCCGACCAGATACAGATGCTCGCATTCCAGATGGCGGATGAAGTCCAGAAGCATCTCGGCCTGACAGCCCCGAGTCCCCAGATGCACGTCGCTGATAAATACAGCGCGACAGCTCAGGGTCTGAGAGGGGTGACTCATGCCTCGCTCCTGTGGCCGACCTCGACCAGGACGCTGCTAGGCTGATTGCATGTCAGTCTCATGAACCGGAGGGTGTTCTGTTGCGGCGCAACACCGCGCACCCTAGATGATCGCTATGCCCGAGACCGCCACCGGCCAGCGCGACACCCCCAAATCCCGCCGCACCTGCGCCCGGATTCTGGAGGAGGCCGTGCGGGTCATCGCCGAGCAGGGCTATGCGGCGACCACCAACGCCGCGGTGGCCGAGGCCGCCGGCATCACCCGCGGGGCGATGCTCTATCACTTCCCGACGCGCGAAAGCCTGCTTGAGGGGGCGATCGAGTACATCCAGTCCCGCCGGGCCGCCCTGTTCCGCGAGGCGGCGGACAGCCTGCCGCCCGGCGCCGACGTCACCGAACACGCCATCGAGACCTACTGGCATCTGCTGCACAGCACGCCGTTCGTGGCGTTCGCCGAGCTGGAGGCGGCCAGCCGCACCGATCCGGTGGTCCGGGCCCTGCTGGCGCCGTCCCAGGCCCAGTTCGACCGGGCCCAGATCGGCGACCATTTTCTCAAGATGCTGCACGCCGGCGCCGGGCCGCGTTTCCAGGCCAGCCGCGACCTCGCCCGCTTCATGCTCGAGGGCATGGCGCGGGCCCATATCTCCTACGATCGGGAGGAGCGGATCGACCGCCTGCTGGCGGTTATCAAACGCGCCACCCACATGCTCAACCGCAAGGGCGGCGTGACCGATCTGTGGGAGGAGTAGTCAAAAAGCGCCGTCATGGCCCGGCTTGTCCGGGCCACCCATGATCTCGGTCGTTGAAATCTCATCGCCAAACGTCCCGCATCGCCGTGCCTGGATGGCCCGGACGAGCCGGGCCATGACGGTCGATTTTATGCGGCTTGGTTGACCCGGCGGCACGGCTCAGGTCATCACTGAGCCACACCGCAATCACCGGACCGGGTCATGAATCCCTTCACCGCTCACCCTCATGCCGTCGGCGAGACCTACGGCCAGCATCTGGCCGTGGCGACCAGCTTCGGGTTCGCGATGATCCTCGGCGGCCTGGCCTCGCTGATCCACGGCCTCTGTCCCTGGCTGTTCCAGACGACGGGCAGCCGCACGGTGAAACGCCTCTACAACCGTCTTACCGGCCGGGGTCCTGACCAGGCTGGCTACGGTGACTGGGAAGGGGCGGGGGTCTAGCCTCCCCTCTTCGACTTTTCCACCGCGATCCAGGCGTCGATCCGCGTCTCCAGCAGGTCCAGCGGCAGTGGTCCGGCCAGCAGCACGGCGTCATGGAAGCGGCGGATGTCGAACCGCTCGCCCAGCGCCGCTTCGGCCCGCCTGCGCAGTTCGACCAGCTTCATCTCGCCGATCTTGTAGGCCAGGGCCTGCCCCGGCCAGGAGATGTAGCGGTCCAGTTCGACCTCGATGTTCAGCGGCGACAGGGCGCTGTTGTCGATGAAACAGGCCCGCGCCTGTTCGCGGGTCCAGCCCATCGCGTGCAGGCCGGTGTCGGCCACCAGCCGGCACGCGCGCCACATCTCGTAGGACAGCCGCCCGAACCGCTCATAGGGGGTGCGGTAGATGCCCATTTCGACGCCCAGCCGCTCGGCGTAGAGGCCCCAGCCCTCGGTGAAGGCGGTCATGTCGGCGTCGCGGCGGAAGGCGGGCACGTCCTCCAGTTCCTGCGACAGCGCGATCTGCAGGTGATGGCCGGGGACCGCCTCGTGCAGGGTCAGGGCGGGCAGTTCGTAGAGGGCGCGCTGGTCGAGGGCCGAGGTGTTGACCATGTAGCCGCCGGCGACGCCCAGGCGCGGGTTGCCCGGGAAATAGCGCCCGGTGGTGTAGCCGACCTCGATCGCCGCCGGCACTGGCCGCACGCCGTAGGGCAGGCGGGGCAGCCGGCCGAAAAAGCGCGGCAGCTGGTCGTCGATGCGCTTGGCGATCTCGCTGGCCTTTTCCAGCAGGTCCTCGCGGCTGGTCGCATAGAACCGCGGGTCGCTGCGCAGGAAGGCGAGGAACGCGGCGTGTGTGCCCGTAAAGCCGGTCTCGACGCGGATGCCGTCCATCTCGGCGCGGATGCGGGCGACCTCGGCCTCGCCGATCTGGTGGATCTGGTCGGGGGTCAGGTCGGTTGTCGTGTAGCGCCGCGCCAGCCAGGCGTAATAGGCCCGGCCGTCGGTCAGGGTTGCGGCGCCCAGGGCCAGCCGGGCGGCGGGCAGGTAGTCCTTTTCGAGGAAGGCGACAAAGGCGCGCTGGGCCGGTCGCAGCCGGTCGCGGACAATGGCCACGGCCCGCGCCTTGAAGGCGGCCTTCTGGGCGGCGGTGACGCTGGTCGGCAGCCGGTCGAGGGCGAGGACGGCGCTGTCGGTCTCCACCGGCGCGGCGGCGGCCTTGCGGGCCTGGGCCAGCACGATCTCGGCGATCGGGCGAGGCTGGGTGAAGCCGGTCGCGACGCCCCGCCGGGCGTTGTCGGTATTGTCGGCATAGTAGCCGCTCATGGCCGTCAGCCGGCTCAGCCAGGCCTCGGCGTCAGCGCGGGAGGTCATCGGCGCGGTCCCGGCCAGATAGGCCAGCAGGCCGTCCCAGGAATCGTCGCTGGAGAAGGCCAGGCGGGCGGTGTCGAAGGCGATGGCCTGGCGCTGGTCTTCGAGCACCCGGCCGAGGAAGGCGTGGTTCAGCCGTCCTTCATCGTCCAGCCTCGCCGGATCAATGGTCTTGAGCCGGGCCTGAAAGGCCTCGAGCGCGATCTTGCGGCGACCGTCGGCGGCCAGGGTGACGTCGGGCAGTCTGGCCAGGGCGGCGGCGTCGCCGTTCTGTCCCGCCGAGATCGGATCCTCGGCCGCCCGCCAGGTTTCGTAGTCAGCGATCAGTCCGGTCATCGGCGCATTGTCGGCCGGGGCCGCCCGGGCGGTGATCGGCGCGACAAGCAGCAGGACGGCGAAAACGAACGGCTTGAACATGACAGCTCCACGGGGTCGGCGTGCAGGCTGGCGCCCTCCGCGCCGCGCCGCAAGCGGGGGCTTGGCGAACCGGCCCGGCGCGAGTCATGGTCGGCCTCCGAACTGGGGGGAGGGGCTCATGAGCTTCCTGACGCGTCGCATCGCCATCGATCGCGAGATCGGTCATGTCGAGGGCCACGGCCTCAAACCGACCCTAGGCTGGCCACACCTGATCGCCCTGGGCGTCGGGGCCATTGTCGGCACCGGCATCTATGTCCTGCCGGGCGAGGCCGCGGGTCTGGCCGGGCCCGGGATGATGCTGTCGTTCCTGATCGCCGGCGCGGTCTGCGCCGCCGCCGCCCTCTGCTACGCCGAGATGGCCACCCTGATGCCGCGGGCGGGCAGCGCCTACACCTACAGCTACGCGGTGATGGGCGAGACCGTCGCCTGGATCGTCGGCTGGAGCCTGATCCTCGAATACACCGTGGTCTGCGCGGCTGTGGCGGTCGGCTGGGCCGGCTATGCTAGCGCCCTGATCCTCGGCTGGGCGCCGGCCTTCCCCCAGGCCCTGCTCAAGGGGCCGGAGTCCGGCGGCGTCGTCAATCTGCCGGCCGTGGTTATCGCCCTGCTCGTCGCCGGCCTGCTGGCGCTGGGCACCCGCGAGAGCGCCCGGGTCAATTTCGTCTTGGTGCTGGTCAAGCTGGTCGCCCTGGCCGGGTTCATCATCCTGGCCCTGCCGGCCTTCAACGTCGCCCACTTCACGCCCTTCATGCCGGAGGGGTTCTTCGCCCGCGAGGTCGATGGGGTGAAAATGGGGGTGATGGGCGCCGCCTCGATCATCTTCTTCGCCTTCTACGGCTTCGACGCGATTTCCACCGCTTCCGAGGAGACCAAGAACCCGGCCCGCGACCTGACCATCGGCATCGTCGGCTCGATGCTGCTCTGCACCCTGATCTACATGGCCGTCGCCGCCGCCGCGATCGGCGCCATGCCCCCGGCCGAGTTCGCCAAGAGCAGCGAGCCGCTGTCCTTCATCATCCGCAGCCTGGGCCATCCTGGCGCGGCGGGCATGATCGCCCTGGCGGCGGTGATCGCCATGCCGACGGTGATCATGGTCTTCATGTACGGCCAGACCCGGGTGTTCTTCGCCATGGCCCGCGACGGCCTGCTGCCCCGGGGCCTGGCCAGGGTGCACAGCCGGCTGGGCACGCCGGTGGTGGTGACCCTGTTCACCGGCGTCATCGCCGCGGTGCTGGGCGGCGTCCTGCCGCTCGGCCGCATCGTCTCGGTGGCCAACGCCGGCACCCTGGCGGCTTTCATCGCCACCGCCATGGCCATGATGCTGCTGCGCCGTCGCGAACCGGCCCGGCCGCGGCGTTTCAAGACCCCCCTCTGGTGGCTGGTCGGCCCGTTCGCTGTCCTCGGCTGCGCCTATCTGTTCGCCGGCCTGAGCACCTTCACCATGATCGTGTTCGTGATCTGGAACCTGGTCGGGCTGGGTCTCTACCTGCTCTATGGCCGCACCCGCAGCGACCTGGCCAGGGCCTGAACTCCGCCCCCGCCGGGCCCGCGCGCCAGTCCCCGTTTTCCCCCAGCAGCCGAAACGCCGGGAAAAGCGCGCTGAAACCGTGTTCAATGAAACAGGGTTAATCGCGGGGCGCGGGAGAGGGGTGCATATGGGCAGGTTCGGACCGCTGTTTGGCGCGGCTTCGGTGGCGGTGCTGGCCGTCGCCCTGCTCGGCGCCGGCGCGGCCCGGGCCGGCGGCGATGGCGGCGACTATCCGCCCAACCCGGTGCCCGGCCAGTGCTACCAGAAGGTCCTGATCCCCGAGCAGTACGAGTCCTACACCGAACAGGTTCTGGAGGCGCCGGGACGGACCGCATCCCGCCGGGTCCCGGCGGACTATCGCGACGAGGAACGACGCGAACTGGTTTGCGAGGCCCGGACCGAGACCATCACCATCCCGGCCACCTACCGGACCGTGACCGAGACCGTCGTGGACCGGCCGGGCGGCTACCGGATGCAGACCATCCCCGCCGAGTACGAGACCGTCACTGAACAGGTGCTGCTGCGGCCGGCCCGCACCGAATGGCGGCGCGGGGTTCTCCTCGAAAACCGGCCCACGGCGCCGGGGTCCACCAGGATGCTGCCGAGCGGCGAGGTGCTCTGTCTCGTCGAGGTTCCCGCCGAGTACGGCCTGGCCACGCGCCAGGTGATGCGGCGACCGGCGCGCACGGTGCGCGTCCAGACGCCGGCGGAAACCCGCACGGTCACCCGGCAGGTGATCGACCAGCCGGCCCGGGTCGAGCGCCGGGTCATCCCCGCTGAGTACCGCACTGTTCGCACCCGCGTGATGGTCGCCCCCGAACGGGTGGAGACCTACACCGCACCGCCGGCCTACCGGACCGTGACGCGTCGCCGCCTGGTCAGTCAGGCGCGGTACGAATGGCAGGTCATTCTGTGTGAGGACGGCCTGCCGGGGACCCTGCCCGGCTACCCGGCGCCGGGATCGCCGGCCTACAGCCCCGCGCCGTCGTCCTATGGCGGCTATGGTCAGGAGCAATCCTGGAGCCGCGCGGCGACGCCCGACCGGCGGGTGCTGACCAGCCCCAATCTCGTCCGGGCGGTGCAGACCGCCCTCGCCGAGCACGGCTATTACAGTGGACCGCGCGACGGTCTGGCGAAGGCGTCGACGCAACGGAGCCTGGCCCGGTTCCAGTCGGATCGGCGGCTCGCGCCAGGCTGGACCATGGAGACCCTTCGGGCGCTCGGCGTTCCCTACCCCTAGAAGCCGGCCGTCGGTTCTGCGGGAGCGTTGGCCCTGGTCCGTCGCGACGATGTCACCCGAAACGGGGAAATATTCGCGTGTAGGGCGAATTCCGCTGGTGTCAGTTTCCCCTTAAGTTGCAAGGGGCGTTTCGTCCGGATACCAATGTGCTATAGTTAACATCCGTTCATCGGGCTGGGCATGCTTTCAGGATTTCGTTGATGGCCGGCTGACGACATCAGAGTCCAGGACTCGAAAGGGGCAGCAATAATGAAGCGCACACTTATCAGCGGCTTGTTCGCACTGGTCGCCGTGACTACCGCCGGCGCCGCGAATGCTGGCGGTTCGCACGATCCATATGGTCCGCCGCCGCCGAGCGGCCCTCCGGCCGACTGTCTGTGCACCCGTTCAGTGGTTTTCTATGGCCCGACCGCGCCATACGGAAACATCAACGTCCGCGCGCCGGGCGTTCGGGTCTATGGCACGCCGATCTCGGTGCCGACCGGCCGCATCGACATTCAGGGCCCGCCTGTCTATGTCGACGCGCCCCCCATCCATATCCAGGCGCCGCAGATCTATCTGCAGCGGCCGCAGGTCTATGTGCGTCCTTCGAACGTCACGGTCGACCCGCCCGAGATCCACTTCGTCGGCTGCGCTGACGGCGAGCGTTGCGAACCCGTTCCCTGAGGCCTGACGGCTGGGCGGCGGGCTTTGACCCGCCGGTCGGCGCCAGTGTCTGACGAAGAGTCTTCATGACGGCCGGGCCAGCGCCCGGCCGTCATTTTTTATGGCCGCCCGAATGACGTCAGGGCGCGCAGAATCCCCGAGCTTCACGCGCCAGCGCCAGGTCGCCGCCGGCCAGCGCCGCCTTGACGGCCTCATCGCACCTGGCCTCGCTCAGCAGCTTGGTCACCTTGCCGCGCAGGGCGGTCCGGGTCGTCTCGAGGTCACGCAGCCGGCGCGCCTCGCGACGATCGGCGGGAAGGCACAGGGACAGCCAGGACGCGTCGGCGCAGCGCGCGATCAGCCGGGCCTGCCGGATCGCCTCGGCTTCGGCCTTTTCGCTCTCGACCGTCGGCAGACCCGCAGGCACGGGCGGCGGCGGCCCGGCGACCGTCGCGCGGCCGTCGGGGGATTCAATCACCGTGACGGCGGGCATCTTGTAGTGGCAGACCCAGCCGGTCGGCGTCATCTCGCAGGACTGCAGCGTGGCCTGCGCTTCGGCGGCGGCCCCCGGGCTTCCGGCCAGGGCAAGCAGCAACATAAACATGGTCAACCTCGCACGCGTTGATCCCCACGCCCGCCAGCTTACCGCTCAATGCCTCTCAACCCAAGGCCCGCCGCTGCTGGACCAGTCGCAGCCGTCCGGCCAGCGTTGTTTCGGCTAGCCCACTGTGGCGTCTGGTCGAACCCGCGACCACTGGGGAAGGCCTGGGCGTCAGTCGGGCTGAACAAGGTTGAGGGTTTGCGCCGATAAGGTCAGGTCGACTCTGCGACCCCAGCCGAAGGACAGATGATCCTGTTCCATGCCGTCGGCGAAGATCACGCCGCCATCGTTCATGTTGGAAATCAGAACCAGGCTCTGATCGGCGCCGAGCGCGCCCGAAGTGATCGCCGTCCCCGTGGCCACGCTCGGCCAGGCTTCGCGCACAAAGAAGGCCAGCCGCCTGTCCGCCGGCGAGAGTTTCAGGTGCGATCCCGTCGCCGTCATGATCGAACGCGCCCAGCCCGTCGTCCCGGTGCCGGTCGACACGATGACGCCGGACGACGAATGGGTCTCGCTGTGTTTGCCCAACACGATCCGATAGCGAGCGGACTGGTGCGTTCGGTGCCCGACAAATATTTCGTTCAGGGCCTGCAACGCCTGGCCGTCCTCGAGCGTGGCGAGCACCATGGACCGACGCTCCAGTGACGCAGCGCCATCGGCGGCGGCCCGGGCGAACCGGTTGGCCTGGGACGGGCGAAAGGGAACGAGTACGCCTTCAATAAGGTCCGGCGCCGGATTGATTCCGAGCACCGGCTGACCGGAGAGATATTTGGCGAGGTTGGCCACGAGCCCGTCCTGGCCGATAGCGATGACGACATCTTCCGGCCCGAAGAGAAACCGGTCCAGATCCGCGCGCTGCACTTTCGCCACCCGCCAGTCCGGAGGGAGCGCCACCCGGACCTGCCGAACGACCTCGACTATGGCGTCATGGCGGGCCGCCACCTCATCAATGTCCTGACCCCGACTGGCGAGAAAGAACCGGGCCTGCTCACGCGTGGCGTGGGTCGCCAGAAGGCGTTGGTAGTCCGTCTCGCGCGTGACCAGGACCGCGCGGGGCAGCATGCCGGCCATGCTTGTCTCCCTATCAGCTCTGGACGCGGGAGCGGCCGACAAAGTCGGTGAGCAGGGTGGAGATGACGTCCGGCGTGATGTTCAAATGCTCGATCGTCTGAAGCTTTCCGGCGAATTCCCGAGCGGCCAGCCCCAACAACACGGCGGGCGACAGGTCGCTGTAGATGGCGACGCGCGCGCCTTCCATATCGGCCCGCGCTTGCTCGACGGTGCGTATGCGGCCTGCCTCGGCGTCGGCCGCGATCTTGTGAGCCGCGGCGTCCGCGGTCGCTTGATTGCGGCCGTTGGCGTCCTGGGTCTCGATCAGTTCCTTTTGTCGGCGGGCCAGCTCAATCTGGTTGGCCAGTTCGTTCTCGGCGATCGCCCGCTCCTTCTCGACCGCAAGCGCCCGGCGTTCGAAAGTGGCCTGATCGGCCTGCTGCTGCAGCCGCTCGAATGTGGGCGTCTGCAAAGCGCGCTTCAGTTCCATCGACGGCGAGACGTCGGAGATGCGCAGGTTGACCACTTCAAGGCCCATGGCCGTCAGGCGGTCGACCCCGACGAGACCCGCCTCCATCCGGGCCTGCAGCGCCGCCACCCCCTCGGCCAGGACCCCGTTCACATCCAGTGCGGTCAGGTACTGCGCCGCCAACTGTTGGCCCAGTCCGGTGAGCAACGTCGCGATCTGGTCGACGGGGGCGCCCAACGGCAGGCCCTGTCGCAGGTCGATACTGAAGTTGATGCGGTCCGCGAGCTTTTCCGGGTCGGCCACCCGCCAGACGATCAGGCCCTGGACGGTGATCTCCTGAAAATCACGCGAGCGGCTGTTGAACAGGAAGGGCAGGTCACGATCATCCATCGGCAACTCGGCGATGGAAGCGCCGTCCGGATTGAACCAGAAGGTCAGGCCACGGCCAGACTGGATACGCCGTCCCTTGCTGTATCGGAGGACATGGAAACTGGCGTCGCTGCGCAGCCGCCGAATGGGCCCAAAACTTCTGACCTCTGCCATCTCATTCCCCCTGGCCGCCGGGACGGCGACGACCTCCGCGGAGCAACCTATTGTGGAGCTTTCGCCGCGTCTATGGCCGCTTCCATGGCTTCCCGCAGGACCGGTCGCAGCCGTCCGGCCAGCGCCTCGTCCACGCGGTTGTCCGGCCCCAGATGGGTGCTCTTGGCCAGTTCCATCTGCAGGGCCTGGACGCCGCTGGCGGGGTCGCCATAGGTGCGGGTGATGTAGCCCCCCTTGAAGCGGCCGTTGATCACGGCGCTGTACGGGCTGGCCTCACAGACGGCGAAGGCGGCGGCGCTGATCGCCGGGGCGCAGGCCGCGCCGTCGGCCGTGCCGAGGTTCAGGTCCGGCAGGGTTCCCTCGAACAGACGCGGCGCCACGCCGGTGATTGAATGGGCGTCCCACAGCACCGCGTGGCCATGGCGGTCGATGGCCGCCGCGATGGCCAGGGCCAGGGCCTGGTGATAGGGCCGCCAGTAGCGTTCACGACGGGCGGCGATCTCCGCCGCGTCCGGCGCAGGGCCGCGATAGACCGCCTCGCCGACAAAGGTCTCGTCCGGGACCAGTCCGGCGCCCCATTGACCGGGATAGAGCGGCTGATCATCCGGCGAGCGGTTGACGTCGATGACCAGCCGCGACCAGCGGGCGGTGACCGTGGCGGCGCCCAGATCGGCGGCGAAATCGTAGAGGGCGGGCTGTTCGAAGTCGGTATCGTCCAGCCGCAGGGCCTCCGGCGTCATCCGCGCGGCGATGGCGTCGGGGATGTCGGTCCCCACATGCGGGAAACTGACGACCAGCGGGCTGGTCCCGGCGGTGGTGAGGACGTCGGACATCATCAAAGCTCCACAAACCCGCTGAACGCGCCGTCCAGAACCAGCGCCGTCGCCGACGCGATGTCCGGCGCGAAATAGCGGTCCTGATCATAGGCCGGGACCGCGGCGCGGATAACCCGGTGGGCGGCCTCCAGCGGCGCCGACGACCGCAGCGGTCGCCGAAACTCGATGCCCTGCGCCGCCGCCAGCAGTTCGATGCCGACCACAGCGGCGGCGTTCTCGGCCATCTGGGTCAGTCGCCGCGCCGCGTAGGTGGCCATCGAGACATGGTCCTCCTGGTTGGCGCTGGTCGGCAGGCTGTCGGTGCTGGAGGGATGGCTGAGGCTCTTGTTCTCGCTGACCAGGGCCGCGGCCGTGACCTGGGCGATCATGAAGCCGGAATTGATCCCGCTCTCGGCGACCAGGAAGGCGGGCAGACCGCTCATCACCGGATCGACCAGCAGGGCGGTGCGCCGTTCACTGAGCGACCCGATCTCGGCGATCGCCAGGGCCAGGGTGTCGGCGGCGAAGGCCACCGGCTCGGCGTGGAAATTGCCGCCCGACAGGGCCTCGCCGGTGTCGGCGAAGACCAGCGGATTGTCGGTCACCGCCCCGGCCTCGATCAGCAGGGTGCGCTGGGCGTTGTCCAGCAGGTCGAGCACGGCGCCCATCACCTGCGGCTGGCAGCGCAGACTGTAGGGGTCCTGCACCCGGTCGCAGCCGATGTGGCTGCCGCGGATCTCGCTGCCTTCCAGCAGGCCGCGCAGGGCGGCGGCCACGGCGATCTGGCCGGGCTGGCCGCGGGCGGCGTGGATGCGCGGGTCGAAGGGCACGTCGCTGCCGGCGGCCGCGTCGACGCTGAGCGCCCCGGCGGTCAGGGCGGCGGCGAAAATGCGCCGGGCCAGCACCAGCCCCTTGAGCGCCAGGGCCGTCGAGACCTGGGTGCCGTTGATCAGGGCCAGACCCTCTTTGGCGCGCAGGGCGATCGGCGCCAGGCCGGCGGCCTTGAGGCCCTCCGTGGCCGGAAGGACCTTGCCGCCGACCTTCAGCTCGCCGACCCCGATCAGGGTCGAGGCTAGATGGGCCAGCGGGGCCAGGTCGCCCGAGGCGCCGACCGAGCCCTTCTCCGGGATCACCGGCAGGATGTCGCGCTCGAGCAGCCGCATGAGCATGGCGATCAGCTCGGGCCGCACGCCCGAGAACCCGCGCGACAGGCCTGCGATCTTCAGCAGCAGGATCAACCGCACCACGTCGTCGGGCAGGGCGGCGCCGACGCCGCAGCAATGCGACAGGATCAGGTTGCGCTGCAGGTCGGCAAGCTTGTCGGCGGGAATCGTCTTCTTGGCCAGCAGGCCAAAGCCGGTGTTGACGCCATAGACGGTGCGGCCGTCGGCGAGGATGGCGTCGATGGCGGCGGCGGACGCCCCAACGGCGACATCGGCGCGGGGGTGGAGACGCGCCGCCACCGGACCGGCCATGGCCGCCTCGATGTCGGCCAGGCCGATGGCGGAATCGCCGAGGGTCACGGTCTTCATCAGCGGGTCTCCAGCGAGGGCAGATCCAGCCCCTGCTCATGGGCGCAGTCGATGGCGATGTCATAGCCGGCGTCGGCGTGGCGCATGACGCCGGTGGCCGGGTCGTTCCACAGCACCCGCTCCAGCCGCCGGGCGGCCTCGGGCGTGCCGTCGGCGACGATGACCACCCCGGCGTGCTGGCTGTAGCCCATCCCGACCCCGCCGCCGTGGTGCAGCGACACCCAGGTGGCCCCGCTGGCGGTGTTGAGCAGGGCGTTGAGCAGCGGCCAGTCGGACACCGCGTCGGAGCCGTCCTGCATGGCCTCGGTCTCGCGGTTGGGGCTGGCCACCGAGCCGCTGTCGAGGTGGTCGCGGCCGATCACCACCGGGGCCTTGAGCTCGCCGCTGGCGACCATGTCGTTGAACTTCAGCCCGGCGCGGTGACGGTCGCCCAGCCCGATCCAGCAGATCCGCGCCGGCAGCCCCTGGAAGGCGATCCGCTCGCGGGCCATGTCCAGCCAGCGATGCAGATGCACATTGTCCGGGAACAGGTCCTTCATCGCCTGGTCGGTCTTGTAGATGTCCTCCGGATCGCCCGACAGCGCCGCCCAGCGGAACGGTCCGACGCCGCGACAGAACAACGGGCGGATATAGGCCGGCACGAAGCCGGGGAAATCGAAGGCGTGTTCCAGCCCCTTGTCCTTGGCCACCTGGCGGATGTTGTTGCCGTAGTCGAGGGTCGGCACCCCCATGGCGTGGAAGTCGAGCATGGCCTGGACATGTGGCACGATCGACGCCCGCGCGGCCCGGTCGACCGAGGCCGGATCCGCGGCCCGGGCCTGTTCCCAGCGCTCGACGGTCCAGCCCTTCGGCAGATAGCCGTTGATGGTGTCATGGGCGCTGGTCTGGTCGGTGACCACGTCGGGGCGCACGCCGCGCCGGACCAGTTCGGGAAACACGTCGGCGGTGTTGCCGAGCAGGCCGACCGACAGGGCCCGGCCCTCCTTCGTCGCCTTGGCGATCCGGGCCAGGGCGTCGTCGAGGTCCTCGGTCGCCTCGTCGAGATAGCGGGTCTCCAGCCGTCGCTGGATGCAACGGGCCTGGCATTCGACCGCCAGCATCGAGGCCCCGGCCATGGTCGCCGCCAGCGGCTGGGCCCCGCCCATGCCGCCCAGCCCGCCGGTCAGGATCCATTTGCCGGTCAGGTCGCCGCCGAAATGCTGGCGGCCGACCTCGACGAAGGTCTCGTAGGTGCCCTGAACGATGCCCTGGCTGCCGATGTAGATCCAGGAGCCGGCCGTCATCTGGCCGTACATCATCAGCCCCTGGCGATCGAGGTCGTTGAAATGTTCCCAGGTCGCCCATTTCGGCACCAGATTGGAGTTGGCGATCAGCACCCGGGGGGCGTCGGCATGGGTGCGGAAGACGCCGACCGGCTTGCCCGACTGGACCAGCAGGGTCTCGTCATCCTTGAGCCGTTTGAGCGTCGCGACAATGGCGTCGAAAGCCTGCCAGTTTCGGGCCGCCTTGCCGATGCCGCCATAGACGACCAGGTCCTCGGGCCGCTCGGCGACCTCGGGGTCGAGGTTGTTCATCAGCATGCGGAGAGCGGCCTCGGTCTGCCAGGACTGGCAGCTCAGCTCGGTCCCGCGCGCGGCCCGGACGATACGGCTGTTGCTGGTGCTCATGCCTTCAGTCTTTCGATGGTCTTGCGATAGGCGGCGGCGACGCCGTCGCGCGCCTGGTGACGGCCGTTTTCGACGCGGCGAACCCCGCCGGTCCAGACCTCGCGCACGCAGCCCTGGCCGCTGAACACGAAGCTGTCGAGGGTCAGGTCGTCCTCGCGGCCGGCGAGGGCGGGATGGTCGGTGTCGAGCACGACGATGTCGGCCGCGGCCCCGACTTCAAGGACGCCGGTCGCCCGGCCGGTCGGCCGCGCGCCGCTGGCGGCGGCGGCCAGCCACAACCAGGCGCCGACATGCTCGCCGCCGCCGGCTCCGAGGGCGCGTTTGCGGGCCTGCAACCGCCGGCCGTACTCGAACCAGCGCAGCTCCTCGACCGGACTGGTCGAGACATGACTGTCCGAGCCGATGCCGAAGGTCCCCCCGGCGCGCAGGAAGGCGGCGGCGTTGAACACCCCGTCGCCGAGGTTGCCCTCCGTCGACGGACAGAGCGCCACCGTCGCCCCGGCGCGGGCGACGCGGCCAGCCTCGGCGTCGGTCATGTGGGTGGCGTGGACCAGGGTCCAGCGGGGGGTCAGCAGGTTGCGGCCCAGCAGCCATTCCACCGGCCGCTCGCCCGACCAGGTCAGGCAGTCGTCGACCTCGCCGGTCTGTTCGGCGACATGGATATGGACGGGGATGTCAGGACTGACCCGTTCGAGCACATATTCGATCTGGCGCGGCGTGACCGCCCGCAGGCTGTGGAAGGCGAGGGCCTCGGCATTCGTCTCGCCCAGCAGATCGAGGAAGGCGTCCGGGTCCATCAGGAACCGCTTCTGGCCGTCCAGCGGCGGCGCGCCGCCAAAGCTGCTGGAAGTGTAGAGCACCGGGGCCAGGGTCAGGGTGATGCCGCTCACCGCCGCCGCCCGGCGGATGGCGTGGGCCATCGCCGCCCGGTCGGCATAGGGGCGGCCGTCGATGTCATTGTGCAGATAGTGGAACTCGACGATGCCGCCGTAGCCCTGTTCCATCAGCTCGACCTGGAGCATGGCCGCGATGGCCTCGACATCGTCGGGGGTCAGCCGCTGCAGGAAGCCGTACATCGCCCCGCGCCAGGCCCAGAAGTCGTCGACCCCGGCCCTCGACTGTTCGGCCAGGCCGGCCATGGCCCGCTGAAAGGCGTGGCTGTGCAGATTGGTCATCGCCGGGATCGCCGCGCCGACCGACCGCGCGCTGCCGGCCGGATCGGCGTCCGGGGTGATCGCGGCGATAACGCCGTCGGCGACGGCGATCCGCACATTGCGCGCCCAGCCCTCCGGCAGACGCGCCTGGTCTAAGAATAGATCCACCTGGATCGGCCCTGTCATCTGCGCGGCTGTTTCGAGGGGAAACAGGCCCGGCCCCGACCGTCGCCGGAGCGAGGGAATCAGGTTTCGCTGGAAACCATCACGTCCCGGCTCGTAGCTAGGCCGCCGTAGGGTAAGGTGGCAAGACCCAGTGATGACCCGAATCGACCTGCTCCTCTCCGACTGCCGCGCCGCGACCATGGTCGCCGGCGGCGCGCCCTATGGCGTCATCGAGGACGCGGTGATCGCCGTGAAGGACGGCGCCATCCTCTGGATCGGCCCCGCCAGCGAGGCGCCGGAGTTCCGGCCGGTCAGCGCCGCGCGGCTCGACGGCCGCTGGGTGACGCCCGGCCTGATCGACTGCCACACCCATCTGGTCTTCGGCGGCGACCGCACGGCCGAGTTCGAGGCGCGGCTGGGTGGGGCCACCTACGAAGAGATCGCCCTGGCCGGCGGCGGCATCCGCTCCAGCGTGACCGCGACCCGGGCGGCGAGCGAAGCGGACCTGATCCGCGCCGCCCGCCGACGGCTGGCCAGTTTCATCGCCGAGGGCGTGACCACGATCGAGATCAAGTCCGGCTACGGCCTGGACCTCGAAACCGAACTGAAAATGCTCCGCGCCGCCCGCTATCTCGACGGCGACGTGCGGGTGGTGACCAGTTTCCTCGGCCTGCACGCGGTTCCCAAGGACCAGGACCGCGACGCCTATGTCGCCATGATCATCGACGAGGCGCTGCCGGCGGCCCATGCGGCCGGTCTGGTCGATATCGTCGACGCCTATCTGGAATCGATCGCCTTCACCCCGGCCGAGGTCTCACGGTTGTTCGACAAGGCAAGGTCGCTCGGCCTGCCGGTGCGGCTGCACGCCGACCAGCTGTCCGACGGCGGCGGCGCGGCCCTGGCGGCGTCGTACGGCGCGCTGTCGGCGGATCATCTGGAATTCACTGCCCAGGCCGGGGTCGAGGCCATGGCCAGGGCGGGGACGGTCGCCGTCCTCCTGCCCGGCGCGTTCGTGGCCCTGGCCGAGACCCGCGAGCCGCCGGTGGCCGCTTTACGCGCGGCGGGCGTGCCGATGGCCGTGGCCAGCGACTGCAACCCCGGCACCTCGCCGCTGCTGTCCCTGCGCGCGGCGATGATGCTGGCCTGCAGCCAGTTCCGCCTGACCCCGGAGGAGGCGCTGGCCGGGACGACGCGGGTGGCGGCCCAGGCGCTGGGCCTGGCCGCGCGGGCCGGCACGCTGGAAGCCGGCAAGGCCGCCGATCTCGCCGCCTGGGACATCGAACGCCCCGCCGAGCTCAGCTACTGGCTCGGCGGCGACCTGCTGCACCGGTCCTGGCGCGGCGGCGTGCCGGTGGTGGCCTGAGCCGCAATGAAATGTGCGTCCTTCGACACGCCCCCTGCGGGGGCTGCTCAGGATGACTTGCATAGGTAATCGTCATCCTGAGCAGCCGCGAAGCGGCGTGTCGAAGGACGCACGAACGGTTTCGTCCCGCTCCCGCCTACATCGCCATCAGCGTCTGACTGATCCGGAAGCCGGCCGGCAGGATCAACACCCCCATCAGACAGGGGAAGATGAACAGGATCAGCGGCACCATCAGCTTGGCCGGCAGGCTCATGGCCTTTTCCTCGGCCCGCATCATCCGCTTCATCCGCATGTCCTCGGAGAATACCGACAGGGTCTCGCCAAGGCTGGTGCCCATCTCCTCGGACTGCCGCAGCATGGTGGCCAGCGACCGGGCGTCGTCGATGCCCAGCCGCTCGGCGAAACTGCCCCAGGCGTCGCGGCGCGAGCGGCCGGCGCGCAGTTCCAGGGTCAGGAACCGCAGATGCTCGGCCAGATGCGGGTGGCGCCGGGTCAGCTCCTCGCCGACGCGGTTGACGGAGGCGTCGAGCGACAGCCCGGCCTCGACCGAGGCGACCAGCAGGTCGAGCAGGTCGGGGAAGCCGTCCATGTATTCGAGCTCGAGCTTGCGCCGACGGCTCTTGATGACCTGGTCGGGGCCCAGCATGGCGGCGATGGCGAAGGTCCCGGCCAGCAGGATGGCGCCCATGCCGCCGCCGCCGGTGATCGCCCAGGGCACGGTCAGGACGGTGGCCAGGGTGGCCAGCATCAGGGCCGCGGCCTTGGCGCCCAGATAGACGGCGACGGCCTCGCGGCTGAACCAGCCGGCCTGGATCAGCTTGGCCCTGACGGTGGAGATCTGGGCCGGGTCCTGGATGGCCATGCGGTCGCCCAGCCGTTTGACGCCGCTGACCACGCCCGACAGCGCCGCCCTCGCCCCGCCGGAGCCGGGCGAGACGATGGTGTGTCCGGCCAGCCGGGCCCGCCGGCGGCTGCCGACCCGGGCTTCGCGCGCCCAGATCAGCAAGGCGCCGCCGCAGCCCAGCGTGATCAGGCCGACAGCGGCCCAGGTGAGCAGATTTTGCAGTTGAACCGGATCCATGGCCTCAGATCCTCATATCGATCATGCGGCGCATGACCATGTTGCCGATAAACATCCAGCCGCCCAGCAGCATCAGGCCCATCTGGACGGTCTTCTCGTGGATGACGTCGCCGTAGAAATGCGGACTGGCGACCTGCAGGATGGCCAGCACGGCGAAGGGCGCCGAGGTCAGGATGATGGCCGAGGCCCGGCCTTCGCCGGAGGCGGCCTTGATCTTCAGCCGCATCTTGTGGCGTTCGCGGACGGCCTTGGCGTTCATCTTCAACAGGCCGGTCAGGTTGCCGCCCGAGCGTTCCTGCAGGCGGATGGTGGCGGCGAACAGGTCGACGTCGGGATGGCGGCAGCGGTCGGCGATGCGGCCGATGGCCTGTTCGAGGGTGGCGCCATAGGCGATCTCGTCGCCGGCCATGCCGAACTCCGTACCCAGAGGGTCGGGCATTTCGCGTCCGACCAGACCGATGGCGGTCGGCACCGGGTGGCCGGCCTCCAGGCTGCGGACGATGATCTCCAGGGCGTTGGGCAGCTGCAGCCCGACGGCTTTGGCCCGGGCCCCGGCCTTGAACTTCAGCCACATCAACGGCAGGCCGGCGCCGACCAGCGGCGCGGCGGCCAGGCCGAACAGCGGGTTTTTGGTCCACAGGAAGACCAGCAGATAGCTGACCAGGGCCAGACCCGCGGCATAGACCGCCCAGCGCCGCGGCTGGTAGCTGACCCCTGACCGGACCACCAGATCCGAGAACCAGCGCACCAGGATGCGGCTGTCGCCGTTCTCGTCGAGGCCGCGCTCCTTGCGCAGCTCGACGACCAGGTCGGCCAGGGATCCCACGCTCTCGGCCAGGGCCAGACGGCGATTGACCTTGCGCCGGGTTCCCGCCACCCGGACCAGTCCCCAGGCGGCCTGACCGGCGGTGAACACCGCCGCGAAGAGCAGGATCAGGAAGATGATGCGGGGCGCGGCTTCAGCCATTACAGCGCCCGCTGCGGGTCGAAGTTGGCGGTGTCGTAGTGGATGCCCCGGCGGACCATCTCGTCGAGACATTTGGGCCGCAGGCCGGTGGCGCGGAACTCGCCGATCACCGTGCCGTCCGGCTCGGTCTTCAGACGGTTGAACACGAAGATGTCCTGCATCTGCACGACATGGCCCTCCATGCCGGTGATCTCGGTGATGCTCATCACCTTCCGCTTGCCGTCGGACAGACGCATGACCTGGACGACCATGCCGATGGCCGAGGCGATCTGGCCCCGCACGGCGTCGGGGCTCAGGCTCATGCCGCCCATGGCCACCATCTGTTCGAGACGGGTGATGGCCTCGCGGGCCGAGTTGGAGTGGATGGTGGCCATCGAGCCTTCGTGGCCGGTGTTCATGGCCTGCAGCATGTCGAAGGCTTCCTCGCCCCGGACCTCGCCCAGGATGACCCGGTCGGGGCGCATGCGCAGGGCGTTCTTGACCAGCTCCCGCTGGCGGATTTCGCCCTTGCCCTCGATGTTGGGCGGCCGGGTCTCCATGCGCACGACATGGGGCTGCTGCAGCTGCAGCTCGGCGGCGTCCTCGATGGTGATCAGCCGCTCGCCGTGGCTGATGGCGGCCGAACAGGCGTTGAGCAGGGTGGTCTTGCCCGAGCCGGTGCCGCCGGAGATGACCGTCGAGACCCGGGCCTTGACCGCGCCATGCAGGAATTCGGCGACACAGGCCGGCATGGCGCCGACCTCGACCAGCCGTTCGAAGCTCAGCGGCTTCTTGGAGAATTTGCGGATCGAGACGCAGGCCCCGTCGATGGCGATCGGGGCGATGGCGGCGTTGACCCGGCTGCCGTCGGCGAGACGGGCGTCGACCATCGGGCTCGACTCGTCGATGCGCCGGCCGACGGCGGCGACGATGCGATTGACGATGCGCAGCAGGTGATCGTTGTCGCGGAAGCGGATCGGCGTCAGCTCAAGTTCGCCGCGGCGCTCGACATAGACTTGGAACGGGCCGTTGATCAGGATGTCATTGATCGACTCGTCCTTGAGCAGCGGTTCGATGGGACCAAGACCGACCATCTCGTCGAAGACCTCGGCCCCCATCTGGTCGAGCTCGCCGCTGTTCAGCGCCAACCGGCTGTCGCGAGCGAAATCGCCGACCAGACGGCGCACCTGACGGCGCATCTCGCCCTCGTCCAGCTCACCGAGTTTGGAGAGATCGATCTCCTCGATCAGTCGGGCGTGCAGGCGCAGTCGCATGTCCAGCTGTTCGTCGGTGACCTTGGGCGCGGCGACGGGCGCGGCCTCGACCACGATGATGGGCGCGGCGGGTTCAGGCGTCGGCGCGGGGGCGGGGGCGACGGCGCGCCTGGCGGAGAAACGACCCATCAGGCGACCTTCGCTTCGACTTCGCCGCGCTGGGCGGGGGAGGACAGCAGACGATCGACGAGGTCGCCGATGTCCTTGACGATGCGCGACTTGGGCCGCAGTTCGCTGATCGGTCCGCCGAGATTGGCCGAGGCGGCGGCGGCTTCCCAGTCGGAGGTGACGCCGCCGACGGCCCGACGCTGCAGGGCCCGCTCGGCTTCGACCATCGACGGCGCCGGGCCGAAGACGCGCTTGGCCAGACGGTTGAGCACGATGCGTGGCGGCGGTCCGGCGGGCAGTTCAGTCTCGATCTCGGCGGCCAGGGAACGGGCGGCCAGCAGGGCCGGCACGGTCAGCTCGGAGATCACCAGCAGCTCGTCCGATCCCGACAACACGTCGAGGCTCCAGGCCCGGCGGTGGCGCGGCATGTCGATGACCACGGCGTCATAGACCTGGCAGGCGACTTCGAGGATGCGCAGCACGGCCTCGGGCGTGGTGGTGTCAAAGGCGTGGCTGTCGCGGGCGGCGGCCAGCAGGTCGACGCCGCCAGGGGCGCTGGAGACGAAGGCGTCGAGCAGCGAGGCGTCGATGCGGTCGGGGGCCTGGGAGGCCCGGACGAGCAGCATGTTGGCCGGTGCGCCCAGATAGGCCGCCGCCGCGCCGTCGGCGAGGTTCAGGTCGATCAGGCAGACGCGCCGCGGGCCCGGCAGGCGCGCGGCCAGGGCGCAGGCGATCTCGATGGCGATGGTCGTGGCGCCCGATCCGCCCACGGCGCCCATGACTGACCAGCACCGCGACGGCGCGCCCTGGACGGGGGCGATATGGGCGGCCATCAGCGGCGTGGCGGCGCCGGCGAGGTCGGCCTCGGTGAAGGGCGCTTCCAGCACATCCGATCGCGGCATCCGCATCAGGGCGCGGACCAGGGCCACCGGCAGCTGCGCGCCGGTCAGCAGTGTCGGCGGCGGCGTCGGCGCCCGCCCGAGGTTGGCGATGGCGCCGGCCAGAGCTTCGGGCGTGGATCCGGCCGCGTCGATCAGCACCAGTTCGGGCGCTTCGCCGAAGGTCCAGCGACCGCTCAGGGCCTCGGCCTCGATCGTTTCAATGATCGCGCCCTTCAGGGCCCGGGCGGCCATGTCGACCAGCCCCGGCCCGATGATCAGTACGCGTCGTCCTGCGAAACTCATGACTCTATCCTCAGGAAGCGGGGGGCGTGGCGGCCGGTTCGGCGGAGCCGGTCGGCGCCATGGCCCGGTCGATCGCAAGGCCGTTCAGGATCAGGTCGATGGCGTTGGGCTCGATGGATCCGGCGAAGGGGTCGGGCGCCAGGGCGCGGCTGCCGGCGGCCGTGGTCAGGCGCGGCGTGACCAGGATCAGCAGCTCGGTCTCGGCCTTCTTCCAGCGCGAGGACCGGAACAGCGAGCCCAGTACCGGCACGTCGCCGATCCACGGCAGCTGGCTGACGGTGTTGGCGTAGTCCTGCTGGAACAGGCCGGCGATGGCGAAGGTCTCGCCGTTCTTCAGTTCGATGGTCGTCGAGGCGCGACGGATCAGCAGGCTGGGCACTTCGACGTTCGACAGTCGAAGGCTCCGGCTGGTGTCGAGCTGGCTGACCTCCGGCGCGACCTTGAGCCGGATCAGTCCGCCGTCCTGGACGATCGGCATGAACTTGAGCGTCACGCCGAAGGCCTTGAACTCGATGGTGATGTCGCCCTGGCCGTTGGGCACCGGGTACGGGAATTCGCCCCCGGCCAGGAAGGTGGCTTCCTCGCCGGAGATGGCGGCCAGGTTCGGTCGGGCCAGGGTGCGAATGACGCCCTTTTCCTCGAGCGCGCGAAGCGTGGCCTCGATGGCGGTCGGGCCGACATTGGTGGTCAGGCCCAGGGTCCCCTGGGCGGCGTTGACGCCGATCAGTCCCTTGCCGGAACTGAAGACGATGCCGGAGTTGTTCTGAACGTCGAGATTGACCCCGAAGTCCTTCAGGGCCACGCGGCTGGCCTCGATGATCCGCACCTCGAGCATGACCTGCTGGGCGGCCTGGACGGTCAGGTCGGACGACACCTGCTGGGGGGCGTAGCGTTCGGCGATGACCCGGGCCCGGTTGGCGACCGTGGTGTTCGAGACCTCGCCTGACAGCAGCACGCCGCCGGCCATGGGCAGGACGCGAATGGTTTCGCCGGGCAGGGCCGCCGCCAGATCGGCCTGCAGCGACTCGATGTCCTGGGCGACCCGAACGTCGATGACCTCGATCAGCCGGTGGGCGGGGTCATAGACCAGGATGTTGGTCGTCCCCAGGGCGACGCCGCGGACATAGATGCTACGGTCGGTGTTGGCGACGATCTGGGCGATGTCGGGCTGGGCGACGACGATCTCGCCGGCGCTGGCGGTCAGGCGGAAGGCGGCCGACTTGTCCTTGGCGACGGTGATCGACCGGCTGGGGGCGAGGTCGCCGACCAGGGCGCTGGCCACCGCGGTCTGGCTCCAGGCGGGGGAGGCGACGGGGGCGCAGGCGAGCGCGGCCGCGCAAAGAAGGGCAATGCGGCGCATGATCTAGCTCCCGATCCGCTCAGAGGGCACGGTGACGACGGTGCTTTTGTCACCCTGGGTGACGACCAGACCGCGGGAGGCGGGAGCGGTCGAGGTCGCCCGGGCGCGACGGACCGGCGCGGCGGCGCGGCGGCTGGCCGACGGGCTCGCCCCCTGACCGTTTCGCAGCATCTCCTGCAGGGTCATCGGGCGGACATCGGCGATCTCGGTGGCCCCGCTGCGACGCAGCGACAGCGACAGGGTGCCGGCCTCGCCCGCGGCGGCCAGCTTGCCAGCGTCCATGACGTCGACCTCGAGTGTGGTGGTCTTGGGCGGGAACTTCTCGGTCGAGGCCGGGTCGGCGATCAGGTCCATGCCCAGCACCCGGACATTCTGGATGACCAGCGAGGAGATGAAGGTCTTGGCGCCGGACGCGCCTTCAAGCGAGCCGCTGCTGGTGAGTTCCTGAACCAGGAACACATCGACGCGGTCGCCGGGAAGAACGTGGCCGCCGCCCCCGGCCACGTCGTTGACCTTGATGGTGTAGGCCCGCATGCCCGGCGAGATGGTCGCCGCGACCGAGGGCTTGGCGCCGGCGCCGCTGACCTTCGAGGGCAGGATCGGCTCATGGGCGACCAGGGCCGTCAGGGTGACGGGCGCGCCGCCGTCCAGGCCTACGACCTGGTCGATCCGGCTGTAGGCGCCTTCCGGCACGGAGTCGGCGGGCATCTTGATGACCGTGAGGTTCTTGGCCTCCAGCGGCTGGCCGAAAGCGACCGCGCCGCTCGCGGCGACCACCGAGGCCAGTGAACTGGTGGACACAGTGGCGGCGGCGGCCTTGCTCGGCCCTTGTTGCGCGTTGGGAAGCCACACCTTGGCTACAAACAACGCTCCGATGCCCAAAAGAGCGGACGCGCCAAGACTGGCGATGGTGGCGACACGCATCCTGCGAAACCCCCGTAGTGAGACGCCGGTTTTCGACGCTTTCTCAAACAAGGATTTTAGAAATACAGGCCGGGCCTTGAAATATGTTCAATTTATACAATGAATGGCCGTCAACCATCTAACGGAAGGTGTCGTTAATCCTAATTCCCGCTAACCAACCCGTCGCCAATTCAACGCTTCGTTCGGGCTCAATTCCGCCTGTGGGCCACGGCGCCGGCCAGCCAGGTCCGGGAAATCACCCGGTCGTCGCCCAGCACCATGAGGGCGAACAGGATCTCGGCGATGTCGGTCACGCCGCGCAGCCGGCGGGCGAGCAAGGGCGTCGCCGCGGGATCCAGGGCCACGAAGTCGGCCTCGCGACCGGTCTGGAAACTGCCGATGCGGTCGGCCAGGCCCAGCGCCCGCGCCCCGCCGAGCGTGGCCAGGTAGAAGGCGCGCAGCGGATTGAGCGGGCTGGCCTTCATCTGGGCGACGTCGCAGGCCGCCGCGGCCGTGCGCAGGACCGAGAAACTGACGCCCGCCCCGACATCGGTGCCCAGGCCGAACGAAACGCCGTGGGCGTCGGCCCGGGCCAGGTCGAACAGGCCGCTGCCGAGAAACAGGTTCGAGGTCGGACAATGGGCGATCGCCGCCCCGCATCCGGCCATCCTGTGCAGGGCCCGGTCGGTCATGTGAACACAATGGGCGAAGACGGATCGATCCGTGACCAGGCCGAAGCGGTCATAGACGTCGAGATAATCGCGGGCGTCGGGGAAGGCCTCGGCGACGAGAGCGACCTCGCGCGGGTTCTCGGCCAGATGGGTCTGCATCCAGACATGGTCATGGCGCGCCAGGATCTCGCCGGCCGCGGTCAGCTGCTCTGGCGAGGAGGAGAGGGCGTAGCGGGGCGTCACGGCATAGCCCAGCCGTCCATGGCGGCTCCAGTCGGCGATCAGGGCCTCGGTCTCGTCCCGACCCTGGTCGACGCTGTCGCGCAGGCCGTCCGGCCCGCGGTCCATCAGCGCCTTGCCGGCGATCAGCCGCATGTCGCGGGCCAGGGCCGCCTCGAACAGGGCGTCCACGGAGGTTCGGTGCACCGAGCCGAAGACCATGGCCGTCGTCGTGCCGTTGCGCAGCAGTTCATCGAGAAAGGCCCGCGCGGCGTCGTCGGCATGGGCCCGGTCGGCGAAGGCGCGCTCGGCGGGAAAGGTGTGACTCTCCAGCCAGTCGAGCAGCTGGCCGCTGAACGAGGCGATCATGTCCAGCTGTGGGAAATGCACATGGGCGTCGACGAACCCCGGCGTCAGGATCTGACCGGGCAGGTGTTCGACCGGCACGTCGGCGGCCAGGGTCGGGGACAGGGCGTTCCAGTCGCCGCAGGCCGCCACATGGCCATTCTCGATCAGCAGCAGGCCATCGGGATGATGCACGCAGGCGTCCGGTCCGGCGCTGCGCGGATCATCAAGACAATGGACCAGGCCGGCCCGGTAGGCGCGCACGTCGGACATCGCCTCAGCTTGGAGCCTGCGTCGGCGCGGCTGGCAAGTGAAAGGCGGAGCCGAGGGCCGGGATGCCGTGGATTGTCGCCCGGCCGCCGGGCCGCTGCGGCCTGATCGAAACCGTTTGCGTCACGTGGCGTCGCCCCGTCTAGGCGAAGGGGCGGCTGTCTGATCAATTGCCGTCCTGAGAGGATAAAGCGCCCATGAATCTCGACCTGACCCCGCAAGAGCTGGCCTTCCGCGATGAAGTCCGCGCCTTTCTCGACGACAGCCTGACCCCCGAACTGCGCCGGGCCGGCCAACTGGTGACCAGCGTCTTCATCGAAAAGAAGTTCAGCCTGCCCTGGCAGCGCATCCTGCACGCCAAGGGCTGGGTCGCCCCCAGCTGGCCGGTGGAATACGGCGGCTGCGGCTGGAACGAGATGCAGCGCTACATCTTCGCCGCCGAATGCGTCCGCGCCGGCGCCCCGAGCCTGTCGCCGATGGGCCTGCGCATGGTCGGCCCCTGTATCCAGCGCTACGGCACGGCCGAGCAGAAGGCCTTCTACCTGCCGCGCATCCTGTCGGGGGAAGACTACTGGTGTCAGGGCTATTCCGAACCCGGATCGGGGTCGGACCTGGCCAGCCTGCAGATGCGGGCCGACAGCGACGGCGACGACTATGTTCTCAATGGTTCGAAGATCTGGACCACCCACGCCCATCACGCCAACCGCATGTTCTGCCTGGTGCGCACCGACTCCTCGGGCAAACCGCAGCGCGGCATCACCTTCCTGCTGCTGGAGATGGATACCCCGGGCATCGAGGTGAAGCCGATCATCACCCTGGCCGGCGAGCATGAGGTCAACCAGGTGTTCTTCGACAATGTCCGGGTCCCCAAGAGTGGACGGCTGGGCGAGGAGAACGACGGCTGGACGGTGGCCAAATACCTGCTGGAGTTCGAACGCGGCGGCAGTTCAGCGCCCGGCCTGCGCGGCGGGATCGCCCGGCTCAAGGCCATGGCGGCGGACGAGGTGTCGGATGAGGGCTCGCCCCTGATCGACGATGCGGACTTCCGCGCCCGCCTCGCCGAAGCCGAGATCCTCGTTGAATCCATCGAGGTGACCGAGCACCGGGTGATGAGCGCCCTGGCCGGGGGCAAGAATCCGGGCCCGGCGTCGTCGATGCTCAAGACCCAGGCCACCGAATGCACCCAGCGCCTCGACGAACTGGCCATCGAGATCGCCAACCACTACGCCGGCGTCGATCAGATGGAGGCCCGCGAACCCGGCTCCAATCAGCCGCCGGTCGGCCCCGACCACAGCCTGGTGGCCATGGCCCGCTATCTGAACAACCGCGCCGCCTCGATCTACGGCGGCTCCAACCAGATCCAGCGCGACATCATGGCCCGGCTGGTGCTGGGGCTCTGAAACAGGACGAAGGAGGACGACCATGGCCCATGTCACCGCCACCAGCAGGCCCGCGGCCTGGGAGACAGGGATCGCCATGGGCCGTCACGCCCTGACCGCCGACGAGGCGCCGGCGCTGGGCGGCCGGGACGCCGGCCCCGGCCCCTATGACCTGCTGCTGGCCGGGCTGGCCGCCTGCACGTCCATCACCCTGCGCATGTACGCCGCGCGCAAACAGTGGCCGCTGACCGACATCACCGTCGACCTTGAGCATCGCAAGCCGGACGGCCGGTCGAAGATCGCCCGCACCCTGCATCTGACCGGCGACCTGACCGAGGACCAGCGCGCGCGCCTGGCCGATATCGCCGAGCGCACCCCGGTGACCCTGACGCTCAAGGATGGCGCCGACATCGTCACCACCCTGGCGCCGTCCGACGGCTGAGCGGGTCAGGTCCCGCCAGCGACGAACGACCAGATCGGGCCCTTCCACTGGTTGTCGTCACGGTCATCCCTGACGAGGTCGCGGACGCCCGGCGCTTCGGCGATGGCGCGCGGCCAGAAGGTCAGGGCGCGGGCGTTGCGGGCCAGCACGGCCACCTCCCAGCGACCGGGATACAGGGCCAGCAGCTGGCGCAGGGCCTCGGCCGCCACGCCCCCGCCACGGTATTTCCGGGCGACGAAGAACTCGCCCATGTTGCGCTCGACGCGCCCGCCCTTGTGCGAGTGGGTGTTGATCAGGGCGAACCCGGCCGGGCGGCCGTCCACGCGGATCAGCAGCGGCCAGCGATCAGCCTCGTCCCAGTAGGCGGCGAGCGGCGGAAACGGCCGGTAGCGGCCGTCCTCCTCAAAGACGAGGTCATGGACGTCGGCCGGCTCCATCTCCGAGAAGTCATAGAGATAGAACTGGAACAGGCCCTCGATCAGGCCCCGCTCCGCCTCGCCGGCCGGCGTCACGCTGACCTGTCGGCCCTCGTCTTCGCCAGCCATGAAACCCGCTCCTATCCCCTGCCGCTGGTCGGAATGTCCTTGAAGGCCACGTCCTTGTCCACGCGGATGTCGCCGGGCAGGCCCAGCACCCGCTCGGCGATGATGTTGCGCAGGATCTCGTCGGTGCCGCCCTCGACGCGGGTGGCCGGACTGCGCAGCAGCATGGCCTGGAACCGCGCGCCGGCGGCGGCGATCTCGGGATCGGAGACCACCCCGCCCTGGCCCTGCAGGTCGAGCGCGAACATGGCCAGCTCCTGCATGGTCGCCCCGGCGACCAGCTTGCCGATGGAGTTCTCCGGCCCCGGCGTCTCGCCCTTCGACAGGGCCGAGATGGCCCGCATGCCGGTGTATTTCAGGCCGCTGGCCTTGACCGCGTAGCCGGCAAGCCGCGAGCGCACGGAACGGTCGTCGATGGCCGGCCCGTCCTCGGTCTGCAGGTTCATGCAGAAATCGAACAGTTCGGGGAAGCCGGTCGGCATGCCCGAGCCGATCGACAGCCGCTCGTTCATCAGGGTGGTCAGGGACACGCTCCAGCCCTGGCCGACGGCGCCGAGCCGCTGGCTGTCGGGAATGCGGACGTCGGTGAAATAGACCTCGTTGAAGCCCGACTGGCCGTTGGCCTGTTTGATCGGCCGGATGTCGATGCCCGGCGACTTCATGTCGAGCCAGAACATGGTCAGGCCCTTGTGCTTGGGCACGGTCGGGTCGGTGCGGGTGATGACGATGCCGTAGTCGCTGTGCTGGGCGCCGCTGGTCCAGATCTTCTGGCCGTTGATGATCCAGTCGCCGCTGCCGTCCGTGGCCGGAACCGCCGCCGTGCGCAGGCCGGCCAGGTCCGAGCCGCCAGCCGGTTCGCTGAACAGCTGGCACCAGATGTGTTCGCCGGCGGCCAGCGGCGGCAGCAGCCGCTCCTTGGTCGCCTCATCGGCCCAGGCCATGACCGTCGGGCCGCACATGCCGTGGCCGATGATGAACAGTCCGCTGAGCGCGCCATAGACGCCCTCTTCCTGGCCCCAGATGACCCGTTCGATCGGGGTCGCGCCGCGACCGCCGTATTCCTTGGGCCAGTGCAGGCAGGCCCAGCCGGCCTCGGCCTTGGTCTTCTGCCAGGCCTTGGAGGCGACGATCGGGTCGACGCTTTTCAGGCCATTGCTGGCGAAGCCGCCCATCTTCAGCTCGGCCTCGAGTTCCCTGGGCGCGTTGGCCTGGATCCAGGCGCGGGCCGTGGCGCGGAAGGCGGCTTCTTCGGGGGTGTCGTCGAAGTTCATGATCCCATTCCCTGTTCGAGCCCTGTGAGCCCGAGTCTTTGTTTTGTCGCGCGACGGGCGCCGAAACCGGCGTCCACTTTCGGCTGTCGCGCTCCCTTAGGCCGCCGCGGGGGCGTCGTTGCGCTGGCGCAGGCGGTCGATCAGCAGGTCTTCCCAGGTCGATTGCGAGCCCAGGGCCAGGGCCAGTCCGTTGGACCGGCGGTAGAACAGGTGGCAGTCGAAGGCCCAGGTGAAGCCCATGCCGCCGTGCACCTGGATGTTGTTCTTGGCGCAGTGCTGGAAGGCCTGGGTGGCAGAGACCCGCGCCGTCGCCGCCGCCATCGGCAGCTCCGCCGACCCGGTCGAAAGCGCCCAGGCGCCGTAGTAGGCGTTGGAGCGGGCCAGGGTCGCCGACACATACATGTCGGCCAGCATGTGTTTGACCGCCTGGAAGGAGCCGATCTGGCGACCGAAGGCCATCCGCTCCAGGGCGTAGTCGCGGCCCATCTCCAGCGCCCGGTCCGATCCGCCGACCTGTTCGAAAGCCAGCAGGACGGCGGCGCGATCCATGACCTCGGCGGCCAGCCGCCAGCCGTCGCCGGCCAGGCCCAACCGCTCGGCCGGGGCGTCAGCAAAGGTCAGGGTCGCCTGGCCGCGGGTCGGGTCGATGCTGTCGACGCTCGTCCGGGTCACGCCCGGGCCGGTCAGGTCGACGAGGAACAGGCAGACCTTGCCGCCCTCCCGCGCCGCGACTACCGCGACGTCGGCGATGTCGCCATCGGGCACGGGCGTCTTGGTTCCGGACAGCTTGCCGTTCGAGACGCTGGCCTTGATCGATGTCTCGGTCACCCGGCCCAGGCCCTCGCCGTAAGCGAAGGTCCCGATCGTCTCGCCGCTGGCCAGTTTCGGCAGCCAGGCCGTCTTCTGGCCCTCGCTGCCGGCGGCCGTCAGGAATTCGGCGGCCAGATAGATGGACGAGGCGACGGGAACCGGCGCCAGCGCCCGGCCCAGCTCCTCGGCGATCACGCACAGCTCCAGATGCCCCAGGCCGACGCCGCCGTAGGCCTCCGGGATCGCCGCGCCGAGGAAACCCATCTCCGCCAGCCCCTGCCAGAGGGCGCGGTCGTAGCTCTGTTCGCCCTCGAGCACCGCCCGCACGGCGGACGGCGGACATTTGTCGGCGAGGTAGCGCCGCGCCTGATCCTGCAGCTGCTTCTGCTCGTCGGAAAAATCGAAGTTCATACGGGCCTCCTGGACAGGGTCCCCATTTGAACCCCCTCACCCAACGACAGCCAAGCGGCGATCAGGCGGTTGAAGCAGGGCGAGGCCGAATGCGGGCGCTCTGAAGGTCGGCGAAGGGTGGTGGACGGACCTTGGCTCACACGCCCGAAGCCACACACAGAAGCGCCGCCGATCCTGCGACCGGCGGCGTATGTCTGTCAGGCGTAGAGGCCCAGGCGACCCCGGCCTTGCGACGGCGGACCAAACGTCCGGCGCCCTTGCCCACAAAGAAGCAGCGGTCCGCGCCTAAGGGGGCGTTGCCCAAAGTCTGCGGAGCGGATTTGGACCGGGACTGGCCCCGCCGCCGCGCATGTATCTGACAACCTGGCGCGACAAGAGTCGCCAAGCCCCCCAACCGGCCGCAGACGCTCAGTGCCGGCTTGCGACCATATCCTTGTCCAGGGTGCGCGCAGCCAGGAAGTAGAAGGCCGCAGCGGGGATAAACACCAGCGTGACGGCCACCAGCGACTGTCGCAGTCCCTCTCCATAGGCAGCGCGGCAGATCTGCTGCTGGATCTCCGGCAGGGCCGACAGGTCGCGCGCCCTGCAGATCGCATTGGTCAGATCGCCGCCAGCCCCCTGCGCCTGCAACTGCATGCTCATGAACATGTCGGAGAGCAGGCCGACCACCTGGGGCCCGACGCCGTTGCCGATCAGGGCCACCATCACCAGCAATATGGCGATGGCGGAGGCGCGAGAGCGGGCCGATACGACTCCCTGACCAATCGTGTACTGGGCGCCGATGTAGGCATAGTGGAACATCGCCCCCAGACCCCAGGTGATCAGCGCCGGCCAGTGGCCCTGCACATACTTTGCGCCGTTCGCCGACACGACCACGCTGGCGTGGTCCATCTGGTAGAATGCGGTGATGTAAAACGGAATAGCGAGCAGCAGGCCGACTCCGGGGATCACCGCCACGGCAGTGCTGAAGCGGCCCGACAGCCGCGCGGTCAGCCAGCCGCCGAGGAATGTGCCAAGCGCCGAGATCAGCGCCAGCGGCACACCGAAGGTCAGCGCGAATTCGCCGGGTCCGATGCCGGCGATCCGCTGAGCCATCGGAGCCTGGAAGCCGAACAGGCCATAGCCGACGAAGGCCACGAGCGATGCCCCTATGGCCATGGTCCAGAAGGTCGGTTTGACCGCCAGCTGACGCAGCGTGTCCACGATGCTGGCCTTCTCCATCTGCACAGTGCCCGGTGGGTCGGAGTATCCGCGCGGCGGCTCCTTCACGGTAAAGAACATCAGGGCGGCGATGAGCAGTCCGGGAATGCCCAGCCCGATGAAGGCAAAACGCCAGCCGAACGAGCCGGTCCAGCCCATATAATCAGGCAGGCCCTCCAGGCCGACAGGAGCGAGCAGGGCCAGCACCGACTCGTTCGTCAGGCCGCCGATCGGGCCGCCGAACCCATAGGCAAACGCCCCGCCGATGGTGACGCCCATGCCGAAGACGCCCAACGCGCCGGCCCGGCTGCGCGGCTTGAAATAGTCGCCGATCAGGGAGTTCGACGGGGGCGTGCTGCCCGCCTCGCCGATCGCCACGCCGACCCGGCAGAGCAACAGAAACAGAAACCCGGAGGCAAAGCCGCACAAGGCGGTCATCAGCGACCAGATCGCAATGCAAATGGAGATAATCGCCACGCGATTGAAGCGGTCCGCCGCCATGGCGATCGGCACACCCATGAAGGCGTAGAACAGGGCGAAGGGCGGTCCGGTAAGAAAGCCGTACTGGGTGTCTGACAGCCCGAACTGGTCGATGATCGGCTGCGAGACGACGCCCAGCAGGTTCCTATCGATGAAGTTGAGTGTGTAGATCACCGTCAGGACGATCAGCACATAGAGCCGGTACCTTGGCGTTCCGAAATCCTGTCCGCCGGCCGGGATTTCGCCCGCCGGAGCTGCGCCTGTGGTCAAGATATTCCCCCGCGTCCCCGGCGGGTGCCTCCGCCTCTGTTCTTGACGTTGAACCTAGCGACCACCGCAGCGCGCGCAAGGGCAAAGCCGGCGCGGCGCCAGGCTCTCGACCCCTAAGCGGACGCAATAAATGTCGGTTCAGGGTGGAAAGCAGACCTAGGCGTCCGTCTCTGCGTCTTGTTCAGTCATCCAGAGCAATCTCGCCGTGTCGGAGCCGGCAACCTCGACCACACGATTTCCATGCGTGAGCACGCCCAAGCCATGCTCATCATCCCAAGTGCAGCCAAACTCAAAGCCGAGATACGGTTCGGTGCCATTTCGCGTCTGGTGAACGTGCACCGTATGGAGGCCGATAAGCCGCTTCAACTCGCCGGGCTCCAGAACCCTCGGCATAAACTCTGCCTGCTCCTCAGCCGTATAGCCGTAGTCAGCGATCAGGGCTGGATAAGCCTCAAAGATGGCCGCCTTCACGGTGTCAGACACGCTGTCCTCATTGTCGAGTAGCCACTGAACCAAGCGCAACTCGTCTTCTCGTAGCGGGCTGTTGTCTCGTCCCTCGGGGGCAAAAACAATCTCAACCCTGCCGTCTGATGTGGCCTGATTTCCCGCGCCTCCATAGGCTCCACTGCGGTCAAGATACCCTGACCACGACGGTAGTCGGCAACTCGCGGTCCACGAGAAGCCATGTTCATCCAGCTTGAAATCCATAACCTGCCCCGCCCCGGCAAATCCGCGTGTGGATCACCTCTAAGCGGACCATTGGCAGGTCCGCAACGGGTCGCGAGCGGTCGATGGGCATGGCGTCGAAGTGTGAGCGCATGGACCACATGTGGCCTGGCTAGAGGCGACCCATTCTCATGGTGTCAAAGTGGCCCACTCCCATGCCGCCAAAGAGCCAGAGCAAGACCAGCACTAGCAGGATGAAACCGAGGACCCCGCCCAGACCGGGGAGGCCGTAGCTTCGATGCGCGTAGTACCCGCCGCCCCCGCCAACCAGCAGGAGCACCACGACGATGATGAGAATAGGGCCCATGGGAAACCTGTTCGGATCGCCCCACCAAATCGGCGAAGAACCTGTCAACGTTTGCGCTGACGGTTCGTTCCGGTCGCGCCCGACCTTACTTCAGGGCACCGGAAGCGGACGAACCCATGGTCGGCTTTGGGTCGAAATTCGCCATCAGCGAAGAACCAGAAACCGGACCCCGGACCGCGATCCGAATGCCGCCGCCGCGCCCTTGCCTGACGCTGGGTCGCGGGCGTCAGATGGCTCCAACGAAAAAGGGAGCAACGTCATGGACCTCGGACTCAAGGGCAGAACCATCTTCGTCGCCGGCGCCAGCCGCGGCATCGGGCTGGGTATCGTCGAGGCCTGTCTGGCCGAGGGGGCCAGGGTGGCCATCACCGCCCGGGGCGCCGAGGCGCTGGAGGAGACCCGCGCCCGTCTGGCCGCCCAGTACGGCGAGGACGCCCTCTGGGCCATGGCCGGCGACCTGCGCCAGACCGAGGTTATCGAAAAGGCGCTGGCCGGGGCCGAAGCGGCGCTGGGCCCGATCTACGGCGCTGTGGCCAATGTCGGGCTGCATCCCTGCCCGCCGGGGCTGGAGGTCGATGACGAGACCTGGGACGCCGGCTTCACCCAGAACCTGACCTCGGCCTGGCGGCTGGCGCGCGGCGCGTACCGGATGATGGAGCCGCGCCGCGAAGGCTCGATCCTGATGATCAGCTCGATCGCGGGCCTCGGCGCCCTGGGCACCCCGGTGACCTACGGCACGGCCAAGGCGGCGATGAACCATCTGGGCAAGGAACTGGCCCGGATCACCGGGCCCAGCGGCGTGCGGGTCAACACCATCGCGCCCGGCAACATCATCTTTCCGGGTGGCAGCTGGCAGGAACGGATGGACGGCCCGCGCGCGGCCAGCTGGCAGCGCTGGATCGACCGCGAGGTGCCGATGCAGCGCTATGGTCGCCCCGAGGAGATCGGTTCGGTGGCCGCCTTCCTGATGAGCCCCAAGGCCAGCTTCGTGCACGGAACCGTGGTGCCCGTGGATGGAGGCCAGACCCGATGAGCGCCCAGCCCGCCTACGAGCATCTCGACATCCGCATGGAGGGCGAGGTCGCCTGGGCGACCATGAACCGGCCCGAGCGGCTGAACGCCCTCAACCCCAAACTGGTCGATGAGCTGCGCGACTTCTTCGTCGGCCTCTACTGGCGGCGTGACGTGCGGGTGGTGGTTCTGCGCGGGGCCGGAAACGCCTTCTGCGCCGGCCTCGACCTGAAAGAGCGCAGCGGCGGCAACGCCGACCGCACCGTCGGCGCCGGCCTGACCGCCCAGCGCTCGATCAGCGAGATCGTCATGGCCATGCGCCGCTGCCCTCAGCCGATCATCGCCGGCGTCGACGGGGCGGCGGCCGGCGGCGGCTTTGCCCTGGCCCTGGCCAGCGACGTGCGCGTGGCCACGCCGAAGATGCGCATGAACGCCGCCTTTATCCGCATCGGCCTGTCGGCTTGCGACATCGGGGTCAGCTACTTCCTGCCGCGCATGGTCGGCGCCTCGGTGGCCGCCGAATACATGCTGACCGGCCGGTTCATCGACGCCGAACGGGCCCGCGAACTGGGTCTGGTCAGCTGTATCGTCGACCCCGACCAGGTCGAGGCCGAGTGCCGGTCGTTCGCCAAGGACATGCTCCACGCCACCCCGCTGGGCCTGCGTCTGACCAAGGAGTGCCTCAACTTCGCCATCGACGCCCAGGGTCTGGAGGCCGCCATCGCCATGGAGGACCGCAACCAGATCCTCTGCAGCCAGGACGGCGACTTCGCCGAGGGCGTGCGGGCGTTCCTGGAGAAGCGCGAGCCCGACTATGCGAAGGCGCGCGGGTAGGGGCTGGCGGTGTGCGTCCTTCGACATGGCCCTTCGGGCCTGCTCAGGATGACAGCCATTTTTACCAAGTCATGGTGAGCAGCGCGCAGCGCGTGTCGAACCACGCAGGGTGGTTGCGGCGGACGGCCATCGCGCCGACTGTGGAAAGAAAAGGGAGCTGCGCATGGTCACCGTTACGCCGACCGCCACGGGCTTCGGGGCCGAGATCACCGGTCTCGACATCGCCGCCCCGCTGCCGGCCGACCAGCTGGCTGCGGTCAAGGCGGCCTGGGCGGCGCATGGGGTGGTCTGGTTTCCCGATCAGCCGCTCGACCATGACCAGCTGGAAGCCTTCACCCGCCAGTTCGGCGACTTCGGGCTCGACCCTTACGTGAAGCCGTTGGTCGACCGGCCGCATATCCTCGAGGTGCGCCGTGAGCCCGACGAGACGGCCAGCGTGTTCGGCGGGGCCTGGCACAGCGACTGGAGCTTCCAGGCCAGCCCGCCGGCCGGAACCATCCTGCATGCCAAGGTCGTTCCGCCGGTCGGCGGCGACACCGAATTCGCCGACGGCTGCCGCGCCTATGAGGCGCTGAGCCCGGTGATGCAGGGCTTTCTCGACGGTCTGGCGACCATCCATTCGGCCACCCGGCCCTATGGCGCCGACGGCCTCTACGCCAACGAGGCGCCGGGGCGGTCGATGCAGATCATCAACTGCGTCGAGGCCGACAGCCAGCAGACCCACCCGCTGGTCCGCATCCACCCGGTCAGCGGCCGCAAGGCCCTGTTCGTCAACCCGATCTACACGCTGGGCGTCGTCGGCATGAGCGAGGCGGAGTCGACCAACCTGTTGTCCTTCCTCTATCGCCACATGCTGCAGGACCAGTTCGTCTATCGCCACAAATGGCGGCCCGACATGCTGATCCTGTGGGACAACCGCTGCTGCCTGCACAACGCCACCGGCGGCTACGACGGCCATCGCCGGGTGATGCACAGAACCACTGTGGCAGGGGAAGCGCCTATCCCGGCCACACAACACTAGCTGTCATCCCGGACGCCGAAGGCGATCCGGGACCCAGATTCGGCCTCATGTGCCGGGGATGGGATTCAATCTGGGTCCCGGCTCTGCCCCCGGCTTTCGCCGGGGTTCGGCCGGGATGACAATGGAGAGAAACGCCCTTGGACTTCCAACTCGCTGAAGAGCACCAGATGCTCAAGGATCTGGTCGCGAAATTCGTCCGTGACCGGCTGATCCCGCTGGAGCCGGCCGTGCTGGCCCGCGACGCGGCCGGGGAATCGATCAGCCTGACGCCCGAGGAACGGGCGCCGATCGACAAGGTCAGCAAGGAGCTCGGCCTCTGGGGCCTCGACGCGCCGGAGGATGTCGGCGGCGCCGACCTGCCGATGGTGGCCATGGTCGGGGTCTATGAGGAAATGGGCAAGACCGTCACCCCCTACGTCCTGCCGCCGGACTCGCCCAACCTCCGTATGCTGATGGCGACGGTCAATGACGAGCAGCGGATCCAGTATCTGGCGCCCTATGTCGCCGGCGAAGCCATCTCGGCGATCGCCATTTCCGAGCCCGGCGCCGGGGCCGATCCGGCCGGGATGATCACCCGGGCCGTGCGCGACGGCGACGACTGGGTGATCAACGGCCGCAAGATCTGGATCAGCAAGGCCAAGGAAGCCGACTTCACCGTCACCATGGCCGTCACCGACCCGGCCAAGGGCGCCCGCGGCGGCATCTCGGCCTTCCTGGTCGACAAGGGCACGCCCGGCTTCAACGTGCTGCGGGCCATCCCGATGGTCGGCGGTCAGGTGACCTATGAGGTCGTCTATGAAGACTGCCGCATCCCCGGCTCCAAACTGCTCGGCAAGGAGGGGCAGGGCTTCGCGCCGATGCAGACGCGGCTGTCGACCCGGCGGCTGCAGATGGGCATCTGGGGCTACACCCTGGCCCAGCGGGCGCTGGACATGATGATCGAACACGCCGGCCAGCGGGAAACCTTCGGGGCCAAGCTCGCCGACCGCCAGGCCATCCAGTGGTGGGTCGCCGACGCCGCGACGAAGATCCACGCCGCCCGGCTGATGGCCTATGACATCGCCTGGAAGCTCGACCAGGGCCGGGATGTGCGGGTTGAGATCTCGATGCTCAAGGTGTTCGGCACCGAACTGGGCTGGGAGGTCATCGACCAGGCCATGCAAACCTTCGGCGCCATGGGCATGACCAAGGAACTGCCGCTGCAGATGATGGCCGGCCAGATGCGCACCATGCGGATCTACGACGGCCCCAGCGAAGTGCACCGCTGGGTCATCGCCCGCGACCGGCTGGGACTGAAGCGGTAGAGGCGAGCGCGCGCACCCGATTTGGGTATCTGGTGCCGCGCTATCCACATGCATTTTTAAGAAAAACCCGCCTTTCTGCCGTCAGGAGGCGCGTTTCATGCTCGCACCGCTCTATCGAGCCATGCTTGAAAGCTATTTCGAGCGGACATACGGCAAGCCGGTCTTCACCCGTCTGGCCAGCGTTGCGGCCGTCGCAGGCCTGACCGCCTATCTGCACGTCTGGAGTCTGTCCTGGGCGCTGGTCTGGGCCGGATGTTTCACGGTCGTCGAACTCTACCTGACCCATTGGTGGAAACAGGGTCAGACGCGGCTGCACTCCGATGACGAGGCGACGGTCTTCCGTCTGCACCGCGAGTTGATCATCCTCTCGGCCGGCCTGGCGAACTTCGCCGCGATCCCCTGCCTGATCACCGCCTACGCGGGCGGGCCCAACGCCCTTCTCGGGGTCGGCATCGCCGCCGGCTGCCTGCTGATCGTCGCCGCCCAGCACAGCCTGCACAACATGATGTTCTTCGCCACGGCCCCCGTGGCCGCCGTGGCCCTGGTCTGGAACTTCGTCGTTCTGGGTCAGGGCGAGACCGCCTGGCTGTTCGGATTGCTGGGCGCGTTCTTCGTCTTCAACGCCGCCACCCTGCATATGGCCAACTCCGCCTCCTTCACCGACCTGGTGAAAACACAGATCGCCGCCGACGAGGCCAACAAGGCCAAACGCGTCTTTCTCGCCACCATGGGCCATGAGATCCGCACACCGATGAACGGTGTGCTCGGGATGGCCCAGGCCATGGCCATGGACGACCTCAGCAGCCGTCAGCGCGACCGGCTCAATGTCATCAGCACGTCGGGCGAGGCGCTTCTCGTGCTTCTCAATGATCTTCTGGATTTCTCGAAAATCGAAGCTGGCAAGATCGAGATGGAAGCGCTCGACTTCGACCTGCGTGAAAGTCTGGAATCAGCCTGTCTTGGTCTGGCCGTGGTCGCCGCCGACAAGGGTCTGGCGTTCCGGGTGGATATCGCCGGCGTCGACGGCCTCTACCGTGGCGACCCGACGCGCATCCGCCAGATCGTTCAGAACCTGGTGTCGAACGCGGTGAAGTTCACAGCCGAGGGCAGGGTCACCATCACGGCGCGGATGATCGAGGGTCGTCTGGTGCTCACCGTGGCCGACACGGGCATTGGCATGTCGAGCGCCGGAATTTCCCGGCTGTTCGCGGAATTCGTCCAGGTCGATGGGTCCACGACCCGCAAATACGGCGGCACGGGTCTGGGGCTCGCGATCTGTCGGGACCTGATCCGGCTGATGGGCGGCGAGATCACGGTGGAGAGCGGGGTCGGCGAGGGCTCCCGGTTCATGATGACCCTGCCCATGACGCGTGTCGGCGACAGCGGGATCCGCCAGGCGCGACCGGCTGTCTCCATGGCGCCCGACGGTACGTGGAATCAGGCGCCTCTGCGAATCTTGGTGGCTGAAGACAACCGTTCCAATCAGTTGGTGCTCAAGAGTCTTCTGGCCCACACCGCCGCCGCTTCCACCTTCGTGGATAACGGCGCCCAGGCGATTGAGGCGTTCGAGTCGGGCGACTGGGATGTGATCCTGATGGACATCCAGATGCCGGTCATGGACGGGATGGCGGCGACCCGCGAGATCCGTCGTCGTGAGGCGCTGTCGGGCGCCCGGCGTACGCTGGTCTACGCCCTCACGGCCGACGCCATGTCCCACCAGGCTGCGGAGCACATGGAGGCCGGGCTCGACGGCCATATCGCCAAACCGATTCAGGTCGCAGTCCTGTTTGGCCTGTTGTCCGAAATCGCCGCCGGGCTGGACACCGATCGGGACGGCGCCGCGGACCAGATCGCCCTGCGGGCCTGACGGACCTCGCCGGAGCCGGTTGCCGAACAGGCCCAGGCTGCCCATTCTGTCGCGAGTCCTTCCCACCCGGTTCAGATACGCAGGCCATGGCGGAAATATCGAAATTCTCCCTCCTCTATGATGCGCGCGAGGACCGACTGATCGTCGACACCGAGGACGCCGAGGGGGGAACAACGCGGCTCTGGCTGACCCAGAGGCTCTGCCGGGGGCTGGTGGGGGCGCTCGTCCCCATGCTCGAGAAGGCGACCGCCAGCCATATGCCGCCCCAGGCGGAAGAGGCCGTCCAGTCCTGGGAGCAGGCCGCGGCCATGCAGGACTTCGGCAAGACGCCGGGGGTCAAGGTCCAGGCGGACGCCACGGCGGGGCTGGTCCATACCGTCCACATCAGTCCAGGCGAGGACCGGATCGTGCTGACCTTTGTTCTGGTCGGCGAAGAGACCCGCGCCATCGGCGTCACCCATCAAGCCCTGCGCCAGACCCTGTCGGTGATGCACAACCTCTATGTCGCCGCCGGCTGGCCGCGCGAGGGCTGGCCGGACTGGATCGCCGATCCCGCCGCCCTGGCCCCGGTGGGCACGGTCAACTGAGGGCGGCGCCCCGCACCTGGCGGGGCTCATAGATCGCCCAGTGCCGGGCGGACAGGACCAGCCGCTCGCGGCTCGAGATCGTGACATCAAGGGTCACGATCAGGTGGCCGTTCTTCTCTTCATTGGCGGCCACCACGCCGCGCGTCTCCAGCAGCTCGCCGTCGCCGATCAGGCCATGCAGCCGCACATCGCTCTCGATATGGATCCAGGGGCCCAGCCTGACGGACTGGGACAGCACATAGTTGGCCCGGCGCAGGAGGTAGGCCGGGTTGGCGATGGCGCCGCCGTCGAACAGGGCGGGATCCTCGCGCGTGTTGTGCAGGTGGGAGACGCCGACTTCGGCGAAATAGATCTCCTTCAGCGTGCCCAATACCCGTCCAACCGGCAGGCTCTCGGGCGAGGCCGCGGCGCGATCCTCCGGACGCGGCAGATCGGCTTCCGGGAGGGTGGCGGGCGCCTTGCTGTCGTCGGACCGCCAGGCCGTTCCGGCAGCGCATTCGACGCCCCGGGCCGACACCGACAGGGCCAGCGAGCCGTCGGGCTGTTCCCGCGCCGTGGTGGTCGCCTCGTCGCCGTCATAGACCGGCTTGCCGAACCGGGCGCGTATGCGGCCCTGGCTCAGCCAGTCGCGGCCCCAGAGGGCGACCGGCGCGTGGACCATGTAGGCGAACACGTCGACGCCGGGCACCAGACCGCCGGTGAAGCCGAACCGGCTGGCCACGTCGTCGGCGTGGATGCGGTTCTCGCTGGCTGTGGCGGTGTTGAAGGCGGTGACGGTGCGGGTCTGGGTCATGGCCGAACGGTAGCGGACACGCGCTCATCCGTCATCCTGAGCAGCAGCCGAAGGCTGCGTGTCGAAGGACGCACCCGAGTCTCGGCGTCGGACAGGACGCCCTGACCAGCGCGTTCGCGCGAGACTCTCGGGACTGATCATCTGGAGACATCACGCGACATTTGCGAGACTTTCGACCGCAATCGTTCTTCCCCTTGCCCCCGGCTCGACTGACCGGCGTAGACTGACGGCGATGAGCGCCGCCCTCCCTCCGCAACCGACCTGTTCAGCCTCCGCCCGAGGCCGGCGCCGCAACGTCCGGGGCGATCTGTTGGCCGCCGGACCGTCGGGGCCAGCCTGGCCGGTCGTCAGACGCCCGCCCCCCGGGCGTCGCCCTCGCGGGCGCCGGTCGGCGGTTTCTAACGTCTCGATGGCTGACGCCTGGCGCGCTCGCGGACTCCGGAGACATCGCCGCCGTGCGGACGCCGCTCGAAATGCGGCCCCTGTCCCGATGGAGACGCCGGATGGCCGATAGCTTCGACTACATCATCGTCGGCGCCGGATCGGCCGGCTGCGTGCTGGCCAATCGGCTGTCGGCCGACCCGCGCAACCGGGTTCTGGTGCTCGAGGCGGGCGGCCAGGACGACTGGATCTGGTTCCACATCCCGGTCGGCTATCTGTTCTCGATCGGCAATCCGCGCGCCGACTGGATGTATGAGACCCAGCCGGTGCCGGGTCTGGGCGGCCGCAGCCTGAAATACCCGCGTGGCAAGGTGATCGGCGGCTCCTCGGCGATCAACGCCATGATCTATATGCGCGGCCAGGCGGCCGACTACGACGGCTGGCGCCGGCTGGGCCTGGCCGGCTGGGGTTGGGACGACGTCCTGCCGCTGTTCCTGGCCCAGGAGGACCACATCGCTCCGCCCACCGACCTTCACCGGTCCGGCGGTGAATGGCGGGTCGAGCATCCGCGCATGCGCTGGCGGGTGCTGGAGGCCTTCGCCGAGGCGGCGGCGCTGGAGGGGATCGGCCCGGTGACGGACTTCAATGGCGGCGACAACGCCGGGTCCGGCTATTTCCAGGTCAACCAGAAGGCCGGGCTGCGCTGGAGCGCGGCGCGCGGCTTTCTTAAGCCGGTGCTCAAACGGTCCAATCTGAAGCTGGAGACCGGCGTCCGCGTCGACCGGGTGCTGATCGAGGACGGTCGCGCCGTGGGCGTCACCTGGACGAAGGCGGGTCAGACCTTCGAGGCGCGGACGGGGGGCGAGGTGGTGCTGGCCGCCGGGGCGGTGGGCACGCCGCAGTTGCTGGAGCTGTCGGGAGTCGGCGACGGCGCCCGGCTGTCGGGTCTGGGGATCGAGACTGCGGTTCACCGGCCCGGGGTCGGCGAGAACCTGCAGGACCATCTGCAGATCCGGCCGATCTTCAAGGTCAGCGGCGTGCCGACCATGAACGCCCTCTACGCCTCGCTGTGGCGGCGACCGCTGATGGCGCTGGAATACGCCCTGTCGCGGCGCGGACCGATGTCGATGGCCCCGTCGCAGATGGGCGCCTTCGCCCGCTCCTCGCCGGATCAGGCCACGGCCAATCTGCAGTTCCATGTCCAGCCGCTGTCGCTGGACCGGTTCGGGGAGCCGTTGCACCCGTTCCCGGCCATAACCATCAGCGTCTGTAATCTGCGCCCGACCAGTCGCGGGTCGATCCACGCCGCCGGCCCCGACCCGGCCGCCGCGCCGGCGATCCAGCCCAACTATCTGTCCACGGAGGAGGACGGCCGCGTGGCCGTGGACTCCATGCGGCTCGTCCGCCGCATCGTCGGCCGGCCGCCGCTGGCCCGCTACGGCCCCTCGGAGATGGCCCCCGGCCCGGCTGTCGCCGACGACGCCGGCCTGCTGGCCGCGGCCCGGGATCTGGGCACGACCATCTTCCATCCGGTGGGCACGGCGGCGATGGGGCTGGCGTCGGACCCGATGGCGGTGGTCGATGCGCGGCTGCGGGTGTTCGGCGTCGCAGGTCTGCGCATCGCCGACGCTTCGGTCATGCCGGCCATCACCTCGGGCAACACCAATTCGCCGACGATGATGATCGCCGAGAAGGCGGCCCGGATGCTGGCCGAGGATCGACCGTGAGCGTCCGCGCCGCATCCGCCGTGGCGGGAACCCGGAATTAAGCCTGACAGGTCAGAATGGCGGCTCTGCTTCAGTTTCAACGTGATCTGCCCATGGCCTCGACCCCAAACAGCGCTGACCGCGAGCGGCTGCCCTACCGGCTGTCGCGACGCCCCGAGCAGCGCATCCGGCTGCTTGGCCAGACCATGGATCTGGTCCGGCCCGAGGAGGTGCTGCATTTCATCGCCGCCCGGGTGAAGCGCGGCGCGCCGGCCATTGTCGCCAACCACAATGCCCACAGCCTGTACCTCCTGCGCCGGGACGAGGCCCTGGCCGGCTTCTACCGGCTGGCCGACCTGGTCGAGATCGACTCCACGCCGCTGCTGATGTGGGCCCGGTTCAGCGGTCGCCGCAGCAGCCAGCGCTTTCACCGTTGCACCTATCTGGACTGGCGGGACGCCTTCTGGACGCTGGCGGCGGAGAACGGCTGGCGGGTCTTCTATCTGGGGGGCGCGCCGGGCGTGGCCGCCCTGGCCGCCGACCGGATCATGACCGCGTTCCCGGGGGTCGAGGTCTCCGTTCACCATGGCTATTTTGACCGCACGCCCGGTTCTGATGAGAACGCGGCGGTCGTCGAGGCGGTCGGCCGCGTTCAACCTCACGTGCTGATGGTCGGCATGGGCATGCCGATCCAGGAAACGTGGATCTCGGCCAACCTCAAGGCCCTGCCGCCCTGCGTCACCCTGCCCGTGGGGGCGGCCTTTGACTACGAAGCCGGCGTGCAGCGGGCGGCGCCGCGCTGGCTGGGCCAGTTGGGGCTGGAATGGCTGTACCGGCTGGTCTCGGATCCCTCGCGGCTGTTCAGGCGCTACTGTGTGGAGCCTTGGACCCTCGGTCATCTGCTCGTTCAGGACTGGCGCGAGACCCGCGCCCGGCTCCGCGCCGCCAGGGGGAGCGACCGGCGCAGCGATGCGGCTCCGTCGCCAGGCGGCCCCCGTCGGCGGGCCGAGGACCAACGCGGCACGGTGAGCGCCGAGGCCTTTCGATCGAAAGCCGCGGGCCGTCCCGTCCCCGCGGAGCCCAAGCGTGACGTCGCCCTGACTCCCTGAGCGATCAGGCCGCCGGGCCGGCGAAATACTCCGCCGCCTGCCGGACCGCCTGGCTGCGGGACAGATCACAGATCAGCAGGGCGTTGTCCGCCCCGGCGATGATCGCCAGATTGCGCAGGCCGACGACGGCCAGCCTCGTCCCGCTGGGCACGCGAACGATGCAGCCCTGGCTGTCGATGACCAGCGGGTCGCCCGTAAGGCTGTTGCCGAGGTCGTCGGGCCCCGCCGCTTCGAGGACCGCGTTCCAGGCGCCGACGTCCGACCAGCTGAAGCCGGCCGGCGCCACGCAGGCGCGGCGGGTTTTCTCCATCACGGCGTGGTCGATGGAGATCTTTGGCGCGTCGGCGAAGGCGGCGCCCAGTCGGTTGATCGCGCCCTCCACCGTCAGGCCGGCGACGGCGGCGTCAGCCGCCGCCCGCACGGCCGGCGCGTGCCGGGCCAACTCGCTGAGCAGAACCGCCGGGCGACTGACGAACACGCCGCTGTTCCACAGATAGCCGGCCGCGATATAGCGCTCGGCGGCGGCCAGGTCGGGCTTCTCCACGAAGGCGGCGACGGCCTGAACCGCGCCGAACGACCGGCCGGGGCGGATGTAGCCAAATGCCGTGGCCGGGCCTGTCGGCTTGAGTCCCAGGGTCACGACCCGCCCGCGCAGGGCCGCCGTCACAGCTGTCTCGACCGCGTCCCGGAACGCCTCGTCGTCGGCGATGTGGTGGTCGGACGACACGAATACGGCCACGGCATCGGGATGTCGCGCCGCGATCCAGGCGCAGGCCGCCGCGATGGCCGGCCCGGAGTCGCGCGCCCGCGGCTCCAGTAGCAGCTCGGCCCGCGCGCTGATCGCGGCCAGCTGTTCCTCGATCACCGGCTGATGGCGGACGTTGGCCGACACCATCACCGGTCCCGCCCCCGCGAGGCTCTCGACACGCCGCACCGTCGCCTGAAACGTCGACAGCGGGCCGATCAAGGGGTGGAATTGCTTGGGGCGCTCGACGCTCGACAGGGGCCACAGCCGCGTGCCCGACCCGCCGCAGAGGATGACCGGCACAACGCGGACCTCGGTGTTCTTCGGCCGCGCGCCCAGACGGCCTTGGCCGCCGCCGGAGCGCCGGGTGCTGGGTTGGAGCCCGATCGCCTTCATGGGAAGCCTCGCCGCTGGAGATCAGCCGGAGACGCAACTGTCGACTACGCACGGTATGCGAGCGCAATCAATCACACTCGCAAGGCGTGTGCAATGGGCGATGACGCCTTGCCGGCGACCGTCCGTCAGGCAGGCAGTTTGCTGACGCCCATCAGGTGCTGGTCGACAGCCTGGGCGCACTGACGGCCTTCGCGAATGGCCCAGACGACCAGGGACTGACCCCGCCGCATGTCGCCACAGGCGAAGATGTTCGGGGCCGTCGTCTTGTAGTCGGTGACGGGCGCGCTGACGGCGCCGCGCGTGTCGAACTCGACGCCGGCCTGTTCAGTGAAGCTGTTGTGACGGGGCGACAGGAAGCCCATGGCCAGCAGAACGAGGTCGGCCTTGAGCTGGAACTCGCTGCCCGGGATCTCCTCGAGGACCTGACGGCCGTCGCGGCCCGGGACCCAGTGCATGCGCACGCATTCCAGGGCCTCGATCTTGCCGTTGGCGCCGATCGCGCGTCGGGTGGCCACGGCGAAGTCCCGCTCGCAGCCTTCTTCCTGGCTGGATGAGGTGCGCAGCTTCAGCGGCCAGTCGGGCCAGGTCATCATCTTGTTTTCATGCGCCGGCGGCTCGGGCATGATTTCCAGCTGCGTCACCGAAGCGGCGCCCTGACGGTTCGACGTGCCGATGCAGTCGGAGCCGGTATCGCCGCCGCCGATGACCACGACATGTTTGCCCGCCGCGGAGAGCGAGCCGTTCGGCGCGGCCCGCGCCTCGTCGTCGCCGGCGTTCCGCCGGTTCTGCTGGACCAGGAAATCCATGGCGAAATGGATACCGTCCAGCTCACGACCGGGGATGTCCAGGTCGCGGGGGTTCTCGGCCCCGCCGGCCATCACCAGCACGTCATAGTCGTCGAGGATGCGCTGCACCGATACGCTGACGCCGATCTCCACTTTGGTCCGGAAGATCACGCCCTCCGCTTCCATCTGGTCGACGCGGCGGTCGATCAGGTGCTTTTCCATCTTGAAGTCGGGGATGCCATAGCGAAGGAGGCCGCCGATGCGGTCGTTCTTCTCGAACACCGTCGGGGCATGACCCGCCCGGGCCAGCTGCTGGGCGCAGGCCAAACCCGCCGGGCCCGACCCGACCACGGCCACCCGCTTGCCGGTGCCGCGCGCCGACGGGCGCGGCGTGATCCAGTTCTCGTCCCATCCCTTGTCGACGATGGCGCATTCGATCGTCTTGATGGTCACCGGCGTGTCGATGATATTGAGCGTGCAGGCCGCCTCGCAGGGCGCGGGGCAGACGCGACCGGTAAACTCCGGGAAGTTGTTGGTCGACTGCAGGTTCTCGAGCGCCGTCCGCCACTGGTCGCGATAGACGAGCGTGTTGAAATCGGGGATCTGGTTGTTCACCGGACAGCCGCTGTGACAGAACGGGATGCCGCAATCCATGCAGCGGGCGGCCTGTTGGTTCAGAACCGGCTCCGGCAACGGATGAACGAATTCATTCCAGTTGCGCACACGCACTTTCGGCTCTTCGTAGCCGCGGTCCTGCCGTTCGATTTCAAGGAAGCCGGTGGGCTTGCCCATGGGAATTCTCCGACTCTGAAACTTATTCGGCGGCGACGGCCGAGGCCGCCGCGCGCTCTTTGGCCTGGTCCGTCAGGGCCCGCCGATAATCCTTGGGCATCACCTTCCAGAAGTCGCCCAGAGCAGTGTCCCAGTTGTCCAGGATCTCGGTGGCCCGGGCGCTGCCGGTGTAAAGCCGGTGTCGCTCGATCAGGATGCGCAAACGGTCGGCGTCGAACTTAAGCATGTCGCCCATGCCGCTGTCCTCGACCGAAGCCGAGCGCTGGCTGGGCCGACCGGCCTCGCCGTCGTCGCTGACCGGCTCGATCGGATCGATGTCGACCATGGCCGCGTTGCACAGCGACGGGAACCGACCCTTGGGGTCGTAGACGTAAGCGACGCCGCCCGACATGCCCGCCGCGAAGTTGCGGCCGGTGTCGCCCAGCACCACCACCACGCCGCCGGTCATGTATTCGCAGCCGTGGTCGCCGGTGCCCTCGACCACCGCCACGGCGCCAGAGTTGCGAACGGCGAACCGCTCGCCCGCCACGCCCTGGAAGTGGGCCTCGCCGGCGATCGCGCCATACAGGACGGTGTTGCCGACGATGATGTTCTCCAGCGGGTCGCGGATGGACGCGCTGGGCTGACGCACGATCACGCGCCCGCCCGACAGCCCCTTGCCGACATAGTCATTGCCGTCGCCAACCAGCTCCAGGCTGACGCCCCGCGCGGCGAAGGCGCCGAAGCTCTGGCCGGCCGTGCCGTTGAACGTCAGGGAGATTGTGTCTTCCGGCAGGCCGGCATGGCCGTACCGCCGCGCCACTTCGGAGGACAGCATGGTGCCGACGGTGCGGTTGATGTTGCGGATCGTATACTCGCCGCGCACCAGCGCCCCGCTTTCCAGCGCCGCGCGGGCGTCGGCGATCAGGGTGTTGTCGAGGGCCTTTTCCAGGCCGTGGTCCTGGCGTTCGGTGTTCGACAGGCTGGCGGCGTTGTCGGGCGTCACCGCGTGCAGGATCTTCGACAGGTCGACCCCGTCGGCTTTCCAGTGGTCGATGACCTGGCGCGGTTCCAGACGATCGACCTGGCCGACCATTTCGCTGACCGTCCGGAAGCCGAGCTCGGCCATGATCTCCCGCAGCTCCTCGGCCACGAAGAAGAAGTAGTTGATCACATGCTCGGGCTGTCCGGTGAACCGGGCCCGCAGCACGGGGTCCTGTGTCGCCACGCCCACCGGACAGGTGTTGAGGTGACACTTGCGCATCATGATGCAGCCCGAGGCGATCAGCGGCGCGGTGGCGAAGCCGAACTCATCGGCGCCCAGCAGGGCGGCGACGGCCACGTCGCGACCGGTCCGCAGCCCGCCGTCCGCCTGCACGGCCACGCGGCTGCGCAGTCCATTGAGCAGCAGGGTCTGCTGGGTCTCGGCCAGGCCGATTTCCCAGGGCGAACCTGCGTGCGTCAGGGAGGTCAGCGGCGAGGCGCCGGTGCCGCCTTCGAAGCCTGAGATGGTCACATGGTCGGCGCGCGCCTTTGAGACGCCCGCAGCCACCGTGCCCACGCCGACTTCGGAGACCAGCTTCACGGAGATGCGGGCCTTGGAGTTCACGTTCTTCAGGTCGTGGATCAGCTGCGCCAGATCCTCGATCGAGTAGATGTCGTGGTGCGGCGGCGGCGAGATCAGGCCCACGCCCGGCGTCGAATGCCGGACCCGGGCGATGTTCTTGTCCACCTTGTGGCCGGGCAGCTGGCCGCCCTCCCCGGGCTTGGCGCCCTGGGCCATATTGATCTGGATATCGTCGGCGTTGACGAGATACTCCGCAGTCACCCAGAAGCGGCCCGAGGCCACCTGCTTGATGGCCGAACGCATCGAGTCGCCGTTCGCCATCGGGGTGAAGCGGTCGGACTCTTCGCCGCCCTCGCCGGTGTTGGAGCGGCCGCCGATGCGGTTCATGGCGACGGCGAGGGTGGTGTGGGCTTCACGGCTGATCGAGCCGAAGCTCATGGCCCCGGTGGCGAAGCGCTTGACGATCTCGGCGGCGCTCTCGACCTCGGCGATCGGAACCGGCGTCTCATTGTAGTTGAAGCGCATCAGACCGCGGATGGTCAGCAGGCGCTCCGACTGCTCGTTGATCGCCGCCGCAAAGGTCCGGTAGTCGTCCGAGCGGCCGCCGCGCACGGCGTGCTGCAGGCTCGACACCGTTTCAGGCGTCCAGGCGTGGTGCTCGCCGCGCAGACGGAAGGCGTAGGTGCCCCCGACGTCGAGCATCGAGGCGTAGATCGGATTGTCGCTATAGGCGTCGCGGTGGCGGCGAACCGACTCCTCGGCCACTTCGTTCAGGCCGACGCCCTCGATCGTGGTCGCCGTGCCGGTGAAGTACTTCTCGATCAGATCCGACGACAGGCCGACGGCGTCGAAGATCTGAGCGCCGCACTAGGACTGGTAGGTCGAGATGCCCATCTTGGACATCACCTTCAGCACGCCCTTGCCGATAGCCTTGATGTAGTTCTTGCGGACATCATAGGCCGACAACGACACGCCGTTGCGCACGCGCAGGTTCTCGAGCGTCTCGAAGGCGAGATAGGGGTTCACCGCCTCGGCGCCATAGCCTGCCAGGACGCAGAAGTGATGCACTTCGCGCGCTTCGCCGGTTTCGATGACCAGGCCTGTCTGCATCCGCAGGCCCTGGCGGATCAGGTGGTGGTGCACAGCCGCGGTGGCCAGAGCCGCAGGGATCGGGATGCGATCGCCCGCCACCCGGCGGTCCGACAGGATCAGGATGTTCTTGTCGGCCAGCACGTTGTCGGTCGCCTCGCGGCAGATCCGTTCCAGCGCGCGCTCCAGACCGGCGGCGCCTTCCGCGGCGTCCCAGGTGGTGTCGAGCGTGGCGGTGCGGAACGAACCGTCCAGCAGTTCGCTGATCGAGCGGATCTTGGCGAGGTCCTCGTTGGTGAGGATCGGCTGGGAGACTTCCAGGCGCTTGTGCGTCCCGGCGTGACGGCCGAGCAGGTTCGGACGCGGACCGATCATCGAGACCAGGCTCATGACCAGTTCCTCGCGGATCGGGTCGATGGGCGGGTTCGTGACCTGGGCGAAGTTCTGCTTGAAGTAGTCGTACAGCAGCTTCGAACGAGTGGAGAGCACGGCGATCGGAACGTCGGCGCCCATCGAACCGATGGGATCCTCGCCGGTCAGCGCCATGGGCTCCAGGAAGAACTGCTCGTCCTCCTGGGTGTAGCCAAAGGCCTGCTGGCGATCGAGCAATTGGGCGGCGTCATTGGCCTGAGCTTCGCTGTAGGCGATCTCCGGCAGCTCTTCCAACTTGAACTGGGTTTCTTTCAGCCAGTCGGCGTAGGGCTCGGCCTTGGACAAGGAGGCCTTGATCTCCTCGTCCTCGATGATCCGGCCTTCTTCCATGTCGATCAGCAGCATCTTGCCGGGCTGCAGGCGCCACTTACGGACGATGCGCTCTTCCGGGATCGTCAGAACGCCCACTTCCGAGGCCATGATCACATGGTCTTCGTCGGTCACTATGAAGCGGGCCGGACGCAAGCCGTTGCGGTCCAGGGTCGCGCCGATCTGGCGGCCGTCGGTGAAGGCCACGGCGGCGGGACCGTCCCACGGCTCCATCAGCGCGGCGTGATACTCGTAGAAGGCCTTGCGCTGAGCATCCATCAGCGGATTGCCGGCCCAGGCTTCCGGGATCAGCATCATGACGGCGTGGGCCAGCGGGTAGCCGCCGGCCACCAGCAGTTCCAGGGCGTTGTCCAGGCAGGCGGTGTCGGACTGGCCGTGCGGGATCAGCGGCCACATCTTGTTGAGGTCCGGGCCCAGCAGGTCGCTTTCCAGCGTGCGGCGACGAGCGTTCATCCAGTTCACGTTGCCGCGAACGGTGTTGATTTCGCCGTTGTGGGCGATGAACCGGTACGGGTGGGCCAGCTTCCACGACGGGAAGGTGTTGGTCGAGAACCGCTGGTGGACCAGGGCCAACGCCGATTCCGTCAGCGGGTTGGCCAGGTCCTCATAGAAGGTCCCCACCTGGTCCGCGAGCAGCAGGCCCTTATAGACGATGGTCCGGGTCGAGAACGACGGCAGATAGAGCTGGGTCAGGGCGGGCAGACCGTGCTTGAGCGCCAGTTCGGCAAGCGGGTTCTGAGTCTGCTTGCGCACGGCCAGCAGCTTGCGCTCGTGGGCGTCCTGATCCTTCACATTGAGACCGCGGCCCACGATGGCCTGACGGATCACGGGCATCTCGGCCATGACCGCTTCGCCCAGGCCGGCGGTGTTCACTGGAACGTCGCGCCAGCCGATCAGCGGCTGATGCTCGACCTTGAGGAAGTGCTCGAACTGGCTCACGGCGACTTCACGCGCGCGGTCGTCGCGCGGCATGAAGCACATGGCCACGGCGTATTCGCCCGCAGGCGGCAGATCGACGCCTTCCTTGCCGGCCCAGTCACGCAGCAGGGCGTCCGGAATCTGAATCAGAATCCCCGCGCCGTCGCCGACCAACGGATCGGCGCCGACAGCGCCGCGGTGGTCGAGGTTGATCAGAATCTCGAGGCCCGAAGCTACGACCTCATGCGATTTGCGGCCTTTAATATTGGCCACGAAACCCACACCGCACGCATCGTGTTCGTTGCGCGGGTCATAAAGACCTTGCCGCTCGGGAGCTCCCATAAGGAATCCTCACTCTAAACTCGCAGGCGCGCGCAAAGACAGTCTTCACAGACCGATGTGCGCGCAAATTCGGCGCGCATTTACCCGGCAAGATCAGCCCTTGTCGATGGGCCTACGGGGCCTCGATTGAAAAGTTTTTCTAAAGTGCGACGTCTAGTAGCAACTTATCGGCGTTTCTCGCCTCGTTGCAGCCGGTCAGGATCATAGCGGTGGCCAACTCCGAACGCAGCGTTCCGAGCATCTTAGCCACCATTTGCTCGCCTCCGGCGCCCAAGGCATAGGCCCAAGGCCGCCCCACGAAGCAGGCCTTGGCCCCAAGCGACAGCGCCTTGAGCACATCCAGGCCCGAGCGAACGCCGCCGTCCATGAACACCTCCAGGTCACCGCCGACGGCGTCCACGACGCGTGGCAGGGCCGAGATCGACGATCGGACGCCGTCGAGCTGCCGGCCGCCGTGGTTGGAGACGACGATTCCCTGGGCCCCTGCCCGTACGGCGTCGCGCGCGTCGTCAGGATCCAGTACGCCCTTCACCACGATGGGGCCGTCCCAGACCTCGCGCACGAAATCGAGGTCGGCCCAGGTCACGGACCGGTCGAAGTTCTTGGCGATCCAGCTCAGGAAGTCGGTGACGCTGCGGCCCTGCGGAATCGCTCCGACCACGGAACCGAGCGTGTGAGGCCGGCCGTGCAGCCAGACATCCCACAGCCAGCCTGGATGAGTCGCGCCCTGCCAGGCGGTGTTGATCGCGCCTGATAGCTGAGTCGCGCCCGTGAACCCGGAGCGGACGTCGCGATAGCGGGCGCCGGGTAGCGGCAGATCAACCGTGAACACCAGCACCGGGCACCCTGCCGCCTTGGCCCGCGCCACCAGGTCGCGCATATAGCCCCGGTCCTTGAGCATATAGAGCTGGAACCAGGGCGCGGTTCCGGAGGCCGCGACCTCCTCTACCGAACAGACGCCCACCGTCGAAAGGCAGAACGGCACGCCCGCCTCGGCCGCGGCCCTGGCCGCCTGAACCTCGCCCCGGCGGCCGTACATTCCGGCCATCCCGACCGGCGCCAGGCCCACCGGCATGTTCAGCTTCTGCCCGAACACCTCGACCGACATATCCAGATCGGTCATGTCACGCATGACCCGCTGCCGCAGGGCGATGGCCTCCAGATCGGCGACGTTCCGCCCCAGCGTCACCTCGGCGTAGGAGCCGCCGTCGATGTACTCGAAGAACATCTTCGGCAGGCGGCGGCGCGCCAACTCCCGATAGTCCGAAACTGACGCTGGCCTCATCACGCCTCCAGTGCTGCCTACCTTTCGTAGGGACCGCTGGCGTCGTTGACAAATGTGCTAGGCGTGGCGCTCCAAACGACGAGCCTTGGAGGGGCGTATGCGAAACCTGAGAACCTGGATGTCGCTGGCCGCTGTCGGCGGGTTCCTGGCGGTGGCCTTTGGCGCCTTCGCCGCGCATGGGATCGCCGACCCCAAGGCCCAGGCCTGGATGCACACCGGCGCCACCTACGCCTTCATGCACACCCTGGCGGTGTTCGCCGCGGCGTTCGTGGCGAGCCAGGGCGGACGCCGCGCGCGCTTCGCCCCGCCGCTGTTCCTGGCCGGCGTGGTGATCTTCTCCGGCTCGCTGTTCGCCATGGCGCTCGGCGCGCCCCGCTGGTTCGGAGCCATCACGCCCATCGGCGGCACGCTGTTCCTGGCTGGCTGGGCCTGCATGGCCTGGGCGGCCCTGCAGATCGACAGGCCTCAGGCCTGAACGGTCCTAGGCAGGGCCAGCATCCGCAGCGACAGCGCCGAACCCATCAAGGCGAGCATCATCACAATGGCCATCGGCGCCGGCGTCCCATTGTGGAAGAAGCCGGCCAGGCTGGCCGCCAAGGCTCCCACGCCGAACGAGGCCCCTCCCATCAGCGCCGAGATCGAACCGGATCGCTTGAAGTCGATATTCAGCGCCCCGGCCATGGTGTTGCCCTGCATGAAGCCGTAGCTGGCCAACAGCACGAACAGCAGCGGCAGGACGGTCCACCGCTCGCCGATCCCGGTCACCGCCGCGATGGTCAGGGCGATCGAGGCGACTACGGCGATAATGCTGGCGCGCGACAGCACTTCGTCAGGCGTCGATCGGCGCAGCAGGTAGCGGTTCACCTGACTGGCCCCGATCACCCCAAAGGCGTTCAGGCCGAACACCCAGCCGAAGTGCTGAGGCGAAATCCCGTAGGTCCCGATCAGCAGATCCGGTGAAGCCGAGATATAGGTGAAGAGCGTCGCGCCGTTCAGGCCGCCGGCCAGGGCGTAGCCGATCAGGCGCGGCTGCCGCAGCAGCGCCATATAGGCCTTCAGCGGATTTTCCGAAGCCGCCTGGGCCGCCGTCTCCGCCGAGCGCGATTCCTTGAGCCCGAAGAAGGTGGCCGCGCCGCAGGCCAGACCAAAGGCGGTCAGCACCCAGAAGTTCACGCGCCAGCCGCCCACGGTCAGCAAGGCCCCGCCCAGCATCGGGGCCAGGACCGGCGCCAACCCCATGATCAGGGTCAGCAGCGACAACATCCGCGCGGTTTCGGTATGGTTGAATCGGTCGCGCACCACGGCCCGCGCCACCACCCCGCCGGCGCAGCCGCCCAGGGCCTGGACGAACCGCGCGCCGATCAGCATCTCCGGCGAGACCGCCAGGGCGCAGGCGATGGACGCAGCGACATAGATCGTCACCCCGACCAGGATCGGGCCTCGGCGTCCGAACCGATCCGAAGCCGGGCCGTAGAAGAACTGCCCAATCGCCATGCCGGCGAAGAAGGCCGCCACTGTCGCCTGTGTCTGGGCCGCGGTCGCGTTCAAGTCCGCGCCGATGGCCGGCAAGCTCGGCAGGTACATGTCGATGGACATCGGAGCGAAGGCGGTCAGCGCCCCCAGCAGAAATACCAGCCCCCAAGGGGTTGGCGGCGACGCAGTGCGTGTCTCGCTCATTTCGCCTTCTAGCCCAATTCGCCCTTGGCTTCGCAAGTCGCCTTGCCTTCCCTTCAAGGAAGCCTGTCAATCTGGTCGAAAGATCAGAGAGGAACCGCCCAATGTCCGCCCTCGCCCGCCAGATGCCGCCCGTGAAGCACGCCCAGGTGAACGGGATCGACATGGCCTATTACGAAGTCGGCCCGCGCGAAGGCGTGCCCATCATCTTCTGCCACGGCTTCCCGGAACTGGCCTTCTCGTGGCGCCATCAGCTCAAGGCCTGCGAGGCCGCCGGCCGCTGGGCCATCGCGCCTGACCAGCGCGGCTATGGCCTGACCAGCCGCCCAGAGGGGGTGGAAAACTACGACATGGCCCACCTCACCGGCGACCTGATCGGGCTGCTGGATCACCTGGGCGTCGAGAAGGCGATCTTCTGCGGCCACGACTGGGGCGGCATCGTCACTTGGCAGCTTCCCTTGATGCATCCCGACCGCGTCGCCGGGATCATCGGCCTGAACACCCCCTTCATGCGTCGCGCGCCGATGGACCCCATCGCCGGCATGCGCGCGGTGTTTGGCGAGGATATGTATATCGTCTGGTTCCAGAAGCCGGGTATCGCCGACGCCGCTCTCGGCGCGGACGTGGATAAGACCATGCGGTTCTTCATGCGCAAGCCGGCCGCCGTCGAGCAGGCCGTGGCCCCGCCGGAGGGCGGCTCGACCTTCGCGTTCGGGGCGGCCCTGGCGGCCTGGGACAAGTCCGACACCGCCAACCAATTGCTCAGCCCCGATGAGCTCGCCGCCTTCGTGGAGAGCTTCGAGGCCACCAGCTTCACCGGCGGCATCAACTGGTATCGGAACTTCACCCGCAACTGGGAGGCCTCGGCCGACCTGCCGACCCGGATCGACGGCATCCCCTGCTTCATGATCATGGCCGAGAAGGATGTCGTCCTGTCGCCCGCCATGGCCGATGGCATGGAAGATGTGATCTCCGACCTGGAAAAGGCGCTGGTCAAGGAATCCGGCCACTGGACGCAGCAAGAGAAGCCGGAAGAGGTCAATCGCCTCATCCTGGACTGGATGGATCGACGCTTCCCGAAGTAGACTGGACGGGATGGAACGCAACACCCCCCCGCTCGCCGTCTCGTCGTTCGCAAGCCGGAGGGGGCTGTTCGCCGACAATGAGCCATATGCCTATGGCTGGTTGCCCACCGGCGGGCCGCACGAGATCTTCTATGAGGAGTGCGGCAATCGCGACGGCAAGCCGTGCGTCATCCTGCATGGCGGCCCCGGCGGCGCGGTCAATCCGACCATGCGGCGGTTCTTCAATCCGGCGAAATGGCGGATGGCGCTGTTCGACCAGCGCGGCTGCGGCAAGTCGCGCCCGAACGCCAGCCTGGACGACAACACCACCTGGTCGCTGATCGAGGACATCGAACGCCTGCGCGTCCACCTGGGCGTCGAAAAGTGGACCGTGTTCGGCGGCTCCTGGGGTTCGACCCTGGCGCTGGCCTACGCCATCACCCACCCGGAGCGGGTCGAGGCCCTGGTGCTGCGCGGCATCTTCCTGCTAACCCAGCGCGAGTTGCGCTGGTTCTATCAGGATGGAGCCTCGATGCTGTTCCCCGATGCGTGGGAGCGGTTCTGCGCCCCCATTCCGGTGGCCGAGCGTGGCGACATGATGAGCGCCTACCACAAGCGCCTCACCCACCCCGACCGCCGCGTTCAGGCGCAGGCGGCTCAGGCCTGGAGCCAGTGGGAGGGCGATACGATCTCGATCCGCGGCCCCGAGGCGCGGCCCTCCAAGTTCAACGAGATCGACTTCGCCATCGCCTTCGCGCGGATCGAATGCCACTTCTTCGCCAATGGCGGTTTCTTCACCGAGGACGGCTGGATCCTGAACAATATCGACAAGATCCGCGGCATACCCGGCTGGATCGTCCAGGGCCGCTTCGACGTGGTGACGCCGATGGACAGCGCCTGGTCGCTGAAAAAGGCCTGGCCCGAAGCCAGCTTCGACATCGTCTGGGACGCCGGCCACGCCTCGACGGAACCTGGCATAGTCGACGGTCTGATCCGAGCAACCGATCAGGCGCTGAGGCTGTAGCTTCAGTCGCCCTTTCCTACATCAGCGCGCCTTTGCCGCTGGTGACTTCCGAATAGCGGTGAACACGGACGCCCTGCACCAAGCCGAAGCCGATCATCACCGTCAGCATGACGGTGCCGCCATAGGACAGCATCGGCATGGGCACGCCGACCACCGGCGCCAGGCCCATGACCATCGCCCCATTGATCAGCACATAGAGCGCGAAGGTCGCCGTCGTGCCGGCTGCCGCCAATCGGCCAAAGTGCGAGTGAGAGAGCGCCGCTGTGCGGAGCGCCATGAAAATCACCAAGGCGTAGAGCACCAGCAGCGAGAAGCAGCCGAGGAAACCGAACTCCTCGGCGAGGGTCGCGAAGATGAAGTCGGTCTGCTTCTCGGGCAGGAAGTTGAGCTGGCTCTGCGAGCCCAGGCCATAGCCCTTGCCGAAGAACCCGCCGGACCCCAGGGCGATCTTGGACTGCAGGATGTGATAGCCGGACCCCGATGGGTCGCTCTCAGGATCCAGGAAAGTCAGCACCCTTTTGCGCTGATAGTCGTGCAGCACGAACATGACCAACGGCGGCACCGCGACCACGAACGCCACCACCCCGGCCGCGATGATCCGCCAGGACAACCCCGCCAGGACGACGATAGACAGCCCGGTCATGGCGATCAGCATGGCGGTGCCGAGGTCCGGCTGGTGCATCACCAGCACGGTCGGGGCTGCGATCATCGCCGCCGGAACCAGCAGCCACCACGAGAGCCTGGCGTTATCGGCTGATAGGCCGTGATAGAACCGCGCCAGCGCCAGCACGATGCCCAGCTTCATGATCTCGGACGGCTGGAAGCTGAACGGCCCCAGCGACAGCCATCGCTGAGCGCCCATCCGCACATCGCCCACGACCTCGACGGCCACAAGCAGCAGCAGACCGATCCCATAGATCGGATAGGCCAGCGCCGACCACACCCTCAGATCGACCATCGCCAGCCCGATCATCAGCATGAAGCACAGACCAAAACGGGTCAGGTGCTTGGCCGCCCAGGGCTCCCAGGACGAGCCGGCGATAGAGAACATCATCAGCGCGCCGGCGCCCGCGATCAGGCACAGGGCCAGCGCGAACAGCCAATCGATCTCGGCGATCTTGACGACCAGGCGGTCACGCTCACCAGGGCGTGTCAGGGCGCTGACGGTCATGTCGGGCCTCCGGGCGGCAGAACAGGCGGCGGCGTCAGGGTCGGCGCCTCGGGCGCGGCCCCTTCGATCTCACCATCGTCAGGCGCCACCGGCATCGGCAATGGCTTTTCAATGCGCGCCCGCAGTTCGGGATCCTTCAGCAGGGCGACCCGCATGACTTCGCGCGCGCGCGGCGCGCCGGCGGTGGCGCCGCCCAGGCCCCCGTGCTCGATGATGACCGCGACGGCGTATCTCGGATCATCCACCGGGGCGAAGGCGACGAACAGGTTGTGGTCCTTCAGCCGCCAAGTCACGCCGGCGCTGCTGCGCGAAGCGACCTTGTCGAAGCTGCGGACCTGCGCCGTCCCGGTCTTGCCGGCCATCTGGATATCGCCCAGGCCAAGCTGGCTCTGCCGGTAGGCGGTGCCGCCGGTGTCGTTGGCCACCGCGACCATCCCGCCGCGAACATAGGCGATCTGTTCGGGGGTGAACGGCAGGTCCGGCGCGGCGTCGCCGCGCGGCATCTCCACGCCCCCTACCGACTTGATCAGGCGTGGATTGAGAGCGGTCTTGCCGTTAGCCAACCGCGCGGTCATCACCGCGAGCTGCAGGGCGTTGACCGCCACATAGCCCTGGCCGATCCCGTAGCTGACGGAGTCGCCTGGCTGCCAGACAGGCTCGCGCTTCACCGCCTTGCGCTTCCATTCGCGCGACCCGACCACCCCCTTCTTCTGACCCGGAATGCCGATGTCGAAGATCTGTCCAAACCCCATGGCATGGGCGGCCTTGGCGATCGGATCAGGGCCGATGCGCAGCGCGGTCTGGTAGAAATAGATGTCGCAGGAGTTCTTGATAGCGTCGTGCATGTTCTGGGCGCCGTGCCCGCCAGGCTTCCAGCAACGCCAAGTCCGGCCGCCATAGTACCAGCCGCCTGAACAGTGCACACGAATCGAAGGGTCGATCCCGGCCGACAACGCCGCCAGGCCCACGGTCGGTTTGAAGGTCGAGCCGGGCGGATAGGTGCCGGTCATCGCCTTGTCGAGCAGCGGCCGGCGCTCATAGGTCGCCAACGCCTTGTACTCAGCCCCCGACAGGCCCCGCACGAAACGGTTCGCGTCGAAGCTCGGCGAGGAGACCATGCAGAGCAGGTCGCCGTTGCGGCAATCCATCATCACGATGGCGCCGCTCTCATCGCCCATCACCTCAAGCGCGCGATTTTGCACATCGACGTCGAGCGTGAGCTGAATGGTCTTGCCGGGCGTCGCTGGAATGTCGCCGCCCTCGTCCTGGCGGACCTCCCGGCCATTGGCGTCGACCTCGACCTTGCGCGCGCCCGGCTTGCCGCGCAGCGGCAGGTCGAACGCCTTCTCCACGCCCTGCCGCCCAATACGAAAACCGGGGTGCAGCAGGATGGAATCGGAGTTCGGACCGGTTGGCGTCAGGTCCTCGCGGTTCACCTTGGCCACATAGCCGATCACGTGGGCGAAGGCGCCGCCATGCGGATAGACGCGCACCTCGCCCATGTCGGCGGTCACGCCGGGCAATTCTGGCGCCCGCACGTTGATCGCCGAAAATTGCTCCCAGCTCATGTCTTCCATCACCGCCACCGGGACGCGCTTGGGCGTGCGGGCGATGTCCTTCACCAGCCGGCTCTGACGCGCCTCGTCGAGGGGCACGAAATTGGCCAGGGTCTTCAGCATCCCTTTGGGGTCTGAATTGTCTTCCCGCGACAGCAGCAGGCGGAAGTTCGGTCGGTTCGACGCCAGGATCGCGCCGTTGCGGTCGATGATCAGGCCACGTGGCGGCGGGACCAGGCGGAAGTTGAATTGGTTCGAGGCCGAGAGCTTTTCGTAGCGCTGCGTCTCAACGATCTGCAGGTGCGCCAACCGGCCACCCAAGGCCGCCAGCCCCAGCCCTGCCAAACCGCCCATGAGAAACAGCCGGCGGTGAAACACACCCTGCCGCTCATTGACTTCGGAAAAGAAGATGGACGGCTCGGCCATCGCCTAGAACCTAACGGAAGCGGACATCAGCATCCTCGAACCGGTCGATGAGCAGATGCGCGAAGGGGTAAAGTACGATCGTCGCCAGGAACTGCCACGCGACGGCCAGAAAGCTCGGGATCGCGTGGGAGTCCAGCATGGTGAACAGGAAGCCCGCGCCCATGGCCAGGCCGGTGGTCACCGCAAACCAGGACCACATCACAGGCCAGCTCTGGCCAGCCATCATGTTGCGCCCGACCAGGGCCGCGCCATAGGTGATGAGCAGCGACAAGCCCCAAAGGCCGAGCGGCGCTCCCCAGAAGACATCCAGGAACAGCCCCATGATCAGCACCCCCAGCGGCGCCAGCATCGACGGGCGGATCACCGCCCAGGCGAAGGCAGGCACCATGGGAAAGATCGGCTCGGGCATGCTTAGGCCGAAGACCCGAAACGGCAGCGAGAACAGCACGGTCAGCGCCAGGCACTGAACAAGCGGAACCCCGAGCCAGCGCCAAGGAGCCAGGGGACGGGCGCCGCCCATCCTAGAACGGAACCTCTGTCGCAGCCGGCGGCGGCGCAGTTGGGGTCGGGGTCGCGGTGGGAGCCGGCGTCGCAGCAGGCCGGCTAGGCGTCGCCGGCCTGGGCGCGGGTGCGCGCGGCGGCGC
>JAUXVF010000004.1 GCA_030680355.1 Caulobacter sp.
ATCCTTCCTCTCGTCCCGCTGCATGGGGAGGGCGTCTCGGCCAGGCGATCCGATGCGGCGGCGGGGTGGAGTTCGAACGGGAAGTTCGACCGGCGCCAGTCGTGAAAGCCCCTCCGTCGCCGCCAATGGCATCCCGACGGAGCGGAACTGGAACGACCTCTGACCGGACGAGCGGCAGGCATGCGGGGGATACGCATGCGGTCCGGGGACGGCGCGCCGCCGCCCGCCCGTCGGAGGCTTCTGCCGGCTATGCCCTAAGAGGGCTGCCTACCGGCGGCCACCGGATAACGGATTTCGCGGAGCGCGACGGCCCTCAGCCTTCTCAGCCCCTCTACGACCACCATCCGGCTGAGGCCGGAGCGCTCCGCGCCCTCCCTGCCTTCACTTTGGCCCCGCCACGTGAAGCGGCTTCGCCGTGCGCCCTGCAAACTGCCGATCAGGCCTGGCTCAGCGCCCAGGCCAGCACGAAGGCGGCGCCCGCCACGGCCGCACCGGCCGCGAACCAGGCGAAGCCCGGCGCGGCGACGGGTTCGACAACGACCGGCGGCGCGGTCTCGGCCTCGGCCAGTCGGGCGATAGCGCGCAGGGCGCGAACGGCCTCGTCGGCGAGCTCCCGCACCCGGGCGACCGGCGACAGCTCCCGCGCGATCCAGCGCCGCACCACCGGATCGGCGGCGGCCCACAGGTCGTGATCGGGGCAGAGCCGGCGGGCGACGCCCTCGACCGTGACCATGGTCTTCTGCAGCAGCACCAGTTCGGGGCGCAGGCGCATCTCGAACAGGGCGGTGATCTCGAACAGCTGGGTCAGCAGCCGGCTCATCGAGACCTGGTTCGCCGCCCGGCCGAAAACCGGCTCGCCGACCGCGCGCAGGGCCTGGGCGAAGGCGTCGCGATCATGATGGGCGGGCACATAGCCGGCCTCGAAATGCACCTCGGCGACCCGGGCGTAATCGCGGGTCAGGAAGCCGTAGAGGATCTCGGCCAGGTAGCGTCGCTCGCGCGGACCCAGTCGACCGACGATGCCGAAGTCGACCGCCGTCAGCTCGGCCGGGGCGACGACGAACAGGTTTCCCTCATGCAGATCGGCATGGAAGACGCCGTGATCGAGGGCCTGGGCCAGGAACGCCCGGATGACATTGTCGGCCAGGGCCTGACGGTCGAGGCCGGGCAGCTCCAGCGTCGCCGGGTCCGACAGCGGCGCGCCGCCGACCCATTCCAGCGTCAGCACCCGTTTGGCCACGCCGTCCCAGATCACGCCGGGCGCGCGCATATAGCCGTCACGGGCCATGACCTCGGCCATTTCGGCGGCGCCGGCGGCTTCGAACCGCATGTCCAGTTCCAGCTGCAGGGCCCGGATCACGGTCGCGACAAAGGCGACCGGCTCCAGTCGCCGGGCGGCGGGAACCAGGCCCTCGATCAGCCGGGCGGCCAGCAGCAGGGTGCGGCTGTCATCGGCCACGCGTCGCTCGACGCCCGGCCGCAGCACCTTGACCGCCACCCGCCGGCCATCGGCCATGACCGCCTCATGCGCCTGGGCCAGCGAGGCGGCCGCGACCGCCCCGCCGAAGATCGGAAACAGCTCGGCCACCGGCCGGCCCAGTTCGCGTTCGATCTCGGCCCGCGCCTGATCATCGGGGAAGGGCGGCAGCCGGTCCTTCAGGCGCGACAGATCGTCGGCAAAAGCGGCCCCGAAGACATCGGCCCGGGTCGACAAAACCTGCCCAAGCTTGATCGCCACCGGGCCCAGCCGTTCCAGAGCCCGCGCCAGCCGCTCGCCGGGACGGCCCTGGCGGGCGGCGCGACCGGCGAACAACCGCAGGAAGCCGGCCAGGGCGCGCGTGCCGGGCGGCAGGGCGGGGTCCAGTTCGCGCGGCAGAAGGGCGTCGGCGCGGATCAGGGTCCAGCCGGCGGCCAGCAGTCGGGCGAAGGCGGCGATATCCATTTCGCTAGAGAACCCGCCCCGTGTGCAGGGCCGCCACGCCGCCGGTGAAATTGGTGAAGGAGACCCGGCCGAACCCGGCCCGCTCGATCATGCCCGCGAAGGTCTTCTGGTCGGGAAAGCGGCGGATGCTTTCGACCAGGTACTGGTAGGACTCGCGGTCGCCGGCCACCCATTCGCCGATCTGCGGAATGGCCTTGAACGACCAGGCGTCATAGGCGGCGCGCAGGGCCATGCCGGTCGGCCGGCTGAATTCGAGACAGACGAAACGACCGCCCGGTTTGAGCACCCGCCGCGCCTCGCGCAGGGCGGCGTCGATGTCGGTGACGTTGCGAATGCCGAAGGCGATGGAATAGGCGTCGGCGCAGGCGTCGGGCAGCGGCAGGCGCTGGGCGTCGGCCACCCCCCAGGTCACTTCCGGCGGCGCGCCCTTGTCGCGACCGGCGGCGATCATCTCGGCATTGTAGTCGAGGACATGGATGGTCGCGTCATCACCCCCCCGGCGCTCCTGGGCGGCGCGGGTCATTTTCGCATAGCGGCGGGCCATGTCGCCGGTGCCGCCGGCGACGTCGAGGATGACCTCGCCGGGCTGCGGATTGAGCCGGGCGGCGGTGGCGTCCTTCCAGATCCGGTGAACGCCCGCGCTCATCAGATCATTCATCAGGTCATAGCGACCGGCGACGCGGTCGAAGACGCCGCGGACCAGACCGGGCTTCTCGGTCGGGTCAACGTCACGGTAGCCGAAGCTGGCGGTGCTCTCGCTCATGGCGCTGATCCATAGACCGCAGCGCCCGCGTCCGCTAGCCAAGGCGACCATGCCCGAGCTTCCCGAAGTCGAAACCGTCCGCAGGGGCCTGGCCCCCACCCTGGAAGGCGCCCGCCTGTCGCGGGTCGAGCAACGCCGTCCCGATCTGCGCTTTCCCTTCCCCGACGGTTTCGTCCAGCGCCTGACCGGCGCCCGTATCGAAACCCTCGAGCGGCGGGCCAAATATCTCCTGGCCCGCCTGGACCGGGGCGATGTGTTGATCATGCATCTGGGCATGACCGGCAGGTTCGAGATCGAGACGGCCCTGACTGCGGGTCGGCTGGGCGACTTTCATTTCGCCGCCCCGCCCGATCCGAAACACGCCCATGTGGTCTTCGAGACCGAGGCCGGCGGCCGGGTCACCTACTACGACCCCCGCCGGTTCGGCTTCATGGGCCTGATCCCCCAGGCCGAGGTTCTGACCCACCCCTGGTTCGCCGCCATGGGCCCCGAGCCGCTGGGGCCGGACTTTGACGCCGCCCATCTGGCCGCGGCCTTCGCCGGTCGCAAACAGAGTCCCAAGACCCTGCTGCTGGACCAGCGCATCGTGGCTGGCCTGGGCAACATCTATGTCTGCGAGGCGCTGCACCGGGCGGGGATTTCGCCGCTGAAGCCGGCGGGCCGGATCGCGAAGACAAAACTGCCCGGCCTCGTCGCCACCATCCGCGAAGTGCTCGAGGAGGCCATCACCGCCGGCGGTTCGACCCTGCGCGATTTCGCCGCCGCCGATGGCGCCCTCGGCTATTTCCAGCACAGTTTCCAGGCCTATGGCCGGGAAAAGGCGCCCTGCCTGGCGCCGGGCTGCGGCGGGACCATCACCCGAACGGTCCAGGCCGGGCGTTCGACTTTTTATTGCCCCCAATGCCAGCGATAGGGTCGGGGTCCGTCCACAGGGAAAGTGTCCGATGAGTTTTCGCCTGCCGCGCGCCCTGGGCGTTCTTTCGACAGCGCTCTGCCTGTTCCTGGCCGCGCCCGCCGCCGCCGAGCCGCCGGTCTGGACCATCCGGGACGCGGACTCGACCATCGTCCTGTTCGGGTCGGTGCATGTCCTGCCGGAAGGGCTGGCCTGGCGGCCGGCCGCCCTGGACGCGGCCCTGGCCCGGGCGGACGACCTCTGGTTCGAAACCCCGGTCGACGGCGAGGGCGAGACCCAGGCCGTTCAGGCGGCGCAACAGAACGGCTATCTGCCCGCCGGTGAAAGCCTGACCGCCCTGCTGACGCCGCAGGGCCGCGCCCGGCTGGAACGGGTGGGCGGCCGGCTCGGCGTCTCTCCGGCCGGCATCGATCGACTGCGCCCCTGGCTGGCCGACATCACCCTGGGACTGCTGGCGCTGGCCCGGCAGGGCGCAGTGGCCAGCGCAGGCGTCGAAAAGGTGCTGGCCGACGCGGCGCCGGCGGCCCGACGCCGGGCCTTCGAGACCCCGGCCGACCAGATCGCCTTCTTCGCCGACGCCCCGCTGGCCGATCAACTGGCGTCGCTCGAGGACACGCTGCGCCAGCTCGACGAAGAGCCCGCCTTTTTCGATGAACTGATCTCCGCCTGGGCGCGCGGCGACACGGCCCGGATCGAGGCCCTCGGCCTGACCCCGATGAAGACGGCGTCCGTGGTGCTCTATGACCGCCTGATCGTGCAGAGAAACCGGCGCTGGGCGGCGACCATCGCCGAACGGCTGGCCGGGTCGGGCGAAACCGTGATCGTGGTCGGCGCCGGGCATCTGGTGGGTCCCGACAGCGTGCCGGCGCTGCTGCGCGCCCGCGGCATCCCTGTCGAAGGCCCTTGAGCCGAAGCGGGCGGGCGGGCAAAACCCGCTCATGACCTATCAAACCCTGATCATCGAAACGCCCGCCGACGGCGTGACCCTCATCCGCCTCAACCGCCCCGAGGCGCTCAACGCCCTCAACAGCGCCCTGCTCGGCGAGCTGGGCCAGGCCCTGGACGCCGCGGCGACCGACGACGGCGTACGCTGCGTCGTCCTGACCGGCTCGGAGAAAGCCTTCGCCGCCGGCGCCGACATCAAGGAGATGTCGGACAAGTCCTACGCCCAGATGATGACCCAGGACTTCTTCACCGCCGCAGCCCGCAAGCTGGAACAGTTCCGCAAGCCGGTCATCGCCGCGGTCAGCGGCTACGCCCTGGGCGGCGGCTGCGAACTGGCCATGATGTGCGACTTCGTCATCGCCTCGGAGACGGCGAAGTTCGGCCAGCCGGAAATCAACCTCGGCGTCGCCCCCGGCATCGGCGGCACCCAGCGCCTGACCCGCTTCGTCGGCAAGTCCAAGGCCATGGACATGATCCTGACCGCCCGGATGATGGACGCCGCCGAGGCCGAGCGCGCCGGTCTGGTGTCACGGGTGGTCCCCGTCGACAAACTGCTGGAGACCGCCCTCGAGGCCGCCGGCAAGATCGCCGGCCATTCGCCGCTGGCGGTGACGATGAACAAGGAACTGGTCGAGGCGGCCTACGAAACCACCCTGACCACGGGCGTGGCCCTGGAGCGGCGGCTGTTCCACAGCCTGTTCGCCTTCGAGGACCAGAAGGAAGGCATGGCCGCCTTCATGGAAAAGCGCAAACCGGTCTTCAAGGGGCGGTAGCGACCGTAGCGGCCGGCGACAGGGCCGCGGCGGCCTCGTCAGTCGCCAGCCACTTGGCGAAGCGCAGCGCCCGCCCCTGGGCCGCCCCGGGCCCCTTGGTGACCAGCATCTGGGCCGGCGCGCCGTCCACCGCGATTTGCCAACGATGTTCGAGCCGGACAAAGCCCAGCCGTTGCAGCCGATTGGCCAGCAGCGCCTGGCGCGTCACCACCAGGGCGGACCGGGCCGCCTCCGCCAGCGCGAGCAGGTCCTGCGGCCCGGCGGCGCTGACGGCGAGGTCCGTCTCGCCATGGGCGGCGGCGGCCCTGCGCAGCGGTTCGTCAAGATCGGGATCACAGATCACCGTCAGGGGCGCGGCGTCACCGCCGCAGCTGGCGAGCGCCAGGGTCGAAAGCAGAAAGAGGCGGCGATCCATGGAAAGGTTGTACAACACCGGCGCCCCGGCGCCAGACTCGCATTGACCGGGTCCGGGCCTTCCTGTATTTGCCCGCCCTTCAATTTATCCGGTGTGCGCGGTCGTCGCGAGCGCCTGTCCGTTCTGAGGTTCTACAATCCATGGCCAATAATCCCGGCGCCAAGAAGGCGATCCGCAAGATCGAGCGCCGCACCGAGGTCAACAAGGCCCGTCGCACCCGCGTTCGCACCTTCCTGCGCAAGTTCGATGAAGCCCTGTCCGCCGGCGACGCCGCCGCCGCCAAGGCCGCCTTCATCGTGGCCCAGTCGGAACTGATGCGGGCCGTGTCCAAGGGCGTCGTCCACAAGAACACCGGTTCGCGCAAGGTTTCGCGCCTGAACGCCCAGCTGAAGAAGCTCGCGACCGCCTGATACGGCTTGTCGCGCGGGTGTCGAAAACCCGCGTTCTATTGAAAATTCAGTGACTTGATCAACCGGCAGGCGCCTTCGCGCCGGCCGGTTTTTCGCATCTGCGTTTCGCGCGTGCGGCGAAATCGCCCAGCCGAAAAATATCCCTCTGGCGGATTCCCTTGCGGCGCGAGGGGCCCCGATGAGTCAACAAAAAATCCGGGCCCGGACTCAAATTTCCGGTTTGACCCACCGTTTTTGAGGCCGCTAGTGTGAGCCCCTCGACGCGTGATCCACTTCCTTTTCAGGTTTGTGAATGGCGACGGCGGATGCTTGGCGTCCGGCGGCTAAGCATCTGTTTGCGTTGAGCTTTTTCTTCTCTTCCGTGGGGGCGGAGAAGTACCGCAGGTATGTGAAATCTAGATGGGACGGGTGGGTCTGATGACTTCTATGGGCGGGCGAATGATGGCGGCGCAAACCTCGGCTGGCGTTGTCTGGACCAAGGCTCGCCTGGCCCTGCGCAAGGAACTGGGCGAGGCCGCGTTCGGCTCCTGGCTCGAACAGGCCGCCCTGCGTGAAATTCCCGGCGGACAGCTGGTGCTGGTCACTCCGACCGGCGTCGCCCGTGACTGGATCCGTCGCAACGCCTGGCGCCGCATCGGCGAGCTCTGGGCCGAGAACGACCCGGACGGCCGCAGCCTCGACCTGAAATCCCGCATGGAATTCGAAACTGACACCGGTGGCCTGGACGTGATCGCCGAGGCGATCGAGGTCATGGACGCGGTCGCCACCGACGCGCCGGCCGCCGCGCCCATGCCGGGCGTCCGCCCGGGCCGGGTCGCCGGCCTGCAGGAACGCTTCACCTTCGACAGTTTCGTGCCCGGGCCGGCCAACGAGTTCGCCCACGCCGTCGCCCGGCGGGTCGCCTCCTGGGCCGACGGCCATTTCAATCCGGTGGTCTTCCACAGCTCTTACGGCTTCGGCAAAACCCACCTGCTCAACGCCATGGCCTGGGAGGCCATGCGTGCGGCGCCGGAGAAACGCGTGGTCTATCTGACCGCCGAGCGTTTCCTGTCGACCTTCGTGCGGGCGGTGATGGATCGCTCGACCGCCCTGTTCAAGGAAGAGCTGCGCGCCGCCGACCTGCTGCTGATCGACGACGTACATTTCGTAGCCGGTAAACAGTCGACCCAGGAAGAGCTGTTCCACACCCTGACCGCCCTGATGGAAGACGGTCGCCGCGTGGTCTTTTCGGCCGACCGGCCGCCGGCCCAGATCACCGAGATGGACGCCCGCCTGCGGTCGCACCTGTCGGCCGGTCTGGTCTGCGGCATCGAGCCGGCCGACCGGACCCTGCGCATGGGCATCCTCGAGCGCAAGCTCGCGGCCCTGGGCCGCCAGGGCGGCTTCTCCGCCAGCGCCCGCCCCGAGGTTCTGCAATTCCTCTCCGACCGGTTCACAGACAGCGTGCGGGAGCTGGAAGGCGCCCTCAACACCCTGGTCGCCCGCATGGGTCCCGAGGTCAGCGGGCTGTCGCTGGACGAGGCCCAGGCCATTCTGCGCCCGCACCTGCGCGGCGCCGAAAAGCGCATCACCATCGACGACATCCAGAAGGCCACGTCCGAGCATTTCGGCCTGCGCCAGGCCGACCTGATCTCCGAGCGCCGCAACCGCTCGGTGGCCCGGCCGCGTCAGGCGGCCATGTGGCTGGCCAAACAGCTGACCACCCGCTCGCTGCCGGACATCGGCCGGCGCTTCGGCGGCCGCGACCACACCACGGTTCTGCACGCCGTGCGCCGAATCGAGGCCCTCAAGGCCGATGATCCCCAACTGTCCCGCGACCTCGAAGCCCTGACCCGCAAACTGCGCGGCTAGGGCTGAACGTCGGCGGCCCGGTCAGGCCGGCCGGGCGCGCCTCAGGGTCAGATTGATACGACCACCGCCAGGGATCAGCCGCGACGAGCCGGGGACGATCCTGTCGACGCCATGAAAGGCCCGCCGGGCCTCGCCGCCCAGCAGGCAGACGTCGCCCGAGGCCAGCCGCACCGACCGCGTCGGGTCGCCGCGCCGCAGGCCGCCAATCCGGAAAATCGCCGTGTCGCCCAGGGAGATCGACAGCACGGGAAACCGCATGTCGGCCTCATCCTCGTCCCGATGCAGACCCATCCGGGCGTCGCCGCGATAGAGATTGACCAGACAGGCGTCGGCGGGGACCTCGCTGTCGGCGAGTTCAGCCCACAACGCGAGCAGAACGGCCGGCATCGGCGGCCACACTCCGCCGGTGTCAGGGTGCGTCGCCTCATAGCGATAGCCGCGCGCGTCGCTGACCCAGCTCAGGGGTCCCAGACCGGTGGTGGCCACGCTCATGATCCGGCCGCCGGGCGTCGTCTGGCGGCGAAACGGCGCGGCCTGGGTCGCCGCCAGGACCTGCTCGGTCAGGGCGGCCTGGGCCCCGGCGTCAAGCCGCCCCGGCAACAACCTGAATCCTGACAAATCCTTCATGTTCGCTCCCATCAAGGTTCAGTTTATCGTCCCCGCCGCCCTCAGGAGGAGATGATCGGTGGTCCAAGGCATCAAACCCGCGCTCGCGTTCGTCGGGGCCCTTGTGCTCACCGCCTGTGTCGGCGGTGACAGCGATCAGCGCCACATCCTCCCCGGCGGCGTCACGCCGGTCCATTATGATATCGCGGTGCGGCCCGACAGCGCGGCGCGAACCTTCACCGGCTCGGTCGGGATCGACATCGACCTGGCCGCGCCGACTAATGTCATCACCGTCAACGCCGCCGATCTGGACTTCGGCGAGGTGCGCGTCGACGGCGCCGACGCCGCGCCGCGCGTGGCCTACGACGCCAGGGCCCAGACCGCGACCCTGACCTTTTCCGGCCCCCTGGCCGCCGGTCGCCGCCGCCTGGACATCGACTATTCGGGCAAGATCAACCAGCAGGCCTTTGGACTGTTCTCGGTGGACTATGACACCGCCCAGGGCCCCAAACGCCTTCTGGCCACCCAGTTCGAGTCGCCCGACGCCCGACGCTTCGCGCCGATGTGGGATGAACCGGCCCTCAAGGCGACCTTCAAACTGACCGTCGACGCCCCGACCGCCGACATGGTGATCTCCAATACGCCCATCGAGACGACACAACCGCTCGCCGACGGCCTGACCCGCACGACCTTCGCCGTCACGCCGAAGATGAGCAGCTACCTGCTGTTCATGGCCATGGGCGATTTCGAGCGCGTCAGCACCCGGGTCGGCGACGTCGATGTCGGGGTGGTCGTCAAGCGCGGCTCGACCGGTGAAGCCGGCTTCGCCCTCAACGCGGCGGCGAAGCTGCTGCCCTGGTTCGACGACTATTTCGGCACGCCCTACCCCCTGCCCAAACTGGATCTGGTGGCGGTTCCCGGCGGCGCGGCCACCTTCGGGGCCATGGAGAACTGGGGCGCCATCCTGTATTTCGAGAAGGCGCTCCTCGTCGACGCCCGGGTGTCGAGCGAAGCCGACCGCCAGTACGCCTTCACCACCGTGGGCCATGAGATCGCCCATCAGTGGTTCGGCGATCTGGTGACCATGACCTGGTGGGACGATATCTGGCTCAACGAAGGCTTCGCCTCCTGGATCGAAGCCAAGGCCACCAACCACTTCCACCCTGAATGGTCGACCTGGTTGCAGGACATGCAGAGCCGCGACGGGGCCATGAACCTCGACGCCAGGGCGGCCACTCATCCCGTGGTCCAGCCGGTGGCCGACGCCCGCGACGCCGCCTTCGACACCATCAGCTACCAGAAGGGTCAGGCCGTCATCCGGATGCTCGAGGCCTGGGTCGGCGAGGACCATTTCCGCGACGGCATTCGCGCCTACATGAAGACACACGCCTACGGCAACACCGTCAGCGACGACCTGTGGCGGGCGGTCGAGACCGCGTCCGGTCAGCCCATCGGCAGGATCGCCCATGACTTCACCGACCAGCCGGGCGTGCCTCTGATCAAGGTCGCCAGCCAGGGCTCCGCCTGGAGCCTGACCCAGCGCCGTTTCGGGGTCGACGCCCCCTCCCGCCGGCCGCTGAGCTGGATGACGCCGGTGATGGCCGACTGGCCCGGGGCCCGCAGAAGCTGGCGCGACCTGGTCTCCATGGATCGCCCGGCGCGGATCACCGGCCCCCGGGACGCCGCCCTCCTCGCCAACGCCGGCCAGACCGGCTACTTCCGCACGGCCTATGACGACAAGGCGTTCTCGCGCCTCCAGGCCCGGTTCGGGTCCCTCGACGCCATCGACCAGCTGGGCCTGCTCTACGATTCCTGGGCCTTCGGCCAGGAAGGCGTTGCGCCCGTCGCCCGCTGGCTCGACCTGGCCGCCAGCCTGCCGGCGGACGCCAACCCGGTGGTCTGGAATCAGGTCTCGGACGTTCTGGGACAGATCGACCGCCTCTACGACGGCGACCGGGGTCAGGCCGCCTACCGCGCCCGCGCCCGCGCCCTCCTGGCGCCGGTCTGGACCCGCGTCGGCTGGGTCGCCGCGCCCGACGAGCCGGCCACCACCATTCTGCTGCGCGCCGACCTGATCAAGCTGCTGGGTCAGCTGGACGACGCGACGGTGGTCACCGAGGCCCGCGCCCGCTTCAATCGCATGGCCGTCGATCCGGCCGCCCTGCCCGCGTCGGTTCGCGAGCCGGGTCTGGTCGTGGTGGCGATGCACGCCGACGCGGCCACATGGGAGCGCCTGCACGACATGGCGCGAACCACCACCAACGGCCTTGAGAAACAACAGCTCTATGGCCTTCTCGGCGAGACTCGCGACCCGGCGCTGGCGCGCCGGACCCTGGACCTGGCCCTCGGCGACGAACCGCCCGTCACCCTCCGTCATGGCCTGCTCCGCGGGCCCTCGAGCAATTTCACCGCCATGACCTGGACCTATCTCAAGGCCCACAAGACCCGCGCCGACGCCCTCTTCGCGCCGGGCACCCTGGTCGGTTCGCTGTTCCGGATCAGTGGCGAATGGGCGGATTCGGACATCGCCGCCGAAGCCCTGGCCATGGCCCGTAGCGAGGGCGAGGTCCCCCAGCGGCTGAAGAGCTCGCTGTCGGCGGCGCAGTATCGCGCCAGGGTCAGGCGCGAACGGCTGGGCGATATCGACGCCTGGGTGAAGGGCCGTCCGACGCGCCACTAGCGGCGTCAGGCTTCGAGGATTGACCCTCCACGGTGCGGTCAAGAGCACAAAGCCCTCATTGGCGTGGGGTTTTGCTCTTGCGGCTGCCCCCTCGCTTCCCATATGGCGGACTGACGTATGGCTTTCCCCAAACGGAAAGTCGGCCATTCAAATTCAGAGGATCCAACCGGGGACGGAAGAGAAAAACCGGGGCGCTTTTTAAAAGGCCCTCGTCACCGCCGTCCGCCAGTCAGGGAGCAGAGAGACCTCAACATGAGCAAGATTATCGGCATCGACCTGGGAACCACCAATTCCTGCGTAGCGATCATGGACGGCAAGAGTCCCAAGGTTCTTGAGAACGCCGAGGGCGCGCGCACCACACCGTCCGTCGTCGCCTTCCTCGATGATGGCGAGAAACTGGTCGGCCAGCCGGCCAAGCGCCAGGCGGTGACCAACCCGACCAACACCCTGTTCGCCATCAAACGCCTGATCGGCCGCGCCTACACCGACGAAGTGGTGGCCAAGGACAAGGACATGGTCCCCTACGACATCGTCAAGGGCGGCAACGGCGACGCCTTTGTCCGCGCTCACGGCAAGGACTACAGCCCGCAGGAAGTGTCGGCCTTCATCCTGATGAAGCTCAAGGAAGACGCCGAGCGTCACCTGGGCGAGAAGGTCACCAAGGCGGTCATCACCGTTCCAGCCTATTTCAACGACGCCCAACGTCAGGCGACCAAGGACGCCGGCAAGATCGCCGGCCTGGAAGTCCTGCGCATCATCAACGAGCCGACCGCCGCGGCGCTCGCCTACGGTCTTGAGAAGAACGAAGGCAAGAAGATCGCGGTCTACGACCTCGGCGGCGGCACCTTCGACGTCTCGATCCTCGAGATCGGCGACGGCGTCTTCGAGGTGAAGGCGACCAACGGCGACACCTTCCTGGGCGGCGAGGACTTCGACCTTCGCATCGTCGACTATCTGGCCGACGAGTTCAAAAAGGAAACCAGCACCGACCTGCGCAAGGACAAGCTGGCCCTGCAGCGCCTGAAGGAAGAGGCCGAAAAGGCCAAGAAGGAGCTGTCGACCACCACCCAGTACGAGATCAACCTGCCGTTCATCAGCATGAACGCTTCGGGTCCCCTGCACCTGAACATCAAGCTGTCGCGGGCCAAGCTCGAGTCCCTGGTTGAAGATCTGATCGTCCGGACCATCGGCCCGTGCGACCAGGCCCTCAAGGACGCCGGCCTCAAGAAGACCGACATCGACGAAGTCATCCTGGTCGGCGGCATGACCCGCATGCCCAAGGTGGTGGACGCGGTGAAGACCTTCTTCGGTCGCGAGCCCCACCAGGGCGTCAACCCGGACGAAGTCGTGGCGCTGGGCGCCGCGGTCCAGGCCGGCGTGCTTCAGGGCGACGTCAAGGACGTGCTGCTGCTGGACGTCACGCCCCTGACCCTGGGCATCGAGACCCTGGGCGGGGTGTTCACGCCGCTGATCGAGCGCAACACCACCATCCCGACCAAGAAGAGCCAGACCTTCTCCACCGCCGACGACAGCCAGAGCGCGGTGACCATCCGCGTCTTCCAGGGCGAGCGGCCGATGGCGCAGGACAACAAGGTTTTGGGTCAGTTCGACCTGGTCGGCATCCCGCCGGCGCCGCGTGGCGTGCCGCAGATCGAGGTCATCTTCGACATCGACGCCAACGGCATCGTCCATGTGACCGCCAAGGACAAGGCGACCAACAAGGAACAGTCGATCCGCATCCAGGCGAGCGGCGGCCTGTCGGACGCCGACATCGAAAAGATGGTCAAGGAAGCCGAATCCAACAAGGCCGAGGACGAGAAGCGCAAGGCTGGCGTCGAAGCCCGCAACCAGGCCGACGCGGTGGTCCACTCCACCGAAAAGGCCCTGGGCGAGCACGGCGACAAGGTGTCGGCTGAAGACAAGACCGCCATCGAGACGGCCCTGGCCGACCTCAAGGCGGTCCTCGACGGCGGCGACGCCGACGTCATCAACGCCAAGTCCAAGACCCTGATCGACGCCTCGATGAAGCTGGGCGAGGCCATGTACAAGGCCCAGGCTGCGGAAGCGGGCGGCGAGGCCGGCGAACAGCCCCAGGACGACGGCGTCGTCGACGCCGAGTTCGAAGAGGTCGACGACGACAAGAAGTCGGCGTGATCAAACTCAGCCCCGTCCGATCGCCCCGGCGTCTCGTCGGCTTGCGGTCGGGCGGGCATCCACCCAAATCATACGAAGTTCAGTATTTTGGTGATGCCGGCTGATGCGTGACTACTATGAAATCCTGGGGATCGGTCGCGACTGTGACGCGGCGGCGCTGAAGAGCGCCTTCCGCAAACAGGCGATGGAGCACCATCCTGACCGCAATGGCGGTTGCGGTGACGCCGAGACGCGATTCAAGGAAATCAACGAAGCCTATTCAATCCTGTCGGACGCCCAGAAGCGCGCCGCCTATGACCGCTTCGGTCATGCCGGCGTCAATGGCGCGGGCGGCGGTGGTCAGGGCGCCGGCTTTGGCGACGTGCACGACATCTTCAACGAGGTGTTCGGCGACGCGTTCGGCGAGATGTTCGGCGGCGGTCGCCAGCGTCAGAACGGCCCCGCCCGCGGCGCCGACCTGCGCTACGACCTGGAAATCACCCTGGAACAGGCCTTCGCCAGCGCCGAGGTCGAGATCACCGTGCCCGCCGCCATGGCCTGCGAGGCCTGCGAGGGCGCCGGCGCCAAACCCGGCACCAGCCCCACGACCTGCAGCGGCTGCGGCGGCGCCGGCCGGGTCCGGGCCACCCAGGGCTTCTTCTCCATCGAACGCACCTGCCCCCGCTGCGGCGGCTCGGGCCAGATGGTCACCGACCCCTGCAAACCCTGCAACGGCCATGGCCAGGTCCGGCGCGAGCGGGTCCTTCAGGTCCGCATCCCGGCCGGCGTCGACGACGGCGCCCGCATCCGCCTCGCCGGCGAAGGCGACGCGGGCCAGCGCGGCGGGCCGCGCGGCGACCTCTATATTTTCCTGTCGGTGACGCCGCACGATCTGTTCGAGCGCGACGGCCTGGACCTGCTCTGCACGGTGCCGGTGCCGATGTGCACGGCGGCCCTGGGCGGCGAGATCGAGGCTCCCTGCCTGACCGGCGGCGAGGACTGCGACGGCGAATGCCGCATCCCCGTCAGCGTGCCCGAGGGCACCCAGACCGGTCGCACCGTGCGCCTCAAGGGCCGCGGCATGCCATCCCTGCGCGGCCGCCAGCGCGGCGACCTGCTGGTCGAGATGTTCGTGGAGACCCCCACCCATCTCAGCGCCCGCCAGAAGGAGCTGATGCGTGAGCTGGCCGAGACCTGCGGCGAGCAGCAGCATCCCCAGGCCAGCGGTTTCATGGGCAAGGCCAGCAAATTCTGGGGCGGCGTGACGGGCAAGGCCTAGGGGTCCCGTCGACCTCGACCGAAGATGAAATAGAGGCCCGCGAGCAGACCTGCGCCAAGCAGGGCGATCACGCTCATCAGGCGCGCCATGTCCCCAAAGTCCCCGACCACCTCGGCCAGGACGTCGGTCTCGCTTGATCGGGGCAATTTGAAGACGATCGGCAGCCGGACGCTGCCCTCGACCGGCAGGCCGTCCTGGATCTTCGGCGTCATGCGCATTTCGGCGGCCAGGTTTATCGCCGCGTCGCCAAACTCGAAGTCCGCCGGCTCTTCGCTGACAACCTTGCAGTCGCTCAGACGCGTGTCCGTGCCGACAACGCAGACGAGGACCACCTTCCCCTCGACACCCATCCGGACCGCCCGCTCCGGATAATATCGCGCCACCTGATCGCCGTCGGGCCTCATCAACCAGTCAGGATTGCGGTCGGCCTCGGTCCCTGGCGCTGACACCGGCGCGGCGGCGATCAGAAGCGCCCCCGTCAGGACAACCGCCACAGCGCGGATCATTTCAGAAGCCCCCAGCCTGGCAGGCACCGTTTCACAACCCCTCCGAGCAGACAATCGTGCTCGCCCAGCGGGCGTGAATGCCTTAACGCCACCAGCGAAGCCCGTTAGGGTCCCCGGCGATGAACGCCCCGCTTCCCTCCGCCCAGACCGCTCCCGACCCCGCCGGCGCCACGCCGGTGATGGCGCAGTATTTCGCGGCCAAGTCGCGCCAGCCCGACGCCCTGGTGTTCTTCCGCATGGGCGACTTCTACGAGCTGTTCTTCGACGACGCGGTCAAGGCGGCGGCGGCCCTGGGCATCTCCCAGACCCACCGCGGCACCCACAACGGCCAGCCTATCCCCATGGCCGGCGTGCCGGTCCACGCCGCCGAGGCCTATCTCGCCAAACTGATCCGGGCCGGCTTCAAGGTCGCCGTCTGCGAGCAGATGGAAAACCCGGCCGAGGCCCGCAAGCGCGGCTCCAAATCCATCGTCCATCGCGACGTCGTCCGCATCGTCACCCCCGGAACCCTGACCGAGGAGGGCCTGCTCGACGCCCGCGGCTCCAATCGACTGGCCGCCATCGCCCTGCGCGGGGGCCAGGCGGCCGTGGCCAGCGTCGAGCTGTCCACCGGCGAGGTCGAGAGCCTGCTGATCGCTCCGGCCGGCCTGTCGGCCGCCCTGGCCGCCCTGCAGCCTTCGGAAATCCTCGTTCCCGACCGGCTATTCGCCGACGAAACCATCAACGCCGCCCTCAAGAGCGTCAGCGGCGTGGTCCAGCCCGTCGCCCAGGCCCTGGCCGAGCCCTCGGCCTCCGAGGCGCGGCTCAAGCGGCTCTACGGCGTCGACACCCTCGACGGGTTCGGCGGCCTCGCCGGGGCCGAGATCTCGGCCCTGGGCCTGATCGCCGCCCATCTGGAAATGACCCAGGCCGGCAAGCTGCCGGCCCTGTCGCCGCCGCGCCGCGCGGGCGAGGCCGACGTCATGGCCATCGATCCGGCGACCCGCGCCAGCCTGGAGATCGAGCGCACCACTTCCGGCCAGCGCGACGGCTCCCTGCTCGGCAGCATCGACCGCTGCGTGACCGCCGCCGGCTCCCGTCTGCTGGCCGCGCGGCTGGCCCGGCCGCTGCTCGACCCCGCCCTCATCGACGAGCGGCTGGACGCCATCCAGTGGTTCCTCGAACGCCGGGTCCTGCGCGAGCGCGTCCGCGAAGGCCTCAAACGCTCCGGCGACCTGGCCCGCGCCCTGTCCCGCCTGGCTCTGGGGCGCGGCGGCCCGCGCGATCTGGGCTGTCTGCGCGACGGCCTGCGCACCGGCGAGGCCCTGTCTGGCCTGCTGGTCGAGGCCGGCGACGCCATCAACCCGCCGCCGCACGAGGTCGAAACCGCCCTGTCGGCGGTCAATCCGTCGCTGTCGGCCGATCTCTCGGGCCTGCTGGCCACCCTGACGGCGGGGCTGGGTCCCGATCTGCCGGCCCAGGCCCGCGACGGCGGTTTTGTCGCCGGGGGCGTCCGGCCCGAGCTCGACCAGGCCCGCGCCCTGCGCGACGACAGCCGCCGGGTGATCATCGCCCTGGAGACCCGGCTGGCCGCCGACAGCGGCGTGCCGCTGAAGATCCGCCACAACGCGGTGCTCGGCTATTTCGTCGAGGCCACGGCCAGCAAGGCCGACCCGCTGCTGCAGCCGCCGCTCAACGCCACCTTCATCCACCGCCAGACCCTGGCCAACCAGGTGCGGTTCACTACCGTCGAGCTGGCCGATCTGGACGCCCGTATCGCCCAGGCCGGCGAGCGCGCCCTGGCCATCGAGGTCGCCGCCTTCGAGGCTTGGCGCGAGGCCGCCTGCGCCCTGGCCGCGCCGCTGCAGGCCGCCGCCCGCGCCCTGGCCACTCTCGACGTCGACACGGGCCTGGCCGAATGGGCCGAAGACCAGCAGGCGGTGCGGCCGATCCTCGACCGGTCCTTCTGTTTCGAAACGGTCGGCGCCCGCCATCCGGTGGTCGAGGCCGCGGTGAAACGCGCCGGCGACCCCTTCACCCCCAACGACTGCAGCCTCGACGGTTCGGGCGAGACCGGCGCGCGGCTGTCGATCGTCACCGGCCCGAACATGGCCGGCAAGTCGACCTTCCTGCGCCAGAACGCCCTGCTGGCGGTGATGGCCCAGGCCGGCTGTTTCGTGCCGGCCAAATCGCTGCGGCTGGGCGTGGTCGACCGGCTGTTCAGCCGCGTCGGGGCCGGCGACGACCTGGCCCGCGGCCGCTCGACCTTCATGGCCGAGATGGTCGAGACCGCCGCCATCCTGACCCAGGCGACGCCGCGAAGTTTCGTCATCCTTGATGAAATCGGCCGGGGCACCGCCACCTGGGACGGCCTGGCCATCGCCTGGGCCTGCGCCGAGGCGCTGCACGGCGTGAACCGCTCCCGCGCCCTGTTCGCCACCCACTATCACGAGCTGGCGGCGCTGGAAGAGAAGCTGGGCCATGTGTCCAACCTGTCGATGAAGGCCAAGGAGTGGAACGGCGACCTGGTCTTCCTGCATGAGGCGGGACCCGGCCACGCCGACCGCAGCTACGGCGTCCAGGTGGCCAAGCTGGCCGGCGTGCCGCCCGCCGTCGTCGCCCGCGCCCGTCAGGTTCTGGAGCGGCTGGAGAGCGAAGCCGAATCGCCGGCCCGGCTGGAAGGCCTGCCCCTGTTCGCCGCGACCGCCCCGACGCCCGTCAAAGCGGCGCCCAGTGTCGTGGAGGAGGCTTTGCGCGGTCTGGAGCCCGATGGAATGAGCCCGAGAGAGGCGATGGAAGCCCTTTACCGCCTTAAGGGGATGCTCTGAGGGCCCTAAGCCTCCATATGTAGTCCATGGCTCCTCGTCTTGCTCCCACCCGCCTCGAACATGTCGTCGACGGCCACGCCCTGCGGGCGCGTCTCACGGCCGCCGCCCATGACGCCTCCGGCAACGAGGCCGAGCAGCGCAGTCAGGCGCTGGAGATCCTCAAGGCGGCCCTGTTCCGCGGCCGGATGATCGCCAAGGAGCGGCTGGAGAACGGCGCTGGCGGCGTCGAGACCGCCCGCCTGCTGTGCGGCGTCACCGACGAGGTCGTCACCGCCCTCTACGACTTCACCACCGTCCACATGTTCCGGGCCCGCAACCCGACCGAGGGCGAGCGGCTCTGTCTGATCGCCGTCGGCGGCTATGGCCGGGGCGTGCTGTCACCCTACTCCGATCTCGATCTGCTGTTCCTGCGCCCTTACAAACAGACCGCCCACGCCGAGAGCGTCATCGAGTTCATGCTCTATGCGCTCTGGGATCTGGGCTTCAAGGTCGGCCACGCCTCGCGGACGGTCGAGGAATGCGTGCGGCTCTCGAAAGAGGACTTCACCATCCGCACCTCCTTGCTGGAATCCCGCCGCCTGACCGGCGACGCGGCCCTGGCCGAGGATCTCAAGCGGCGCTTCTACGCCGAAGTGGTCAAGGGCACCGGGGCGGAGTTCGTCGCCGCCAAACTCAAGGAGCGGGACGACCGTCACGGCCGCGCCGACTCCAGCCGCTATCTGGTCGAGCCCAACGTCAAGGAGGGCAAGGGCGGCCTGCGCGACCTGCACAGCCTGATGTGGATCGCCCAGTACCTGCACCCGGTCGACAACCCGTCCGACGTGTTCAATCTGGAATATTTCGACCGCGGCGAGGTCCGCGCCTTCGTGCGGGCCTTCGATTTCCTCCACGCGGTGCGCGCCCATCTGCATTTCGCCACCGGCCGGCCGGAAGAGCGGCTGACCTTCGACCTGCAGCCCGAGATTGCCCGCCGGATGGGCTTTGGCGACCGGGCCGACAACCCCGCCGTCGAGCTGTTCATGCGGCGCTATTTCCTGATCGCGCGGGAGGTCGGCGCCCTGACCCGCGCCTTCTCGGCCAAGCTCGAAAATGAACATATGAAGGCCCAGCCCAAGGGGCTGTCGCGCTTCCTGCCCGGCCGCGGCGGTCCCAAGCGCAAGCCGCTCGACGCGGCCGGCTTCCATGAGGAGGGCGGCCGCCTCAATGTCGATGGCCCCGAGGTCTTCGAGCGCGAACCGGGCGACCTGATCCGCATGTTCCGCATCGCCGACAAGCGCAACCTCGACCTGCACCCCGACGCCTTCACCGCCGTCCACCGCTCGCTGTCGCTGATCACCCCGAAGGTGCGGCGCGACCCCGTGGCGGCCAAGGCCTTCCTCGACATCCTGGCGCGGGGCCAGCGTCCCTACCGGACCCTGACGCTGATGAATGAATCAGGCGTCCTGGGCCGGTTCATCCCCGAGTTTGGCCGCATCGTCGCCCAGATGCAGTTCAACATGTACCACTCCTATACGGTGGACGAGCACACGCTGCGGGCCGTCGGGATCATCAACGACATCTCCAAGGGCCGGCTCGCCGAGGACCACCCGCTGGCGGTCTCGATCATGCCGCGCATCGGCGATCGCGAGAGCCTGTATCTGGCCATGCTGCTGCATGACACCGGCAAGGGCGGCGCCGGCGGCCAGGAAAAGGCCGGCGCCCGCGCGGCCCGGTCAGCCTGCGAGCGGCTGGGCATTCCCCGCGCCAAGATCTCGCTGATCGCCTGGCTGGTCGAGCATCACCTGGTGATGAGCGACTACGCCCAGAAGCGGGACGTCAGCGACCCGGCCACGGTCGCCGCCTTCGCCCGCATTGTCGAGAATCCCGAGCGGCTGCGCCTGCTGCTGGTGCTGACCGTCGCCGACATCCGGGCCGTCGGGCCGGGCGTCTGGAACGGCTGGAAAGGCCAGCTGCTGCGTGAGCTCTACGCGGCCACTGAGGCCACCTTCCGCGGCGGCCGCGGCTCCGACCCCGCCGCCAGCGCCCGTCGTCACCAGACCGCGGTCGCCGGCGAGGCCCGGGCGCTTCTGGTGGAGTCCGACCCGGCGTCGGCCGGCTGGGCGGCGACCATGGAAGACGCCTATTTCACCACCTTCACCGCCGAGGAGCTGGCCAGCCACGCCGCCCTGGTGCGCCGCGCGACCCTGAACGGCGGCGCGGCGGCGGACGGGCGCATCATCCCCGACCGCAACGCCGCCGAGATCGTCGTGGCCGCCCGCGACCGGCGCGGTCTGTTCGCCGACCTGACCCTGGCCATCTCCAGCCTGGGCGGCAACGTCGTCGGCGCGCGGGTCTACACCTCCGCCCAGGGCCAGGCCCTCGACGTCTTCTATGTCCAGGACGCCACCGGCTCGCCGATCGGCTGCGAGAATCCGCGCCTGCTGCAGCGAATCGCCGAAGCCCTCGAAGCCGCCGGCCGCGACGAGGCGACCGTCTTCGAGCCGCGCAAGGCGCCCGACCTCGGCCGCGCCGCCGCCTTCTCGATCTCGCCGACGGTGATGATCGACAACGCCACCTCGACCGAAGCCACCGTCGTCGAGGCCTCGGGTCGCGACCGTCCGGGCTTGCTGGAGGGTCTGGTTCGCGCCGTCTCCGCCGCCGGCCTGTCCATCCAGTCCGCCCATGTCGACGGCTATGGCGAGCGGGCCGTTGACGCCTTCTACGTTCAGACCGCCGCCGGCGGAAAACTGACCGACACCAAGGCCGCCGCCGCGCTCAAGGCGGCGATGATGAAGGTGCTGGTGGCCGAGGAGCCCGGTCAGGTCAGCCGACCCCGTCCGCGACTCCAGCGCGCCCGGGCGAGCGAGGCCCGCTAGGGGTTCTTGACCCTCCTGCGACCCCGGCGCACAAGCGCGCGGTGAGCGCCGAGCAGCCGTCCAGATCCGTGAAACCTGCGCAGGGCGGCCTGATCCGCTCGTCGATGGTGTTTTCCAGCCTGACTCTGGTCAGCCGCTTCATGGGCCTGGCCCGTGATCTGGTGATCACCGCGCGGCTCGGCGCCAGCGCCACCCCGGCCGCCGACGCCTTCAACACCGCCCAGTCCTTCCCCAACCTGTTCCGGCGCATCTTCGCCGAGGGCGCCTTCACCGCCGCCTTCGTGCCCAGCTACGCCAAGGTGCTGGCCAATGAGGGCCAGGACGCCGCCGACCGCCTGGCCACCGACGCCCTGGCCACCCTGGCCGCCGCCACCCTGCTGCTGACCATCGCCTTCCAGCTGGCCATGCCCTGGCTGATGCTGGCCATCAATCCAGGCTTCGGCTTCAACAGCGAAAAATACCGCCTGGCCGTCGTGCTGACCCAGATCAGCATGCCCTACCTGCCCTGTATGGCCATCGTCGCCCTGCTGTCAGGGGTGCTCAACGCCGGCGGCCGGTTCGCCCTGTCCGCCGTGGCCCCGACGGTGCTCAACGCCGCCATCCTGGTCGCGGTGATCCCGGCCCGGCCGGCCATCGACTCGGCCTACGCCGCCAGCTGGGCGGTGCTTGTCGCCGGTCTGCTACAGGCGGGCCTGCTCTGGTGGGGAGTCTGGCGAGTCGGGGCCAGGATCCGCCCGACCATGCCCCGCCTGACCCCCGAGATCCGGGCCCTGATCGCCATCGCCATTCCCGGCGCCATCGCCGCCAGCGTCACCCAGATCAACATCTTCATCTCCGGCATCATCGCCAGCCAGGTGAACGGTGCGCGCACCTGGCTCGCCGTCGCCGACCGTTTCTACCAGCTGCCGCTGGGCCTGGTGGGCGTGGCCATCGGCGTGGCCCTGCTGCCGTCGCTGTCGCGGGCCATCAGCCTCGGCGACCATGATGAGGCCCAGAGGACCACCGACCAGGCGATCGTCTTCGCCATGGCCCTGACCCTGCCGGCCGCCGCCGCCCTGCTGGCCATGCCGCACTATCTGATCGACGGCCTGTTCCAGCGCGGCCAGTTCACCGCCTATGACGCGTCGGAGACGGCCAAGGCCCTGTTCCACTATGGCTGGGGTGTGCCGGCCTTCGTTCTGGCGCGGGTGCTGTCGCCGGTCTTCTTCGCCCGCTCCGACACCAAGGCGCCGATGCGCTTCGCCCTGGTCTCGGTGGCGGTCAATATCAGCCTCGGCGTGACCCTGTTCTACGTCATCGGCTTCGAGGGTATCGCCGCGGCCACCGCCTTCGCCTCCTGGCTCAACGTCGGCCAGATGGTCCATGCCCTGCACAAGCGCGGCGACTGGAGCCCCTCGCCGGCCGCCTGGAACAAACTGGCTCGCATCGCCGTGGCCAGCGCCATTCTGGGCACGGCGCTGTTCACCGCCCAGTTGTTCCGCAGCCAGCTCGAGGCGCCGTTCTCGGGGGTCCGGGTGCTCGGTCTGGGCGCCAAGGAAATAACCGTCCTGGCGGTCAGTCTCGCCGGCGCGGCGCTCTATCCGGCCCTTCTGTTCGCGTCCGGCGGCGTGACCGTGGCCGAGCTGAAGGCGGCCCTGCGTCGGCGTCCCGGCGCCCCGGCGGCGCCGGCGGACTTGCCCTGATCGCGGTCCTGCCGTATCGAGCCGGCATGGTCTTCGCGGCACATACTCCGCGCCGATGGCGCAACGGCTGATTTCGATCCGCTGAACTTCGCGTGGGTGCGCCCGCGCGTCCCAACGACCTGTATTCCGAGAAGACCGATCCCATGACCGATCAACCCCCCGTCTCCTATGCCGGCCCGCAACGCGTTGTGTCGGGCGTGCAACCGTCCGGCGCCCTGCATCTGGGCAACTATCTGGGCGCCCTGGTGAAGTTCGCCCGGCTGCAGCACCAGATCGACACCTTCATCTTCGTCGCCGACATGCACGCCGTCACCGTCTGGCAGGACCCGGCCCTTCTGGCCGGCCAGACGCGCGAGATCGCCGCCGCCTATCTGGCCGCCGGTCTCGACCCGTCGAAAGCGACTATATTCCCGCAGTCGGCGGTGACCGCCCATGCCGAACTGGGCTGGATCTTCCAGTGCGTCGCCCGCCTCGGCTGGCTCGACCGCATGACCCAGTTCAAGGAGAAGAGCGGCAAGCACAAGGAGCGCAGCTCGGTGGGCCTCTACACCTACCCGGTGCTCCAGGCCGCCGACATTCTGGTCTACAAGGCCACCCAGGTGCCGGTCGGCGACGACCAGAAGCAGCATCTCGAACTGACCCGCGACATTGCCGCCAAGTTCAATCACGACTTCGACCGGCCCGGCTTCTTCCCCCTGCCCGAAGCCATGACCGAGGGGCCGGGCGCGCGGATCATGTCCCTGCGCGATGGTTCGGCGAAGATGAGCAAGTCCGACCCGTCGGACAATTCTCGGATCAACCTGACCGACGACGCCGACACGATCGCCCAGAAGATCCGCAAGGCCCGGACCGATCCCGAGCCGCTTCCGGAAACCCTGGAAGAGCTGAAGGCGCGGCCAGAAGCCGACAACCTGGTCGGCGTCTACGGCGCCCTGGCCGACATGACCAAGGCCCAGGTTCTGGCCGAATTCGGCGGCCAGGGATTTGGGGCCTTCAAACCGGCCCTGGCTGATCTGGCCGTGGCCAAACTCGGACCCGTCAGCGACGCCATGCGCCGCTATCTCGCCGATCCCGCCGAGATCGACCGCATTCTCGGCGCCGGCGCCGAGCGGGCGCGCGCGGCGGCGGCGCCGACGCTGGATGAAGTGCGCAAGATCGTCGGCTTCTGGCGGTAGCCTTGCGCCCTGTGCTCTTGGGAGCAGGAACCGGGCGGCGTCAGGCGGAAGCGGGGAATCGCTTGCGATCCCCCGTCGGCTGAGCCACCGTCCCCGGCATGAGTTTGCGCAAATTTCTGGTTATCGCCGACGACAGCCCCGAGGCCCGGGCGGCGCTGCACTATGCCTGCAAACGCGCGGTGTCGACCGGCGGGCACGTCACCCTGCTGCGCGTCATCGAGCCGGCGGTGTTTGAGCACTGGTCCGGCGTCCGCGAGGAAATGGAACGTCAGGAGCGGACCGCGGCGGAAATGCTGCTGCAGAAACTCGCCGAGCGCGTGGTCGCCATCACCGGTCAGAATCCGGAGTTTCTGATCAAACACGCCGAAAACACCAAGACCGCGATCCGCGCGGTGGTCGCCGCGGACCCGGACATCAAGATCCTGGTCCTCGCCGCTTCTACCGGCGGCAAGGGGCCCGGTCCCCTGGTGACGGCCGTCGCCAGGGAGGGCGTTCACTGGGGCGGTCGCAAGCTGCCCGTGACCATCGTCCCGGGCGACCTGACCGACGAAGAGATCGCCGACCTGGCGTGAGCGAGGCGGCGCCGGGCGGCGCCGCCCGGCCCGACGACCCTACAGTTTCGCGGGAATCCGCACCGGCAGATACTCAAAGCCCTTCACGAACGACGACGGCACCCGGCGCGGTTCGCCGACCACCTCGATGGTCGGGAAGCGTTTGAGGATTTCTTCCCAGACCACCCGCAGCTGCATTTCGGCCAGACGGTTGCCGACGCAGCGGTGGATGCCGAAGCCGAACGACATGTGATGGCGGGGGCGTTCGCGGTCGATGATGAACTGGTTGGGGTTGTCGATCGCCGTCTCGTCGCGGTTGCCCGAGACGTACCACATGGCGACCTTGTCCCCCTTCTTGATGGTCTTGCCGCCGATCTCGTAGTCCGACAGGGCCGTGCGGCGCATGTGGGCCAGCGGCGTCTGCCAGCGGATGATTTCCGACACCATCGAGGGAATCAGCGCGGGATTGGCCCGCAGCTTGTCGTATTCGGCGGGGTTTTCGTTGAGGGCCATCAGGCCGCCGCTGATCGAATTGCGGGTGGTGTCGTTGCCGCCGACGATCAGGAGGATCAGGTTCCCCAGATACTCCATCGGCTCCATGTTCTTGGTCGATTCCCCGTGCGCCAGCATGGAGATCAGGTTCTGCGCCGGGGGGGCGTTGACCCGCTCGTTCCAGAGGCGGGTGAAATACTCGAGGCATTCGAGCAGTTCGGCCCGGCGCTCGTCCTCGGTCTCGATGATGCCCATGCCCGGCGCGGCCGTGGCCACGTCAGACCAGCGGGTCAGCTTGCGGCGATCTTCCCAGGGGAAGTCGAACAGGGTGGCCAGCATCTGGGTGGTCAGTTCGATGGAGATGCGATCGACCCAGTCGAAGGTCTCGCCGATCGGCAGGCTGTCGAGCAGGCCGGCGGCGCGTTCGCGGATGATCGGCTCCAGCTCCATCAGGCTCTGCGGGCTGACGATGGGGCTGACGGTCTTGCGCTGCACGTCGTGTTTGGGCGGGTCCATGGCGATGAACATCGGCAGGATGAAGTCGTCATCCATGTCGCGCAGGGTGATCCCGCCCAGATGGGCGTCGGAGCTGAACACGTTGTGGCTGGTGTCGATCTCCATGATGTCGTTGAAGCGGGTGACCGACCAATAGGGCCCGACCTCTTCGTCGACCGTGCAGAGGTGAACCGGAGCTTCCTTCCGCAGGCGCTCGAAATAGGGCCAGTGGGTATCGGTGAGCCAGAGTTCCGGATCGGACACGTTGATCTGGTCCAGCGGCATCGAATAGGCCTGCTCACGAGCGGCGCGGTCGCGCTCGGTCTTTTCGCGGCCGGGCTTGCCCGGATCAAAATTGCCGTCTGCCATGGTCTTCTCCCTGTTGCCCTGGCGCACGGCGGCCTGGAATCGACGAGCAATTCCGGCGGACGCGCTTCGCCTATCTTATCGTTGCTAACATAGCGCCAGAAAATGACGCCCTTGTCACGCGCCTCTCGCAGAGCCATCTGTCAATTCATGTTTATCCAGACAGAATCCACGCCAAACCCGGCGGTCCTGAAGTTCCTCCCCGGTCGCGACGTGCTCGGCGAAGGCGCCCGCGAGTTCCGCGACGCCGCCGAGGGCGCCTCATCCCCCCTGGCCAAAGCCCTGTTTGACCTCGGCGAGGTGACCCGGGTGTTCTTCGGCGGCGACTTCGTCACCGTGACCAAGAGCGAGGCGACCGACTGGTCGCATCTGAAGGCGCCGGTGCTGGCCGCGATCATGGACCATTTCACCTCCGGCGCGCCGATCCTGACCGACGATGACGGAACCGGCCACGACGCCACCGTCTACGAGGGTGACACCGCCCAGGTGGTGGCCGAGATCAAGGACCTGCTCGACACCCGCATCCGCCCGGCGGTGGCCCAGGACGGCGGCGACATCGTCTTCTCGCGCTTCGAGGCGGAGACGGGCGTCGTCTATCTGCACATGCGCGGCGCCTGTTCCGGCTGCCCGTCGTCCTCGGCGACCCTGAAGGCCGGCGTCGAAAACATGCTCAAACACTATGTGCCGGAAGTGACCCGGGTCGAGCAGACGCTCTGATCGCATCCGTCGATACGCCGCGCCGCCGCTGCCCAGGATAACGTGCATTTGTGCCGGTCATGGCGAGCGGCGCCAAAGACGCGTGTCGAACTCCACACAATGTCCTAAACCCCGCCCGTGATCCTCGCCCTCGACACCTGTCTGACCGCCTGCTCCGCCGCCCTTCTTGACGGCGACACGGTGCTGGCCGCCCGTTCCGAGGCCATGCCGCGCGGGCATCAGGAGCGGCTGGCCCCGCTGATCCGCGACATGATGGACGAGGCCGGCGTCGCCTTCGGCGACCTGACCCGCATCGGCGTGACGGTCGGCCCGGGCAGTTTCACCGGCCTGCGCGTCGGCCTGGCCTTCGCCAAGGGCCTGGCCTCGGCCCTGTCGATCCCCTGTATCGCGGTCGGAACGCTGGAGGCCCTGGCCTATGGCCGGGACGGCTTCGTCGTCGCCGTCATCGACGCCCGCCGCGAGCAGGTCTACCTGCAGATGTTCGGCGACGGCGCGGCTCTGACCGCGCCCGACGCCCTCGCCGCCGGAACCGCCGCCGCCCGTATCGCCGAGGTGTTTCATGGCGGGCCCGCGACCCTGGTGGGCTCCGGCGCGCCCCTGCTGGCCCTGGCCCTGCCCGGCGCGACCCTTCTGACGCCGGAGGGTCCCGACCCTGTCGCCGTCGCCCGCCTGGCCGCCCGCGCCTCGGCCGGCTCGCCACCGCCCCGGCCGATTTATCTGCGGGCGCCCGACGCGAAACTGCCGATATGACCCCGCGCCGCACCGCGTTCGTCGATGCGCGCCAGATGGCCGTGCTCCACGCCGCCGCCTTCGAACGGCCCTGGGACGAGGCCGGGTTCGAGGGCTTGCTGAAGGCGTTCAATGTCTTTGGCCGGATGATTGACGGTCAGGGCTTCATCCTCTGTCGCGCGGTCGCCGACGAGGCCGAGATCCTGACCCTGGCCGTCGCCCCCGCCGCCCGGCGTCAGGGCGTGGCCCGGGCCCTGGTGGAGGCGGCCGTCGACGGCGCCGCGGCCAGGGGCGTTGAAAGCCTTTTTCTGGAGGTGGCGTCAGACAATGCCGCCGCGCTCGCCCTTTATGCATCAACGGGGTTCGAGCCGGCCGGCCTGCGCGCGGCCTACTACGCCTCGGGCGCCGACGCCCTCGTGATGCGCCGCACGCTTAACAGTTGAGCCCGCCCGGCCTATCCTGCCCGCTGACTCGCTTCGGAGACCTCGCCTTGGACCGCCTCGAAAAACTCTGTGTCGAAAAAGGCATGCGGATGACCGAACAGCGCCGGGTCATCGCCCGCGTCCTGTCCGCCGCCGAAGATCATCCCGACGTGGAGGAGCTCTACCGCCGCGCCCACGAGATCGACCCGCACATCTCGATCGCCACCGTCTATCGGACGGTGCGGCTGTTCGAAGAGTCGGGGATCATCGAGCGGCATGATTTCCGCGACGGCCGCTCGCGCTACGAAGAAGCCCCCGACACCCACCACGACCACCTGATCGACATGAAGACCGGCAAGGTGGTCGAGTTCGTCGACGAGGAGATCGAGGCCCTGCAGCAGGCCATCGCCCGCAAGCTCGGCTACAGACTGGTCGACCACCGGCTGGAACTCTACGGCGTGCCGATCGAGGAATAGGGCCATCCGTGCGGACGCGCCCTGGATCGGCGGAAAACAGGTCGGCCCCCCGGGAAACTTGCGCGGAACCCTCGCCAACCCCATAACCCGCAGATGACCGACACAGCGCCCTCCAGGCGCCTCTACATCAAGACCTACGGCTGTCAGATGAACGTCTATGACAGCGAGCGCATGGCCGATGTCCTGCGTCCGCTGGGCTATGCCGTGACCGATGAGCCCGAAGGCGCCGATCTGGTGGTGCTCAACACCTGCCACATCCGCGAGAAGGCCACCGAGAAAGTCTATTCCGAACTCGGCCAGATCAAGATGATGAAGGCCCGCAAGGCCCAGGCTGGCGGCGCCATGACCATCGCCGTGGCCGGCTGCGTGGCCCAGGCCGAGGGCGAGGAGATCATGCGCCGTCAGCCGGCCGTGGATCTGGTCGTCGGCCCGCAGGCCTATCATCAGCTGCCCGAGCTGATCGCCCGCGCCCACCGCGCCACCGGCGAGCGGCTGGCCGCCGACTTCGCCGCCGAGGACAAGTTCGACGCCCTGCCGGCCGATCGCCACGTCACCGGCGTCACCGCCTTCCTCACCGTGCAGGAGGGCTGCGACAAGTTCTGCACCTTCTGCGTGGTGCCCTACACCCGCGGCGGCGAGTGGTCGCGGCCAGCCGACGCCATCATGGCCGAGGCTCGCGTTCTGGCCGGCAAGGGCGTGCGCGAGGTCACCCTGCTGGGTCAGAACGTCAACGCCTACGACGGCGCCCCCGACGGCCTGGCCGGTCTGGTTCGCCGGCTGGCGACCATCGAGGGCCTCGACCGCATCCGCTACACCACCAGCCACCCGCGCGACATGGACGACGCCCTGATCGCGGCCCACGGCGAGGTCGAGGCCCTGATGCCCTATCTGCACCTGCCGGTGCAGTCGGGATCGGACCGGATCCTCAAGGCGATGAATCGCGGCCACACCGCCGAGCACTACATCCGCCTGATCGAGAAGATCCGCGCGGCCCGGCCCGACATCGCCCTGAGCTGCGACTTCATCGTCGGCTTCCCCGGCGAGCGCGACAGCGACTTCGAGGCGACGCTCAATCTCGTGCGCGAGGTCGGCTACGCCGGCGCCTTCTCGTTCAAATACAGCCGCCGGCCCGGCACCCCGGCCTCGGCGCTGCCCGGCCAGGTCGATGAGGCGGTGATGGACGAACGGCTGCAACGGCTGAACGCCCTGCTGCAGCAACAGCAGGAGACCTTCAACCGGTCGGTGGTCGGCCGCACCGCGCCGGTGCTGATCGAGAAGACCGGCCGCAACCCGGGCCAGATCGGCGGTCGCAGCCCCTGGCTGCAGCCGGTCCATATCGAGGGCCCCGAACATCTGATCGGCCAGATCCTGCCGGTCCGCATCGACAGCGCCACCCGGGGCAGCCTGGCTGGATCCCTGGTCCTGGAAACCGCATGAGCCGACCGCCTGAATTTCTGCCGCTGTCGGATGACGCCGTACGGGCGGTTTCGGGCCCCGGCGGTCGCCACGCGGCCCTGATCGAGGACGCCTTCAAGGTCTTGCTGGAAACGCCCGGCGGCGGGGTTTCCATGGCCGGCGACCTGCGCGCCCGCGGCCAGGCCAAACGCACGGTCCAGGCCCTGGCCGATCTGGCCGACTCCGGCATTCCGGTCGGCGAGGCCGACGTCCGGGTGGCCATCGGCGACGCCCGGGGCGACGGGCCGCCGACGGCGCCCGGGACCGCCCGTCGCGGTCCTGTTTCACCCAAGACCGCCACCCAGGCCCGCTACATGGACGCCCTGGGAACCCACGACCTGACCTTCGGCCTGGGCCCGGCAGGGACCGGCAAGACCTTTCTGGCCGTGGCCCATGGCGCGGGCATGCTGATGCGTGGCGAGGTCGACCGGCTGATCGTCACCCGACCGGCCGTCGAGGCCGGCGAGCGGCTGGGCTTCCTGCCCGGCGACCTGACCGAAAAGGTCGATCCCTATATGGCGCCGGTCTGGGAGGCCCTGACCCAGATCGTCGGCGCCGAACAGCTGCGCCGCCGCCGCGACAAGGGCGAAATCGAAGTGGCCCCGATCGCCTTCATGCGGGGCCGCACCCTGGCCCACGCCTTCGTCATCGTCGACGAGGCCCAGAACACCAGCCGGCTGCAGATGAAGATGGTGCTGACCCGGCTGGGCGAAGGCTCGCGCATGGCGGTGACCGGCGACCCCAGCCAGATCGACCTGCTCAACCCGAGAGATTCCGGTCTGGCCCACGCCGTCGGCATCCTCGAGGGAGTCGAGGGCGTGGCGGTCACCCGGTTCACGGCCGATGACGTCATTCGCCACCCCATGGTCGCCCGCATCGTTCGCGCCTACGACGCCGACGCCGCCGGCCAGGCCGGAAAGTGACGCCCGCGCCGACAGAGGTCGAGGTTGGCGATTCCGCCTGGTCGACCGCGCTGCCCGCCGTCGAGGCCCTGGTCCTGAAGGTCGCCGCCGCGGCGCTGGGCGAGCGAGCCGGCGGGCTCGCCATCCTGCTGACCGACGATGCCGCGGTCGCCGACCTCAATCAGCGGTTCCGCGGCAAGGCGGGACCAACCAACGTCCTCAGTTTTCCCGCGCCGGAAAACCCGGAGGGCCATCTGGGCGACATCGCCCTGGCCTTCGAGACCTGCGCCAGCGAGGCGAAGACCCAGGGCAAGACCCTTTCAAATCACCTGCACCACCTGGTGGCGCACGGCGTCCTGCATCTTGTAGGATATGATCACCAATCGGAGGCCGAGGCCGAGGAAATGGAAGCGCTGGAGCGGCGGATACTGGCCGACCTCGGCATTCCCGATCCCTACGCCTGATCCCAATGTCCCAACCCGACGACAGCAATTTCCCGACCGACCGACGACGATCCCGACCCGGATTGCGCGGCCTGTTCCAGCGCGTGCTCGAGGTCATGGCCGCCGAACCGGTGGCCGACCCGGAACCCGCGGCCTCCCGGGCGACCGAAGCCCTGGTCGGCCAGGCCCGCGCCTTCCAGACCCTGACCGTCGATGACGTCATGACCCCTCGGGCCGACATCGTGGCGGTGGAGATCAACAGCTCGTTCGAAAATCTCGTGGCCCAGTTCACCGAGGCGGAGCATTCGCGGCTGCCGATCTACCGGATCACGCTCGATGACCCGATCGGGTTCGTCCATATCAAGGACATTTTCAAACTCCTGGCCCGCAAGGGGCGCCGTCCCGCCGCCAGCGCCGCGGTGCTCAAACGCCTGCGCCGGCCCGCGCCGGGCGTGCCCGGATCGATGCGCGCGGCCACCCTGCTGGCCCAGATGCAGAAGACCCGCACCCACCTGGCCCTGGTCATCGACGAGTACGGCGGCACCGAAGGTCTGGTCACCCTCGAGGATCTGATCGAGGCCGTGGTCGGCGATATCGCCGATGAGCATGACGACGCGGCCGCCACGGGGCTGCGTATCCGCCCCGACGGGGTCATCGAGGCCAACGCCAGAGCGCGGCTGGAAGACCTCCAGGCGGCGCTGGGCAATGGCGAACTGGCCCCGGCCGATCTCGAGGAAGATATCGATACGGTCGGGGGTCTGGTCACGGCCATCGCCGGCCGCGTGCCCCGCCGCGGCGACGTGATCCTTCACCCGGCCGGTTTCGAGATCGAGGTCATCGCCGCCGATCCCCGACGGGTCAAACGGGTTCGCATCCGGCCGGCCACGTCCGGCGGCGGCGAGGAGTCGACGGCGGCGTGACGCTCGACCTGGCCCGGATCCCGCGATGGGTACTGGCCCTGGCCGCCGGGGCCGCCGCGGCCCTGGCGCACCCGCCCTTTGGCCTGCTTCCAGGGCTACTGGGCTACGCGCTTCTGCTCTGGCTGGTCGACACGGTCGATTCGGACCGTCCGCTCCGCTCGGCCTTCTGGCGCGGCTGGTTGGCGGGCGTGGCCTATTTCGCCATCGGCACCTGGTGGATCGCCGAGGCCTTCCTCGTCGACATCGTCCATCATGGCTGGATGGCCCCGCTGGCCGTGTCCTTCATGGCCGGCGGCATCGCCCTGTTCTGGGGGGCGGCCTGTCTGACCTACCGCTGGATCGGCGGGGCGCCGGGCGCGGTCGGCCGGGTTCTGCTGTTCGCCGCCGTGTTCGCCGGGTTCGAATGGCTGCGCGGCCACGTCCTGACCGGCTTTCCCTGGAATCTGGTCGGCGAGACCTGGAAGGCGGGCTCGGCGATGTCCCAGACCGCCGCCCTGGTCGGCGCCTATGGCCTGACCCTGATCACCCTCGCCATCGCCGCCTCGGCGGCGGTCTGGCGTGAGGGTCGGGCCGGAAGAATCGCCCTGGGCCTGGCGGCGGCGACGCTCGTCGGGCTGTGGAGTTTTGGCGCCTGCCGCACGGCCGGAACCGCCGAAAGCCCACCCGCCGCGACCGCCCTCACCGTCCGGATTGTCCAGGCCGACATCAAACAGTCGGCCAAATATGACCCCGCCGAGTTCCAGAGGATCGTCACCGCCTACGTCTCGCTGACGGCGCGGCCCTATCCCGGCGGGCGTCCGGCGGACATCGTGGTCTGGCCCGAAGGCGCCATCCCCGACGCCGTCAACAGCTACCTCGCGCCCGGAACCTGGACACGCGCCGCGATCGAGGACGTGCTGGCGCCCGGTCAGGTTCTGCTGGTCGGCGCCTACCGCGTCGAAGGGACGCAGGCCGACTATCGGGCCTACAACAGTCTCATCGCCGTCCGTCGCACCGCCGCGGGACTGGAGCCGGCCGGCGTCTATGACAAGTTTCGGCTGGTGCCCTTCGGCGAGTTTCTGCCTCTCGACGGGCTGATGACAGCGCTGGGCGTCAAGACCCTCGTCCATGTCGGAGACGGCTTCACGTCGGGGCCCCCGCCGCGGCCGCTGCAGCCGGACGGTCTGCCCGCCTTCCAGCCCCTGATCTGTTACGAAGGCCTCTATCCCGGCTTCACCCGGGCCGGCGCAAAGGCTTCTGGCATAAAGCCTGACTTCATCGTCAACGCGTCCAACGACGCCTGGTTCGGCGCGACCAGCGGACCGCTTCAGCACCTCAATCTGTCCAGCTACAGAGCGATCGAAGAGGGTATTCCGATCATCCGTTCGACGCCGACAGGCGTATCGACACTTGTCGATGCGACAGGCCGCGCCGGGGACAAGATACTGGGTCTGGGAGAGTCCGGCGTTATCGACCAGTCGCTGCCACAGCAGAGGTTTGAGACGCTCTATCGCCGGCTTGGCGACCTGCCGTTTCTCTTGCTGTTGCTCATTTCGGGTTTCATTGGTCTGCGCTTTCGGGTGGTTTCAGTCTTGAAATCAATGCAGAATAGGTTCTAGGGGACATCAAGAGTAAACATGGCTTTCCCCGGGTTAGGCTGACATGACGACCACCACAGAAACCGACCGCTCGCCCAATCCCGTCGATCTGCATGTCGGCGGTCGCATTCGCATGCGTCGGAAATTGCTTGGCGTGTCACAGGAACGGTTGGCCGATGATCTGGGCCTGACCTTCCAGCAGGTGCAGAAGTACGAACGGGGCGCCAACCGGGTCAGCGCGTCCAAACTGTACGAGATCGCCAAGTCGCTGCAGACCTCGATCTCCTATTTCTTCGAGGGCTTGGTCGATCCCTCCACGGCGCGCGCCGAGGGCGTCGCCGAGAGCGGCGCCGAACCCTTCATCCACGATTTCCTGATGACGCCGGAAGGTCTCGAGCTCGCGTCCCTGTTTCCGAAAATCAAGCGCGGCCGGGTCCGGCGGCGGATTCTGGACCTGGTCCGGTCGATGGCCGAAGACGATGACACCGACGCGCCGGATGCCGGCTGATCACTGGCCGCTTGCGGACATAAGGATATCTTTATAGGTTTGAAGAGGCCGCCCTTCTCCGGGGGTGGCCTCTTTGTCTTATGGAGCGCCCCTTGAGCCGATCCTCCTACCTCTTCACCAGCGAAAGCGTTTCCGAAGGCCATCCCGACAAGGTCGCTGACCGGATCAGCGACACCGTCGTGGACACCTTCCTCACCGCCGACCCCGAGGCCCGGGTCGCCTGCGAGACCCTGGTGACGACCAACCGGATCGTGCTGGCGGGCGAGGTTCGCGCCAGCCTGCCCGACACCGACCGGGCCGCCAGCAAGGCGTTCACCAAGGAAGTCATTCGGTCGCTGGAGCCGCGCGTGCGCGCCGCGATCAAGGACATCGGCTACGAACAGAAGGGCTTCCACTGGGAAAAGGCGAAGTACGCCTGCTACCTGCACGGCCAGTCGGCCCATATCGCCCAGGGCGTCGACGCCAGCCACAAGAAGGACGAGGGGGCCGGCGACCAGGGCATCATGTTCGGTTACGCCACCACCGAAACTCCCGAGTTCATGCCCGCCACCCTGCAGTACAGCCACAACATCCTGCGGCGGCTGGCCGAACTGCGCCATTCCAGCGAACTGCCCGACCTCGAGCCCGACGCCAAGAGTCAGGTCACCCTCGAATATGACGCCGACGGGCGACCGCGGCGGGTGGTCTCGATCGTCGTTTCCCACCAGCACGGCAAGAAGATCGACGGCAAGACCCCGACCAGCAAGCGCATGCTGGACATGATCCGGCCTCACGTCCTGTCGATCTTCCCGGAGGGACTGGTCGATCGCAAGACGGAGTGGCTGATCAATCCGACCGGCCGGTTCGAGATCGGCGGGCCCGACGGCGACGCCGGCGTCACCGGTCGCAAGATCATCGTCGACACCTACGGCGGAGCCGCCCCGCACGGCGGCGGCGCCTTCAGCGGCAAGGATCCGACCAAGGTCGACCGTTCGGCCGCCTATGCCTGCCGCTACCTGGCCAAGAACGTCGTCGCCGCCGGCCTCGCCGACCGCTGCACCCTGCAGATCGCTTATGCCATCGGCGTCGCCCGGCCCGTCTCGTTCCACGTCGACCTGCATGGCACCGGCGTCGTCGACCCGGCCCTGCTGGAGAAGATCCTGCCCGAGCTGATCAACGGCGCCACGCCGCGGGCCATCCGTCAGCATCTGAGCCTGAACCAGCCGATCTACGCCCGCACCGCCGCCTACGGCCACTTCGGCCGCCAGCCGGACAACGAGGGCGGGTTCAGCTGGGAAAAGACCGATCTGGTCCCGGAGTTGAAGAAGCTGGCCGGTTAGGGAATAGGGCGTAGGGAGTAGGCGACCGGCGCTCACCGGGCCTCGACCTGCTACGCCCTGCTCCCTAATAGCTACGCCCTTCCCTCATACGGCCCGTTCGCCCACCCATGACCGTTCCTCCGCAACAAGCCCACGGCGCCCTGCGCAGCTATGGCCGCATCAAGTCCCGCCCGATCAAGGCGCGGCAGGCGGCCCTGCTCGACAGCCTCGGCCCGAAGATCGAAATCCCCGAGGGGCCGTTCGATCCGAAGACGCTGATGCCCGATGCGCGGGAGGTCTGGCTGGAGATCGGTTTCGGCGGCGGCGAACACATGGCCGGCCAGGCGGCGCGGGCGCCCGACATCCTGATCATCGGGGTCGAACCCTTCCTCAACGGCGTGGCCAGCGCCGTGCGCCATGTCGACGAGCAGTCGCTGGCCAACGTCCGCGTCCACCAGGGCGACGCCCGCGAGGTGGCCACGCGATTGCCGGACACCTGTCTGGACCGGGTGTTCATCCTGTTTCCCGACCCCTGGCCCAAGGCGCGGCACCACAAGCGGCGCATCGTCCAGCCGGAGTTTCTCGTCGAACTGGCCCGGGTGCTGAAACCCGGCGGCGGCCTGCGCTTCGCCACCGACTGGGCCGAATACGCCGAATGGGCGCTGGAGCGCATTGCCGCCAGCGGCCTGTTCAGCGGCGCGCTGGGCGACACCGCCGTTCCGCCGGCCGACCATCTGACCACCCGCTACGAGGAAAAGCGGCTCGGCGACTGCGCGCCAGTGTGGCTGGATTTCACGCGGCTGTAGCCGCCCGGCCGCATTGCGGCGGGACCGGCGCCTCCCCACCTACCCGACCTGCACAACGCATCGTCCGCCTGAGGAATATTTCGTCATGACCTTCACCATCCACCAGGCCTCGGCGCCGGTGTTCGCCCGCACCCTGGGCAATCTGTCCGCCATGCTCGACAAGGCCCTGGCCGGCGGCGCCGACGAGGCGACGTTGCTGGCCGCCCGCCTGGCGCCCGACATGCATCCCCTGCCCCGCCAGATCCAGATGGCCTCCGACAGCGCCAAGGGCGCGATCGCCCGCCTCGCCGGCGTCGATGTGCCGGTCATGGAAGACACCGAAACCACCTTCGCCGAGCTCAAGGACCGGCTGGCCCGGACCATCGCCTTCGTGAACAGCGTCGAGGCGGCCGCCTTCGACGGCGCCGAAGACCGCGAGGTGGTTCTGAAGTTCCCGCAGGGCGAGATGACGTTCACCGGCGCCGACTATCTGACCAGTTTCGTGCTGCCCAACTTCTTCTTCCACGTCACCATCGCCTACGCCCTGCTGCGGGCCAACGACGTGGCCGTGGGCAAGATGGACTTTCTCGCCGGAGCGCGCTGACCACAGCCGACATTCTTGGGCTGACAAGGGCGATGGTTGGGGCTATAAGGGCCCCACATCGTTTGAACGCGCTGGATGGCGCATTCGAGCGGCGACCGAGAGGTCGCCGCTTTTTGTTTGGGTTTGAGACTGATGCGCGCACGGACGTCTGAAGACGCCCAACTGCTGGAACTTCTCGATCCGGTCGCAACGGCGGCGGGATACGAGGTTGTTCGCCTGCGTCTGATGGCCGGCAAGGAGCGCCGCCGCCTGCAGATCATGGCCGAGACGCCCGACGGCGACATGACCGTCGAGGGCTGCACCCTGCTGTCCCGCGCCTTTTCCGAAATTCTCGACGCCGCCGACCCGGTGGCCGGCGAATACACCCTGGAAGTCTCCAGCCCCGGCATCGACCGGCCGCTGACCCGGCTGAAGGACTTCGAGACCTGGGAAGGCTTCGAGGCCCGTATCGAGCTCGACCGGCTGGCCGAGAACCGCAAGCGGTTCAAGGGCGAACTGGCCGGCGTCGAAAACGGCCAAGTCGGCGTCAATATCGAAGGCGAAGGCGACACCACCCTCTACATCCCCTTCGAATGGATCCTCGAGGCCAAGCTGGTGCTCGACGACAAGCTTATGAAACACGGGGCGGACTCCCGCGCCGCCCGCCTGCAAACCGAACACGAGACCTGACAAGTTAGGGAATAAAGACCATGGCCACGGGCATCTCCGCCAACCGGCTTGAACTTCTCCAGATCGCTGAAGCGGTCGCCCGTGAAAAGGGCATCGAGAAGGAAATCGTCATCGCCTCCATCGAGGAAGCGATCCAGAAGGCGGCCCGCAGCCGCTACGGCGCCGAGCACGACATCCGCGTCGTCATCGACACCAAGACGGGCGAAACCTCGATCAAACGCTATCTCACCGTCGTCGAGGACGACGCCGAGATCGACGAAGAGGACGTTGGCAAGATCCGCATCTCCGACGCCAGGGCGCTCGACCGCGACGCCTTTGTCGGTCAGGTGACCGACGAGGAGCTGCCGCCCTTCGAGTTCGGCCGCGTACAGACCCAGATGGCCCGTCAGGTGGTCACCGGGAAGGTTCGCGAAGCCGAGCGCGAGCGCCAGTTCGAGGAATTCAAGGATCGCGTCGGCGAGATCGTCAACGGCTCGGTCAAGCGGGTCGAGTACGGCAACGTCATCGTCGACCTGGGCCGCGGCGAGGGCATCATGCGCCGCGACCAGTCGATCCCGCGCGAGAACTTCAACATCGGCGACCGCATCCGCTGCTACATCTACGACGTGCGGCGCGAGACCAAGGGTCCGCAGATCATGCTCAGCCGCGCCCACGGCGGCTTCATGGCCAAGCTGTTCGCCCAGGAAGTGCCGGAAGTCTACGACGGCGTCATCGAGATCCGCGCCGTCGCCCGCGACCCGGGCAGCCGCGCCAAGATGGCCGTGGTGTCCAACGACTCCAGCATCGACCCGGTCGGCGCCTGCGTCGGCATGCGCGGCTCGCGGGTGCAGGCGGTCGTCGCCGAACTGCAGGGCGAGAAGATCGACATCATCCAGTGGAACCCGGACGAGGCGACCTTCATCGTCAACGCCCTGGCCCCCGCCGAAGTCTCCAAGGTCGTCATGGACGAGGAGGACGAGCGCGTCGAAGTGGTCGTCCCCGACGAACAGCTGTCGCTGGCCATCGGCCGTCGCGGCCAGAACGTGCGTCTCGCCAGCCAGCTGACCGGCTGGCAGATCGACATCATGACCGAGACCCAGGAAAGCGAGCGTCGTCAGAAGCTGTTCGCCGAAACCACCGCCCTGGTCCAGGAAGCCCTGGACGTGGACGAGGTCATCGCCCAGCTGCTGGCCACCGAAGGCTTCATCTCGGTTGAAGACGTGGCCTATGTCGAACCGCACGAAGTCGCCTCTATCGAAGGCTTCGACGAAGACACCGCCGAGGAACTTCAGGCCCGGGCCCGCGACTTCCTCGACAAGGAAGCCGCCGCCCTGGACGCCCGTCGCCAGGAGCTCGGCGTCGAGGACGGCGTTCTCGAGATCGAGGGCGTCACCCTGCCGATGGCCGTGGCCCTGGGCGAAGGCGAAGTGAAGACCGTCGAAGATCTGGCCGGTCTGATCCCCGACGACCTGCGCGGCTGGTTCGAGTCCAAGGACGGCGAGCGCGTGCGCGAGCCGGGCATCCTGGAGGCCTTCGGTCTGACCCTGGACGACGCCGAAGCCCTGATCATGCGGGCCCGGATCGCCATCGGCTGGGTCGAGGCTCCGCCGGAGCCGGTGTACGAGGAAGACTTCGAGGTTCAGGGCGACGAAGCCGAAGCCGGCCTCGAGAACCCCGAGGACTACGACCTGGCCGTGGCCGAAGGCGAGGCGCAGGACGCGTAAGAGCGTAGGGAGCAGGGCGCGGCCGCATCGCGGCCGCTTCCAGACCGCCGCTGTTCCCTACGCCCTGTGCCCTACTCCCCATGACAACCCCCGCCACCCACGCCCAGGCCTCCCGCGAACGCCGTGACATCGTCTCCGGCGAGGTCATGGACGAGGATCGCCTGATCCGGTTCGTGACCGGACCGGACGGGACCGTGATCCCCGACCTGGCGCGCAAGCTGCCGGGCCGGGGCATCTGGGTGGCGGCCGACCGGGTCAGCCTGGCGACGGCGGTCAAGAAGGGCCTGTTTTCCCGGGCGGCGAAAACGAAACTGACCGCCCCGGCCGACCTGCCCGACAGCGTTGAAGCCCTGCTCCACAAGCGACTTCTTGACGGTCTGGGTCTTGCGCGGCGCTCCGGAGACCTTACTTCTGGATTCGAAAAAGTCATGTCCGCCATCCGTGGCGGCAAGGCGGCCTGGCTGGTCGAGGCGTCCGACGGCGCCGCGGACGGCCGGCGGAAACTGCTCGGAGCGATCCACTCCAGCCCCTCGCCGCCCCAACTGATCGGTGTTTTTTCCTCGACAGAATTGGGTTTGGCCTTGGGGGGCGAGAATGTGATACACACCGCCTTCCTTGCGGGGCGAGCCTCTAAACGCTGGACATCCGATGCCCGGCGACTCTCAGGCTTTCGCCCGCTTCTCCCAGAGAGTTGGCGCGAGGAGCCGTGACGGACCGGGCGGTCGCCGCCTCGGTCCCTTCACGGTTTGAGCCGTACGATTTTGATATTTAGGCCGGATTCTCCGGCTCTGAGCTAAGCGAGACGCATGAGCGACGAGAACGACAACGGCCGGCCCTCCAGGCCCTCTCTCACCCTGAAACCGCGTGCGGGTTCGGTGAATGCGGGCGTGGTCAAGCAGAGCTTCAGTCATGGCCGGTCGAAAACGGTCGTGGTCGAAACCAAGCGCGTGCGCAGCCATGCGCCGGGCGGAGCGGCCAATCTCGCCGGTCCCTCGGCCGCTGAAAAGCGGACGACCTTCGAACCGCGCCCCGCCGCCGGACGTCCGGCTGGACCCGCCTCGTCGGATCCAGGCGGTCTCTCCGCCGAGGAGCGCGCCGCCCGCCAGCGGGCCATCGACGCCGCGCGTGAAGCCCAGGAGCGTCAGGCCGCCGAGGCCAGGGCCAAGGCGGAAGCCGACGTCCGCCGTCAGGCCGCCGAACAGGCCGCGCGCACGGCCGCCGCCGCACCGCCCGTCGCTGACGTGACCCCGGCCCCGGCCGCGCCGACGCCCCCGGCGCCGGT
>JAUXVF010000006.1 GCA_030680355.1 Caulobacter sp.
GTGCGGCGCGCTCCGGTCTGCCCGGATGTCTGTTTGGGTAGGCTTGTGAGAGTGGGTAGATCGTCTCGCGCCGCGAAGTTCGTTTTCCGAGAGCACCGGCCGGGCGTTTGACGGCCTGGCCGGTGTCGCCCCTCGACGGGCAGGCGGTGATACGAAGGCACCGTCCCGGACCGCGACGGTAACCCCCCGCCGCCTGTCCCCGTTCGAACCTCATCCCCGTCGCCGCAAGGTCGTATGGCCATACGCCCTCCCCATGCGACGGGGACGGGAGAGAGTATGCGGCGGGTTCAGAGGGGGAGGAAAAATGTCGGAGAACACACGGCGACGTACGGCCGAAAGCACGGAAAATCAGCGGGATGGGCGCGGCGATCTGATCTCCACACCGCGAACGGTCTTCTCTGCCGGGCGGCCGAAGACAAACGCCCCGGCCCGTTTGGGGTAGCGAATGCGGCGTCAGGTCGCACGGTTGGCAACGTGGACTTAAGGCTGATCTGCGAGGGTGCGGCGTTCCCCAAGGGAGAGTTCGCCTTGTCCATCGCCGCCCGCCGACTGCTCGGCCTTGCCTTCGCCAACGCCGACGTCCTGCTCGAGATGAGCGGGGACGGGGTGATCACCCTGGCGTTGGGCGCCGCGCAGTCGACGCTGGGCGCCAATGAAGCCGCCCTGATGGGCCAGACGTGGCGGGCGCTGGCGGTCGACACGGACCGCGCCATGCTCGACGCCCTGCTGGTCGGGCTGGAAGACGGCGTGCGCCGCGCGCCGGTCATCGCCCGGGTGGCCGGACAGCCCGGCCGGGCTGTCTCGATCAGCGCCCGCCGCCTGCCCGACAACGAAGGACGGGTGTCCTGCGCCATCCTCGCCGCCCATCCGCCCCGCGCCGCCGGCACCCAGGACGGCCTGTTTGATCGCGAGGGGTTCGAGGCCGCCACCCGGGCCTATACCGACGCCGCCCGGACCACCGGTCAGCAGCTTGAGCTGGCCATGGTCGAGGTCGACGGCCTGACAGACGCCCGGGCGGCGCTCGACCCCGAAGCGGGCGCGGCCCTGCAACGCAGCGTCGCCGGAGCCCTGCGCGCCGAATCCTTTCAGGGCGCCGGCGCGGCGCGACTGAGCGAGGACCGGTTCGCCATCCTGCGGGAACAGGGCGAGACCGCCGCGACGATGATCAAACGCCTGACCAAGGTGATGAGCGCCTGCCCCGGCGGCGAGTCCCTGGGCGCGGCGGCCCATACGGTCGTGCTCGACTCGGCGTCGCCAGCCCGGCTGGCCCGGGCGCTGCGGTACGCGCTCGACGACTTCATCCAGGAGGGTCTCAAGGACCTGCCGCCCGCCTCCCTCTCGCAGGCCATGGACCGTTCGGTGCGGCGCACCCTGGCCCGGGCCGGTGAACTGGGCACCGCCGTCAGCCAGCGGCGGTTCACCCTCGCCTACCAGCCGGTGGTCAATATGAAGACCGGCCAGGCGCATCACCATGAGGCCCTGGTCCGGTTCGAGGGCGGCGACAGCCCCTTCGCCATGATCCGCATGGCCGAGGAATTCGACATGATCGAGGAGCTCGACCAGGCCGTGGTCGAGCAGGTCGCCCGACAGATCAAGGGCGACAAGACCGGCAAGCTCAAACTGGCCGCCAACGTCTCCGGCCGGTCGATCGGCAGCGAGGTGTTCGTCGCCGGGCTTGAGCGGATGATCAAGGCCGACGACCGTCTGAGGAACCGACTCATCTTCGAGGTCACCGAAAGCGCGGCGATCGAGGACCTGGCCATCGCCGATCGCCATATCCAGACTCTTCGGGGCCTCGGCTGCGTGGTCTGTCTCGATGATTTCGGGGCCGGCGCGGCCTCCTTCGCCTATCTGCAACGGCTGAAGGTCGACATCGTCAAGATCGACGGCCGCTACGTACGGGACCTGGCCAGCGGCGGCCGTGACGGCACGCTGGTGAAGCATCTGGTGCAGCTCTGCCAGGAGCTGAAGGTGCAGACCGTGGCTGAAATGGTCGAGACGCGGGAAATCGAGGAAGCCGCCCTGCACGCCGGCGTCGATTTCGCGCAAGGCTGGCTCTATGGCCGCCCCTCCGACCGCCCCGAGGCGCCCATCGTCGCCAAACCCGTCTCCGGCCGCCGGACCGGAACCACCGACGACTGGCGCTGACCCGGCGCCGCGATCGGGGCGGCGAGCGGCCCTGTCGATTTCACCTGCGCCTGCCTCTATGGTCGCGGCGAGGGCGGATCTCGACCGCCAGGGCCGCGACTCCCAAGGATCCCGGATGAGCCGAAACGCCGTTCTGCTGCTGGCCGCCTGGGTGCTGAGCGGCGCCGCCCTGGTCCTGCTGAAAAGCCCGCCGGGATTTCTGACCTTCCTGTTTGTCATGCTGGGCTGGGTCGTGGCCCTGGCGGTGCATGAATTCGGCCACGCCTTCATCGCCTGGCAGGCCGGCGACCACACCGTGACGGACAAGGGCTATCTGTCGTTCGATCCGCTGAAATACACCGACCCGGCGACCAGCATCATCATTCCGGTCGTCGTGCTGGCCATCGGCGGCATCGCCCTGCCCGGCGGCGCGGTCTATCTGCGCGAGGACCTGATGCGCAGCCCGGCCTGGCGGTCGGCCGCCTCGCTGGCCGGCCCGGTCGGCACCCTGATCGCCCTCATCGTGCTGTCGCTGCTGCTCGCCGCCGGCGGACCGGCGATCCGGACCGGCGCCCTGGGCCCGGCGATCGCCGTCCTGGCCCTGTTCCAGGCCATGGCCCTGATCTTCAACCTGCTGCCGGCGCCGGGCCTGGACGGCTATGGCGTGATCCGGCCGCTGCTGCCGCCGACCGTGCGGGCGCGGCTTGAACCCCTTGAGCGGTTCGCCATCTACGCCCTGATCGCGGTGGTCTTCTTTGTTCCCGGCGCCTCGGGCCTGCTGATCGGCGGCGCCGCCAGCCTGGCGGCCCTGTTCGGCGTCGACATCAACCTCATCGTCCAGGGCTGGGACAGTTTCGAGTTCTGGCGTTAAGCCCGGGCGGCGGCGATGTAGTTGTCGACCACCTTTTCCAGCACCGTCAGCGGCGCCGCGCCCGACAGCAGGCAGGCGTCGTGGAAGCGGCGGATGTCGAAGCGGCGGCCCAGCGCCTTCCTGGCCTTGTCGCGCAGGCGCAGGAACTCGATCTTGCCGACCATGTAGCTGCAGGCCTGACCGGGCCAGACGACATAGCGCTCGATCTCGGTGATGGCGCTGGCTTCCTGGTCGCCGATATTGTCGATGTAGTATTTCAGCGCCTTCTCACGGCTCCAGCGCTTGGCGTGCATGCCGCTGTCGACGACCAGCCGCACGGCCCGGAACATGGCGTCGTGCAGCATGCCGATCTGGCCGACCGTATCGCCCTCGTACATGCCCATCTCGACGGCCAGTTCCTCGGCATAGAGGGCCCAGCCCTCCTGATAGCCGGAGAAGCCGATCATCTTGCGGATCAGCGGCAGGTCGCCGGCCTCGTTGCTGAGGGCGATCTGCAGATGGTGGCCCGGAATCGCCTCGTGCCAGGTCAGGGTCGAGAGGGTGAAGCGCGGCTGTTCGGCGGTGTCGCGCAGATTGATCCAGTAGATGCCCGGCCGCGATCCATCGAGGCTCGGCGAATTGTAGTAGCCGCCCGGAGCGCCGGCCTCGATGGCCTTGGGCACCCGGCGGATCTCCAGCGGCGCCTTGGGCAGCTGGCCGAAGTATTTCGGCAGTCTGGGCGTGATGGCCGCGACCCTGGCGTTGAGGTCTCCGATCAGCTGCACCTTGCCCTCATCGGTGTTGGGGTAGTGCTGTTTGGGATCGGCGTACATCTGACGGAACCGCTCGCCGACCGTGCCGCTGGCGTAGCCCGCCTTGCGCATCAGCCTGTCGGCCTGGGCGCCGAGGCTGGCGACCATCGCCAGGCCCGTGCGGTGGATCTCGTCGGGGGTGATCTTCGAGGTCGTGTAGCTCTCCAGGGCCGTGAGGTAGTAGTCCTCGCCCTTGGGCAGGCGCCAGACGCCGGCGTCGTGAACGGCGCCGGCGCGCCAGCCCCTGAGCAAGTCCGCCTGACGCTCGAGGGCCGGCCGCACCTTTTCCGCATAGAGCCGGCCGGCCTGGCCGGCGTAGTCGCCCGGGATGGCCTTGTCCTTCGTCCGGCGGGCGACCGACGTCACCAGGGGCGAGGACTCGACCGCGACGCCGAGCATTGACTGGAACTGACCCAGGGCCCCGTCGATGATGAAGTCGGCGGGTACGACGCCGAGGGCCGCGTCATGGCGGGCGACCTCGACCTCCTGGTCCAGCATCCGGCCGAAACCCTCCAGACGGGCGAGATAGGCGTCGGCGTCGGCCCGGGTGTCGATGACATGCTGGCTGTCGAGGAAGTCGGGCACCTGCTGGTAGGCGCCTGTCAGCTGGCTGATCACATAGGGCGCGCCGCCATAGGCCCCATTGTAGTCAAACCGCCGCGAGAATTCGTCGCCAACGGCGAGGACGAACTCGACGGTGTCGTAGTTGACGCCGTCCATGCCGGTCAGGGCGCCGCGATCGATAGCCCGCAGACTGGCGAGCTGCTCGGCGCCGAGGGCGGCGTTTTCCTTCTGCGCGACCAGGGAGACATCGGACAGCGCCGACCTGGTCCAGGCCAGATCGCCCTTGTCGAGGCCAAGGCCGGTGGTGGTTTCAGGCGAGCGTCGCAGCTGCCGGGCGACGATGTCGTCGAACAGGGCCTTCATCCTGGCCGTGGCGGCCGGGTCGCTGGCCGCGAGCGGGGCGGCGAAGACAGCCGTCGGGGAAATGACGGCGGCCACCGCCGTGGCGGCGACGGCGGAGAAGAGCAGTTCGCGGCGATTTTGCATGTGCGGCGCCCCTGGGCAAAACAGGTTTTCAAAAGGCCTAGGCCGGCCGCGCGAACGCGGCAACGCGGCCGGAATTAATTCGCTGTAATGCCGGATCAGGGCGACGGCGTGGCGGCGTCAGGCCACGGCCTGGAGCTGCTGCTTGACCCGTTCGGCGAGGGTCTTGATGTCCAGCGGCTTGGGCAGGAAGGAGACGCCGGTCTCACCTTCGAGCAGGTCGGAGAACTCGGCCTCGGCGTAGCCGCTGATGAACATCACCGGCGCGCCGCCAAGGTGGATGCGCGCCTTTTTCAGCAAGGTCGGGCCGTCCATGCCGGGCATCATCACATCGCTGATCAGCAGGTCGATCTTGCCGGCGTGCTGTTCCGCCAGGATCAGGGCCTCTTCACCGTCGGCCGCCTCGATGACCTCGTAACCACGGCGACGCAGCAGCCGGGCGGCGATGCCCCTGACCGCTTCCTCGTCCTCGACGAACAGGATGCGGCCGTTGCCCGACAGATCCCGCGCCGGACGGGGATGGCTGACCGTGGCGGCCGGGGCCGTCACCGGCCGCGTCGCCAGGCCGCCGGCGTGGACCGGCAGGAAGATGCGGAAGGTCGCGCCCTCCCCTTCCGGACTCTCGACGTGGATCCAGCCGTCGGACTGTTTGACGATGCCGTAGACCTGGGCCAGGCCAAGGCCGGTGCCCTCGCCGACCGGCTTGGTGGTGAAGAAGGGGTCGAAGATCTTGCTCAGAACGTCGGCCGGAATGCCGGGCCCGTCATCACAGACCTCGATCATGGCCAGGTCGCCCATGGGCGTGGCCGCATAGCCCAGGGCCGCCGCTTCCGCCGGCGCGACACGGGCGGTGCGCACCTTGATCAGACCGCCGCCCTTGGCCGCCTGCAAGGCGTCCTGGGCGTTCAGGGTCAGGTTCATCACCGCGATCTCGAGCTGGCCCTTGTCGACCTTCACCAGCGGCAGGTCCCGGCCGTAGCTGGTTTCCAGCCTGACGTTCTCACGCAGCAGCCGGCGCAGCAGCACCTCGAAATCGCTGATCGTCTCGCCCAGGTCGAGCACTTCGCGCTGCAGGGTTTCCTGGCGCGAATAGGTCTTCAGCTTGCGAACCAGATCGGCGGCGCGGGCCGCCGTGCCCTTGATCGCCGAGAGCCCTTCATAGCTGGGGTCGCCCAGCGGATGGCGCTCGAGAAGCTCGTCCAGACGCAGTTGGATGGCGGTCAGCAGATTGTTGAAATCGTGCGCGATGCCGGCCGCCATCTGGCCGATGGCCTGCATCTTCATGCTCTGGGCCAGCTGCAGCTCGATCTGCTTCTGTTCGGTGACGTCGACCAGATAGGCGACCAGACGGCCGTCGGTCCGGGCGAGGTAGAGGTGGGCGATCTGTTTGGGGTCGTGGGCCAGCCGCACCTCGATGGGGCCGGCGCGGCCTTCCCCGGCGCCGAAGCCCGCGTCGATGCGCGATCCGGCGTCGACGAGGTCGCCGAAGGTCAGGCCGGCCGCCGCGCGGCCGCCGGTCATGTCGGTCAACGCCGGATTGGCCTCGAGGATGACCGCCGAAAAGACCTCGGGACCCTCCAGCATCGCCGCGCCGAAGGGCGAGGCGGCGGCGTAGGCGTCAAGAGTCGAAGGGCCCATCGGCCGCGGCGCGGCGGCGGGCGTGGCCGCGACCGGCGCGGCGGTCAGGCGAAGGCGTTCGGCGCCGTGGGTGTCCAGTCGCAGCAGAAACCGGCCCTGCCCCAGCGGCGACACGGCCAGGGGCCATTCGTCCTGGTCGACCCTCAGGGCCGCCTGCCCCGTTTCGCCCTTTCGCGCCCGGGACAGGGCGGCGAACAGGCCGGGGGCGGCGTGACCATTGCGCGGCAGGCGTTTCATGTCGCCCAGGGCGGCGCGCCAGGAGGCGTTGGCGGCGTGAACCCGACCGTCGGGACCGGCCACCGCGGCGGCTTCGCCGAGGGCCTCGATGAAGGTCTCGATGGTCTCGTCCTCGACGTCGGCCGGACGATTGGTGTTGCGGAAGGCCAACAGACCCAGAAAGGCGACGCCCGCCAGGCCGATGAGCAGCAGAACGCCGGCCACGGTCTCCGGGCCGGCCTTCCAAGCCTGAACCCCGGCAAAGCCGACAGCCAACAGGAAAAAGCCGCCCGCTGCCCAGGTCAGGGGGTCAAAACGCCGCTCACGCGGCTCAATCGGCGCAGCGTCGGCCATTAGTCCTGCCGGGTTGGCGGTCGAATCACTCATTCATCTTACTCGTTAAAGCGCCCGGGCGCGTGGGCCGGCGGATTTCACCTGGCGGCGCTGGGCCGCGGCCATGATGAAGCCGATGATCTTGGCCACCGCCTCGAAGTGGGATTCGGGAATCTGCTGGTCGAGCTCGACCGCGGCGTAGAGGGCGCGAGCCAGCGGCGGGTCTTCGATAATCGGCACGTCGTTTTCCTCGGCGACGGCGCGAATGCGCAGGGCCACCTCGTCCAGACCCTTGGCCACGCACATCGGCGCGCCGCCTTCGCCGGCCTCGTAACGCAGAGCCACGGCGTAGTGGGTCGGGTTCATCACCACCACAGTGGCCTTGGCCACGTTCTGCATCATCCGGCGCCGGGCCCGCTCGGCCCGCATTTGCTTTTGCTTGGCCTTGATGTGCGGATCACCGTCGGACTGCTTGTACTCGTCCTTCAGTTCCTCGCGGCTCATGCGCATGCGTTTGGTGAAGCGCATGCGCTGCCACATCCAGTCGGCGCCCGCGGTCACCGCCAGGAAGGTCAGCACCGCGTAGAACAGCGCTTTCAGGAGATCCGCGCCCAGAGGCAGGAGGGCGCTGGGCTCCATCGCGGCCAGTTCGCTGAGCTCAACCGCCCGCCCTTTCAGGGCCATCCAGGCGACACCGGCGGTGAGCAGGACCTTGGCCGCCGACTTGATGAACTGAACCAGGCCGTCGACGCCGAAGATGCGTTTGAAGCCCTCCATCGGGGAGATCTTCTTGAAGCTCGGCTTCATCTTCTCGCCGGTCCAGAGCAGACCGGTCTGAAAAAGGTTGCCGGCCACCCCGGCCAGGGCCGCGCCCGCCAGAACCGTCGCCAGAAGCGGCGTCGCCGCCAAGGCCGCCTGACGCGTCACGATCATCACGCCGCCGCCGGACACGTCGATGTCGGCCGGATGGGCGATGAACGGCAGCAGACCGACCGCCATGTCGCGCACCAGCCAGCCGCCGCCGATCGCCAGCACCGCGAAGGCCCCGAGCAGGGACGACAGCTGGGTGACGTCCTGGGACTTGGGTACGTCGCCCTTTTTGCGACCTTCCTCGAGTTTCTTGGGTGTCGGCTCTTCTGTTTTGGAGGCCGATTCATTTTCGCCGGCCATCTAGGTGAACACCGACAGCATGTCGCGGTAGCGACCGGTCCAGACCATGCCGATGACGCCCAGGCTCAGGGCGAAGACCGACAGGCCCAGCATGACCGACAGGGGGGCTGCGACGAAGAAGATCTGGAACTGCGGCATCGCCCGCCCGACCAGGCCAGCCGCTACGTTGAAGACCAGCGAGAACACGATGACCGGCCCGGCCAGCTGAACGCCCAGGGTGAAGGAATCGGCCACCGTCCGCACCGCGAGCGAGGCGGCGTCGGTCACCGGCAGCCCGTCGCCAAACGGGAACAGCCGGTAGGAGTTGAACATGGCCGCGAAAAACAGGTGGTGCAGGTTGGTCGTCATCACCAGAACCGTGCCCATCAGGATCAGGAAGGTGGAGATGGTCGAGCTGGGTTGAGCCTGGGTCGGGTTGGCCGTCTGGGCGAAACCCAGGGTCGTCTGGATGGCGATGATCTCGCCGGCCGCCGACAGGGAACCCATGAAGAGGCGGAGGATCGCCCCCATCATCAGCCCGATCAGGGTCTCGCGCAGCACCGCGCCGGCGGCCCCGCTCACGGTCGCGGGCACGACCAGATTCTGCGCCACCAGAGGGGTCAGAAGCAGAGCCAGAAGCAGGGCGAACGACAGGCGCACACGCGGCGGCACGCTGGTGTCGCCCAGTCCCGGCACAAGCATCACCATGGCGCCGATGCGCGCGAAGACGAGACCGCCTGCGTAAACCTGGGCTGCTGTGGCGTAGGATTCCACCCGGCTTACATGGCCGCGATGCGGGCGGCGATCTGGCGCATGAAGCCGCCCATCAGAGCGCCCATCAGCGGCAGGAAGATCAGCAGCGAGACGAAGATCGCCACGATCTTGGGGGCATAGACCAGGGTCGCTTCCTGGATCTGGGTCAGGGCCTGAAACAGGCCGATGCTCACGCCGACGACCAGGCCGACGATCAGCACGGGCGCCGACAACTGCAACGTCAGCCAGATGGCGTCGCGCGCGACGTCAAGAACCTCGGCGCCGTTCATGAAAAGCCTCACAGGGAATCGGAAATCAGTCCGGAGACTGTGCGCGGGTTATGGTTAATACGGGTTTACGGACGGCGCGCGGCGACCCAGGCTGGCCCCGTGATCGACACCGCCCTCACCGACCTGATCGTCGACCTGGCCGCTGCCCGCGCGCGGCCCGACCGGCCGCCCCTGATCGGCGTCTCCGGCTCCCAGGGATCTGGCAAGACCACCCTGGCCGCCGCGGTCGCGAGGCGGATAAACGCGGCCGCCTTTTCCCTGGACGACGTCTATCTGACCCAGGCCGAGCGGCGGACGCTGGCGGCGGCGGCGCACCCGCTGTTCCTGGTGCGCGGACCACCAGGAACGCACGACCTGGACCTGGCTGATCGCACCGTGGCCGCCCTCCGCGCCGCCCGGGACGGCGATGAAACGCCGCTGCCCCGCTTCGACAAGCTGCGGGACGAACGGGCGCCGGAGGGCGAATGGCCGGTCTTTCGCGGCCGACCGGAGGCGGTCGTTATCGACGGCTGGTGCCTGGGGGCCCTATCGCAGGACGCGGCGACGCTGGCCGCGTCGATCAACGACCTCGAGCGCGACGCCGATCCCCACGCCATCTGGCGCAGCTATGCCGACCAGCAGCTGGCCGGGCGCTACCAGGCCTTCTTCGCGGGGTTCGACGCCATCGTCTTTCTCGCCGCCCCCGCGTTCGAGACCGTGCTCGACTGGCGGTGCGAGCAGGAGGCCGGGCTGCTGGGCGTCACGCCCGACCAGCTTCCCGACGGGCGACGGGCGGAACTGGCCCGGTTCATCCAGCATTTCGAACGGATCACCCGCCATATGCTGGACGGCGGGGTGCGCGCCGATGTCCTCGTCCGGCTCGACGACCGCCGGCGGACGCTGGCCATCGAAACACCGGGCGAGCACGAAAAAGGGGCGGCTCTCGCCGCCCCCATTCCGCGTTAGCGGTTTTGGCAGGCTCTAGCGGTGACCGCCGCGACGGTCCTGGCTACGGCCGTAGCCCTGGCCATAGCGGGCGCCGTTGCGGTTGCCGTCGCGCATCTCGGCGTAGACCCGGCGTTCCAGACGATCCAGGCGACCATCAAGGATGGCGACTTCCCGGCGGTCGAGGCCGCGGGTGGCCCGGAAGCGATACTCGAGCCGGGCGATCTGGCGGAACTCGCCGCGCAGCGCGCGGGCTTCATAAGGGTTGAGGCGACCGGTGCGCATGCCGCGCTGGATACGGGTGCTGATGACCGCCTGCCTGGCATCGATGGCCCTCGAGGCCTGCCTCATGCCGCCCTGGCGGTAGCCGTGGTTCGGACCATGCTGGGCGCCGTAGCCAGGGCGGTCGCCATTGTGAGCCGGACGGGCTTCGGCGGCGCCAGCGGCGGCGAGGGTGGCGACAGCGGCGGCTGCGATAAGAATCTTCTTCATGGTCTCTACTCCTTCGGATTTGCTCGCTCCCGGTGGGCTGGGGTGAGCGGGATGCGATGGAGCAAAGATGGCAGGCGGGACCTGAGCCTGACCTGAGCCTGTCGTTATGTTGTGTTCACCCTGTCGCGGGCCGTCAGATCGGCATCCGCATAATCTCCTGATAGGCGGAGATCACCTGGTCGCGGACAGCCATCACCGTCTCGAGACTGGCCTCGGCGGACGAGATGGCGGTGACCACGTCAATCAGTTCGGCCTTGCCCGAAACCTGGGCGGCGATCTGGGTCTCGGCCGCCTTCGACGCCTGGGTCGCGTCGCTCATGACCGACTTGAGCAGCTCGCCAAAGCCCTGACCCCCCGTGGCGGCGCCGGTGATTCCGGGCGCGGCGGCGCTGGAGGCGGCGGCGTAGGCCTTGGCGGCGGCGAGTGCGGTCAGCATGGCTCAGGGCTCACTTTCGGAGCAGGTCGAGGGTGCGCATCTGCATGGAGCGCGCCGTCTCGATGACGTTGAGGTTGGCTTCGTAGGCCCGCTGGGCCTCCTTCATGTCGAGCGCCTCGATGAGCGGGTCGACGTTGGGCAACTTGACGTAACCCTGCGGGTCGGCGGCGGGGTGGCCGGGATCGAAGGTGGAGCGAAACGCGCCCCGGTCGGCCTCGACCTTGGACATGCTGACGCCCTCGCCGCCGTCGACGGCCTTGGGCGCAAACACCGGCACCTGGCGACGATAGGGGTCGCCGCCGGCCGTACGCGCGGTCGAATTGGCGTTGGCCAGGTTCTCGGCGATGATCCGCATCCGCGCCTGCTGGGCGCGCATGCCGGAGGCCGCGACACGCATGGCAGCATCGGCCTGGGAGTTGATTTCAGCCATCTAGTCTTCCCTCAACGTCCGGGCGGACGGGACGCCATCCGCAGCAGCGCCATCGACTTCTGATAGAAACCGATGGCCGCGTCGTATTGCATCCGCGACTCGGCCATCTTGATCATCTGGTCCTCGAGCACGACGCCGTTGCCGTCCAGGGTGACCTCGGAATCAGGCGTCCGCACCGGACGCCCCCCGCTCGGGCTGGTCGGCCGGCGAGGGCTTCCCGCCAGATGCACCGGCGTCGTGCGGGCCGGCTGCAACATGGCCAGGCCCGCCTGCGACTGCACCTGGGCGGAGAAGTTGAAGCTCTTGAGGTCACGGGCGGCGTAGCCCGGCGTATCGGCATTGGCCACGTTCTGGGCGATCACCTTCTGACGCTCGCCCAGATAGCCGAGGCGCTCGCGGAGCATCGCAAACAGGGGAATGCCAGAAATATCCATTGGCGGAGATGGTGAACAAACAGGGTTAATCACGCCTTAAGGGTTGCAGCGCAGAGGTTGATGATCCGTATCGGCGCCCGACCTTTGAGCTCTCCGCCTCATGAATTTCGTTGAAATCATCCGCATGGTCGCCGCCCTGGCGGTGACGCTGGGGCTTGTCGGCCTGGCGGCGGTGGTCATGCGCCGCTTTGGTCCCGAAGCGATGTCCCGCTTTCAGATGTCCCGCAAGGACCGCCGGCTCACCCTGGTCGAGACCCTGGTGCTCGATCCCGCCCGGCGGCTGGTGCTGGTGCGGCTCGACAATGAAGAGCGTCTGATCCTGCTGGGCGAGGGCCGCACGCTGGAAACCCTCAAGGCCGCGCCCCGCCGCCGCAAGTCACCGGAGACCGTCGCCTGATGCGCGCCGCCCTCATTCGCCTCTGGAAGGCCGCCTGCGCCGTCGACGCCCGGGACATCCGGCGCGCGGCCCTGCTGGCCCTGGCGACCACCGCCGTCAGCCTGGTTGTCCCCGCCACGGCGCTGGCCCAGGCGGTGAACATCGATCTCGGCTCCGGCTCTGGTCTGACCGAACGCGTGGTCCAGATGATCGGGCTGCTGACCGTTCTGTCGCTGGCCCCCTCGATCGTCATCATGACCACCAGCTTCGTGCGGATCGTGGTCGTGCTCAGCCTTTTGCGCACGGCCCTGGGCCTGCAACAAAGCCCGCCCAACGCCGTCATCATCAGCCTGTCGCTGTTTTTGACCGCCATCGTGATGGGGCCGACCCTGCAGCGCAGCTACGACGAAGGCGTCCGGCCGCTGCTCGATCAACAGATCGAACTGTCCCAGGCCTTCGACGCGGCCGGTGAGCCGGTCAAGGCCTTCATGCTGGGTCAGGTCGACCGCGATGACCTCGCCCTGTTCGTCCGGCTGTCGAAGATCGACAAGCCCGCGACCCTGCAGGACACGCCGATCCGGGTCGTCACGCCGGCCTTCATGATCAGCGAGCTGAAGCGGGCCTTCGAGATCGGCTTCCTGCTGTTCGTGCCGTTCCTGGTCATCGATCTGGTGGTGGCCAGCGTGCTGATGAGCATGGGCATGATGATGCTGCCGCCCGTGGTCGTCAGCCTGCCGTTCAAACTGATATTCTTCGTGCTCGTCGATGGCTGGCGACTGGTCGCCGGATCGCTCGTCGAGAGCTTCCACCGAGGCGCCGGGGCAGGCTAGCCCTTGGCGGCGGCCGCCGGCGGCGGCGGCGCTTCCGCGGCCCGGGTCGGGCTGGGCCCGCCACCGGTCGGCGCGGGCTTTTCACGGAAATGCTGCTTCATGGTGGCGACCCAGCCGGCGAAGGTCTCGTTGTCCGCCACGGTGCGGCTGAACTCATTGACCGACAGCGAACCGCCATCCATGCCAGCGAAGGCCACCCGCAGCGCTTCGGGATTGCGCGCGCCTTCGAACTTGGCGGCAAAGTGGTCCCGCAGGCGGACCAGGGCGGCGTCGTCGCCCGCGAGGCTATAGGCCACGCCGGCCCTCAGCAGCTTGGCCTCCTCGTCCGGCTTCAACGGATCGGCGGCCTTCCAGCGATCGGCCAGCGACCGCTCCAGCAACTGGCCGGCCTCGGCCCAGGCCTTGCCCTTCCAGGCGATCTCGGCGCGGATGTCCTGGGCTTCGGGTGAGCTGTCGGGCTCGATGATCTCGGCGGCGGCGTCCAGCCGGCCCAGCGCCATCAGGGCGCGGGCGGTGATGATCCGGCGTTCGACATTGAGCGCCTTGGGCAGCACCGTCGTGCGGGAGCTGTTGATCGCCTGAAGCGCCTGTTCGGGCTTGCGGTCCATCAGGTAGATGAGCGCCAGGTCGGCCGAGACCTGGGCCTTGGGAACGCCGTCGAGACGGTTTTCGACCTGGTATTTGAGCAGTTTGCCCGCGTCGGTCAGAAGATCGACGTCGACCAGGCGACGGACCATCTTGCGGACCATCAGGTCACCGTCCGCGCCCGGCGGCGTCAGCTCCTGGAAATCATAGAACAGGGCCAGCGACTGCACCGGCTCCAGGCCATCGGCCATGCCGTCGAGGAACAGCGCGCGGAAGGCGTTGTTCAGGTCAATCTGCAGCTGGACGGCCTGGGGCAGGTCGGGCAGCCGCGAGCCGGCTGACCGCAGCGCCTCAAGCGCCTCGCGATAGCGGCCCTGACCCAGATAGAGCTGGCCGAGCGTGCGGATGGTCTCCAGTTCCGTCGCCCCGCCGCGCCAGCGATAGCGCAGGCCGTCGTAGGTCGCGGCCGCCTGAACCGGGGTGAGCTGGCCCAGTTCCTGTTTGATCCGCGTGGCCCGCAGCAGGGCCGGCGCGGCGAGATAGTCCAGCGGGGCCCTGGAGATCGCCATGTAGACGTTCAGGGCGCCCTTCTTGCGGCCGGTCGCCTCGAGCACCCGCGCCTGGATGAGGCGCGCGGCGAGTTGCTCGCTGGCCGGGAGGGTCTCGGCGAGGGCCTCGCGAATACGGAAACCGGCGCTGGCCAGGTCACCCAGCTCCAGGGCCGCCTCGGCGTCGGCGCGCAGGAACCGTGCCTTCCAGATCGGGGAAAACTGTCCGATGGCCATCTCGCCGGCCGAAAACTTGGCGCGGGCGTCGGCCCACTGCCCGCTTCTGGCGGCGAGATAGCCACGCCACACCGCCGCGGAGGGATCGTCGGCCAGGATCGGCGTGGCGAAGTCGCTCTCGGCTTCCTGGTCGCGGCCGGCCATGACCCGGGCGATGCCGCGCAGGCCGCGAAACTCCGGCAGGCCGAACAGGGACTGCTGCTGACGGGCGGAGGCGTTGAGGACCCCGATGGCTTCGTAGCTGAGCTCGGTCCCGACCAGAAAACGGGCCAGGGCCAGGCGGGCCTCGACCGGCGCATCACGGCCCTTGCCCGCCTCCTCGGCGGCGGCGTCGGTCAGGGCCGCGTAGCGGGCCATGAATTCGCCCGCGCCGGTGTTGGCCCAGCTCTCGTCGATCAGGCCTGGCATGCCGGCCGCCTTCGGGGCGCTCGAAGCGACATCGATCTTGCGGGCCTTGGCGGATGCCGCCGACAGAGCCAGGCCGCTCGGCCGTCCGATGCGAACCAGGTCGCCGGCGATGGCCACCCGCAGATCGGTGGCGTAGGGCTCGATCGCCAGCCCCTGGAAGGTCGGCAGCAGCGCCATCTCGACAAAATCACGGCGCGAGACCAGCCCCTTGGACGGCGCCAGGGCCGTGACCACGGCGATCTTGTCGCCGACTTCGGGGTCGTCCAGCCAGACGGTGGCCGTGGCGCCGGCGAGCACCGCCGTGAGCGCCGCCTGCGCCGACTCGTCATCCCGTTCGACGCGAACCTTGCCGGCGGTGGTTTGCGGACCCGGGCCCAGCGCCAGAATCCAGCTTGAGCCCTGGCCCACGATCGAAACCGGCGTCGTGCGCGGCGCGATGATGCGCACGGCCGAGTAGTCAGCCCCCTTGACCGCCTTCATGCCGGTGAACTGGGAAAGCCCGCGCGGGGCTTTGGAGATGTCCAGCGTGGCCGGGGCGTCAAAAACGATCCAGACCGCCTCGCCGCGCCGGAACACCGCCGCGCCGGTCGGCAGGGCCCAGTCGAACCGCAGCTTGACCTGACCGCGAAGGATCTCGGAGGTCATGTGCACGACGCCGCCCGGCGGCATCGGATCGGGGCGTCCCGCCCGCGGTTCAGGCTCCAGCGGCGCCTCGGGTTCAGCCTCCGCCGTCGCCGGATGCGCCGGCTCGGCCGCGGCCTTGGCTTCGGGACGCTTGAACAGATTGACGAACACAGCCCCTTCGTCGGAGCCGACGGTGGCCTCGGCCTCGTCGGCCATCAGCAGGTCGATCTCCAGCCCGCCGCCGACGTGCCGGACCTCGGCGCCCTTCAGCCACCGGGGCGGCAGGACGCGCAGGTTGGAGACATCGGGATTGGCGTCGCGGCTGAACCTGAGGGTCAGGGTCTGGCCGGTGCGGCGGGTCGAGACGCGGGCGCCGCCGGCCCAGTGGAATTCGATCCGCGAAAAGGTCCGGGTCTGAGCGGTGCGAACCTCCAGGGCCGGGCGCGCGGCAATGGCCGGCGTCGGCGACAACACCGGCGCCGACACCGCGACGATGCAGGCCGCGGCAACGCCCGAGCGTAGGAGGGCGCGAAGGGTCACCTACCCCGCCTTGGCAGGGGGTGTCGCGGCCGGGGCGGCGGCGGTCGCCTTGGGCGCGGCCGTCGCCTTGGGCGCGGCGGCGGTCTGGGCCGGCGGCGGCGCGATGGCGGCGCGAGCGTCGTTGAGAGAGGTGTTGGCGGTAAAGCGCTTGGCCAGGCTCTCGGTCATCTTGTTGGCCTCGGCCGGCGCCATCTGGGCGAGGATCGCGGCCAGCGCGCGCTCCTTCATCTTTTCGGCGATGGGCAGCCGCACCGAGTCGTCCAGCAGCGTCATGCGGGCCGCGGCGTCCTTGGGCTTCATGGCCGAAAAGACGGCGACCAGCCGCAGAATCTCGGCCTGTTGCTGCGAGTCGGCCTGACCCAGCAGGCCCTCGATGTCGCCCTTCAACCCCGTCAACGCCTTGACCCGCGCATCGAGTTTGGCCTCGGCGGCGGCAAGCAGCTTCAGCTGCAGGTCGATGCCGTCTTCGCGGAGGTCGAGCTCGCCGCGGCGGACGCCAAGGCTTTGGAGCATCTGCAGTTCGGCGGGAGACAGGTTCGCCTCGCGCGCCAGTTCGGCGGCCGTCGGCGCACAGGCCGCGACCGGTTTGGGACCAGCGGCGGCGGCGGGCGCGGCTTCAAGCGCGACTTCAGCGGGACTGGCGGCGGGAAGCTTCCCTCCAACCAGATCTTCGGCATAGGCCCGCGCGCCCGTGACCATGTCGGGCAGCGACCGGGCGCCGGCCAGGGCGTTGACCCCCAGGACGCCGATGATGGCGACGCCGGCGAGGGGCAGGATACGGGGCATGTTTTTCATCGGCGACCTCCATTGATCGCGCGCAGACGGCCGCCGTCGGCGTCCGGTTCGAACAGATCATCGTCGACCCTGGCGCGCGACCGGGGCGTGGCGACCGGCTCGGACCGAACAAAGGCGGCCCGTTCGCGAACGGGCGCGGCCGGAACCAGGTCATCATCGGTCAATCGGGTTGAGGAAGCGGAAACGCCCTTCTCCAGTCGTCCAGCCAGGGCCTTGGCGGTCTCGATACGGTCTGACAGGCTTTCGGCGGCCTCGTCGGTCGCGGCGCGCAGATCGGCCAGCCCCTGCTCGGCGCGGGCGGCGGCGACATCAAGGTCGGCGACGGCCCGGGCGAAACTGTCATGGCTGTCCTTCAGCGCCTTCAGGCGACGCTCCAGCCGCCAGCCGAGGGCCAGAGCGGCCAGCAGCAGGGTGGTCAGGAGGAGATTCAGAGCCAGGGCTGCGATACTCATGTCAGTCTCTTTTGCACGGCCTGTTTGGCGACCTGGTCCAGCGGCGCTTCACAGCGCACGGCGATATGGTGATTGCGCCGACCCATGCGACCACGGGTCAGGGGAATGCTTCCGGCCCTAAGCTCGACGAGGCTGTCGGGCGTGGCGTTCAGGATCAGGGTGTCGCCGACCTTCAGGTCGAGCACGCGGGACAGGCCGACCTGCTGCTCGTCGAGCACGGCGCGGACCTCCATCTGCGTGGTCCACAGTTCGGTGGCCAGGTGGCCTTCCCAGATGTTGTCGCGGCCGAACTTCTCACCCATGAACTGCTGCAGCAGCATCTTGCGGATCGGTTCGAGCGTGGCGTAGGGCAGCAGCAACTCGATGCGGCCGCCGCGGTCTTCCATGTCGATGCGCAACTTGACCAGGATGGCGGCGTTGGCCGGCCGGGCGATGGCGGCGAAGCGAGGATTGGTCTCCAGCCGGTCGAGGACGAAGTTGACCGGCGTCAGGGGCTCGAAGGCGGCTTTGGCGTCGGCCAGGACGACCTCGACCATCCGCTGCACAAGCACCCGCTCGATGGTCGTGTAGGGCCGACCCTCGATGCGCATGGCGGCGGTGCCGCGGCGGCCGCCGAGCAGCACGTCGACGATCGAATAGATCAGGTTGGAGTCGACCGTCAGCAGGCCATAGTTGTCCAGCTCCTCGGCCCGGAACACTGACAGGATGGCCGGCAAGGGGATGGAGTTGAGATAGTCGCCGAACCGGATCGAGCTGATGTTGTCGAGACTGACCTCGACGTTGTCGCTGGTGAAGTTGCGCAGCGACGTCGTCATCAGCCGGACCAGGCGGTCAAAGACGATCTCGAGCATCGGCAGACGCTCGTAGGAGACCAGGGCCGAGTTGATGATGGCCCGGATGCCGGTCCGTTCGGACGCGTCATCGTCATTGAGGTCGAAGCCCAGCAGGCTGTCGATCTCATCCTGGTTCAGGATGCGCTCGGAGCCGATCAGCCCGTCATCATCAGCGACCCCGCCGTCCCAGGCGTCATCGGCGGCCGGGGCGTCGCCCCCCGGCGCGGAGCCGTTTTCCTGGGCCCACTGGGCCATTGCGGCCTGATCGTCGGTCTCTTCAGCCATGCGTTACGCGCCAGCCAGGCCCAGGGGCCTAGTTGATCAGCATCTCCTCGATCAGAACCGCGGAGATCTTGGTGGGTGCGACCACGAGGTTCACCCGACGCAGGATTTCCATACGCAGCTGGTAGCTGCCCTGACTGCCCTGCAGGTCCTCGGGGCGAAGCTCGCGCAGGAAGGTCTGGAACATGTCCTGCAGCCTCGGAATGTTGGGGTTGAGCACCTCGACCGCATCCTCGTCATGGAGCTCGAACGTCAACTTGAGCTTGAGGAAAGTCGGGCGGCCGTCGGCGGTCTGCATGTTCACGACGATGTCGGGCATCGTGTAGAAGATCACGCCGTCCGGACCCTCCTTGACCACCGCCGCGCCCGGCTCGGCCTTGCCGCCGTGTTCGGCCTTTTCCTTTTTCTTTTCCTTCTTGGCCGGCTTTTCGCCATGCGCGTCGGCTTCGGCGCCATGCGCCGCCGGCTCGGCGGGCTTGGGCTTGAGCAGCATGAAGGCCGCGCCGCCGCCGCCGCCAAGCACCACCACCGCGGCCACGCCGCCGATGATCAGCATCTTGAGCGGCAGCTTTTTCTTGCCCGGCGCGGCGCCGTCCTCGCCTTCAGCGGCGCCTCCGTCTTCGGGGGCGGCCTCCGCCGGCTTGTCTTTTTCCTTGGCCACGCGCGCGGCTCCTTAGAATCCTGATCCCCTACTCAATGATTCATGTTGGTTAAGGATGGGTTTTAATGCCCGGCGAAATGCGCCCGGCAATATCCGCCGGGCGGTCATCGTTAACCTTATTGTTTGTTGTTTTTATTGAGGTTTTCAACTGGCCTGAAGGTTGCAAGGCCGCTCCTGTCGCAAACCGCGTCGAATTTGCCCAGGGAGGCGGACCATGGACAACACGATGTATGTCGCCCTGTCGCGTCAAATGACGTTGCGGCGCGAGCTCGATATCGTCGCCAACAACATCGCCAACAGCGACACGACCGGGTTCAAGCTTGAAGGGACCATGGTCCGCACCGAGCCCTCGACCGGGGCGTCGATGATCGATGGTCCGGCGACCCTGAAGTTCGTGCTCGATGACGGCGTCACCCGCGACTTCGGCCAGGGCGCGCTGCGCAAGACCGACGGCGCGTTCGACCTGGCGATCGAGGGCGCCGGATTCTTCAAGGTCCAGACGCCCGATGGCGAACGCTACACCCGCGATGGGCGGTTCACGCTCAGCCCCGAGGGCAAGATGACCACCCAGTCCGGCAACCCGGTGCTGGGCGAGGGTGGCGAGATCACCGTGAACCCCGAACTCGGCGCCGTCTCGATCGGCGCCGACGGCGTGGTGAGCCAGGCCGGCGAACAGATCGGCAAGGTCGCGGTTGTCGCCTTCGACGACCCCGGCGGTCTGTCGAAGACCGGCGACAACCTGTTCCGCAACGCCTCCAATCTTCAGCCCCAGCCCTCGACCACGGCGCAGATCCGCCAGGGGATGCTGGAAGGCAGCAACGTCAATCCGATCTTGCAGGTCACGCGGCTCATCGAGATCACCCGCGCCTACGAGAGCATGGCCAAAACCATTGAAAGTTCCGCAGAACTGTCCCGTCGCTCGGTCGAGCGGCTGGGGCGGGTCGCTTAGGGAGTAACGCCTGATGCAGGCTCTTCGCACCGCAGCCACGGGCATGGCCGCCCAGCAGCTGAACGTCGAGGTCATCTCGAACAACATCGCCAACATGAACACCGTTGGCTTCAAACGTCAGCGGGCCGAGTTCCAGGACCTGCTGTACCAGTCCATCGAACGGGCCGGCGCGCAGTCCTCCAGTCAGGGAACGGTCGTGCCCACGGGGATCCAGATCGGCGGCGGCGTGAAGGCCGGCAGCGTCTACCGGATCACCGGCCAGGGGTCGATGACCAACACCACCAACCCGCTCGACGTGGCCATCAACGGCCGCGGCTACCTGCAGGTGCTGATGCCCTCGGGCGAGACCGCCTACACCCGCGCCGGCAACCTGTCGCTCAACGATCAGGGCCAGCTGGTCACCGAGGACGGCTACCAGGTGCAGCCGGCGGTCACCATTCCGCAGGACGCCATCGACGTCACCATCTCCAAGTCCGGCCAGATCCAGATCACCAAGGCCGGCGCACCGGCCCCGGAAATCGCCGGCCAACTCGAACTGGCCACCTTCGTCAACGAAACCGGCCTGGAAGCCATGGGCGACAACCTGTTCATGGAAAGCGGCGCCTCGGGTCCCGCCACCACCGGCACGCCCGGATCGGTCGGCGTCGGCCAGCTGATGCAGGGCTACCTCGAAGCCTCCAACGTCGACGCCGTCACGGAGATCACCTCCCTGATCGTCGCCCAGCGCGCCTACGAAATGAATTCCAAGGTCATCAGCACCGCCGACGAGATGCTGCAGGCCGCCAACCAGGTGAAGTCATAATATGCGCCGGCTTCTCCTCACGGTCCTCTGCGGAGCGCTGATCGCGTCGCCGGCCCTGGCCGGGACGGTGAGCCTGAAAGCCGACGTGGCCGACTCCGATGGCCGGGTCACCCTGGGCGACCTGTTCGACGGCGCCGGATCGGCCAGCGATGTTCTGGTCGCCAACCGTTCGGGACCGTCGGTGGTGCTGGACGCCGGGGCGGTTCAGGGCCTTGCCCGGCGAGCGGGTCTGGACTGGGGCAACCCCCAGGGCCTGCGACGGATCGTGGTTCGCGCTGGATCGCCGGTCGCGACGGCCTCGGCCCAGCGCGGCAATGTCGAGGTGCTGACCTGGGCCCGCAGCCTCAATTCCGGCGACGTCATCCAGCCGCAGGACATGATCTGGACCAAGGCCGCCGGCGCGCCGTCCGACGCCCCGCGCGACGCCGACGCCGTCATCGGCATGGCCGCTCGCCGGCCCCTGCGCGAAGGCTCGACCGTGAGCGTGCGCGACGTCGTCGCCCAGCAGGTGATCGCCGCCGGAGACATGGTCCAGGTCACCTGGTCCGACGGCGGCGTCAGCCTGACCCTGCAAGGCAAGGCGCTCGCCAACGCCGCCGCGGGGCAGAGCTTCAACGTGCAGAACCCGATCTCCAAGAAAGTCATCGAGGCGGTCGCCACCGGACCCGGCCAGGCCGTCACCGGTCCCGCCGCCCAACGTCTCCGGGCCGCCGCCCAGTACGCCGCCCGTTAGAGGATCCGAGTCATGCGTTTTTCCGTTCTTCTCGCCCTGGCCCTTACGCCCCTCGCCGCCTGTTCGACCGTGGCTGAAGCGGTCAGGGGTCCTGAACTGGCGCCCATCGGCTACCCGGCCGCCCTGATGCCCGCGCAACAGACGGTGTTGTCCGCCCCGGGGATGACGCCCATCCCGGCCAGCGCCAACTCGCTGTGGCGGTCCGGCGCCCGCGCCTTCTTCGTTGACCAGCGCGCGGCGCGGGTCGGCGACATCCTGACCGTCCAGATCGAGATCAACGACTCGGCGACCACCCAGAACAAGACGACCACTTCGCGGACGGCCAGCCAGACGATGGGCGTCCCCCACTTCTTCGGGCTGGAAAACTCGCTGGGCAAACTGCTGCCCGGCGGCTTCGACCCCGCCGCGGCGATCGAGACGGGCTCGAACAGCGCCAAGGCCGGGGCGGGGGCCGTGAACCGGTCGGAAAAGATCAGCCTGACTGTCGCCGCCGTCGTCACCGGCGTCCTGCCCAACGGCAATCTGGTGATCCAGGGCACACAGGAAGTGATGACCAACGGCGAGCTGCGCCGCCTGACCGTGTCGGGGATCGTGCGGCCCGAGGACATCTCCGCCGCCAACACCGTCAAACACACCCAGATCGCCGAGGCGCGCATCGCCTACGGCGGCCGCGGGGACATCTCCCGACAGCAGAGAACCCCTGCCGGACAGGCGATCACGGAACGATTTTCGCCCTTCTGAACCAATAGCGCGTCGGGGCGTTCCTCCTTCGAGAGGGAGGCCATCATGCCCCGACTGTTCGCCATCTCCGCCGTCCTGCTGGGCCTGTCGCTGGGCAGTTGCGTCAGCCGTCCCGTCGCCCCCGGTTTCGGCTGGTCCTTTCACCACGAGGCCGGTGAAGGCCTGAAACTGGCCTATGGCGCCCCCGCGTCCGACAACGTGGTGCTGATGATGACCTGCCATCCAGGCTCGGAACGGGTCAACGTCTCGCTGATGGGCGGTTCGCCCCAGCGCGGGCTCACCCTGGATTCGGGCGGCGCCCGCGAGCATCTCGACGGTGTGGCGGTCGCCACGCCCGGGATGGGTCAGCTGCTTGAAGCCTATTCCCATCCGGCCTCCGGGCCCCTGGCCCGGTTCGCCCGCACCGGCGACCTCAACCTCATCGACCGCGGCCGCAAGGTCGCCTTGAACGCCGCGCCGAACGAACGCCCCGGCGTGGCCCGGTTCTTCGAGTCCTGCCGCGCCTAGGCGCGACGCCCCGCCGTACTGACATTGTCCAGGCCCAACGCCGCCAGGGCGCCAGCCGCGATGCCCTCGGCGTCTAGGCCGGCCTGGGCGTACATGAGGTCGGGCTTGTCGTGATCCTGGAAGATGTCGGGCAGGCCTAGCGTACGCACCTTCAGACCCCGATCGAGAGCGCCGTGCGCCGCCAGGGCTTCGAGCACGAAGGCGCCGAAGCCGCCCATGGCCCCCTCCTCCACCGTGACCAGCGCCTCGTGGTCGCGGGCCAGGCGCAGGATCAGATCCACATCCAGCGGCTTGGCGAAGCGGGCGTCGGCGACGGTCGTGGTCAGGCCGCGCGCCGCCAGCAGATCGGCGGCCTTGAGGCTCTCGGTCAGGCGCGCGCCGAAGGACAGGATGGCCACCGCCGTCCCCTCGCGGACGATCCGCCCTTTGCCGATCTCGAGCGGCTCGTTGATCGCGGGCATCTCCAGCCCCAGGCCCTCGCCACGCGGATAGCGGAAGGCGCTGGGCCGGTCGTCGATCGCCGCTGCGGTGGCGACCATGCGGGCCAGTTCCACCTCGTCGGACGCGGCCATCAGGATCATGCCCGGCAGCGCGCCCATGAAGCCGACATCGAAACTGCCGGCGTGGGTCGGGCCGTCGGCGCCGACCAGCCCTGCCCGGTCCATGGCGAACCGCACCGGCAGCCGCTGGATGGCCACGTCGTGGACGACCTGGTCGTAGCCGCGCTGCAGGAAGGTCGAATAGATGGCGGCGAACGGCTTCATGCCATCGGCGGCGAGGCCGGCGGCGAAGGTCACGGCGTGCTGTTCGGCGATGCCGACATCGAACATGCGCCGGGGGAAAGCCTTGCCGAACAGGTCAAGGCCCGTGCCCGACGGCATGGCGGCAGTGATGGCGACGATGCGCTCGTCCTTCTCCGCCTCCTTGATCAGGGCCTGGGCGAACACCTTGGTGTAGCTGGGCGGCCCGGCGGCGGCCTTGGCCTGCTCGCCGGTGACGACGTTGAACTTGACCACGCCGTGGTATTTGTCGGCCGCGTTCTCGGCGGGGGCGTAGCCCTTGCCCTTCTGGGTCACGACATGGACCAGGACCGGCTTGCCCTCGAACTCGCGGGCGTTCTTCAGGACCGGCACCAGGGCGTCCAGGTCATGGCCGTCGATCGGCCCGACATAGTGAAAACCCAGTTCCTCGAAGAAGGTCCCGCCGGTGACCATGCCGCGGGCGAACTCCTCGGCCTTGCGGGCCGCCTGCTGTAGCGGTTTGGGGAAGGCGCCGGCGACCTGGCGTCCCAGCTTGCGCAGGGATTGATAGCCGCCGCTCGAGACCATCCGGGCCAGATAGGCGCTCATGCCGCCGACCGGCGGCGCGATGGACATGTCGTTGTCGTTGAGCACGACGATCAGCTGTTTGGTCGTCTCGGCGGCGTTGTTCATGGCCTCGTAGGCCATGCCGGCGCTCATCGAGCCGTCGCCGATGACCGCGACAACCTTGTTGGTCCCGCCCTTGGCGTCGCGGGCGGCGCAGAAGCCGAGCGCCGCCGAGATCGAGGTCGCCGCGTGGGCGGCGCCGAAGGGGTCGTATTCGCTCTCGCCGCGCTTGGTGAAGCCCGACAGACCGCCACCGGTGCGCAGCGTGCGGATGCGGTCGCGGCGACCGGTGAGGATCTTGTGGGGATAGGCCTGGTGGCCGACATCGAAGATGACGATGTCCCTGGGCGTTTCGAAAACATGGTGCAGGGCGACGGTGAGCTCGACCACGCCCAGGCCCGCGCCAAGATGGCCGCCGGTAACCGACACCGCGTCGATGGTCTCGGCCCGCACTTCGGCGGCAAGCTGCTTGAGGGCGCTGAGGGACAGATCTCGCGTGTCAGCGGGCGAAGAGACCGTGTCGAGCAGCGGGGTGGCTGGGGGCATAAGCATTCCGTCGATTGGCAGTGTCCGCGACAAGGGCGCGGTCAGGTGTTGCGGTCCAGTACGAAGTCGACCGTTTCGCGCAAGATTGCGGCCCGGTCGCCGAACAGGTCGAGGTGGGCGCGGGTCTGGTCGGCCAGATGGGCCACCCGTACCTTCGCCGCGTCCACGCCCAGCAGCGTAACATAGTTGGTCTTGCCCATCGCCGCATCCTTGCCGCCGGCCGCCTTGCCCAGCGCCTTGGGGTCGCCCTCGGCGTCGAGCAGGTCGTCGACGATCTGGTAGGCGAGGCCCAGATCCTGGGCGAAGGCCATCAGGGCATGCCGCTCGGCGTCCTGGGCATGGGCGATGATCAGCGGGATATCGAAGGCGAAGGCGATCAGGGCGCCGGTCTTGAGCCTCTGCATCCGGGCCACGCCGCCGAGGTCCTCTCGGATGCCGAGCAGGTCGATCATCTGGCCGCCGGCCATGCCTTGCGCGCCCGAGGCGTGGGCCAGCTTGCGCACCAGTTCGGCCCGCACGGCCCCGTCGGGGTGGGTGTCCGGGTGGGCCATGATCTCGAAGGCCGCCGACTGCAGGGCGTCGCCGGCGAGAATGGCTGTGGCCTCGTCATACTGTTTGTGAACGGTCGGCCGGCCCCGACGCATGTCATCGTCGTCCATCGACGGCAGGTCGTCATGCACCAGGCTGTAGGCGTGAATGCACTCGAGAGCGCAGGCCGCCCGCAGGACCGGCCGCTCGGGCAGGTCGAACATCTTGCCGGTCTCGATGGCGAAAAAGGGCCGCAGCCGCTTGCCGGTGCCAAGCGCCGCATAGCGCATGGCCTCGGTCAGCCGGGTCTCGGGGCCGTCAGCGCGGGGAAGCAGGGCGTCGAGCGCCACGGTGACAATGTCGGCGGTTTCCGCGATGCGGCGCGCCAGATCGGTCACGGGAACTCGGCCGGCTCTACGCCGCTGGCGGCGCCCTGGCTGAGAACGACCTTCTCGACGCGCAGACGGGCCTGTTCCAGACGCTGCTCGCAATGGCCCTTCAGCGCCGCGCCGCGCTCGTAGATCGAGATCGATTCTTCCAGCGGCGCGGAGCCGGACTCCAGCCGCTGGACGATCTTTTCCAGCTCCGCCAGCGCCTCTTCGAAGCTCATGGCGGCGATAGCCGGATCAATGGCGGGGGCGTTGGTCATATCGGGTTCCCGGAAAGTCCGGCCAACCTAGTAGCGGGCGGCGGAGGGAGCAACCGGGCGATCCGGCTAATCCCGCTCGAAACGACGGGCCCGCCAGTAGCGGAAACCCTGGTCCTCGGTGCAGCGCCAGCCCTGACGCTTGAGGGCCTCGCCGATCATGGTGTTGAAGAAGCCATGCGCCACGACGAGCACGTCCTGGCCGTCGCGTGCGAGGTCGACGACCATCCGGGCCGCCTGGTCGGCGCGCACTTCGGCCTCGGCCCGGCTTTCCTGGCCGGCGTGGTGATTGAAAAACCACCACCAGAACCTGGAAATGAAACCCCACAGGCGCGGCGACATCTTGACCCACGCCGGGAACGGCGGCGGCGGCAACGGCGCCTCGATGAACAGCGGATCCTGGGCAAAGGCCTTGCCGCCACAGACAGCCCGGGCGGTTTCCATGGACCGGGGCCGGGTCGAGGCGATCAGCGCCCCGGCGTTCCGCGCCGTCTCGATGAGGCTGGCTGGAGGCGTCTGCCCCTGCTTCAGGCCGATTTCTTCGTAGGCGCCCCACCAATGGCGATAGCCGTCCGCCGTCAGCCGGACCTTGCGCGACAGATCGGGCTCGCCATGACGCGCCAGGATCACCGCGCCCGAACGGGCGACGTCAGCAGCTGTGAATACACCGTCGGCGGCCAAAACCTCGACCATGATCCCCCGGGAAATGCGGATAATGCCGCGTTTGACGCCAATCCTCTCGGATTGCCGTCAGCCCTCCTGCAACGCCTGCACATGCGCAAGGGCCGAACGCCCGAGCGCCTCCAAGTCGTAGCCACCCTCGAGGGAGGACACAAGCCGACCTTTCGTCCGTGCACGCGCCACGGACATTATGGCGCGGGTCGCCCAGGCGAAATCCTCCGCCTCCAGCGACTGGCTGGCCAGCGGGTCGCGGGCATGGGCGTCGAACCCGGCGGAGACCAGAATCAGGTCGGGCGCGAAGGCGTCGACGTGATTCATCAGCCCGTCGAAAACCGAGCGCCACTTTTCGCGGGCGGCATGGGGGCCGACCACGCCGTTGACGATGTTGCCGACGCCGGTCTCGGACGGGTCGCCACTGCCGGGATAGAGAGGCCGCTGATGGATCGAGGCCAGGAACAGGGTCGGATCGGTCTCGAAGGCGGCCTGGGTGCCGTTGCCGTGGTGGACGTCGAAATCCACCACCGCCACCCGCGCCAAGCCCGCGGCCTGGGCCGCCCGCGCGGCCAGGGCGATGTTGGAGAAGACGCAGAATCCCATGGCCTTGTCCGGCTCGGCATGGTGGCCCGGCGGGCGCACGGCGCAGAAGGCGCGATCGATTCCGCCGGCGGCCACGTCGCGCACGGCCTGGACCGTGGCCCCGGCCGCGCGCAGGGCCGCCTGCAGACTGCCCGGTCCGATGACGGTGTCGGGATCGAGACGGGTCCGGCCGCTCGCCCGGCCGGCGGCGTAGAGGCTCTGGAGATGGGCTTCGGGATGCACGCGCAACAGGTCGGCATGGTCGGCCAGCGGCGCCTCGCGCGACTCGATATCCAGTCCCGTGGCGTCATTGAGGGCGTCGATCACCGCGCCCAGCCGCTCGGGACGCTCGGCGTGGCCGTCGCCGGGGCGGTGGTCGAACATGGCCGCATGCGTGTAGAGGGCGAGGGTCACCGCCCAAGGTTACAGCCGACCTGCGCGCGACGGAAGTGGCCGGCTGATGCGTGGAAAGGAAAGACCGCCTTCGTTCCGGAGATCCCGATGCGCCTGATACCCCTCGCCGTCGCCCTCGCGCTCGGCCTCGCGCTCTCTGGGCCCGGCCCGACCGCCGCCGCGCCGGCCACGCCGGCCACGCCGGCTGCGGCCGACTATAGCCAGCCTGGGCCCTACAAGGCGGTCGCGCTGTATGGCGAATGGCGGGACGCCCGCCGAAACCGAACCGTGCCCTATCTGATCCGTTATCCGGAGGGCGTCGCCGGGCCGGTTCCGGTGGTGATCTTCTCCCACGGCCTGGGCGGCTCGCGAGGCGGCGCCGTCTATTACGCCGAACATCTGGTCAGCCACGGCTATGTGGTGGTCATGGTCCAGCACCCCGGCTCGGACATATCGATCTGGCGGAACATCCGGCCAGACCTGAACAATGTTGATCGCGCCGCCCTCAACCGGGTGACGGCCGACCCGATGGTGACGATCAACCGCTTCCTCGACATCCCCTTCGCCCTCGACCAGCTGGCGGCGATGAATGTCGCGGCCGGGCCGCTGAAAGGTCGCCTCGACATGACCCGGGTGGGCATGTCCGGACACTCCTTCGGCGCCGTGACGACCCAGGCCATGGCCGGTCAGGTCTATCCCAATGGCCGGTCGCTGCCCGAACGACGGTTCAAGGCCTTCCTGGCCATGAGCCCCTCGGCCGCGCGCGATGGCGACAATGACCGGGCCTTCGGCGGCGTAACGCGGCCGTTCCTGTCCCTGACCGGCACCGAAGACAGCTTCACCATCCGCCCCGACGAGTCCGACGGCGAGGTGGTCGCCGGGCGTCAGCAGCCCTTCGCCCATGTCGCGGGTGCTTCGATGCTGGTGCTGCTCACCGGCGGCGACCACATGGTCTTCTCCGGCCGGCAGGAGGCCGGCGGCCCGCCCCGGCCGCTCGACGACCGTCATCGGCTGATCATCAAGGCCGCCGCCCTGGCCTGGTGGGACGCCTGGCTGAAGGATGATCCCAAGGCCCGGGCCTGGCTGCACGACGGCGGCATGGCCGGCTTCGCGGGCGCCGACGCCAGGGTCGATTGGCGAGGACCGGATCACTAGCCGCTGTCATCCCCGCCGCGGCGCGAAGCGCGGAGCCCGGGACGACAGGTATGGGGCGGCCTTGCGCTCAGACGCCCCCGCGCTATTCAAATCCCATGCCCACCCCGATCATCCGCCGCGCCACGTCCGACGACGCCGAGGCTCTCAGCCGCATCGGCGCCGAGACCTTCAGCGAGACCTTCGCCCACCTCTATCCGCCGCAGGATCTGGCCGCCTTTCTCGACGTCGCCTACGGGCTGGACAAGACCCGGCGCGATCTGGCCGATCCGGACAAGGCGTCCTGGCTGGTGGAGGCCGACGGCGAGGTGGTCGGCCACGCCCTGGCCGGCCCCTGCGACCTGCCCCATCCCGAGGTCACCCCGGCCTGCGGCGAGCTCAAGCGTCTCTATGTGCTGAGGCGCCTGCAGGGCGACGGTACCGGCTCACGCCTGCTGGCCGAGACGCTGGCCTGGCTGGAGCGGGACGGCCCGCGGCGGCTGTGGATCGGCGTCTGGTCGGAAAACCTAGGGGCCCAGCGGCTCTATGGGCGGCTGGGGTTTGCGAAGGTCGGGGAGTACGAATTCCCGGTCGGCGAGGTGCGGGACCGGGAGTTCATCTTTCGGCGGGGTTGACGCTCGACCAGCGTCTGTTTTCGGGAGATGGTGACGATCTCAACCGGGAGTGCTCACCGTGATACTTTCCAGACATCTGACCGCCCTGGCGGTGATCATGACGGCCTGCCTGGCGCTGCCCGGCGCCGCCCTCGCCCGACGGGCCTTGCCCGAGGCGGCGGCCCCGGCGCAGCAGCCTGCCCTGCCTGTCCCGCCGCCGACGGAACCGCAGGCGGTCGCCCGGGCGCAGGCCGAGGCCGACAACGCCATCGCGAATGCCGAGATCGGTGATCTCTTTGAAAACATCACCGACGGCGAGTTCCCCTCCGTCCGGCACAGGCTCAGCGGCATGGTGTGCGACTGGGACCCAGGAACCGACATTCTCCTTCACGCCTTTGAGGGTATGCCGCGCGGCGAAGATGTCAGCTGCGGAAACACGACCCTGGGAGTCACATTCACGCTCTATGCGACCCGCTATCCTGAACGGCCCACAGCGAAAGAGATCGTCGATGGGTCCATCCCGGCCATTCGGCAGGTTTTCACTGATGTGCAGGCCTACGACGGCGCCGCCGTATCAATGAACCGGGAGGGAGACGACCAGCCAAAGATCGCCACCGCCCGCATGACCGCCAGAATCGGCGGCAGAAAGGTCTTCACCCGGTCATCCGCGGTCGTGGTCGGCGAATGGGTCATCGCCCAGCGCGTGACGGCCCCGGTTTCTGACGCCGCGACAGCGGATCTGATGGCCGAACTGGGCCTCATCACCGTGATCGACAAGATGGTTTCCGGGCGTCAGACGGCCAAGTGAGGCCCTGACTCAATAGGCGCGGACGCTGGACATCGGCATTTGCGGGCCCCATCTTCGGTCAAACAACCGTTCGAACCCGAGACCCTGCCCATGTTCATGCGTTTCTTCACCGAACTGCGCGAAGCCAAGGTGCCCGTGACGCTGCGGGAGTACCTCGTGCTGATGGAGGCGCTCGACAAGGGCGTCATCGATCGCAAGGTCGAGGACTTCTACTTCCTGTCGCGCTCGGCCCTGGTCAAGGACGAGAAGAACCTCGACAAGTTCGACCGCGTCTTCGGCCATGTCTTCAAGGGACTGGAGATGGTCGGCGATGAGGCCAACGCCGAGATCCCGGCCGAATGGCTCAAGGCCCTGACCGAGAAGTTCCTGACCGACGAGGAGAAGGCGCAGATCGAGGCCATGGGCGGCTTCGACAAGCTGATGGAGATGCTCCAGGAGCGGCTCAAGGAGCAGAAGAAGCGCCACGAGGGCGGCAACAAGATGATCGGCACCGGCGGCACCAGCCCTTTCGGCGCCAACGGCTACAATCCCGAGGGCGTGCGCATCGGCCAGGACAAGGGTCGCCACGGCCGGGCGGTCAAGGTCTGGGACAAGCGCGAGTACAAGAACCTCGACGACAGTGTCGAACTGGGCACCCGCAACATCAAGGTCGCCCTGCGCCGACTGCGCAAGTTCGCCCGCGAGGGCGCGCCCGACGAGCTGGATCTCAATGGCACCATCAAGGGCACCTCGCAGAAGGGCTATCTCGACATCGTCATGCGCCCCGAGCGGCGCAACAAGATCAAGGTGCTGATCTTCTTCGACATCGGCGGCTCGATGGACAGCCACATCAAGCTCTGCGAGGAGCTGTTCAGCGCCGCCCGCACCGAGTTCAAGAACCTCGAGTTCTTCTATTTCCACAACTGCCTCTACGAGGGCGTGTGGAAGGACAACCGGCGTCGTCACGCCGAGAAGATCAACACCTGGGACGTGCTCCACAAATACCCGGCCGACTACAAGGTGATCTTCGTCGGCGACGCGACCATGAGCCCCTACGAGATCACCTATCCGGGCGGCAGCGTTGAACACTGGAACGAGGAGCCCGGCGCCATCTGGGTCGACCGCGTGACCCAGATCTACAACAGCGTCGTCTGGCTCAATCCGACCGCCGAACGCCACTGGGACTACACGCAGTCGATCGGGGTGATGAAACAGCTGGTCAACGACCGCATGTATCCCCTGACCATCGATGGTCTCGACAAGGCCATGCGGGAGTTGGTCCGTGCCTGACGCCGAGCCCGCCAACGCCGACCAGATCGCCTATTGGAACGCCGCGGCCGGCGAAACCTGGGCCGCCCAGCAGGAAAAGCTCGACCGCCAGATCGCGCCGCTGGGCGAAGCGGCCATGGCCATCCTCGATCCGAAACCGGGCGAGCAGTTGATCGACATCGGCTGCGGCTGCGGCCAGACGTCCCTGACGCTGGCCGAACGGGTCGGGCCGACGGGCCGCGTGCTGGGCGTCGACATCTCCGCGCCCATGCTGGCCGTCGCGCGGCGCCGGGCGGCCGACGCCGGCCTGGCCAACACCCGCTTCCTCGAGGCCGACGCACAGACCCACGATTTCGCGCCGGGCGCCGCCGACGCTGTGTTCTCGCGCTTCGGGGTGATGTTCTTCGCCGACCCGCCCGCCGCCTTCGCCAATATCCGCAAGGCCCTCAAGCCCGGCGGCCGGCTGGCCTTCGTCTGCTGGCGACCGCTGGCGCTCAACGAATGGATGCTGCTGCCCATGCGGACGGCGCTGGCCCATATCCCCGCCCCGCCACCGGGCGATCCCTTCGCGCCCGGCCCGTTCGCCTTCAGCGATCCCGACTGGGTGCGTGGCATTCTCGGGTCGGCGGGCTTCAAGGACGTCGAGATCGCGCCGCACGACGCCATGATCGGCGGCAACGGTCTGGAAGAGACCGTCGCCCTGTCGCTGAAGGTCGGACCGCTCGGCGCCCTGCTGCGCGACAACCCCGACAAGCGGGACCTGGTCGTCGACGCCCTTCGCGCCGCCCTGGCGCCCCATGCCGGGCCAGACGGGGTTCGACTACCCGGCGCCGTCTGGATCGTCACGGCCCGCTGAACGCCCGCCGCCGAACAACTGTTCATCGCCCCTTGCGCCGAGGCGCAAGGCCCGTAAAGCTCCGGTGACGGAACGGAAGGGCTGCGTTTTGAGTCTCACTGACGATCCCGGCGCGGAGTCTGATACGCCCGAGGCCGAGGCCGCCACCAAACAGCTGGTGTTCAACGCCGCCGAGCGGCTGTTCGCCCTGCATGGTTTTCAGAACGTCTCGGTGCGCGACATCACCGCCGAGGCGGGCGTCAATCTGGCCAGCGTCAACTACCATTTCGGGTCCAAGGACGCCCTGCTGTTCGAGATCTTCAAGCGCCGCACGCAGCAGCTCAATCGCGAGCGGGCGCGGATGCTGCACGAGGCGACCGACCGCAACAGCGGCAAGCCGCCGGTGCGTGAGATCCTGACCGCCCTGTTCACCCCGCCCCTGCGCTGGCTGGACCCGGCCAACGACCAGCGCATCTCGCTGCAGTTCCTGATCCGCGCCCGCAGCGAGGGCACCGCGGATATCCGCGCGGCCCTGGGCAGCGATGTCTCGCACCTCAAGCGTTTCGCCGACGCCCTGATCGCGACGCGCCCCGACCTGCCGGTCGGCGAGGTCTACTGGCGGCTGCACTTCATCCTCGGCATGATCCACCAGAACCGGTTCATGGAGCTGGACCGGCTGCATGTGCTGTCCGAGGGCCAGACCCGCGAGGGCGAGATCGACGCCCTGCTCGAGCGGATGCTCAACTTCGCCGAGGCGGGGTTCACGGCTTAGCGGACGGGGGCGCCGTTCAGCGGACGCCCTACCCCAGTTCCAGAATTGACTTGAGCCGGGCCAGTCCCGCCCGCGTCCGCCGCTTCATGGCCGGCGCGGCCGACAGGCGAAACAGCAGGTTCGGCAGCAGAGGCTTGTTGCGCAGGTGGAAGCGCCAGGTCAGCCGCGTGCCTCCGGTCCCGGCCGGCGAAAACTCAATGTCCATGCGCGTGAGCCAGCGGCCCAGCTCACTTTCGGTGACAAAACGGGAATCAGGCGCGGCCAGAACGACCCGGATGGTCATGTCGGCCGTGCGCCCCGGCGCAATCTCAAGCGTCTCGCGATAGACCTTCCCGGGGCTTCCGTGAGGCATGTCGTCCAGCGCGGCGACGGCCTGCACGCCCGGATACCAGCGCTGATAATGTTCGTGGTTTGCGACATAAGCGTACACGCTTGCCGGCGGCGCCTGAATGACTACGGTTTCATCGATGAGGCGCATGGCGATCCTTAGTGAACATTTTTAACAATAAGTGTCCATATTGTACCCATGACAACGACTGAAGGCAATGGACGGGTCGATCCTGTGCAGTCGATCCTCGACGGCGCGCTGGAGATGTTCTCCCGACACGGGTTCGAAAAGACCGGGATGTCAGACATCGCCGCCGCCGCCGGCCTGTCACGGACGTCGCTCTACAAGCGGTTCGCCACCAAGGAAGAGGTCTTCAAGGCGCTCAGCCAGAGGATCAATGAGGGCGTTCTTGGCGACGTGAAGGCCGCCGCCAGCGCCCCCGGAACGCCGGCGGAGAAGCTTGCCGGCGTCATCCACGCCCGGGTCGGCTGGGTCTATGACCTGTTCAACCGCTCGGAATATGGACGGGAACTCGTCAATGAAAAGAACCGGTTATGCGGCGGGGACGTTCTGGACGCCAACGACCGGTTCACGGCGTTCGTCGCCGACCTGATCGCCAGTCTGCCCCGGCACGACCCGGTCCTGGCCCCAGAGGCGGCGGCGCGATTACTGGTCGCCAGCGTCAACGGCGTGCTGGCGGACGCCACGACACGGCAGGAAGCCGAGGCCCGCGTGACGGCCCTCGCCGGCGTTTTCAGTCGCGGGCTGTAAGGGCTGACAGCGCCGACAAGGCGACCCGCCGGCGGCTGGCCCAGGCGTGCGCCTTACCCCACGGTTCCACCTCATTCCCGCGCGCAGACGGACCGCCGCTCCACCAGTTCAGTCCTCGCCCGGTTCCATGCGGGCCAAGACCGGGATAGGCTCCCCCACCGGACCGTGGGGGGACCATCATGACTCTGGGCGCATTCGAAACGTGGCTGAACGACGTGTCGTCGTTCGTATGGGGGCCGGCGTTGCTGGTCCTGTTGCTTGGGGTGGGCCTCTATCTGACCCTGGCCCTGAGGTTCATGCCCATCCTGCGGATCGGCACCGCCTTCAGGCTGCTGTTCATCGGCCGCAAGGCCAAGGCCGACGATCCCGGCGAAATCACCCCCTTCCAGACCCTGATGACCGCCCTGGCGGCGACCATCGGCACCGGCAACATCGCCGGGGTGGCCACGGCCATCGCCCTGGGCGGGCCGGGCGCGGTGTTCTGGATGTGGATGACCGCCCTGGTCGGGATGGCCACCAAATACGCCGAGGCGGTGCTGGCCATCCACTTCCGCGAGGTCGACGCCGACGGACGCCACGTGGGCGGGCCGATGTACTACATCAAGAACGGGCTGGGGAAAGGCTGGGGCTGGCTGGCTGTCGCCTTCGCCCTGTTCGCCGCCATCGCCGGCTTCGGCATCGGCAATATGGTGCAGTCCAACTCGGTTACCCAGATCGTCGTCTCGACCTTCGGCGTACCGGCCTGGTCGGTGGGACTGGTGCTGGCCGTGCTGACCTTCCTGGTCATCATCGGCGGGGTCAAACGCATCGGCGCGGTCGCCGAATGGCTGGTTCCGGCCATGGCCCTGATCTTCATCGCCGGCGGCCTGACCATCCTGGCGATCAACTGGCGCGACATTCCCGAGGGCCTGGCCTTCATCGTGCGCAGCGCCTTCACCGACACGGCGGCGACCGGCGGCTTCGCCGGGGCCGCGGTCTGGGCCGGCATCCGCTTCGGCGTCGCCCGCGGGGTGTTCTCCAACGAGGCCGGCCTGGGCTCGGCGGCCATCGCCCACGCCGCGGCCAAGTCCAAGGACGCGGTGCAGCAGGGCATGGTCGCCATGCTCGGCACCTTCATCGACACCATCATCGTCTGCACCATCACCGCCCTGGTGATCGTCACGGTCCACGTGCCGGTGCAGCTGGCCGACGGGTCGAGCCAGATGATGGCGGCCTGGGAATCGGGCAAGACGGGCGCGGAGCTGTCAGCGCTGGCTTTCGCCGCCGGCCTGCCCGCCGGCGGCCACTGGATCGTCACCTTCGGGCTGATGCTGTTCGCCTTCACCACCATCCTGGGCTGGAGCTACTACGGCGAGCGGTCGGCCGAGTTCCTGTTCGGGGTCAAGGTGGTGACGCCCTACCGCTGTCTGTGGGTGCTGTTCGTCTTCCTGGGCTCGGTGCTGCAGCTCAATCTGGTCTGGACCATCACCGACATCCTCAACGCCCTGATGGCGGCGCCCAACCTGATCGCCCTGGCCTTGCTGTCGGGGGTGGTGCTCAAGCTCACCCGCGAGTCAGCGACGGCGCGGACGGGGAAGATCTGAGGCGGCGGCGGCGGGGCGCCGTCCCAAGTTGTCATTTTGACGCGCCAGCCGGAGATCAAGAGGCTTCTCCCTTCCTCCTCGATGGAGGAAGGTTGGGGATGAAGGTGTGGCTCTGGTGTTGCGGGACGAGAGCGGATCGGCGCAGGCGCCTTGCAGAGCCCTTCGCCCAGCCCCTGCGGCTATACCACCACCCAACCCTCCTCCATCGAGGAGGAGGGCTTATTCAGGCGTTCGGACCTCCGCTCGACCGCAAATGAACGACAATGACGGGAATAGAATAGCTACCCGCCCTGTTTCATCGTCTCGCGGGCGATGACGATCTGCTGGACCTGGCTGGTGCCCTCATAGATGCGGAAGATGCGGACGTCGCGGTAGAGGCGTTCGATGCCGTGGTCGGCGACATAGCCGGCGCCGCCGAAGATCTGCACGGCCTTGTCGGCGACGCGGCCGACCATCTCGGAGGCGAAGTATTTGGCGGCGGCGGCCTCGAGCACGATGGTCTGGCCGCTGTCGCGCTTGCGGGCGCCTTCCATGACCAGGGCGCGGGCGGCCATGGCCTCGGTCTTCATGTCGGCGATCATGCCCTGGATCAGCTGGAAGCGGCTCAGGGCCTGGCCGAACTGCTTGCGCTCGCCGGCATAGGCGACGCTGTCGGCGATGAGGCGCTCGGCCACGCCGACGCAGAGGGCGGCGATGTGCAGCCGGCCCTTGTCGAGCACTTGCATGGCCACCTTGAAGCCCTCGCCCTCCTCGCCGAGGCGGTTCCAGGCCGGGACGCGGACGTTGTCGAAGATGACGTCGTGGATCTGGGCCCCGTGCTGACCCATCTTCTTCTCGGGCTTGCCAACGGTGATGCCCGGCAGATCGGCGGGCACAACGAAGGCCGAGACCCCGGCGCCGCCCTTCACGTCCGGATTGCTGCGGGCCATGACCGTGAACAGTCCGGCCTTGGCGGCGTTGGTGATGTAGCGTTTGGTGCCGTTGAGCACATAGTGGTCGCCGTCGAGGATGGCGCGGGTCTGCACCGCGGCGCTGTCGGAGCCGGCCTCCGGCTCGGTCAGGGCGAACGAGGTCACTGTCTCGCCAGAGGCGATGCCGGGCAGCCATTTGGCCTTCTGTTCATCGGTGCCGAACATCACCAGCCCCTGGCTGCCGATGCCGACATTGGTGCCGATCTCAGAGCGGAAGGCGGGGCTGGTGCGGCCCAGTTCGAAGACCACCAGGCATTCGTCTTCCATCGACAGGTCGAGGCCGCCATAGGCCTCCGGAATGGAGATGCCGAACAGGCCGAGATCGGCCATCTCCTTGATGATGCTGTCGGGCACCTTGTCGTTCTCGGCCACCTGGGCCTCGAGCGGCCGCAGCCGCTCGGTCACGAACCGGCGCAGGGTGTCGATGAACTGTTCCCGGGTCTCGGCGTCGAGGGCCATGGTGCGCTTCCCTTAGTCTGACTGGTTTCCCAATGCAGTAAGGGAGCGGGCGCGGAAGGGAAAGCCTCCCTCGACGTCAGCCCGTGTTGCGCAGGCCCGCCGCCACCCCGGCCACGGTCAGCTGGATGGCCAGCCGCAGCTGCTCGTCCTCGTCGCCGGCGCGGCGGCGGGACAGCAGCTCCAGCTGCAGGTAGTTGAGCGGGTCGACGGCCTGGGCCGACATCTCGACGGACTCGGCCAGGTCGCGCCGGTCGTCGAGCAGCCGGGTTCCGCCGCGGATGGCCAGAGCGATTTCCACCGACCGCTCATGGCCGGCGCGGATGGCGTCCATGATCCCGTCGGCGCCGGGCACGTCGGCGGCCAGTTTGGCGTAGCGACCGGCGATCGCCATGTCGCTCTGGGCCAGGGCCAGCTCCATGTTCGACAGCAGGGTGGCGAAGAAGTCGTACTCGCCCGCCAGATCGACCAGCTGGGGAACGGTCAGGCCCGCCCGGTCGACGCCGCCGGCGAACCCGAACCAGCCGGGCAGCATGAAGCGGGCCTGGGACCAGCTGAACACCCAGGGAATGGCGCGCAGGTCCTCGATCCGGCGACTGGCGGCGCGGGAAGCGGGCCGGCTGCCGATATTGAGCTGGACGATCTCGCTGATCGGCGTCGCCGCCCAGAAGAAGTCCTCGAAACCCGGCGTGTCATAGACCAGGGACCGGTAGGCGGCGAAGGAGCCGGCCGCCAGGGCGTCCATGGCCGCGGCGGAAGCCTTCGACGGTTCGGGCGGCCGCGGCTGCCGCGTGGCGGTGACCACGGCGGCGACGAGGCCTTCGAGATTGCGGCGCGCGGTCGGCTGGTCGCCATAGCGGCGGGCGATCATCTCGCCCTGCTCGGTCATCCGCAGCCGGCCCTGGACCGTGCCCGGAGGCTGGGCCAGCACCGCCTCGGCGGCCGGACCGCCGCCGCGACCGACAGAGCCGCCGCGGCCGTGGAAGATCTGCAGGCCGACGCCCTGACTGTCGCTCTGGGCCGCCAGGGCCGAAGCCGCCCGGGCCACGCCCCTGCGGGAGGCGACATAGCCGCCGTCCTTGTTGGAGTCCGAATAGCCGACCATCACCTCCTGGACGGGCTTGTCGCCGAGGATCGCCTTGACGACCGGCAGGTCCAGCCACTGACGCAGGATGTCGGGGCCGTTCTCCAGGTCCTCGATGGTCTCGAACAGCGGCGAGATACGGATGTCGGTCCAGGGGCGATCCCCGCCCTCGGCCAGCCCGACCTGGGCCAGCAGAACCAGCGGCTCGAGCATGTCCGACAGGCTGGCGGTCTTGGAGACCACATAGGCGCCGATGGCGGCGGGCCCGTAACGCCGCACCATCCTGGCCGCGGCCTCGAGGGTGTCCAGCTCGCGCGTGGTTTCCTCGCCATAGGCGGCGAAGGGCGAGCGCAGGGGCCGCAGATGGGCCAGTTCGCCCAGCAGCAGGGCGACCTTGTCGTCCTCGCTCAGCGCCAGGTAGTCGATGTTCTGGCCGGACCGCTGGACCAGTTCGGCGATCAGCCGCTCGTGAACATCGGCGTTCTGGCGCATGTCGATGGCCAGAAGGTGGAAGCCGCTGGCCCGGGCCACCTGCAGAAGCGTGGTCAGGCGGGTTCCGACCAGACGCTCGCCGATGTGCTGGATCAGGGATTCCCGAATGGTCTCCAGATCCGAAACGAAGTCCTCAGGAGCGGCGTAGGGCGCTTCGGGCGACGGCGCGATGGCGTAGGAGACCGGCTGGCCGACAAAGGCCTGGGCGGTCGCCGACAACCGCTCGAAGACGTACTCCAGCGCCAGCCGGTAGGGCTCGTCGGCGCGGTGAGGGGAATGGTCGTCCGACCCCGCCGCGAGGGCCCGAAGCGCGTCGGTGGCGCCCTCATAATGGTCGGAAATGCACAGATCGCCCCAGAGGGCGCGCACCTCGCCGGCGTAGAAGTCGAGGATCACCCGGGCCTGGGACTGCAGCGCCAGCTCCATGGTCTCGCCGGTGACGCCGGGATGACCGTCGCGGTCGCCGCCCAGCCAGCTGCCCAGACGCAACATCGGCGGCACGTCGCCGCCCCTGCCGATCCGGGCGCTCCAGTTCTCGTACAACTCGACCAGGGCCGGCAGCATCGAGGTGCGCACGACGGAAATGGCGTTGCGGATCTCGTCCTTGACGGTGATCTTCACCGGGCGGTGCAGGCGCGTGCGCCAGAGCAAGGCGATCTCGCGGAACAGCTCCTCGCGGATGCGGGCGTCGAGATCGGGCGGCAGGCTGTGGCGGCGCAGCGCCATCAGCCGCGAGATCGCCGCCTCGCGCTCGACCAGGGCCCGGCGTCGCACCTCGGTCGGGTGCGCGGTCAGCACCGGCACGACGTTCAGGTTCGCCAGGGCCTCGGCGCCCAGGTCCAGCGCCTCCAGGGCGCCGAGCACCGTGCGGGGCGACCCGTCGGATCCTTCCGCTTCGGCCTGACGACGCCGACCGGCGACGTCCTCGCCGATATTGGCCAACATCGACTGGCAGGCGAAGGCCCGGGCCAGCAGCATGGCCTCTTCGGGCTTCACCGCATTGAACAGAAACCCCAGATGCGGGGCCTGGCCGCCCTCGGCCGCGGCCTTGCGGGCGCCGGCCACGAGGGCCGCGGCGTCATCGCCGTCGAGATAGCGGATCGCCTCCAGAAGCAGGTCTTCGAGCAACCTGACGTTCTGACGCACGTGTCGGCTGGTCGGCCCCGGGGCCGAGCGGGGAATCTGCAAGCTCAATGGGCGCGCCATGGGAGTCCTTTTAAGACAGGAAAAGCCCGCCTACAATGAAATGACACCGGTTACCACCAGTGCGTCTCAATCAACCGAGATCGCCGCTGGCGGCATCGAGCAGCAGATAGGCCCGGCCGCCCTCTGTGGCCAGAAGCGTGGCCACCAGCAGCCCGCCGCGGTCGCGATCGCCGGCCTCTTCCAGCATGCCGCCGAAGCGGGCGAGGAAGCGGTCGGACTGGCCGCGCATGGCGGCGTCCGAGAACAGCCGGCGGACCAGCCGGCGGATGGCGGCGGGGGCCAGCCTGCGAACGACCTCACGGGCGCCCTCGCTGTCCCGCGTCTGGACCGCCGCGGCTATCTCGTCGATGCGGCTCTTGGGCAGCAGCGCGGCGGGGTCGATGCCCATGCCGGTGATTTCCGCCGCCATGCGGTCCGCCAGGCTCTCGGGGTCGCTCTCATCGCCGTCGATCGAGGTCAGCAGATCCCGCCAGCTCCAGCCGGCGGCCTCGCCGCTCTCGGCGGGGACCGGGGGCGCCTGGCCGCCGGCGGTTTCGAAGACGTTGCGGAACTCCTCGTCCGTGGCCGTCGGCGTCAGTTTCAGGCGAGGCCGCAGGCCTGCCGCTTCCGACACTTCCGAGGACGCCGGCGCGGGCGGAGGCGTGCGCGCCTCGGTCCTGGCGCTCCGGCCGGGCGACGCGCCGCCGCCGGTGGCGTTGCCGGCCGAGCCGGCCACCACGCCCATCACCTTCACGGCCTCGCTGAGCATGTCGTAGTTGCGCCGGACGCGTTCCTGGAAGGCGGCGTCGATGGTCTGGGTTTCTTCGGCGGCGCGATGGGCGGCGGCGAGCAGGTCGCCCATGCTCTGCTCCACCGAGGCGCGGACCTCTTCCACCCGGGCGCGGGCGGCCTCCGGCAGCCGCTCGGCGCGGTGTTCGACGTCGATAAGCAGGTGCTCGAGTTCGCTCAGAACGCTGCGGGCGGCGGCAGCGCCCTGCTCGAGCTTGTCCGCCGTGGCGGCGCCGGCCTGTTCAACCATCTGGGCCGACTGTTCGATGAGATTGCGGGCGTCGGCCAGGCGCGCTTCGAAGACGGCATCGGCTTTCTGGTGGGCGGCGAAGGCGGCTTCGCTGAGCTGATCGACCTTGGCGCTGGCGGCCTCAGCATGACCTTCAGCGGCCTCACGCGCTGCCTGGGCGGCCGCGCCGAGGCGTTCGATGGCGCCTTTGAGGTCGTCCTCGAGGCCCTCGCGTTCCCGGCTGGCGGCCTGACCGACCAGCGACAGGGCCTGGGAGGCTTCCTGCCCGAGCGACTCACGTTCGGCCCGGGCATGCTCGGTCAGGGACTCGAAGCGTTCCGCCGCGTCGACGATGAGCTGGCGCAGGGTTTCGGCCCCCTTGCCGGCCTGTTCGCCGAGACTGGCGGCGCCGTCGGCGGCCTGGATCATGAACTCCGACAGCTGGGCGGTGCGGGATTCGGCCAGGGCCGCGAAGTCCTCCTGATCGGCGCGCAGGGCGTGGGCGACGGTGACCAGCGACGCGCGTTGCTGAGTCAGCCCCTCCTCGACCAGCCGCATCTGATCGCCGACTCCGACGCCGGCGGTTTCCAGACGGGCGACCTGGCGAGCCAGATCTTCTCCGGCGACCCGAGCCGCGTCGCTGGCCTCGCCGGCAGCGGCGGCCATGTCGGCCGCCCGGGCGGTGAGCGCCGCCTCAGCTTCGCGAAGCTGGGTTTCGGCCAGATCAGACGCCTCGGCGACCATCCGGGCCTGCTGGGAGATGGAGTCGGACACGGCGATGGCGCGGGCGTCCAGTTCGCTGCTCAGCACGGCGAGTTGATCGCGTTCCTTGCCGAGCGTGGTCGAGAGGTCCTGGGCCGTGCGCGCCGACGCCGACGCCGCGTCCGTCAGGCGCTCGGTTTCCTCGGCCATGGCCAGGCGCAGGGCGAGCATGGTTTCACGGGCTTCATGAGCGGCGCCGCTGGCGCTGTCGATCTGCAGCCGGACTGAATCAAGGACGGTGCCCGCCTCGGCCGCAGCCATCGCGGCTGGGCCGAGAAGCCGGGCGGAGGCGTCGCGGGCGCGCCGCACTTCGGCGGCCAGCTTGCGGCCCTGGATCAGAGCGTAGGCGGCGACAAAGACCAGCGCCGCAGGCCCGATGGCCAGGACAGCGAACAGGCCCAGGGCCAGCGGGTCGTCACCGAGCGGTTCGATTTTCCACCTCCAGCCCAGGGCGAACGCCACCGGCGCCACGGCCCAGAGGGCGCTGACCAGGAAGGCGCCGATCCAGATCGGACTGCCGGACGGCTCCTTGATCCGCTCGGCCCGATTGACCACGGCCGGCGGCAGCGGCGGCTCGGCGGCGGGATCGACGGATCGGACCGGCGTGGGCGGCGCCGTGTCGGCCGCGGCCATCTCGACCACCGGCGCCCGGACGATATCCAACTCCGCCTCGATCGACGGGGGAGCGTCTGGCGCCTCCCCTCCCGCATTAAGGGCGGTCTGGGGAGCGGGTGTCTCCTGCGTCGCTCGGGAATAGCCGAACGGGGAGCGGGGCTTGCTGGCCTTCATACGCGGATCGTTATCCTGGTCGGGCCGGACGGGTCGCCGCGCACGATCGCCAGCCCCTCGCCTCGCGCGCAAGGGGAAACCTAGCGGTGAAACCGGCGCGCGAAAAGCGACTTGAAAAGGTTTCGTTAATGTCCGCCCCGTGACGGACCGTTTCGAAGCGTCAGATCGGGCGAATCCAGGCCGAAGTGGCGTCCGGACAATCGCCTGTCGCGGCGGGCGCGGTGCGTTCCACCGTGCGCTCGGTGCGGCTGGCGTCGGATCGCGTGAGATTCACATCGATCCCGAACTGGGCGAAGGCCAGGGTGGCGGTCCACAGCACGATAGCCGCCACGATCTCGGTAAACATCTGCACAGGGACGCCCCCGTATTGCGGTATCGCTGTTATCTCTTACCGCTACGGAAGCCACAACCGCCGGGCGCATGAAGATTTGGTCATGATCGGGACCGCGTCAGGCGGTCAGATCGATGACGATCTTGCCGAAATGCTCGCCGGCCTGCATGGCCTCGAAGGCCCTGACCGCCTCCGACATCGGGAAGACCTTGTCGACGACCGGCGAGATTCTGTGCAGGTCGATGGCCCGGCACATATCCTCGAACATTTCCCGTGATCCGACCGAGACGCCCTGCAGACGGGCGCTGGTGGCGATCAGCCAGCCGAACTGAAGCGGCTCGGCCGGCCCCGACAGGACGCCGATGATCGAGATATGCCCACCGATTCGCACGCTCTTGAGGCTTTCCTGCAGGGTCTTGGCGCCGCCAACCTCCATGACGAAATCCGCGCCCCGGCCGATGGTGGCTTCCCGGACCGTCGCCGACCAGTTCGGATCGGTGCGGTAATTGTGGGTGTGGGTCGCCCCCAGCGCCCGGGCTCGCTCCAGCTTGTCATCGGAAGACGAGGTGATCACCGTCCGCATCCCGGCCGCATGGGCGAACTGCAGCCCGAAGATCGACACCCCGCCGGTGCCCTGCAGCACGACGGTGTCGCCGGCGTTCAGGTCGGCGTCGCAGAACATCGACCGCCAGGCCGTCAGTGCCGCGCAGGGCAGCGTCGCCACCTGATGATCGGTGAGGAAGTCGGGAACCTTGGAGACGCCCTCCTGGCTGAACACCGCCAGCTCCCGGCCCGCGCCGGGAATCGGCTGGCCGAGGGACGACATCTGCGACTGCTGGGTCGCGCGGCCGCCGGCCCAGTTCTGGAAGAACAGGGTCGAGACGCGGTCGCCCACCGCCACGCGGGTGACGCCCGGCCCGATCGCCTCGACCACGCCGCAGCCGTCGGAAAAGGGTGTGATCGGCAGAGCCGCCGCCGCCCGGCTATAGGCGCCCTGCACCATCAGCAGATCGCGGAAGTTCAGCGACACCGCCTTCATGCGGACGAGCACCTCGCCGTGTCCAGGGACGGGATCAGGCCGCTCGACGACCTTCAGATGCTCAAGGCCGAACCCGTCGGTCAGTTCCAGTGCGCGCATGGTCTCGTCCTCCGATACTCTTGATCGACAGGATCAGGGACGCGACGCCGGGGAAGGCAAGGCCCTGACGCCGGACGCCGCCGCCAGCCGCCAGGCGCCGATCAGGCCCAGCAGGGCCACGACACTCATGGCCAGGTAGCCGCGCTCGCGGAACGCGTCGAACAACGGGCCACTGGCCAGGGTGACCAGGCCGATGACCAGCCCCCCCGAGAAGGCCGAGCTGATGGTCTGGGCCGCCGAGGCGCTGCGCGCCGGGGCATGGCGCTCGATCAGCTGGAGAGACCCCAGCATCACCGCCGCAAAACTGAGGGCGTGCAGGCTCTGCAGGGGAAACAGCAGCCACAAGGGCGGGGTGAAGGCCAGGGCCGTCCAGCGCGCCACCGCCGCGATGCCGCCGAGAATGACCAGCCGCTCGGGCCCCAGGCGTTTGCGCCAGGGCTCCATGAACCACAGGAAGCCGATCTCCACGACCACGCCCGTGGCCCAGAGCAGGCCCACGGTCGTCTCGGGCACATTCTGGTCGGCCCGCCAGAGCAGGGCCGAGAAGGCGTAATAGTAGGCGTGGGTGGCCTGGATCAGGCTTGTGGAGATCACCGCCAGCATGAAGGGGCGGTTGCGCAACAGGTCCGTTATGCCACGCCAGCGGTCCCGCCGACCGGCCTTGCCGCCGCCTTCATGGACCGGATCGGCCGGCAGCAGCAGCCGGGCCCCGACTCCGGCCGACAGCGCCGCGACGGTCGTCCAGACCAGGACGAGGTTCAGTCCCGCCCGGGCCAGCAGGGCCCCCATGGTGATGTTGGCGACCACGAAGGCGATCGAGCCGATGCCACGCGGCAGGCCGTAGTTGAAGCCCTCGGCCCGCGACCGCCGCAGGGTCAGGACATCGGCCAGGGGCACGACCGTCGACAGGAAGGTCGTCGCCGCCAGCCAGCAGGCCAGCCAGGCCCCGAACCCGCTGACCAGACCGATCATGCCGTAGGCCGCCGCCGCCGCCAGGCCGAACAGGATCATCGGCGTCCGGCGCAGGGCGAAACCGTCGGCCCAGACGGCCAGCAGCGGGGTGATGACGATCCGGGCCAGCATCGGCGCCGACAGGATGATGCCGATCTCGAGCCCGCTCAGCCCCTGGGCGCGGAACCACACCGGCATGAAGGGCAGGCTGGCCCCGGTGCCGATGAAGATCGAACAGTAGAAGAGGCCAAGCCGGAGCGTGCGGGACATCGGCCTCCGCTAGCAGAGTCCGCGACGCCGGGACAGCCGGTCCGGTGTCGCCCGCTACCCCGCCGGCAGCGGCGGCAGATCCAGACGGCGGGCGTCGGCCATCTTCACATAGAGGGCGCGGATGGCGTCATCGAGGGTCGCGTCCCGCGCCGTCTCGACAGCGATGTGCAGATCGATCAGGGCCCGGCGCAGGGCGGCGTTGGCCCTGTCCATGGCGGTCAGAGACAGATCCCGGTCCTCCCCCGTGGCGGCCTCGGCGAAGGCCGCGCCGTAGGTCGGGGCGGCGTCCGTCAGAAGCGCGCGGATGGCGGTGTTTTCCCAGGCCCGGGCCTCGATGCCGCGCTCGGCCTCCTGGGCGCAGAGCAGGGCAATCATGCCCGTGACGGCGATGCGGCTCTGCAGGAAGTCGCCGCTCGACTCCGGCGGCGGCGGATCCATCAGGCACAGGAAGTTGCCCAGCAGCAGTTCGGGAACGGTGGGGGTCATGCCAGCGACTCCAGGGCGGCGAGGCGGTCGGCCAGAATGACGTCCTGGCGCCGGGCGGTGTACCAGCCGGAAAGACCGAGCACCGGGTCCTTGAGGCCGCCGGCGCGGTATTCCTTGGCCGAGGAGGTCCAGATCGCCTGGCCCTTGACCGAGGCGAACAGCTCCCACCAGGCGAAGGCGGCGGGATCGACCTTCAGGCCGCTGGCCTTTTCCCAGATGGCGATGGCCTCGGCGCGCGGCAGCATGCCCGAGACGCGGTCGGTCTCGCCATAGCTCCACAGGGGCTCCATCGCCCAGCCGAGATCCTCCAGCGGATCGCCGATATGGGCCATCTCCCAGTCCAGCAGGGCGATGACCTTGCCGGCGCTGTCATGCAGGAAGTTGCCGGTGCGGTAGTCACCATGCACCACCGACAGCTTCTGCGCCGCCGCCGGCGGATTGGCGCGCAGGCGCCGGATACAGGCCCGGACGATAGGCTGGGGATGCTCCTCGTCGGCGTCGATGACGCCTTCCCAGTAGTCCAGCGCCACCTTCCAGCAGGCGTCCAGCGCCGGGGCCGGCGTCGCTGCGGCGATCGGCAGCGTGGCCGGGTCAGCGGCGGCGATGGTTCCGAGATGGCTGTAGAACTGCTCGCCGATAGCCCCGGCGTGTTCGCCGTAGGGGGGGACGGTGAACGGGCTCTCGGCCTTGCCGCCGTCGATGCGGCCCATGATGAAGAACGGGCGCTCCAGCTCGGCGCCGTCTTCTTCCAGCGCCACGGCCTCGGGCACCGGCAGGCCGGATCCGTGGAACGAGCGGAAGGCCAGGAACTCCAGCTTGCGTTCGGTGTCGATCAGGCTGCCGACCGGATCGCGTCGCAGGATCAGCGCCCGGGTCTCGCCGCCGATCTCGACGTCGAACCGGTAGGTCTCCCGGCTGGCCCCGCCCGGAATGCGCGAGATATCCGTCACCCGCGCCGGCGCGGCCCAGATGCGGGTCAGATAGGTCTCGAGCTGGTCCTGCAGGCTCATAGGGGGAAATCCAGCATGTCCTTGAAGCCCGACGGCGCGTGTGGGCCGATGGCCAATTGCTCAAGCGCGCCCCTGCCCTTGCGAATCCGGCCGGCGGCGTCGGTGTAGGTCACCTCCGACAGGGCCTGAACATGCAGGTTCCAGGGCAGTTTCGGATCGACGTCGGCCAGCACGATATCCTCGCGCTCGACCGTCAACTCGCCGTGCAGCACGCCATGACCCCATTTGGGATGGGTATAGCCCAGGCCCATCATCTGGAATTCGTAGCGTGGCTCGAACACCAGCTTGCCGGCCGGTTTGCCGTAGTCGTCGGTCAGAGCCACCTCGGCGCGACGGGCGTGACGGGTCCCGCTCTTCCAGTCGATTTTCGCCTCGCCGTTGAGGTGCAGGAAGCCGTCTTCGCCCGCGCCGTCCGGGCACCAGACCGCCCGCGTGTTCCAGGGACGGCCCAGGGCGTCGTCGTTGCTGTGAAAGAAGAAGCTGCCGTCCTCGAAACTCGACGGCGACCACAGCCAGAAGAACTGCGGCGGGACCGGCGGCACGGTCTCCTGACTGTCGCGGGCGCCGACCGGTCGCACGCCCCAGGAGCGGTCGCGGGTGCCGACATGGCCGTCAACGGAGCGGCGCTCGCCGTCCAGCTCGATCCAGCCGGCGTAGCGGCCATTCTGGGTCAGGCGGGTGTAGTCCATGAAGGTCCGCGTGCCCTGACGGCGGACGAAGCGCGGCTCCTCGATCGGGAAGGCGCGCCCCTCGAAGACGAACTCGCCCTTCAGGCCATGCTCGGGCGAATCGACGGTGACCTTGAGTTTCTGCAGCGGCTCGAGAATTTCGATCTTCACCGGTCCGACGGTCAGGTCGAGGCGGTCGCCGAGCCAGCGGCTGGCGTGCAGGGCCGTCTCGACTCCATTGCGCACCACCACGAACGAGGTGTCGGCGATATTCAGGTGCGGATAGACGCCAAAGGCCACGGCGAAGAAGTCGTCGCCGCCCTTCGGGTCGTAACCATTGAAGAAATAGCGGTCGTAGAAGTTCCGGTCCGTGCCCGAATAGGCGATCGGGTCCGCCGTCTGGTGGATCGGATAGTCATCGCCACGCGTCAGCGTCATCGGTCGCAAACTCCCTTGTCCGGACGCCTCTTGCAGGGGCGTTTCCGTCAACTGCCGCTCAGCGTAAGGTCGGGGCGAACGAAAGCAACCGTGACGGAGGGTCAAGATGGGCTGGGATCGACGCACCTGGATGACCCTGGCCGCGGCCAGCGGTTTCGCCGCCGTGGCGATCGGCGCCTTCGCGGCCCATGGCGTCCATGACCCGCGCGGCCAGGAGCTGCTGAAAACCGGCGCGACCTATCAGATGACCCACGCTCTGGCGACCCTGGCCTGCGCCGGTTTCATGGCCCTTGGCGCTGTCCGCGCCCGGCATGCGGCGGCCTTCTTCCTGGGCGGAAGCGTGCTGTTTTCAGGCTCGCTGTACGCCATGGCCGCCGGCGCGCCGCGCTGGCTGGGGGCGGTGACGCCGCTGGGCGGGCTGGGCTTCCTGATCGGCTGGGCGATCCTGGTCTGGGTTGCCCGTGGGATCGATCAGGCCGGCGCCTGAGTCTTTCGCGGCAGGGCCAGGAACCAGAGGGCGCCGGCCGAGGCCAGCAGACAGGCCAGCATGACGCCGGCCATCGGCCGGGCGCTGCCGTCATGCAGGGCGCCGCTGGCCCAGGAGGCGACAGCGCCGGCGCCGAACGACAGACTGCCCATCAGCGCCGAGATCGAACCGGCCCGGCGGGGGTCCATGCTCAGCGCCCCGGCCATGGTGTTGCCGGCCATCAGGCCGTAGGAGGCCAGCAGGGTGAAGAGCAGCGGCAGCACCGTGTACTGTCGGCCGATGCCGGTGAAGGCGAAGAAGGCCAGCAGCAGGCCAAACCCGATCGCCGCCAGGCTGGCCCGGCGCAGGACCGTGTCGGGCGTCACGTAGCGCAGCACCATCCGGTTGACCTGGCTCATGCCGATGACGCCGACGGCGTTGCAGCCGAACACCCAGCCAAAGGCCTGGGGCGAGAAGCCGTAGGTCTCGATGACCAGGGCCGGCGAGCTGGAAATATAGGTGAACAGCACCGCGCCGTTGAGCGCGCCGGCCAGGGCGTAGCCGATCAGCCGCCGATTGCGGAGCAGCTGGCCATAGGCCTTCAACGGCGTTTCGGACCGGGCCTGGGCCGCTGTCTCTTCCGAGCGCGACTCGCGCAGCCGCAGGAACACCGCCAGGCCGACCAGGCAGCCGAACAGGGCCAGGGTCCAGAAGATGCCTCGCCACCCGGCGATGACCATAACCCAGCCGCCGAGCAACGGCGCCACGATCGGGGCGACGCCCATGACCAGGGTCAGCAGCGACAGCACCCGCGCCGTCTCGGTGTGGTCGAACTGGTCGCGCACCACGGCCCGGGCCACCACCGCGCCGGCGCAGCCGCCCAGGGCCTGAACGAAGCGGGCAAAGATCAACCCCTCCATCGACTGGGTCAGGGCGCACCAGATCGAAGCGGCGACATAGACGGCCACCCCGACCAGGATCGGCGCGCGGCGGCCGTACCGGTCCGAGGCCGGACCGTAGAGGAACTGGCCGATGGCCATGCCGGCGAGGAAGACGGCCAGGGTGCCCTGGGTCGCCTCGGGCGTGCCGCCCAGGGCCTTGCCGATCGCGGGCAGCGCCGGCAGGTACATGTCGATTGACATCGGCGCGAAGGCCGTCAGGGCGCCCAGCAGAATGACCAGGCCCCAGGGCGTGACGGGCGGCGCTTTGATGTCGGGGGACTGGCTCAAGATGCGGCGGGTTTAGCAGCAACGGCGACAGAGGGAAGGCCTTGCCTTCCCCGGCGACCACCGGTCACCCTGAAAAAAACTGACTGGGGAAACGTCCATGTCCGCCCTCACCACCATGATGCCACCCGTGCAGTACGCCGACGTCAACGGCATCCGCATGGCCTATTACGAGGCCGGGCCTGTCGGCGAAGGCGTTCCGCTGGTCTTCTGCCACGGCTTTCCGGAGCTGGCCTTTTCCTGGCGGCATCAGATCAAGGCGCTGTCGGAGGCCGGCCGCTGGGTGATCGCGCCCGACCAGCGCGGCTATGGCCTGACCGACCAGCCGGCCGAGGTCGAGAGCTACGCCATCGAGAACCTCTGCGCCGATCTGGTCGCGCTGCTGGACGCCAAGGGCATCGAGAAGGCGATCTTCGTCGGCCACGACTGGGGCGGCTTCGTGGTCTGGTACATGGCCATCCGCCATCCCGACCGCGTCGCCGGCGTGATCGGCCTCAACACCCCCTTCCAGGAGCGGGCGCCGTTCGATCCCATCGCCATCATGCGCAAACGGCTGGGCGAGCGGATGTACATTGTCCACTTCCAGACTCCAGGCGAGGCCGACGCGGTGTTCAACGCCGACGCCCGCAAGGCCATGGACCTGTTCATGCGCCGACCGATCGACATGCCCGGCGCGTCACAGGGCTTCGCCACCGAGCGCAAGGAGGGCGATCCGTCCGCCTTCGCCATGGTCGACGTGCTGGCCGCCTACGATCCGGCGGTCGATCCCCGCCCCTTCTTCCTGACCGACGACGAGTTCGAGACCTTCGTCGAGACCTTCGAGCGCACCGGCTTCACCGGCGGCATCAACTGGTACCGCAACTTCACCCGCAACTGGCAGGTGTCGGAGGGGCTGGACCATATCGTCCGCCAGCCCAGTCTGATGATCATGGCCGAGAAGGACGCGGTGCTGCCGCCCTCCTCGGCCGACGGTATGGAGCGGCTGATCCCGGACCTCGAGAAGCAGCTGGTGACCGGCTCGGGCCACTGGACCCAGCAGGAAGAGCCCGACCAGGTGAACCGGTTCATGCGCGATTGGCTGGATCGCCGCTTCCCGCGATAGGCCCCCGGCGGTAAAAGGCCCGCATGCATCGTTCAGCCCCGTCGCCCGCCGTCGGCCAGCCCACCACCCGTCGGGGTCTCTTCCGCGAAATCGAGCCGTACAATTTCGGCTGGTTGCCGACTGGCGGCCCGCATGAGCTCTACTACGAGCAATGCGGCAATCCGGCCGGCAAGGCCGCCCTGGTGCTGCACGGCGGCCCGGGCGGAGCAATCAACCCGACCATGCGCCGGTTCTTCGACCATGACCTCTGGCGGGTGGCGCTGTTCGACCAGCGCGGCTGCGGCAAGAGCCGGCCCAACGCCAGCCTCGAAGACAACACCACCTGGTCTCTGATCGCCGACATCGAGCGGCTCAGGGAACACCTGGGCATTGAGAAATGGACCGTGTTCGGCGGCTCCTGGGGCTCGACCCTGGCCCTGGCCTATGCGGTCACCCACCCCGAGCGGGTCGACGGCCTGATCCTGCGCGGCATCTTCATGCTGACCCAGCGCGAGCTGAAATGGTTCTACCAGGACGGCGCGTCCTTCCTGTTCCCCGACGCCTGGGAGCGGTTCAAGGCGCCGATTCCCAAGGGCGAGCGGGGCGACATGATCGCCGCCTATCACAAGCGGCTGACCCACTCCGACCGCAAGGTCCAGGCCGAGGCCGCCGCGGCCTGGAGCCAGTGGGAGGGCGACACCATCTCCATCCGCGGCCCTGAAGCCCGACCGCCGAAGTTCAACGAGGTCGATTTCGCCATCGCCTTCGCCCGCATCGAATGCCACTTCTTCGCCAACAAGGGCTTCTTCCCCGAGGACGGCTGGCTGCTCAAACAGGTCGAGAAGATCCGCAAGATCCCCGGCTGGATCGTCCAGGGCCGCTTCGACGTGGTGACGCCGCTGGAAAGCGCCTGGGCCCTGCACAAGGCCTGGCCGGAGTCGCGTTTCAACATCATCTGGGACGCCGGCCACGCGTCCACCGAGCCCGGCGTCATCGACGCCCTGGTCCGGGCGACGGACGAGGCGGCGCGGACGCGTTAGGCGGCCGACAGACCTAATTCCGGAAATCGACGGCGGCGACGGAACCAATCGGCCCGGCGGGGCTTGCACGGTAGGCGCCGGATTGCATTCTGTTTCCGCGCCGGGGGAAGGCGTCGACATGACATCCACTGCACAGCGGGTTACCGGGTGGCTGTAGTCCTGATCGTGGAAGACGATCCGTTCATTCAGCAGTGCTCCGACTTCACGATCAGCGACCTTGGTCATGTGACGCTCACGGCTGACGATCTTGCCGGCGCCCTGGCCCATTTGAGAGGCGGACAGCAGGTCGACGCCCTCTTTGTCGATATTCGCCTCCACGCGCTGGTGCTGGGCGGCTACGAGGTCGCCAACCGCGCCATAGAGGTTCAGCCCCGATTGCGGGTGCTCTACACGTCCGGAACACCGCTTTCGGCCGGGATGAGCCAGTTGTTTGTGAAAGGCGGGCGGTTTCTGCAGAAGCCGTACACCACCGCCGAGCTCGAACATTCGGTGGCACTGCTCCTCCAATAACGCCCCTCCCGAGGCGGCGTTCCCGCCTTAGCTCAAGACGACGTTCTCCAAGTCAGGAAACCCAATCTCCAAAACCCCCAAGGTCGTTCCGGCGATGTCCGCGCCGACATCGCCCCAGGACCTCGCGACAGACGGTCTGACCGAAGACTCGATCGTCAACGCCGACGCCCTGCAGAGCGCGATCTTCAACAGCGCCAACTTCTCCAGCATCGCCACCGACGCCAAGGGTGTGATCCAGATTTTCAACGTCGGCGCAGAGCGCATGCTGGGTTACACCGCCGCCGATGTGATGAACAAGATCACCCCGGCCGATATTTCCGACCCGCAAGAGGTTATCGCGCGCGCCAAGGCATTGAGCGCCGAGCTCGGCACCCCGATCACGCCGGGTTTCGAGGCATTGGTATTCAAGGCCTCGCGCGGCATCGAGGACATCTACGAGCTGACCTACATCCGCAAGGACG
>JAUXVF010000009.1 GCA_030680355.1 Caulobacter sp.
GGGAGATCGCGCATCATCAGGGCGGCCACCCCGCCGGTGAGCGCCAGGGGCACACCGGAGAAGACGATGGCCGAGTCCTTCCAGGAGCGGAACAGGGCGAACAGCAGGCCGAAGATCAACAGCAGCACAGCAGGCACCACGACCTGAAGCCGTTTCGCCGCCGAGATCAGTTGTTCGAACGTGCCGCCATAGGTGACCCAGTAGCCGGCGGGGATCGTCACCTCGGTGTCGACCCGCTCCTGCACTTCCGCGATGAAGGAGCCCAGGTCGCGATCGCGGACGTTGGAGGTGACCACGATCCGTCGCTTGCCGTTCTCGCGACTGATCTGATTGGGACCGACCGTGAGCTCGATCGTCGCCACCTCGGCCAGGGGCACGAACTGGCGCGCCTGTCCCTCGGTCGCCGGCAGGGGGATCTGCAGGCGACCGATCGCGTCGGTGTTGGACCGCAGCGCTTCGGGCAGGCGAACGACGACGTCGAAACGCCGGTCACCCTCAAAAATCTGCCCCGCCGTGGTGCCGCCCATCGAAGTGGAGATGACCGACTGGACGTCGTTGACGCTCAACCCCAGCCGAGCCATGGCAGCCCGGTTGGGTGTGATCTGGAGCACAGGCAGGCCCGTGACCTGTTCGGTCTGGGGGTCGGCGGCGCCATCCACGCCGGCGACAACGCCTTCGATCTCGGCGCCGAGCCTCAGCAGTTCGTTCAGATCGTCGCCGAACACCTTGATGGCGACGTCGGCGCGCACGCCCGAGAGCAGTTCGTTGAACCGCATCTGGATGGGTTGTGTGAACTCATATTTGCTGCCGGGAATCTCGTTCACGGCGGCTTCCATCTCCTCGACAAGCTGGCCTCGCGGCTTTCTCGGATCGGGCCAGTCGGATCGGTCCTTCAGCATGATGAAGGTGTCGGCGACCGAAGGCGGCACCGGATCGGTGGCGACCTCTGCAGTGCCGATCTTGGCGACGACCCGCTCGACCTCCGGGAACGCCGCAATGCGGGCCTCGAGCGCGGTCTGCATCTGGATGGCCTGGCTCAAGCTGGTCCCGGGGATGCGCAGCGCGTGCATGGCGATGTCGCCTTCGTCGAGATTGGGCACGAACTCCGAACCCATCCGCGACGCGCCGAAGCCCGCCAGTAGCACCAGCCCCACGGCGATGCCGATCATCAACCCGCGGGTCTTCAGCGCGAAGTCCAGCGCCGGCTGATAGCCGACCCGGGCCCAGCGCATCACGAAGCTGTCCTTTTCCTCGACCTTGCCGGTGACGAACATCGCGACCGCAGCGGGCACGAAGGTCAGGGACAGGACCAGGGCCGCCGTCAGGGCGATGACCACTGTGATGGCCATCGGGTGGAACATCTTCCCCTCGACCCCGGTCAGGCCGAAGATGGGAACATAGACCAGAGTAATGATCAGCACCCCGAACAGCGATGGCCGGATCACTTCGCTGGAGGCCGAGGCCGCCAGATCGAAACGTTCCTCCCGGGTCAGAATGCGGCCCAAGCGGTGCTGGGCCTCGCCAAACCGGCGCAGGCAGTTCTCGACGATGATCACCGCGCCATCGACGATCAGGCCGAAGTCGAGCGCGCCGAGGCTCATCAGATTGCCCGAGGTGCCGGTCCGCACCATGCCGGTGATGGTCATCAGCATGGTGATCGGGATGACCGCTGCCGTGATCAGGGCGGCGCGGATGTTTCCGAGCAGCAGGAACAGCACGACGACGACCAGCAGGGCGCCTTCCAGCAAGTTCTTCTCGACTGTTTGGATGGCGCGATCGACCAGGTCCGTCCGGTCATAGACCGGCGATGCGGTCACCCCGTTGGGCAGCGCCCGCGCCGCCTCTTCCAGGCTGACGGCGGCGGCCCGGGCCACCACGCGGCTGTTTTCGCCGGTCAGCATCAATACCGTGGCGAGCACAGTTTCCTTGCCGTCTTCGGTCGCGGCTCCTGTGCGCAACTCTTCGCCCATGCCCACGTCCGCGACATCGGCGATCCGGATCGGAACACCGCCCCGCGTGGCGACTACGACGCTGCCGAGATCCTCGGTCGTCGAAGCCTGGCCCGGCACGCGGATCAGATACTGTTCACCGAAGCGCTCGACGTAGCCGGCACCGACGTTGGCGTTGTTGTTGTTCAGCGCATCGACCACCTCGGCCATGGTCACGCCGTAGGCCGACAGTCGCTCGGGATGGGGCGTCACATGATACTGGCGCTCGTAACCGCCGATCGTGTTGACCTCGGTGACGCCTTTGGTATTTCGCAACTGGGGCCTGATCACCCAGTCCTGCAGGGTTCTCAAATCCTCGGTCGTATAGGGCTGGCCGTCCGGGCGACGGGCGCCCGGCTCGGCGTCGATCGTATACATGAAGATCTCGCCCAGGCCTGTGGCGATCGGGCCGAGTTCGGGCGTAACGCCGGGGGGGAGCTGGCTGAGCGCGTTCTGCAGCCGCTCGTTGACCAGTTGGCGCGCGAAATAGATGTCGGTGCCGTCGTCGAATATGACGGTGACTTGGCTCAGCCCGTAGCGTGAGACCGAGCGCGTATACTGCAGGCCGGGCACGCCCGCCACCGCCGTCTCGACGGGGAAGGTGATGCGTTGTTCGGCCTCCAGCGGCGAATAGCCGGGAGCCTCGGTGTTGATCTGGATCTGGACGTTGGTGATGTCCGGCGTGGCGTCGATGGGCAGGCGCTGGAAGCTCCAGACCCCGACCGCGCAGGCCAGAAGGACGAGCGCCATGACGATCCAGCGGAACCGGATCGACAGCGCGATGATGCGTTCAAGCATGATGGTCGCGCCCCCTAGTGGTCATGGCTCGCGCCGGACTTGTCGATGTCCGCGCGAATGAGGAAGGCGCCGTCGACGACGTATTCGGTTCCCGGTTCCAGACCGCCCAGAACTTCGGTCCATTCGTCGGTTCGAAGCCCCAACTCGAGCATCCGCACCTCATAGGTGTTGCCGACCTTGGCGTAGACGACCTGGAAGTCCCGGAACGGCTGGATGGCCTTGGTCTGGACCGCCAGAGGCACCTCGCCCTGACCGACCCGGACCGTGCCGCTGACCCCCAGACCCGGTCGCCAGACGCCGCCCTGGTAGGGCAGCGCGACGTGGGCGACCAGTGTCTGGCTCATGGGGTCGCTGGACGGCAGCACGGCCTCGATGACGCCGAGCGCGCGGTGATCCCCGGCCAGACTGGTGATCTCCACGCGCTGCCCGACCCGGACGCGCTCGGCGTCGCGGGGATAGAGGAAGAACTCGGCGTGCAGCCGGGTCGGATCGCCAATGGTCAGCATCGGCTCGCCATTGCCCGTAATGGCGCCGGGGTTGACGTTCTTGGCCGTGATTATCCCCGAAATCGGGGCCGTGACGGGATAGGTCTGCAGGCTGTCGCTGGACTCGACGCGCGCCAGAACCTGACCGCGCGAGACGCGTTGACCCAGTTGGACGTTCATCGACATAACCCGGCCGGGGTAGCGAGCATGGACCTCGCTCTGGCCCTCGGGTGTAATCTCGACCCGACCGCTCAGCGGCAGGCTTTCGCCCAGGATCGCCCCGCCGGCTCTCTGGGTGGTTACGCCGCCCGCCCGGGCGGCTTCGGCGGTGATGATGGTGCGCCCTTCGTAGGATTGGTAGCTCCAGCGGTGCTGGCGTCCGGCATGGGTGGCGGCGACCGTGACGTCAAAGGAGTGGGGTTCGAAGACCACGCCCGGTGCCGCGAGGTAGTCGTTCTCGGCGGCGAAGACGAACCGGTTGGATATGGGGCCCAGTCGACCCAGGGTGATGGTGGCCTGGACCTGGCGCGGGTCCAGGGGCTTGTCCTTGAGATAGGGATAGAGCCGGAACAATGGCTCCGGACCATCTTCGTAAATGGTGACCTCCAGCGCAAAATCACCGTCGCGCAGCATGCGTCCGCGATGGGGCCCGCGCTCATAGTCGCCCGAGGCAACCTCGCCTTCCGCTTTTTCCGTCGAAACGCCCGGGCCGCACGCTGAGACGGCGACAGCAACGGCAAACAGAGTGGCGGCGATGATGCGCCGTGATGGGGTGTGACGGGTCATGAACGGATCTCCAGGCCTAGCAGGCGGGCATGCGCGCCGGTCAGCCGATCAAGGCGGGCGCGATCAATGTGAAACTGTTTGAGAACGGCGACGCGCCGAGCCCTGGTCGCAAGCAGCGCGGCCTGGGCGGAGATCACGTCGTTGTAGGTGAAGCCGCCGCGCGCGAAGCCTTCGCGAACGAGAACGACGGCGCGCTCGGCCTGGGGCAGGATCTCGTCGGCGATCCGCTGCGCTTCCACGGCCCGCGAGGCGAGCAGCACCTGAAGTCGCGCGATCTCGCGTTCCCCGTCCTGCCGGAGCGCCGCCATGTCCGCCTCTGCGGCAACGCCTTCGAACCTGGCGCGTGCGATAGCCCCCTCGTTCCGATCGTAGCGCCCGAGGGGAAAGGACCCGCCGACCACCAAGCCGACGTCCTGTCCTTCCCAAAATTGGCGGACGCCGACGCTGACGGTTGCGTCCGGCGTGGCGCGCGCCTGTTCGACCCGGACCCTGGCCCGGGAAACGTCGCGCTGTGCGGACAGAACCGCGAGATCGATTTCGGAGACCGGGCCGGCGACTTCACGCGCGGCACTGGTGTCCACGAAATCGACAGGATCGAGCGAGAAGTCGGGGGCTCCGATCCAGAAGCGCCCCAGTGTCGCGCGAACGAGGCGCGCCTGGATCACGGCCTGGTCGAAATCGATTTGGGCCTGCGCCAGTTCGGCCTCGGCGCGGGCCCCTGCGAACAGGGGGTCGCGCGCCATGTTCACGCGCCGCTGCACCTCTGTCTGGAAACGTTCGGCGAGATCCAAGCGTTCGCGGGCGATTTCAAGTTCGGCCTGGGCGGCAAGGGCGTCGGCCCATGCACGCTGCACCTGCTCAAGCCGGTCCAGTCTCCGGATGGCGGCTTCGGCCTGAACCACGGCCGCTTCACTCCGGGCAAGGGTGACGCGCGCAGGTCGGTCGCCACCCCGTTCAAACCGCTGCTCGTAGGACAGGGTCGTCTCGGTCCGGTCGATGATGTTGCCCCCGCCCAGCGTCGGCAGGTTTTCAACCATCAGCCCCAGTGTTGGATTGGGGCGAACATCGGACTGGCGCACAGCGGCGTCGCCGGCACGGGCGCGCGCTTCGCCGCCGGGTAGCGCCGGGTCCACCTCGGCGGCACGGGCCAACGCCCGTTCCAGTGACAGTGTGGGCGTGTACGGTGCGACGCTTACGGACTGCTGCGCCATGGCCGGGTAGGACGGCAGAGCCGCCAGTAAGAGCGCCAGCGCCGAAACGGTCGCCATACGCGCCCACGATCCGGCAGAGCCGGCATTCGGGGTTTTCAATAGTATCTCCGGGAAACAGGTTGCGCGCGCAGCCGGGCGGCCGCGCAGGTTCAGGCGACCGTGCGCATCCGTTTCGGAGGGTATTCCGGCCCGTCGCCGGTGAGCCCAGCCACAGCGGGATCAGACCCCGGGGACCGTAGGGCAGAACTCAGCGACCGAGCCGATGGCGCGTCCCGGCCGATGGCCGGCATCGCCCCATGGACTTCAGCGCCTCCGGGATGGTGGTGCCCAGCCGGGGGCGCTTCGTCGACCCCACGATCCTGATCGGGGTCAGGCGCCTCGTCAGGCGCAACGTGCACGTGGGGCGCATCATGATCATCGAGTCCTTCGACAAGAGCCACAGCAGGCCAATCGGCTGCATGGGCCCCCGTGTGTTGCGCCTCGACCACGCCATGCGGGTTGAGCGCCGCCAACATGGCGACGCACAGACCGATACAGATGTGGCGAAGAAAGTGCGGCAATGAACGGCTCCGATTGCTCCTGTAGCCTTGAACGCGATGGTCGGCAATGCCCGTGACGGCCTTCGGCTACGCCACTGCTAGCGGATGGCAAGGATCGCGGCACTCGGGCCAGAGCACGACGCCCCTAACGGCTTCCGGAATGTCCGATGTGTCGCCAGCGATAGATGTCCGCTTGCGCCTAACCGACCTTGGCCTGCGTCGGCGGCAAGGTCCGGTCACCCCCCCATCTCAGAAGTCTGAAAGGTCCGCTAACAGGTAAAATGCCCGGCCGGCGGCTGCACGAGCTGGGCCACTCCTAGGTGGGCACCAAGCGTTAGAACCGATCCACTAGCTGCCAGCGACCTCAATTTCGCGCTTGCCGTCATCTACTTCATCCGCTTGCCCGGACATGGCGCCCGCTAGGTTCGCGAGCGCCCTTCTGACGTTGGGGGTCAGGCGTCGGTACGCGTGGATCAGGGTGTCAGCGCCGCGCAAGTTGGCAAACTGAATGAGGTCGGCCGAGATCGACTCGCCATCGGACGAGCTCCGGTCCAGGCCTTCGAAAAAGGTCGAGATGGTGAGATCAAGCGTCTGGGCGATCTCGAACAGTTTTGAGGCTGACACCCGGTTGCTGCCGCGCTCGTACTTCTGAACCTGCTGGAAGGTGAGGCCGAGCGCCTCGGCCAGCTGCGACTGGCTCATTCCCACGCGCTTGCGATTGGCGCGGATCATTCCGCCGACATGGAGGTCAACGGGATGAATGGACGAAGTTCCCACAATCAGTTTCCTTCCGTGCGCTACAGGCGACCGCCATCGTCTGAGCCACTCTACCGCAATTGGTCGGTGGGGTCTTCATCCGCCTCCGGGTTGTGGACATCGTTGCCTTGCATGGGCGGCCGACCATCTGATCGGTTTCCGCAGTCGGGGCGGCGAGAAGGCCACCCGTGCGATCGGCAGAGCCCACCGGCACACTGACAAATTGCCTGATCCGTCTGTCTCGTATTTCGCCACGACCAACTTCCACAACCGGTTCACGCCGTTCGGCATCAAGCAGGCTGACCGGCTGATGCACGTCTATGCGATCGGCAAGACGGGTGTCGGCAAGTCGACCCTCATCGAAACGTTGGCGCTCGGGGACATGCAGGCCGGCCGCGGGTTCGCTCTGATCGATCCCCATGGCGACCTGGTTGAGCGGGTGCGGGATGCCGCCTCGCCTGCGCAGCGAGACCGGCTGATCTATCTGGACGCGGCCAATCCAAAGCAGCCGTACGGATACAATCCCCTCCGCCGGGTCCGCGACGACAAGATTCCGCTGGCCGCTTCAGGGCTTCTGGAGGCCATGCGGAAGATCTGGCCGGATGCCTGGGGCGTGCGCATGGAGCATGTGCTGCGCAACAGCCTGTTCGCCCTTCTGGAGCGCGACGGCTCGACGCTGCCTGACGTCCTGCGGCTCTATTCAGACAAGGCGTTCCGCAAACAGGTGGCCGCCCGCATCCGGAACGACGTCGTTCGCGCCTACTGGACCCAGGAGTTCGCCAAATACTCCGATCGTCAGCGGGCCGAGGCCGTAGCGCCCATCCAGAACAAGCTGGGCGCGCTCCTGACCGATCCGCGCCTGTACAACGTCCTGGTCGCGCCGAAGGTCGACATCCGGTTCCGTAGGCTCATGGACGATGGCGGCATGTTGCTGGTCAACTTGGCCAAAGGCCGTCTCGGTGAGGATGGCACCACCGTCCTGGGCGGGCTCATCGTCTCGACGATTGGTCTAGCCGCCCTCAGCCGGGCCGAGATGCCGCAGGCCGAGCGTCGGCCATTCTTCCTCTACGCCGACGAGTTCCAGACGTTCACGACGCTCTCGTTCGTGAACATGATGGCGGAGCTGCGCAAGTATGGTGTTGGCCTTACGCTGGCCAACCAGCACCTCCATCAGCTCGAGCCGGACATTCGGCATGCGGTGTTGGGCAATGCCGGGACGCTGATCTCATTCCGGGTCGGGTCAGAGGACGCAGGTATCCTGGCAAGTGAGTTTCAGCCCCGGTTTGAAGTGCTCGACCTGCTGAGTCTGGCCAATCGGGATATCTATCTGAAGCTCATGATCGACGGCACGCCGAGCAGGCCTTTCAGCGCTAGAACACTGCCGTCCGGTGTTCGCGCGCAGCACAGCCAGAGCCTTCCTTCAGCCTCAACCGGCAGCGCGCCTATGTTTGGCCGCCAATCCCCAAAGTTCCCCACTGGCCTGACTGCCGAAATGCAAGCGAAGGGTAGGCCCGGGAAACAGGCAAGGGAAATGCCGTGAATCTCATAGCTCCGAAGATCCTTCCAGGATGCGCGAGGATCGCCGATGGCGCGAGCCGCTGAACAGAGAGCCCCTCCTGGGTCAAACTGCGGGTCGATCTCACATTGCACGCCGGCACTGCTACCATTTTCCGTCCCCTTTTCGAGCTCGACGTCTTGGCCGGGCCGCGCCCGTCACGAAAGCCTCGATCTTCGCCAAACTCAAATGGTGGCGGGGAACCCGTCCGGCCTCCCAGTCAGAAATGGAGTCGGGGTTTACCTGCATCATGGCCGCAGCCTGTTCTTGGGAAAGGCCGCGTCCTAGCCGCGCGGCACGGAGCCTCTCAGCCACAGTTGTTGGTTTCGGCCAGGTGTCATGCCTCAAGAAGCGGATCAAGGTCGGGTAGTAGCGATCTGTTGGAACGCAGCGATCATGTTCCCAGTTCATGAGGGTCCACGGGCTAACGCCAAAGGATCGCGCAGCGCTTTCAAGGGTCAGGCCCAGATCCCGCCGCCGCTGTCGGATAACCGCACCGAGTTCGGACTCCGGACATCCCTCGGCCGACTGACTGACGACCTGGCCCTCGTTATCGCCCGCGACAAATGTCGCAATCCGACGTCGATGATCGACGAGATGAGGCCGCCGGCCCGCTTCCCACCACCAGACAGTAGAGGGATCGACACCAAGCGCGGCGGCAGCCTGGGAGACGTTCAAACCCCGCCGATACCTCTCGGCCCGTAGCTTTTGCGGCAGCGTCTCTGGCGTCGGCCAAGGCTCAACTCCGAGGAAATCAACGATCCTTGGATAGCTCGCCACATGAGGCGCGCACCCTCGCTCCCAGTTTCGGAGCGTGCCCTCGGAAACCGCAAGCATCATTGCGGCAGTTCCCCGGGAGATTTGCAGGTTCCGCCGTCTCAGCCGGAGCAGCCTCGCCAGCTCGCTTCGTGAGGCCACGCCTGCATCGGGCTTGGAAGTCCTTAGATGCATTGAAGTGGCGGTCGACAAAAAGGCAACGCGACCATGCCGCTGCGGCCATGGCGGGCCGGGCAAGGGCTGGTGCGGCAAGGCGCCCCGCTGCCAGCGCGACTATCAGGGGCGGGTGTCCGGACCTCTGATCGACCGCATCGACCTGCAGATCGACGTGCCGCCGGTCAGCGCCGCCGATCTGGCCCTGCCGCCGCCGACCGAAGGCTCGGCCGAGGCCGCCGCCCGGGTCGCCGCTGCGCGAAAGCTGCAGGTTGAAAGGTCCCGCGCCTTCGGCGAGTCGGCGCCGACCCTCAACGCCCAGGCCGACGGCGACTTTCTCGACAAGGCCGCCGGTCTGGGCGACCCCGCCCGCGCCCTTCTGGCCAGGGCGGCCGACGCCGGACATCTGACCGCGCGGGGCTGGACCCGGACCATCCGCCTGGCCCGGACCATCGCCGACCTCGAGGGCGCCGACGGCGTCGGCCGCATTCATGTCGCCGAGGCCCTGATCTACCGCCGGGTCGGCGCCGACGCCGAGGGCGCGGCGGGATAACCGCGATCTGCGGGTTTCCCACGCCCGCGCGATCAATTAATCCGGTCGTTCACATCCGGAAGACCTCGAAAAAGGGAATCGCAGCTCGTCATGGCGTCACGTCAGGCCGTACTGGGCATGGACCAGGCCAGCTTCCATCATGGCGCCACTCCGGTGTTCGAGGGCGTTTCGTTCCTGCTTGATGACGCACGAACAGCGCTGGTCGGCGAAAACGGGGCCGGCAAGTCGACCCTGCTCCGCTGTCTGGCCGGAGACCTGGAACTCGACAGCGGCCAGGTGCTGCGTTCTCGCGGCCTGCGCGTCGGCTCGCTGCCCCAGGACACGCCCGAGAATCTGGCCGACCTGACCGTCCGCGAGGTCCTGCGCCGTTCGCTCGAGCGGATCGGGGCCGGCGACGACGACTGGCGAATCGATGTCCTGCTGGACGAGATCAAGGTCGCGCCGGAAACCGCCGAGCAACTTTTCGGGAGCCTGTCGGGCGGCTGGCAGAGGTTGATGCTGATCGCGGCGGCGGCCCGGCTGGAAGAACCCGACATCCTGGTCCTCGACGAGCCGACCAACCACCTGGATCTGGCCAATATCAATGTCCTGGAACAGTGGCTGGGCGTCGACTTCGACATTCCCATGCTGATCGTCTCCCACGACCGCGAGTTCCTCAACCGGGTCACCGACCGCACGTTGTTCCTGCGCTCTGACGGCGTTCACGCCTTCAAGACGCCCTTCTCCACCGCCCGCGAGGAGCTGTTGCGCCGGGACGCGGCGGCGGCCGTGCACCGCAAGCTCGAGGAAAAGGAAGTCAAACGGCTCGAGGCCGCCGCCGCCCGCTACAAGGTCTGGGCGGTCAAGAATCCGGAGCTCAACAAACGCAAGGCGGCCATCGAGACCCGCATCGCCCGCATCGAAGCCGACCGCACGTCGACCTATGTCGCCCGCGACCGGCGGCTGGAACTGGGCGAGGGCGAGCTGGAGGCCAAGGTCGCCCTGCGCATCATGGGCCTGACCGTCAAGACGCCCGACGACGCCCGCACCCTGATCCAGATCGAGCGGCTGGCCGTCGGGGCCGGGGACCGGATCGCCATCCTGGGGACAAACGGGGCCGGCAAAACCACCCTGCTCAACGCCCTGGCCCGGGCCTTCGATCCTGACCGCGAACACTATGACGGCCAGGCGGCGGTGCGGTTCAACCCGGGCGCTCGCCTGGCCTATTTCGACCAGTCGATGCAGGCCCTGCCACTCAAATCCAGCGTGCTGGACTATGTCGCCGGCGCGCCGGACGCGACCGAGAAGGAGGCCGTGCGGCTGCTGGCCCAGGCGGGGTTCCCTTTCGTCCGCATCCGCGACCCCATCAACCTGCTCAGCCACGGCGAGCGGTCCCGGTTGATGTTCCTGCGCATGAAGCTGGAGCGGCCCAACCTCTACCTGCTCGACGAGCCCACCAACCACCTCGACATCGAGGGGCAGGAGGCCCTGGAAGCTCAGCTGGAGGAGACCGACGTCTCCTGCCTTTTCGTTTCCCACGACCGCTATTTCACCCGCACCGCCGCCACACGGTTTCTCGAGATCCGCCGCGGTCGCCTGGTCGAGCTGACCGACCCCGACGCGTTTTTCGATTCCCAAACCTGACGGACGGCATAGTCTGGCGGGCAGGCGAGGCCGGAGGCTTTGTGCATGACGGACGCAGTTCAACTGTTGGTCGGCACCCGCAAGGGCGCCTGGATTTTTCGCAGCGACAAGCGCCGCAAGACCTGGTCGGCGGACGGGCCCCACTTCCTGGGCAGCATCATCAATCACCTGGTGATCGACCCGCGCGACGGCCGCACCCTGGTGATGGCGGCCAGCACCGGCCATCTGGGACCGACCGTCTTCCGGTCGACGGACGGCGGCGCGACCTGGACCGAGGCCCGTCGGCCGCCGGCCTTTGCCAAGGCCGCCGCTGGCGAGCCCGCCCGGGCCGTCGATCACAGCTTCTGGATCGAACCGGGCCATGCCAGCGAACCCGGCGTCTGGTGGGCGGGGACCTCGCCACCAGGCTTGTTTGTCAGCCGCGACAACGGCGAGACCTGGGATGGCGTGGCCGGCTTCAATGATCATCCGATGTACTGGAAATGGTGTCCCGCTGACGGCGGCACACCGGACGGGGCCCTGCTCAACCAGATCGTCATCGACCCGCGCGACGCCGCCCATATGTACATCGCCACCTCGACGGCCGGGGTGTTCGAGAGCCTGGATCAGGGCGCGTCCTGGGCGCCGCTCAACAGGAACGTCGAGGCCAGTTTCATGCCCGACCCCTATCCAGAATATGGCCAGGACGCCCATTTCATCGCCCTGGCGCCGACCCGGCCCGACCGACTCTGGCAACAGAACCACTGCGGCGTCTACCGGCTCGACCGGCCGTCGAATGTCTGGGAGCGCATCGGCAACGCCATGCCGAAAGACATCGGCGACATCGGTTTCACCATCACCCCCCATCCCCGTGACGCCGACACTGCCTGGGTCTTCCCGATGGACGGCACCGACGTCTGGCCGCGGACAAGTCCGGGCGGACGGCCCGCCGTCTATCGCACCCGGGACGCGGGGACGAGCTGGGAGCGGCAGGACCGGGGCTTCCCGCGCGAGCAGGGCTGGTTCACGGTCAAGCGCCAGGCCTTCTGCGCCGACCGGTCCGATCCGCTGGGCCTGTATCTGGGCGCCACCAACGGCGAGATATGGATGAGCGACACCGAGGGCGGCGACTGGCGCTGCATCGCCCGGCATCTGCCGGAGATCTATTCGGTGGTCGCCGCGCCGCTCTGATGGTCCAGGTCTTCATCCCTTCCCAGCTCCAGGCCTATACGGAGGGGCGATCGCAGGTCACGGCCGAAGGCGACAGCGTCGCCGCCGTGCTGGACCATCTCGACCGTCAGTTTCCCGGTATCCGTTTTCGGGTCATCGATGAACAGGACCGGATCCGGCCGCATATGCGGATTTTCGTCGGACAGGATCGTCATCTCGACACGGCCCACCCCTTGGGCGAGGGTGACGAGGTGCTGATATTCGGGGCGCTGAGCGGGGGTTAGTCATATGCGCACCTGGAAGATCGTTTTCGCGCTGGCCGCGGCGTTCAATTTCCTCGTCGGCCTGCCGCTGTTGCTGGCCCCCTCCGCCTTCTACGCGGCGCTGAAACAGCCGATCCCGACAGACCTTATGTCGCTGCAGACCAGCGCCCTGCTGATCAGCGTGTTCGGCGTCGGCTACGCCATGCTCGCCGTCGATCCGGTCCGCAACCGGCCGATCGCCTGGCTCGGTCTGCTGGGCAAGGCCCCGCTGCCGGTGATGGTCTGGCTGCAGGTCCAGGCGGGAAAGGCCGCCGTCAGCGCCTTCCAGTTGACCCTCGTCGACCTCGTTTTCGCCGTGCTGTTCGCGGTGTTTATACTCCGCACGCGCCGGCCCGCCGCTTGACCGACCGTTAAGCCGCAGCCGCTAGTCTGGCGCCATGTCGGACGACCGCGCCATCACGCCCGAACAGCTGGCCACCCTGAGCCACGAGTTCCGCACCCCGCTCAACGGCGTGCTGGGCATGGCCCGGCTGCTGGACGGCACCCGGCTGACCGCCGAACAGCGCGCCTATGTGGCGGCGTTGCGGGAGAGCGGCGACCATCTGCTGGCCCTGGTCAATGACGTGCTCGACCTGGCCCGGCTCGGCGCCGGCAAGATCGAGCTTCACCCAGCCCCCATGGACGTCGCCGGCCTGCTGCGGCAGGTGACCGAGCTGATGAGCCCCCGGGCTCATGAAAAGGGCGTCGAGATCGCCTGGGCCTGCGCCGGCGGCTTGCCGACGGTCCTGGCCGACGAGGGCCGCCTGCGGCAGGTGCTGCTCAACTTCGCCGGCAACGCCATAAAGTTCACCGAAACCGGCGGCGTGCTGATCACCGCCGAGCCCCGCAAGGGCGGACGGCTGCGGCTGACGGTGCGCGACACCGGCCCCGGCGTGCCGGCCGCGGCTCGCGACCGCATCTTTGAACCGTTCGTCCACGCCGACCCCTCCCATGGCGCGGCGCTGGGCGGCGCCGGCCTGGGGCTGGCCATCGTCACCCGGCTGAGCAAGGCCATGGCCGGCGCGGTCGGGGTCGAGGAGGCCTCGGGCGGCGGGGCGGAGTTCTGGCTCGAGGCGGCCTTCGCCCCCGCCGAGGCGGCGTCGCGCAAACGCCCCCTCGCCCGCCGCACCGTCGGCGTCGCCTCGCCCAATGTCATCGTCCGCGAGGCGGCCGTGCGGCAGATCGAAGCTCTCGGCGGCCGCGCCGTCGCCGCTGACAGTGTCGCCGCCCTGCTGGAAGCCGCGCCCGATGACGCCGTTCTGCTGATCGACAACCTGCTGGCCGTGGGCCGCCGCGGTCTCAAGGCGCCGGAGGGTCGGGCCTGCCTGATCCTGCTTCGGCCGGACGAGCGGGCCCGCATTCCCCGCTGCCGGGCGGCCGGTTTCGCCGGCTATCTGATCAAGCCGCTGCGCTCCGATTCCGTGGCCGCCCGCGTTCTGGCGGCCAGGGGCGCGGCGCCCAGGGCGACCTCGCCCGAGGAGGACGAACGCGTCGTCGTCGCGACGGCCACCGGCGCCCGGGTGTTGCTGGTCGAGGACAATCCGATCAACGCCCTGCTCGCCCGCACCCTGCTGCAGCGCGAGGGCGCCCAGGTCGACCGCGCCGCCAGCGGCCTCGAGGCCCTGGCCGCCGTCGCCGCCGCCAGCTTCGACCTGATCCTGATGGATCTGCGCATGCCCGACCTGTCTGGCGTCGAGGCGGCGCGGGAATTGCGGGCCCGGGGCGTAACCACCCCCATCGTCGCCCTGACCGCCGACGCCTTCGAGGATGACCGCCGTGCGGCTCTGGCGGCGGGGATGAACGACTTTCTGGTCAAACCGCTGACCGAGAGCGCCCTGCGGACCGTCCTGGCGCGCTGGGTTGGCTGGACGGACAAGGCCGGAGAGGCCAAGGTCGCCTCCTGATTTGCGGGGCGCAGCGCTCCGCCCGCCTGCGGGGATGCGACGCCGATGAGCTCTGAGAAACCGGCCGGGGCCAACCCCGCCGCCCGGCCCACCCTCCTTCAGTCCCTCGCGACCTTCGGCGAGCGCCGCACCCTGGTGATGCTGGTGCTCGGCTTCTCGGCTGGCCTGCCGAATCTGCTGATCTTCGACACCCTGTCGATCTGGTTGCGCGAGGCGGGTCTGTCCCTGGCCGTCATCGGCATCTTCAGCCTCGCCACCCTGGCTTCGGCGATGAAATTCCTGTGGGCGCCGCTGGTCGACCGCACCACCGTCCCGATCCTGACCAAATGGCTGGGTCACCGCCGGTCCTGGATGCTGGTCTCCCAGGCGGTGATCATGCTGGGGCTGTGGCTGATCGCCGGCGTCGACCCCGCGACCAATCTGGGCGTCATGGCCCTGTTCGCGGTCCTGGTCGGCTTCGCCTCGGCCAACCAGGACATCGTCATCGACGCCTGGCGTATTGAGGTCGCTGACGACGACCGGCAGGGGCCTATGGCCGCCGCCTACCAGTGGGGCTACCGCATCGCCATGATCGTGGCCGGCGCCGTGCCGCTGGTCCTGGCCACGGCCTTCGGCTGGCATCTGTCCTACGCGGTCATGGCCGCCCTGATGATTCTGGGTGTGCTGGCCGTGCTCGCCGCGCCCCGTGAAGAGGCGCACGAGGTGCGGCCGATCCCGGTCGGCGACATGAAACCGCAGCCCGCCCGCGAAGCCCTCGAATGGGCGGTGCGCGGCGCCATTCTGCTGAGCGGCGCCCTCCTGCTCGGCTCCGGCCTGGCCGGCAGCGCGGACTTCCTCGCCGGCCTGCTCCGGAGCGTCGGCGCCGGCGGCCTCGGAGACGTCATGATCGCGGCCTGGGCCTCCGACGCCAAAGTCTGGTTTCAGTTGGCGGCGGTTCTGGCAGGCTTTGTGGTCATCGCCCTGGCGGCACAACGGATCCCGCGCCTCGAAACCCGCCCGGGGGCCTATCTGTCCGGCGCCCTGGGTCAGCCGCTGGTGGATTTCTTCCAGCGCTATGGCAAGGCCGCCAGTCTGATCCTTGCCCTGATCTGCCTCTACCGGATCTCGGACTTCGTGCTGAACATCAACGGCGCCTTCTATATCGATCTTGGCTTCAGCAAGATCGAGATCGCCGAAGTGCGCAAGGTCTTCGGCATGATCATGTCGGTGATCGGGGTCGCCGTCGGCGGGCTGTCGGTGATCCGGCTTGGCCTGATGCGGTCGCTGGTCATCGGCGCCTTCGCCGGCCCCCTGAGCAACCTGGTGTTCGCCTGGCTGGCCACCCAGGGTCATGATCTGGGCGCCCTGTTCATCGCTATCGGCGTCGACAACATTTCCGGGGGCTACGCCGGCACCTGTCTAATCGCCTACATGTCGAGCCTGACGGCGGTCGGGTTCACCGCCACCCAATACGCCCTGTTCTCATCACTCTACGCCCTGCCCGGGAAGCTGCTGGCCAGCCAATCGGGGCGGATCGTCGAAAGCGCCGCCCATGCCGCCGAAGGCGCGGGTCCCATAAGTGCGTTGAAAGGTCTGTTCGCCGGCCTGCCGCCCGAGACATACGCCGAGGCCATGACGCGGTCCCAGGTGACGCCCGCGGCCCTCGGCAGCGGATATCTGGTCTTCTATCTCTATTCGACGGTCATCGGCGTCTTCGCCATTCTGCTGGCCTTCATGATTATCCGCCAGAAGCCGGCCCCCGATCAGGACGTCGCCAGACAGACCACCTGAGCGACCCGCAGGTCGCGGCGCAGGCCGTCGGCGACCCGGCCGTAGTTCTCGATGTTGATCGGCTCGCCCAGGGCATAGCTCGATGGGCGGCGGTGGGCGCTCGCGAGAGCCCGCAAGACGGTTTCGGGCGCGGTGGTGTAGATGCGGCCTCGCCGGGGCGCCTCGGCCACGGTCACGCCAACGACGCGTCCGGTCGAGTCCAGCACCGGCGCGCCCGAGAGCCCCGCCAGGGTGCCCTTGAGGCTGTCGGTCCGGCCGATCTCGGCCCAGGCCAGCACCGGCTCGGTGCGGGCGCCGCGACCGCGGACCACGAGATTTTCCCGACCCAGCAGTCGCGACACGGCCTCGCCCGGCTGTCCCTGGGGGAAGCCGGGATGGAACCCCAGATCGCCCGGCTTGGGTTTGGGCGCGACCGGGGCCAGCGGCAGGGCCGGCGCACCGCCCTCGGTGGTCAGAACCGCGGCCTCGCCGGAGGGGTCGATATAGGCCCTGGCGGCGACGCCACGGCCCTCCGCCACGACCAGGGCGATGCGCGTACAGCCGTCGACGACATGGCGGGCGGTAATCCAGACCCCGCTGTCTGCCACCGAGAACGCCGTCCCGGTTCCCGGCTTCTGCGGGCCCGGGACATCAACCACAACCGACTTGTCGAACGGCGAGGTCGGCGCCAGGGGCAGGCTTTCCTCGCCGGGCACGGGCGGCGGCGGCGGCGGCGCGTCGGCCCGCTCCCGTCGACCGATGGTCGCGATCAGCAGGGCCGCCACCACGGCCAGATAGACCAGCCAGTCGGGGAGGCGGGGCAGATGCATGAACGTCTCAGCCGGCCAGGGCGGCGGCGAGGATCAGCGCGCTGGCGATCTTGGCGCCCACCAGAAGGGCGGCGGCCGATATTTCGCCGTCCTGGATACGCTGGGGCAGACCGTGCAGGATCAGGTCGATGACCCGGAACACCAGCAGCTGAATGGCGATCGTGGCCACACCCCAGAGGGCGATCTCAAGCGGCGAAACCGACGCCCTCAGGGAGTCTGCCAGGGGCAGGGCCAGGCCGATCAGCACGCCGCCGAAGGAAATGGCGGCGGCGGTGTTGCCTTCCCGGATCAACGCGATCTCGCGGTGTGGCGTCAGCTGGGCATAGAGGAAGGCGCCCAGGACGAGGATAATCAGCGTGACCCCGGCATGAAACAGGGTGACCGGAAACCCGGCGGCGAAAGCCTGGATTTCCATCGACTGCAGTTGCTGCGGCATCGAAGCTCCCGGAGAAAACAGCGGAATGGTTAGCACGACGGGCGGCCCGGCGTGCAAGCTTCTAGCCTGGGGCGAGCGTGGGCGTCCGGCGCCGCGCCGAGGCGCGAACCTTCTCACTGTCCGACTTCAGCTGGCCACAGGCGGCGAGGATGTCCCGCCCGCGCGGCGTCCGGATCGGGCTGGAGTAGCCGGCGCGATTGAGAATCGCGGCGAAGGCTTCGATGGTTCCCCAGTCGGAGCATTCATAGTCGGTCCCCGGCCAGGGATTGAACGGGATCAGATTGATCTTGGCCGGAATGCCCTTGAGCAGCTTGACCAGGGCCAGAGCCTCGGCCGGGGTGTCGTTGACGCCCTTGAGCATGACGTATTCGAACGTCACCCGGCGGGCGTTGGAGATGCCCGGATAGGTGCGGATGCCCTCCATCAGGGCGGCGATGTCGTACTTCTTGTTGATCGGCACCAGCACGTCGCGCAGCTCATCGTTGGTCGCGTGCAGGCTGATGGCCAGCATGGCCTGGGTGCGTTCGCCCAGGGCGATCAGCTCGGGCACCACGCCGCTGGTCGAGACCGTGATGCGACGGCGGGAGATGGCGATCCCCTCGTTGTCGCTGATGATGTCGATGGCGTCGGCGACGCCGTCCAGATTGTAGAGCGGCTCGCCCATGCCCATGAAGACGATGTTGCTGAGACGCCGGTCTTCCTTGTCGGAAGGCCACTCCTCGAGGTCGTCCTTGCAGACCTGGACCTGGGCGACGATCTCGGCGGCCGTCAGGTTGCGGACCAGGGCCTGGGTGCCGGTGTGGCAGAAGGTGCAGTTGAGCGTGCAGCCGACCTGGCTGGACACGCACAGCGCGCCGGAGCGGCCGACATCGGGGATGTAGACGGCTTCGACTTCAATGCCCGGCGCGGTGCGGATCAGCCATTTGCGCGTGCCGTCCCTGGATACCTGCCGCTCGACGATCTCGGGGCGGGACAGGCTGAAATGGTCAGCCAGAGCCGCGCGCGTATCCTTGGCCACGTCGGTCATCTGGGCGAAGTCGACGGCGCCGCGATGGTGGATCCAGCGGAACACCTGGGTCGCCCGCATCTTCGCCTTGTCGGCGGGCACCGCGCCGGCCTCGACGAGGGCGTGCGCCAGCGCCTCGCGGGTCAGGCCCGAAAGGTTGATGGGAACGGCGGCGACGACGGGCGTCACGCGAGCAAGATCGAGGGTCGCGCCCAAGGCGGTCTGGTCCAATGCAGTGAGGCCGGTTCCATAGCAGAAACCGGCGCTTCTCACCAATATCCGCGCGATGCGGGCCCGGCCTGTCTCAGAAAGCCTCCGAAACGATGTCGCCGGACGGCAGCAGCGCCGCCCGCTTCATCCCGGCCGAGACGAAGGGCATGGCGATATTGCCCGCCGCGTCGACGGCGATAAGGCCGCCTTCGCCGCCCAGGGCCCGGATCTCGGCCAGCACCGCGTCGGCGGCCTCGGCCAGACCCTGGCCGCCGAACCTCATCCGATGCGCCAGTTGGGCCGCGGCGACAACACGCATGAAATACTCGCCTTGACCGGTGCAGGAAATCGCCACGCCCCGGTCCGCCCAGCCCCCGGAACCGATCAGCGGCGTGTCGCCGACACGACCCGGCAGCTTGCCGAACACGCCGCCGGTCGAGGTGGCGGCGGCCAGCCGGCCCTCGGCGTCGCGGACCACGCAGCCGACCGTGCCGTGGGCCAGGGTTCCGGGCGGGTGGTTGGACTCGTCGAGGCCGGCATGGGTGAACCAGGCGGCGTCCTCGGCGATGGCGGCCAGGCCCTGGGCGGCCGCGAACCGCGCCGCGCCCTCTCCTGCCAGCATGACATGCGGCGTCCAGTCCATGATCGCCCGCGCCACGCCGACCGGGCTTTCGAACCCCTGCAGGGCGGCGACCGATCCGGCCCGGCCGGTGTGGCCGTCCATCAGGCAGGCGTCCAGTTCATAGCGACCGTCGGTGTTGGGAGACGACCCACGCCCCGCGACATAGAGGCCCGAAGCCTCGAGCGCGGCGGTCGCCTCCTCGGCGACATCCAGGGCCAGGGCGCCGGCCCGCAGCCGGTCGCGGCCCGTCTCGACCACCTCTCGCATATGGGCGATCTCGCGGCTGTAGTCGCGACCGCGCTTGGCTCCGGCGCCGCCGTGAACCACCAAACTCAAACAATTGTTCGCCAAGCTGAACCTCCGGCCTATAAACGGCGTCCGGCTCGCGATAGCCTCAAGAGCCAACCAATGAAAGAGCGGGAGAGACGGCATGCGAGCGGTGCTGAGCAAGAGTGCGGGCGGACCCGAGACCCTGACCGTCGAGAATCTGCCGAGCCCTGAGGCCGGCCCCGGTCAGGTGGTGCTGTCGGTCAAGGCCTGCGGGGTTAACTACCCCGACGTCCTGATGATCGAGGACAAGTACCAGTTCAAACCGCAGCGTCCCTTCGCCCCCGGCGGCGAAGTCGCGGGTCTGGTCAAGACGCTCGGCGAGGGCGTCACCAACCTCAAGGTCGGCCAGCGCGTGCTCGCCAGCACCGGCTGGGGCGGCATGGCCGAGGAACTGGCGCTGGACGCGACGCGCGTCGTGCCGATCCCCGACGCCATGCCCTTCGATGAGGCCGCGGCCTTCATGATGACCTATGGCACTTCCTATTACGGGCTCAAGGACCGCGGCTATCTCAAGCCCGGCCAGACCCTGCTGGTGCTGGGCGCCGCCGGAGGCGTGGGCCTGGCCGCCGTCGAACTGGGCAAGGTCATGGGCGCGCGGGTGATCGCCGCCGCCTCCAGCCAGGAGAAGGTCGATCTGGCCATCTCCCGCGGCGCCGACGCCGGCGTGGTCTACCCGACCGGTCCCTTCGACCGTGACGGCCAGAAGGCCCTCGCCAACCTGTTCAAGGAAGCCTGCGGCCCCAATGGCTGGGACGTGGCCTATGACGCCGTCGGCGGCGACTATGCCGAAGCCGCCATTCGCGCGGCCGGATGGGGTGGACGCTTCCTGGTCATCGGCTTCCCGGCCGGCATTCCCAAGGTGCCGTTGAACCTGACGCTGCTGAAGTCCTGCGACATCGTCGGCGTCTTCTGGGGCGCGGCGGTGGCGCGCGATCCCAAGGGCCACCAGCAGAACGTCAAGGAACTGATGGCGCTCTACGCCGAGGGCAAGATCAAGCCGCATGTCTCAGAGACCTTCCCGCTTGAGCGGGCCGGCGACGCCATCGCCCACCTGGGCAGCCGCAAGGCCATGGGCAAGGTCGTCGTCGTCACCGGCTGACCGCGACCGGCAACAACAACGAAAACGATAACAATAAGGGGGAGAGTGCGCATGGCGGGACGTCTGGAGGGCAAGGTCGCCCTGATCACCGGCGGAGCCTCGGGCATCGGCCTGGGCGCAGTGGAGCTGTTCGCCCAGGAGGGCGCCTGCGTCATCGCCGCCGATGTTCAGGACGACAAGGGCGCGATGCTGGAAAAGCGGTTTGACGGCCGCATCCGCTACGCCCACTGCGATGTCACCAGCGAAAAGGACATCGCCGCCGCCGTGAAGATGGCCGCCGACCAGTTCGGCGGCCTCGACATCCTGTTCAACAACGCCGGCCACGGCGGCGCGCCGGGCAATGTCTCGGAGGTCGATGTCGAAAGCTGGGACGCCACCTTCGCCCTGCTGGTGCGCGGACCGGCGGTGGGCATGAAACACGCCCTGCCGCTGATGGTCGAACGGGGCGGCGGCTCGATCATCAACACCGCCTCGATCGCCGGTCTGCAGGCCGGTTTCGGACCGCTCGCCTATTCAGCGGCCAAATGCGCGGTGATCCATATGTCGCGCTGCGCGGCGGCCGAACTGTCGCCGCAGAAGATCCGGGTCAACGCCATCTGCCCCGGCCTGATCGCCACCTCGATCTTCGGCGCCTCCATGGGCCTGCCGCGCGAAGTGGCCGACCAGATGGTCGCCCGCGTCGTCGAGGCCGGCCCAAAGATCCAGCCCATTCCCAAGGCCGGCCTGCCCGAGGACATCGCCCGCGCGGCTCTCTATCTGGCCAGCGATGACTCCCTGTTCGTCACCGGCACCCATATCGTCGTCGATGGCGGCCTGACCATCGGCGGTCGCGGATCCTGGGACCCGACGGCGCCCAGCCCCCTGCTGGCGGCCATGGGCATCACCCCGGAACAGGCCCAGGAAATGCAGCAGGCCCTGGCCGCCCAGCGGGCCCAGAGCTGAGTTGAGCATGGCGGTGCGACGCTCCTTCGGCCCGGCGCACCGCTATCGGCCCGTCTTCGCCTTGAGCAGTGGCGACCGACCTGGAGACAGGCCTCGATCGGCCCCGGACCATGCCTGACGAACGCCCCTTCGTGCCGCCCGTGGTCGGGCCGGGCGCGTTGGCCCCCAACGTCCAGGGGGCCCTTTGGATGCTGGCGTCGGCGCTCGGCTTCACGGTGATGACGACGCTGATCAAGTTTCTCGGTGACGACTATCCGGCGGCGTTGCAGACCTTCTATCGCCAGGCGGCGGGCCTGGTCATTCTGCTGCCGATGATCCTGCGCGACTGGCGCGGCGCCTTCCGCACCACCCGTCCGGGCATACTGCTGTTCCGCTCGGCGGTCGGCACCCTGGCCATGATCTTCAGCTTCTATGCCTTTCAAAAACTGCCCCTGGCCGAGGCCAACGCCCTGTCGTTCACCCGCACCCTGTGGATGGTGCCGCTGGCGATGTTCGTGCTGAGGGAAAAGACCGGCCCGCTGCGCATCGGCGCGGCCCTGGTCGGATTCCTGGGCGTGCTGGTCATGCTCCAACCCGGCGCGTCAGGTCACGGTTTTGGCCTTGGTCAGGCGGCGGCGCTGGCCTCGGCGGCGATGTTCGCCATGACCATCACCGGGATGAAGGTCATGACCCGCGACCACTCGCCGTTCACCCTGCTGGTCTATTCGGCGGTGCTCGGGCTGATTTTCTCCATCCCGCCGGCGGCCTTCGTCTGGCGTTGGCCGGAACCGGTCGACCTGATGCTGCTGGCGGCCATGGGCGTGGTCGGGACCGCCACGCAGGCCTGCTACATCAAGGGCATGCAGATCGGCGACGCCGGCGCCATGGCGCCCATCGACTACAGTCGGCTGGTGTTCACCACGGCGACCGGGTTCTTCATCTTCCACGAGATTCCGGGCTGGACCACCATTGTCGGCGCCGGCATCGTCGTGGCCGCGACGCTGTTCATCACCTTCCGCGAACAACAGCTGGCCCGTCGGGCTCAGAAGGGCTGACGCAGGAACGCCCAGGCGATGCCGACCTGGCCGCCGTAGTACAGAAACCAGATCGCCCAGCCGGTCAGCCGCGTCGATCCCAGCAGCTTCGCCTCGCGAAACAGGCTGCCGGCCAGGATGGCGTCCGACACCATGAAGGCTGCCGCCCCGACCATGGCCGGCCAGTAGAAGGCCGGCAGCAGGAAGCTGGTCCCGACCATCACCGCGATGGCGATGACATAGAGGATCACCGCCGGCCGCATCGGCCCCAGCGCCTTCCACAGCCACGCCAGCATGGCGATGGCCGCCGCCGCGACCCCGGCGATGCCGGCAAGCGGCGCCGCCCCGGCCTCGACCGAAGGGTCGCGCGCCAGCTGGAACAGGAAGATGTAGGCGACATGGCCGAGCAGGAAGGCCAGCAGACCCGGCGGCAGCCAGCGGCGCGGGTCTCCGGCCAGAAAGGCGTCCCCGGCAGCGCAAAGCGCCAGCCCCACGACCAGCAGCCAGGGCGCCTCCGCCAGGATGGCCGCCAGCATCAGGAATCCGACGGCCATGGTCTTGACCAGGGTCCGGCCGAGGGACGGCGACCGACCGGTCAGGGCCATGCCGTAGACGATCGCGGCCAGGGCCGACAGCGCGCCCGGAATGGTCAAGGTCTGGTCCAGATCGCGCCCCCCGACGTCACGTGGTCAGTCGTCCCCGGTCAGCCGGTCCAGGAAGGCCCGGGCCGCGGCCCGGTGGCGCGGCTTGATGTTCTTGCCGACCACCGCCAGCAAGGCCGCGAAGACGGCGGCGTCGTCGGTGAAGCCGATGCCCGCCAGGAAATCGGGAATGGCGTCGGTCGGCAGCACGAAATAGGCCATGGCCGCCAGCATCAGCCCTTTGGCGGCGGCGGGCGTCGCCGGATCGCGCGCGCACCACCACACCGAAAGGGCGTCGGAAGCAAAGGGAACCTTGGCCGCCACCCGCCGGATCTTCGGCCAGAAACCCCGCGCCACCCGGCTCTCGTTCACCCGCACGACCTCGGGGACCAGCGCCCGCGAAGGATCAATGGCCGAGTTTACGTCGGGTGACGGGTTGGTTTTGGCGCTCATAGGACTAAACCGCTGTTCGAAGTCTGTTCAACATAAGGATCGGGAGGCCGTCCATGAAGCTTGATTCCTCTATTGCCGCGGTTGTGACCGGCGGGGCCTCCGGCCTCGGTGAAGCCACCGCCCGCGCCCTGGCCGCCCACGGCGTCAAGGTCGCCATCTTTGACCTCGACCGCCAGCAGGAGCGCGGCGAAGCCGTCGCCAAGGACATCGGCGGCGTTTTCTGCGCCGTCAACGTCACCTCCGACGACGAAGTTGACGCCGGTTTCGTAAAGGCCCGCGCCGCCAACGGCCAGGAACGCATCCTGATCAACTGCGCCGGCACCGGCAACGCCGCCAAGACCGCCAGCCGCGACAAGACCACCGGCGCGATCAAGCACTTCCCGCTGGCCCATTTCGACATGATCATCCAGATCAACCTGGTCGGCACCTTCCGCTGCATCGCCAAGTCGGCCGCCGGCATGCTGACCCTCGAACCGATCGACGGCGAGCGTGGGGCCATCGTGAACACCGCCTCGGTCGCGGCCGAGGATGGCCAGATCGGCCAGGCGGCCTATTCGGCGTCCAAGGGCGGCGTGGTCGGCATGACCCTGCCGATCGCTCGCGACCTCTCCGGCGAGGGTATCCGCGTCAACACCATCCTGCCGGGCATCTTCAACACCCCGCTGCTGAACGCGGCTCCGGAAGCGGTGAAGGCCGCCCTCGGCGCTCAGGTGCCCTTCCCCAAGCGTCTCGGCCAGGCCGAAGAGTACGCCTCGCTGGCGCTGGAAATGATCCGCAACGGCTACTTCAACGGCGAGGACGTGCGTCTCGACGGGGCCATCCGGATGGCCCCGCGCTGATTGATCGATCCGTATCGCATTGAGTGGGGGCGGCTCTCGCAGAGAGCCGCCCTTTCTCATGATGCGGGCCTGACAATGCCCGGGCCGAGGTTGGCCATCACATCGCGGGCGTCAAAAGCGCGCGGATCGTCCTGCGGCTTGGCGCCCTTGCCCATGATGATTTCAGCCGAGGCCTCGAACCGTTCGACCGTCCGAACGTCGAGCCGGTCGGCCCAGAAGGGGTCTCCGTACCAGGGGTCCCAGGCGCGCCAGCCCCAGGCCGGGCCGTAGTACCGCCAGTAGGGCCGCCAGTAGCCGTACGGGCCGGGGCCCATCATGTCGGGCTCGACATAGGTGAGAGTCTTGCGGTCGGTCTGCCGCTCGACCAGCGAGAACCAGTCCTGGCCCTGGTCGACCGTCAGTTCAGCGGCGCGGAACAGCAGATACCGCTCCACCGTCTCCCGGGAGGTCAGGGTGTTTCCGGAGAAGTTCACCTGAAACCGGTTGGCTTCCAGGCGCGTCTCCGAGAACCCGCCGGACACCGACTGGCCGCGGATGTTTGGCTGATAGGGGGTCGCGGTCGCGCAGGCGCTCAACGCCGTTGTCGCGACCAGAGCCGCCGCCAAGGCGACTGCCTTGAGGGTCATGTCGTTCACTCCAGCACAGATCGTCCCCCACTAGATCATACATGGCGTCGCGACACGACTACGCCAAGGCCTCTGACCGACCGTCAGCCCTGGGTGATGATCAGGGCGGCGACACAGAGAAGCAGCCCACCCGAGCCGAATGCGAACAGACGCCGAAACCCCGGCCGGGCCAGGCGGGTCGACAGCGCCGCGCCGCCCAGGCCATAGGCGGTCATGGCGGCCAGATCCAGAACCAGGGTGGCGGCGGCGTAGACCGGCAGCTGCGCCGACAGGGCGCGGTCCGGATCCAGGAAGGGCGGCAGGACAGCGGTGAAGAACAGCAGGGCCTTGGGGTTAGAAATCTGTACGGAAAATCCGTCCAGAAAGGCCGAGCGGCTGCGATGCACCGCCGGCCTGTCGATCAGTCCGGCGCCGCCGCGGAGACCCGAGAGAATCGAGCTCAGCCCCAGCCAGGCGACATAGAGGCCGCCGACAACGGCCAGAAGATGAAAGGCGGCCGGGAAGGCGGCGACCAGAGCGCTCAGGCCCAGGGCCGCCCCGGCGAACCACACCAGGGTCGCGGCGGTCATTCCAGCGACGCCGATCAGCACCTGGTCGCGGCCGCGCTGCACACCCGTGGCGATGGCGAACAGGTTGGCCGGTCCCGGGGTGACCGCCATCAGCGACATCACCATCAGGAACGCGGCATAGCGGGCGGGATCAACAGACAGGACCATCGGAGGCCCATATCCGGCTGCTCCCCGGTCAGACAAGAGGGTGCGGGCAACCCGACGCCCGGGCGGCGTCGGCGCCGGTCAGGCGAGCAGAGAGAAGCTGGCCTTGCCCAGGGCGCCGAGCAGCAGCACGGACGCGGCCAGGAACTGGATCATGAAACCCATCTCCCGCTTCTTGGGGTCGGCGACATAGCCCAGGGCGTACAGAATCCGGCCGATGATCCAGACCAGTCCGAGCCCGGAAGCGATCAGGCCGTGCAGGTCCTGCGGCTGCCAGAACAGGGCGAACAGCCACAGCGAGACCACAAAGACCGGCAGCCATTCCAGCGTGTTCATCTGCACCCGGATGTGCCGCTCGAGCACTGGATCACCGGTCATGGTCGGAGCGGAGATGCCGCATTTGGCCCGGGCTCCGCCGACGCGAATGCCCGTCCACATATAGACCAGCAGGGCCAGCAGGGTGACGATGGCGACAATGGGCAGGGTCATGCGAAGATATCTCCCGGTTCCGGGCCGGTCTGCGCCGCCCTCACCGGCAGGGTGTCATGCTTCGCCCGCCCTCGGAAGCGGATCTAGCCCGGCCGCTGGTCCCGCTTGGCCAGTACGCGCAGCCGCAGGGCGTTGAGCTTGATGAAGCCGCCGGCGTCGCGGTGATCATAGGCCACCTCCCCCTCCTCGAAGGTGACCAGGTCCTGGTCATAGAGGCTGAACGGGCTCTCCCGGCCGATAACGGTGACATTGCCCTTGTAGAGCTTGACCCGCACCCGGCCGGTGACCTTGGCCTGGCTGTGGTCGATGGCCGCCTGCAGCATCTCGCGTTCCGGCGAGAACCAGAAACCGTTGTAGACGATTGATGCGTATTTCGGCATCAACTCGTCCTTAAGGTGCATGGCCCCGCGGTCCAGCGTGATCGACTCGATGCCGCGGTGGGCGACCAGCAGGATGGCGCCGCCGGGGGTCTCGTAGACGCCGCGCGACTTCATGCCGACGAAGCGGTTCTCGACCAGATCGAGCCGGCCGACGCCGTTGTCATGGCCCAGTTCATTGAGCCTGGTCAGCATGGTGGCGGGCGACATGGTGACGCCGTCGATGGCGACCGGGTCGCCCTTCTCGAAGTCGATGGTGAAGACGTGAGGCTTGTCCGGCGCATCCTCGGGCGAGAGGGTGCGCATATGGACGAATTCGGGGGCCTCGACCGCCGGGTCTTCCAGCACCTTCCCCTCGGACGAGCTGTGCAGCAGGTTGGCGTCCACGCTGAACGGGGCCTCGCCGCGCTTGTCCTTGGTGATCTGGATCTGATGCTTCTCGGCGAATTCGAGCAGGGCCTCGCGGGACTTGAAGTCCCATTCCCGCCAGGGGGCGATGACCGTGATGTCGGGCTCCAGGCCATAGTAGCCGAGCTCGAAACGAACCTGATCATTGCCCTTGCCGGTGGCGCCGTGGCTGACCGCGTCGGCGCCCATCTTGCGGGCGATCTCGATCTGTTTCTTGGCGATCAGGGGCCGGGCGATCGAGGTGCCGAGCAGATACTGGCCCTCATAGACGGTGTTGGCGCGGAACATCGGGAAGACGTAGTCGCGGACAAATTCCTCGCGCACATCCTCGATGAAGATGTTCTCCGGCTTCACCCCGGCCGCCAGGGCCTTGGCCCGCGCCGGTTCGATTTCCTCGCCCTGGCCGAGGTCGGCGGTGAAGGTGATGACCTCAGCGCCGTACTCGGTCTGCAGCCATTTGAGGATGATCGAGGTGTCGAGACCGCCCGAATAGGCGAGAACGACCTTCTTGACGGACTTGTCGGCGGGCACGGGCGGTATCCTGAAACGAGGCGGAGCGTGGTCGCGTTCAAGGGCGCCGGGGCCTCGGGGTCAAGGCTTGAGTTGCCCGTCCGCGTCCAGCGTCTGCAACGCGCGTCGCACTTGACCCATGTGCAGGATGGCCGCCAGCGGGGCCAGCGAAGCGCGCACGCCAAGAGCGACGAAGGCGCCGGCAAGGTCCAGCCCTGGCGCGCGACTTTCAAACTTCAGCCAGATCCCGGCGGCGAACACCAGCACCGGGACCAGCCATAGCGCCGCCAGCTTGTGGACCCGCACGCCGGCGACACCGCCGCGCCAAACCACCGGCACGGGCGTGGTCGAGGCGATGCGTTTGCCGGCCCCCCAGGACAAGGACGCCATCAGCGCCAGGGCCAGAATCCAGAAAACGTCGCCGACGATGGAAAGGGCGTGAATCATGCCGCCCTATACCGTGACCTGGGCCCCGAGTTCCACCACCCGACCCGGCGGGATCTTGAAGAAGTCGGTCGGGTTGGCGGCGTTCTTCATCAGGAATATGAACAGCTTGTCCTGCCACAGAGGCATGCCCCGGTGCGCCGAGGCGACGACCGACCGGCGACCCAGGAAGAAGCTGGTGGCCATGATGTCGAACTTCAGCCCCTGTTTGCGGCACAGGGCCATGGCCTTGGGCACGTTGGGGCTCTCCATGAACCCGTAGGTGATGATCAGCTTCTTGAAGTCGTCGTTGACCGGCTCGACCTTGATCCGCTCGGCCTCGCTGACCCGCGGCGTCTCGGCGGTGCGCACCGTGGCGATGATGTTCTTCTCGTGCAGCACCTTGTTGTGCTTGAGGTTGTGCATCAGGGCCACCGGCGTCATGTCCGGGTCGCTGGTCAGGAAGATGGCGGTGCCGGGCACCCGGTGCGGCGGCCGCGCCTTGAGGATGTCGAACAGGTCGCTGAGCGGCACCGAGTCCCGACGCGTCTTGTCCGTGAGAATCTGGGCGCCCTTGGTCCAGGTCCACATGATCAGCACCAGCACCGCCCCGAAGGCCAGCGGCATCCAGGCGCCGTCGGGGATCTTCAGCATGTTGGACGAGATGAAGGTCAGGTCGATGATCACCAGTGGCGCCAGCAGGGCCAGGGTGGCCGGCCAGCCCCATTTCCACGCCGACCGCACGATGACAAACGCCAGCAGGGTGTCGACGAACATCGAACCGGTGACGGCGATGCCGTAGGCCGAGGCCAGAGCATGCGAACTGCGGAAGCTGAACAGCAACACCAGCACGCCGATCATCAGCATGGTGTTGACCTGGGGCACGAAGATCTGGCCGGCCTGGGTCTCGGAGGTGCGGCGAATGTCGATGCGCGGCAGCAGGCCCAGCTGCACGGCCTGCTGGGTGACCGAGAAGGCGCCGGTGATCACCGCCTGGCTGGCGATGACGGTGGCGCAGGCGCCCAGCACCAGCACCGGCCAGTAGGCGGCCTGGGGCACCATCTCCCAGAACGGATTGAGGCGGGCCTCGGGGCGGGACAGAATCAGCGCGCCCTGGCCGAGGTAGTTGAGGGCCAGGCAGGGAAAGACCACGACCAGCCACGAGGCCTGGATCGGTCCTTTGCCGAAATGGCCCATGTCGGCGTAGAGCGCCTCGGCGCCGGTGACGACCAGGAAGACGCTGCCGAGGATGACGAACCCCAGGAAGCCGTTGTTGATCAGGAACATCACCCCGTAGTGCGGCGAAAAGGCGCGGAAGATCGACAGGTCGTCGGCCAGATGGAAGAGGCCTAGACCGCCCAGAACCAGAAACCAGACCAGGGTGATCGGGCCGAAGAAGGCCGCCACGCGGTGGGTGCCCCGCGACTGCACCATGAACAGCGCAACCAGAATGCCGGCCGAAATCGGCAGGATGTAGGGCGTTACCCGGTCACCCATGCCCGGCGCGTCCCTCAGGCCTTCCATGGCCGAAAGCACCGAAATGGCCGGGGTGATGATGCCGTCGCCGTAGAACAGCGCTGCCCCGATGACGCCGAGGAAAAAGACCGTCGCCGAGCGCTTGCCTGCCTGTTTGGTCAGGGTTCGTCGCGCCAGGGCCATCAGGGCCAGGGTGCCGCCTTCGCCCTTGTTGTCAGCCCGCATCAGCAGGACCACGTATTTCAGGGTCACGACCAGGACCAGGGCCCAGATGACCAGCGAGACCACGCCGAGAACGGCCAGTTCGCTGGTGCCGCCGCTCCTTGAATGTCCGAGAGCTTCGCGCATGGCGTAGAGCGGGCTGGTGCCGATATCGCCGAACACAACCCCGATCGAGCCGAGGGCAAGCGCCATGAAGGCCCGGCCATGAGGCTTTTCGGCGCCGTGATGGGAAGCAGGATTCGGCGCCGCCGGATCGGTAGCGGGCGCGCCAGGAGCCTCGGAAGCCATAGAGTCCCTCCGGGATCGCGGCGGGCAGACCCCGACGCCAAGTCCCAACGAGTGCGGCGGGCGCGATACACCCAATCCGCAAGCTGTTCAATCGCATGTCGGACAACGGCGCTCGACGATTTTCGTGGCGCGGCGGCCCCGGCCTTCCTACCTTTGGCGCCTAGCCATGTCCGACAGTCAGAAATTCCCCGTCGCGGCCCACGCCCTCGCCTACCTGGCTCACAAGCAGGCGAACGCGTCCGAGCGCGCCATATCCAGCACCGAGCTGGCCGCCTCGATGCCGACCAACCCGGTCGTCGTCCGGCGGGTGACGGCCATGCTGGCCCGCGCCGGACTGATCGACACCCGCGCCGGGGCCGGCGGCGGGGCTTGGCTCAAGCTCGACCCGGGCGCCATCCGCCTGGACGCGGTGCTGCGGGCGGTCGACGGTTGCACTCATCTGGGCGTCGCGCCGGCGGGCGCAAAGGGCTGCCCTGTCGGAGAACTGATCCCGGACGCTGTCCGCGCAGCGATTACCGCGGCCGACACCGCCGCCTCCGAGCGGCTGTCGCGGATCACCGTCGCCGACCTTCTGAAGACGCCCTCAGGAAAACTGTAATCAAAGCTGTTGCCGATCCCTTGGCTCCGGCCGGTCGGCTTATTATGTAACTGCTTCCGATACAGTTCCTGATAAAAGGAGGGCCCCATGGCCCGCATCGCCATCGTCTACCATTCCGGTTACGGCCACACCGAAGTCCTCGCGGACAGCATCGCCAATGGCGTGCGCCAGTCCGGCGCCGAGCCGGTGATGCTGAAGATCGACAACGCCGTTCAGGACTTTGACCCCATCCTCGACGAAGTCGGTCGCGCCGACGCGGTCATTTTTGGCTCGCCAACCTACATGGGCGACGTGTCGGCGGCCTTCAAAGGCTTTGCCGAGGCCTCCTCCAAGCCCTGGGCGACCCAGGCCTGGAAGGACAAGCTGGCCGCGGGTTTCACCGTTTCGCACAGCTTCTCCGGGGACAAGATCCACACCCTGACCAGCCTGGCGGTGCTCGCCGCCCAACACGGCATGGTCTGGGTGGGTCAGGGGGAGGCAGCCCCCGCGGTCACCGCCGCCGAACGGGGTCCCGACACGATCAACCGGGTCGGCGCCTTCCTGGGCCTGGCCGCCCAGGCCGACAACGTCGCGGCCGATGTTTCCCCGCCGTCGGGCGAGCATGAAACCGCGCGCCTTCTGGGCCTGAGGGTCGCCAAGGCGGCCCAGCGCTGGGCGCGCGGCGCCGATGAACTGTCGAAGGCGGCCTGACGCCGCTTGAACCGGCCCGGCGGGCGGACCATTCTCAGGGTCCCAGTATCCTGAGGTCCGCCCGCATGGCTCGTCGCCTTGCGCTGGTGACCGGCGCTTCCGCCGGCATCGGCGCCGCTTTCGCCCGCATCTACGCCAGTCATGGCTATGACGTGGCCCTGACCGCCCGTCGCGCCGACCGACTCGAGGCCCTGGCCAGCGAGATCCGGCTGAGGTTCGGGGTCGAGGCCATCGTCATCGCCGCTGATCTCGGCGACAAGGGCGCCTGCGACGCCCTGCTGGCCCAGATTGAAGCTCACGGACGGGTCGTCGACGCCCTGATCAACAACGCCGGCTACGGTCTGCCCGGCGCCTACGCCGAGACCGAGTGGCCCGACCAGCAGGCCATGTTGCAGGTGATGCTGGTCGCTGTCTGCGAGCTGACCCACAAGGTTCTGCCGGGCATGGTCGAGCGGAAGTTCGGCCGCATCGTCAATGTCGCCTCGCTGGCGGGCCTGGTGCCAGGCTCGGCCGGCCACACCCTGTACGCGGCCACCAAGAGTTTCCTGGTCAAATTCTCCCAGAGCCTGCACCTGGAAAACCTTGCCACCGGCGTCCACGTCTCGGCCCTCTGTCCCGGCTTTACCTTTTCCGAATTCCACGACGTCAACGCCACCCGGTCGCAGGTCAGTCAGTCGACGCCGGAATGGCTGTGGCTTGGCGCCGACGAGGTCGCCGCGACCGGCTACGAGGCGGCCGAGGCCAACCGGCCGGTGTGCGTCACCGGCGCGCCCAACAAGGCCATCGCCGCGATCGCCAAGGTGCTCCCCGACGACTGGGGCCTGGCCCTGATGGCCCGCCAGGGCGGACGGTTCCGCAAGATCTGACCGGCGACGGCTATTTGCCGATTTCGTAGGGGGCGACGACGTCCTGCCGGATGATCACCGAGCGGGCGGCGTTGGACACGCCGATGATCACGAACTGGACGGCCAGCGCGCAGAGGATCAGGCCCAGCACCCGCACCACGATGGTCATGCCGATCCGGCCCAGCAGCCGGGAAATCACCGGCGTCAGCCACAGGCAGACCATGGTCACCAGCGACACGGCGGCCATCGCGCCGATGCCGGCCACCATGCCGACCAGGCCCAGTTTCTTGGCCTCACTGGCGTAGATGACCACCGTGGAAATGGCCCCCGGCCCGATCAGCAACGGCATGGCGAACGGCACCACCATCCGCTCGAACCGGCGCTTGGCGTAGGCGCGGGGCCCGCTGTCGGCGATGGTCTCGGCCGCGTCGGCATAGGCGGTCGTGAAGTCGTCCCGCACCATCCCCAGGCCCATGATGAACAGGATGATGCCGCCGGCGATGCGGAACGCCGGCAAGGAGATGCCGAAAAAGGCCAACAACGACAGGCCGCTGAAAAAGAAGAAGGTCATGAACACGAAGGCGAACAGGGAGATGTAAGCCGCCACCCAGCGCCGTCCGGCGGCGATGCCCGCCGCCGTCGCCGCCGCGAACACCGGCACGTTGCCGATAGGGTCGAGCAGGGCGAACAGGGCGACGAAGAAGTTGACGGCGTACTGCGTGGCGTTCATGCAAACGTCTTAGCTGAAATCCCGCCGCCGCGCCTCTCCCCCGAGGCTGGAGCCCCCGCATGTCCGCAGACCCGCGCCTGATCATCCCTCTCGACCTGCCCGGCCGCGCCGAGGCCGAGGCCATGGTCGAGCGGCTCGGCGATTCGGTCAGTTTCTACAAGATCGGGCTGCAGCTTCTGGCCGTCGGGGGCATGGACATGGCTCGCGATCTCAAGGCGCGCGGCCGCCAGGTGTTCCTTGACTGGAAGCTGCATGACATCGGGGCGACGGTGGAGAAGGCCACGGCGGCCATTGTCGGTTCCGGGGCCTGCGACCTGCTTACCGTCCATGCCCAGCCCCAAGTGCTGGCCGCCGCGGTGCGGGGCCGCGGCGGCGACCGCCAGGCGAAGATCCTCGGCGTCACGGTGCTGACCAGCCTGTCGGGCCAGGACCTGGCCGAGATCGGCTACGGGATGGGCGTCGAACAGCTGGTCGAGCGGCGCATCCGCCAGGCGATCGACGCCGGGGCCGACGGCGTCGTGGCCAGCCCGCACGAAGCGGCCCTGGCGCGGCGCATCGGCGGTCCGGACTTCCTGGTGGTGACACCCGGCGTGCGACCCGACTGGTCCGGCAAGGACGACCAGGCCCGCGCGGCCACGCCACTGGAGGCGCTTCAGGCCGGCGCCAGCCATCTGGTTTGTGGCCGGCCGGTCACCGCCGCGCCCGAGCCGCGGGCGGCGGCCCTGCGGCTGGTCGACGAGATGGCGCGACAACCGGCCTGACCGCCGCGCCGCGCGTCAGCGGGCTCCCGCATCACCGAATGGTAACCCATGGGGGTTCAGGTAGGCGGGATTAGCCGTCGCCAAGGAACTGCCATCATGCCCGCCGCGCCATACCCCGCCGAGGATGCCGCCCGTGTCGCCGCCCTGCGGCGACTGGATCTGATGGACACGCCGCGCGAGGAGGATTTCGACGGCTTCGCCACCATCATCAGCGAAATCCTCGGCGTGCCGACGGCGATGGTCGCCCTGATGGATGAGGACCGGCAGTGGTTCAAGGCGGCCGTCGGAGCCGGTGACATGACCGAGACCCCGCGCGACATCGCCTTCTGCGGCTACACCATCCTGGGGTCGGACGTCATGTGGGTCGAGGACATGCATCTTGACCCGCGATTCGTCGACAACCCCCTGGTGCTGGGCGGACCGGAGGTGCGCTTTTACGTCGGCGCGCCGCTGGAAGTGGGCGGGCACAACGTCGGCACCATCTGCGCCCTGGATACAGCGCCGCGCACCTATGACGCTCGCGCCGCCGCCCTTCTGAGGTCGGTGGCCCAGCTGGTCTCGGGGCGAATCCGCGAACGCGCCCGCGCCGCGGCGACCATGGCCTTGCTGGATCATTCCACCGACGCGGCGATGGTTGTCGATCAAACGGGCCAGATTCTGGTCTGGTCGCACGGGGCCGAAGTCATGTTCGGCTGGTCCCGTGACGAAGCCCTCGGCCAATCGCTGGACATCATCTCACCCGATGACATGACCCAGACCCACCGGATGAATTTCGCCCGCTACGTGGCGGGCAAGGAAGGCGGCGTCTTCGACCGCCCCGTGGAACTGCAGGCGAAACGCCGGGATGGCGCGCTGTTCCCGATGGAAATGACTCTGGCCGGCTGGTCACAGGGCGGTCTGCGCGTCGTCGGCGTTCTGGCCCGCGACGCCACGGTCCGGCACGCCCAGGAGGCCCTGCTGCTGCAGGCTTTCGAGGCTGCCAAATCGTCGGACCAGGCCAAGACCCGCTTCCTGTCCAATATGACTCATGAACTCCGCACGCCGCTCAATGGTGTGCTCGGCATGGCCCAGGTCCTGGCCACCACGCCCCTGACCGAACAACAGCGCCGGCTGACAGACACCATTGTCAATTCCGGCCAGACTCTGGCGGAAATGCTGACCCAGGTGGTGACCGTATCGGGGGAAACGTCGCGGGCGACGCATGTCGTCTTCAGTCCGACCGACGTCCTGACCGACCTGGCGGACCGGTTCGGCGCGATGGCAAGCGCCCGGGGCCTGGGGTTCAGGCTGCAGCTCGACCGCGGCCTGCCCGCGACACTGGAGGGTGACATGGCCAGTCTGCAGCAGGGGCTGACCGCGCTGCTCGACAACGCCGTCCGGTTCACCGCCGAGGGCGAGGTTGTCCTGTCAACGACCTGGGCCGGTCGGCGTCTGGCTTGCACCGTCTCCGACACCGGGCCTGGCTTCGACATGGCCCGCCTGCCCGAGCTGATGCAGCCCTTCACCCAGGCCGATGTCAGCGCCACACGCCGCCATGACGGCGCGGGTCTGGGGCTGGCGATTGTCGACCGGGTAGTCGCGGCGACCGGCGGCCGGCTGGATGTCAAATCCACTCCGGGCGAGGGCGCAGTCTTCATGCTGGACCTGCCAATGGCGGCCGTTCCTGTGGCGATGCGCGCCTAGGCGGGACGCCGTGCCCGGGTGTAGTCGTCCAGCCAGATCAGGTCCGGCTGCTCCAGCACGTCATTGACCATCTCGGCCAGCACGTCGGGCTCGAACGGCTTGCAGATATAGCCGGTCGCCCCGGCCGCCTTGGCCTCGACCAGATTTTCGAGATCGCTGGACGCCGTCAGCATCAATATCCTCACCCCGGCCCAGCTCTTGGCGCCGCGCAGCACCTTCAGGACCTCGAGGCCGGAGATGTCGGGAAGGCCAAGGTCGAGAAGAACCAGATCCGGAACCGGCTCGGCCAACTGAGCCAGGCCGTCAGCGCCTGTCTCAGCCATGGTCAGGATACGACCAGGGGCGGCGAGCAGGCCTTGCAGCAGGGCGCGAATGAACGGGTCGTCGTCGACGGCCAGAATCCGGATCATGTTCGACCCTGCTTCCTGTCGGTGGAGGGGTGTCGCGACGTCGAAAGCAGGACGATGCGCCGGAGCCTTGAGGTCCCCGGCCTGTCGTCCACAATATCGCGGCGGGTGTTTATCACGGGATAGACTCGACACTTCGGCAAGTGCCGGAAGTCTGGCATGATTCTCTTGCTACCGGAGGGCGATCAAGAACAATTTCGTCAGGTAAATCAGGATATCGACGGTTTCTCAGCCGCTGCGTCAAGCAACGCCCCGATCTGTTTCTCAACATCGGCCCAGTCATTACGAGGCGTCCGGTGACGTTTCGCCGCGTCTTCCACGCCGAACGCCGCCTCCGACACGGACTGGAAGCCGAGACTGCCCGCCGTGCCGGCGATTGTATGGGCCAGGGCGGCGACTGCCTCCGCCCGGTCGGGGTCGCCCATCGCCCCAAGCCCGGCGAAGGCGGACGCGAAAGTCGCCATATGGGTCCGATAGCCGGCCCTGATGGCGGAGAGTCCGCCGGCGCCCATGCCGTCCGGCGATGCGGCACGGCCTGAAGACCCCCGAACCTGCCCGGCGACCCGCCTGAGCAGGCGCTTCAGCGCCCCTTCCTGAATGGGCTTTGCCAGGTAGTCGTCCATGCCGGCCGCCCGGCATTCGGCGCTCTGGCTGGCGAGCCGGTTTGCCGTCAGGGCGGCGATCGGCATCCGGCGGCAGGGACCGCCCAGCGCCCGGATCGCGCGGGTGGTCTCAAGGCCGTCCATACCGGGCATCTGCACGTCCATAAGCACGAGGTCGAACGTCTCGCCGGCCTTGAGCCGAGCGAGCGCCGCCTGGCCCGAGTCGGCGAGGCTCACCGTGTGGCCGAGCCGCGAGAGGATGATCGCGACGAGCTCGCGGTTGGCCTCAACATCGTCGACCGCCAGAATCCGGAGCGCGGGTCTGGTGTCCGGCCCGTCCGCCATGAATCACCCTGTCCTTCCTCGATCGGCGCCAGGGCCAAAGACGACGGGGCCTCGCCTTGACCTGATAATAGTTCGCATTAACAGTATAGATGGGGTCAAAAAGCCGCTCGTATAGTCTTGGCCTATGCTGTCGCGAGAAACAATTAATTGGGCCGGCCGTGGGCCGCGCGCCTAGACTGGCGCGTCAGCGCGCCGGCGGAACCTGTTCCGCTCGGCCGCCTGCCCGTTTTCTTCCGGAGAATCTCATGTCCCTCGCGACCAGCAAGACCCTCGACAACCTGAAAGAGGCCTTCGCCGGCGAAAGCCAGGCCAACCGCCGCTACCTCTACTTCGCCCAGAAGGCCGACATCGAAGGCTACAACGACGTGGCCAGCGTCTTCCGCTCGACCGCCGAAGGTGAGACCGGCCACGCCCACGGCCACCTCGAGTTCATGGAAGCCGTCGGCGACCCCGCCACCGGCCTGCCGATCGGCGCCACCGGCGACAACCTCAAGGCCGCTATCGCCGGCGAGACCCACGAGTACACCGACATGTACCCGGGGATGGCCCGCACGGCCCGCGACGAAGGCTTCGACGAGATCGCTGACTGGTTCGAAACCCTGGCCAAGGCCGAAAAATCCCACGCGGGCCGCTTCCAGCGCGCCCTGGACTCGATGGACTAGGCCTTCCTGCGTCCTTCGACACGCCCCGGACCTCGGTCCGGGGCTGCTCAGGATGACTGGTTTTTTGTGCAAGTCATGGTGAGCAGCGCCCGCAGGGCGCGTGTCGAACCACGCACGCTGGTTCCAACCCCTCCGGAAGCGCCCTGATGTCCGACAAAGCCCCGCCGACCGCGCCCGCGTCGCCCGCCATCAAGGGCGAGGGCAGCCTCGACGCCCCGATGCGGCATCCAATCGAGTGGCGCGACCCGTCCTATTACGACATGGCCGCCATCGAGAAGGAGATGGAGCGGGTCTTCGACATCTGTCACGGCTGCCGGCGCTGCTTCAATCTCTGCGACAGCTTCCCCAAGCTGTTCGACATGATCGACGAGAGCCCGACCGGCGAGCTGGACGGGGTTCCGACCGAGAAATACGCCGAGGTGGCCGACGCCTGCACCCTCTGCGACATGTGTTTCCTGACAAAATGCCCCTACGTGCCGCCGCATGAGTTCAATCTCGACTTCCCGCACCTGATCCTGCGCTACCGGGCGGCGAAGCGGAAACAGGACGGCGGCGACTTCGTTCGCGAACAGCTGGGCGAGACGGACCGAAACGGCAAGCTGGCCAAACCCGTCGCGGGTCTCGCCAACTGGGCCACGGCCCGCGAGAACACCCCCCTGCGCGGTCTGCTCGAGGCCATCGCCGGCATCGACGCCGAGGCCGAGCTGCCGAAATACTACTCAAAGACAGCGAAGGATCGGCTCAAGACCATGCCGGCCGCCGACCCCGCGGGTCCGGCCTTCGGCCAGCGCAAGGTGCTGATCTACGCCACCTGCTTCTCCAACTACAACGATCCCCAGACCGCCGTCGCCGCCGCCCATGTGCTGGCCAAGCAGGGAGTGGAGACGCAGTTCCTCTATCCGGAATGCTGCGGCATGCCGCAGCTGGAGAGCGGCGACCTGGCCGACGTCGCCGGCCGCGCCGGCCGCGTGGCCAAGGTCTTCGCCCCCTACATCGCCGATGGCTGGGAGGTCGTCGCCCTGACCGCCTCCTGCGGCCTGATGATGAAGTTCGAATGGCCGCTGCTGCTGCCCGAGAACGAAGCGGTCAAGGCCCTTGCCGGGGCGACCAAGGACATCTCGCAGTACGTCATGGGCCTGTCCAAGGCCTTCGGCCTGGCCCCGGGCCTTAGCCCCATCCCCGGCGGCGTCACCGTCCACCACGCCTGCCACGCCCGGGCCCAGAACATGGGCGCCCAGTCGGCCCAGATGCTCAAACTGATCCCCGACACCCGCATCGAGCTGGTCGAACGCTGCAGCGGCCACGGCGGCACCTTCGGGGTCATGAAGGAAACCCGGCCGATGGCGCTCAAGGTCGGCAAGCCCGCCGCCCGCCTGGCCGCCAAGACCGGGACCGAGGAGCTCTGCTCCGACTGCCCGCTGGCCTGCACCCATCTGGGCCAGATGGTCGCCGCCGAAACCGGCGAGGCCGCCCCCCACACGGGCCACCCGATCGAGGTGCTGGCCCGTAGCTACGGACTGACTGGAGCCTGATATGCCCGCCGCCGACCGCTGCATTACCCCCGCCGACCTGATCTCCGACGCCGACTACGCCCGGCAACGCAAGGATCGCCGCGCCGCCCTGATGCCGATCAAACGCCTGCGCCGCGTGGCGCTGGGCCCGGTCTGCACGGTGATCTTCGAGAGCTACGAGACCATGCTCTTCCAGGTCCAGGAAATGTTGCTGACCGAGAAGGGCGGCGCCGCCCAGATCCCCGACGAACTGGCCGCCTACAACCCGCTGATCCCGCAGGGTCGCGAACTGGTCGCCACCATCATGTTCGAGATCGACGAGCCGGTGCGCCGCGCCGCGACCCTGGCCAAACTGGGCGGGGTCGAGGACCATTTCTTCCTGCAGATCGGCGACATGGGCCGCGCGCCCGGCACGCCAGAGGAAGATGACGTCGAACGCACCCGCGACGACGGCAAGACCTCCTCGGTGCATTTCCTGCGCTTCGCCCTGACCGAAGCCCAGGCCGCTGTCTTCCGCGACCCGGCGGTGACCATCGCCATCGGCTGCGACCACGAACACTACGCCCATCTGGCCATGCTCAGCCCGGCCGCCCGTGCGGAACTGGCGCGGGATCTCAGCTAGCGCGGGGACATGCACCGCCTTCGGTACGTGTCCCCTCAACCCCTACTTCTTCCCCGGCACGTCGATGAAGCGGCTGACCGGCGTGGCGGCGGCCTTCTTGTCCGCCTTGGGTTTGCGGACTTCCTTGTTGGATTTCTTCTGACCCTTGGCCATGGCCGTCTCTCCGTCGCCGCGCCGCCGCCGACGGCATGAGGCCGGTGCGGGTCGGTCGTGGGGCGGCACCCTACACCCGCCTTGATCGTCGCGCGCGGATGATCGTCGTCGCCGACCTGGAACCCGCGCCCGCTCCGCCTCGTTTCCCTTGCAGGTAACGCAAGGAGACCGGTGATGACCGACAAGACCAAGATCCAGGGCGAAGGCGACTACGAGGCCGCCCGCCGCTTCCAGAAAGACGAACATGAGTTCGCCCGCACCGCGCCGGTCGGCCGCCTGGCCCGCGAGGCCGAAGAGGCCCTGGACGGTCCCGAAGGCGAAGCGCTTGAAAAGGCTCGGGTCGAAACAGCCGAGGGCAAGACCGGCCAGGACTGACCGCGCGGTGAACCCGACCTAGACCGCCCCTCCCGCGAGGGAGAGGGCGGCGGTCAGTCTACTGGCAGGCCAGGCACTCGTCGTAGTCGGTGGCGGCGCCGACTTCGAGGTTATAGGTGTCGACCGTCTCGGCGCCGGCATGGCTGGCCCGCTGCACCGACTTGGAGCGCAGGTAGTAGAGGCTCTTCATGCCCCGCTCCCAGGCCTGCCAGTGGAGCATGTGCAGGTCCCATTTATCGACGTCGCCGGGGATGAACAGGTTGACCGACTGGCTCTGGCAGATGTCGGGCGTCCGGTCGGCGGCCAGTTCGATGACCCAGCGCTGGTCGATCTCGAAGGCGGTCTTGTAGACGTCCTTCTCATCCTGGCTCAGGGCCTCCAGATGCTGGACCGAGCCCTCATTGGCGAGAATGGAATCCCAGACAGCCGGGGTGTTGGCGTCCTTCTCATCGAGCAGGCGCTCGAGGTAGGGATTGCGCACCGCGAAACTGCCCGACAGGGTCTTGTGGGTGTAGATATTGGCCGGAATCGGCTCGATGCCGGCGCTGGTGCCGCCGCAGATGATGCTGATCGAGGCCGTCGGGGCGATGGCCAGCTTGTGGCTGAACCGCTCCATGACGCCGCGGTCGGCGGCGTCGGGGCAGGGCCCCTTTTCCTCGGCCAGTTTGACGCTGGCCTTGTCGGCCTCGCGGCGCAGATGTTTGAACAGCCGCATGTTCCAGGACTTGGCCAGGGCGCTCTCGAAGGGCACGTTCTGGGCCTGCAGGAAGCTGTGGAAGCCCATCAGGCCAAGGCCGACGGAACGCTCGCGCATGGCGGCGTAGGCGGCGTTCTTGGCGTCGACCGGCGCGCGCTGGATGAAGTCTTCCAGCACGTTGTCGAGGAAACGCATGACGTCCTCGATGAAGCGGGGCTCGTCGCGCCACTCCATGAACGACTCGGCGTTGACGCTGGACAGGCAGCAGACCGCGGTGCGCTCGTTGCCGAGGTGGTCGAGGCCGGTGTGCAGCATGATCTCGCTGCACAGGTTGGACTGGCGGACCTTGAAACCCAGATCGCGCTGGTGGGCCGGCATGGCCTTGTTCACGTGGTCGCTGAAGATCAGATAGGGCTCGCCGGTCTGCAGCCGCAGTTCCAGCACCTTCTGCCACAGGGCGCGGGCGTCGACCTCCTTGAGGACCTCGCCATTCTTGGGCGAGCGCAGGCCGAATTTCTCGCCGTCGCGCACGGCGTGCATGAACTCGTCGCTGATCGAGATGCCGTGGTGAAGGTTCAGGGACTTGCGGTTGAAGTCGCCCGACGGCTTGCGGATCTCGAGGAACTCTTCGATCTCGGGATGGTGGATGTCCAGGTACACCGCCGCCGAACCCCGGCGCAGGCTGCCCTGGCTGATGGCCAGGGTCAGGGAATCCATCACGCGGATGAAGGGGATGATGCCGCTGGTCTGGCCGGCGCCCTTGACCTTTTCGCCGATGCTGCGAACGCCGCCCCAGTAGGTGCCGATGCCGCCGCCGTTGGCCGCCAGCCAGACGTTTTCGTTCCAGGTGCCGACGATGCCGTCGAGGCTGTCGCCGACGGCGTTGAGGAAGCAGCTGATCGGCAAGCCGCGGTTGGCGCCGCCGTTGCTCAGCACCGGGGTCGAGGGCATGAACCACAGGCGACTCATGTAGTCGTAGATGCGCTGGGCGTGGTCGGAGTCGTCCGCGTAGGCGGTGGCCACCCGGGCGAACATGTCCTGATAGGACTCGCCGGCCAGCAGATAGCGATCTTCCAGGGTCCTCTTGCCGAACTCGGTCAGCAGCGAATCACGCGAACGGTCGACCTCGACCTTCCTGACCAGAGCCAGCTGGGGCTTGTCGCCCACAGCCCAGGCGGAGTCGCCCGCCGCTTCACCCAGGGGAATCTGCCGTGCCAAGTCGCCCATCATAGCCTCAAATCCGTAATCAAACCGCGACTCCACCGGCGGGCGTTCCGCCCGAGAGACGCTACATGTAGTGGGCGAGGAGCCCCCTGAACCCACTATATGGGGCCACGTTGGCTAATGACTCGTCAACGGGGAGAAGTGCTCCGCAGGCGAATTTCCAGTTAACAACATCTTGAGGGCGGGCGGCGCCCCTTTGCCCATCACGGTTTGCCAATCTTCTGGGCCGATGACGTCGTGGCCCCTCGTCGGGGCCCCACGGATCATGGCATTCTGTCGAGGATGACTCCCGAGCAGATCTACGCGGAAAAACGCATGACGGCGGCCGAAGCGGCCGACCGAATCGAATCAGGCTGGCGGCTGGCCATGGGCATGGCCCTGGCCGAACCCCCGGCCATCCTCGCCGCCATCGCCGCCCGCGCCGCGGCCGACGAAATCGACGAGGTGAAGCTCTACTATTTCCACTCGACTCCCCACGCCGCCGAAACCGTTCTGCGTTACGAGCTGATGGACCGCATCCGGCCGCACTGCCTGTTTCTGGGTCCGGTGGAGCGGGCGCTCCTGGCGCGGGGCGAGGCCGAAGGGCGGCGAACCATTGCCTTTGTCGCGGGGGCCTTCAGTCAGGCCCCGCGGCTGATGAGCGAGCCCCGGCCCGTCGACGCCTTCGTCACGACCGTCTCGCCGATGGACCGGCACGGTTATTTCAGCCTGGGGACCAACAACGACTATGGTTCGGCCCTGATCGGCTCGGCGCGGCAGGTGATCGTCGAGGTCAACCGTCACATGCCCCGCGTTCGGGGCGGCATGGTCCATGTCAGCCAGGTCAGCGGCATCGTCGAGCATGATCAGCCGCTTCTGCAGAATCCCTCCCGCGCGCCGGCGCCCGAGGACGAGGCCATCGGCCGGATCGTGGCCGGACTGGTGGACGACGGATCCTGCCTGCAGATGGGCATCGGCGCCGTGCCCGACGCCGTCTGTGCGGCCCTGGCCCAGCATCGCGACCTGGGCGTTCACAGCGAACTGCTTGCGCCGGGCCTGGCCCGGCTGATCCAGAGCGGCGCTGTGACCAACACCCAAAAGACCACCGACCCGGGCCTGTCGATCTTCACCTTCGCCCTCGGCGACAAGGCGCTCTACGACTTCATCGACGACAACGCCGGCGTCGAGAGCCGTCCCGTGACCTGGGTCAATGATCCGGCGGTGATCGCCCGCAATGACAAGGTGGTGTCGGTCAACGCGACCCTGCAGATCGACCTGTCGGGCGCCTGCAATTCCGAACACCTGGCCGGGCGACAGTACAGCGCCGCCGGGGGCCAGCTTGATTTCGTGCGTGGGGCCTACGCCTCGCGCGGCGGCCGGTCGATCATCGCCTGCCATTCGACGGCCGTGGACGGGACCGTTTCGAGGATCACACCCCGGCTGGACGGGCCGGTCACGACCCCGCGAAACGACACCCACATCATCGTCACGGAGTACGGGCACGCCGACCTCAAGGGTCTGTCCAGTTACGAGCGGGCCAAGGCCCTCATCGGCCTGGCCCATCCGAAATTCCGCGACGACCTGACCGCGGCGGCCAAGGCCAAGGGCGTCCTGTAGGCCGTAATGGAAGCTTTTCTTGTCTCCGCCGGCCTCGTGGCCATCGCCGAGATCGGCGACAAGACCATGCTGCTGGCTATCGTACTGGCGGCGCGGTTCCGCAAACCCTGGCCGATCCTCGGCGGCATCCTTGTCGCCACCCTGGCCAACCACGGCCTCGCCGCGACGGTGGGGGCGGTCGCCGGCCACAGCCTGCGCGGCCCCTGGGTCGTCTGGGTCCTTGGCCTGTCGTTCATCGCCTTTGGCGTCTGGGCGCTGATTCCCGACAAGTTCGAGGACGACGAGGCGCCGTCCGCGGTGAAGGCCGGCTCGGTCTTCCTGACCACCGCCATCGCCTTCTTCTTCGTGGAGATGGGCGACAAGACCCAGGTCGCCACCGTGGCCCTTGCGGCGCGGTTCCAGAGCATCGTCCTGGTCGCGGCGGGAACCACGGTCGGCATGATGCTGGCCAACGGCCCGGCGGTCTGGCTGGGCGAGGCGGCCGCGACCCGGCTGCCCATGAAATACATCCGCTGGGCGGCGGCGGCGACATTCGCGGCCATCGGCGTCTGGATCCTGATCGTCGGCTGAACAAATCGCGCTAGGCTGGAATTCCGCCCTCCAACCTGGATGCCGCCGATGACCGCCTATGTGATCCTGATCCGCGACCGGATGATCGACGCCGACGAGTTCGCCGTTTACGGCCAGAAGGCCCGCCCTGCGCGAGAGGGGCATGCCATCACGCCACTGGCCTTCTACGGTCGTCAGGAGGTGCTGGAGGGGCCGGAAGTGGAGGGGGCTGTGATCCTGCAGTTCCCGACCTTCGAAGACGCCCAGGCCTGGTATCGCAGCCCGGCCTATCAGGCGGCCCTGCAGCATCGCCTGAAAGGGGCCGACTATCGGGTCATGATTGTCGACGGCGTCTAGCCCCGCCACGGACCTCAGGACAAGCTGATGATCGATCTCTACACCTGGACCACCCCGAACGGCCGCAAGGTCCCGATCCTGATGGAGGAACTGGGCGTTCCCTATCGGCTCAGACCGGTCGATCTGGGCAAGGACGAACAGTTCGCGCCGGCCTTCCTGGCTATTTCACCCAACAACAAGATCCCGGCCATCGTCGATCCCGACGCGCCTGGCGGTCCGCTGCCGATCTTCGAGAGCGGGGCCATCCTGATCTATCTGGCCGACAAGCACGGCCAGTTCCTGCCCCCGGGCGGCGCCGCCCGCTGGAAGGCGCTGGAGTGGCTGTTCTGGGGCATCGGCGGGCTGGGTCCGATGCTGGGCCAGCTCTATTTCTTCAGCAGCCGGGCGCCGGAGCGCCTGCCGCTGGCCATCGACCGCTTCACCGCCGAAGCCGCGCGGCTGCTGGGCGTCATGGATCGCCGGCTCGGCGAGGCCGACTACCTGGCCGGCGACTATTCGATCGCCGACATCGCCGCCTACCCGTGGGTCGCCATGGCCACCGAGTTCATGCCGGAAGAGCTGGCTGAACGCTGGTCCCGGATGGCCCACGCCCGCCGCTGGTTCGACGCCGTCGGCGCCCGCCCCGCCGTTCAACGGGGCATGGCCGTGCTGAAAGACTAGGCGGCCGTCTCCCGAACACCTGCCGGACTGGCCGCGTTGAGGGCCGTCAGCCGGGCGATGGCGGCATGGGTCTCGGCCATCAGCCGCTCAACGATCTCCCCGGCCGGCAGCACGTCGTGCACGCCGCCGGCGCTCTGGCCCATGGCGAAACAGGACTTGTCCGGATCGAGACCCTCGATCTGGCCGCCGATGCCGCCCATGGCGTTGTTCTGGATGCTGATCCCCGCCTGGATCGGGAAGCCCTGGATGTCCTGGGGCCGGCTTTCCCAGTCGGCGACATAGGGGTTCTGCGCCACCCGCATCGGCTTGCCGCTGTAGCAGCGGGTGCGGACGGTATCGACGTCGTCAGCCTCGAGAATGGTCTGGCGATAAAGGTCGCCGGCATGGGCCTCCTGGCTGGCGATGAAGCGGGTGCCCATCCAGACGGCCTGGGCGCCCAGGGCCAGGGATGCGGCGATGGTGCGGCCGTCATAGAGGCCGCCCGCGGCGGCGACGGGAATTTTCACCGCTTCGACCGCCTGGGCGACCAGCGGCAGGGTGCCGACCAGCCCGGTGTGGCCGCCGCCCTCGCCGCCCTGGCAGATGACCGCGTCGCAGCCGGCCTGCTCGGCCTTGACCGCGTGTTTCACGGCGCCGCAGACGACCATGACCTTGAGGCCGGCCTTCTTGAGTTTTTCCATGATCGGCATGGGCACGCCCAGCCCGGCGATGAAGGCGCTGGCGCCCTCCTCGATGATAATTTCGACCGCGGCCGTCAGGCTGTCGGGACTGGCGGCCAGCAGATCGACGCCGAACGGCCGGTCCGTCAGGGCGCGGACCTTGCGCATTTCGTCACGGATGAAGTCGGGGCTGCGGCCGGCCATGCCGAGCACGCCGTAGCCGCCGGCGTTGCTGACCGCCGCGGCCAGTTCGGCGTAGGAAACGCCGCCCATGCCGGCCAGCAGGATGGGATGCTCGATGCCGAGCATGTCGCAGAGAGGGGTGCGCAGAGACATGGGTGCGGGTCCTAGAAAATCGCGTAGCCGCCGTCGATCAGGAACGAATCGCCGGTGTGAAAACGGGAGGCGTCGGAGGCGAGGTAGACGGCCATGCCGCCAAAGTCCTCGGGGGTTCCCCAGCGCCGCATCGGCACGCGGCTGATGACATTGGTGTTGAATTTGTCGTTGCCCTGAGCGCCGGCTGTCATGTCGGTGGCGATCCAGCCGGGCAGGATCGAGTTGGCGCGGACGCCGTATCGGGCATGTTCGACGGCGATTGATTTCATCATCGAGACCACGGCGCCCTTGGTCGCGGCATAGGCTTCGTTGCGGGCCGCGCCCTCGATGGCCGCCAGCGAGGCGATGCCGATCAGGGAGCCGCCCGGGTCGCCGGACTTGGCCCGGTCAACCATGTGTTTGGCCGCCTCGCGCAGGGTCCAGAACACGCCATCGAGATTGAGGGCCATGTTGTAGTTCCACACTTCGGTGGACATCTCGGCGAAGGAGGGCGCGCCGCGCCCGCGGCCGGCGTTGGCGATGACGGTGTCGACCCGGCCCATGGCGGTGACCGCCTCGGCCATGCCGGCGACCACCTGGGCCTCGTCGGCGCAGTCAACGATCTGGGCCTTCACCCGCACGCCGTGGTTGGTCAGCTTGCCTTCAGCGGCCAGGGTCTTGTCGGGGTTGGAGCCCCAGATGACGATGTCGGCGCCGGCCTGGGCCATGGCTTCGGCCATGCCGAGACCAATGCCGCCGTTGCCGCCCGTGACCAGGGCGACCTTTCCAGTCAGATCGAAGGGCTTGTAGGTCATGGCGCGTCACTCCCCGTGAACATCTGTTTGACGTCAGAGAAGGCGGGTGACGCGGCGGCGGTCAAGCACCGAAACGGTCAAACGCTTCACGAATGACCCGGCGGGTTTCATCCCACTCAACGATGGCGAGGCCCTCCGCTAGACTGAAGAACCGGGCCTCGACCGCGTCGTCGCCGGCCACAGGCTCGCCCGCCGTCCAGCGGGCGGCGTAGTCGACCATGATGTAGTGACGGGTAACCTCGCCAGTCTCGCGCGAGGTGATCACCGCATCGACCACGTCGATCAGGCCGACCAGATCGGCGTCAATGCCGGTCTCTTCCTTCAGCTCGCGCAAGGCGGCGGCGGCGCTGGTCTCGCCCCATTCGATCCGGCCGCCGGGCAGACTCCACTGACCCTTGCGCGGCGAATTGCCCCGTTTGATCAGCAGCACCTCAGCGCCTCTGAAACAGACGACCCCCGCGGTGGGACGGGGGTGATCGCTCACGCGGCGGTCCAGCCGCCATCCACCGACAACATGGCGCCATTCACGGACGCGCCGGCGTCGGAGCAAAGATAGAGCAGCAGGCCGGCCAGCTGTTCCACCGTCACGAAGGCCTTGGTCGGCTGGGCGGCGAGAATGACGTCGCGCATGACCGCTTCCTCGCTGATGCCGCGCGCCTTTGCCTGGTCGGCGATCTGGGCCTCGACCAGCGGCGTCTTAACAAAGCCGGGGCAAATGGCGTTGACGGTCAGGCCGGCCTGGGCGACCTCGAGGGCGGCGGTCTTGGTGAAACCGGCGACACCGTGCTTGGCCGCCACATAGGCGCTCTTGAACGGCGAGGCGACCAGGGCGTGAGCCGAGGCGATATTGACGATGCGGCCACGACCGGCGGCCTTCATGGGTGGAATCGCGGCCCGGCTGGCGTGGAAGGTCGAGGACAGGTTGATGGCGATGATCCGGTCCCAGGCGTCGAGGGGAAAGTCCTCGATCGGCGCCACGTGCTGGATGCCGGCGTTGTTGATCAGAATGTCCAGCCGTCCGAACGCGGTCACGGTCGAGGTCACCAGATCGGCGATTTCGTCGGGGCGGGTCATGTCAGCGGGGTGATACTGCACCCGCACGCCATGGCGTGCGGCGATGCCGGCGCGCGTCGCCTCGATGACAGCGGGGTCGCCCAGACCATTGAGCACCAGGTCCACGCCGGCGGCGGCGAGCGCCTCGGCCAGGCCAAGACCAATTCCGCTGGTCGATCCCGTGATGACGGCGACCTGGCCCTTGAGCCCATAGTCCATGGCTTGTGCTGCCTTGTATTTATGTTGCAGCGCAGCATAAACGACCGCGCCCACTATCGCGAGCGCGTATAATTCATCGGAAAGTGAATTACGAGGCGCCGCCGGTCACGCCGGCTCGCGAAGGAAGATCCAGTCGCTCTCCGACGACGGCTCGGGTTGGAACCGATAGCCCTCGACATCGAAGGCCTTGAGGCCCTCGGCCCGGTCGATCCGGTGATCGATTACGTACCGGGCCATCAGTCCGCGGGCCTTCTTGGCCATGAAGCTGATCTGCTTTGTCACATCGCCGCGAACTTCCAGGAACCGACAGGTGACGACGGGAAGCTCCAGCGCCCGGGCGTCCACGGCGCCGAAATATTCCTGGCTCGCCAGGTTCACCAGGGTCTTGTCCTTGTGACCCTCGGCCGCGGCGTTGAGGGCGAGGGCGATGCGGTCGCCCCAGAAGTCATAGAGATTACGCCCGCGTCGGGTCTTCAGGCGCGCGCCCATCTCAAGCCGGTAAGGCTGAATCGCATCGGCCGGCCGAAGAAGACCGTACAGGCCCGACAGGATGCGCAGATGCTCCTGCGCCCAGGCGAAAGATTTCGCATCCAGAGTGCGCGCCGACAGCCCGGTATAGACGTCGCCATTGAAGGCCACGGCCGCCTGCAGGCCCTCCTCCACCGAAGGATCGAAAGCCTGGAACCGTTCAAAATTCAGGTCGGCCAGCCGTTCGGAGATGCTCATCAGCCTGCGCAGGTCGCCCGGCCGCAGCTTGCGCGTCACCGCATCCAGGTCGGCGATGTCATCCTTCAGGGCAGGGGTGGTGAGCGGCAGGGAGCGTTCAGGCGCGGCGAAATTCAGCGCCTTGGCGGGAGAGATGACCATGAGCATGGGTGGGTGGATAAAGCGCAGGGCCAGGGATGACCAGTCCCTGCGTTCGCCCCCGAATGATATGGACCTAGTGGCCCTTGCCGCCGTGCTTGCCGGGCGGCTTGCGATGGGGTGGAGGACGATACGTGGGCGGACGATGGCCGCCGCCGAAGCTGACCCGCGCGCTGGCGCTGGCATAGGCTGACGCCCCCGCCCCGGCTCCAACATAGACAACGCCGCCGCCGCGGCCGCCGGCGTAGATCACCTCTGGTCCCACACCCCCGCCGCCGTAGAAGAAGCTCCCCGGCAATCTCACCTCGCCCCAACCGGCGGAACAGGACGAACAGGGCGAGCAGGGCGGCGCCGGCGGCGCATAGGCCGACTGCCCGCAAAGGGGCTGGACATAGGCCGCCTGCGGCGCGGACTGATAGCCATAGGCGGCGGCGGGCGACGAGCAGCAGGTCTCATAGACGGCGACCGCATAGCCGCCAGCGCCGGCCTGGCCGTAGCTGGCCCCATACATGTAGTCCGGCGTGTAACCCGGCTGTGTCGGGGCCGGCGGCTCGTGGGCCGCCGCCGCCCGGGCCAGAACCAGCAGGGTCAGCAAGGCTAGAAACAGCCGTGCGATCGACATCTTCATGGCCGCCTCCAGCGCCGTGAAGAGACAAGCCTAGGCCTTGGCGGGAGGTGCGGCGATCGCTTGCGCGCGACGGGCGATATGGTCGCCGCCTTGCTCGCCTAAAAGTCGACGGCCAGACCTTTGCGTTCCCAGTCGCCGTAGCGCGTGGGCTCGGGCCCGGCCGGGCCGCCGTCTTCCGCGGGGAGCTCCGCGGTCTGGCGGGCGGCGCGGCGGACAGCGGCCTCCTCCAGGGCGCGGCGGGCTGCCGGGGTCAGGACCTTGCCCGGATTGGCGCCGTCTGGCGCGCCGGATTCAGCGTCATTTTCCATGGACAAGATTTAATCGAACTCCGTCTTGCGAACATTGTTTTCCGGTGATTTATCGCGCCGCCAAAACAACCACAGCGATAAAGAAAGATTAAAACAATGTCACGTTGGCCCAATGCGTTTTTCTTCGCCGCCAGCATCTACATCCTTATTGGAGCTAACTGGGGCCTGTACATGAGCATCACTCATGACTTCGCCACCGCGCCCGCTCACGCCCACCTCAATCTGCTCGGCTGGGTGAGCCTGGCCCTCATGGGCAGCTTCTACGCCCTGCTCGGCAAGAACACGCCGCCCTGGCTGGTGAAAACCAACTTCTTCCTGTCCAACCTCGGCGTCATTGCGATGATCACCGGGCTTGGCCTTCTGTTCACGGGCAAGGCCACCGTGCCGCAACTGGCCCCCCTGATCGCCGTCGGCGAGCTTTCCGTCATCGGCGGCTTCATCAGCTTCGCCTGGGCTGTGTTTGTCAGCCTCGGAGTCCGCCTGTCCCAGCGTCGCTCCGTGGCGGCTTGATCATTTCCAAGAACGCTGTTCTCCTGACGCCCGTCCGCTGGGGGCGGGCGTCAATCCTGGAGAGCAGCCGATGCCGCGCGTATCGTCAGCCTTTTTCACCGTCGCCGCGATTTGCGGCCTGATCGGCATGGTCTGGGGGTCCTATATGGGCTCCTCCGGCGACCATGCCCTCCATCCTGCCCACGCCCACCTCAACCTGCTCGGTTGGGTCAGCCTGTCGATCATGGGCGGATTCTACGCCCTTCCCGGCGCGCCGGCGGCCGGGGTCCTGTCCTGGGTCAACTTCGCCCTGTCTTCGATCGGGGCCATCCTGATGGGCGCCCTGCTGCCTCAGGTCATGCAGCAAAAGCTTCCCGGGCAGGCGATGATGGCCTCGGAAATCCCCGTCATCCTTGGCATGATCTGCTTTCTGATCGTCGTGATCACCAGCTGGCGCCGGCCCGCGGCCTGACCCGGCTCTTGCATCCCGCGCCCGGACAGGGCACGGGGCGCGGGTGAGCGACATTGAAGAGGCTGGCGTCCCCGCGCGGGAAGCGGCTGTACAGTTTCTGGAAGCGGCGCTGGCCCGGCGGGCCGGTCTCGACGAGGTCATGGCCACGCCGGCGACCTCGCGACTGGCGCCGCGCGACCGCGCCTTCGCCCGCGCCCTGACCATGGTCGCCCTGCGCCGACTGGGAACCATCGACCGCCTCCTGGCGCCGAAGTTTCAGCGGCAGCCGCCAGATCGGGTGATCACCCTGCTTCGCCTTGGCGTCGCCCAGTTGTTCTGGCTGGACGTTCCGGACCATGCGGCTGTCTCGACCATGGTCGCGATCGCCGACAAGACCAAGGCGACCCGGTCGTTCAAGGGCATGGTCAACGCCATTTTGCGCGGCCTGCTCCGCGACGGACCGCCGGCCGATGACCCCGAAGCGCTCGCGCCGCCCTGGCTGATGTCCCGCTGGCAGGCCGCCTGGGGCGCCGCCGACGCTCGCGCCATCGCCGCGACCATCGCCAATGAACCTGCGACCGACCTCACGGTTCGCGATCCCGCCGAGGCGGCCGCCCTGGCCGAACAGCTGGACGGCGAGGTTCTGGCCGGTGGTTCGATTCGCACCCCGCGCCGCGGCGACCTAGCGGAATGGCCCGCCTTCGACGAGGGGCGTTGGTGGGTTCAGGACGCCGCCGCCGCCATTCCGGTCCGGCTGTTGGCCGTGAAGCCGGGCGAAACGGCGCTCGACCTCTGCGCGGCGCCCGGCGGCAAGACACTGCAGCTCGCCGCCGCGGGCGCGACCGTCATCGCCCTCGACCGTTCGGCCGATCGACTCAAGCGGGTGGCCGAAAACCTGGCCCGAACAGGACTCGCCGCCGAGGTGGTGACGGCCGACGCGCGGTCCTGGACCGATGAGCGCCGGTTTGACGCGGTCCTGCTTGATGCGCCCTGTTCGGCCACCGGCACCTTCCGGCGACACCCTGACGTGCTGTGGATCGCCGCGCCCGGCGACATCGCCAAACTCGCCGTCGTCCAGAGCCAGATGCTCGACTCAGCCGCCCGACGCCTGGCTCCAGGCGGCCGCCTGGTCTACTGCGTCTGCTCGCTGGAGCCCGAAGAAGGCGAAGGCCAGATCCAGGCCTTCCTCGGCCGCCGCCCCGAGTTCGCCCTCGACCCCATTCGCCCCGGCGAAGGCGGCGCTCCAGAGGCCAGCCTGAGCCCCAAAGGCTGGCTGCGCATGCTTCCCCACCACATGGCCGGTGGAATGGACGGATTCTTCGCGGCCCGGATCGTCCGCAAGGCCTGACCCGTCCTTGTCCCGCCGGGCCTGCCCGGTTAGATCAGGACATGGCCGTTCCGATCATCGCTCCCTCCATCCTGGCGTCCGACTTTTCCCGTCTTGGCGAAGAGTGCCGCGCTGTCGAAGCCGCCGGCGCCGACTGGCTCCATGTCGACGTGATGGACGGCCACTTCGTGCCCAACATCACCATCGGCCCCGACGTGGTGAAGGCGCTCCGCCCACACGTCGCCATGCCCTTTGACGTGCATCTGATGATCGCCCCGGCCGACCCCTATCTCGAGGCCTTCGCGGCCGCCGGCGCCAACCTGATGAGCATCCATCCCGAGGCTGGTCCCCACCTGCATCGCTCGCTCAAACGCATTCGGGAACTGGGCTGCAAGGCTGGCGTGGTCTTCAATCCCGCCACGCCCGTCGAGCAGGTCGAATGGATCCTCGAGGACGTCGACCTGCTGCTGGTCATGACCGTCAATCCGGGCTTCGGCGGTCAGAGTTTCATCCCCGCCCAGCTGAAGAAGATCGAACGCCTGCGCAGGATGATCGACGCGAGCGGCCATGACATCGTGCTCGAGGTCGATGGCGGCGTGACACCCCAGACCGCGCCGCAGTGCGTCGCCGCCGGCGCCACCGCCCTGGTCGCGGGCTCCGCTGTGTTCCGGGGCGGTCCCGATGCCTATGCGAACAACATCCGCGCCCTGAAGGGCGTCTGAGCGCCGCGCGATGGAGGCCCCTCGCCTGCCCTCGCCCTCCGCCGCCGCCCTTGCGTTGCAGGCGGCCGGAGAAGGCGCCCGTCGGCTGGCCGAACGGGAATGGTTCGGCACGCCATTCCACCGCATGGCCATCGCGCGACCGCGCCCGGAGGGACTCGCCGCCAACCCGCGCGACTTTCGTCCGGTCGAGCCCGAACGCGGCCGACGGATCCTGGCCGGCATCTTCGATCTGGCCGGAACCGAGATGGTGGTCGGAGCCCGGGGCGACCCGTTCGACCGGCCCAGTCCCGACCGCCGGTTCGCCGTGGCCCTCCACCGGATGGGCTGGATGGGCGGTCTGCTGGCCACCGGCGACGCCGGTGCGCGGGCCGGGCTGAAACTGACAAATGACTGGCGCCGCGTCTTCGGCCGCTGGAACGGCTTCTCCTGGGGCCCCGATGTCATCGAGCGACGGGTCTTCAACCTGGCGTGCGGTCTGCGGCGCCTGACCAGCGGCGCCTCCGACGCCGAACGGGCCGAGGCGCTTGATGACCTCGCTCGACAGGCGCGGCATCTGCTCAGCATTGGTCAGGCCCCTGAGCGAGCGCTCGAACGGGCCGTCGCGGCCGGAATCGCCGGCTGCGCCCTGGCCGGCGAAGCGGGCGAGCGTCTGATCGATACGGCCATGGGCCGGGTGGCGCGCGATCTGGCGACGACCGTCTCGCACGAGGGCGTCCACATCAGCCGGTCGCCGCAGACCGGGCTGGAGTTGCTGTTCGATCTCCAGACGCTGGATGACGCCCTGCACCAGCGTGGTCAGGCCGGACCCGACGAACTGCCCCGGGCCATCGACCGGCTGAGCGCCGCGGCGCGGTTCTTCGCCATGCCCGACGGTCGACTGGTCGAGTTTCAGGGCGGCGCCGCCCTGGGACCCCGCCGAATCGCCGCCGCCCTGGCCCACGAGGAAGGCGAGGAGCGATCGCGTCGCAAGGCGCCTCATGGCGGCTATGAGCGGCTGCAGTCGGAAAGCCTGGCGATCATGGTCGACGCCGGCCTGCCCGCGCGCGGCCGTTGGAGCGTGGCGGCCTGCGCCCAGCCCGCCGCCATGGAGATCGTCTGCGGCGGCGACCGGCTGATCGTCGGCTGTGGCTGGACCGCGGACTCAGGCGCGTCGCACGCCCTGCGCCTGACCGACGCCGCCTCGACCGCCAGTCTCGCCGACATGTCGACCGGCCAGCCCTTGCGCGGTTTCGCCGCCGCCGCCCTGGGCGCCCGCCTGGTTGGCGCGCCGCGCAAGATCGAGGTGAAACGGCATGAGTCCGACGCCGCCGCCTGGCTGGAGGTCTCCCATGATGGCTGGGTCAAGCGGTTCGGCCTGATCCACGAGCGCAAGCTCTACCTCGACCTGGTCCAGGAGGAATTGCGCGGCGAGGACAGTTTCCAGCCCCGTGAGGAGAAGGAGCTCACCGGGCCACGCCGGTACTACCCCTTCACCGTGCGGTTCCACCTCCACCCCGACGCCCGGGCCTCCCTGGCGCGCGACAACAAAAGCGTTCTGCTCAAGGGCCCGTCCGACCAGGGCTGGTGGCTGCGCAATGACGCCGTCTCTGCCTCGGTGGAGGCTTCGCTGCACGTCGACAACGGCGTCGCCCGCCGCACCGTCCAGGTGGTGCTCCGCGGCCAGGCCAGCGCCGACAAGGGCGGGCGCATCCGCTGGAAACTGTCACGCGCCGAGGGGTAGCGTTTTTCCCCGTCTCCCCCTATTACCGCCTCGTTCGCGTGACTGGCGCTGAAGGTGGCTGACCACCGGGGAGCGCGGACGCCGCGCCGTCAGGCGAAGTGGAATGCGGTTCGCCGCCCGGACGGCGCGCAACTCAAGGGTTGGCGCGCGGTCGGACGCAAAACCGGCGACCACTTTTGCTGACCGCGCGCCGTGCCGCGCGCCTGGGCAAGTTTTCCTCATCGACTGGAGACGCCCGCATGCCCGCCGCCCCCGACTATCCCGCCGCCTCTGACCGCGCTTCCATCAAGCGCGCCCTGCTGTCCGTTTCCGACAAGACCGGCCTGGTCGAGGCCGCCAGGGTTCTGGCCGATCTGGGCGTCGAGCTGGTCTCGACCGGCGGCACCCGCGCCGCCATCGCCGCGGCCGGCCTGCCGGTGAAGGATGTCTCGGAACTGACCGGGTTTCCGGAGATGATGGATGGGCGGGTCAAGACCCTGCACCCCGTCGTGCATGGTGGCCTGCTCGGCGTCAGGGACGCGCCCGACCATGCGCAGGCCATGACCGATCACAGCATCGGCGGCATCGACCTGCTCTACGTGAACCTCTACCCGTTCGAAGCCACCGTCGCGGCCGGCGGCGACTATGCGGCCTGCGTCGAGAACATCGACATCGGCGGCCCGGCGATGATCCGTTCGGCGGCCAAGAACCACGGCTATGTCGCCGTCTGCACCGACCCGGCCGACATGGCCGAGGTGATCGCCCAGCTGAAAACCGACGGCGCCACCACCCTGGGCCTGCGCAAGACCCTGGCGGCCCGCGCCTACGCCCGCACGGCGGCCTATGACGCGGCCATCTCGACCTGGTTCGCGGCGCAGCTGGAACAGACCGCCCCGGCCCGCAAGACCATCGCCGGGACCCTGATCCAGACCATGCGCTATGGCGAGAACCCGCATCAGTCGGCGGCCTTCTACGCCTGCGACCCGGCCCGGCCCGGCGTCGCCAACACCCGCCAGCTGCAGGGCAAAGAGCTCAGCTACAACAACATCGCCGACACCGACGCCGCCTTTGAGCTGGTCGCCGAGTTCAGCGAACCGGCCTGCGTCATCGTCAAACACGCCAACCCCTGCGGCGTGGCCACCGGCGGCGACCTGTTGAGCGCCTACCAGCGGGCGCTGGAATGCGATCCGGTCTCGGCCTTCGGCGGCATCGTGGCGGTCAACCGCCGGCTCGACCGGGCGGCGGCCGAGGCCATCGTCGAGGTGTTCACCGAGGTGGTCATCGCCCCCGAGGCTGATGACGACGCCATCGCCGTGTTTGCCTCAAAGAAGAACCTGCGGCTGCTGATCACCGGCGCCCTGCCCGATCCGCGCGCGGCCGGCGAGGTGTTCCGCTCCGTGGCCGGCGGCTTCCTGGTCCAGGGCCGCGACGCCTCGCTGATCCTGCCGGGCGATTTGAAGATCGTCACGAAAAGGGCGCCGTCGGCTGACGAAATCGCCGACATGCTGTTCGCCTTCACCATCGCCAAACATGTGAAGTCCAACGCCGTGGTCTTCGCCCGCGACGGCCAGACCCTGGGCGTCGGCGCCGGCCAGATGAACCGCAAGGACAGCGCTCGTATCGCGGCCATACGCGCCGCCGACTTCAAGCTCGACCTGAAGGGCAGCGCCTGCGCCTCGGAAGCCTTCTTCCCGTTCGCCGACGGCCTGATCCAGGCGGCCGAGGCCGGGGCCACGGCGGTGATCCAGCCGGGCGGCTCGATCCGCGACGCCGAGGTCATCGCCGCCGCCGACGAACGCGGCCTGGCCATGGCCTTCACCGGCGTCAGGGTCTTCCGCCATTGACGCCGGGGGCTGACACCCTCGCCGGGCGGGCGACCCTGCTGGCGAGCGGCGTTCGCGTCCTCAAACCGGCGGGGACCGGGCCCTTCCCCGTCGCCCTGCAGATGCATGGTTGCGCCGGGTCCCAGCCGTTCCAGAACAGCTACGCCGCCGCGGCCGTCAAGGCCGGGGTCGCCGTGGTCATCGTCGACAGTTTCAAGCCGCGCGGCATGTCGCGTCTCGATGGCAGCCTGTTCGTCTGCACCGGCGCCACGCTGCGCGGCGCCCAGCGGGCCGGCGATCTCCACGCCATGCTGCACTGGCTCAAGGCCCAGCCCTGGGCCGACGCCGACCGCGTCCTGGCGGCGGGCTGGAGCCATGGCGGCTGGACCATCATGGACGCCTTCTCGCAAGGCCCGGGCGCGGCGCGGATGACCGGCCTGCGCGACGCCGACCCGGCGCTGCTCGGGGCGGTGAAAGGGGCTTTCCTGGTCTATCCCTACGCCAGTTTCCCGTCCCTGACCTCGGCGCGGGGCTGGCAGGGTCACAGGCCCAGGGTGTTCGCCGTGCTCGGGGGCAAGGATCAGGTCGTCGGAACGGCCGGACCGCTGAAAGCCCTGAACCGGCTCAAGGCCGATGGCCTGTCGGTGGACGTCCTGACCTTTCCGGACGCCACCCACGCCTTTGACGACGACGACGCCAACGACCCGCGCACCCGCTACCGCGCCGACCTGCGGGCGACGGCGGAGCAGTACTACGTCAAGGCGCTGACGACCGCCTTCGCCTAGGGTTTCACCGCCGCGGCGGCCACCAGCTCCCGAAGCGCGGCATTGGCGATGGTCAGTTTGGCGAAGGTCCAGCCGCCGCCGGCCTGTTCGATTTCCTCGATCGTCTTGCGCACCACCCGGCCGGGACCGGAGTGCAGCTGGGCCCAGGAATTGACCGTGGCGCGCGCGGTCTCGACATCGACGGCCGCGTCCGGCGTGCCGGCGAAGGTCATCACCGCGCGGGTGACCTCGGCCTGCTCAAGCAGCATGTCCTCGATCAGACGGCGAACGGCCATCCGTTCGAAGTGATCGCCGCCCCGCTTTTCGCCGGCGGCGGCGCGCAGCCGGTCGAAACTGAAGGCCGCCCCGACGCGGTGGTAGAGGTGAGCGGCCGCTGTCACGGGCCAGGCCCGGTCCATGGCCAGATCGATAAGCCCCGTCGCCGTCGTCAGCGGCTGGATGGCGGCGATATCCGCAGCCAGGGCTTCGGGAGCCCCGTCCTTGACGAAGATCGCGGCGCGACGCGCCACGGCCTTCTGTTCGAAGGATGACAGGATGGCCGGGGTCAGGGCGCGGAGCTCGGCGATGGCCGGACCGTAACGCTCGGTCAGGGCGGCGACGCCGCCGGGTCCCGCGCGCCTGGCCAGCCAGAAGGTCTGGCTGCGGATGATGTGGGCCAGGGCCCGGAACAGGGCCAGTTGACCCGCCGCCGAGGCCTTGCCGTCCAGGGCCGCCACCGCGTCCCAGCTATCCTGGAACCGCAGCACGCGGCGGGCGGCCTCGAAACCGGTAACCAGGGCCCCGGTGTCGCAGCCGGCCGAGGCCCGCAGCCGGACCGGGAAGGACGGGCCGCAGATGTTGATCAGCTCGTTGTCGACCACCGTGGCGATGATCTCCCGGCGCAGCCGGTGGCGGGTCATCTCGTCTTCGTAGGTCGCCAGCGGCCCCGGGAAATAGCCGACCAGGGTCGGCTCGAAGGCGGGATCGTCAGGGGCCTTAGAGGCGACGATCTCGTCGAACAGATCGATTTTGCCGTAGGCCAACAGCACAGCCAGTTCGGGCCGGGTCAGACCCTTTCCGGCGGCGGCCAGTTCGAGCATCTGGGCGGCGTCGGGCAGGCCCTCGACCTTGCGGTCCAGCCGCCCGGTGGATTCCAGCTCGATCATGAAGCGGGCGTGGTTGTCGATGTCGGCGGCGGCGTCCTGTTCGAGCAACGACACGGCCAGGGTCTGGTCGTAGTTGTGAGCCAGGACGTGGGCGGCGACCTCGTCGGTCATCGAGGCCAGCAGCTTGTCGCGGGCCGGCCGGGTGAGGTTGCCGGCGCGCTCCACCATGCCGGTCAGGATCTTGATATTGACCTCGTGGTCGGAGCTGTCGACCCCGGCCGAATTGTCGATGGCGTCGCTGTTGATCCGGCCGCCGTTGCGGGCGAACTCGATGCGGCCCGCCTGGGTCAGGCCAAGGTTGGCGCCCTCGCCGACCACCTTGACCCGCAGCTCGCCGGCGTTGACGCGGATGGGGTCGTTGGCCTTGTCGCCGGCCTCGGCGCTGGTTTCGCCCTTCGCCTTCACATAGGTGCCGATGCCGCCGAGATAGAGCAGTTCGGCTCGCGCCTTGAGGATGGCCGTCATCAGTTCGGACGGGGTCACCGTCTCGGCCTTGATGTCGAGCACCGCCCGGATTTCGGGCGTCAGCGGAATGGTCTTCAGAGCCCGCGAAAACACGCCGCCGCCGGCGGAGATCTTGCTGCGGTCGTAGTCGTCCCAGGACGACCGCGGCAGCTCGAACATCCGCTTGCGTTCAACCCAGGAGCTGGCCGCGTCGGGGCTGGGGTCGATGAAGATGTGCCGGTGGTCGAAAGCGGCGACCAGCCGGATGTGTTTGCTCAGCAGCATGCCATTGCCAAACACGTCGCCTGACATGTCGCCGACGCCGACGACCGTGAAGGCGGTGGTCTGGATGTCCTTGCCGGCCTCGCGGAAGTGGCGTTTGACCGCTTCCCAGGCGCCGCGGGCGGTGATGCCCATGACCTTGTGGTCGTAACCGGCCGACCCGCCCGAGGCGAAGGCGTCGCCCAGCCAGAAGCCGTAGGACTCGGCCACGGCGTTGGCGATATCGGAGAAGGTCGCCGTGCCCTTGTCGGCCGCGACGACGAGATAAGGGTCATCGCCCTCGTGCGAGATGACCGCCGGCGGCCGCACGACGGTGTTGTCGGCGTCGATGTTGTCGGTGATGTCGAGCAGGCCGAACAGGAAGGTCTGGTAGGCCCGGATGGCCTCGGCCCGGATGACATCCTGGGCTCCGCCCCGGGGCAGCTGTTTGGGATAGAATCCGCCCTTGGAGCCCACGGGTACGATGACCGCGTTCTTGACCTGCTGGGCCTTGACCAGTCCCAGCACCTCGGTGCGGAAGTCGTCGCGGCGATCGGACCAGCGCAGGCCGCCCCGCGCCACGGGCCCAAAGCGCAGGTGCACGCCCTCGACATGAGGCGACCAGACGAAAATCTCGCGATAGGGCTTGGGCGCGGGCAGGTCCTCAAGCTCGCGGCTTGCGATCTTGTAGCTGATGTAGGGCTTGGGACCGCCGTCCGCGGCCGTCTGGTAGAAATTCGTGCGCTTGATGGCGCCGACCAGAAGAGCCAGACGGCGCAGGACCCGGTCGTGGTCCAGGCTTTCGACTCCCTGCAGGGCCATGACGATCTCGCCCATCACCGCCTCGGCCTGGCTTTCGCGGGCCTTGATGTCGGTGGCGATCGCCGGATCGAACTTGATGCGGAAGAGGTCGAGGATCAACCGCGCGACCCCCGGATACTCCGCCAGGGCCTGTTCCTGCACCATCTGGCTGGGATCGAGACCCGACTGCTGACGATAGCGGGCGAGGGCGCGGATCAGGGCCGCCTCCCGCCAGGAAACGCCGAGCTCAAGCACCAGGCGGTTGAAGCCGTCGCTCTCGGTGCGACCGTTCCAGACCGCGGTGAAGGCCGCTTCGAACGCTGCCTTCACCTCGGCGAAAACCAAACGCTCGCCCTGCTCGTCCTGCAACAGGAACTCATGGACCCAGACCGTCTCGCGCTCGCCGCCGGCCGTCATCGGCGACAGGTCGAACGCGTCCTCGATGAGCGCCTTGAGGCCCATATGTTCGAGGATCGGCATGACGTCGGCGAGGGTCGCGGGTCCGCCCTTGCGATAGATCTTGAAGCGGAATCGGGTCGCGGGATCGGACGCCGCACGGAAGGCCCGGGTGCGAAATCCCTCCTCGCTCATGGCGTCGATCTCGGCCAGATCGATCAGGGCTTCGCCGGCGGGGTAAAACTCGCGATAGCCGCTGCTGAATCCCCCCGACCATCGGGCGAGCGTGGCGGACACGCCGACGGCCGGTTCGACGGCCCGGACCGCGGCCTCGAAACGGTCGTCCCAGGTGCGGGCGGTTTCAGCGATCTCGGCCTCGACCTGGCCGAGGTCTGGCTCGACATACTGGCCAGGGTCGAGACCCAGGATGTAGTGCACGCGCGCCAACGGCGCATCGGAAAAGCTGGGGTACCAGGCCGAGACCCGACCGCCGTACGCCTGGGCCAGAAGGACGCCGGCCCGCTCACGGACGCCGGAGTCGTAGCGCTCTCTTGGAACGAACAGCAGCACCGAGACAAAACGATCGAACGGGTCGCGGCGGGCGAACACTCGAACCCGCGGACGGTCGAACAGGTGAAGCACGCCCAGGGCCAGCTTCAGCAGCTCATCCTCGGGCGTCTGGAACAGTTCGTCCCGCGGCCAGGTCTCCAGGATATTGCGCAGGCGCTTATCATTGTGCCCGCTGACCGAGACGCCGGCGCGGGTCAGCACATTGGCCACCTTGCGCCGGATCATCGGCACCTCACGGGCCGGCGCGTCATAGGCCTCGGCGGTGAACAGGCCGACGAACCGGACCTCGCCCGAAGGCCTGCCGTCGTCGCTGTACCGCTTGATCCCGATGTAATCCATGTAGGTGCGGCGATGGATGCGGGAGCGAAGATTGGACTTGGCCACGATCAGCGGCGAATCGGTCTCCAGGTAGCGGCGGAGCTGCTTGGACAGCACCGCCGGCTCATTGCCGCGGCGAAGAACCCGGCGCTCCTGGTCGCGAAGCACGCCCAGGCTGCCCTCCTGCTGGAAGATCGGCTCGTCGGCGGCGTAGCTGCCATCGGCCAGGCGCGGATAGTCATAAATGCGGGCGCCGAGGAAAACGAACTGATCGCGCTCCAGCCAGCGCAGGAAGGCGAGGTCCTCCGCCAGTTCCTCGGCCGGAACCGGCGCCGGGGCGCCGGACAGATCATCAATGGCCTGCCGCATCAGGGCCAGCATCGGGACGAAGTCATCGACCGCCATGCGCACGTCGCCCAGCGCCGCGCGCATGGTTTCAATCAAGCCTTCGGCCCGGTCGTCGCCCACCGGATCGAGATGCACCTGGATGACTGACAGACACCGCCCGCGATGGTGCACGAGCGGGTGGAACATGGCCCGAACCGGAAAAGCCGCGTCGGCGATTTCGGCCATGATCGAATCGACCAGGAACGGTCGATCCGGCTGTACGATCTCGAGCAGGTCGCGACCGAGGTCCTCGCCTTCCGGGCTGGTCCAGCGGCGGACCCGGATGGCCGGATCGTCGCCTTCAAGGGCCTCGCTGTATCGCCACAGGTCGGCGAACAGTGGCCCCAGAGCCCCGGGGGATGCCGTCGGCAACTCCTCGATGGACAGGTCAGCCGCGATCTGGCTGATGAACGCCGATTCTTCGGCGTCTGGCGCGCCCGGCGCGCGTTTGAGCGCATGGGCGAAAGCTGTCGCCAAAGTATCGAAATCTAGGCCCTGCGCGGCAGGGTTAAGGCTTACGCCCTTCATCGAGTTTCCCCGTGGAATTTTGTGCCAGCGTAGAGCGCTTGGGGCGCGGATCAACCGCGACCTGCCGCCTAAAGCAAGAACTTTCCGCTACGGCGCCGCGATCTTCCGGAAACGAATACGCCGCCGGAGGGGGGTCCGGCGGCGCTCGCCATCCTCACCTGGGGGAAGGTGGGACGATTTTACTACAGCCTGGCGCCGCTTTCGGGGGGAGGAGGGGCGCCAGCCGGTCCGGCGACTGCGTGTGCTGGCCGGACAGAAACACAGATAAGAGCGGTCTGGCCCGATTCAAGGGGCGTCCGCCGCGGGCCGCGAACCGGACCTGGGGCGACGGGGCCGCCCGTCGTCGTTCAACCCCTGCGGGTCCCCATTTTCCGACATCATGATCGCGATCCAGCGGGACCCATCGAACTCCGCCAGAATGATCATGGCCATCACCGCCAGAGGCGTGGACAGGAACATCCCCGGCAGACTCCAGATCACGCCCCAGAAGGCGAGCGCCAGCAGAACGACGACCGGGTCAATGTTGAGCGAGTCCCCCTGCATTCGTGGGGTGATGATGTTTCCAACAAGGAACTGGATCGCATAGAGCACCGCCAGCAGAAAGACGCCCTGCCAGAGCGTATCGAACTGCACCAGGCCAAACAGGGCCGGAAAGACAATGCCGATGAAGCCGCCGATGATCGGGATGTAGGAGGCCAGGAAGATCAGGAAGGCCCAGAACAGCGCGTTGTCCAGGCCCACGAAGGTCATGGCCAGCCAGGACCCCCCTCCGATCATCAACCCCGTCACCGTCTGCACCCACAGATAGCGCTCCACGCCAAACCGGATGCGGTTGAAGATTTCGAGCGCGTCATCCCGTTCCTGACCGTGCGGGAAGAGCGCCACGATCTTGTGTTTGAACCCCCGGCGCGAGGCGATGATGAAGCCCAGATAGATGAGGACAAAAACGGCGTCAGACACCACGCCCTGAAGGCCCTGGGCCACCTGACCGATGTATTTGGTCGGGTTGAGGTCATCGAGCAACTGGGTCAGCGGCGGCGGCGCCTCGACCCCGATCTGGGCGGCGATGCGCGCCAGAAGGCCGTCCAGCCTCGGCCCGTAGCCGACCATCTGGGAGATGAAGCTGCTGGCGTTGTCAGCGACCACCAACAAGGTGCCGCCAAAGATCAGCAGCGACAGGACAATGGCCACCGCAAGCGACAGGTTGTCGGGCAACCATGGCCAGTGGGTTTCCAGGCGCCGGGCGAAACTGTCGACCATCACGGCGAGGAACACGGCCAGGGCCAGCGGTGTGAGGATGTCGGCCAGGAGGTAGAGGGCGCTGGCGCTGGCGATGACCGCCAGAATGACCAGGGCGTTGCGGCTGATGCGGTCGACCTTCAGCTCCGCCACGAGCGACGGCTTCGCCGCCCGTTGCCTCGGCTTTTTTTCTGGCGTTTGCACCATGCCCTGTCTCCTGTCTGTTCAGCGTGAGCTCGGACCGGCCGCCGTCGCCAATGGGCTGACTTTGCGAAGCGACGACCAGACCTGTAGGTTCCGCCCGCAATCTTTATGGAGACGATGAATGGACGGCGCCAGCGATCCCGGGACGCTTTTTGTAGGCTTTTCCGACAAGCCGGAAACGCTGCGGCTGGACCGGGCCAATCGGCATGGCCTGGTGGCCGGCGCCACCGGCACCGGCAAGACCGTCACGCTGCAGATCCTGGCCCAGGGATTTTCCGACGCCGGCGTGCCTGTTTTCGCAGCGGACGTGAAGGGCGACCTGTCGGGCATCAGCCAGCCCGGTTCGCCGAACGAGAGGCTTACGGCCCGGGCCGAGGGCATGAATCTGACCCTGACGTCGGAGGGCGCGCCGACGGTGTTCTGGGACCTGTTCGGCGAGAAGGGCCACCCGGTGCGGACCACCGTCTCCGAGATGGGCCCGCTGCTGCTGGCCCGCATGCTCGAGCTCAACGACGTTCAGGAAGGCGTGCTCAACATCGTCTTCAAGGTCGCCGACGCCGAAGGCCTGTTGCTGCTCGATCTCAAGGACCTCCAGGCGGCGCTCAAATATGTCGCTGAGAACGAAAAGTCGGTCGACGCGGAATACGGCAATGTCTCGGCCGCCACGATCGGGACCATCCAGCGCGGACTGCTGACCCTGGAGACCCAGGGGGGCGCCAACCTGTTTGGCGAACCGGCCCTGGCGCTCTCGGACCTGATGCGGGTCAACGCCGCGGGCAAGGGCATGGTCAACATTCTGGCCGCCGACACCCTGATCCAGAGCCCCCGGCTCTACGCCACCTTCCTGCTCTGGCTGCTGTCTGAACTCTTCGAGGAGCTCCCCGAGATCGGGGACCCCGAAAAGCCGCGCCTGGTCTTCTTCTTTGACGAGGCCCACCTGCTGTTCCGCGACGCGCCCAAGTCCCTGCTCCAGAAGGTCGAACAGGTGGTGCGCCTGATCCGCTCCAAGGGCGTCAGCGTCTTCTTCGTCACGCAGAACCCGGCGGATGTTCCCGACACCGTCCTGTCCCAACTGGGCAACCGCTTCCAGCACGCGTTGCGCGCCTATACGCCGGGCGAACAGAAGGGGCTGCGCGCCGCCGCTTCCTCCTTCCGGCCAAACCCCGCCTTCGACACCGCCGAGACGATCCAGATCCTGGGCGTTGGCGAGGCGCTGGTTTCGGTCCTGGACGCCAAGGGCATTCCGTCCGTCGTGGCCAAAACCAAGATCCGCCCGCCGGCCTCACGGCTCGGACCGGACACACCCGCCGAGCGTCAGGCGGTCATGCGCCTCAGTCCGGTCAGCGGTGTGTATGAAGCCTTGAAGGATCGGGAATCGGCCTTCGAGATCCTCAAGGCGCGCGCCGGCCGCGCGGCCAAGGCGACGGCCGACGAAGCCGAAGCGGCGGAAACCGCCAAACGCCGTGAAGCGGAAGAGAAGGCCTGGGAGAAGGAGCGCGCGCAGCGTGATCGCGACGACCGGCAGGCCGCGCCCCAGTCGCGAAAACGCGCCTCTGGCCGTCAAACCATGACCGAGGCTTTCAGCAAGACTCTGGTGCGGACCATCGCCAGCCAGGTCGGCCGTGAGATCCTTCGCGGCATCATGGGCGGCCTCAAGCGGCGCTAGGCGACCTTGCGGCGCTTCCTGGGCGCGGGTGAGGCCTTCGCAGGCAATGGCAGCTCATTGGTCCAGACACCCAATGTGTCCGCCGGCGCCGGGCGACCGATGGCGTAACCCTGCACCTCGGCGCAGTCTTCGCTGCGCAGGAACTCCAACTGTTCGGCCGTTTCCACGCCCTCGGCCACCACGGGGATGTCGAGGCTCCGGCCAAGGCCCAGGACGGCCTTGACGATGACCGTCGCCCGCTCGTCCCGGTGGATGTTCTCCACAAAACTCTTGTCGACCTTGATCTTGTCGAAGGGGAAGGACTGCAGGGTCGAGAGGGACGAAAACCCGGTGCCGAAATCGTCCATGGCGATGCGGACGCCCAGCGCCTTCAGGCGACGCAGATTGTCCAGAGCGCGCTGATAGTCCTTGAACAGGGCGCTCTCGGTGATCTCCAGCTCCAGGCGCGTCGCCGACAGTCCGGTTTCGATCAGCACCTCATGGACCATCGTGGCCAGGTTGGGCTGGTTCAGCTGCAGCGGCGAGAGGTTGACGGCGATACAGAGCGGTCTTTCCCAGCCGGCCGCTTCGGTGCAGGCGCGTCGCAACACCCACTCGCCCAAAGGCAGGATCAATCCCGTTTCTTCAGCCAGCGGTATGAAGTCCAGCGGCGGGATCATGCCCCGCACGGGATGGCGCCACCGCACCAGGGCCTCGAAGCCGAAAATCTCGCCGTCCGCCGCCCGGGCCTGGGGCTGATAGTGAACGACCAGGTCCTCGTCGAGGATCGCCTGGCGCAGCTCCCGCGAGAGGTTGCGCCGCTCGCGAATGGTCTGGTCCATCTCCCGCTTGAAGAAGCGATAGACGCCCCGACCGCTTTCCTTGGCCCGATAAAGCGCCATGTCGGCGTTGGCGAGCAGGGCCTCGACCGTCCGACCGTCGTCGGGATAGAGCGAGACTCCGAGGCTGGCGGACATGGCCAGGTCCTGGCCTTCGAAGATCGCGGTCTCCTTCAGCGCATCGAGCAGTTGGCCGGCCAGTTCGGCGGCGGCCGTGGGCTGGTCCTGATCGGTGATCTGGACAACGACGAACTCGTCGCCGCCGAGCCGGGCGGCGAACGACGGGGCGGGCACGCTGCTCTGCAGCCGGCGGGCGGCCTCGATCAGGACCGCGTCCCCGGCCAGATGTCCATGCAGATCATTGGCTTCCTTGAAGTGATCAAGATCGACGCAGATCAGGGCCAGGGTCTCACCCGACGCCTCGACCCGGTCGAGGGCCGATGCCAGCCGTGACTTCAGCACATTTCGGTTGGGCAGGCCGGTCAGGCCGTCATGCTCGGCGAGATAACGAATTTTCTCCTCGGCCGAGCGGCGCTCACGAAGGTCGCGGATGGCCAGAACGGTAAGGCCTCGGGTATCGGATCGCGCGCCGTCGTCCATGACCCGGGCGAAGACCTCGACCGGAACCGACTGACCGCCGTTGACGGGGTGCATCCGGCCCTCGCGGCGCTCGGCGTCTGTCCGCACGCCCAGATCGTCGTCGAACGACAGCAGGGCGTCATCGAACGGCCGCCCATAAAGGTCTCGCAGGCCAAGGCCGGCAAGGTCGCAGAAAGCGGCGTTGGCGTCCTTGATGACGCCGCCCTGGATCACGACGATGCCCTCATAGGCGGCGTTGGCCAGGATCCGGATGCGCTCGAGCGCGGAGCGGCTGGTCTGGGACTCGATCAGCATGGCGCCCAGGCCGCCGAGGATGATCATGCCGGTGATCACCGCGACCCCCAGGGCCATCATGCCGCCCGAGAGGAGCTGATCGGGCACGACGACGCTCGCGTCGGGAATGATGGTCATCGCCGTCATGCCCGTCAGGTGAAGGACGGCGACGCCGGTGGTGAACATGAGCGCGGCGAGGGACTGGCGCAGGAAGCTGGTCGCGCGACCAGCGATCACCAAGGCGGCGGTCGAGCCCAGCACGCCAAGGACGACCGAGGCGCCGATGAGCGCGGCTTCCCACTCCACCCTGCCCTGGGTCACGAAGGAGGACATGCTGCTGTAGTGCATCGCAGCCACGCCCAGGCCGATCAGCAGCCCGCCGGCGAACTGGTTGGCGCGATCGCGATTGGCTCCCGACGCGAAGAAGCCCGCGGCCAGCAGCACGACCGCCGCCATCAGGGATTGCATCAGACCGGTTGGCGAATAGCCGACCTTGAGGCCGGGAGAAAAGGCGAGCATGGCCAGTGAGTGGGTCGCCCACACGCCCGATCCCGCGACCAGGGCGGTTAGCAGCAGCCAGGCGCCGCGGACCAGCCCCTTGGCGCCATTCATCCTTGAATAGAGCCGGAACGCGGTCATAGAACCGCACAAACACACTGCCAGGGCGATGAAAACCACCCGGTAGTCATGCTCGCCGACCAGGCCGACTATATCCTGCAACATGCCCCGCCCCCATTTTGAGGAATCTACTGTCGGGCACTATCCAGCGCAGTTGCGAAAAAAGGGTTTAACGCGCTGAACGCCGTTATCCGACGGGCGTCTCGCGGCACAGACAACAACGGCCCCCGAAGGGGCCGTGTCGGTCTGTGTCTTTCGCGGATATTTTGGAGCGGGCGAAGAGATTCGAACTCTCGACCCCAACCTTGGCAAGGTTGTGCTCTACCACTGAGCTACGCCCGCGCTCCAGGGACGCGTCTTGCTGCGTCCCGAAAATCGAGAGGCGGCTTATGGCAGAGGGTCAAACCCTTGGCAAGCGCCTGATCCCGCCAAATTCAACGCCCGAGCCTGGGGGCCTTCAGGCGGCGTTTGTTGATGTGATCGGTGGGAGCCGGTCCCGTCGCGTCGGGGAGCTCGCCCTTGAAATAATAACGCTGCCAGGCGTCACGCACCGCCTCGGGATCCTGCTTCATCAAACGGCTGTTGAATTCCGACCGCTGACGATACCAGGCGTCATATTGCAGACGCAGATCGTCGTTGGACGCCAGCGACCGCGTCACCGGCTGGACCTGGGCCAGGGCCTTGTCCTGGACCAGGGTGATGAAACAGAACGGTTCGCCCTTTTCGAACCGCACCCGCCCCGGACGGGTGAAAATCCAGTTCATCGTGAAGGGAAAGGGCAGCCAGTCGGTCTCGACGAGGCCAACGAGCGGCTGGATGCCGTCCTTGACGTGATTGGGCGGCCCGCCGGCCCACATCGACCAGCCGGGCGGCGTGCGGAACAGATAGCCCGGATGCATGGTGACGATGCCGCGCGAGAAATGGCTTTTGACGAAGTCGTGGAAGTCGGGGTGGCCATGGTCCGGCGTGAAGGTGATGCAATCCTGGTGCGCGCCGCCGTTCCATTCGGCGGTGAATCCCACCGGACAGAGAATCTCCCACCCGGAGGTGTTGGCCATCGACAACGGCAGGCAACGATAGGGATGGCGCTCGGCGAAAGCATCCATCCAGGCTCGCTGCGGACGGCCCGGCACAATGTCCGGCGGGCGCTGGCTGGTCGGGTAACACTCCAGAAGCATGGCGGCCTCTCACATTGTCCGGGTCAGCACCTCTGGCGCGCGACGGCCGGTTCCGCAAGAGGCGGCCTTTGGGTTAAGGCTTGGCGATGAAGACCCGAACCGACCTCATCGCCTTCCTGGATCAACTGGGCGTGGCCCATGCGACGCTCGATCATCCCGCCGTATTTCGCGTCGGCGAGGGCGACGACATCAAGGCGGGTCTGCCCGGCGGCCACACCAAGAACCTGTTTCTGAAGGACGCCAGGCGTCAGCTGTGGCTGATCTCGGCGCTCGATACGACCCGGATCGATCTCAAGGGACTGCATCCGGTCATCGGATCGGCCAGGCTGTCGTTCGGCAAGCCCGAGCTTATGCAGGAGACCCTGGGAGTCACGCCGGGATCGGTCACGGCGCTGGGCCTGATCAACGATGTCGACCGCCGCGTCCGGTTCGTGCTCGACGCCGAACTGGCCCGCACCGATCCGGTCAACTTCCATCCCTTGATCAACACCGCCACGATGAGCCTGTCCCAGGCGGGTTTTCGGCGCTTCCTCGGCGCCCTGGAGATCGCCCCCCTGATCGTCGATTTCGCGGCCATGCGGGTAATTCCGGCCTGAACCGAATTGAACCGAGGGGCGTGCGGGGCCATCTTGGGGGCAGGACATTTTGAACGCGGGCCCTGTCTGGCCCGCACGCGGGATTGAAGCATGACCCTGATCGGAGAGAGCGCGGCGCCCAAGGTCGCCGCTGGCGACATCATCAAGGACGGCTCTGACGCCAGTTTCATGGTCGATGTCATCGAGGCCTCGAAGACCACCCCGGTCATCGTCGATTTCTGGGCCACCTGGTGCGGTCCCTGCCGACAGTTGACCCCGGCCCTTGAGAAGGCGGTGATGGCGCTGAACGGCGCCGTGAAGCTGGTCAAGATCGATGTCGACCGCAATCCCGCCTACGCGGGCCAGCTTCAGGTCAAGTCGATCCCCTCGGTCTATGCCTTCGTCGATGGTCAGCCGGTCGACGGCTTCATGGGCGCCCAGCCCGACAGCCAGATCAAGGCCTTCGTCGACCGTCTGGTCGGGCCGCCGCCGGTTTCCGAAGTCGATGAGATCCTGGCCCAGGCCCGCGAGTCGCTGGACCTCGGCGATATGGGCGGCGCCGCCCAGGCTTTCGCCGCGGTGCTGCAGATGGACCGCGCCAACATCAAGGCGATCGGCGGCCTCGCCCGTTGCTACATCGCCGGCGGGGACTATGAGCGGGCGAAGGACATCGTGGGTCTGGCCCCCGCGGACGCCAAAGACCCCGATCTCGATGCGGCCCGGGCCGCCCTGATTCTGGCCGAAGGCGCCGCCACCGAGACCACCGCGTTTGAGAAAGCCCTGGCGGCCGACCCCGCCGATCATCAGGCCCGGTTCGATCTCGCCGGGGCCCTCGCCGGTCAGGGTCAGTTCGAGGCGGCCGTCGATCACCTGCTGACCATCATCGCCGCAGACCAGGACTGGAACGACCAGGCCGCCCGCAAACAGCTGCTGGTCGTGTTCGAGGCCGCCGGTCAGGGCTCGGAGGTCGCCCGGCAGGGCCGCCGGCGCCTATCCTCCATTCTCTTCAGCTAGGACGGACCATGGCCGCCGGATACAGCAAGGCGATCGAACTGCCGCAGTCCATCCCGGTGTTCCCCCTGGACGGCGCCCTGCTGTTGCCGGGCGGGCAGCTGCCGCTGAACATCTTCGAGCCCCGCTATCTGAACATGATCGATGACGTCATGGCCGGCGACCGGCTGATCGGCATGGTCCAGATCCGCGGCGGCGACCCGGAACGGCCCGGCCTGGCGGCGGTGGGCTGCGCGGGCAAGGTGACCAGTTTCGCTGAAACATCTGATGGCCGCTACCTGATCACCCTCACCGGGGTGTGCCGGTTTGAACTGGGCGACGAACTGCCGGCGGGAACGCCCTATCGTCAGGTCAGAACCCGGTTTACGCCCTTCGAGGCTGACCTACAGACACCCGAACCGCTGAGCGCCATCGACCGCCCACGCTTTCTCAAGGCCCTCGCGCGTTATCTCGAACAGCGCGGCCTGGGCGTGGACTGGGACACCGCCGAACAGGCGCCCTCCGACGCCCTGGTCACCAGCCTGGCCATGGGGCTGCCGTTTGAGCCGGCTGAGAAACAGGCGCTGCTGGAGGCGCCCAGTCTCACAGACCGGGCGCGGGTCCTGATCGCCCTGCTTGAGATCGACGCCGCCGGCGACGATGACGAACCCCACCTGATGCAGTAGAACCCGGCCATGAACGCGCCCGCTCCGACCGCAGAGGTCGACCCCCGATTGCTGGAAATCCTGGTCTGCCCCGTCACCCAGGGCCCATTGACCTATGACCGTGAACGCGGCGAACTGGTCAGCCGCGCCGCGAAACTGGCCTATCCGATCCGTGACGGCGTGCCGATCATGCTGCCCGAAGAGGCGCGCGCGCTGGACGCCTAAAGCGCCTCGCCGCGCAAAAGCCGCGGCAGGTCGCCGACCGCGCCGCCGGCTTCGTGCATGAAGAACCGGCGCGCCGGTCCAATTCGATTGACCGCGGCCATGCCCGCGCCGCGCGCCAGGCGAAGCACGGGATTGTCGTTGGAAAACAGCCAAACAAAGGCGTCCATGCCCGCCGCCAGGGTGTTGGTGTCGAAACGCCGCCAGCGGGCGTAGCGCTCAAGCACCAGTTCCGCGCCGAAGTCCTCGCCCAGGCGAGCCGCGTCAAGAATGACCTCGGCCAGGGCCGCCGCCCCCTTGAGGCCCAGATTCAGACCCTGGCCGGCGATCGGGTGCACGGCGTGAGCAGCGTCGCCGAGCAGAGCCACCCGCGGCGCGCTGAACTGCTCGGCGATCGCCAGTGACAGCGGGTAGATGAAGACCGGGCCGACCACTTCGATGTCGCCGAGGAAATCTCCGAACCGGCGCGCCAGATGCGCCCGGAACATCTCCGGTCGGGCCTCGCGCAGCGCCTCCGCGCGGTCGCGCGTCTCGGTCCAGACCAGGCTGGCCCGGTCGTCGGTCAGGGGCAGGATGGCGAACGGCCCGCCCGGTAGAAAGTACTCGTGAGCGACGCCGCCGTGGCCGCGGTCCAGCTTTACGGTGCAAACAACGGCGGTCTGGGGATAGTCCCAGCCGGTCACCTCTATTCCGGCAGCCTTGCGCACCGTCGAGCCACGCCCCTCGGCGCCGACCACCAGCGGCGCGGTCAGCACGCGACCGCCCGCCAGACTCACCTCCGCCCCCGACGGCGTCACCGTCACCCCGACGACCCGCTCCGGGGCCAGGACGGGAATGCCCGCCGCCGTGACGCCCGCCGCCAGGGCGGCGCGGATCCGGCGGTTTTCAAGCATGTATCCAAGGGGCTCGCCCTGGACACGGTCGGCGATCTCACCGGCGTCAAAATGCAGGAAGACCGGCGTCTGACCCGGCGTCGCCGCGCCCGGACTGCGGCCGTCGGTCACCAGGATCTCGTCCATCCGCTGGGCGTGGGGCTCCAGGGACGGCGCCAGTCCAAGGGTCCGCCACTGTCGGAAACAGGAGAAGGCGATCGCCGAAGCCCGGCCGTCAAAGGTGGGCGACAGCTGGGCGTCGAAGGGCATGGGGTCGACCAGCAACGGTTCCAGCCCACCGCTCTTCAGCGCCAGCGCCAGGGTCGCGCCGGCCATGCCCGCACCCGCGATAATCACATCTGCGTCGAAGCGAGCCATGACCTAGTAGGGCACCACGGGCGGCGCGGAATCGGACCTCTGGCTCTCCAGGATGTCTCCCACGGGGTCGGCGGAGGGCGCCGCCTTCGGCTGGGCCGGCTTCGGTTTGGGCGTCGGCGCCGCCGCCTGGGCCGTCCGGGCCGGAGTGCTGGGCGCCGGCGCGGGAACAGCCTCCGGTTCGGGCGTCGGTTCGGGCGCCGCCGGCTTCTGGGCCGGGACCGTCGCGACCACGACATCAGCGGTCGGCGGAGCCTGGAGCGTCGCCCCATCGAACGGCGCGGCGTCCTGAATGCCATCGGGCGTCACCGGCAGCGACGACGCCGCCCGTTCAGAGCCGGTGTACCAGTCGGGCGGGTTCCGGCGAATCTGGTCGCGGAATCCGAGAAACAGGCCCAGCGCCGCGCAGGCGACGAGGAACAGGGCAACCCAGCGCAGGGCCGGCGGTGTGGCGGGGATCGCGGTCATCGGGGACAAACTATCGTGAGCCGGGGCCGGGTGAAAGCGGAACACGTCTTGATTACTGGACGCAACCGTCCACTTAACGCTTGCCGCTACGATCCGGTGGGACTATCGCCTCGGATCGGAACGACAAGCGCGCCCTTCCGATCTCCGCTCGAGGACATGCAATGCCGTCTGCCTCCCGAAACAAGTTGGTTCCCATGGCTGTCGCGGGCCTCGCCGTCCTGGCGATCCTCGTGGGCGGAACTCTTTGGTGGATCGACAAACAGACCTTCGAGAAGACCGACAACGCCTTTGTCCAGGCCGACACCGTCCAGGTCAGCCCGCAGGTCTCCGGATATGTCGTCGAGGTTCTGGTCACCGACAACCAGCACGTTGAGGCCGGTCAGGTTGTGGCCAGGATCGATCCGACGACGTTTCAGGCCAGACTGGATCAGGCTCTGGCCAACGCCGCCGCGCTCGGCGCCGCGGTTGCGGCCGTGGATGACAAGGCCGCTCTCGAACAGGCGATGATCGCCGAGCGCGCCGCGGGCGTCGCCAGCGCCCGGGCGGAATCGGGCCGCATGCAGGCCGACCTCAAACGGTACGGCGACCTGGCCGCCCGGGGCTGGGTCTCTGACCAGAAATTATCATCGGTCCGCGCCGGCGCGGCGCAGTCGGACGCGTCGGTGGCCCAGGCCGCCGCCGCACTGGAGGCCGAACGTCGCGTCGCCACCTCCCTTCGCTCGGCTCGCGCCCAGACCGTCGCCCAGGCCGCCGGGGCCAGGGCCGCCGTCGAACAGGCCCGCCTGGACCTGGAGCGCACCGTTATCCGCGCACCGGCCGCGGGCGTCGTCGGCGCCCGGTCGGTCCGGCCGGGCCAGCTGGTCCAGCCCGGCGCCGCCCTGATGAGCATCGTGCCCCTGGGTCAGGCCTTCATCGTCGCCAATTTCAAGGAGACCCAGCTGGCGCGACTGCGCGTCGGCCAGCCTGTCGAAATCCGGGCCGACGCCTTTGGCGGTCAGATCATAAAGGGGCGGGTGGAGAGTTTTGCGCCCGCCACCGGGGCTGAATTCGCCCTGATCCCCGTTGAAAACGCCGTGGGCAACTTCACCAAGATCGCCCAGCGAATCCCGGTCCGCATCGCGGTGGACGCCGGCGAACCCCTGGCGGCGGCCCTGCGGCCCGGCCTCTCGATCGAAGTCCGGGTCAATGTCCGCGACAGCACTGGCGCCAGCTTCGCCGAGACCGGCCAGGCGCCGGCCCGCTACGCCCGCACCGGCCAGGCCCGCTAGCTCCATGACCGTGGCGACCCTGACCGGTCCCGAGACCCCGCCGAAAGCGGCGGAGGACCCGCCGGCCGTCAACTGGCCCATGCTGTTCCTCGGGTTTGGCGGCATGGCGATCGGCCAGTTCATGGCCATTCTCGATATCCAGGTCGTCGCCGCCTCCCTGCCCCAGATCCAGGCCGGGGTGGGCGCCAGCGCCGACCAGGTCAGCTGGATCCAGACCGCCTACCTGATCCCCGAAGTGGTGATGATCCCGCTCTCGGCCTATCTGTCGCGGCTCTGGGGCACCCAGAAGGTGTTCATGGCCAGCTGCGCCGGCTTCGTCTTCATGAGCGTCATGGCCGGCCTGTCGACCAGCATCGACATGCTGATCCTGTGCCGGGCGCTGCAGGGGTTTGTCGGCGGCGCCATGGTGCCGACGGTGTTCGCGACGGCGTTCAGCGCTTTCCCGCCCGAGCGACGCATCACGGCCAATGTGGTCACCGGCATGATCGTCACCCTGGCGCCGACCGTCGGCCCGACGCTGGGCGGTCACCTGACCGAGTGGCTCAACTGGCGCTGGCTGTTCTTCATCAACGTCGCGCCGGGCCTGCTCAGCCTGTTCCTGGTCGGTCGCTGGGGGAACTTCGATCAAGGCGACCGACGCCTGGGCAAGAACTTTGACTGGACCGGCCTGGCGCTGATGGCCGCCTTCCTGATGAGCATGCAGTACGTCGTCGAGGAGGGCTCCAAGAACAACTGGTTCGAGGACGACGCCATCCTCTGGCTCACGGTCCTGGCCGTGGTCACGGGCGCGAGTTTCATCTGGCGCCAGATCACCCATCTCCAGCCGATCGTGCAGGTGAAGGCCTTCGCCGACCGCAACTTCACGCTGGGCGTCATCATGACGTCCGTGTCGGGCGCCGCCCTCTATGGCGGCACCTTCCTGATGCCTCTCTATCTGGGCCGGATTCGGCATTTCTCGGCCGCCGAGGTCGGCACCACCATGCTCGTCTCGGGACTGGCCATGTTCGTGACAGGGCCGATAACCGGCCGATGGCTGCGCCAGATCGACCCGCGGGGCCCGATGATCATCGGGTTCTGCATGGTCGCCTGGGGCATGTGGATGGGTCACGCCATCACCGACAACTGGGGCTTCTGGGAATTCGCCGGGCTGCAGGTCTTTCGAGGCGTCGGGGTCATGGTGGCGATGATCGCCACGACCCAGATGACCATGTCGACCCTGCCGCAGAACATGGTCAAGGACGCCTCGGGCATGGTGAACCTGGCCCGCAATGTCGGCGGCGCCATCGGCATGGCCATGCTCTCGACAACCCTGTCGACCCGCGCGGCGGTCCATATGGGGGAGATCTCGGCCAGGGTCAGTATCGCCAGCGTCGAGGCTCAGACCATGCTGGCGGGCCTGACGGCGCGCATGCAGCAGCTGGGCGTGGCCGACCCGGACGCCGCGGCCAGAAAGGCGTTTCAGTACATGATCAGTCAGAAGGCGCAGGTCCTGGCCTTCGGCGACAGCTTCGCCCTGTTGGCCATCGGCGGAGCCTGTGCAGCGGTCATGGCCATGTTGACCTCGCCGACCCGGGTTCCTCCCGGCGGCGGCGCGCTGCAGAGCGAGGTTCACTGATGCCCCGCCTTGTAGGTCAGATCGATGTCGTGAAGGGCGAGGCCATCCTCGACGCCGCTTCGGTCGTGCTTGGCGAGCGCGGACTGTCGGCCCCGATGGCCGAGATCGCCCGGCGCGCCGGCGTGTCCAAACAGACGGTCTACAACCACTATGGCTGCAAGACCGAACTGATCCGGGCGCTGGTCGAACGGCGCGTGGCCACGATTGTCGCGCCCTTGCGCGCCCGGGGCGCCGAGGAACGGCCGGAAGAAACGCTGGCGGCCTACGCCCGAACGCTGCTGACCGTGGTCAACAACAAGAACTACGCGCTTATGCGGGTCACTATCCAGAGCGCCAGCGAGATGCCCGACCTGGCCCGGGAGGTGTTCGAGAGCGGCCCCAAACATTCGCGCACCGAACTCGCCCGCTTTCTGGAGATTGAGACCAGCGCGGGTCGGCTGGCCGTGGCCAACCCGATGCAGGCGGCCGAGTTCTTCGGCGGCATGGTTCTGGGCCATCGCCAGACCAAGGCTCTGCTCAACCTCGCGCCCGAACTCAATGACGCCGAGATCGACGTGATCGCCGCCGAGGCCGCGCGCGTCTTCATCCGCGCCTATAAGATCTAGAAAGCCGGCCGGAAGTCACTGCTGGTCTCGACTTCGAACAGGTTGTCGAGGCCCTCGCCCATCTGGATGGCGAACGTCGGATCCGCCTTGAAGGTAAATGTGAAAGAGGGTTCCGCCAGCGATCCAAGCGCTGCGACGTCCGGCCGGAAACAGCGGACCAGAATATTGACCCGACCCGACCCGTTTTTCTTTCCCTGACACTGGGTGACCAGCGTCGGCATGGCGTCGGTCGCGGCCTGGGTCACCTGAAACTTCAGGGTGTCGGCCGTTCCGCTGACCAGCTTGAAGCCATAGGTCCGGGTTTTTTCGGAGGCCGGAACGAACAGCAGCGTGCGGGTAAGGGTGAATGCACCGCCGTTGACGTCGGAAACCTGCAGATTGGCCAGCGGAAAGGTCTTTCCGGCCGCGGTTGCCGTGCCGATCGCCACGCCGGTCCTCTTGCCGACAGGAACGCTCTGAAACGCGGTCAGGACCGCGAAGAGGTCGCCCTTCAGGTCCGCCGCCGCCCGGGCGGGGGACGCAGCGAGACAGGCCAGCAGGGCCACGGCGGCTGCTTTGAGAAACATCCGCGATCTCCCCAAGAAACCGCGATCATCGGTGCGCCGGCGCCGGCGCGCCTCCCTCAAAAAGGGGGTTTCAGCCTTCCGCCGCTTCGGCGTCCGGAAGGCCGATCATGTGGAAGCCGGCGTCGACGTGAACCACCTCGCCGGTGGTCGACCGGCCCAGTTCCGACAACAGCCACAGCGCCGCGCCGGCGACGCCCTCCATCGAGGTGTCTTCCTTCAGGGCGCTGAAGGCCCGACCCTGGCTGAGCATACCGCGACCGCCGGAAATGCCGGCCAGCGACAGGGTGCGCATGGCCCCCGCCGAGATGGCGTTGACCCGGATGCCCTGGGGACCCAGGTCGCGGGCGATGTAGCGGGTGGCCGCCTCGAGCGCCGCCTTGGCCACGCCCATGGTGTTGTAGTTGGGGATGACCCGTTCCGCGCCCAGATAGGTCATGGTGACCATCGAGCCGCCGTTCGGCATCAGCCGGGCCGCGCGCTTGGCGCAGTCGACGAAGCTAAAGGCCGAGATATTCATCGCCCGCAGGAAGCCGTCGCGGGTGGTGTTCTCCACAAAGGAGCCCTTGAGCTCGTCCTTGTTGGCGAAAGCGATCGAATGGAGGAAGGCGTCGAGCGTGCCCAGTTCCTTTTCGATCTGGGCGAAGGCCGCGTCCATCGAGGCGTCGTCGGTGACCTCCATGGGCACGAAGGTTTTCACGCCCAGGCTTTCACCCAGCGGCCGGACGCGTTTTTCCATGTCAGGCATGTAGGCCAGCGCCACCTCGGCGCCCTGGGCCGCCAGCTGGGAGGCGATGCCGAAGGCGATCGAGTTGTGATTGGCCACGCCGGTGATCAGGGCTTTCTTGCCCTTCATCAGGTCGCCCTTGGGGAAGCTGTAATCGTCGGCCATTGCGGGATCCGTATCTGTGCGGGAAGCGGCGGGGCCTAGGCCCGCGCCATGATCAGGCAGCCATTGGTGCCGCCGAAGCCGAAGCTGTTGGACATCGCCGTCTCGACCTGGCGATCCTCGCGCTTGCGCAGGATCGGCAGGCCCTCGAAGGCCGGGTCCAGGGTTTCGATATTGGCGCTTTCAGCGAGGAAACCGTTGTTGAGCATCAAGAGGCTGTAGATCGCCTCCTGCGCCCCGGCCGCGCCCAGGCTGTGGCCGGTGAGGGATTTGGTCGAGGAGATGGCCGGAGCCTTGCTCCCGAACACCTCGCGCACGGCCTCCATCTCCTTGATGTCCCCGACCGGGGTCGAGGTTCCGTGCGGGTTGAGATAGTCGACCGTGCGGCCGCCGGCGCTGTCCAGCGCCAGCTTCATGCAGCGCACCGCGCCTTCGCCCGACGGGGCGACCATGTCGAAACCATCCGAATTGGCCGCGTAGCCGACGACTTCGCCGTAGATTTTCGCGCCACGGGCCTTGGCCCGCTCCATCTCTTCCAGAACCACGATCCCGGCGCCGCCGGCGATGACGAAGCCGTCCCGGTTGGCGTCATAGGCGCGGCTGGCGGTGGCCGGCCGGTCGTTGAAGCTGCTGCTCATGGCGCCCATGGCGTCGAACATGTTCGAAAGGCTCCAGTCCAGCTCCTCGGCGCCGCCGGCGAAGACGATGTCCTGTTTGCCCATCTGGATCTGCTCATAGGCCGAGCCGATACAATGGGTGGAGGTGGCGCAGGCCGAGCTGATCGAGAAGTTCAGGCCGCGGATCTTGAACCAGGTGGCCAGGGTCGCCGACGCGCCCGAGCTCATCGCCTTGGGCACCGCGAACGGACCGATCCGTTTGGGCCCCTTCTCGCGGGTGATCGCGGCGGCCTCGATGATGATCTTGGTCGACGGCCCGCCGGAGCCGACGATCAGGCCCGTGCGGTCGTGGGACACCTCGTTCGGTTCAAGCCCGCAGTCGGCGATGGCCTGTTCCATGGCCACATGGGCCCAGCCGGTGCCTTCGGCGAGGAAGCGGGCGGCGCGACGGTCGACAATCGACGCCCAGTCACAGTCGGGCGCGGCCTGCACCTGGCTGCGGAAGCCGAGATCGGCATATTCCTGGGTGAATTTCACGCCCGACTTCGCGTCGCGGAGAGAGGCGGTGACCTCATTGGCGTTGGCGCCAATCGAGGACACGATTCCGATACCGGTGACGACCACGCGCCGCATGCAAATTCCTTTCACTTCCCCCGTCCGGCCCGCGTGGACCGGACCCGTTTACGCCGCGACCGACGGGTTCAGTCCATATCCTTCGGATCGAACAGGCCTACCCGGAGGTCTTTCGCCTCATAGATAGGCTTGCCATCGGCTTCGAGCACCCCGTCGCCTATGCCCATAACGAGCCGGCGGTTGATGACCCGCTTGAGTTCGATGCGGTAGACGACCTTCTTGACCTTGGGCGTCACCTGACCGGTGAACTTGACCTCGCCGACACCCAGGGCGCGGCCGCGGCCCGGGCCGCCGATCCAGCCGAGGTAGAAGCCGACCAGCTGCCACATGGCGTCCAGACCCAGGCAGCCGGGCATCACCGGATCATTCTTGAAATGGCAGGCGAAGAACCAGAGATCGGGATTGATATCCAGCTCCGCCACGACCTGGCCTTTGCCGAACTGGCCGCCGTCGGCGTTGATGTCGATGATGCGATCGAACATCAGCATCGGCGGCATGGGCAGTTGGGCATTGCCGGGGCCAAAGGTTTCGTCGCGGCCACAGGCGATCAGCTCATCGAAGCTGTAGCTGGACTGAGCCATCGGAGAAGGGGCCGTCGTGGTCATACATCACCGGAACATCGCCGCGCCGGGCGGCAGGAGCAGCGCGAGGGGGTAGCACGCGGGCGGAGCCGCCTCAATGTTCACGCGGGCGGCAGGGCGTGGGCCCGCCGGCGCCCCAGACCTCCCCGGACCGCACCCAACCGGTTTCGCCCGACACCTTGATCTTGCGCCAGTCGCCGTCGCTCTTCTCGAGGACCGCTACCGCGTTGGGCACCAGCCAGGCGACGATGCGGGCGTCATCCCGAGGTCCGGCGCGCATCGGGGCGCGACCGGGCCTTGCCCTCATGACTGTCAGCCGGCCATCGAGAACCCGCTTGTGCGCCCAGCCCGGGACGCCGTCAGGGCCCTGAACCCGGCGCCAGTCGCTGGTTTCGGCGACAACCTTCAGCGGCATGCCCTTGGACCGCCAGACCCAAAGGATGCGATGATCCTCACCCGGGCCGTTGCGGGCATAGACCTCGCCGAATTTCAGCGAGACGAAACGCGGCACCGGCAGGGTCGACGGCGTATCGCAAAGGTCGGCGTCGCGGTCGCTGCAACCGGCCAGGGCGAGGCTCGCCAGAACCGCCAACAATATCGGCATTGATCGCCCAGGGCACATCATCATGCCAGCTTCCCTTGGCCGTCCGCCGGGCCTTTGCTAAGGGTGCGATGTCCCCCTGAGGGGCCAACGCCTTTATCGAAAGCGTCCATGGCCGCCAAGAAGCCGAAAGTCGTCGTCACGCGCAAGCTGCCTGATCCGGTTGAAACCCGGATGCGGGAGCTTTTTGACACCGAACTCAACGTCGATGACCACCCGATGTCGCCCGACGAACTGGTCGACGCGATGAGCCGCGCCGATGTTCTGGTGCCGACCATTACCGACCGCCTGGACTCGCGACTGCTGTCACGCGCCGGGGAGCGGCTGAAGCTGATCGCCAACTTCGGCGCCGGGGTCGACAATATCGACGTGGCGACCGCCAACCAGCGCGGCATCACGGTGACCAACACACCCGGCGTTCTGACCGAGGACACCGCCGACCTGACCATGAGCCTGATCATGGCCTCCACTCGCCGGATCGTCGAGGGCGCCAACGTGGTGCAGTCGGGCGAATTCCAGGGCTGGTCCCCGACCTGGATGCTGGGTCGCCGCCTATGGGGAAAGCGACTGGGCATCATCGGCATGGGCCGCATCGGTCAGGCCCTGGCCCGGCGCGGCAAGGCGTTCGGCCTGTCGATCCACTATCACAACCGCAAGCCGGTCAGCCCGCGCGTCGCCGAGGAACTCGAGGCCACCTACTGGGAAAGCCTCGACCAGATGCTGGCCCGGATGGACATCGTCTCGATCAACTGCCCGCACACGCCCGCGACCTATCACCTGTTGTCCGCCCGGCGGCTGAAGCTGCTGCGGCCGCAGGCCGTGGTGGTCAACACCGCGCGGGGCGAGGTCATCGACGAGGGGGCCCTGGCCAACATGCTGGCCCGCGGCGAGATCGCCGGCGCCGGCCTGGACGTCTATGAGCACGAGCCGGCCATCAATCCCAAGCTGCTCAAGCTGCCCAACGTCGTCCTGCTGCCGCACATGGGCTCGGCCACGGTCGAGGGTCGCATCGACATGGGCGAGAAGGTCATCGTCAACATCAAGACCTTCATGGACGGCCACCGGCCGCCTGACCGCGTTATTCCGGCGATGCTTTAGCGTCGAAGGTCGGCCAGACCTTCGTTCTCAGCCAGTGATCGAGGTCGGCCGCCGAGCGATCGGCGATCTGTTCCATCGGGACGTGGCCGACCTTGTCATAGACGATGACGGTGGCGCCGGGGATGGCGTCGCCGAACCTGCCGGCGGCCGAGACCGGGATCAGGCGGTCGTCCGTGCCGTGCAGGACCAGGGTCGGCGCCGTGATTTTTGACAGCTTTTCCTTCGTCGCGGCGTCCCTGGGGTCGTAGCCGCTCATCAGGCCCAGGATGATGTCCTTGTGGCCGGGGGCGCGGGCCATCTCGACATAACGGGCGACCATGGCGTCGTCGGCCATGTCCGGCGTCGGTGCGAAGGCGTCGCGAAGGCCGGCGCGGGTCATGGCGCTGACGTCCAGATCCTTGACGATGGCCCGGCCGACCGGATTGCGCAGGACCTTGAAGATGAAGGGCCCCCCGTCGCCGTCCTCGCGCGGCTCGATCCAGCCGGCGGCGTTGACCAGCACCGCGCCCTCAAGCTTGCCCGGATGGGCCAGGGCGTAGTTCCAGGTCACCCCGCCCCCCATCGAGTTGCCGATCAGCACGAACTTTTCGACGCCCAGCCGGGTCACCGTCTCGTCGACGATGTCGACGAAGCCGGTGCGCTTCAGCCTGTAGCCCTCCGGCGCGCGGGTCAGGCCGTGGCCGGGCAGGTCGAGACTGATGATCCGGTACCGGTCGCCCAGCCGCTTCACCCAGGGCTCCCAGGTCTCAAGGTTGGCCGAGAAGCCGTGGACCATGACCAGCACCGGCCCGTCGCGTTTGCCCTGATCGCGGTAATGGACACGGACGCCGTCCTTCAGCGTCAGATACTGCGAGGCCGGCGTGGCGTACCTGGCCTCCAGCGCTTCGTAGGGGATCGCCGGGCGCCGCAGAGCCAGCCAGCCGCCGACCAGCACCACGGCGACCACGACCAGCAGTCCGACCAGCACCTTGCCCAGCGTTTTCATCAGCGTTTCCCCGTCGTCCCGTTTCCGGGGATGAGATGGCGTGAAACCCGACAGGTCAAGCGCAGGTCGGGCAGTCGGGGTCAGCGCCGATGCGGACGGTGCGGGTTTCGCCCGCCAGGCCGTCATAGATCAGCAGCCGACCGGTCAGGGGCTCGCCGGCGCCGGTGATGATCTTGACCGTCTCCAGGGCCATCATCGCGCCGATGACGCCGCCTAGCGCGCCCACCACGCCCACCGAGACACAGGTCTCCGCGTCAGGCGGAACATCCGGCACCAGGCAGCGATAGCAAGGCTTGCCCGGAAAGACCCCGACCTGGCCGGTCCAGCGGGCGATCGCCCCGCTGACCAGGGTGCGGCCCGTCGCTACGCAAGCGTCGGAGACGGCGAACCGGGTCGCGAAGTCGTCGGTGCCGTCGAGGACCAGGTCGTAGCCGCTGACGATCTCCGCGGCGTTCTCGGCGGTCACCGCGACGGGGTGGGTCTCTATCGAAATCTCGGGATTGAGCGCCGCCAGCCGCCGCGCGGTCGCGGCCGTCTTGGATTCCCCGACATCACTGGTCGCATAGATGACCTGCCGCTGCAGGTTCGACAGGGCGACGGTGTCGGGATCGGCCAGGCCGATCCGGCCGACACCCGCCGCAGCGAGATAGAGCGACGCCGGTGCGCCCAGGCCGCCGGCGCCGACCATCAGGACACTGGCGGCCTTGAGCCGCTGCTGCCCCGGTCCGCCGACCTCACGCAGCACCAGATGGCGGGCGTAGCGCTCGACCTCGGCCTGCGAAAACTCCATGGCAATTTTCCCGTTCGCCTTCCAACGTCGACAGTCTTACCGCGATTTTGTGGGGAGGGGGCAGGGCTCAACCGGCGGCGGCCACCGCCTCGAGGCCCAGCATGGCGACCTTGCGGCCCAGACCCCAGTGATAGCCGGTAAGCCGTCCGTCGCGGGCGATGACCCGGTGGCAGGGGATCAGCAGGCTGACCGGATTGGCCCCGACCGCTGCGCCGGTGGCCTGGTAGGCGCGGGGCTTGCCGGCCCAGCGGGCGACATCGCCATAGGTCGCCGTGGCGCCGGTAGGGATACGCAGCAACGCTTTCCAGACCTGGATGTGAAACGGCGAGCCAATCAGCACCAGCGGCAGGGGCCCGCCGCCGTCGGTGAAGGCCCGGGTCGCCATCGCCTGGGCCACATCATCGTCCCTGACCCAGTCGGCGGCGGGAAACCGGCCCCGCATATCGGCGAAGGCCGCGGTCTCGCCCCCCGGCTCCGCGAAACCCAGTCCCGCCAGGCCGCGCGGCGCGACCACGAACAGCCCGTTGCCGAACGGCGTCGGCGCGAAGCCCCAGCGCAGGGTCAGGCCCTCGCCCCGCCGCCGCGCTTCGCCCGGCGTCACGGCCTCCTGGGCGATGAACAGATCATGCAGCCGTGAAGGGCCGGAAAGTCCTGTCTCAAGGGCCGCGTCCAGAACGCTGGCCCCGTCTTCCAGCAAGGTGCGGGCCTCGGCATGGGCGATCGACGCCACGAAGGCCTTGGGGCTCACGCCCGCCCAGCGAGTGAAGACACGCTGAAAGTGGAAAGGCGACAGCCCAACCGACTCCGCCGCCTCGTCGAGTGACGGGTGCTCGCGCCACCGTTCGGCCAGCCATGCCAGCGCCCTGGCCATGCGGTCATAGTCCCGGGCGCGTGCTTCGAGTTGCACGATGACGCCGGAGGCGGAGGGGTCGGACGGGGTCATGTCGTGGGCCATGGCCGAAATCTAGGGAACGCCGACGGCGAAATCCGCCCGCTTCTTGCGCTCACGATGGATTTTGACCGATCAGCACCGCCGGAAGCGGCTGACGATACCCCGCCGGCCCCGCTTGGCGAACGGTGCGATGCGCTCCATCCTCCGCGACGATGAAGAAACCCGCCCCCCGAAAACGTCTGTCGCCAAAGGAAAAGGCCCGGGTGGCGGCGCTGTTCGAGCGTTTCCAGACGCTGTCGGACGATCCGCGCACAGAACTGCACTTCCATGACCCCTTCACCCTGGTCGTGGCCGTCGCCCTCTCGGCCCAGGCGACCGACGTCCAGGTCAACAAAGCCACAACGAAACTGTTCGCCGTCGCCGACACCCCGGAAAAGATGCTCGCGCTCGGCGAGGCGGGGCTGACCGGCTATATCAACTCGATCGGTCTGTTCCGGAACAAGGCCAGGAACGTCATCGCCCTGTCGCGGTTGATCCTGGAAAAGCACGGCGGGCGAACCCCGACCCGCCGCGAGGATCTGGAAGCCCTGCCCGGCGTGGGTCGCAAGACGGCCAGCGTGGTGCTCAACGAACTGGGCATCGAGCCGGCCATCGCCGTCGACACCCACGTTTTCCGGGTCGCCCATCGGCTGAAGCTGTCGGACGGCAAGACGCCGGACAAGGTCGAGCAGGACCTGATGGCCATCGTGCCGGCCGAGGCCCTGACCCGGGCCCATCACTGGCTGATCCTGCATGGCCGCTACACCTGCACGGCCCGCAAGCCGAAATGCGGCGACTGCCAGGTGCGTGACCTCTGTCCGTCACGGGAGCTGTTCTTCTAGGGCGTCGCCATGCGGCGCGTTGCCCCCCGGGGCCCTGTCCTGTAACCAGCCCCGGTCTCCTCCAGCCAGTTCAGAACCCCGCCATGCCAGATCTTTTCGACGTCGCCGCCATTGGCAACGCCATCGTTGACGTGATCGCCCCGTGCGACGACGCCTTCCTGACCGCCGAAGGTCTGGTGAAAAACTCGATGCAGCTGATCGACGAGACCCAGGCGGAACAGCTCTACGGCCGTATGGCCCCCGGAATGGAAACCTCGGGCGGGTCGGCCGGCAACACCGTCGCCGGCGTCGCCAGTTTCGGCGGCCGGGCCGCCTATATGGGCAAGGTGGCCAGGGATCAGCTGGGCGATGTCTTCGCCCACGACATGAGGGCGATCGGCGTGGCCTTCGACACCGCGCCCCTGACCGGCGGCGCGGCCACGGCCCGCAGCCTGATCAATGTCACCCCCGACGGCCACCGGACGATGAACACCTTCCTGGGCGCCTCGACCGAACTGACTCCCGACGATGTCGACGCCGCCGTGATCGAGGGCGCGAAGATCGTCTATCTCGAAGGCTATCTGTTCGACCCCAGCGAAGCCCGCCGCGCCTTCGCCAAAGCCGCCGGTCTGGCGCGGGCCAGCGGGCGATTGATGGCCATAACCCTGTCGGACTCCTTTGTGGTTGAGCGCCATCGCGCCGCCCTGCTGGGCTTCATCGAAACCGAATGCGACATCGTCCTGGCCAACGAGGCCGAGGTGAAGGCGCTGTTCGAAACCGACGACTTCGACCAGGCCGCCGCGGCCCTGGCGAGCCGGACCAAGGTCTGCGCCATCACCCGCAGCGAAGCCGGCTCCCTGGTGTTCGCCGGCCAGGCGCCCCACGTGATTGCCGCCGTGCCTGTGGAAAAAGTCGTGGACACGACGGGCGCTGGCGACCAATACGCGGCGGGGTTTTTGCTCGGTCTGGCCCGTGGACGGTCGATGGATGTCTGCGGCCGCCTGGGCGCCCTGGCCGCTGCCGAGGTGATCGGACACTACGGCCCAAGACCCCAGGTCTCCCTCGAGGCCCTGGCGAAGGCGGAAGGACTGTTCTGATGGCCCGTACGGCCGAGGTTGTTCGCGAGACGAAGGAGACGCAGATCCGCGTCCGCATCGATCTCGATGGAACCGGGGAATCGAAGGTTTCCACCGGCGTGGGTTTCTTCGACCACATGCTGGACAGTTTCGCCCGTCACGGCGGCTTCGACCTCGAGGTCGAGACCAGGGGCGATCTGCATATCGACATGCACCACACCGTCGAGGACACCGGCATCGTCATCGGCGAAGCGGTCAAGAAGGCGCTCGACGGCTTCAAGGGCATCCGGCGGTTCGGGACCGCCTATATCCCCATGGACGAGACCCTGACCCGTTGCGCCCTGGACCTGTCGAACCGGCCCTATCTGATCTGGAAGGTCGCCTTCTCGCGGCCCAAGGTCGGGGAGATGGACACCGAACTGTTCAAGGAGTTTCACCACGCCTTCGCCATGAACGCCGGCGCCTGCGTGCATCTGGAAACCCTCTACGGCGAGAACAGTCACCATATCGCCGAAAGCGGTTTCAAGGCTTTGGCCCGCGCGCTTCGCGAGGCCGTGGAGCTCGACCCCAAGACCCACGGACGCGCACCGTCCACCAAGGGCTCGCTCTAAGGATCATCCCATGCAGAGCGTCGCCCTGATCGACTATGGGTCGGGCAATCTGCGCTCGGCCGAAAAGGCGCTTCGCAAAGCCGCGGAGAGCCTGCCGGCCGCCTATGAGGTCGTCGTCACCGCCGATCCCGAGACGGTCGCGCGGGCCGATCGCCTCATGTTGCCCGGTGTCGGCGCCTTCGGGGCCTGTATGGCCGCCCTGACGGCGCGGGACGGTCTGGTCGAGGCCATGACCGAAGCGGCCATCGGTCGCGGCGCGCCGTTTCTGGGCATTTGCGTGGGCATGCAGCTGCTCGCCACCCGCGGTCTGGAGTTTGGCGAAACCCCCGGTCTGGACTGGATCCCCGGTGACGTCGCCCACCTGCCCGTCGTCGACCGGACCGCCAAGGCGCCGCACACGGGCTGGAACAGCCTCGTCGACCTGGCCGACCATCCCCTGCTTGCCGGGCTCCCCGAGGGAGCCCACATGTATTTCACCCACTCCTACGCCTTCCGGCCCACTGATCCGGCCCATGTCATCGCCATGACCGACCACGGCGGCCGGTTCGCCTCGGTGGTGGCCCGGGACAACATCATGGGGACCCAGTTCCACCCCGAGAAGTCGCAGACCCAGGGGCTCAGGCTGCTGGCCAACTTCCTGGAGATATCCGCGTGATCCTCTACCCCGCCATCGATCTCAAGGACGGCCGTTGCGTGCGTCTGCTGCACGGCGACCTGAACAAGGAGACCGTGTTCAACGAGTCTCCCGCCAACCAGGCCGAACAGTTTCAGCGTCAGGGCTTTTCCTGGCTGCACGTGGTCGATCTGAACGGCGCCGTCGAAGGACGACCGGTCAACGCCGAGGCTGTGGCCAACATTCTGAACGCGGTCTCCATCCCCGTGCAGCTGGGCGGCGGCGTTCGCACCATGGCGGCCGTGGACGGCTGGATCGAAACCGGCATCAGCCGCGTCATCCTGGGCACCGTGGCGGTCAAGGACCCGGCCCTGGTCAAGGCGGCGGCCAAGGCCTGGCCCGAGATGATCGCCGTGGCCATCGACGCCCGTGACGGCAAGGTCGCCGTCGACGGCTGGACCGGCGCGTCCGACCTCGGCGTCGTCGAGCTGGCCAGGCGTTTCGAGGACGCGGGAGTCGCGGCCCTGATCGTCACCGACATCGGCCGTGACGGGGCCATGACCGGCGTCAATGTCGCCCAGGTGGGCGAGGTCGCCGACGCGGTCTCCATTCCCGTCATCGCCTCGGGCGGCATCGCCTCGGTCAGGGACATCCAGCTGCTCAAGGCGCGCAAGGGCGTCGCCATCGCCGGCGCCGTCCTGGGCCGTTCCCTCTACGAGGGCGCGGTCAACCCGGCCGAAGCCCTCAAGATCGCCGGCTGAGATGCTCAAGGTCCGTCTCATTCCCTGCCTGGACGTCAAGGACGGCCGCGTGGTGAAGGGCGTCAATTTCGTGGCCCTGCGCGACGCCGGCGACCCGGTCGAACAGGCCGCCGCCTATGACGCCGCAGGCGCGGACGAGCTGATGTTTCTCGACATCACCGCCAGCCACGAAGGCCGGGGGGCCATTCTCGACGTCATCGCCCGGACGGCCGAGGTCTGTTTCATGCCGGTGTCGGTCGGCGGCGGCGTACGATCGGTAGAGGACGCCCGCCAGCTTCTGCGCGCCGGGGCCGACAAGGTTTCGGTGAACACCGCCGCGGTCGACGACCCCGACCTGGTCAGCCGCATCGCCGACGCCTTCGGCACCCAGTGTATCGTGGTCGCCGTCGACGCCCGCCAGCGCCCGGACGGGGGCTGGGACGTCTTCACCTTCGGCGGTCGCAAGGACACCGGCCTGGACGCCGTCGACTACGCGGTCGCCGCGGTGAAGAAGGGGGCCGGCGAGATTCTGCTGACCTCCATGGATCGCGACGGCGCCAAGACCGGCTACGACATCCCGCTGCTCAAGGCGATCACCGGCGCTGTTTCCGTCCCCGTCATCGCCAGCGGCGGGGCCGGCAATACCGGCCACCTGATCGAGGCCGTGAAAGAGGGCGGCGCCGACGCGGTTCTGGCCGCCTCCATCTTCCATTTCGGCGAGGTGTCGATCCCCGACGCCAAACGCGCCATGGCGGCGGCCGGCATTCCGGTCCGCCTTATCGAGGGGAGGACGGCATGAGCCGGTTATCAGACGTCATCGCCAGACTTGAGGCCGTCATCGAGTCCCGCAAGGGCGGCGACCCGACCTCGTCCTGGACCGCCAAACTGCTCGCCGACCCGACCCTGGCGGCCAAGAAGCTGGGCGAAGAGTCGATCGAGGCAGTCATGGCCGCCAGCGCCGGCGACACGGACAATCTCACCGCCGAGGCCGCCGATGTCCTCTACCATCTGCTGGCGCTTCTGGCGGCCGCCGGCGTCTCCACCGACGCCGTGGCGGCCCAGCTGGAGTCCCGCGAAGGGACGTCGGGAATCGCCGAAAAGAGCGCGCGGCGTTCAGGCGGCGACAAGACCTAGGCGGAGGGCGTCAGCATCGGCGGGTAGGTCGAGCGTGGCGAACATCTCCACCCGGTCAGGCCCCAGCTTCGGCGGATAGTACCGGCGCTTGAACGCCATGGGCGTGACCCAGGCGGCGAGCACCTTGGCCAGGGTCGAGGGTTGCTTTAGCCAGGTGCTGGAAGGCTCCAGCATGTGGAAACCGCGCATGAAGGCGCGCAGCAACGCCGGGTCGGAGCGTATGGCCGGAGCGACGGCGTCTTCCCCGAAACTCTTCATCAGTCGGGCCTTGAACCGGGGACTGTAGGCCGGGTCGAGCGTGTTTCGGGCGCGGCGGATCGCCTGGCGATCCTGGGTGCGCATGTCGGTGAAATAGGGCCGCAGATCACGATCCACGGCGGCCTGATAGGCCACGGCCCGGGCCGCCGGGTCGGTCTGTTCGGCCAGGGTGTCGCGCAACAGAAACGCCTCCACCGCCGCGAAGGAACAGCCGCGCCCATAGAGGGGATTGGTGCGAACCAGACCGTCGCCGGCGAAGAACAGATTGAGGGCGATCGGCTGGCTCTGATGGATCGTCGAGCGCCAACGACTCTTCAGATCGCCCATCCCGAACACCTTGCTAATCGGCTCGGACCGGGCCGGATCGGTCCAGTTGGCTATGCCCGGAAGCAGGGTGCAGATCTGGTCGAACACGTCAGGCCGCATGACCGCCAGCCGCAGGGTCTCCTCGATCTCCGGTACGGCCAGGGTGATCGAGAAACAGCCGTTGTCGCCAGGAAACACGCCGTATTTGATGAAACCGAGATCGCCGGCGCCGGGGATGGGGCCCCGTTCGGGCGGCGTCTGACCAGGCAGGAACCGCCAGTGGCGGGTGTAGTAGAGGATGCCGGCGTCCTCGCTCTCTTCCTCGAAGACGACGCCGGCCTCCGACAACCATTCAAAGCCCTGGGACAGGCGCCCGGCCGCGTCGACGACGATGTCGGCGGTCTCTTCCCCCTCAGCGCCATCATCCCCGATCCGCACGCCCCGCGTGACAAACCGGCCTTCGGCGTCGGGTCCGCCCACAAGGCCCGTGACATTGACGCCGCTGTGCAGCGTGACGCCGGCCATGCGTTCGACATAGCGGCGAATGACCAGCTCAAGCGTGGTTCGCCGGCTGGTCAACACGGTCAACGCCTCGTCCTCCGGCTCGGGCCGGTAGCGGTCGCGACTGACGATGGGCAGACCGTCGGCGAAGCCCATCTCCTGGCAGCCGGCGGCGCGGAGCTCTTCCAGCAGGGCCGGGTGGTTGTCGCGGATGATGTTTCGCAGGCGGGCCAGAAAGGCGTGGCTGTGCCTGAGGTGACCGACGCCGCGGCGATTCCAGTCGGCGAACGCCTCGTCGGCCCCACCAGTGGGCGTTGGCGGATCGCGTTCGAGCACGTCCACGCGCCGTCCCGGCCTGGCCAACGCCAGAGCTGTGAACAGGCCGGCCATGCCGGCGCCGATCACGATTATTCGCTCTTCCATTCAGCATCCCCGCGTTCTGCGACGACTATGTCGCGGCCAGAAACGCCCGGCCAGTATGACGCGAGGTCAGTTGGCGGCTTTTCGTTTCAGGGCGACATAGAGCGCGCCCTCGCCGCCATGACGACGGTGCGCCTGGGACACGCCGGCGACAATGGCGCGCAGCGGCGGCGCGGCCAGCCATTCGGGCGTGAACCGCCGCAGGACGCCGTCACCCAGGGCGCCCTTGCCGGTGATGACCAGGGCTTCGCGATAGCCTTCCGACCAGACCCGCATGAGGAAGGATTCCAGCGCGGCGCGGGCCTGGTCATGGGTCATGCCGTGCAGGTCGATGCGGGCGACCAGCGCCTCCGTGTCGCGAACGATCCGGCGCTGGCGGCCCGGCTCGATACGGTCCGGCGGCGTGGCCGGTCCTGGACGAGACGGGGCGGCGACGGCGGACGGAATGGGAAGGTGCGCCGGCGCCTGCTCAACGGCCGGGGCCTTGACCCCGGGCGCGAGACGACCGGGCAATGGACGAACCGTCGCGACGACATGGCCCCAGAGATGGAGTTCATCGGCCTTGAGCGTGCGCGGCATGCCCGTCAGCCTCCGGGCGCCACCGGCGCCAGGCGATACATGCGCAGGACATGGCGAACGCGACCGGCTTCGACCCCGGCGGCATCCCCTCGGCCCAGGTAGAGGTCGGCGCGCACCTCGCCCTTGATCGCCCCGCCTGTATCCAGAGCGACGGCCAGACGCCGATAGACGGGGAAGGCGCCGGTCAGGGCCGGCGCGCTGGCGTCGATCCAGAACAGCTCGCCCATGTCGTGGCGGCTGGTGTCGACCGCCAGGGCCCGACCGGGCGGAAGCGATACCCCGGCGGCGCCGGCGGGGTCGCGGCCGTCATCGTCGCTCAGGCTGAACCAGACATAGCGCGGGTTGAGCCGCATAACCGCGTCCGCCTCGGGGCCCCGATGCGCGGCAAGCCACGAGCGGATGGCGTCGCCAGACGTGTTGTTATCCGCCAGCAGACCCTGATCGCGCATAGGCCGGGCGATGCCCGTGAAAGGGCGACCGTTATGGGCGGCGAAGGCGGCCCGCTTGCGTACGCCGTCCGGGAAGGTCAGGACGCCCGATCCCTGGATTTGCAGGAAAAAGAGATCCTCGGCCCGCATCCAGGCGAGAATCGCGCCGCGACCCTCGGTCTCGATTGAAGCGCGCTCGGGATAGGCCTCCATCTTGCCGCCTCGGCTCCGCCCGACCAGGGTCCGGCCGGGCGTGGCCTCGCCGTCGATGTCGGAGAGGTCGTAGGTCACCAGGTCGTAGGGCTTGCCGCGGACCGGCATGTTGAACTCGCCGCCGCGGGTGACCCGGGCTTCATAGATCGGCGCGAAATAGGCGGTCAGCAAGCCTGTGTCGCCGACGGGTTCGGGCCGGAAATTGGCCTCCAGGAAAGATTTCGCGCCGGCTTCATCGGCCTTGCCGAGGGCCTGGGCCTTGCGGCAGACAAAACCGGTCGCCGCGTCGCGAGACACACCGCAGGTCGCGCGGAAGGCGCTAAGCGCCGCCAGATGGTCCTCTGCCTCCCAACCGTCCAGGGCCGCGAAGCCCAAGGCGGGCTTGGGCACGACGGGCGTCGGGGGCAGCGCGACAACAGACGGGGGCGTCTGGACGATTGGCGCCAGCGGCGCCTCGGCTCTGGGCGTCGCGCAAGCCGTCAGGACCAACGCCAGAAGGGCGCCGGGAACTCGAATTCGCATTACGCCTCCGCGGCGTCCACGTTGACCAGCATCCAGTTGGGGTCCCGGCTCTTAAGATTGCGTTCGAATGTCCACAACTCGGCCGTCCGGCGATCATCGATCCCCTCGCCTTCAGGACCCTTGGTCCGTGACCGGAACTCGGCCAGGAAGCGGACGACCACGCTGGCGACTTCATCCTTGACCGTGATCGACTCGAGGTCGGACCGGGGCGGGTTCAGGAATTCGACCTTCTCGGTGCGTCCCTCGGCCTCGCGGGCGGTGATCGCCGCTTCGAAGCTGGCCGCGACCGCCGGGCCCAGAAGATTGTTCAGGGTCGCATGATCTCCGGCCGCGAAGGCGATCACGATCATCTCGTAGGCCTGACGCGCTCCAGACAGAAAATGGCCGACATCGAAAGAGGGGTCGCGGGCGCGCAGCGCGGGCAAGCCCGACAGGTCCTCGGGACCATCAGCCTCCGGCGACGGCAGGGCGGGGTCGTCATCGACCGGCGCCAGCGCCGCTGCGGGCTGGTCTTCGGGTTGGCGGCCGATGCGCCGACCCAGCACCGCATAGAGCTGGTACAGCACCACGGCGGCGAGAACGGCGAAGATGACGAGTTCGAAGACTTGCACTTAAGGTCCAGATCGTTGACGGCTACAAAGGCTATATAGGCAAGCGCGGCGCCTCCGTAAGGGGCGCAACGTTGCACGGGCAGGGGCTGCGTGATAGCAGCGCGCCTTCATCATGTCCCGTCCCTCGCGACAGGCGCCCGTCAGATTGACGTCCAGGAACACGAACTCCTCATGAGCGACACAGTCACCACTCCGCCCGCCGAGACCGGCGGTGACGACAGCCAGCCCGGCTTCCGCATTCTCGCGCAGTTCGTTCGCGACCTGTCGTTCGAGAACCCCCAGGCGCCGGAATCGTTGCGGTCCGACAGCCAGGGCCTGCAGCCGCAGATCGATATCGGCGTTGAAATGAACGCCCGCAGCCGGCCGGACGGGCTTTTTGAGGTCGACCTCAAGCTCAACGCCCAGGCCAAGCGCGGCGAGAGCATCGCCTTCCATGTCGAGCTGCTCTACGGCGGTCTGTTCCAGATCACCGGCATTCCCGACGAGGAAATGGAAGTGGTGCTCATGGTCGAGTGCCCGCGCTTCCTGTTCCCCTTCGCCCGTCGTCTGATATCGGACGTGACGGCCGAGGGTGGCTTCCCGCCGTTCCAGCTCGAACCCATCGACTTCGCCGGCGTCTACGCCGCGCGCAAGGCCCAGGGCGACAGCGGATTTGTCGGAACGGCCTGAGCGGCCGGTCTGATCAGAGACCAAATTTAAGCCAGACGGCCCTGTCCTTGAGCGAACCGCGCACGAACGCCTCGTGCGCGGCGCGTTCGATCGCCGTGCAGCGAGGCGGCAGCGGACGCGGGCGGGCGCCGTAGGCGATGGACTGGATCGGCGCGCCGGGTGAGCGCTCCACGGGCGCGCTGGTCAGATCCAGCCCCCGCTCCTTGCCGCCCTGCAGCTCGAGATAGACCATCGCCAGCAACTGGGCGTCGATCAAAGCCCCGTGCTTCTCGCGTTCGGCGAGCGAGATTTTCATGCGTTTGCAAAGCGCATCGAGCGAATTGTACATCCCCGGAAACCGCTTCTTGGCCAGGGCCAGGGTGTCGATCCACTGATCGGCGGACGTCGGGGTGCGGCCGCACCGCTCGAGCTCGGCGTTGACGAAGCCGCGGTCAAACGGGGCGTTGTGGGCGACGATCATGTCCTCGCCGACAAACTCCAGAAACCCTTCGGCGATCTCGGGAAAGCGGGGCTTGCCGTGCAACGAGGCGAGGCTGATGCCGTGAACCCGCTCGGCGTCGGGATCGATGTCCCGGTCGGGATGGACGTACTGATGATAGGTCTCGCCGGTCGGGATATAGTCGACGACCTCGACGCAGGCGACCTCGATCAGCCGATGGCCGGTCCTGGGATCCAGTCCGGTGGTCTCGGTGTCGAGAACGATATGACGCGCCATGGGCTCTTCATTGGCCCGCTTCGCCGACCGCTTCAAGCGGTCCGGCGTCGACATCGCGCAGTCGGGCCAGCACGGCCCTGACCTGGGCCCGCGCGGGCTCAAGTCCCTGGCTTGTGTCGATGATGAAATGGGCCCGCACGCGCTTTTCGACGTCAGCCATCTGCCGCGCCAGGATGGCGTCCAGCTTGGCTTCGTCCATGCCCGGACGGGCCAGCACCCGCGCGCGCTGAACATCAGCGGGGGCGGAGACGACGACGACCGCGTCGACCCGCTTCTCCCCGCCCGTTTCGAACAGCAGCGGGATATCGAGCACGACGATATCAGCGCCGGCAGCCTGGGCGCTTTCGAAAAAGGCGACACGACTGGCCCCGACCAGGGGGTGGACGATGGCTTCCAGCTGTTTGAGCGCCTCCGGGACGCCGATCACCCTCTGACTGAGAACGGCCCGGTCGACGGCGCCGTCCCTGACCACGCCGGGAAACGCCGCCTCGATCGGCGCAACCGCCGCCCCGCCCCGGGCATAGAGGGCGTGGACCTCGGCGTCGGCGTCATAAACAGGCACGCCCTCGGCCGCGAACATCGCCGCGGTCGTCGATTTTCCCATCCCGATGGAACCGGTCAGACCGACGGTGATCATGCCGTTTCTCCAATGGCCGCCAGCGCCAGGGCCCGCACATCAACCGCCTCGGACGGGGCCTGTCCGAAGAAGGCCTCGAAACTGGGGACAGCCTGCTGGATCAGCATCTCCAGGCCATCGACGGTGCGCAGACCCTGGGCCGCCGCCCGCACAAGAAACGCCGTGCGGAGGGGCTTGTAGACCATGTCCATGACCACAACGGTGGCCGGCGCCCTGGCAAGATCGATCTCCGGTCCCGCACCACCGCCAAGGCCCAGGGCTGTGGCGTTGACGATCAGGGCGGCATCCGACAGGGCGTCGATAGCGTCCACGGCCCTGACAACGCCGCCGATGTCCCGCGCCAGGGCCTCTGCCCGGGCCGCGGTCCGATTGACGATCCGGATGTCGGGGGCGCCGGCCAGACTCAGCGCCGCCGCCGCGCCCCGGGCCGCGCCGCCGGCCCCCAGAATGACGACCGGGCCGCTCGACGGGTCAAAGCCCGGCGCCTGGACCGCCACGGCCCCCAACAGGCCAAGACCGTCGGTGTTGTCAGCGAAGATGCGTCCGTCTTGCCGGAACAGCAGCAGGTTGGCGGCGCCGGCCAGCCGGGCGCGCTCGCTGCGGTCATCGGCGACGGCCAGCGCCTCTTCCTTGAAGGGCATGGTCACATTGACCCCGCGGATGACCCCGCCGCGAAGGCCTTCGACCAGGGCGACAAAGCCGCTCGCGGTCGGCGCCAGCGGAACATAGGCCGCGTTCAGCCCCATCGCCGCGATCCAGGCGTTGTGCAGCACGGGGCTGAGCGACTGGACCACGGGTCGGCCGACAATCCCGGCCACCATGGCCGCGCCGGTGATGCTCATAGGGGCAGGGCTCCGTGACGTCTGAGCAGATCCAGAAGGCCCATCAAGGGCAGCCCCAGGATGGTGAAATAGTCGCCGTCGATCCGGGAGAACAGCTGCACGCCGTCATCTTCCAGCCGGTAGCAGCCCACCGAGCCGAGGAGTTCATCCCCCGCCCGGGCGAGAAAGGCGTCGAGGAAGGCGTCGCTGAACGGCCGCATGGTCAGACGCGCCGCCGGGACCTCACGCCAGATGGCCTCCCCGTCGCGGGCGACAACGACCGCCGAATGCAGTTTGTGGGTCTTGCCGCGCAACAACCGCAGACGATCGCGGGCCTCAGCGATGGTTTGAGCCTTGTCGAACAACTGTCCGTCGAGATCGAGGGTCTGGTCGGCGCCGATGACCAGGGTGCCGGGACGTGTTCGGGAAATCCTGATGGCCTTGAGCTCGGCCAGGGCGTCGGCGATCTCCCGCGGGCCCTGCCCCTCGGCGAGCAGACCCGCCTTGACCGCATCCTCGTCCACACCGGCGACAACGGTTTCGAAGCTGACGCCCGCCGCTCTGAGCACGGCGGTGCGAGCCTGGCTCTTCGAGGCCAGAATGACATCGGTCATCCCAACACCTCGACCTGGCCACGGTCGCCCGACAGGTGGTTGATGATGGCCGCGGCCGTTTCCTCGACCGATCGCCGGGTGACGTCGATGACTGGCCAGCCCATCCGCTCGAACAGACGGCGGGCGGCAATGATCTCCTCCCGCACCGAGTCCTGATCAACATAGGTGCTTTCCCGCTGCTCATTGAGCGACAGCAACCGGTTTCGGCGGATCTGGATCAGTCGGTCAGGCGAGGCGATCAGACCCACGACCAGGGTCTTTTTCAGATTGAGCAGCGCCGGCGGCAGAGGCGCGCCGGGCACCAGGGGCACATTGGCCGCCCGGACGCCCCGGTGGGCGAGATAGATGCAGGTCGGGGTTTTCGATGTGCGGGAAACACCGACGAGAATGACATCGGCCTGTTCCAGATCCTGGCCGCCCTGCCCGTCGTCATGACCGATGGCGTAGTTCAGGGCCTCCATACGGTTGAAATAGTCGGTGTCCAGCGCGTGCTGGGCGCCGACCCGGCTCGAGATCGGCGCGCCGAGGTAACGGGACATCGCGGCGACCACCGGATCCAGCGCCGCGATGCAGGGGAAATCATGCCGCCGGCAGCCTTCCTCAAGCACCGAGCGCAGCGTCGGATCGATGATCGTGTGCATCACCAGGCCCGGCGAACCGGCGATTTCTTCAAGGGCCCGCTCAAGCTGGCGAGTCGACCGCACGAGCGCATAGATATGCTCGATCGGCAGAATCTCGGTGAACCGGGCGCAAACGGCGCGCGCCATGGCGTTCAGCGTCTCGCCCGTGGAGTCGGAAACGAGATGAATATGAAAATAGGTGGCCAGGCGGGTTGGAGCGGTCATCACGTCTTCCATAGGGCGCCGGGAGCGCCGGGACCAACCCTGTGGATGGGGCGTTAACGAAGCCTTAACCAATCGGGCGCCGATTGGGTGTTTATCCACCCCTGTCCGGCCTTCCGTGAGCAGCCTGTGCGCCCGGAGGATAACCGGGGTGGGCCGGCGTTCCACTATCCCCAGGCTCGTCCATAATGCTTGCCGGAGAGAAGGGTCTCTTTCGGTAGGGCTGGATGATCACGGCCAGACGCCGACTTCTGCCCGGCGGGAGCTTTAACCTTTCGTTAAGGAATTCCGATAGCTGGACATTTCGTCCCCGGACTTCACAGCGGGCCCCCGGGCCTGGGGACAGACACGGTATGGCTGGGTCATACCAGCGGGACAGCTGTTTTTCCGGCCAGTTTGTCCCTGTGGCGCCCCGACCCTACTGCCTCTCCCTCATCCTTCTTAATCTCTTATTAAGTATGAAAAGGGGCGGTGGACTTGCCTCTCGCCACGCTGGCCCTATCAAGGCGACGATGACAAAAACAAACACTCCGCTGCTGCTCCGCGCGCTCGATGGTGAAACCCTTGAGCGTCCCCCCGTATGGTTCATGCGTCAGGCGGGCCGCTATCTGCCCGAGTACCGCGAGCTCCGGGCCAAGGCGCCCGACTTCATCGCCTTCTGTCTCAATCCGGAGATGGCGGCGGAAGCGACGCTGCAGCCGATGCGGCGGCTTCCCTATGACGCCTCGATCGTCTTCGCCGACATTCTGCTGATCCCCAGGGCCTTGGGGCAGGAGGTGTGGTTCGAGGCCGGCGAGGGGCCCAAGCTCGGCGCTCTGCCTGATCTTGACCGGCTGGCGGGCGAGATCGAGGCGTCGACAGAGCGGCTGTCGCCCGTGGGGGAGACCCTCGAGCGGGTCAGGGCCGCGCTGGAGCCTGAGCGGGCGCTGATCGGCTTCGCGGGCGCGCCCTGGACCGTGGCCACCTATATGATCGAAGGGGGCTCCTCGGACCGTGCGAAGGCTCGCACCTTCGCCTATCAACGACCGGCGGAGATGGACCGACTGCTCGACATCCTGGTTCAGGCCAGCGTCCGTTATCTGGCGATGCAGGCCAACGCCGGCGCCCAGGTCCTGAAACTTTTCGAGAGTTGGGCGGAAGGGCTGCCTGAAGACCTCTTCGAGCGTCTGGTGTGCAAACCGCACCGAGCCATTCTCGAGGGTCTCGATGAACTCGGCGTCTCCGTGCCGGTGATCGGTTTCCCGCGCGGCGCCGGTAGTCTGGTGGAACACTATGCCGACACCGTTGGGGTCGAGGCGGTAGCCCTGGATACAGCCGTATCCGCCGCCATGGGCAAACGGGTGCAGGAGCGCTGCGTCATCCAGGGCGCGCTTGACCCGCTGCTGCTCCGGGCCGGCGGGAGCGCACTTGATCGACGGGTCGACGAACTCCTCGAGCAATGGGGTGACGGTCCCTATATCTTCAACCTTGGCCACGGGATTCTGCCGGACACGCCGATCCCGCATGTGGAACGGGTCCTGAAGCGGATCACCGATTCATGAGCCGAAAGGTCGCGGTTGTTCTGTTCAATCTTGGCGGGCCCGACGGGCCCGACGCGGTGCGGCCGTTCCTGTTCAACCTGTTCAATGATCCAGCGATCATTGGCCTGCCCGGGTTTCTCCGTACGCCGCTGGCCGCGCTGATCTCCAGCCGGCGCGAAGAGTCGGCGAAAGCCAACTACGCCCTGATGGGTGGCGGTTCACCCTTGCGGCCTGAAACCGAGAAACAGGCAGCGGCGCTTGAAGCCGCGATGGCCGCCAGGGCGCCTGACGCCCAGGTGCGGTGTTTCGTCGCCATGCGCTACTGGACGCCGCTGACCGACGAAACGGCGAGGGACGTCGCTGCCTTTGAGCCGGATGAGATCATTCTGCTGCCGCTCTATCCACAGTTCTCAACCACCACGACGGGCTCGTCGGCCCAAGCTTGGGCCAAGACCTACAAGGGGCCTGGACAGGTCCGAACGGTCTGCTGCTATCCGACCGCCGGGGGGCTGGTGCAGGCTCATGCAAGGCTGATCGAGAAAACCTGGGCGACGGCGAATCATCAGGGGCCGGTCAGGCTGCTGTTCTCCGCCCACGGGTTGCCCGAGAAGGTGGTGCGGGGCGGGGACCCGTATCAGTCCCAGATCGAGGCGACCTGCGCGGCGGTGGCGGCAGCGCTCAGCGACCGGTGGGACTGGCGCATCTGTTATCAAAGCCGGGTTGGGCCAATGAAGTGGATCGGGCCCTCAACCGACGATGAAATCCGGGCGGCGAGCGCTGAGGGTCTGGCGCTGGTGGTCGTGCCGATCGCCTTCGTTTCCGAACATGTCGAAACCCTGGTCGAGCTTGACCACGAGTATGGCGAGCTGGCCAGGTCCGCGGGCTGCCCCGCCTATCTGCGAGCGCCGGCGCTTGGCGTCGAGGAGCGTTTCATCGACAGTCTCGCTGATATGGCGCTGGCCTCCTTGGCGAGAGACGGCGTGATGTCCGGTGATGGCTATGCCTGCGCCGGGTGGTCGAAATGTCCCAGAACACGGAGCGCGGCATGACCGATATTCTGGTTGCGAACTTCAACCTGATCCGGGGGCTGCACATCATCGCGGTCATCGCCTGGATGGCCGGCATGCTCTACCTGCCCCGGCTCTACGTCTATCACAGCAAGGCGACGGCCGGTTCCGAGCTGGATGAGACCTTCAAGGTCATGGAGCTCAAGCTCCTGCGCATCATCATCAACCCGGCGATGATCATCGCGCTGGTGTTCGGCCTGTTGCTGATCATGGCCGACGGACGGATCCGTGGCTGGGATTTCCTGACCACGCCCTGGATGCTGACCAAGCTGGCGGCCCTGACCTTCCTGTTCGGCTGGCATGGTTTTCTGGCCGGGGCGCGTCGGAAGTTCGCCGAGAACCGCAACACGCGGCCCGAGAAGTTCTGGCGCATGACCAACGAGCTGCCCTTCATCGCGGCGGTGGTCATCGTCCTGTCCGTGACCACGAAGTTCCTGGATCATTAGGACGGGCCGGCGGTCGAGCGCGCCCTGGAGCGAAACGCCGCCCGGTTCAGCGGCCTGAAGATTATCTAATACCCGGTAATTACTAGGTATTTTTTGGAAGATCGTGGGGACAGGCGCCGAATTGTCCCCACCCGCCAGACCGCCCGTATCCTTCTCCTCGTCCCGCGGCATGGGGAGGGCGTCTCGGCCAGGCGTTCCGAAGCGGCGGCGGGACGGGGTTCGAGCGGGACGCTTGGCCCGGCGCCAGTCGTGAAGGTCCCCTCCGTCGCCGCCAATGGCATCCCGACGGAAGCAGCCGGAACGACCTCTGGCCGGACGAGCAACAGGTGAGCGGGGGATACGCTCACGGTCCGGGGATGGTTTGCCACCACCCGCCCGCCGGGGGTCGATGCGGCTAAGCCTTAAGCGGGCTGCCTACCGCAGCACCCGGAAAACGAACTTCGCGGAGCGCGACGGTTTCGCCTTCTTCAGACAGACGACCAACAGACATCCGGCTGAAGCCGGAGCGCTCCGCCCCCTCCCTGCCTTCACAAGGCCCAGCCCTGTGAAGCGCCGCCGCCGTGCGGGTTGACCCAGCCTTTACTTGACCCGACGCGGGCCATGTGGTTCCCCTGCTCCAGACGTGGGGCGATTTGCCCGGCGTTCCCGCCTTTTCGCCTGACCCGCGCCCGATCACGGAGCGCGATGGGTCTGGCTCCCCGAATGACTGCCCGCGCCGCTTTCAGGCGCCGTCCATCGCCGCTCAAGGTCCCGGAAGGGGCGTTGCCGGTTCAAGTTTCAAAGCAGGGCCTTGCGCCCTCACGCCCAGAGTCCATCCATGTCCGAAGACACCACCAAAGACGCCGCAATCGAGTCCCAGACCGACAACGGCGACAACGATGACAACTCCGATCTTGCCGCGGTCGTGGCCGAGCTCGGCCTTGTCCGGATGTCGCTTCAGGAGCTGAAGGATAAGTCGCCGGCGGACCTGCTGGCCCTGGCCGAAAAGCTTGAGGTCGAGAACGCCAACTCGATGCGCAAGCAGGACATGATGTTCGCCATCCTCAAGACCGTCGCCGAAGAAGGCGTCGAGATCTCGGGTTCGGGAACGATGGAAGTTCTGCCCGACGGATTCGGCTTCCTGCGCAGTCCGGAGTCAAACTATCTGCCGGGTCCCGACGACATCTATGTGAGTCCCTCGCAGATCCGCAGGTTCGGCATCCGCACCGGCGACTCGGTCGTTGGCGCCATCCGGGCGCCGCGTGAAGGTGAACGTTATTTTGCCCTGACGACAGTTGAGCAGATCAATTTCGAAGCGGCCGAGAATGTCCGTCACAAGGTCCATTTCGACAACCTGACGCCCCTCTATCCGGAGGAGCGGCTGACCATGGAAATCGAGGACCCGACCCTGAAGGACAAATCGGGCCGGATCATCGATATCGTCGCGCCGCTGGGTAAGGGTCAGCGCTGTCTGATCGTCGCCCCGCCGCGGGTTGGCAAGACGGTGATGCTGCAGAACATCGCCAAGTCGATCGCCGCCAACCATCCTGAATGCTACCTGATCGTGCTGCTGATCGACGAGCGGCCGGAAGAAGTCACCGACATGCAGCGGACGGTGAAAGGCGAGGTCATTTCCTCGACCTTCGACGAGCCGGCGACGCGCCACGTGGCGGTGGCCGAGATGGTCATCGAGAAGGCCAAGCGCCTGGTCGAACACAAGCGCGACGTCATCATCCTGCTGGATTCGGTGACCCGCCTTGGTCGCGCCTACAACACCGTCGTGCCGTCCTCGGGCAAGGTCCTGACCGGCGGCGTCGACGCCAACGCCCTGCAGCGGCCGAAACGCTTCTTCGGCGCCGCCCGGAATGTCGAGGAGGGCGGTTCGCTGACCATCATCGCCACGGCCCTGATCGACACCGGCTCGCGGATGGACGAGGTCATCTTCGAAGAGTTCAAGGGCACCGGGAACTCGGAAATCATTCTCGACCGCAAGGTCGCCGACAAACGCATCTTCCCGGCCATCGACATCATCAAGTCGGGCACCCGCAAGGAAGAGCTCATCACCCCGAAAGACCAGCTGCAGAAGACCTATGTCCTGCGCCGTATCCTGAACCCGATGGGCCCGCAGGACGCGATCGAGTTCCTGATGGACAAGCTGCGCCAGTCGAAAAACAACGCCGACTTCTTCCAGTCGATGAATACCTGATCTAGGGTCAGTTTCTAAACGGCACCCAAGGGAGACGGGTCATGATGAAGGTCTATTACGCGCCGTTCGCGCGGTCGCTGCGGATCCTCTGGACGCTCGAGGAACTGAATGCGCCCTATGAGCCGGTGCGGGTTCAGTTTCCGCCGCGCCTGGCGCAACCGGACTATCTCCACATCAACCCGCTGGGTCAGATCCCGACCCTGATGGATGGCGATATAAAGCTGTTCGAGTCGATGGGCGCCTGCGAATACGTCAACGACGTCCAGGGCGGAGATCTGGTCATCGCGGGCGGACAACCGGGCCGGGCCGACTATCTGCAATGGCTCTGGTACGGGGAAGCGACCCTGATGCCGCCTGTGGGAACCATGGTGCGCAACACCTTTGGTCCCGAAGACAGCCGCGATGGCGCCGCCCTGGCGGAAGCCCGGGCCATGCTCTTTGAGCGCCTCGCGCTCGTTGAGGCCCAGCTCGAAGGCCGCCAGTATCTCGCCGGCGACCGGTTCACCCTGGCGGATGTCTCGGTGGCTTACGTCCTCAATCTTGGCGCGATGCTCCGGGTGTCTGGGGACTATTCGCCCAACATCGCGGCCTATTTCGCGCGGATGATGGCGCGACCCGCCTTCCAGGCCGCCGCCGCCCAGGCCTGATCCGTTACGGGATCAGCAGGGTCGACCCCGTCGTCTCCCGGGCCTCCAGCGCTTCATGCGCCTGGCGGGCCCGGGCGAGCGGGAAGGTCTGGCCGATAGCGATCTTCACCGCACCTGACCGGATGACCTCGAACAGGGCGCCGGCGCTCTCGTCGAGCTCCTGTGTCGTCGCCACGTAGTCGAATAGCGTCGGCCGGGTCAGGAACAGGGATCCGCCTCGCGACAGGCGGAGTGGCGCGATGGCGGGGGCGGGCCCTGAAGCGTTGCCGTAGCTGACCAGCATGCCGCGCCGGCCCAGACTGTTCAGGCTGGCCTCGAACGTCGCCGCGCCCACACCGTCGTAAACAACCCGGACGCCGCCACCACCGGTGATCGCCGTGACCCGCGCAGCGACGTCTTCGTCACGATAAAGGATCACCTCATTGGCGCCGTTGGCCCGGGCCAGCCCGGCCTTGTCAGCGGACCCGACGGTGGCGATCACCGTGGCGCCCAGGGCTTTGGCCCACTGGGTGAGGATGGATCCGACACCGCCGGCCGCGGCGTGGATCAGGACCGCATCGCCCTGTTTCACCGGATAGCACCGCCTCAGCAGGAACTCGGCGGTCATGCCCTTGAGCATGGCGGCGGCCGCCGTCTGGCTGTCGACGCCCTCGGGTATGCGCACCACCCGGCCCTCGGGGACGCAATGATATTCGGCATAGGCGCCGGGCGGGCCGTTGGCGTAGGCGACCCGGTCGCCGGCCGCGAAGCGGGTCACCCCCTCCCCGATCGCCTCGACCACCCCCGCGCCCTCCAGACCCAGAACGCAGGGCATGGGGACGGGATAGAGGCCGCTGCGCTGGTAGGTGTCGATGAAATTGAGACCGATCGCCTCGTGCCGGATCAGAATTTGACCCGCATCCGGAGTCGGAACGGGCAGGTCGACGGCTTCAAGAACCTCGGGGCCGCCTGTGCGGGTCGCCTGAATGGCCAGCATCGCCCTACCCCAGGTTCGCTTTGAAAAAGGCCAGGGTCCGGGCGTTGGCGGTCGCGGCGTCAGCGGCGTCATAATGTTCGCCGCCCTTGCGGGCGAAGGCGTGATTGCGACCCGGGTAATCGTGGATGGTCACCTTGGGGTGGCCGTCGAGGGCCTGGTGAATGGCGGCCTGGGCTTCCGGCGGCACGAACTCATCCTTGCCGGCGATGTTCAGGGTGAGCGGCTTTTTGATATGGCCGGCCTCGCCGAGGAAGGTGTCGATGGACACGCCGTAGTAGGACACGCTGGCGTCGACGTCGGTCCGCGCCGCCGTAAGGTAGGCCAGCAAACCGCCAAGGCAGTAGCCGACCGCGCCGACCTTGCCGTTGCAGCCGGGATCGGCGCGGATGGCGGCGATGGTCGCGGCGATGTCCTTGACCCCCGGTTCCGCCTTGAAGGCGTTGAACAGTTCGAAGGCCCGTTTCCATTCGGCTTCGCTCTGGTCGGTGATGTCGATGCCGGGCTCGATCCGCCAGAACAGGTCGGGGCAGATGGCCAGATAACCCTCGCCGGCCAGCCAGTCGGCGGTTTCGCGCATCACGGCGTTGACGCCGAAGATTTCCTGGATCACGACCACGGCCGGAGCCTTGGCGGCCTTCGGTCGCGCCACATAGGCTGAAAACTCGCCGTCTGGCGTCTTGATGGTGAGGCGTTCTCCGCTCATCGTCCTGTTCTCCCGTCTGTCCTGCGGCGGTGTTAGCGCGGTGGACCCGCGCCCGCCCGTAAAAAAGTCGTGGGACGCGCATTCTGAGGAAGATCAATGAAGGTCACGATCGAGATCGACTGCGACCCGGTGGAGGCCCGCACCTTCCTGGGGCTGCCCGACGTCAGCGGGCTCAACGACCATCTCGTCGGCGAGATGAAGAAGCGGATGGACACCAACATGGCCGCCCTGGCGCCCGAGGAGCTGATGAAAAGCTGGATGGCGGTAGGGGCCGGGGCCCAGGACCAGTTCCGGAAACTGATGACGGCGGCGACGGCGAACGCTGGACTGCGGACCAAGCCCTCGGAATGAACGACACCATCTTCGCCCCGGCCACGGCGCCGGGGCGCGCGGCCCTGGCGGTTGTGCGGATTTCAGGGCCGGCGGCGGCGGGAGCGGTGGCGGCGCTTGCCGGGCGCCTGCCCGCGCCGCGCCGGGCGTCGCTCCGGAAACTGAGGAACGCGTCGGGCGACGTGATCGATGAAGGCCTTGTGCTCTGGTTTCCGGGGCCGGCCAGCTACTCGGGCGAGGATTGCGCTGAAGTTCATCTTCATGGCGGCCTGGCGGTGGTGGACAGCCTCGTCGAGACCCTGGTCGCGCAGGGTTTGCGGCTGGCCGAGCCGGGCGAATTCACCCGCCGTGCGTTCCAGAATGGCCGCCTTGATCTGGCCCAGGCCGAGGCGGTGGCCGATCTGATCGACGCGGAGACCGCGGCTCAGTCCCGCCAGGCGCTGGATCAGCTGGGGGGCGGCCTTTCCCGGCGGTACGAGGGCTGGCGGGCGCTGTTGATCGAAGCCATGGCCGGGCTCGAAGCGGCCGTGGATTTCCCCGACGAAGACCTGCCCGAGGATGTCGCGGCGCGGGCGCGTCCGCATCTGAACGAGATCCACCGCGATCTTGTCGCTGCGGTGGCGGACGTGGATCGTGGCCGGCGGGTTCGCGAAGGCTTTCGCATCGCCCTGATCGGCGCCCCCAACGCCGGCAAGAGCAGCCTGCTCAATCGGCTTGTCGAACGGGAGGCGGCCATTGTCACCGCGACTCCGGGGACCACGCGGGACATCATCGAGGCTCCTCTGGTTCTGAGGGGCTACAAGACCTTGCTGGCCGACACGGCGGGCGTTCGCGATACGGTCGAGGCCATCGAGGCCGAGGGTGTACGCCGAGCCCTGGCCTGGGGCCGGGACGCGGACCTGCGTTTGTGGATCGTCGACGCCGCCGCGGCGGAGGATCGTTGGCAGGAGGCCGAAGCCCTGATTGAACCGGGCGATATCCTGGTGCTCAACAAGAGCGACCTCGTCAGCGCGCCCAATCTGGGGGCCGCGAGGATCCCGACGATGGAGACGGTCCGGGTGTCGGCGACGACGGGGCGTGGCCTCGATGCGTTGAGGGCCCTGCTCGAATCCCGGGTGGTCGCGGCCCTGTCCGGCGGCGATTTTCCGGCCGCGACGCGACTGCGGCATGCCGAAAGCCTGAGGGAGGCCAGCGCGCTGGTGGAACGGGCTCTGGCCCAGCCTGAACCGGAACTGGCGGCCGAGGATGTTCGACTGGCCGCGCGCGCGCTCGAGCGCATATCGGGCCGTGTGGACGCCGAGGCCGTGCTCGATCGGGTGTTCGCGAGCTTCTGTATCGGCAAGTAGTGTTTCACGTGAAACATCGGTATGGCTAATTTCATTCCGGCCCTACCTCAACCGCCGCTGGCCCGGCGAAGGATGGGACTCCCGACCCTTCCGGTTTTCAGCTATAGGACTGTTCAGCCGCCCCCGCCCTGCCGGGGGCGTTCGTTTTCGGGCTTGAGCGATGTCTGATTCCTGGGATGTGATTGTGATCGGCGGCGGCCACGCCGGCTGTGAAGCCGCGTCGGCGTCCGCGCGCTTTGGCGCCCGGACCCTTCTGCTGACCCACAAGCTCGAGACGATCGGCGAAATGAGCTGTAACCCGGCCATTGGCGGCCTGGGCAAAGGCCACCTTGTCCGTGAGATCGACGCCCTGGACGGCCTGATGGGCCGAATGGCCGACAAGGCCGGCATCCAGTTCCGGATGCTCAACCGATCCCGGGGCCCCGCCGTGCGGGGGCCGCGCAGCCAGATCGACCGTAATCTCTATCGTGAAGCCATTCAGGCTGAACTCGCCGGCCAGGCCAACCTCGAGATTATTGCCGATGCGGTTGAGGATCTCGTCGTTGTCGACGGGGTCCTGACCGGTGTGGTCGGCGGAACGGGCCGGGTCTATACGGCCCCTCGCGTGGTCCTGACCACGGGCACCTTCCTGAAGGGGATGATCCACCTCGGCGAAAAACGCATTCCCGCTGGCCGGGTCGGCGACGCGCCCGCCATCGGCCTGGCCGACCGTCTGTATGGCCTGGGCCTGGACATGGGACGGCTCAAAACCGGCACGCCGGCCCGGCTCGATGGATCGACCATTGCCTGGGAAAAGCTGGAAATGCAGGCCGCGGACGCGGACCCGATTCCGTTTTCCTTCCTCAATGACCAGATTACCGTGCCCCAGATCGCCTGCGGCATCACCTGGACGACCGAAGAAACCCATCGGATCATCGCTGAGCGGCTGACGGAGTCGGCGGTCTACGGCGGTCGGGCGACCGGCCGTGGCCCGCGCTACTGCCCCTCGATCGAGGACAAGGTGGTCCGGTTCGCCGACAAGACCAGCCACCAGATCTTCCTCGAGCCCGAAGGGCTCGATGACGACACCGTCTATCCGAACGGCATCTCCACCTCGGTGTCGGAAGAGACCCAGCTGCGGTTCCTGCGCACGATCCCGGGGCTGGAGCAGGTCGAGGTCCGACGGTTTGGCTACGCCATCGAGTATGATTACGTCGACCCTCGCGAACTGTTCCCGACGCTTGAGGTCAAGCGGCTGCCGGGCCTGTATCTGGCCGGCCAGATCAACGGCACCACCGGCTATGAGGAGGCCGGCGCCCAGGGCCTGGTCGCCGGGCTCAATGCGGCCCGAGCGGCGTCGGGCGCCGAGCCGGCGACCTTTGCCCGGGACGAGGCCTACATCGGCGTGCTGATTGATGATCTGGTGACGCGGGGCGTGACCGAGCCCTATCGGATGTTCACCAGCCGGGCAGAGTTTCGCCTGAGCCTGCGCGCCGACAACGCTGATCAGCGGGTCACTCAGCGCGGGATCGATCTGGGCTGCGTCGGCCCTGGACGGGCGAAGGTGTTTCACGTGAAACAACGGGCCCTCGACAACGCTCGCGCCCTGGCCCGGTCTCTTACCCTGACCCCCACGGCGGCCGCCAAGGCCGGTTTGCCGGTCAAGGCTGACGGCCAGAAGCGGGACGTCTTCCAGCTGCTCGCCTTTCCCGACATTGATCTTGACCGTTTGACCGTCCTCTGGCCGGCGCTGGCCGGCTGGTCGCCCGACGTTCGCGAACAGGTCGAGATCGACGCCGCCTATGCCGGCTATCTCGACCGCCAGCAGGCCGATGTTGACGCCTTTCGCCGTGATGAGGCGCTCCGGCTGCCGGGCGACCTCGACTATGGCGCGGTCGGCGGGCTTTCCAACGAGATCCGCGACAAGCTTCTGGCGGTTCGCCCCCTGACCCTGGGCCAGGCCGCCCGTATCGAGGGGGTCACCCCCGGCGCCCTGACCGCCCTGCTCGCTCATGTCCGACGTCCCCGCGCCGCCTGAGGCCGCGGCGCTGGACGCCGCCACCTTCCAGGCCCTGACGGGGGCCACCGATGTTCAGATGGCCGATCTGGAACAGTTCCGCCTCATGCTCGTCGAGGGCAACGCGGTGATGAATCTGGTCGGGCCGGCTACGCTGCCTGACTTCTGGAACCGCCATGCCTGGGACAGCGCCCAGCTGCTGCGGCTGGTCCCCGAGGCGAAGACCTGGGCGGATCTGGGCGCCGGCGCCGGCTTTCCGGGCCTGGTCCTGGCCATCCTGCTCAAGGGCGTTCCCGGAGCGAGGATCCATCTGGTGGAAAGCATGGCCAAGCGATGCCGGTTCCTCGAGGCCGTCGCGATGGCCCTCGACCTTCCCGTCGAGATTCACAACAAGCGTGCGGAAGACCTGTCCCTGTCTGTGGATATCGTCACCGCGCGGGCTTGCGCCCCGATGACCAGACTGCTCGGGTATGGCCAGCCCTACCTGAAGCGGGGTGCGCGCGGTTTGTTCCTGAAGGGACAGGATGTGGTATCGGAAATGGCGGAAGCCTCGAAATCCTGGACGATCAAATACCGCCTGATTGGCAGTTTGAGCGACCCGAGGGGACAGATCGTCGATGTGGAGGGCCTGACCCGTGCCTGATCTGCCCCAATCGGCGCGACCCATGCGGGTTCTGGCCATCGCCAACCAGAAGGGCGGCGTCGGCAAGACGACGACGGCCATCAATCTGGGCACCGCCCTGGCGGCGGTCGGCGAACGCGTTTTGCTCATCGATTCCGACCCCCAGGGCAACGCCTCGACCGGCCTCGGGGTGGCGAGACACCAACGCAAGGTCACGCTCTACGACGTCCTGATGGGCGACACGCCTCTGGTCGAGGCCGCCATCAACACCGCCCTGCCCGGCCTCGACCTGATCGCATCGGACCCGGACCTTTCGGGCGTCGAGTTGGAGCTCGGCCCCCAGGCCCGACGGTCCTACCGCCTGCGCGACGCCATGGAGAAACTGCGGATCAACGGCAAGTACAGCTATGTGCTGATCGACTGTCCGCCGTCGCTGAATCTGCTCACGGTCAACGCCATGACCGCGTCCGACGCGGTGTTCGTGCCCCTGCAGTGCGAGTTCTTCGCCCTCGAGGGCCTGACCCAGCTGATGCGAACGGTCGATCTGGTGCGCGGCAGCCTCAACCCGGCCCTGGAAATCCAAGGCGTGGTCCTGACCATGTATGACCGGCGCAACAGCCTGTCCGAACAGGTCGCCCGCGATGTTCGCGCGCACTTCGGCGACAAGGTCTATGAGACCGTCATTCCCCGGAACGTCCGGGTTTCGGAGGCCCCGTCCTTCGGAAAACCGGTGCTGATCTATGATCTCAAATGCGCCGGATCACAGGCTTATCTCAAGCTCGCCCGCGAGGTCGTGGGGCGGGAGCGCAAACGGCGACTCGCCGCCGCATGAACGGAGTAACTTCACCGATGGCTGAAGGTCGCAGGGGTCTGGGCCGGGGTCTGTCCGCCCTGTTGGGCGAATCCGACGCCGAGAACGCGCCGGCGCCCGACGGTGAAGTCGCGGGCGCTCGTGAAATTCCCATAGAGCTTATTCATCGCAATCCCGACCAGCCTCGCCGGCGGTTCGCGGAAACCGAAATCGCGGAGCTGGCGGCCTCGATCCGCGAACAGGGCATTCTTCAGCCGGTTCTGGTCCGCCCCGCGCCAGGCGTCCCCGGCGCCTATCAGCTGGTCGCCGGTGAGCGCCGCTGGCGCGCCGCGCAACAGGCCGGGTTGCGCGCCTTGCCGGTTCTGGTCCGTGACCTGGACGACCGGCAGGTGCTTGAGATCGCGATCGTCGAAAACGTCCAGCGGGCTGATCTGGGGCCCGTCGAGGAATCCCTCAGCTATCGCGCCCTGATGGACAGGTTCGGCCGCACCCAGGAAGAGGTGGCCAAGGTCGTCGGCAAGAGCCGGCCGCATGTCGCCAACGCGCTTCGTCTGCTCAGCCTGCCCGACGAGGTGCAGGGGATGCTGGCGGACGGTCTGCTCACCGCCGGCCATGCCCGGGCGTTGATCGGGTCGCCCGATCCCGTGGGACTGGGGCGGGTCGTTATCGACCGTGGCCTCAGCGTCCGCGACACCGAGGCGCTGGTGAAGCGCGGCGCCCCCGAGAAGAAGTCGGCGGGACCGGCGCGGCCCCGGCCGGTCATGGACCATGACACCGCCGCGCTTGAGAGTGATCTGTCGGAGGTGCTTGGACTCGACGTCGAGATCCGCGATCAGGGCGGCGTGGGCGAACTGCGCATCCGCTACGCGACGCTCGAGCAGCTGGATGATCTGTGTCGCAAGCTCACCCGGGGGGGCTGATCACCCCTCGCTCAGGCGCGCGGGGCCATCCCTGAGCCCGATCGGCGTGGTTAATTTCGCCACAGCGCCAATTTTCAACGGACTCCCCGTAACGCACTGAAAACATTACGGTAATTATCGGTCGAATTGGGCTTAAAGCCCGAGGCGTCGCGCCCGGCCGGCGATGGTGAGCGCCAGCCGTTCGGCCAACAGGTCGTCGGGCGCGCCGGCGGTCTTGCAGGCCAGGTCGGCGGCGAGCACGTCCGGCTGCAGAGAGAGAAGCTGCTCCAACGACCAGGCCCGCGCCTGGCGTAAAAACTCCCGCTCGTTCTTCCAGAAGACACCCGACGCCTTGGCCGCTTCCGCCAACCCGGCCCCGCTCTGCGTCAGGGTCAGGACCCGACGCAGTCGCGCAAGGTGCATGCTCATGGCCCGGACGGCGGCCGGCCCGCCCTCCCCTTCAGCGGCCGCGCGACGCAGTCCGGCCTGGGCCGCGCCCAGCCGCCCGCCAAAAGCGTCGGTCGCGGCGTCGGACAGGGAGGCTTCGGGCTCGACGCCCAGAAAGTCCTCGAGATCGGCGGCGGTGGCGGTTCGGCCGCTACCCGGGCCCAGCCAGAGCGCCAGCCGCTCGATCTCCTGCCGCGCCACGCCCCGTTCGCGCGGCAGTCGGGCGACGAAGAGTTCAAGCGCGCCGGCGTCGAGCCCGACCTTGTCGGCGGCCAGGGATTCGCGGGTGAACCGGGCTACGTCGCCAGGCTCATCGTCGTAGCAGGGAAGCGTCGCGCAGGCGGCGGCCTTCTCGGCGGCCTTGCGCAGGGGCGAGGAGCGATCCAGCGCGCCCGCCTCGATCAGGAAAAAGGCGTCGGGGTTGAACAGGCCCTGGACATGATGGGTCAGGGCTTCAGCCGCGACGCGGTCGGGTCCGATCTTCTCGGCCGAAAACCGCACGCGCACCAGGCGCCGGCCGCCCATCATCGACAGGGCGCTCAGCTCGTCGGCCAGTCGTCCGCCGTCGATCTCGTCTTCGGTCAACATGGCCGCGTCAAAGGGATCGTCCGGATTGGCCGTGACCACCCTGGCCAGCCGGTCGGCGCGCTCGCGAACGCCGCTGCGATCACGACCGTGGATCACGGCGGCGCGAAACCCGGGGTCCGGGCTCTTCAGGAACCGCTCGATGTCGGGACGTTTGGAAAGAATGGCCACGGGCAGACCTAGCCCGCGGCGCCGGACGCCATCCAGTCGGCCAGTTGGAGCTGGATCTTGCGGGCCAGTTCGGTGGCCGCCCGTGCCTGGCCGTCCTGATGGGCGGTGATCGCTGCGTAAGGTCGATCGGCACGGTCAAAGGTCACTTCGGTCTGGCTGCTGCCCTGTCGCACAACCGCGCCGGTGGCGGCCCTGACAAGCTTCCAGTCCGCCGTGAGAACCAGCTCGTAGCGGCTGGCCGTGGCGTCGGCGCGCCGCCCGCGGGCGGTGCGAACTTCCTTCAGATCTATGGTCAGTCTGTAGGTCGGCGGCAACCGCGCGTCGCGGGCCAGGGCGTCGTCCAGGGCGGCGCGCAGCAGGTAGCCGGTGCGTCCCTCGGGGGCCACGGTCTCGATCGACGACAGGCCGGGCGATACGCCGGGCGCGGCGTAAAGCGGCGTGAACCCGCAACCCGCCAGAGTCGGGGTCAGAAACAGAAGGGCCAAGGCGATCAGGCGGGCCTGCATGGTCTACCCCGCGACAATGTTGACGATGCGACCGGGCACCACGATGACCTTGCGCACGGTCAGACCCTCAAGGTGGACCGAGACGGTCTCGTCCGCCAGCGCCTTCTCGCGGACCTCGGCCTCGCCGGCGCCCTGGGCGACGCGAATTTCGCTCCGCCGCCGGCCATTGATCTGAACCGGGAGCACCATCTCGGAGTCGACCGCCAGGGCCGGATCAAAGACCGGCCAGGCGGCGTCGACGATCATGCCCTCGCCGCCAATCCGGCTCCAGCAAGCTTCGGCGAGATGCGGCGTGAAGGGCGCAATCAGTCGCGCGAAGACCGACAAAGCCTCGCTCCGGGCCTCCGCAACGCTTCCGTCGGACGATTGGAACCCTTTGAGAACATTGAGGAATTCATAAAGTTTGGCGATTCCGCTGTTGAAGCGGAACTGCTCGACGGACTCCGTGACGGCCTTGATGGTCTTGTGCGTCATGCGGCGCAATTCGTCGCCGCGGGCGTCGGTCTGGGTCGCCGCGGCGGCGTCGTTGTCGAACTCCGCCCAGACCCGCTGGACGAACCGACCGGCGCCTTCAACGCCGCCGGTCGTCCACTGGACGTCGCGTTCTGGCGGGCTGTCGGACATCACAAACAGACGCGCGGCGTCGACGCCGTACTGTTCGAAAATCTCTTCCGGCGCGACGACGTTTTTCTTTGATTTCGACATCTTCTCGATGTCGCCGATGATCAGGGACTCGCCGGTTTCCGCCAGGGTGGCGCGCCGGGTGGCGCCCTCCGCCTCAAGGACCACCTGGGTCGGCTCGATCCATTCTCCGGTCTGCCGGGCGTAGGTCTCGTGGGTCACCATGCCCTGGGTGAACAGACCGGCGAATGGTTCGGACACCGACAACATGCCCTCGTCCTTGAGCGCGCGGGTGACGAAACGGGCATAGAGCAGATGCAGCACGGCGTGTTCGACGCCGCCGATGTACTGGTCCACGGGCAGCCAGCGGTCGGCGGCGGCCTTGTCAATCGGATCGGCCGATTCAGGGTTGGTGAACCGGGCGAAATACCAGCTGGAATCGACGAAGGTGTCGAGCGTGTCGGTCTCGCGCTCAGCCTCGCCGCTGCAGCGGGGGCAGGTCGTGTGCCGCCAGGTCGGGTGCCTCAGCAAGGGGTTGCCGGGTCGGTCGAAGGTGACGTCGTCGGGCAGGATGACCGGCAACTGGTCCGCCGGCGTGGGCACCACACCGCATTTGGGGCAGTGAATCACCGGAATGGGGCAGCCCCAGTACCGCTGGCGCGACACGCCCCAGTCGCGCAGCCGATAGACGGTCGCGCCCTTCCCTTTGCCCATGCCTTCAATGCGGTCTACGGCGGCGGCCTTGGCCTCCTCAACGGACATCCCGTCCATGAAGCCGGACCGGAAGATCGTTCCTGGGCCTGTATAGGCGTCTCCGCCGACCATGAAGGTCGCCGCATCGGCGTCGGCCGGCAGCACCACCGGCAGCACCGGCAGATCGTACTTTCGGGCGAAGTCGAGATCCCGCTGATCGTGGGCCGGACAGCCGAAAACGGCGCCCGTGCCGTAGTCCATCAGGATGAAGTTGGCGATCCAGACCGGCAGGGTCTGACCCGGAACAAACGGGTGGACGACCCGCAATCCGGTGTCCAGGCCAAGCTTGTCGGCGGCCTCGATCTCGGCTTCGGAGGTCCCGCCCCGGCGGCACTCGGCCACGAAGGCGGCGACCTTCGGGTCGGCGGCGGCCATCTGAGCGGCCAGGGGGTGCTCGGGCGCAATGGCGACAAAACTGGCCCCAAACAACGTGTCTGGCCGGGTGGTATAGACCTCCAGACCCGTCTCGAAGCCGTTCGGCGCGTCACCGGCGAAGTCGAACGAAAAGCGCAAGCCCCTGGAGCGTCCGATCCAGTTTTCCTGCATCAGCCGGACCTTGTCGGGCCAGCGATCCAAGGAGCCCAAGCCCTCGATGAGATCGTCGGCGTAGTCGGTGATCCGCAGGAACCACTGGGTCAGCTTCTTTTTCTCGACCAGCGCGCCGGAGCGCCAGCCACGGCCGTCGATGACCTGTTCATTGGCCAGAACGGTCATGTCGACCGGGTCCCAGTTGACCGTGGCCTCCTTGCGGTAGACCAGGCCCCGGTCCAGGAGCTTGAGGAACCAGGCCTGCTGCTGGCCGTAGTATTCCGGGTCGCAGGTGGCGAACTCACGGCTCCAGTCGATGCTCAGCCCGAGCAGCTTGAGCTGCTCGCGCATCGCCGCGATGTTTTCGTAGGTCCAGCCCTTGGGGTGAACGCCGCGCTCCATGGCCGCGTTCTCGGCTGGCATGCCGAAGGCGTCCCAGCCCATGGGGTGAAGCACGGCATAGCCCTGGGCGCGGCGATAGCGGGCCACGACGTCGCCCATGGCGTAGTTGCGCACATGGCCCATGTGGATGCGTCCCGACGGATAGGGGAACATCTCCAGGACATAGTATTTCGGCCGCGGATCATCGTTCCGGGCGCGAAATACGTCATCTCGCGCCCAGGCGGCGCGCCATCTGGGTTCGACGTCCTTGGGATTATAGCGGGCCATGCGCCGTAACGATTTGGATCCCGACTAACGGGAGATGTTGGACAGACGCAGTTGGCGCGCCTTGGTCAGGATGGCGTTCTCGATATCCGTTTCCGTCTGGGCCGCGGTCGGGGCGTCGATCCAGCCGCCGGCGCCGTCGCCGATCTGCTTGAAAATGGTGACGTTCAGACCATCGGCGCGCAGACGGGTGTCGAGGATGTAGACCGTGGCCTTGAAACGCTCATCGGGCTTTTCAGGGTTGGTGTACCAGTCGGTGATGATCACGCCGCCATAGGGGTCGGCCGAGGCCAGGGGCATGAAGGACAGGGTGTCGAGGGACGCCCGCCAGAGATAGCCGTTGACGCCCAGTTGCGCCGCGCCGCCGGTCTTGCCGCCTTTGGACTTTCCGCCCATTCCAAACAGGGAGAAACCGCCAGAGTCCTGGCCTTGGAAGGTGCGTGACCCTCCGGTCGAGCCACAGGCGGCGAGGCCCGTCAAACTCAAGGCCAAAACCCCTGCGGAAGCGACCCGCATCCACGACTTGCGCGTAAACGCCATATTTTCTCGCTCCACTCGTTCCGACCGACGCCTTGGTCTCAAGACGTTACGGTGTTCACCCCCGATGCCAGTGAGCCCGTCTACAACAAGGCTTCGCCGCCGCCAAACAGGAATCGCGTGGCTCTCGCGCCACAGGCGAGGTGTGAATCGCCGGATTCGGTCGCTGAGTCAGGCCACGGTTGGTTGACCCGGCCGGATTCAAGTCTTTAATCACATTCAAGGTCCACCGTCTTCGAGGTCGAAGGCGGGTCGGACGGAACGGCTGGGGGAGCCGATAGGGCGTAATGGCGAAAGTTCGGAGCATTGTTGTGGCGGCGGCGTTGACCCTGTTGGGCTCGGCGTCCGTGGCCTATGCCCAGAGCGCCACCGTCAAATCGCGGGCGCAGACGACGCCTGACGCCTTTGTTGTTCGCGGCGATTTCAGCCTGCGGGATTCGCAGTTCGGCCCGCAGGCCAGCAAGCGCACCCTGGTCTGGGACGCCAAGAAGGGCCGTTGGGGCCTCACCCTCGACATCACGCCGCGTCCGGGCGTCGACGCCCAGGCGCGCGATGTCGAAGCGGGAGCCTTCTTCCGCGTGACGCCGCAGCTTCGGGTTGGCGGCGCCGTCGGCGTGGGTCCGACCGCGGCGCCGGTGCGCAAGCCCGACGAACGCGAAGAAACCCCGCGCGTCCGGCTTGAGACCGCCTTCAAATTCTGACCGTTTCGGTCACCCCTTCGATCATTGCCAATCCGACCGCGCTCGAACCCGCCAATAGCGGGGCCGTGCGCAGGTTCACGCCGCCCAGGGCATAGACCGGTAAGGGCGCGGCCCTGACCAGCGCCTCGAACGCTTCAGGACCCATGGGCGGCCCGGCGGACGGGCTGGCGCTGGCGAACACCGGAGAGACCAGCACGGCGTCACAGCCGGCCCTGGAGGCGGCCTGTGCGGCCTTAAGGCCATGGGCGGCGGCCGTAAGTCGCCAGGCGGGATGGGCGGCCCTCAGCGCGCCGGCCTCGGTGATCATCCGTTCAGGCAGATGCAGGCCGTCAGCGCCGCACATCTCGGCCAGGCGGGCGTCGGCGCCAACCAGAAGCAGGAGGCCGCGGTCGGTGGTGATCCGGCGCAGGCGGGCCGCCCTTTCCTCCGCGTCGAGGGCCCCAAAGGCGCGATAAATCACGCCGGTTCCCGGCGGCAGACGTGCGGCGATGGCTTCTGGATCCGGCGTCCGCTGGGGGTCTGTGACGAACAGAAGGCGTGGCAGGGGCTTTTCCGGCGTAAACCGGGGTCGTAAGGACGCCGCAAGGTCCATCAACTCGTGGAGATCGCCTGTTGCCTCTTTCATCCGCGATCGCCGCCGCGCGCCTTTCCGTTCTGGCCCGTATCGCCGCCGCCGCCCGCGAGGCCGGCCGCGACCCGGATGATGTGACGCTGGTCGCCGTCTCCAAGCAACAGCCCGATGACCGAATCGAAGCGATGCTCGCCACCGGCCAGCGGATTTTCGGCGAAAACCGTGTCCAGGAAGCTCAGGACCGCTGGGGCGAGCGGCGAGAAGGCCTGGAGCTTCGTCTGATCGGACCGCTGCAGAGCAACAAGGCGCGGGACGCGCTCGCCCTGTTCGATGTCATTGAAACCCTCGACAGGCAGCGGCTCGCCGAGGTTCTGGCCGACGCTATTCAACGCGCCGGCGCCGCGCCGCGGCTCTATGTCCAGGTCAACACCGGAGAAGAGCCCCAGAAGGCGGGCGTGCCGCCGGCCGATGCGGACGCCTTCATCGCCGGCTGTCGGACGCTGGGACTGCAAATCGAGGGCCTTATGTGCATTCCGCCCGAGGCCGAACCGGCCGGGCCTCATTTCACCCTGCTGGCCGATATCGCGGCCCGCAACGGCCTGGCCAGGCTGTCGATGGGGATGAGCGGGGATTTCGAGACGGCCGTGCGTTTGGGCGCGACCAGCGTCCGCGTCGGCTCTGCCCTGTTTGGCGGTCGTCTGGCCCGCTGAGGCTCGCGCGCGGGCGGCCTCTGCCCTATCTGTATAACCGTCCCGACGTCGCTTGGCGTCATGACCCGAACCGGTGCAAGGTCCCGCTCATGCCGCAACGCAAGACCCTCCTGATTGTTGACGACGATGACGACCTGCGCGGCGCGCTGGCTGAACAGCTGCAGCTGCACGAAGAGTTCACCGTCGTTCAGGCCGAGACCGCCAGCGAAGGGGCCCGGCTGGGCAAGTCCGCGCGCCCCGATCTGATTTTGCTGGACGTCGACCTGCCGGACATGGACGGCCGGGAAGCCTGCCGCCTGATGCGCAAGGGCGGGGTGACCAGCCCGATTATCATGCTGACCGCGGCGGCCAGTGACGCAGACACCATTCTGGGGCTGGATTCGGGGGCCAACGGCTACCTGACCAAGCCCTTCCGCTTTGGCGTCCTGCTGGCTCACATCCGCTCACAGCTGCGCAGCCATGAAGCGTCCGAGGACGCGGTCTTCCGGGTCGGCCCTTACGAGTTCCGTCCGGCGTCCAAAATGCTGGTCGACGACAAGGGCAAGAAGGTCCGCCTGACCGAGAAGGAAACCAACATCCTCAAATACCTCTACCGCACCGGCGGCAAGGCGGTATCGCGCGAGGAGCTGCTGACCGAGGTCTGGGGCTACAACGCCGGGGTCACGACCCACACGCTGGAAACGCACGTCTATCGGCTGCGGCAGAAGATCGAGCCTGATCCCGCCAACGCCCGGCTGCTGCTGACCGAGGCCGGCGGCTACCGGCTGCAGCCCTAGATCTGGAAGTCGGCGGTCACCGGGGCGTGGTCGCTGGGTTTTTCCCAGCCGCGGACATCATCATGAACCCGTGACTCGGCGCGGCCGGTGGCGAAGGCCGCCTGACGCAGGCCGGGGCTGGCCAGGATGTGGTCCAGACGCAGGCCGCGATTGGACGCCCGGAAATCAGCCGCGCGGTAGCTCCACCAGCTGGCCAGTTTCTCCGGCTCGGGCGTCGCCTCGCGGGTCAGGTCGATGAAGTCGAGCGAGGCCTGCAGCGCCGCCATGGCCGCGACCTCGACCGGGGTGTGGCTGACGACCTTTGACATGTGGCGGTGATTCCAGACGTCGAACTCGCCGGGCGCGACATTGAGGTCGCCGGTGACGATGAGCGGCGCCTTGGGATCGCGGCGGGCCATGTCGGCGGTCAGGCGGGCGAAGAAATCGAGCTTGTGGGCGAACTTGGGGTTCACGGCCGGGTCGGCGACATCGCCGCCGGCTGGAATGTAGAAGTTCTGGATCTCGATGCCGGCGACCGTGGCCCCGACACTGCGGGCGTGGCCCTCACGGCAGACGTCGAGCGGCGGCGCATCCTCGATCGGCAGGCGTGAGGCGATGGCCACGCCATGCCACCCTTTCTGGCCGGCGATACGGAAATGGTTGAAGCCCAGGGCCTCGAACATGTCCTGCGGGAACTCGCCGGTCTGGCACTTGATTTCCTGCAGGCAGAGGACGTCCGGGGCGATCTCGTCGACCATGCGGCCGATCAGGGCGCCGCGGGGGCGGACGGAATTGATGTTCCAGGTGGCGAGACGAAGGCGCATGCGGTTTCAATAAGCTGTTTCGGCGCAAAGAAAACGCCCGGGCGCACAAAGCGCCCGGGCGTGAAAAGGTGGTCTCTCATGCCGCCGCCGGGAGGGGATTGGTTCCGGCACGGTGCATGCGATTGCGCGAGGTCGGGCGCACAACCGCCATGAGTGATATTATCGCAACTCCCGGGGGGAAACGTCAATCTAGAATCGTACTTTTAGTTGCGTGTCGCGAATATATCACAATCGTTAATGTCAGGACGATGATCCGGAGAAGGGCGCCTTGAACAGGGCCGGGTCGAGATCAGAGGTCCGCACCAGGCTGGTCAGGCGCACCTGGGTGGCGGCGTTGCGGGCGTCGGTGATCGTCCAGCCCAGCAGCTGCATGGGGTTTTCGGCGAAGGTCAGGACGATCTGGCCCTTGGTCTTGCCGACCCGGTCCTGGGCGGTGATCTCGAAGCCGTCGGCCAGCCGGTTGACCCGGCTGATGTGCACGCCGCGGTCGAGTCGGATCTCGTCGGCCAGGAAAAGCTTCAGGGGCGTCTGGCTGAGGAAGTAGCGGTTGACGGTCTTGAGGCGCTTGTCGGTGACCGACACCACCTTGCCGTCCGACACCACCAGCAGGCTGGACGGGGCGTCGTATTCAAACCGGGCGCGCCCGGGCCGTTGAAGGTAGAGCACGCCCTGGGTCACCGAGCCGCGGGAGTCGGTCTGCACGAAGCGACCGCGCGCGGACGGCATCCCCTGCAGGAAGGCGGTGGCCTTGTCGACAAGGCCCTTGTCCGCCGGCGAGAGGGCGAAGGCCGGCATCGGCAGCAGAAGGGCCGGGGCGGCGACGAACAGGGCGCGGCGGGTGGTTTTGATGTCCATGAAACTCGTTTAACTGCGGCCCGCGGCGATTTCAGGGCAGCGGCGCCTAGGGGGGCGGACCGGCGAGGATCTCGCGCTTGCCCGCATGGTTGGCTGCTCCAACAACGCCCTCCTGCTCCATTCGTTCAATCAGGGTCGCGGCGCGATTGTAGCCGATCTGCAGCCGCCGCTGGATGTAGCTGGTCGAGGCCTTGCCGTCGCGGGTGACCACGGCCACCGCCCGATCATAGAGATTTTCGCTGTCGCCGTCGCTGCTCCCGCCGCTTTCACCGGCCTCGTCGTCGTCGCTGCCGGCCGTGACCTCGTCGAGATACTGGGGCGTGCCCTGTTCGCGCAGGAACTTGGCCACCGCGGCGACCTCTTCGTCGGCCACGAAGGGGCCGTGCAGGCGGATCAGCCGGCCGCCGGACCCGCCGGCCATGTAGAGCATGTCGCCGTGGCCCAGCAGCTGCTCGCCGCCCTGTTCGCCCAGGATGGTGCGGGAATCGATGCGCGAGGTGACCTGGAAGCTGATCCGGGTGGGGAAGTTGGCCTTGATGGTGCCGGTGATGACGTCCACCGACGGCCGCTGCGTGGCCATGATCAGGTGAATGCCGGCGGCGCGCGCCATCTGGGCCAGGCGCTGGACGGCGCCTTCGATATCCTTGCCGGCGACCATCATCAGGTCGGCGACCTCGTCGATGACCACCACCAGATAGGGCATGTGCTCGGGGCGGATCTTCTCGCTTTCGAAAATTGGCCGGCCGGCGTCGTCGAAACCGGTCTGGACCGTGCGTTCGAAATGCTCGCCGGTGTCGAGGGCTTCCTTGGCCCGCTCGTTGTAGGCGGCGATGCCGCGCACGCCGATCTTGGCCATGCGGCGGTAGCGGTCCTCCATCTCGCGAACGGTCCATTTGAGGGCCACGATCGCCTTCTTGGAGTCGGTCACCACCGGCGCCAGCAGATGCGGGATGCCGTCATAGACGCTGAGCTCGAGCATCTTGGGGTCGATCATGATGAACCGGCACTGCTCGGGCGGCAGCCGGTAGAGGATCGACAGGATCATGGCGTTCAGGCCCACCGACTTGCCCGAGCCGGTGGTGCCGGCGATCAGCAGGTGGGGCATCTTGGCCAGGTCGGCGACATAGGGCTCGCCGCCGATGGTCTCGCCCAGCGCCATGGGCAGGGTCTGGCTGGCCTTCTCATAGTCGGCGCTGGACAGAAGGTCGCGCAGATAGACCGTCTCGCGCTTGGTGTTGGGCAGTTCCAGGGCGATGGCGTTGCGGCCCTGGACCACCGAGACGCGGCAGGCGGCCACGCCCATGGAGCGGGCGATATCGTCGGCCAGGGCCACGACCCGGGCGTGTTTGACCCCCGGCGCCGGGGCCAGCTCATAGAGGGTGACCACCGGACCGGGCCGGATCTGGTCGATCTGGCCGCGCACGCCGAACTCGGCCAGCACGCTTTCCAGCAGCCGGGCGTTCTGGCGCAGGGCCTCTTCATCAAAGGCGGCGGCCCGCGGCTTGGGCTTGGCCAGCATGGCCAGTTCCGGCAGGGCGAAACCGCCCGGCTGGACGAAGTCGAAGGTCTTCTGGCGTTCGCGCCCTTCGCGGCCGCTGTCGCGCGGCGTGGCCTTGGGCGGTTTGATAGCCGGTTCGGCCTCGACCTTGCGGCGCCCGGCCGACACCGGCGTCTCGACCTCGACGGGCGGGTCCTCGGCGAAGGTCAGGGGTTTGGGCTCGGCCCTCGCGGCCCGGCGACGCACGGCGGGCGCCTTGGCGGCGACGGGAGCCGGGGCAGGGGCCCGCCGGGTCCGCTCGACCAGCGCCTCCAGACCCCCGCCGAGGGCGTTCATCATCCCGCCACGGCTGGCGCCCAGCGCCAGCGCCAGGCCGGTCAGGCCCAGACCCAGCAGCAGCAGCGCGCCGATGATCCTGGCGCCGGGAATATGGGCGAAATTGAACAGACCGGCGAGACCGCCCAGCAGGGCGTCGCCCCAGAAGCCGCCCAGCCCGCCCGCCAGGGCCCAGCTCTTGGGGGGAATCGGGCCCGCCAGGGCTCCGGCCATGGCGAAGATCCCGGCGACGCCGGCGAGGGCGCGCAGTCGTTGGGCGGCGCGGGTGGCGTCGGGCTGCGCGTCGACGACCCGGGTCAGGCCGAAGATGACCATCAACAGGGCCAGGCCCCAGGCCGAAAGCCCCAGGGACTGCAGGAAGATGTCGGCGATCAGCGCCCCCGAACCGCCCAGGAAATTGGTCGGGGCCAGGCCCGAGGCGACATTGAGGCTGGGGTCGGCGGAATTCCAGCTGGCGAAGGCGGCGATCAGGGCCACGCCCATGGCCGCCAGGATGCCGCCGCGCAGCCGCGCAATTAACGGTCGCGCCCAGGTCCAGGCGACGAGCTCCAGCGTCATCTCCAGCCTTGACCGTCGCATCGCCCGCGCCATTCGCGCCCCCGTATCCGTGAACGGCTGTTTTCGCCCGTAGAGGGTTAAGGGGCGTTTACCCTGGCGACGAGGACGGGGACCGATTGTCTCGCCTGTCGCTGAAGCCGCCGCTTCACTGTCGGCGCGGGTGATTGGCAGGGCGGGGAGGCCTGCAGGCCCAGGGCGCCGGGGCGGAATGCGGGGGAAGCGCCGATGAAGGGCGTTGGCTCCAGGCTCCGCGACGGGCCCGACGATGAGGGGGGAGGGGCCGTGAAACCCCTTGTCCGCTGGCGTTTGCGCCCTGTCTGGTCGGTCGTTCATCGACCCATTCTAACCCCGCCGGGCGGGGTGGGGCGTCGATCGGCCGTTGAGTGCAGGCCGCGAGGGGCGGCTGTCTCGCTGATGTCTCGCTTTGTCCCGGGATGATCGGTCCCGGGAGTCTCGCGTTGTTCCCTTCTCCCGCAAGGGGAGAAGGGAAGGCGTGGGTCACGGGTCGGCGCGGGGGACGGTGACGGCGGCGCGGACGGCGTCGAGCACCCGGTCTGGCCACATCTCGATCTCGGCGTTGGCGAACCGCACCACCCGAAAGCCCTGGGCGGCCAGCCAGGCGTCCCGCTCGCGGTCATGCGGGCTGTTGTCATGCGTCGGCCCGTCGGCTTCCACGATCAACCGATGGCGCGGGCAGAGAAAGTCGACGATGTAGCGGCCGACGGGAACCTGCCGGCGAAACTTGAGGTTTTCCAGCCGCCGGTCACGCAGCAGGGTCCACAACGCCCGCTCGTTGAGAGTCGGCGCCCGCCGCATGCGTTTGGCGAAGGCGAGTTTGTATGAATCACTCGACATACGCGCATCATAAACCTTCTCCCCTTGCGGGAGAAGGTGGCCCTGCGGAGCAGGGTCGGATGAGGGGTTGATGGTTGGGGCCGCCTCGGACGGCCTTTCCGCCGCGCCCGATCCGCCGGTGTGACCCCTCATCCGTCAGGCTTCGCCTGACACCTTCTCCCGCAAGGGGAGAAGGGGGATCGCGCCCTTGAGCAAACCGGAACGCCCGGCGATGATCTCGGCATGGGGTTTGGGGAAGCTGCGAAATGCAACTTGCTTGGGATGTCCATTTCCATCGGATCGTAATTGCTGCCTGGCAGGCCTATCGCCGGGCCGAGGAGGATTTGTCGCGAGCGCTAGCGGCGGCTGACCCTTCTCGGATTGAGCAAGCACGGTTTGAGGCGTTGCGAGAAGGTGGAGCGGCCGCATTCTACGTCCACCACTATGCCGAAGTCGTTTTGCGAGCGCGCCCCCCTTGGCTGGCGAGCGGTGCCAATGAGCTTGCTGATGTGCTGAACCAAGCACGCTCTCATTGCACGGCCTCTCGATCGACCCGGAAAATCGACGATCTCTCACTCTTGGGGGATGTCGCAGATGCCTTGAAGCACGCGGTCCTTACGCGCCGCTTGCATGCCCGAGAGGTTGCAGCAAATGACGAGGTCCTTGTCGTAGGCACTGGGTTTGGCCAAATCCCCTTTGGCGAAGGTGAGTACGGCGGAGCAGAACAGGTGGTGGTCCTGGCAAAGTCTGGCCCACGGCCGCTTTCAAGCGTCCTGCAGAATGTAGTAGATGCTTGGCGACGCGCCGCAGGCATGCCGCTCCCAGATATCGGGGATGCCTAGCACCCAAGACAAAGGGCGACCCCGTTTCCGGAGCCGCCCCAATCTCACAGCGATAACCGGAAAGGCTTACGCCTCTTCGGCCGCCGGCTCCTTGGCCGACAGGTCTTCGCCGGTTTCCTGGTCGACGATCTTCATCGACAGCTTGGTCTTGCCGCGATCGTCGAAGCCGAGGAGCTTGACCTTGACCATCTGGCCCTCGGTCAGCACGTCGCTGGGCTTGGACACCCGCTCGTTGCTGATCTGGGAGACGTGGACCAGGCCGTCCTTGGCGCCGAAGAAGTTCACGAAGGCGCCGAAGTCGACAACCTTGACCACCTTGCCGTTGTAGATGGCGCCGATCTCGGGCTCCGAAGCGATCGACTTGATCCACTCCTTGGCCGCATCGATCTTGGCCTGATCGGGCGCGGCGATACGGATGGTGCCGTCTTCGCCGATGTCGATCTTGGCGCCGGTTTCGGAGGTGATCTCGCGGATCACCTTGCCGCCCGTGCCGATCACTTCCCGGATCTTGTCGACCGGGATCTTGATGGTGTCGATCTTGGGCGCGAACTCACCCAGCTCGGCGCGGGGCGCTTCCATGGCCTTGGACATTTCGCCCAGGATGTGGTCGCGGCCGGCCTTGGCCTGTTTGAGGGCCTGTTTCATGATCGCTTCGGTGATGCCGGCGATCTTGATGTCCATCTGCAGGCTGGTGATGCCGTCTTCGGTGCCGGCGACCTTGAAGTCCATGTCGCCCAGGTGATCTTCGTCACCCAGGATGTCCGACAGGATCGCGAAGCCGTCGTCTTCGAGGATCAGGCCCATGGCGATGCCGGAGACCGGTTTCAGCAGGGGCACGCCCGCGTCCATCAGCGCCAGGGAGGCGCCGCAGACCGTGGCCATCGAGGACGAGCCGTTGGACTCGGTGATCTCGGAGACCAAGCGGATGGTGTAGGGGAAATCATCATGCGGCGGCAGCATCGGACGGATGGCCCGCCAGGCCAGCTTGCCGTGACCGACGTCGCGACGGCTGGGGGCGCCCATGCGGCCCGTTTCCCCGACCGAGTAGGGGGGGAAGTTATAGTGCAGCATGAAGGGCTCGTAGTATTTGCCTTCCAGCGCGTCGATCATCTGCTCGTCGTCGCCGGTGCCCAGGGTGGCCACGACCAGGGCCTGGGTTTCGCCGCGAGTGAACAGGGCCGAACCGTGAGCGCGCGGCAGGACGCCGACTTCGCCGACGATCTGGCGGACCGTGTCGACGGTGCGGCCGTCGATGCGGATGCCGGTGTCGAGGATGTTGCGGCGAACGATGTCGCCTTCCAGCTCCTTGAACACGCCCATCAGCTTGTTGGAATCGACGCCGTCGGGATTGGCGTCCGACCTGGCGAAGGAGTCGACGACCGTCTTCTTGACGGCGCTCAGGGCGGCGACGCGATCGGCCTTGGTGGTGATCTTGTAGGCGTTGCGCAGGTCGTCGCCGACCGCCTTCTTGACGTCGGCCTTGAGGGCCGAGGCGTCTTCCGGCTGGAAGTCGAACGGCTCCTTGGCGGCGTGTTCGGCCAGTTCGATGATCGCGTCGATCACCGGCTGCATGCTCTTGTGGGCGAAGGAAACGCCGCCCAGGACGACGTCCTCGGAGAGTTCCTTGATCTCGGATTCGACCATCATCACCGCGTCGCCCGTACCGGCGACGATGAGATCCATCTGGGTCTCCTTCATCTGGTCCAGGGTCGGGTTGAGGATGTACTCACCGTCGATGTAGCCGACGCGGGCGCCGGCGATCGGGCCCATGAAGGGGGCGCCGGAGATGACCAGGGCGGCCGAGGCGCCGATCATGGCGATGACGTCGGGATCGTTCTCCAGGTCGTGGCTGAGCACGGTGCAGACGACCAGAACTTCGTTCTTGAAGCCCTTGACGAACAGCGGACGGATCGGACGGTCGATCAGGCGGCTGGTCAGGGTTTCTTTCTGCGAAGGGGCCGTTTCACGGCGGGGGAAGCTGCCGGGGATCTTGCCCGCGGCGTAGAACTTCTCCTGGTAGTTGACGGTCAGGGGGAAGAAGTCCTGGCCGGGCTTGGGGGTCTTGGCGAAGGTGACCGCGGCGAGCACGGTGGTGTCGCCGTAGGAGACCAGAACGGCGCCATTGGCCTGGCGGGCCATGCGGCCGGTTTCGAGGGTCAGCGTGCGGCCGCCCCACTCGATGGTCTTGCGTTTGATATCGAACATTTGAGGGTTTTTCTTTCTCTGAATCCCGCGGGCGTATTCCTCGCGGGGGCGGACAGGCGTCGTTTCCGAAATCCTCTCCAGATGTCAGGCTCTGTGAGGATCGCGATTGAACCCTCGTCGTACATTTTCGGGGCCGTCTGAGGCCCCGCGGCGCCGGTTCCAAAGCCTGGAGGAACGGGCGTCGTCTTCGGTTTTGCCGCGCCCCCGCGAAAGCGGGGCGCCGGCGTGTCTTGATCCCTTCCGCTCGCCCGGACTTTCAGAGAAAGCCTGGGTCCCCGCTGTCGCGAGGATGAGCGGAAGAGGAAAAGGCCTTAACGGCGCAGACCCAGCTTTTCGATGATGGCCAGGTAGCGGTCGTTGCTGGACGTCTTCAGGTGGTCGAGGAGACCGCGACGCTGGGAAACCAGCTTCAGCAGGCCACGACGGCTGTGGTTGTCCTTCTTGTGGGTCTTGAAGTGCTCGGTCAGGTTGACGATCCGCTCGGTGAGGATCGCGACCTGGACTTCGGCGCTTCCGGTGTCGCCTTGCGTGCGACCATGTTCAGTGATGAGCGCGGCTTTGCGCTCCAGGGTAATCGACATCGGATGAGTCTCCGCTCAGGCTTGAATAAAGACCCGGACGGGATTGAGCCTTCCCGCACGCATCTCGGCCAGGGCCACCAGTCTTGTCCCGTCCATGGCGGAAACCAGTCGCGAGCCGCCGCTGAGGCGGGCCTTGAGCGCTTCAACCTGTCTGGGAACGAGAACGATGGGTCGTCCCTGCGCCAGCCGGAAGGCGTCCTCTGCGGTCACGGCCAGCGCCGGGATGTCGTCCAGCGCGGTCTCGACCGGGAGCAATACCTCCGGAAGTGCGGCCTTATGGCTCAATTCTTCCAGTTTTTCCAGTGATATCGCACGATCCTCGCCGAAGGGCCCGACGCGGGTGCGGCGCAGGGCGCTGACATGGGCGCAGGCCCCCAGGGCGTCGGCCAGATCGCGGACGATGGAGCGGACGTAGGTGCCCTTGCCGCATTCGACCTCGAGCTCGATATGGTCGGCGTCGGGGACGGCGCTGACCCGGGCCGAATGGATGGTCACCGCCCGTGACTTGAGCTCGAAGTCCTCGCCGGCCCGGGCCAGGTCATAGGCGCGCTCGCCGTCGACCTTGACCGCCGAATAGGCCGGCGGCACCTGCTGGATCTCGCCGATGAAGGCGGGGAGGGCGGCCTCGACCTGGTCGCGGGTCGGGCGGACATCGCTGGTTTCGGTGGTCGCGCCCTCGCGGTCGAGGGTGGCGGTCGAGCGGCCCCATTCGATGGTGAAGCGGTAGGCCTTGTCGGCGTCCATCATGAACGGAACGGTCTTGGTCGCCTCGCCCAGGGCGATGGGCAGGACGCCGGTGGCCAGGGGGTCGAGGGTGCCGGCGTGGCCGGCCTTCTGGGCGTTGAACAGCCAGCGAACCTTGCCCACGGCCGGGGTCGAGCCGAAGTCATAGGGCTTGTCGAGGCAGATCCAGCCGGATACCGCCTCGCCCTTCTTGCGCCGGGCCATGCCTAGCTGTCCGTGTCGAATTCGAACGGTTCGTCCGGCAGGTCCAGATCGGCCTGGACGCGCGGGTTGTCGAACAGGGCGCCGATGCGGGCGGCGTGGTTGAAACTGTCGTCGTGGAAGAATTTCAGGTCCGGCGTGAACCGCATGTCGATGTGACGGCCGAGGCGGCCGCGCAGGAACTTGGCCGCGCCGTTGAGCGCCTTGACCACCTCCTGGGTGGCCGCGCCGGTGACGCCGGCGCCGAGGGGCTCGACGAAACAGATGGCGTGTTTCAGGTCAGGGCTCATGCGGATTTCGGAGACGGTGATCGACACGTCGGTCAGGGCCGGGTCGGCCAGCGGCTCCTCGAGGAGGATCTCAACGAGGGCGTGGCGGATCAGCTCGCCGGCGCGGAGCTGGCGTTGCGACGGACCCTTGGGGGCCTGGTGACGGGATTTCCCGTGGCGGGCGGAGACGCGTGACATGACTTCATCCTGGCGCCGAGAGGGGATCGAACCCGGTGCGGCGAGAAGGCCGGGCTTCTAGTCCCCCGCGGCCGGACTGTCCACCCTCAGCCGCTGGCGGAAGAAGCTCAGGGTGCGGGCCTCGGCCTCCCGGGTGGGGCCGCTGCGGGCCAGGTGGATGGTCAGGACCGAATGGCTGGGCACGCCGGTGCCCTGCTGGCCGTCCTCCTGTTTGAGCTCGACGCCCTCGAACCGATCGCCGAAGGTTTCCCGCAGCATGTCGAACCGCCCCGGCGGCACGAAGCCGTCGCCCTCGAAGGCCAGGCCCAGCAGGGACAGGTCCTCGTCCTGGAAGCGGCGTTTTGCGCAGGCGATCTCGGCGGCCGAACAGTCGATGGCCCGTTCGCGGCCCTTGCCGACCGGCATGGACGGCTGGCTGAGCACCGGGGCGATGACCGAGGGCTCGGTCATCATGGCCAGGGCGTAGCCGCCGGTGAAACACATGCCCAGCGCCCCGACGCCCGGCCCGCCGCACTCGGCGTGGGCCTTTCGGGCCAGGGCCCGAAGCCAGTCGACGATCGGCGAGGAGCGGCCGTTGGCCCAGACGTTGAACTCGCGCCGGACGCAGATGTTCATGAACATCTGGCCGAGGGCGTAGGGGGTGGTGACGGTCTTGCCCGGCTGTCCGAACAGGCTGGGCAGGTAGACGGTGAAGCCCGCCGCCGCGACGCCGTCGGCGTAGCGCACGACCAGCGGGTGCAGGCCCGGAATCTCGTGGATGATAATCACCGCCGGCCCGGTTCCGCGCTTGAACACCGGCCGGGTCCAGGGCCCGTCGGTGAAGTCGAGCCGCTCATAGTCCTTCAGCGCGTCGATATCAGCCATGGTCCGTCCCCCGTCTGTCCAGGCAGGTTAGGCGGGGCGGCGCGGCCAGGGGAAGAAAATTACGACCCGGGCCGACCGTAGTCGGGCTTGAACACCCGCTTGGTCACGCCCGGGGTGTTCGGGGCGGGCATCTGCCATTCGCCCCGGAAGGTGAAGTCCATCACCGCGCACAGTCGGGGCGCGCCGGTGGCCGGATCGTCGCCGAAGGCGTGGACGCGCAGGTCGCGGCGAAAGGCGATCCGGCCGATCGCCAGCCAGCCGGCCGTCGAGCCGGGACAGAAGGCCTTGATCATCACCCGGCCCTCCTCGGCATCGGGGTCGATCAGGTAGAGGTCGCCGGATCCGGCGTCTTCGCCCATCAGGGCGTCGAGCTGGCGGTTGATCTGGCCGTCGGTCGAGGGGCGCGGCAGGATGCCCACCGGCACGGCGGTGGCCCGCACGGCCAGGATCCGGGTGCGCAGGAAGGACCGGGTGAACACAAAGGTCAGGCCGGCGCCGGTCAGCCGGCGGGCGTCGGGCGAGGTGGAATCGTAGCTGACCATGCGTTTGGCGGCCGCCTGGGCCGGGGCGGCCGTGGCCAGCAGCAGGGCCGCCAGACCGGCGGCGCGGAAAACGAATCTGATCATCGGCCTAGCGTTTCTTGCCGCGCAAGTCGGCGAGGTCGCCCTCGAAGCCCGAGAGCTTCCAGGTTCCCTCGACGTTGGTGAACATCAGAAGACAGGGCCCATCCTTTGACCTGGTGGCGCAGACCCGGCCGTCGGGCAGGTATTTCAGCGATCCGCCGATGGCCAGTCGGCTCGGCAGGGGCTTGTCGGGCGTATAGCCGTACTGGCGGGCGGCGGCGCGGAACACCTCCGGTCGGATCAGGGCCTCGCTGGCGGCGTCGGCCAGGCTGGGGGCCAGCAGGGCGGCGGCGGCGCGCCAGCCGTCATTGGCGCCGGCGCGGGCGGTTTCCCTGAGCAAACGGGTCTCGATCGACTGTTTCAGGGCGCCGCGGTCGATGTGGGCCTCGAATGCGGCCTTGTCGTTGTCGCGGATGGCGACCAGCAGGCTGTGCACGTCCCCGGCTGCGTCATAGCGCGAGGCCGTGGCGCAACCGGACAGGGCCACGAAGGCGAATGCGAGGCTGGCGAGCGTTCTGATCATGAGCTGTCCTTGCCGTCGATCCGGGGCGGAAATGGGGCGACCGGCCTGGCTTGTCTTGCGCTCCGGGCCGCCTCCCTGACGGGGAGCATGGCCGGAATCGCGCGCAAGGAAAAGGCGCGGAGGTTTCCCCCCGCGCCTGATCCGATCGGTCGGAGCGGCAGGCTCTAGTCGAGCTTGCGCTTGATTTCCTCGACGGTGAAACACTCGATGGTGTCGCCGGCGCGGATGTCCTGGAAGCCGGTGAAGTGCATGCCGCACTCCTGGCCGGCGTTGACCTCGTTGACCTCGTCCTTGAAGCGCTTGAGCGTCTGCAGGGTGCCCAGTTCCAGGACCACGACATTCTCGCGAATGATACGGACCTTGGCGCCCTTGCGGACCACGCCTTCGGTGACGCGCGAGCCGGCGATCTTGCCGACCTTGCTGATGTCGAAGACCTCGAGCACCTCGGCGTTGCCGAGGAAGGTTTCCCGCTGAATCGGCGCCAGCATGCCCGAAAGCACGCCTTTGATGTCGTCGATCAGGTCGTAGATAATCGCGTAGTAGCGGATCTCGACGCCTTCGCGGTCGGCCAGTTCACGGGCCTGTTTCGAGGCGCGGACGTTGAAGCCCAGGATCGGGGCGCCTGCGCCCTTGGCCAGGGTGACGTCGCTTTCGCTGATCGCGCCGGCGCCCGACAGGATGATCCTGGCGCGGACTTCGTCGGTGCTGATCTTCTCCAGCGAGCCGACAATGGCTTCGACCGAGCCCTGAACATCGCCCTTGATGACCAGGGGCAGTTCACTGACCTTCTTGTCCTGAAGCTTGGCCATCATCTCGGCCAGACCGCCGCCGGCGCCGACCGGAGCCATCGTCTTCTGACGCTTCAGACGGACGCGGTACTCGGTCAGTTCACGGGCGCGGGCCTCGGTGTCGACGACCGCGAAGGGTTCGCCGGGATCGGGCGTGCCGTCCAGGCCGAGAATCTCGACCGGAGTCGACGGGCCGGCTTCATCGAGCTGTTCGTTGCGCTCGTTGAGCAGGGCGCGAACCTTGCCCCAGTTGGCGCCGCCCACGACGATATCGCCGCGCTTGAGGGTGCCGCGCTTGACCAGGACCGTGGCGACGGCGCCGCGACCCTTGTCGAGCTTGGACTCGATGACCACGCCCTCGGCCTTGCGATTCTTCTTGGCTTTCAGGTCGAGCATGTCGGCCTGAAGCAGGATGCGTTCGATCAGGTCGTCCAGACCGGTGCGCTGCTTGGCCGAGACTTCGACGATCTGGGTTTCGCCGCCGAGGCTTTCAGCCACGATTTCGTGCTGCAGCAGCTCGTTGATCACGCGCGACGGGTCGGCGCCGGGCTTGTCGATCTTGTTGATCGCCACGATCATCGGGGCGCCGGCGTCCTTGGCGTGCTGGATGGCCTCGATGGTCTGGGGCATGACGCCGTCATCGGCCGCGACCACCAGAACGATGACGTCGGTGATGTTGGCGCCGCGGGCGCGCATGGCGCTGAAGGCGGCGTGACCCGGCGTGTCCAGGAAGGTGACCCGGTGGCCGTCCTTCAGGCGAACCTGATAGGCGCCGATATGCTGGGTGATGCCGCCGGCTTCGCCAGCGGCGACGTCGGTGGAGCGCAGGGCGTCCAACAGGCTGGTCTTGCCGTGGTCGACGTGGCCCATGATGGTCACGACCGGCGCGCGGGGCTCCTGTTGGTCGTCGGTGCTGTCGTCGACCAGGAAGCCCGACTCGACGTCGGACTCGGAGACGCGTCGGACGGTGTGGCCGAATTCGGTGGCCACCAGTTCGGCGGTGTCGTTGTCGATGACGTCGTTGATCTTGAGCATCACCCCCTCACGCATGAGGAATTTGATGATGTCGACGCCGCGCACGGCCATCCGGTTGGACAGCTCCTGCACGGTGATGACGTCAGGAATGATGACCTCGCGCGACACGCGGGCCTGTTCCTGGGCGCCGCCACGGCGCTTTTCCTTTTCCCGTTCCCGGGCCCGGCGAACCGAGGCCAGGGAGCGCATGCGTTCGGCCGCACCCTCGTCGTCGCCGGCCAGGACCTGGATGGTCAGACGGCCTTCGCGGCGCTTGGGCTCGCCCTTGGTGCGCGAGACGGCCTTGCCGGGGCCGGCGCCCTTGCGACGATCATCATCGTCTTCGGGGCGGCGGTCCATGGTGAGGCCGCCGGGGCGGGGCGCCGAACGGGTGGCGCGCTGAACTTCCGGAGTCGCCGGAGCCTCGGCCACGCCGGGGCGCGGCGGACGGCCGCCGGCGCGATCGGCCGGACGGGGGGCGGGGCGGGGCGTCAGGGCCGAATAGCGAACGGTTTCACCGGCGCGGCCGCCGTCGCGCTGCGGGCGATCATCGCCCTCGCGCGGCGTACGGGGCGCGGCGGCCCCGCGATCAGCGTCGGGCCGGGGCGTGCGTTGGCCGTAGTTGGCGGCCGGCGCGCGCTGATTGAAGGGACCAGAGCTCGACGGACGGTAGGTGGTGGTGCTGGACCGGTCATCGCGGCGGTCGCGGGACGGTTCATAGGTGCGGGTCTGGCTCGGCGGGGCCGGTTCCGGCGTCGCCGGAGCGGCGGCCTTGGCGACGGGCGCGGCCGGAGCCGGTTTGGGCGTCGGAGCCGGCGGCGGCGGCGGCGTGGCTGCGGCGACCGGCGCCGG
>JAUXVF010000015.1 GCA_030680355.1 Caulobacter sp.
CGCCCGGATAGACGACGCGGGGTCAGTGTGCAACGCGGCATTGACCGGGGGAAGGCGGCGCCCTATGAGGCTCGCCTTCGCGCTGATCCGGGGTTCCGGAGCGGTATGCGAGCCCAGGTGGCGGAATTGGTAGACGCGCTGGCTTCAGGTGCCAGTGGCTTAACGGCCGTGGAGGTTCGAGTCCTCTCCTGGGCACCACCCTCCTTTCTATAAGACGTGTAGAAGTGTGAGAGGGTTTTCCGAAGTTGGCCAATCAACTGCATAGAGGCGATATCCCCGCGGGACTGTTCGCGGGCGTGACGTCGGTCGCCATCGATTCCGAGACCATGGGCCTGAGCCTGACTCGGGACCCGCTCTGCCTGGTGCAGATTTCGGCCGGGGACGGCGACGCCCATATCGTCCAGCTGGACCGCGCCACCTATGACTGCCCCAATCTCAAGGCCCTGCTGACCGACCCCGCGGTCCTGAAGATCTTCCATTTCGGCCGGTTCGACATCGCCATGTTCGAACGCTACCTGGCGGTGACCACGACGCCTGTCTGGTGCACCAAGATCGCGTCCAAACTGGCCCGCACCTATACCGACCGCCACGGCCTCAAGGACGTCTGCAAGGAGTTGCTGGGCGTCGACCTGTCCAAGGCGCAGCAGAGTTCCGACTGGGGCGCGGCGACGCTGTCGGCGGACCAGCTGGCCTATGCCGCCTCCGATGTGCTGCATCTGCATGGCCTGATGACCAAGCTGCAGGCCATGCTCGAGCGCGAAGGCCGCCACGACCTGGCCCGGGCCTGTTTCGATTTTCTGCCCCAGCGTGCGAAACTCGATCTCGCGGGTTGGGAAGACATCGACATCTTCGCCCACAGCTGAGGATTCCATGTCCACACTGACGCATCATGAACTGGCGACGGTCAGCCGTGACGGCGTCTTTGCCCGCTGGGAACGGCGGCTGTTGCTGATCAACATCCTGCGTCGGGCCCTGCCCGCGATCATGGTCACCATCGCCCTGGTCCTGATCGGACTGGTGACCAACAACGCCCTGCGGGCGCCGCGACCGGTCAAGGGCGACGACCCCATCATCCGCATGGTCGGCGCCCGTTTTCAGGGGCGGGTCGAGGACGGCCGGAGCTTCCTGATCGGCGCCCAGGAGGCCGCCCGAGACGAGCGCGAGCCCAACCGGGTGACCCTGGTCGAACCGATCATGGTGGTTGGCGCCGAAACCGAAACGCCGCGCCGCGTCATGGCCCGCACCGGCGTCTATGACGAAAACACCAAGCTGCTGCGACTGAGCGGTGATGTGCGCATCGACGACGGCCTGGGCAACCGGGTGGCCACCAACGACACCGTGATCGATACACGGACCGGCGAGGCGGTCGGGCAGCAGGGAATCGAAGGCGATGGCCCGGCAGGCCAGGTTTCCGCCGGTTCCTACACCATCAAGGACAAGGGCGACCGCATCGAGTTTCGAGGCAGGGTTCGCACGCGCGTCAATCCGGAATAAGACAGAGCATGAACAAGTCGGGAGCACGCATGCCTAGTGCGAGCAGGAAATTCAAGCTGGCCGGCGTCGCCGCCGCGGCGCTGATGCTGACAGCGGGCGGCGCCCAGGCGCAGCTGGATCCGCGCGCGCCGCTCGACATCACGGCGGACTCCTCGGAGGTCATCCAGAGCCAGTGTCTGTCGACCTGGTCCGGCGCCGTCGAGGCGCTGCAGGCCAACACCCGGCTGCGCGCGGACACCGTTCGCATCTACAGCGCCAAGACGTCCGACGGCTGTGGCGGCAGCGACCGTCTGGAGGCTTCGGGCCAGGTGTATTTCGTGACGCCGGAGCGGACGGTCCGCGCCGACAGCGCCGTCTACGCCTTCAACCGCCAGTCCATCACCCTGACCGGCAACGTCATCGTCGTTCAGGGGCGCAGCGTGGTCCGGGGCGACAGCCTGACCATCAACACCCGCACCGGCCAGGCCCAGATGGCGTCCAACGCCACGGGACGCAACAAGGCCGGCCGCGTCCGCGGCGTCTTCTATCCCAACCAGGGGGCCGCGCGCTAAGTGGCCGCCGAGACCGACCAGACCGGCGAGGGCCTTGTGATCGACAGGCTCGCCAAATCCTTTGGCGAGCGTCAGGTCGTCCATGGCGTCAGCCTGACCCTGCGCCGCGGCGAGGTGGCCGGATTGCTCGGCCCCAACGGCGCGGGCAAGACCACCTGTTTCTACATGGTCACCGGCCTGATCCCGGTCGATGAAGGAACCATCTTTCTCGACGGCCGCGACATAACCGCCCTGCCGATGTACCAGCGCGCCCGCATGGGGCTGGGCTATCTGCCGCAGGAAGCGTCGATCTTTCGCGGCATGACGGTCGAGGAGAACGTCCTCTCCGTGGTCGAGATGCGGGAACCCGAGCCGGTCAAGGCCCGGGAGATCACCCTGGGCCTGCTGGAGGAGCTGCACATCAGCCACCTCAACAAGTCGCCGGCCATCTCCCTGTCCGGCGGCGAGCGTCGCCGGGTTGAAATCGCCCGCGCCCTGGCCAGCGAACCGTCCTTCATGCTGCTGGACGAACCGTTCGCCGGCATCGACCCCCTGGCCATCGCCGACATCCGGGAAGTGATCGGCTACCTCAAGGCCCGCGGGATCGGCATTCTGATCACCGACCACAATGTCCGCGAGACACTCGACATCATCGACAGGGCGACGATCATCCACGCCGGTGAGGTGCTGTTCGAAGGCGAGCCCCAGCAGATCATCGACAACCCGGACGTTCGCCGGGTCTATCTGGGCGATCGATTTAACTGACCCCGCTCTGCAAGAACCGCGCCGTTTAAGGGTGGCGTTAACCGTCACGGTTGAAGCTGCCCCCCTGTTGGCTTGCAACGGGGTGGGAGACGCGTGTGGCGCTCGGTCCAAGACTAGAGCTAAGGCAAGGCCAGGGTCTGGTCATCACGCCGCAACTGCAGCAGGCGATCAAGCTGCTGCAGCTGACCAATCTCGAGCTTGAGGTCTATGTCGAGGGCGAGCTGGAGCGCAATCCGCTGCTGCAGCGGGATGAGCGCGACAGCGAGAACGACCCCGAGCCGACCAGGGCCGAAACCGCCGACTACGCCGTCGACAACATGCCCGACAGCGCGGCCCAGGCGGACATGGACGCCGGCCCACAGGATCTGTCGCCGGGCGAACGCGACGCTGGCGACGGCGACACCCGCGAGCCCGCCGAACAGGCCGGCGGCCAGGTCGACTGGTCCAAGGCCGGGCGCGGCGGAAGTTTCGAAGGCGAAGACAGCCTTGAAGGCCGGCTCAGCCGCGACAAGACCCTGGGCGAGCATCTGCATGACCAGCTGGCCGTCGCCGGCCTGACGGCCCCTGAGCGGGTTGTCGCCGCCGTCCTGATCGATGGCGTCGACGAAGGCGGCTACATGCGGCTGGATCTGGACGAGGTCGCCGAACGCCTCGGCTGCGAACTTTCGGTCGTGAACCGGGTCCTCACCGTTCTTCAGGGCTTCGAGCCCACCGGCATAATGGCGCGCGACGTCCGCGAATGCCTGTCCATCCAGCTGCGGGAGCGGGACCGGCTGGATCCGGCCATGGCCATCCTGCTGGATAACCTCGAACTGCTCGCGCGCCGGGATCTGACCGCGCTGAAGCGGGCCTGCGGCGTCGATGACGAAGACATGCGCGAAATGATCGCCGAGCTGAAGGCCCTGACGCCCCGTCCGGGCGCGGCCTTTGGCGGCGAGCCTTCCCAGCCGGTCATTCCCGACGTCTTCGTGCGCGAAGGCTCGGGCGGCCTGTGGCATGTGGAGCTCAACAGCGACACCCTGCCCAAGGTGCTGGTCGATCGCCGCTACCACGCCCGCGTCAACGGCGGCGCGCGCACCGACGCGGAAAAGACCTTCGTCTCCGACTGCCTGGCCAACGCCAACTGGCTGGTCAAAAGCCTGGACCAGCGGGCCCGCACCATCCTCAAGGTGTCCGGCGAGATCGTCCGCCAGCAGGACGGCTTCCTGGCCTTCGGCGTCCAACATCTCCGGCCGCTGAACCTGAAAACCGTCGCCGACGCCATCGGCATGCACGAGAGCACCGTCAGCCGTGTGACCTCGAACAAATACATCGCCACGCCGCGCGGCGTGTTCGAACTGAAATTCTTCTTCACCTCCTCGATCGCCTCGTCGTTGGGCGGGGAGGCCCATTCGGCGGAGGCTGTGCGGCACCGGATCCGCGTGCTCATCGACGCCGAGGGCGCCGAGAGCGACGTGCATTCCGATGACGCCATCGTCGACATCCTCAAGGAGGCGGGCGTCGACATCGCCCGCCGGACGGTCGCCAAGTACCGCGAAGCCATGCGCATTCCCTCGTCCGTCGAACGCCGCCGCATGTTGCGCGCCGCCGTCTGATCTGGTTTGAGCCCTTCGGTCCGTCGCGGCGCGGCGGAACGTTGGAGCCGTCATGGACCCCCTGGACCGTCACCGACCCTTGTCGGACCTTTTGCGTGAGATCAGCGACGACACCGACCCGGTGGTGACCGTCGGCGATATCGTTCGCCGGTTGGGACCGCGGTCCTTCGGCGCGCTGCTGTTCGTGTTTTCGGCCCCCAACTGGCTGCCCCTGCCGCCCGGATCATCGACCTTTCTGGCCGCGCCGCTGGTTCTTCTGGCCCCCCAGATCGCCCTCGGCGTGAGCCGGCCCTGGCTGCCGCGGTTTGTCGACGCCCGGCGTCTTGAGCGGGAGCACTTGGCCAAGGCCCTGCGCAAACTGATCCCGGTGCTCGAGCGAGTGGAAATGGTGTCCCGGCCCCGCCTTGTTTTCCTGTTCGGGCCGATCGGCGACAGGGTCATCGGGGTGACGGTGACCTTGCTGGCCCTGGTGCTGCTGCTGCCCATCTTTCTGGGCAACATGGGGCCGGCGGCGGCCATCGCCGCCTTCGGCCTGGCCCTGGTCCAGCGGGACGGTCTGCTGGCGCTGGCGGGCTACGCCATCACCGCCGGCAGCACGGCGCTTTTATTCGTCGGCTGGAAGGTCGCCGTGGCGGCGATTGGTCAGGTCATGCACATTCTGGAAAGGTTCTGACCGCCTCGGCTCACAAACAGGCGATCAGTGCGCGGTTCCCTTGACACCATCCCGCCGCTGGCGCGTTCTAGACGCATGCAAGTGCAAGTCTCCGGCAAACATGTCGACGTTGGCGAAGCCCTCAGTTCGCGGGTCTCCGCCGACCTCACCTCCTCAATCGCCAAATATTTCGATCGCGGCGGCGTCGCCGAGGTCGTTGTCTCGAAAGAGGGTCACGCCTTCCGGGTCGACTGCTCGATTCGGCTGGCCTCAGGTCAACTCCTGCAGAGTCACGGTCTCGGGGGCGATGCTCACGCCGCCTTCGATTCCGCGCTTCACAAAATCGAGACCAGGGTCCGGCGCTACAAGCGACGCCTGAAGAGCCATTCGCCCCAGGCCAACGCCCGCCGGGATGAAACCGCATCCCTTTATGTGCTGCGAACTCCCGACGACGAGGCCCATGACTGGGACGGGGCCGACGACCATGCCCCGCCGTCGGGCGTGATCATCGCGGAGTCGGAAGAGACCCTCAAGACAATGACTGTTTCGATGGCAGTCATGGAACTGGACTTGACCGAATCCAGCACAATCGTGTTTAGGAATGCCGCTCACGGGGGTTTGTCGGTGGTCTATCGACGCCCCGACGGAAATATCGGGTGGATAGACCCCGAACGTACACAGTCACAGAATGGCGTATCTGCAAGGGCCTCCGGTTGAGCCGAGGGCTGCGGATTCGCCATCGATCCGAATCTTGCGAGTCCTAGGCTTATGAACATCGGAGATCTGCTGGACCCGCGCGCGATCGCACCGCGCGCGGGAGGCGGAAACAAACGTCAGGTGCTGTCGGCCGTCGCTGATATCGCCGCGCGAAACTTTCACCTGGAAGCCGGGGATATCCTCGAAGCCCTGCTCGAGCGCGAAGCGGCCGGGTCCACTGGCCTTGGCAACGGCGTCGCCATCCCGCACGCGCGGCTCGCGAGCCTGCCCCGCATGCAGGGCGTGTTCATGCGCCTCGAACAGCCAACCGCCTTCGAATCCCTCGACCACCAGCCCGTCGATCTGATTTTCGCGCTGTTCGCGCCGCCGCAGGCGGACACCGAGCACCTGCGAACGCTGGCCCGCGTGTCGCGCCTGTTGCGTCAGGGCGATCTGCGCCAGCAGCTGCGGCAGGCGCGGACGGCCGAAGCCATCCACGCCCTTCTGGCCCGCGAATCCCAGTCCTCGGCGGCCTGACGTTTCGACCTAGTGGACGGACACCGGCGCCAGTTCATGCGCCAGGGCCGCCGCCATGGCGGAATCCCGATCGCCCAGCACCGCCAGGCGCTCGCCGTCGGCGCGGTGAACGGCGTAGAGAATCTGGTCAGGCGTCAGCGACACCCGCTCAAGCGCCTCGGCGGGCGCGTCGGCGATGATTTCGGCGGCGCTGACGGGGCGCACATAAACCATGTCGGGGCCGCCCAGGGCGGCGAAGGCTTCGTTGGTAAGCAGTTGGGGTGTCATTTCGACCACCTCCTCGACTAGGGAACGCTCCAGACAGCCGCCGGTTCAGCCGGCTGCTCGCGCGTTCGGTTACAATGGGATCAATCCGAGGTCCGGATCGGTATCCGCTGGATGAGGCGCTCGGGCTCGGGACGAGCCAGATCGACATGCAGCAGTCCGTGCTCGAGGACCGCGCCGTCCACCGCCATTCCGTCGGCCAGCACAAAGGCGCGCTGGAAGCCGCGAGCGGCGATGCCGCGGTGCAGGTAGGCCCGGTCGCCGGCGTCTGGGCTTTCGCCCCGGCGGCCGGTCACGGTGAGCTGGTTGCCCTCGACCTGAATTTCGAGTTGCTCGGGGGAAAACCCGGCCACGGCCAGGGTAATCCGGACGCCGCCGTCATCGCGGGCCTCCACATTGTAGGGTGGATAGCCCTCGGCGGCGGCCTTGGCGGCCCGTTCAATCAGGCCGCGGGTATGCTCAAAGCCCAGCAGAAAGGGGCTGTCAAAGAGCAGAGGTCTGGTCGTCGTCGTCATCGCGGAGTCCTTGCACAAGCGACTCCCGCCCGAACCGGCCCTGATCGGCGCCTGTTCGCGCGGTCTGGTCTATAGGTGGCGATTGAGGACGCGGGCCGCAAGTCGTCGGCCGGAACCGTGAACGACGGCCCGAATAAGGAGAAGGCCCGCCGGGGTGCCGGCGGGCCTTCATGGTGGAGCTTAGCGGAGTCGAACCGCTGACCTCTTGCATGCCATGCAAGCGCTCTACCAGCTGAGCTAAAGCCCCGAGGTCTCGGGTTTCCCGCAACCGGCGGGCCGGCGGCGAGGGCGCGGTTCTAGGCCGTCATCCCTCGCCGATCAAGTATCCCTGATCGGAATTTTCACCGACAACGAATTAGTTGTCGTCGGTGTCGTCCTGGCCGGGGATGGCGTCGTCGTCATCGTCGTCGAAATCGTCCGAATCGTCGTCGTCCTCGAGGAAGGGAACGCCGTCGGCGTCATCATCATCGGAGTCGTCGTCGTCTTCGCTGAATTTGTCGCCAATGCCGGGCGCCTTGGCCTTGGGCTTGGTCGCGCCAGTGTCGACGTCATCGTCTCCCGCAACCGGCTCGGCCGCGGACTCGTCGTCAATTTCCGGAGTCTGGTCAGCCTCATCCTCAAAGCCGTCGCTGTCAGCGTCGGGCTCGGCGACCTTCTTTTCTTTTTCCTCGTCGGCCTCGTAGTCCGGCGCGGTCGAGCGGGCGCGAACCCGGCGATTGCGGACAGCTTCTTCGGGATCGAACGTCTCACCGCATTTTGGACAAGCGGCCGGGCGGCGATTCAGATCGTAGAACTTGGACTGACAATTGGGGCAAATCTGTTTTGCGCCCAGTTCAGGATTGGCCAATGGGCGATCCTCTGAAGGTCTTGGTGCGGAAGCGGCGGCTCCCTTGCCACGGGGCGGGGGCGCTGTCAAAAGCAATCCCCGTCCCTCCCCGACCCTTTCAGGAGCTTGCGTCCGGCATGATCGACGCCGTGCTTTCGGCCAGCCCCGGCGCCGCCCTCCGCGGGAGCGTCCGCGTTCCCGGTGACAAGTCGATTTCCCACCGGGCGTTGATCCTCGGCGCGATGGCCATGGGCCGCACCACGGTCGAGGGTCTGCTCGAGGGCGAGGACGTTCTGGCCACTGCCCGCGCCATGGAGGCTTTCGGCGCTGCCGTGACCCGCGAGGGGGTCGGCAAGTGGACCATCGAGGGCCGCGGCGCGTTCGTCGAGCCCACCGACATCATTGACTGCGGCAACGCCGGCACCGGCGTTCGGCTGATCATGGGCGCGATGGCGGGCTACCCGATCACGGCGACCTTCACCGGCGACGCCTCGCTGCGCAAACGGCCGATGGGCCGCGTCCTCGAGCCGCTGGGCAAGATGGGCGCGACTTGGCTGTCCCGCGAGGGCGGCCGGCTGCCGTTGACGCTGAAGGGCGGCGAGCTGGGCCATCTCGACTACACCCTGCCCATGGCCTCGGCCCAGGTGAAGTCGGCGGTGCTGCTGGCCGGGCTTCATGCCAAGGGCGGCGTCACCGTCACCGAGCCCGAGCCGACCCGGGATCATACCGAGCGCATGCTGACGGCCTTTGGCGCGGCCCTGACGGTCACCGACCACAACGACCGACGGGTCATCACCCTCGGCGCGGGCGGACAGCTGACGGGCAGCCCTGTCACGGTGCCCGGCGACCCCTCGTCGGCGGCCTTCCCGATCGTCGCCGCCCTGATCACTCCGGGATCGGAAGTCACGGTCGAAGGGGTGATGCTCAACGCCCTGCGCACGGGCCTGTTCGACACCCTGCGCGAGATGGGCGCCGACCTGACCATCACCAACCGCCGGGACGCCAGCGGCGAAGAGCTGGGCGACATCACCGCTCGCCACTCCACCCTCAAGGGCGTCGTCGTGCCGCCGGGCCGCGCGCCCAGCATGATCGACGAGTATCCGATCCTGGCCGTGGCGGCCGCCTTCGCGACCGGCGACACCGTCATGCGCGGGGTTGGTGAAATGCGGGTCAAGGAAAGCGACCGCATCGCGCTGATGGCCCGCGGCCTCGAGGCCTGCGGCGTTGATGTCGAGGAGGAGCCGGAAGGCTTCATCGTCCACGGGACCGGCCAGCCGCCGCGCGGCGGCGCCCTGGTCGAGACCGCCGGCGACCATCGCATCGCCATGAGCCATCTGATCCTCGGCCTGGCCGCGCGGGAGGCGGTGCGGGTGGATGAGCCGGGCATGATCGCCACCAGTTTCCCCGGCTTCGCCGACATGATGCGCGGGCTCGGCGCCCACATCGGCGAGGCCTGATCGATGGGCTTTGTCATCGCCGTCGACGGCCCCGCCGCCTCGGGCAAGGGCACCATCGCCGTCAAGCTCGGCCAGCTGTACGGCCTGCCGGTGCTCGACTCCGGCCTGCTCTACCGCGCGGTCGGGGTGAAGGTGCTGGCCGAGGGCGGCGACCTGGCCGACGCGGCGGCGGCCACGGCCGCGGCGAGGTCCCTGGAATCGGCCGAGCTCGAGAGCCCGACCGTCAGAACCCGGGGCGCCGGAGAGGCCGCCAGCCGGGTGGCCGTCCATACCCCCGTGCGCGAGGCGCTGCGCGACTATCAGCGCGCCTTCGCGGCCCAGGAGCCCGGCGCGGTCATCGACGGACGCGACATCGGCACGGTCATCGCCCCGGACGCGCCCGCCAAGCTCTACATCACCGCAACGCCCCAGGCCCGGGCGGACCGCCGCTGGAAACAGCTGATCGGCCAGGGCGAGGCGGTGAGTTTCGAGGAAATTCTCGCCGATATCCGCACGCGCGACGCCCGCGACGAAGCCCGCGCCGATTCGCCGATGGTCGCCGCGCCAGACGCCGTCTTGCTCGACACGACCGAAATGACTATAGACGCGGCCTTCGATGCGGCCCGCCGTATCGTCGAGGCGGCGCGCAGCCGGTGGGAAACCGCCAAAGGCTAATCCAACGCGCCTGACACTCGGACGGCCGCGGGCGCTCACTATCCGTCAGAAACCCAGGAACGCCCGGACTCCGTTGGTCTCGCGCCACAACCGCGTCGTTCCGCAACCTTTAGAGACTGTTCAACATATGGCCGACGATCTCAGCCTCAACCCCAGCCGCGACGACTTCGCCGCCCTCCTCGACGCCTCCATGGGCGGCGCTGGTGACTTTGCCGAAGGCACCGTCATCAACGGTATCGTCGTCGGTATCGAGAAAGACTTCGCCATCGTCGACGTGGGCCTCAAGACCGAGGGCCGCATCCTGATCAAGGAATTCGGCGTCGACGACGAAGGCAAACCGATCCTGAAGGTCGGCGACACCGTCGAAGTTTTCCTCGAGCGTCTCGAGAACGCCCTGGGCGAGGCTGTCCTCAGCCGCGAAAAAGCCAAGCGCGAAGAAGCCTGGACCCGTCTGGAAGTCGTGTTCGCCAAGGAAGAGCCGGTCATGGGCTCGATCGTTGGTCGCGTGAAGGGCGGCTTCACCGTCGACCTCGGCGGCGCCAGCGCCTTCCTGCCCGGTTCGCAGGTCGACATCCGTCCGGTCCGCGACGTCGGCCCGCTGATGGGCAAGGAACAGCCCTTCGCCATCCTCAAGATGGACCGTCCGCGCGGCAACATCGTCGTTTCGCGTCGCGCCATCCTGGAAGAAGCCCGCGCCGAACAGCGCACCGAGCTGGTCAGCCAGCTGCAGGAAGGCGAAGTCCGCGAAGGCGTGGTCAAGAACATCACCGACTACGGCGCGTTCGTGGACCTGGGCGGTATCGACGGCCTGCTGCACGTCACCGACATGAGCTGGAAGCGCGTCTCGCACCCCTCGCAGGTGCTGGCGGTCGGCGACACGGTCAAGGTTCAGATCATCAAGATCAACCCGGACACCCAGCGCATCAGCCTCGGCATGAAGCAACTGCAGTCCGACCCCTGGGACGGCGTCGAAGCCAAATACCCGGTCGGCGCCAAATACACCGGCCGCATCACCAACATCACCGACTACGGCGCGTTTGTTGAGCTGGAAGCCGGCGTTGAAGGCCTGGTGCACGTCTCGGAAATGTCCTGGACCAAGAAGAACGTCCACCCGGGCAAGATCGTCTCCACCTCTCAGGAAGTGGACGTCATCGTGCTCGACGTCGACAGCTCCAAGCGTCGCGTCTCCCTGGGCCTCAAGCAGGCCCTGGCCAACCCCTGGGACGCCTTCCTGGCGACCCATCCGATCGGCTCGACCGTCGAGGGCGAAGTCAAGAACGCCACCGAGTTCGGCCTGTTCGTCGGCCTGGACGGCGACATCGACGGCATGGTCCACCTGTCCGACCTGGACTGGAACGCCACCGGCGAAGAAGCCATGGCCAAGTTCAAGAAGGGCGACATGATCAAGGCCAAGGTGCTGGACGTCGATGTCGAGAAGGAACGCATCAGCCTCGGCGTCAAGCAGCTGGCCGGCGACCCCATGGTCGGCGACAGCTTCCGCAAGGGTCAGACCGTCACCGTCACGGTGGTGGAAATCACCACGGGCGGGATCGAAGTGAAATTCGGTGATGACGAAGCGCCGATGACCGCCTTCATCCGCAAGTCGGACCTGTCGCGCGACCGTCAGGAGCAGCGCCCCGAGCGTTACGCCGTCGGCGACCGCGTCGACGCCCAGGTGACCAACATCGACAAGGCCGCCCGTCGCGTGTCGGTGTCGATCAAGGCTCTGGAAATGGCCGACGAGAAGGAAGCCATCGAGCAGTTCGGGTCCTCGGACTCGGGCGCTTCGCTCGGCGACATCCTGGGCGCGGCCCTGCGCGAGAAGGCCTCGAAGGACTAACCTTCGACGCTGACTGGCGGTTCTACAAGGCGGCGGCCGGGGTTTCCCCGGCCGCCGCTTTTGCATGGGCGGCCAGGCTCCTTGATCCCAGCGCGCCCGGAACGATCTCGAGACTGGCCCAGCGGGCGCCCGCCGCGCGAACGGCGGTCAGGCCGGTCACCGACCGGACCGCGTGGGCGAGCACGGTGGGACCGATTTTCTGCAGGGCCAGGACCGCGCGCAGCATGGCGCCCTCATCCTCGTCCCGACCCAGATCATTGGCCTCGACCGCCGCGCCGACGAAGCCGCAGTCGGTCAGGGCCTTGATGGCCTTTCGATCGGTCGTGACCCGCGCCAGAACGCCACGAAAAATCGGCTGGAGCTGACCGGTCACTTCGCGCAACACGCTCTGGGGCGTGCCCGGCTCGATATCGGTGACCTCGCAGAAGGCGATATTGCGCGCCTGCAACTGACCGGCCGCCGCCAGCCGAAGCAGGCGCCGGCGTGTTCGCGAATTGCGCAGGGATGACCAGGACAGGGGCAGGATCAGCAGGGGGGGGCGATCCCCCGCGGCGGCCACGGGGAAGGCGGCGAAAGCCCGGTCAACGACCGCCAGGTCGATCCGCTCGAGGTCCACGGTGTTGAGCCCCTTTGTTTGCATGGGGGTTCGACTGCCGTCGGGCTGTTGTTCCTTGAGGCCGAAACTCGCCGCCCCGCCTCGCATCACGCCCTCGTTCAGGGCCAGAAGCGGGCGAATAACGCCGTCGACGTGCAACATGCGGCCGGAGGCTCCGGCCAGGCTGGCCCCGAAACCGGGCCCTCTAAGCCGTTCAAGGGCGGCGTTGCGCGCCTCCGCCTTGATCCTGCTCTCGACTGTACTCACTCGAACTCTCGTAATATCCCGCTTGGGGCGGCCCGAAATGAGCCTCTCACATGTGCGTTGCCCGCTGCTTAATGCGACTTCGACCGACAACCCCTTGAAGACTCGGGAATGATTGGGCAAAGGTCGGGCCGCCGCCGACTGGGGAGCGCAATGATCAAATCAGAGCTGATCGCCAGGCTCGCCGCCGAGAACCCGCATCTGACCCAACGCGACATCGAACGCGTGGTCGGCGTGATTCTGGAAAAGATGACCCTGGCGCTGGAAGAAGGCGGCCGCGTCGAGTTGCGCGGCTTTGGAGCCTTCTCCGTCCGATCCCGTCCGGCGCGCGCCGGGCGCAACCCTCGCACCGGCGAACCGGTGTCGGTAAAGGGAAAGCATGTGCCGTTCTTCAAGAGCGGCAAGGAACTGCGCGAACGGCTCAACGCCGACTAGCGCGCTTGACGCAGGTGGCCAATCCTCGAAGGCTCGGCGCCTGGCAGGAAAAGGAATGCCTCAATGAGCATGACCAAGGAGTTTCGCGACTTCATCGCCCGCGGCAATGTCGTCGATCTGGCTGTCGGCGTCGTGATTGGAGGCGCCTTTGGCGCAATCGTCAAAAGCCTGGTCGACGAGATCATCATGCCGCCGATCGGCCTTTTGCTGGGCAACGTCGACTTCTCGAAGCTGGAATGGGTGCTTCGTCCCGAAAACCCCCTGACCGACGCCGTCGAGAAGGTCGCCATCGGTTATGGCGGCTTCATCAACACCATCATCCAGTTCCTGATCGTGGCCATGGCCATCTTCTTCATGGTCAAGGCGATCAATTCCGCCCGCCGCGAAGCCGAGGCCGAGCCCGAGGCGCCCGCCGCGCCGCCGGCCGATGAGGTCCTGCTGACCGAGATCCGCGACCTGCTGAAGGCCGGCGCCAAACCCGCCCCGGCGGCTGCGGCGGCCCGCAAGCCGGCCGCGCCCAAGAAGGCCTGATGGCGGGAACCAAGATCTGCGGTCTGTCGACGCCGGAGACGGTCGCGGCCGCCCTTGAGGGTGGCGCGACCTTCATCGGATTCAACTTCTTCAGCAAAAGCCCGCGGGTCGTGACGCCGGAGACCGCCGCCCGGCTGGCCCTGCCCGCGCGGGGCAGGACGTCGATCGTGGCCGTGACGGTGGATCCGGACGACGATCTGCTGGACAGGCTGACGGCGACGCTCAATCCCGACCTGATCCAGCTTCACGGCAAGGAGACCCCCGCCCGGGCGCGCGACATCGCCGCCCGGACCGGCCGCGGGGTGATCAAGGCGATGCCTGTGTCCGTCGCCGCCGATCTGGACGGCGCCGGCGCCTATGAGGCGGTGGTCGAGCATCTGATGTTTGACGCCAGGCCGCCGGCGGAGTCCGAGCTTCCCGGCGGAACCGGCGCATCGTTCGACTGGACGATGCTCGCCGGACGCCGGTTCGCCCGACCCTACCTGCTCGCCGGCGGCCTCGATCCCTGGAACGTCGCCGAGGCGATGAAGCAGTCCGGGGCGCCTTTGGTGGACGTTTCCTCTGGCGTGGAGCGCGGGCCGGGGATAAAGGACGCGGGCCTGATTTCGGCCTTCCTGGAGGCGGTCCGCCGCGCCTGAGATTACTGACGCAGTGAACGCGCCCGCGAAACCCAACGACTGGTCCGCCTTTCCGGACGCCAATGGCCGCTTTGGCGACTATGGCGGCCGCTATGTGCCCGAGACCCTGATGCCGCTGGTCCTGGAGCTGGACCGCGCCTACAGCGAGGCCAAGGCCGATCCGGCCTTCCAGGCCGAGCTGGCCGGCTTCCTCAAACACTATGTGGGCCGGCCCAATCCGCTCTATTTCGCCGAGCGCCTGACCGCGCACCACGGCGGCGCGAAGATCTATTTCAAGCGCGAGGAGCTCAATCACACCGGCGCCCACAAGATCAACAACTGCATGGGCCAGATCCTGCTGGCCATGCGGATGGGCAAGACCCGCATCATCGCCGAGACCGGCGCCGGCCAGCACGGCGTGGCCAGCGCCACCGTCTGCGCCCGGTTCGGCCTGCCCTGCGTTGTCTACATGGGCGCTGTGGATGTTGAGCGGCAGAAGCCCAACGTCTTCCGCATGAACCTGCTGGGGTCCGAGGTGCGACCGGTGACCTCCGGCGCCGGCACCCTCAAGGACGCCATGAACGAGGCCATGCGGGACTGGGTCACCAACGTCGACGACACCTATTACATGATCGGCACCGCCGCCGGCCCGCACCCCTATCCGGCCATGGTTCGCGACTTCCAGTCGGTGATCGGCGAGGAGATCCGCGAGCAGATCCTGGGGGCCGAAGGCCGGCTTCCCGACGCGCTGGTCGCCTGCGTCGGCGGCGGCTCCAACGCCATCGGCACCTTCCACCCCTTCCTGGCCGACGAAACCGTGCGGATCTACGGCGTCGAGGCCTCCGGCCATGGCCTGAAGACCGACAAACACGCCGCCTCCCTGACCGGCGGCCGGCCGGGCGTCCTGCACGGCAACAAGACCTATCTGCTGCAGGACGACGACGGCCAGATCCTGGACGCCCATTCGATCAGCGCCGGGCTCGACTATCCGGGCATCGGTCCCGAACACAGCTGGCTGCATGACGTGGGTCGGGCGAAATACCTGACCTGCACCGATGACGAAGCCCTGGCCGCCTTCCAGCTCTGCGCCGAACTGGAGGGGATCATTCCCGCTCTCGAAAGCGCTCACGCCATCGCCAAACTGGGCGAGGTCGCCCGTGACGTCGGCAAGGACGGGATCATCGTCATGACCCTGTCGGGTCGCGGCGACAAGGACGTCAACACCGTCGCCGCCGCCCTGGGAATGGCGATTTGACCGCCAGTCGTATCGAGAAGCGCTTCGCGGCCCTGGCCGCGGACGATCGCGCGGCCTTCGTCGCCTACATCATGGCCGGCGACCCCGGTCTTGAGGCCTCGTTCGAGATCCTGTCGGGGCTGCCCGCCGCCGGCGCCGACATCATCGAGCTGGGCATGCCCTTCTCCGATCCGATGGCTGAAGGTCCGACCATTCAGCTCGCCTCGCAGCGCTCGCTGGCGGCCGGCACGAAGATGGCCGACGTTCTGGGCCTGGTTCGCCGGTTTCGTGAAGCCGACGACGCCACGCCGATCGTGCTGATGGGCTACCTCAACCCGGTTTTGCACCGTGGGTTCGAGCGGTTCGCTGGCGAAGCGGCGCAGGCCGGCGTCGACGGCATGATCATCGTCGACTGCCCGCCCGAAGAGGCCGATCCGCTGTCGGACGCGCTGGAGGGAGTGGGTATTTCCCTGATCCGCCTGGCCGCCCCGACCACCGACGACGCCCGGCTGCCGGCCGTCGTCCGTCGCACCTCCGGCTTCGTCTATTATGTTTCGGTCGCCGGCGTGACCGGCGTCAAGGAAGCGGACGCCTCCGCCGTGGCCGGGCCTGTGCAACGATTGCGCGCCGCCTCGGGCCTCCCCGTCGCGGTCGGATTTGGCATTCGCACGCCGCAGCGGGCCGCCGAGGTCGCCAGGGTGGCGGACGCGGTCGTGGTCGGCTCGGCCCTGGTCGATGAAATCGCGGGCGCCCTGGCGGCCGGTTCGAACGAAAACGTGACTGAAAGAGTGCTTTCCATGGCGGCCCAGCTGTCTAAGGCTGTGCACTTGGCGCGAGTCAGGAACGCTTGAAGCGATGGCGATGGCCGACCCGAAGAATGAAAAACCTGCCCGAGCCGCCCGTGATCGACAGGGCTGGCTGACCCGCATCGCGCCGGGCGTACGCGGCGCGTTCGTGAAGCGCGAGACGCCGGAGAACCTGTGGGTCAAATGCCCCGATACCGGGGAGATGATCTACCGCCCCGATCTCGAGGCCGCCTGGTGGGTGACGCCGTCCGGCCGCCACATGCGGATCGGGCCCGAGCTGCGCTTCCGGTTCACTTTCGACGACGGCGTGTTCGAGGCCATCGCCACGCCCGCCGTTCCCGAGGACCCGCTGCGCTTCTCGGACGGCAAACCCTACAAGGACCGGCTCGTCGCGGCCCGCAAGGCCACCGGTGAAATGGACGCCATGGCCATCGGCGCCGGCAAGATCGGCGGCGCGCCGGTCGTGGTGCTGGTCCAGGACTTCGCCTTCATGGGCGGATCCCTGGGCATGGCCGCGGGCGAAGCCTTCATCGCCGCCGCCCGTGCCGCCATTGAGCGGGACGCGCCCCTGGTCGTCTGCACCGCCGCCGGCGGCGCCCGGATGCAGGAGGGCACCCTGTCCTTGATGCAGATGGCCCGCACCACCCTGGCCATCCAGGAACTCAAGCGCGCGCGCCTCCCCTATGTGGTGGTCCTTACCGACCCGACCACCGGCGGCGTCACCGCCAGCTACGCCATGCTGGGCGACATCCACCTGGCCGAGCCGGGGGCTCTGATCGGGTTCGCCGGCCCCCGCGTCATCGAACAGACCATCCGCGAGACCCTGCCGCCCGGCTTCCAGCGCGCCGAGTATCTGGTGGAAAAGGGCATGGTCGATCGCGTCGTGCCGCGTCATGAACTGCCGGCCGTCCTGGGCTCGGTGCTCAAGACCCTGATGCTGGGACGGGCGCGCTCAACCGCCGCCTGACGCTCCCATGAGCGATCACCTCCGGGCGCACGACGCCGCTCTGGAACGCCTGCGGGCCCTCCATCCCCTGAAGATCGACCTGTCGCTGGATCGCATGCGCCGGCTCTGCGCGGCCCTGAACGACCCCCAGGACCGTCTGCCGCCGGTGATCCATGTCTCCGGCACCAACGGCAAGGGCTCGACCGTCGCCGTCCTGCGGGCCATCGCCGAGGCGGCCGGCCTGCGCGTCCACGTCTTCACCTCGCCGCATCTGGTCCGGTTCGCCGAGCGGATCCGGCTGGCCGGAACCCTGATCGCCGAAGACCACCTGGCCGCGGTTCTGGACCGGGTCGAACAGGCCAACGCCGGCCTGCCGATCACCTTTTTCGAGATCACCACCGCGGCGGCCCTGCAGGCCTTTTCCGAGGTCCCCGCCGACCTCTGCCTGCTTGAGGTCGGACTGGGCGGATCGCTGGACGCCACCAATGTCATCGCCCGGCCGGCGGTCAGCGTCATCGCCCCGGTCGACTATGACCACCGCGAGTTTCTCGGCGACGATCTGGCCGGTATCGCCGGCGAAAAGGCGGGGATCATCAAACCGGGCGCGCCGGTCGTGGTCGGCCGGCAGTCCGAAGCGGCTTTCGACGTCATCGCGACCCGGGCGCGGGCCCTGAACGCGCCGATGACCGCCATGGGCGTCGACTTCGACGCCTGGAGCGAACGCGGCCGGCTGGTCGTCCAGGCGGGCGAGCGGCTGCTCGACCTGCCGGCGCCGGCGCTGGGCGGGCGGCACCAGGTCGACAACGCCGGCCTCGCGGTGATGGCGGCCCTGCGGCTGGGCGAGCCCCGTATCGATGAGACGGCCATCGCCACGGGCGTCGCCTCCACGGTCTGGCCGGCCCGCTTCCAGCGCCTGACCAAGGGGCCGCTGGGCGAACGGGCGAAGGCGGCCGGGGCCGACCTGTGGCTGGACGGCGGTCACAACCCCCACGCCGCCCGGGCGCTGGCCACGACGCTCCATGACCTCGCCGCACGCGACGGCCGCCCGGTAGCCTTGATCTGCGGCCTGCTGGCCAACAAGGACGCCGCCGGCTTCTTCGACGCCTTTGTCGACCTGAAGCCCCGCGTGCTGGCCGTCGCCTTCGACGCCGACGCCGCCAGTCCGCCGCAACGGATCGCGGCCGCCGCGGCGGCCGCGGGCCTGAGGTCTGAAATCGCTGGAAGCGCCCTGAAGGCGCTGGAGACGGTGCTGGCGGGGGACGGACCCCCGCCGCACATTGTCATCTGCGGGTCGCTCTATCTCGCCGGCGAGGTGCTGGCGATGTCAGAGGACACCTGGCCGGTCTAGGCCGCCTGGACGCCGGCTTCGCTCAGCCATTCCAGGATTTTCTGCTTGGGCATGGCGCCGACCTTCATCGAGGCCATCTGGCCGCCGCGGAACAGCATCATGGTCGGGATGCCGCGCACGCCATAACGCGAGGGCGTGGTCGGGCTCTCTTCGATATTCACCTTGGCGATGGTGACGTGGTCGGCCAGTTCTTCGGCGATCTGTTCCAGGGCCGGGGCGATCTGCTTGCAGGGACCGCACCATTCCGCCCAGAAGTCCACCAGGACGGGCTTGTCGGCCTGGAGCACGTCGCGCTCAAATGTCTCGTCAGTTACGTTGACGGTGCTCATCAAACTTCTCCCGTTCACGACGCTCAGCGCCCGTGTCGTTCAGCCAACCATGTAGGCGGGCGCTGGTTCCCTATCAATGACCAGCGTCAAGGTTGGCCAAGGTCGCGTCGATCATGTTTTCTGGAACCGGCATCAGCCGGGGTCCATCGGTCCAGACCAGAGCCGCCTCGATCCGGCGGCCCGGGAAGATCTCCGCCAGCACCGCGGCATAGATCGACATCTGGATCCGGTAGGCGAAATCAGCGTCCTCGATCCGCGCCGGCGCGGGCCGGTTGGTCTTGAAATCGATGACCAGCACCCGGTCCGGCGCGACCAGCAACCGGTCGACGCGGCCGGACACCGCCAGACCCGCCGGCAGACGGGGCGAGGCGCCGGCCATGGCCGCCTCGGCCCGGCTGCCGGGACCAAAGACGTCGGCGAAGACGGGGTCCTCGAGCACGCCGAACGCGGCGGCGGTCATCTCGCGGCGCTGGCTGTCGTTGAGATCCGGCTCCCGCGCCAGCAGCCGGGCGGCGGCCGCCCGGCGCTCAGCCGGGGCCACGTCCGGCAACAGCTGCAGCAGCCGGTGGATCAGGTCGCCACGGCGGAACCGGCCGATGCCCTGGACGGCGTCCAGCGGCGACGGCGCAGGGCCCTGTTCGCGTTCAGCCAGCTGAGAGGGCGAGGCGTAGCGCATGATGGCGGCCTCCTCCGGCGCGGCGCGGCGCGTCCAGTCGGGCAGGGGCGACGGCGGGGGCGGAGCGGGGGCGGTAGCGGTCAGCCGCTCGGGGTCGGGTCCGAACCGCTGGATATCCAGGTCGCCGACACGGACCGTGCTTACGTCGTCAGCGACCGTCGGGTGGGCCATGGCCGCCTGCATGGCCGCGTACCAGCCGCCGACCTTGTCGTCGGCGGTGCGGGCGTCGATGCGGCCACAGAGCACCAGCCGGTCGCGGGCCCGGGTCAGGGCGACATAGAGCAGCCGCCAGGCTTCGTCCTCTTCGCGCGCCTGACGGCGCTCGCGGGCGGCGGCGCTGGCCAGGCAGTCATCGTCGGCCCGGGCGCTCCACAGGAAACCGCCGGCTTCGGTTTCCAGCAGGGGCGAGCCGCGCGCCGTGCGGTTCACGGTGGTCTCGGGCAGGAAGACGATCGGCGCCTCCAGCCCCTTGGCCCCATGGGAGGTCATCACCCGCACCTGACCGGCGGCGGCGTCCATTTCCCGCTTCACCGAAATATTGAGTCCGACGAAGGCCGCGGCCAGGGTCTCGAGGTCGCGAACGCCCTGGGCCTCTGCGGCCAGGGTCCGGGCGAGGAACTCGTCGAGCACCTCGCCGGCCTCGTCGCCCAGACGGGTCAGCATCTCCGCCCGCATCGACCGTCCGCCAGGCCCGGTCAGTCCGAGAATGCGTCCGAAGAAACCGAAGGGCGTATGCTGGCGGGACAGGGCCAGCGCCGTGCGAAGGAAATCCAGAACCGGCGACCAGGCCGCCTGCTCGCCGGCCCGCCGTTGCAGCGCCGTCCACAGGGTGTCGGGCCGACGTTCCCTGGCCAGGGCGTAGACGTCCTCGTCGGTCAGGCCGCAGAACGGCGACTTCAGCAGCCCCGCCAGGGTCAGATCATCGTTGGGAAACAGGACGAACCGGGCCAGGGCCATCATGTCGTCGAAGGCGATATGGGCCGACAGAGTCAGTCGGTCGGCGCCGGCCACGGGCACGCCGCGGCGCTTGAGCTCGCGGATGATCTCCTCGAACAGCACCCGTCGCCGCCGCACCAGAATCAGCACGTCGCCGTAGCCGGCGGGCCGCCAAGCGCCGGCCTTGCCGTCCTGCCCCTTGAGGGCCTTGTCGAACACGGCGTCGCCCCGGGTGACCAGGGCCTCGATCTCGCCGGCGATCCGGCGGGCCAGGCGGCGGTTGGCCGAGGTCTCGGCCTCCTCATCCAGCGGCGCATCCCAGGCCTCGCGCTCCTCGCTCGTCTCCTCGCGGTCCAGGGGCCAGAGATCGACACAGCCCGGATGATCGCGGTGAGCCTGATGCGACACCACATCCTCGCCGCTCGGAGGGGGCACGCCCCGTCGGGTGTCCGAAGCGACAAACAGGGCGTCGACGAAGGTCAGGATCTGGGGCGTCGAGCGGTAGGACACCGTCAGCGGCACCCCGGCCGCCTCACCCTCGGCGGCGAGAATCTGATCAATGTAGCGCCGGGTCTCGCCCAGCAGCCGTTGCGGGTCGGCCCCCTGGAAGCTGTAGATCGACTGCTTCTCGTCCCCGACCACGAACAGGGTGCGCTCGGCGGCGGCGCCCCGCTGGCCGGCCCCGGACCAGAATTCCCCGGTCAGATGGCGCACGATCTCCCACTGTTCGGGCGCGGTGTCCTGGGCCTCGTCGACGAGGATATGGTCGATGCCGCCATCGAGCTTGTAGAGCACCCAGGCGGCGTCGGGTCGTTCGGCGACCAGATCCTTGGCGCGCAAAATCAGGTCGGCGAAATCGAGCGCTCCGCGATCCTGCTTGGCCCGGCTGTAGGCCTCGGCATAGGCGCTGGCCAGGGCCAGCACCTGGTTGGTGATCTCGGCCTGGCGGGCGGCGCGGAGCTGTTGGCGCGCCGTTTCAAGGCGCTCCTGCTCGGTCAGCAGGGCCATCCGCAGATCTTCGCGGGTCCTGAGAACGGCGGCCTTGGCCACCCAGGTCGCCGGCGTGCCTTCGCCCTTGGCTGTGAAGAGGATGGCCAGGGCGTCGGCGAAGTCGGAAACGGAGACCAGGTCCCCGGCTCGCGCCACATCGGTCTTGCCGCCGCCCGCCAGCACCTCGGACGCCTCGCGATAGAGGCGCGGATTGATCCCGGCCACGGCGGCGGCCTCGATGGTCTCGGCGCTGGTCGCCGCCTCGAACCCGCAGACGTCCCAGACATCGGCCTGCACGCCTTCGAAACCGCCGCAGCGGGCGACATAGGCGGCGATGGCGTCGCGCCGGTGTTCGAAGGTGGCGAACATGGCCTGGAAGCTGTCGTGATCCAGGGCCACCGCCAGCCGGGCGTAGGCATCGGCCACCGCTCCGTCGGTGTCCAGGGCGTGATGGGCGACCACGGCCCGCGCCTCGGCGGCGATCAGGGCCGAAGCGGAGTCGTCCATGACCGTGAAACCGGGCGACACCGCCGCCTCGAGCGGAAAGCGACGCAGCAGCCGTTCGCAGAAGGCGTGGATGGTCTGGATCTTCAGCCCGCCGGGGGTCTCCAGCGCCTTGGCGAACAGGGCGCGGGCGCGGGACAGGGCGAGGGCGTCGCGAAGCCCGGCCCCCTCGCCCTCGAGATCGTCGAGGCGGCGGCCAAGAGCGTCATCCTCCATCACCGACCAGTCGCCCAGCACCTCGAACAGCCGCCGCTGCATCTCGGCGGCCGCGGCCTTTGTGTAGGTCACGCAGAGGATGGCCGCCGGCGGCACGCCGCGCAGCAGCAACCGCGCCACCCGGTCGATCAGGGTCTTGGTCTTGCCCGATCCGGCGTTGGCGGTGACGAAGGCGTTGAGCGAGGGGTCGGCCGCGCGGCGTTGGTTGAGGTCGTGAAGGCTCATTCGCCGTCCTCCCCCTCGCCGCCGGTCGACCACTCCAGCGTCCGGGCCAAATGGTCGTAGTCGCTGGCGTAGGTTTTCACGAACTGCGGGGCCGTGCGGGACAGATAGCCGCGCGCCGGATCCTGGTAGCTGGCCAGCAGCCGTATGACGCCCTCATAGGCCTGGCCCGCAGCGGCCTCGCTCTCCTCGCCGGCGGTCTTGCGCACGATCTCCTCGCCCGGCGGCTTGCGGCCGGTCACACGTAGATAGGCCAGGTCCCCGGCATAGGCCTTGAGCCCCTCGAATCCGCCGGCGGTCAGGATAGCCATGGTCAGGGTCAGCTGCGGCGAGAAGCCGGTGTTGATCTGTTTGGCCGACGGCGCGCCGCCGGTCTTGAAGTCGAGCACATGGCCCAGGCCCTCCGGGGTGATCTCGATGCGGTCGGCCTTGGCGGTCAGGGTGAACACCCGGCCGTCGACGGTGAGCGGCAACCGGCCCGACCGTTCGACATGCACCACCCGGCCGTCGGCCCGGCGGCGGCGCTCCATATCGGTGGCCCACAGCGCCGCCTCGCGAGCCAGGGCCCGTTCCCGGGCCAGCATTGAGCGCGGCAGCCCCTGGTCAACCAGGGCTTCGAGATAGAGCCGTTCGAACAGGGCCGGGGCGTCGTCCGGCTCGCCGTCGGTCCAGGCCAGGGCGAAGTCCTCGAAGGCGCTGTGGATGGCGGTGCCCCGGGCCCGCGACTCCACCGGCTCATCGGGCCGGTCGAGAGGGAAGAGCTTGAGAATGTCCCGCGCCCAGACCGCGTAGGGATCGCGGGTCAGGGCCTCGATGCGGGTGACGGCGAACAGCGTCGGCCGGTCGGCGACCGGCGGGGCCGGGGCCGGACGGGGCATCGGCCGGTAGCGGCCCGGCGCATCCAGCGCCCGCGCCCAGTCCAGCACCTCCGGCCGGGTCGGCAGATCCAGGCCGGCGCCGCGGGCCAGGGTCCGCAGCCGCCACAGCCAGCGCGACTCGACCGCCGGCGAGCCCTCCCGCCTCTGGCTGTGGACCAGCACCACATCGGGCGCGCAGGCCGCCTGGGCGAAGTCGTGAGCGGTCAGGCCCAGCCGGCGTTCGGGGGCGGGAATGCCCATCTTCTCGCGCATCGGCCGTGACAGGAAGGGGTCGATCGGCGCCCCCTGCGGCCAGACGCCGTCCTCCAGCCCGGCCAGCACCAGACGGTCGGCGCGGATCAGCCGGGCCTCGAGGGCGCCCAGAATCCGCACCCGCGGATGCAGCGCCCCGGCGGCGCGGACGCTGTCGCCGCCCAGCAGCATCGCAATCAGCTCGGTGAAACCGCGGGGGCTGGCCGGCGGCAGGTGGGCGCCATGGGCGATCAGGCCGGTGAACAGGATCGCCGCCGCCTCCCCCGCCGCCCCGGCCCAGACCGTCGGCCCGGCCAGCGCCTCCAGCGCCTCGACCAGGGCGCGGGCGGCGACATCGGCGGTCGCGGGCCTCTCGGCGAACGGCGCCGCGGCCCGGTCGAGGGCGGCCAGCAGATCGTCCATCAGGGCCGCCGCCTCCGGCAGATCGGCCAGCCTCTGGCGCAGGATCTCGCGGTCGGCGGGCCGCGCGCCGCGCAGCCGGCCGTTGCCCTGTCCCTTCGGCGTCTCGAGCGCCGTGATCAGGGGCGGCAGATCGGCCCCGTCACGGCCCAGCCGGGTCAGAGGATGTTTGAGGATGGCCAGAAGCAGCACCGGCGACAGCGGATCCTGCGTCCAGTCGGCGATCAGCCGGGCGAGCACCGCCACCGGAAAGCCGGCCAGGGGCTCGCCGGCCGAGGAGTCCGCCGCCACCCCGAACTGCGCCAGCCGCGCGCTGACCCGGCGGGCCAGGGCCAGATCCGGGGTCACCAGGGCGGCGGTGCGGCCGGGCGTCTCCAGGGTCTCGCGCAGCAGCAGGGCGCAGACGTCGGCGGCCTCCTCCTCCTGGCGGGCGGCGATGACCGACAGGCCGGTCAGGCCTTCGCTCAGGGGATCGACCCCGGTCGCCTCGCCCTCACGGCGCAGGGTGGTGAGCACGTCGCGCCAGTCGGCCGTGGCCTCGGCGGGGCGTAGAGCTTCATTGATCAGTCGCCGCCGCCAGCGACCGGCGGAATCGGCGTCCGGCCGCCAGGTCGTCACCGCGTCGCGGGACACGCCGGCCCCGGCCAGCAGGCGTTTCATCGCCCCCTGGGGATGCTGGTCGTCGACCCTGGCCCAGGCGTCGTCGGCCAGGCCCTCGTCGAGGCCCGGCAGGATCACGGCGCCGCGCGGACAGCCGGCGATCACCGTCAGCAGCTCGGCCGTGGCTGGCGCCGTGCCGGTGGAGCCGGCGGCGATCAGCGGATGCTCCGGCGGATGCTGCCGCCACTGGGCGGCCAGGGCCTTGAGCAGCTGCACCCGCCGCCAGGTCACATCGACCAGCCCCATCTCGGCCAGCCGCGCCGGCCAGGCCTCGAGGGCCACGCGCAGCACGTCGGCCGAGCGCCGCCAGTGGGCCGCCATGTCCAGATCGACCAGGCCGTCGAGCCGTTCGGCGGCCCGGTCGATCTCCTCGATCTGGACACTGTCGAGAAACCGGCCGAGGGCGTCGGCAAGCTCCAGCGCCCCCGCGGCGTCGAGGTGACGCCCAAGATCCTTGCGCCCGGCCACCAGCCGCGCCAGTTCGAACCGCCGGCGCAGGGGGTCGATGGCCGGCGGAATGTCCAGGGCCAGATCGCCCGGCTCGAACGGCGGCTCGCCCTCGTCGAGGTCGCCGATGGCGCGGATCTGCGGCAGCAGCACGGCCCGTCCGCCGACGCCGGCCACGAAGGCCTCGGCCAGGGCCCGGGCGCCACGCCGGGTCGGGGTGAAGACCACCGCCCCCGCCAGGGTCTCGGGATCGGGCAGGGCCGTCAGCAGACCCGCAGCGAGATCGTCGACGAACGGTCGGTGAGCCTGGATCGAGAACCAGCGCGGCGACGGGTGCTCGAACAGGCTGTTCATCGGGCCAGCCGTGCCTCGGCCGTGTCCCGCGCCCGCGGGTCTCCGACATGCATCCACAGGCCAGGCGGCGAAACCGCGAACAGCCGTCCCTCGCCCGCCAGCCGCTTCCAGATCGGCAACAGGCCAAAGGGTCCGTCCGGGCCGTCGGCGACCACCGACGGTTTGGCGATATGGACGCCGACATAGACCAGGGGCGCCATCTCGCCGGCGTCCTTGAAGCGCACCGCGCCGGCCGGGTCGATGAACAGGTCGCCGGTGTCATGGAAGCCGAGCGAGGTCGCCGTCGGCGCCGCCAGCAGGCAGACATCCATCCGGTCCGGGTCCCAGGCCGCCGCCACGGCCTCCAGGGCCTGGTCGTCGTCATCGATCCAGACGGAGTCGATATTGGCCACCCAGAAGGGCTGGTCGGGCAACAGATGCAGGGCGTGTTTGACGCCGCCGCCGGTCTCCAGCGGCTCGGCCCGCTCGTCGGAAACAATGATCCGGGGCTGGGCGCCGGTCGCGTTGCGGGCCAGCAGATGCGCCTCCAGCCGGTCGGCGAAGGCGTGGACATTGACCACCGCCACCTCGACCCCGACCTGGGCCAGCCGGTCGAGCATATGGTCGATCAGGGCCCGACCACCGACCTCGACCAGGGCCTTGGGCCGGTCATCGGTCAGGGGCCGCATGCGGGTGCCCAGGCCCGCAGCCAGCACCATGGCGATCTTCGGCCCGCTCACGCCCGCGCCTCCGCCGGAACATGCCGGTCGAACCAGGCTTTCATTCCCGCCATGGACGGGTCGGCCAGGCAGCTGTCGAGATAGCGCCACAGGCGGGGCAGGAAGCCCTCGTATTTCGGCTTGCCGTCGCGGACCACCAGCCGGGCGAAGATGCCGATGATACGGGCGACGTTCAGCGCGCCCAGGGCATGGTAGTCGGCGAGCAGGGCGTCCCGGTCGAGCTCGGGATGGGCCGCGAAATAGCGCTCCAGCGCCGCCGCCTCCCGCTCGGGCGAGACGTCGCGGCGGGCGTCATGCAGCAGCATCGACAGGTCCCACATCCGATTGGCCCGCACGGCGTCCTGGAAATCGATCAACCCGACCCGGGCCGCCCCCGTCCGCTGCGGCAGCCAGATCAGGTTTTCGGCGTGATAGTCGCGATGACAGAAAACATCGGCGCTGGCCTCCCCATGGGCCCGGATCGGCGCCCACAGCGCCTCCCAGTCGGCCAGGGCCGCCGCGTCGGGCGCGAAGGCCGGCCGCAGCTGCGGCAGCCACTCGGTGAACAGGTCGGCGGCGCTGACCAGGGCCAGATCGTCATAGGTCAGCAGCGGCCAGTCGCCGCCGTCGAAGGTAAGGGTCTGCGGCGGCGGAGCCGCATGCAGCACGACCAGGGCGTCGACGGCGGCGTCATAGAGCAGCGCTTCATCGGCGGCGGCGGCGGCGATATGGACGGCGTAGAGATCGTCGCCGAGGTCCTCGATCACGGCCAGGCCCTGGGCGGCGTCGAAGACCAGGATCTCCGGCGCCGACAGGCCCAGCGACGTCAGATGGCGGGCGCAGGCGACAAAGGCGTCGACCCGTCCCGCCGCCAGACGGTAGGCGGCGTTGAAACCAAGGGCCTGACGTTCGGCGCGGGTCGCGCCGGGCGGACAGGGCGCGGTCTCGGCCCGGGGCGGCTGATCCATGAAGATCAGCGTGCCGCCGTCCGGCCGGTGCAGCCGCTCATAGACCCGGGTCGAGGCGTCGCCGCTCAGGGGCTGGCGGCGCATGTCGCCAAAGCCGCCCGCCTTCAGAAATGCGGCCTTGGCGGCCTCCCGCTCAGAACTCAAGCGAACGTCCCTTCCATGCCCCATGAGGGGTCAGCCGCGCCCGGCGCCGCTCGCCCTCATCCTCGATGGCAATCTCTATATCGAGTCGGTCCGGGGGAAGTCGTCCCTCGAGACGTTCGGGCCATTCGATCAGCACCGCCCCGTCGTCGAGAGCCTCATCCAGGCCGATCTCGAACACCTCGTCGGGGCTGGTCAGCCGGTAGAGGTCGAAATGGGCCAGGGGGAAGGCCGTCGCCTCATAGAACTGGACCAGGGTGAAGGTCGGGCTGGGCACGTCCTCGTCCGGCGTGGTCAGCGACCGGACCAACGCCCGGGCCAGGGTCGACTTGCCCGCTCCCAGCGGCCCCGACAGACAGAGGGCGTCGCCGGCCCGCAGCGCCCGACCCAGGGTTTCCCCCAGCCGCGCGGTGGCGGCCTCGTCTTCGAGGGCGATCTCGGCGGGAAGCATCATGCGAAGGGGCGGTCCGGTTCGGCGGGCAACACCCGCTCGACATAGGCCTTGATGGCGGCGCTGGCGACCGCCGCGTCGGGGTCCAGGGTGTCCGGCGAGATCGGCCGGCCGACCACCACCCGAAACCGGCGGCCGGACTTGTTGAGCAGTTCGTGGAACAGGGTGATGTCGCGCAGCTCGCCGGAGAAGCGGTCGAACAGATGGAACAGGGCGGCCCAGGGCCCGGCGACATGCATGGGAATGACCGGCGCTTCGTATTTCGCGGCCACCGAGATCGCCGTCGGCATCCATTCCGGATCGGTCAGCACCCCGTCCGCCCCCCGGCGAGCCAGCTTCCCGGCCGGAAAGACGATCAGCGCCCGTTCGGCCTCCATCACCGCCCGGGTCATGGTCAGGGTCAGGCGGGTGCGATCGCGGGTGCGCTTGGCGGCGACCCATTCCACCGGGATGATGGTCTCATCGAGGCGCGGACAGACCCGGCGGGCGTCGGCGTTGGCGTAGAAGATCAGGTCCGGCCGCGCGGCCTTGAGGGCGTCATAGACGGCGATGCCGTCGGCGATGCCGGTGGGGTGATTGGCGACGATCATCTGCCGGCCCTGGCGCGGCAGGTTGTCCAGCCCCTCGACCGCCACCTCCAGAGACAGCAGCTCGGAAACGAAATCGAGCGAGGCCTGACCGCTCATCGGCGCGATGGCGTCGGCCATGGCCCGGGCCTTGCGATAGTCGAGCAGGCGGTAAAGCAGCGGCCGCACGATCGGCCAGGCCGCCGAGGTCGACAGTTTCGGGGCCCGCTCCTCGATCAGCACATCGACAATATGCCGTCCGGACGGGTCATCGGATTCTGCGGGGCGGGGGAAGGCGGCGTCGTCCATCAGCTGAAAGTCTAGCGGGCTCGGCCGGGTCAGCCAATCGGCCGATCAAGGATCAGGGCGCGGGTCACCCCGTCGAGCACGAACCGCCCGGCCGGCGTGGCGACGAGCCGGTCAGGATTCGCCGCCAGCAGACCCTGATCGACAAGATCAGCAACGCGCGGATGCGCCGCCGTCAGGTCCAGCGCCGCCAGTTCGGAAAAGCCGACCCCCTCGCCGGTGCGCAGGCCCATCAACAGCCGTTCCTCGGCCGCCGCGACGGCGGTGAGGGTTTCGGGATCGCGGAACCCCAGACCGGTCTCGCCGACCCAGGCGATGTAGTCGCCGATGCGCCGGGCCCCCTCGGTGGCGGTGCGGGCGCCGGCCAGAGTCAGCCGGCCATGGGCGCCGGGGCCGACGCCGACATAGTCCTGGCCCCGCCAGTAGACGAGATTATGCCGCGAGCGATCGGCCAGGCTGCGCGCATGATTGGAGACCTCATAGGCCTCGAACCCGGCGGCCGCGAGCACGGTCTGGGTCGTTTCATAGAGGGCGGCCCCGGCCTCGTCGCCGGGAGGCCGCAGGACCCCGCGTTGCACGGCCCGGTCAAAGGCCGTGCCCGCCTCGATGGTCAGCTGATAGGGCGAGACATGCCCGGCCCCCAGATCGATCGCCGCCGCCAGCTGGGCGCGCCAGGCCGCCGGGGTCTGTCCGGGCAGGGCGTAGATCATGTCCACCGACAGCCGCGGAAAGGTCCGGCCCGCCATCGCCGCGGCGCGGCGGGCCTGGCCGGCGTCATGGTTGCGGCCCAGCAGCGTCAGCGCCTCGTCGTCAAAGGACTGCAGGCCCAGCGACAGCCGGTCGACGCCGGCCGCCGCGAAGGCCGAAAACCGGTCGGCCTCGGCGTCGGTGGGATTGGCTTCCAGACTGATCTCGAGGTCAGGCGCGGCGTCCCACAGCCGGCGGGCGGCGGCGATGATGTCGGCGGCCCATTGCGGGTCCATCAGCGAGGGCGTGCCGCCGCCGAGGAAGATCGACACCAGCCGCCGGGGTCCGGTCAGGACCCGCTGGGCCGCCATATCGGCAAGGATGGCCGCGGCCAGGGCGGCCTGCTCATCCTTGCGGCCACGGTCCCGCACGACGTTGAAGTCGCAGTAGGGGCAGATCCTGGCGCAGTAGGGCCAGTGGACGTAGAGACCCAGCGGCGGCCGGTCGGTCAAAACAGCGCGGCTTTCAGCATCTCGAAGGCCCGGGCCCGATGGCTCATGGCGTCTTTCTGGACCGGGTCCATCTCGCCGAAAGTCTGGTCATGGCCCGTGGGCATGAAGATCGGATCATAACCGAACCCCCGATCACCCCTGGGCGGGAAGACCAGCTCGCCGTCCACCCGGCCCTCGACCACCACGGCCGGGCCATCGGGCCAGGCCACGGCCAGGGCGCTGGTGAACCAGGCCGAGCGGTCGCTGGAGCCGGTCTCGATCAGCCGCTCCTCGACCTTGGCCATGGCCACGCCGAAGTCCTTCTCCGGTCCCGCCCAGCGGGCCGAGAAGATGCCCGGCGCGCCGTCCAGCGCCGTGACCGACAGGCCGGAGTCGTCGGCCAGGGCGATGCGGCCGCTGGCCTGGGCGGCGTGGCGGGCCTTGAGCAGGGCGTTGCCGACGAAGGTGCTCTCGGTCTCGTCCGGCTCGGGCAGGCCCAGGGCGCCGGCCGCCAGGATCACGAACCGACCGTCGAGCAGGGCCTCGAGCTCCCGCGCCTTGCCGGGGTTGTGGGTGGCGGCGACCAGGGTGGTTCCGGGCGTGAGGATCAGCGGCATGGGGGCTCCTTCCAGGCTGACCTTCCTCGCCCCGAACCGGCGGCGGCGCAAGTCGGGCCAGTCATGCTGCATGTACGCAGACAAGAGAACCTAGAGTCCCGAGATACGGTGGGATTCGATGAGCCACCGTGGGACGAAACCTTATGCCACAAGGAAAAATTGGCGCGGCGTCGATCTTCGCCGGCGCGTACCGCTGTCTAGAGTCGCAGGCGATTTAGACAGCGCCAGGACAGGACGCGCTGGAGTCGGGCGCAGCAGGGCGCGCCGCTCTCATGGCCGCGTCACCGGCCTATAACAGCCTTATGAAAAAGGGGTTTGACGCTATCAGGGCGTCAGGGCCGGGCGCTGCTCTGGCGCTGGCCGGCCGCGCGGGGCGCTGGCGGAAGTGGGCCTGTACCGGGCCCACTTCCGCCGAAGGGGGCCCACTTCGCGCAACGGCTTATGGCGTTAGGGTTTGCGGCGCGGCGTGCGACCGAAGGCGAGCGAGGCCGCCGCGCGGAAGTGGGACTCTTCGTGGGGCCCCGAACTGGCCATGATCATCGCCGCGCCGTGTGGCGATGATCAGGGGATAGGCATGCCACTAGGCGCTGGCGACTTACGCTTTGGGCTCGGCGAGAATGGTGAAATGGATGAGGCCTGCGCTCGCCCGGTAGTTCACGTGTCCAACCGCGACAGTGGACGTCGGGCCGGATCGGATCAGGTTTGCCAGGGAAGCGGCGGCTGCCGATCGGTCCGCTGCTGACAACGTCGGCTCAGCCATCCTTGTCAGCGTATCGGCGTAGATGGTGAGGCCCTCGTCGGTCGCCGTCAGCGGGCCTGTGATCGCTAGCGACTTGATGCCGCCCGCCGGCGTCACATAAGCCCTGATCACATTTTCGCGGTCCTGCTCGTCGTACCAGATAGCCCGATAGAACCGGTCTTTCTCTTGAACAACAGGGCTCCAGACGACGTCCTTTTGCCCCTTGAGCGGGGGAAAGTTCGCGATCAAGGCCTGGCTAAGCTGGGGTAGGCCGCTCGGCCAGCTACCGTCTACCGCGGCCTCGGGAAGCGGCGGCGTCATCGCGCCGCCGATGGCGAACAGGATGATGGTCCCGACCATGGCCATCGCGGATCTGGCCTTGGTCGTCAGGCCCAGGCGCGGGAACGGCCTGAAGAAGGAGACCGCGGCCATCACGAACGCCGCCATGCTCAAGAGAACCAGAAAAACGCCCATCATTGCCCCCGGTGAACCGCGCCAGCCATCACACAGCCTGTAGTGTCATCGCCGCCAACACTCGCCCGATGGGGACCAGTTGGTCAAGGCGGTCCGCCGCCAGGGTGATCGGGTCGATGGACGGATCGCCGGCCTTGAGCACGACGCCTTCGGGCCGCAGCTGGACCCGGCGAACAATCGGCTGGCCGTCGAGGAGCAGGACGTAGACGCGGCCATCCGCCAGCGGGCGGTCGGGCTCTCTGCAGACGATGGCATCGCCCTCGCGCGCAACGTCCGGCATGGCGTCGGACGGCATGTCCGCCACCCACATAGGCGCCGAGGACCGAGCGGCCATGGCCAACCAGTCGCGGCGAATCGGAACCTGCTCGACGGGGTCGGGTCGGATGCCCTCCCTAAAGGCGAACAAGTCCAAGCGTGGCAATCTAACCCAGCCGGCATCGTCGCCCTGGGCTGCAACCTGGCCACCGGCTTCTCCGATCCCTGTAGCGAGCCACCGCGCATCGACGCCTAACGCGTCGGCCACCCGGAAAAGTGTGTCGCCAGCGGGCATTGTGCCCCGCGTCCAATCTGTCGGACTCTGCTTTCCTACCCCGACGTCCCGAGCAAGCTGGGCCTGCCCGCCGTCGCCATAGCGTCGGGTGACCAGCTCCTTAAAGCGCATACCGAAGTCTAGATTTCTCTCTTTCGGTTGACGTCCGCTTTTTCTGACGCCACCATCCGAACTATCGGACGGTTCGTCGGAGATTATGGGCCCTTGTCGCTTCACCTTCATCGCGAGGACATCAAGGCCGGGCTGCGCAAGCGGTTCGGGTCGGTGACCGCATTCGAGCGCCAGCGCGCGCTTCCCGCCAAATCGGTGAGTGACGTCCTTCGGGGGCGCAGCGTGGCGGCCACGGCGCAGGCCATCGCGGACGAACTGGGCATGGACGTCTCCAAAGTGGCTGCGCCACGCGCGAAACGCCGGACGAAACAATCCGACAAAGTGGATAGTACCACACCGCCAAAGACCCATCATCGTCTATCGGCGGGGGCTCGCTAGACATGGCCGAGCCCGCTCTCACGGACGCCGCGACGGTCTCTGCGCCGGAGGTGGTCGATTACATCGTTCTGGTCCCCGTCGATCTGATCGAGGTCAAGGATCGCCTCCGGCCGGTCGACCCAGTGTCAGCCCAGGCTCTCGCGGCTGTCATGCTCGTCGACGGCCATCAGGACCCAATCGAAGTATGCCGCCTGCCGGGCCGCTCGGACTACCGCCTGGTCGCCGGCGCGCATCGCCTGGAAGCCCATCGCCTGAACGGCTGGTCGCATATCAAGGCGCTGATCGTGGACGCCGACGCGATGAGCCGTCGAATGCGCCAAGTGTCGGAGAACCTTTGGCGCACCGGCCTCGACCCTCTGGCCAGGTCGGCGTTCGTGGCCGAGCTTCATGAACTGCTGCGGGCGAAGGCGGGCATCAAGCCGGGTGCCGACGGCCGGTCCATCTCTATCAATGCGCGCTGGCAGAAGGCGCTGAAGGACGAGGCGGCGGATACAAACGACACGATGTCGCTTGTATACGGCTTCACCGCCGAGATCGGCGAAACCCTCGGTCTTACGAAGCGCTCGATCGAGCGCGACCTCCTGCTCCAGCGCCGCCTTTCGCCCTCGGTCGCCGCCCAGCTCCGCAGCCATCCGGTTGGCCGAAACGCCGCCCAGCTGCGCGCGCTGACCAAGCTGTCAGAGGCTGACCAAAGACGCGCCGCCGACATGATCCTGCAGGGCCGCGTGAAGAACGCCGGCGAGGCGGTCGCGCTGCTGGTCGGGAAGGTCCCGGCCTCGGCGGACGCAAAGCGCCTGTCGGCCTTCCTGGGCGCCTTCGAACGGATGGGCGCCGCCGAGCGCCGCGCCGCCCTTCGCACCCTGGCCGACCTCAAACTGCCCAAGGGCGTGCGCCTGACCTTCGATGGAGTCGCCGATGCATAGGTCGATCGATTGGGTTCTGCGCCACTCCAGCTCGATCTGGTGCGGCGTCATCCGCGACCGCATCGCCCGAGGCGACGGCCCGGAAAACGAGGTCAAGCTGTTCACATGCGGCGCCCAGGCCTTTGCCCAGGTCCGGTTCCCGACCGCCGCCGACCTGGTCCTGGCCGTCGACCTTTCGCCCGACCCGGTGGCCGCTCAATGACCGCCCCCCGCCGCCTGACCGGCGCCGGCCTGACCGCCGCCA
>JAUXVF010000023.1 GCA_030680355.1 Caulobacter sp.
CCCCAGGATGGCCGAGCCGAGCAGGCCGGCGAAGAAGATGGTCGGCAGCAGGGCGCCGTCGGCCAGGGCCTTGAAGACATTGGCCGGGATGACGTCGGTGTAGCTGAGGCCGACCGATTCGGCGGTGTTGAGCACCTGCGGAGTGACGCCGGCGAAACTGGCCCCGGCCCCGGGCTGGGCCCAGGTCCCCAGGGCCAGGCCGACGGTCACGGCGATAGCCGTGGTGAACAGGTAGAGGACGATGGTCTTGACCCCGATCGAGCCCAGCCGCCGGGGATCGCCCAAGGCCGCCACGCCCGAGACGATGGTCACGAAGACCAGCGGGATCACCGCCATCCGGATCAGCAGCACGAACAGGTCGCCGATCCATTTGATCGAGGCCGCGTTCTCGCCCCAGACCAGACCGACCCCGGCCCCGGCCACCAGCGCCGCCATGATCCGCCCCCACAGCGGGATCGAAAACCACAGCCCGAACCCGCGCGAGATCAGCCCCCGACGGGCCGGACGGTCAGAAGGCGGCGTGGCGGTCATGGGGCTACTCTCACTCGAACGGGATCGCCTGATGGCGAGGTCTGAAAGTCGCACCCCGAGCGTTCGTCGGCTCGGGGGCCGGATCAGGACGATCCCTCTTGATGCTGGGCCGGGCTAGAAACGCTTGCTGAAGGTCGAGTACCAGTAGCGACCGGTCGAGTTGTGGACCGAACCGAGGTAGCCGACATTGTTCGAATACAGGGGCGGGTCCTTGTCCTCGACGTTGCGGACGCCGAAGCGAACCGTCGAGCCATCGAGCACGCCGCCCTTCTTGAAGGCGTACTGACCGTAGAGGCTCACGGTGGTCCAGGGCTCCATCTCGAAATACTGGCCGGCGACCTGGGCGGGCCCGGTGTCGAACATGCTGCCGACATGGCTGACGAACACCCCCGCGCCCCAGCCGTCCTTGCGCCAGCTGAACGTCGCGGTGCCCCGGAACTCGGGATAGCCGTCGTGCTGGATCTGGTCGCCGGCGGTGGCGACCGACAGACCGGGAAGCTCGCCGTTGGCGATGGCTTCCATGATGATGGCCTCGATGGGCCCGGGCGACTGATCGTAGGTCAGCAGTTTCGCGACGTTGAGCTTGACCCGGAAATCGCCCAGGGGCGTGTCGTTCAGGTCGTAGTCGAGGGTGAAGTCGACGCCCTCGACGACCCGGGGCTGAAGGTTGGCGTAAACGTCATCGATATAGCTGAGGGCGCCGACGGTGTTCGCGCCCGTCGGGGCGTCACGAACGACCCGCGGGTTGTAGCTGCCATGCAGCCGCAGCAGGTAGTCGTAGGCGATCTGGTTGACGCCGCCCAGGATGCCGATGACGTTCTTCTCGCGGATCGACCAGTAGTCGGCGGTGACGATAAGCTTGCCGTACTTGCTGGGAATGAAGTCAGGCGCATAGACCAGCCCCATCGTGGCGTTGTCCGCCTCTTCGGAGGTCAGTTGCTGGTTGCCGCTGCGCACTTCCAGCGTGCTGGCCCCGCTGCAGGTCGTCACGTTGATGCGGCAGAAGGCGTAGTCGGTGCGGGTGTTCGAAACCGTCGCGCCCTCGCTGTAGAACTGGGGCAGGTTGGGCGCCCGGAAGCTCTGCGAGACCGAACCGCGCAGCGACAGTCCACCGCCCACTTTCCACAACACCGCCAGCTTGGGCTTCAGGACGTTGCCGAAGTCAGAATAGTTCTCATCGCGCGCCGCGATCTGGACGTTCACTTCCTGCACCAGCGGGATGTTCATGTCCGGCGAGATCAGCGGAATGGCGAATTCGACGAAGGCCGACGTGATCGAGCGGTTGGCCTTGACGTCCGGCGATCCGCTGGCGCCCATTACGTCGGTGCCATAGGACAGGCCCGTGACGGTGTTGGTGTAGGTGATGGTGCCGTCCAGCCGGTCGTCGCGGTCGTCCAGGTAGGTTTCGCGGCGGTACTCGACGCCCGCCGCCATGCCCACGTCGCCGCCGGGCAGGGTGAACAGGCTGGCGTTGGAAACCTTGAAGTCCCAAAGCGCCAGAGACGTTTCGCTGACCCGGTAGACGTTGATCAGGAAGGACTCGATGGTGCTGCGCGAGTTCGCGGTGGGGTCGCCTTCCGCATAGGCGAGCTGGTTGCCTCCGTTGAACGGATTGTAGGCGTCAGGCGTCGATCGCGAGAGCGCGGCCTGGAACAGCGTGTTGCTGATCGCGCCGCGGGTCATGTCCTTGGTTCGGGCTTCGGAATAGAGCATCGCCGATTCCCAGTCGAAGCCCTTGAACTCGCCCCGCAGTCCGCCGAGCAGCCGGAAGCTGTCGTCGGTCACGATGTAGGTGCGCTGGCCCGTATCGACCGGCCGGTAAGTCGTGATGTTCATGGCCAGGCCGCCGACCGGCACAACCGTCAGGCCCGGCAGGCGGTTCGGGTTGGGGCCGCCGTTGATCGTCGTCGGACCGAAGGGGTTGTAGTAGCTGTTGGCCGGCAGGCTGATCGGCGCGGTCGAAATCGGCGCCGATTGCTCGCGGCTGCCGGTGAACAGCGAATGGTACAGGCCGTACTCGGCGAAGAACTCGACGCCCGGGAACAGGTCGCGCTCGATGGTGCCGAACAGGTTGGTGCGTTCGACGCCACCGCGGAGCGTGCGCTCGGCGTTCTCGTTGTATCGCAGGACGCGGTCGTTCGTGCCCGTGATCGTGCCGCTGCGGAGGCAGAGGTCGTTGTTGGAGCCGTAGGCCAGGCTGCTGCAGCCGGCGGCCGTGTTCGAGGTCGGCTCGACGTGGAAGACGTTGCTCGAGGTCAGCGACGCTGCGCCCTGTTTGATCACGCCCGTGGCGCCGATCACCGTGAACGAACCCCAGGGACTGGAGCTGGACCGGTTGTCGAAGGATGTGTTGCCGTCCCAGGGCGTCCCCGCCACCGCCGCCCGGTGATCCTCGCTGACGGAATAGTCGCGCTCGCTGGCGTTCATCCGCGAGCGACCGGTGTAGCCGCCGAAGAAGGTCAGGCGGGTGCCGTCGCTCAGCCGCGTGCCGGCCTTCACATTGACCGAACCCTCACGGTAGCCCGTGCCTTCGGATCCGCCGCCCTGAACTTCGACGCGAAGACCGCGGAAGCGGGTGTCGAGGATGTTGTTGACCACGCCGGCGACCGCGTCGGTGCCGTAGATGGCGGCCGCGCCGTCGCGCAGGATCTCGACCCGCTTGATCCCCGCCACGGGCAGGGCGTTGGTGTTGGGCGTCTGGACCGGAACGAAGTTCTCGGTCTGGGTGCCGGGGTGAAGCACCGCGCGGCGGCCGTTGAGCAGGGTCAGCGTGTTGCCGGTGCCCAGGCTGCGAAGGTTCAGGGAGGCCACGTCGCCGCGGGCGTCGTTGAGATTGCCCGTCGTCCGGGCTTCCTGGAACTGGACGTCGCCCGCCTGCGGGATCGAACGGAACAGTTCATCGCCCGACACGGCGCCGGTGGCCACGATGTCGTCCTCGTTCAGGACCGTGACGGGGAGCGCCGTGTCGGTCTTGGCGCCCTTGATCTGGCTGCCGACGACGGTCAGCGCTTCAACCTCGGTCGCGCCATCGCCGGCGTCCTGGGCGAAGGCCGCGGTGGCCATCATCGATACGCCGGCCAGCAGCGCGTACTTGAAACCTGAGACGATCTTGCGAGACATGGAACCCTACCCCCAAATAAGCGAGGTCGAGCTTTTCCGCCCCTGACCCCGCAGTCCTCCCAAGGATCGCTGTTCCGTGGGGAACAGCCAATAACCTAAACCGATCTAAACGTTCCGAAAGGCATAACCAAAGGTTATGCAATCTATCCGGGCTCACCCCAGAATCCGGTTGCCGGGGACGTCAACCAGCCCTCCGCGAACTTCAGCCCACATGGCCAGTCTCCGGCCAGCCACCAGGGCCCGTCGAGGTCAGCGAAGTCGGACGCGCCGGCGATATGCAGCGCCGGCGCGATGGCGAGTGACGAGCCGACCATGCAGCCGGTCATCACGGTGAACCGCTGCCGTCGGGCCTCGTCCAGCAAGTGAATGGCCGCGGTCAGGCCGCCCGTCTTGTCGAGCTTGATATTGACCGCCTGATAGCGCGCCTTGAGGTCGTTCAACCCGTCAGCCGTATGCACGGACTCGTCGGCGCAGATGGGGGCCGGCGCCACGAAGCCCTCGAGCTCGTGGTCGTCTCCGGCGGGCAAAGGCTGCTCAATCAGAGCGATATTGAGTCTCGCCAGGAGCGGGCTGACGGCCTTGAGCGTGTCGAACGACCAACTCTCGTTTGGATCAATGATCAGCCGGGAATTCGGCGCCGCCTGCCCTATAGCGAGCAATCGCGCCTCCACATCGGTGTTGTCGAGCTTGACCTTGATCAGCGGGGCGAAGGCGATCGACCGCGCCGCGGCGGCCATGGCCTCAGGTTCGTCCAGTCCAACGGTCATGGCGCAGGCGAGCCGCGCGGGCCGGGCCAGGCCGGTAAGCTGGGCCACCGTCTCGCCCGTCTCGCGGGACCGCAGATCCCACAGGGCGCAGTCGAGCGCATTGCGGGCCGCCCCCGCCGGCAACATCGCCAGCAGGCCGGCGTCTGGGTCGCCGGCCTCGAATCCGGACCCCACGGTTTCCAGCTGGGCCATGACGCCGTCGACGCATTCGCCATAGCGGGCGTAGGGCACCGATTCGCCACGGCCGACCGCGCCGCCGCGACGCAGCTCGACGATCACCGTGTCGGCGGTGGTCTTCACCCCGCGTGAAATCCGAAAGGGCGCTTTTAACGGCCAGCGCTTGCGCAGGATGGAGACGCTTCGAAGCATGACAGCAGATTTTCCACAATGAGATCGACCCCGTCGATGACGGGATCCTGGCAAGGCAGGTTCAGTTCGGCCGAGGCCTCGGCGCAAAGGCGCGCGGCCTCCGCGCGACTGAGGCCCGAGGTGTTGAAGGCCACCCCGACCGCGACCACGTCGGGGTTGGTGCGCCGCGCGGCCTCAAGGTTTCGCGCCAGGGTTTCCGCCAGACCGGGCACCGGATAACCCGGGACGCCGCGCATGTGAGGCCGCCCCGGCTCATGGCACAGGACAAGGGCGTCCGGCTGGCTGCCGTGCAGCAGGCCCAGCGACACCCCCGCGTAGGACGGGTGAAAGAGAGACCCCTGCCCCTCGATCAGATCCCAGCCCCCGTCATGGCGCGCCGGCGACACCCGCTCGGCGGCGCCGGAAATGAAGTCCGCGACGACGGCGTCGACCGCCACCCCGTCCCCGGCGATCAGAATGCCGGTCTGGCCCGTGGCCCGAAAATCGGCCGGAACACCCCGGGCGCGCAGCGCCTGCTCAAGCGCCAGGGCGGTGTACATCTTGCCCATCGAACAGTCGGCCCCGACAGTGAGCAGCCGGCGGCCGGCTCTGGGGACTCCGTTGCCCACGCCAAGATCCTGCGGCGGGTGGCGTACGTCGAACAGGGTCCGCCCGGCCCGAAGGGCCGCGGCGCGGAGCGCCGGCACGTCGGCCATCCGCTGGTGGAGGCCGCTGGCCACGTCCAGCCCGGCGTCGAGGGCCGCGAGAATCTCGGGAATGATCGCCGGGCTGAGAACGCCGCCGGCATTGGCCTCCCCGATGATCATCGTGCGGGCCCCGCGTCGGACGGCTTCGGCGATGGTGACATCCTCGAGACCGAGCGAAACCTGGCAACCGGGGAGACGGCGCTGCCCCAGGCAGGACCGGGGCCGCCACTGGGCGACCCCACGGGCGGTCTTCACCGCAAGCGGGTCAACGGCCGCCCCTAGGTGGAGGAGGTAGGGAGAGGAAATCATGGAGCGCTCGCGCCAGGGGTCACTGATGGGCGCGAACCATCGTTGGCCGGCGGCGTCGGCACAAATTCCGTTCCGGCCGCATACCCCAAAGAAAAGCTATGACCTAGGGCGCGGGTTTGGGCCCTTCAGCCAGCACCTCACTCATCACCCGGACGAAACCCTCGGACAGGTGCGACAGGGGGCGGTCCTCCAGATGCATGCAGTAGACCCCGAACCGCAGCGGCGGATCGAGCGGCCGGAAATCAATCTTGTCGGAGGGTTCGAACCGCGCCGTGAACTCATCGACAACCGCCACACCGACCCCGAACCGCACGAGGGTCGCGGCCATGTAGAAGGTGGATACGGTGATCGGCTCGTTGATGGCCAGGCCCCGCTTCCCGACTTCGGCCGAGAAGATTTCGCTGACCGGTCCCGTCGCGCCAGACCCGACATAGTTCTTTGTTTCCAGCAGCTTGAGGTCAATGCGTTCGGGAGGGCTCTCCCCGAATTCACCCCGCGGGAACATCATCATCAGTTCGCCGGCGCCGATCTGGAAGTTGGCGATCCGCGGATGCTGAATGGCGTCATAGGCCAGGGCCATATCGACCTCGTGCTCATAGAGTCCGCGCAGCACCTCTTCATAGTGCAGCGTGCGGAAGTCGAAGGTCACGGTGGGGTGCTGTTTGCGAAACCGGGCCACCGCCTCGGGGGCGATCCCCAGACCCAGGGCGGGCAGGACAGCGGCGCGGATGTGACCGCCCTCGCGCAGTTTGAGATTGAGCGCGGTCTGTTTGAGCGAATCGAGTCGCTCGAAGACCTCCTTCACCTCCCGGAACAGCGCGTGCGCCTCATCGGTCGGCGCGAGGCGGCCCTTCACCCTGCGGAACAGCTTGAACCCCAGCTGATCCTCGGCGTGTTTCAGAACCTTGCTCACCGAGGGCTGAGACACGTTCAGCGCTCGCGCCGCGGTCGAGATCGACCCGTGGGCGTAGACGGCATGGAAGACTTCGATATGTCGCAGGCGCATGGCGACGGATAAGGACGGGTTCGGAGCCGGGATGCAAGTGGCGGTCCGGGCGGGCCTGCCTCAGCCGCCCAGCAACCCTCGCGTCAGAGAACCGGGTCGGGGAGTGACTGGAACGCGCCCTTCAGCGCCTCGGCCCATTCGGTGGTGATCGCCATGAAATAGGGGTCGGTCTGTTCGATCCGCATCTCATGGGTCGGAGCGAAATCGCCGTCCTGATAGATCTGCAGATCCAGCGGCGGGCCCACCGAGAGGTTGGCCTTCATCGTCGAGTCGAAGGACACCATCAACAGTTTGGCGGCCTCTTCGAAGCTCATGTCAGGGTCGAAGGCCCGCACCAGGATCGGGCGGCCGTACTTGGTCTCGCCGATCTGGAAATGGGGCGTGTCGACCGACGCCTCGATGAAGTTGCCTTCCGGGTAGATCATGAACAGCCGCGGCGGCATGCCCTTGATCTGCCCGCCCATGATGATCGTCGCGCCAAAGAGCGAAGCCGCCGTCTGGCCTGTCGAGGCGTTGGCCTGAATGGTTTCGCGCAGGACCTCGCCGACGAGCCGCGCGGCCTGGAACATGGTCGGGACCTCAAGCAGCGACGGATTGCGCTCGGCGGGAACCTTTGAGCGTTCGTCGAGGATGCTGACCACCGACTGGGTGGTCGCGAGGTTGCCCGCGGTCATCAGCGTGATCGACCGCTCCCCCGGCTTTTGCCAGGTGAACATCTTCCGAAAGACGGAGACGTTGTCGACGCCCGAATTGGTTCGGGTGTCGGACATGAAGACCAGGCCCTTGTTGAGACGCAGGCCGACGCAATAGGTCATGAAATTTCCGCCGGTCCTGCCGTGGCAGGACTTACTACTGTTGAACCTGCAGGTGCACGGTCATCGACTCGCTGTGCCCGCCAAAGATTATACCCGATACCGGCGCCGCTTCACTGTAGTCGAGTCCTGTCGCCACGCGAACGTAGCGCTCGTCCGGCGAGACGCCGTTCGAGACATCGAAACCCACCCAGCCCAGCCCGGCCACATGAGCCTCCGCCCAGGCGTGGCCGGCTTCCTGTTCGACGCGGTCGTTCATCACTAGGTAGCCGCTGACGTAGCGCGCCGGATATCCCATCAGTCTGGCCGCACTGATGAAGATATGGGCGTGGTCCTGGCAGACGCCATTGGCGCTCTCGAGCGCCTCCTCGGCGAGGGTCGAGAAGTCGGTCGTCCCGGTCGCATAGGGAACCTGGGACAGAATCTGGGCGGAAAGCGCGTGCAGACGGGTGGTGTCGCTCTCGTAGTCCTTGCCGACCGCCTTGACCAAAGCGCGGACATGAGGCCCCGCCTTGGTGTGGCTCGTCGATCTCAGGAAGTACCACAGGGGCGCATAGCCGCCGTGCTGGCCGATGACGCCGACGGTATCGGCCGTGTCGACCTCGCCTTCGCAATGGATGCTGATCGACCGGGTTTCCGGATTCAGCGAGATCAGCTCAACGTGGTTGTTGTGCTGGTCGGTGAAGGTGACTTCCTTGCTGCCGCCTTCGACCCGGGTTTCCCACGACAGGATCGTCTGCCCCGCCGATGTCTTGGGGATCATCCGCAGCTGCTGGAGCCCATAGGGCACCTGGCCGTTGTAGGCGTACTCGGTGGTGTGTCGGATCTTCACGCGCATGAGGTCATCCGTAAAAGCGGTAATCCCGCTCGATCTGAAGGCCGAGCGCGTTGTTCCTGACGATAAAGTCCGCGAGGAACTGGTGCAGGCCCGTTTCGAAAATCGACTCGATCGAATGATCGGCGAGTCTTCGTCCCTGGGCCTGGGCGAGGTCGTGGCAATCGAGCCGTTCGCCGTAGCCGTCGGCCAGGTAGCCGAGGTGCTCACGGATCTGGGCCACGCAGAAAGCCAGCGACCTGGGCATCCGTTGGTCGAGGATAATCAGATTGGCGATCTGCTTGGGGTTGGCGTCGCCGTCGCTCAGCCAGCGGTAGGCCCGCTGGGCCGAAACCGACCGCAGGATCGTCTCCCACTGAACATTGTCCAGCGATGACCCGACGAACGACACCGACGGCAGCAGGACGTAATATTTGACGTCCAGAATACGCGCCGTGTTGTCGGCCCGCTCTACAAACGTCCCCAGATGGGCGAAATTGTAGATGTCATTGCGGAGCATGGTGCCGGTCAGGGCGCCGCGAACCAGCGCGTTCTGCCGGCGGATTGTCGCCAGAACGTCTGGCAGCCCGCTTTCCGACACCGGGCGCTTGAGAACGTCCTTCATGGACATCCAGCACTCGTTGGTCGCCTCCCAGACCTCCCGCGTCAGGGCTGTGCGAACCAGACGGGCGTTGCTGCGCGCACTGTCGATGGCCGACATGACGCTGGAGGGGTTGCTGCGGTCGCGCAGCAGAAAGTCGACGACATTACTGGCGGTGTAGGTGTCGTAGCGCTCAAGAAACGGACCCTGAACCCCGGCTGTACGGACGACCGAGGCCCACTCCGCCTCGGCGGCTGCCGAGCGTGTCAGGGCGATACGGAAGCCGGCGTCGACCAGGCGCGCGATATTTTCGCTGCGCTCCAGGAAACGGAACATCCAGAACAGGCCGCCTGCGGTTTTGCCTAGCATGAGCTACCTCCTTGAAAGCCGCTCATTCGTCCAGCACCCAGGTATCCTTGGTGCCGCCGCCCTGGCTTGAATTGACCACCAGCGACCCCGCCTTCATGGCGACCCGCGTCAGGCCGCCGGGCGTGATCTCGATCTTGTTGGGCGACACCAGCACAAACGGGCGCAGGTCCACATGGCGCGGCGCGAGGCCGGCCTTGGTCATCACCGGAACCGTCGACAGCGACAGGGTCGGCTGGGCGATGTAGTTGCTCGGCTTGGACCTCAACTTGTCGGCGAAGGCGGCGATTTCGCGCTTGTTGGCGGCCGGGCCGACGAGCATGCCGTACCCGCCCGATCCATGAACCTCCTTGACCACCAGCTCGGGCAGATGTTCGAGCACATAGGCCAGCGCGTCCGGTTCGGAGCATCGCCAGGTCGGAACATTCTTCAGGATGGCCTTCTCGCCGGTATAGAACTCAACGATTTCCGGCATGTAGCTGTAGATCGCCTTGTCATCGGCGATGCCGGTTCCCGGCGCGTTGGCGATCGTGATCTTGCCGGCGCGATAGGCGTCCATGATCCCGGGCACGCCCAGCATCGAGGTCGGATTGAAGTTCAACGGGTCAAGATAGTCGTCATCGATACGGCGGTAGAGCACGTCGATGGGCGTGTAGCCCTGCGTTGTCCGCATGGCGATGCGGCCGTCGACGAGTCGCAGATCATGCCCCTCGACCAGCTCGACACCCATCTGATCGGCCAGGAAGGAATGTTCGAAATAGGCCGAGTTGTGGATGCCGGGCGTCAGCACCGCGACCACCGGCTTGCCCTCGCAGGCCTCCGGCGCGCAGGCGCTCAGCGAGCGCCGCAACATCTTCGGATAGTCGCTGACCTCCCGGACCGGCACCCGCGAGAACAGCTCGGGGAACATCTGCAGCATCGTTTCCCGGTTCTCGAGCATGTACGACACGCCCGAGGGCGTGCGGGCATTGTCTTCAAGAACGTAGAACTCGTCTTCGCCGGTTCTCACGATGTCGGTGCCGACGATGTGGGTATAGATGCCGCCCGGCGGCGACACCCCGATCATCTGCGGCAGAAACGCTTCGTTCTGGGCGATGAGCTCGACGGGGACCCGGCCGGCGCGGACAATTTCCTGCCGGTGGTAAATGTCGTGGAGGAAGGCGTTGATGGCGCGCACGCGCTGCTCGATGCCCTTGGTCAACCGTGACCATTCCCGCCCCGAAATGATCCGCGGCACGACATCAAACGGGATCAGCCGCTCGGTCGCCTCCTGCTGCCCGTAGACATTGAAGGTAATGCCGGTTCGGCGGAAAAAGACCTCGGCCTCCTTTGCCTTTTTTCTAAGCTGGGCTTCGTTCTGGCGGTCAAACCAGCCGCAATAATCAGCATACGGGGCTCTGGGCGTTTCGCCGAAGCCGCTCAGTTCGTCAAAAAATTCTGATGGGTTATTCATTGGCGTTAGATTGGCACAGAAGAAAACTAAACGCAACAACTATCAGAAATATTTGAGAATTATTGAGAACAAATAGAATTCAGAACCCTTCTCTATTTCGCATATTGAATTTTCTTTAATACCTAAATCACCACTTAGAAATTTGTGTTCAATATTCTCCGAGAAATGAAAAAATGTGCTTTCTTCGTGCCCCATGAAGACTGCCGTCTGCAAATTTGAACTTCAAACCGCAACACGCGCCCCCTCCGGCCCGGCCCTGAAGCCAGACTAAAGCCCCAATGGCGGCGCTGGGAGGCGCGGCCAGGACGCTCGATGAAGACTAGTCAGGGGATGACCGGCGGACAGATTTTGCTAATTTACGGGCGTCGCCGCCAGCACGAAGCGACTTGATCACAGACAGCCTCGATTAATACAGACTATGGCCGAAGATATTCTTCCGCCGGTCTAAATACTGCACCCGACAGTTCGCCTCCATGGAACTGCTGCTGCTCTCTTGCGTTCCGATTGATTGACAGCGAACAACTCACTTTATATATATCGGATGCTCAAAACTCATAAAATTGGCGACCGCCCCGGCCCCGGGTTCACCTGGCCGCGAACGCGGTCGTCGAGTCATGGCGGATTGCCGTCGTGCCTCATGATCGAACACGGAACGGTCTCGCAGCGACGCGGAACCGACTGGCGCGGGCAGACCACCGTCCTCGCCAGCCTTCAACAGGAATGAGAGCTTCTGCCTGCATGAACCGCCCTAATCTGATCCTCGCCACCGACCTCGACGGCACCTTTCTGGGTGGCGATGAGGAGCACCGCGCCGCGCTCTACCATCACATCTCGACCCGCGACGACGCCCTGCTCATCTTCGTCACCGGCCGGGACATCGACTTCATCGCCGACCTGATCAGGTCGCCGGGCATGCCGCGCCCGCACTACATCGTCGGCGATATCGGGACCTCGGTGTTTCACGGTCAGACGCTGATGCCGGTCGCGGAGCTCGAGGCGCCCATAACCGCGGCCTGGAACGACGCCGGCGACCGCGTCAAACGGCTGCTGGCGAGTGAGCCGGGCCTGGTTCTGCAGGAGACACCCTTCCGCCACAGGGTCAGCTATGACTACGACCCCGCCCTGCTCTCGCCCCGCAGCGTCGCCAAGGTCGAGGCGGCCGGGTTTGATTGCCTGCTGTCGGCGGATCGTTTCTTCGACGTTCTGCCGCGCGGCGTATCCAAGGGTCCGACGCTGCTACGGCTGGTGGAAACCCTGGGCCTGGACAGCGAAAACGTCCTGGTCGCGGGCGACACCATGAATGACCTGTCGCTGTTCCAGACCGGTCTGAAGGGCGTGGCCGTCGGCAATTCCGAGCCCCGGCTCAAGGCCGCCATTCGCGGCATGAAAAACGTCTATTCCAGCTCTTCACCCGGCGCGGCGGGCATCGCCGACGCCATCCGTCATTTCAGCTTCAAAGGGGGTCCGCGCCATGAGCAAATCGTCACTGGTCATCGTCTATCATCGACAGCCCAATGAAGAGGTCCTGATCGACGGCAAGATCGTCTATCGGACCAACAAGAGCCCCAACGGCATCGTCCCGACGTTGAAGAGCTTCTTCAACCGTCTCGATCCCGACGCCGGCGCCTGGGTCGCCTGGAAGATCTTTGACCCCAAGGAGGGCGTCAATTTCGAACGGGTGATCCATGTGGATGACCCCAACGGCGGCTACACCGTCTCACGGCTGCCGCTGACCGCCGAGCAGGTCGAGAGCTTCTACCATGTCACCTCGAAGGAGGCCCTCTGGCCGATCCTTCATTCCTTCCCGCGCCTGTTCCACTACGACAACGTCGACTGGGACACCTTCCGGGAGGTGAACCGGCTGTTCGCCGAGGCCGCCGCCGCCCAGGTCGAGGATGACGGCATCGTCTGGATCCACGACTACAATCTCTGGCTCGCGCCGGCCTATCTGCGTCGGCTGAAGCCCAATGTGCGGATCGCCTTCTTCCACCACACGCCCTTCCCCGCCCCCGATGTGTTCAATGTGCTGCCCTGGCGGCGCGAGATTGTCGAAAGCCTGCTCGACTGCGACGTCGTGGGCTTCCACATTCCCCGCTACGCCAAGAACTTCGCCGATGTCGCCCGCTCCCTCTGCAACGTCACGACCGAGGGCGAAGTCGAGGTCGAGGCCGGGTTGTCGCCATCCGGCATGGCGCTGTCAGAGCCCCGCGTGCCCGCCGCCATTCGAACCGCGGACCGCCTCGTTCGCCTGGGCGTGACGCCGGTCGGGGCGAACCCCGCCCTGATCGAGAGCATCATCGAGACCGACGAAAGCAAAGCCCTCCAGGCTCAGCTGCTTGAGGAACTGGGCGGCCGCCGATTGCTGATGACCATCGGTCGGACCGACTACACCAAGGGCATGATCGAAAGCCTCCTGGCCTTCGAACGGCTGCTTGAGCGGCGGCCGGAGCTGATCGGCGAGGTCAAGCTGCTGGTCACCTCCGTGGCGGCCGCCTCGACAATGACCATCTACGAGGACACCCAGCGCGGCATCGAGGGTCTCGTCGGGCGGATCAACGGTCGCTTCTCGACGCTCGACTGGACGCCCGTCGTGCTGTTTTCCAACGCCATCCCGTTCGAGAAGCTGATCGCCTACTACAGCATCGCCGACATCTGCGTGACGACCCCGCTCAGGGACGGCCTGAACCTGGTGGCCAAGGAATACGTCGCCTCCAAACACGGCCGGCCGGGAGTTCTGGTGCTGTCGGAATTCGCCGGTTGCGCGGTGGAGCTGCCGCAGGCGGTGCTGACCAATCCCTATTCCAACCGGTCGATGGACGCGGCCATCGACCTGGCGCTGGACATGCCCGCCGAGGAAGTCGCTCAGCGCATGGCCGCCATGGACAAGGTGATCCACCACTATGATCTGGCCCGGTGGGCCGACCAGATCGCCGAGCAGTTCGACAGTATCGCCGCCGAGGCCCACGACCAGAAAGCCGCGGACGCGGCCTGATGCGGGCCCTTCTGATCTGCCTCCTCGCCGCCCTGGCCCTGTTGGGGGCCGCCGGAAAGGCGTCGGCGGCGCCGGTGCGGGTCGCGATCGCCTGCGGCGCGCTCGGCATGGAGTTGAAGCTCTGCGCCGAGGGGGCGGACGCCTGGGCCCGCCAGACCGGCAACGAGGTGCGGATCATCAGCACGCCCAACTCGTCGACCGACCGGCTGGCCCTCTATCTGCAGATGCTGGCGTCGCGCACCGCCGACATAGACGTGTTGCAGATCGACGTGGTCTGGGCCGGCATGCTGGCCAGCCATCTGACCGATCTGCGGCCCTATATGGGCGACACGCCCGCGGCTCATTTCCCCGCCCTGATCCGCAACGACACCGTCGATGGCCGGCTGGTGGCGATGCCCTGGTGGGCCGACGTCGGCGTCCTCTACTACCGTAAGGACCTGCTGGCCCGGCACCGGCTGCCGCCGCCGAAAACCTGGCAGGAGATGACCCGCACCGCCCAGATCATCCAGGCCGCCGAACGGGCCCGGGGCAACAGCCGGATGTGGGGCTTTGTCTTCCAGGGCCGGGCCTATGAGGGTCTGACCTGCAACGCCCTGGAATGGATCGACTCGTTCGGCGGCGGAACGATCGTCAACGCCAGGGGCGAGATCACCGTCGACAACCCCCGCGCCATCGCCGCCCTGGCCCTGGCCGGCAGCTGGGTCGGCGACATCGCCCCGCGCGGCGTGCTCAACTACGACGAGGAAGCCGCCCGGGGCGTGTTCCAGACCGGCAACGCCGTCTTCATGCGCAACTGGCCCTACGCCTGGGCCCTGGCCCAGGGCGACGACAGTCCGGTCCGCGGCAAGGTGGGCGTGGTTCCCCTGCCCAGCGGCGGCGCCGGCGGCAAGGTCTCCGGGACCCTGGGCGGATGGCATCTGGCCGTGTCCCGTTATTCGAAACATCCTGCCGAGGCCGCCAGTCTCGTGGCCTATCTGACCAGCGCCAGGGAACAGAAGCGCCGCGCCATCGCCGCCGCCTATAATCCGACCATCGCCGCCCTCTACGACGACCCGGAGGTGGACGCCGCCAATCCCTTCTTCAGGGACCTGCTGGACTCGCTGGAGAACGCCACGGCGCGACCGTCACGGATCGCCGGGCCCCATTACAACCGCCTCTCGAGTGACTTCTGGCGGGCGGCCCATGATGTGCTCGGCGGTCAGCCCGCCGACCGTCGCGTCGCCCGGCTGGAATCCGATCTCGACCGGCTCAAGCACAGGGCGCGCTGGTAGTGGCCCAGGCGCACACGGAAGCCACGCGCGAGCGCATCCGGTCGGCCTGGATTTTCCTGGCGCCGATGCTGATCGTCCTGGCTCTTGTGGCCGCCTGGCCGCTGGCCAGGACCCTCCATTTCAGCCTGACCAACGCCACCCTCGTGGACATGAACCACTACAGCCTCGTGGGGCTGGACAACTACCTCGCGCTGGATGACGGCCGCTGGTACGGCGTCCTCAGCGATCCCGAATGGCTCAAGGCGCTGGGCAACACCCTGGTTTTCGCGATCACTTCGGTGACCCTGGAGACGGTGCTGGGCGTCCTGATCGCCTTGCTGCTCAACATGTCGTTCCGGGGGCGCGGCCTGATGCGCGCGGCCCTGCTGGTGCCCTGGGCCATTCCCACCGTGGTCTCGGCCCGAATGTGGAGCTGGATGCTCAACGACCAGTTCGGGGTGATCAACGACGCCCTGATGAAGCTGGGCCTGATCGCCGCGCCCGTGGCCTGGCTGGCCGAGCCGCATCTGGCCATGGCCTCGGTCGTTCTCGTCGATGTCTGGAAGACGACCCCCTTCGTCGCCCTCCTGGCCCTGGCCGCCCTGCAGATGGTCCCCAGGGACTGTTACGAGGCGGCGCGGGTCGACGGCGTCCATCCGGTCCGGGTGTTCTTCCAGGTCACCCTGCCGTTGATCCGGCCTGCCTTGGCGGTGGCCGTCATCTTCCGGCTGCTCGACGCCATGCGGATGTTCGATCTCGTCTACATCATGACCGGCGCCACCGACGCCACCCTGACCCTGTCGGTCTTCGCCCGGCGCGAACTGGTCGACTTCCAGGACGTCGGCTACGGCTCGGCGGCCTCGACCCTGCTGTTCTTTGTCATCGCCCTGATCACGGCCCTCTACGTGACCGCCGTGCGGCTTGATCTGGACGGGAAACGCCGATGAAGCGCCTCGCCCCCCGCATCGCCCTGGCGCTCGCCTGCGGCGTCTTGCTGATCTTCCTGCTGTTCCCGCTCTATTACGCGGTGGTGACCTCGTTGAAATCGGGGTCGGAAATCTTCCAGGCGGATTACTGGCCGGCCAGGCTCGATCTAGGCAACTACGTCGCGATCTGGAAAGAGCAACCTTTCGCCCGCAACATCCTGAATTCCGTCGTGGTTTCGGTCACCGTCGTGGGCATTTCTCTGACCCTTGGCGTGACCGCGGCCTTCGCTTTGGGCCGGGTCCGGTTCGCCGGGCGAAGCGCGCTGCTCTACACCATTCTCGCCGTCTCGATGTTCCCGCAGGTGGCGGTGCTGTCGGGTCTGGTCGAGGTGATCCGGGTCCTTGGACTCTACAACAATCTGGGCGGGCTGATCGTGTCCTACCTGATCTTCACCCTGCCCTTCACGGTCTGGGTGCTGACCACCTTCATGCGCGACCTGCCCGTCGAGATCGAGGAAGCGGCGATCATGGACGGCGCCAGTCCGCTGGTGCTGGTCACGCGCATCTTCCTGCCCCTGCTGGGACCAGCGCTGGCGGCCACGGGCCTGCTGGCCTTCATCGCCGCCTGGAACGAGTTCCTGTTCGCCCTGACCTTCACCCTGTCGAACGAGCAGCGCACCGTTCCGGTGGCCATCGCCCTGATCACCGGGGCCAGTGAACACGAACTGCCCTGGGGCAACATCATGGCGGCGTCGGTGATCGTCACCGCGCCGCTGGTCGCGCTGGTGCTGATCTTCCAGCGCCGCCTTGTGGCCGGCCTGACCGCCGGCGCGGTAAAGGGATAACCATGGCTGTCGTACGGCTCGAGAACCTGACCAAACGCTTCGGAGACGTCGAGGTCATCCGCGGCGTCGACCTGGAGATCGCCGATGGCGAATTCGTGGTCTTCGTCGGTCCGTCAGGCTGCGGCAAGTCGACCCTGCTGCGGCTGATCGCCGGACTGGAAGAGGCCTCCTCCGGCGCGATCCATATCGGCGACCGCGAGGTCACGCAGCTCGCCCCCGCCAAGCGCGGCGTGGCCATGGTCTTCCAGTCCTACGCCCTCTATCCGCACATGGACGTCTACAGGAACATCGCCTTCGGCCTGACCCTGGCGAAGATGGCCAGGGAGACCGTGGACGAGAAGGTGCGCCGCACCGCCGACATGCTGCAGATCGGCGACCTGCTGGACCGCCGGCCAAAAGAACTGTCAGGCGGCCAGCGCCAGCGGGTGGCCATCGCCCGGGCCATTGTGCGCGAACCCGAAGTCTTCCTGTTCGACGAGCCGCTGTCCAACCTCGACGCTGCCCTGCGCGCCCAGACCCGGCTGGAAATCGCCGGCCTGCACGCCAGTCTCGCCACCACCATGGTCTACGTGACCCATGACCAGCTCGAGGCCATGACCCTCGCCGATCGCATCGTGCTGCTGAACGCGGGGCGGATCGAGCAGGCGGGAACGCCGGCAGACCTCTACCAGCGCCCGGCCACGCGCTTCGCCGCCCAGTTCATGGGCTCGCCGACGATGAACATGCTTCCGGTGACCCTGACTGGCGGCGCGGCCGTGCTGGCCTCGGGTGATCGCCTGGAGATCGCCGGCCTCGCCCATGACGGTCCGGCGGACCTGGGCGTTCGGCCGGAAAACATCACCCTGTCCCTGACCGCCGGGCCCGGCGATCTGGCGGCCGAGGTGGTCGTGGTCGAGGATCTGGGCGACGCCCGGATCGTCCATACGGCCCTGATCAACGGGGATCGCCTGGCCGTGCGCTACGGCGCTGACGCGCCGCCCCTCGCCAAGCGGGACAAGGTCTTCCTGCGGCCGGATCGGGGCCGCCTGCACCTGTTCGGTGCAGACGGCGCCCGTCTCGAAACCGGGTCGACCAGGCCCTAGTAGCGCAGCCGGACGCCGAGGGTGGCGCCGACTTCGGTGTAGCCGTCGTTGAAGCGCACGACGGTGTCGCCGTAGGCCGTCCAGCCCGTGGCGCTCTGACCCACCAGGCTGGCGCGAATCTCGCCGAACGCGCCGTTGAAGCGATCCTTGATCGCCAGGTCGGGGCCGCCGCTGTCGATCACCACGCCATTGTCGCCGGCCAGCTCGTCATAGACCCGGACGGAGACATTGTAGCGCGACCGCCAGCCGTCGGAGGCCGGCATCGCGGCGCCGGACATCCGCACGCCCAGGCCGACCCGCTGACTTTCGACGTCGTCGAAGCGGAAGGTCGAGCCCGCCGCGGCGAAGTCGTCGATGCGGCTGCGCACGTAGGTGAAGGACAGGCTGGGCTCGATGGTGGATCCCAGGATGAAGGGCTTGCGAACGCCCGCCTCCAGCGATCCGCCGACGGTGTTGATATCCGTCACCTGACGCGTGTAGCCGGTCAGGGTCGGGGCTACGACACGGGCGTTCATGCCGCTCACGCCAACCGTACCGGCGACGAACATGTCCCCGGCCAGGAGGGTGGCGTAGCCGTTGGCGACGATGCCTTCCAGCTGACTGGTGCTGGACTGCCGATCGAAGTCGGCGTCCGACCGGACGTATCCGAGCGACCCGCCGACCACCAGGCCCCCGCGCGACGACAGGTGGACGGAGTCCAGACCGATCATCACCGACCGCATGTCCTGGGAATAGGAGGCGTCGTACTGGTAGGTCGTCCCCAGCGCGGCGAAGCTGTCAGTCACGTCGCGGCTCGCGGTGAGCCCCTTGATGTCCATCCAGAGGCCCGACTGGGGCCCCTCGCCGTCATCGCCGCCGGCGAGCCCGTCCCGCAGATCGGCCTGACGGTTGGGCGAGCGTTCGGTTCCGTACCACAGGGCCTGAACCTGGGCGCCGAGCGTGGCGACCTGGTAGACCTGTTCCTTGGGCGCGCTGGCCAGCACGGTGTTGCCCGATCCATCGACGGCCAGCTGGCTGAAGAACAGGCCCGGCTTGTCGATGGCGCCGCCGAACAGGGTCGGATTGTATCCGGTCGATCCCGCGTCGAGGACGAAGTCGCCGGCATGGGTGGTTCCGGTCACGATCCGCACGCCGCCGGGGTTGAACGAGCCGTAGCCCGTCGTCCGGTCGGTGATCAGCACCGCGGTGCGGCCCGAACTGACGCCGACCGTCAGGGTGTCCGCCACGCTGCCCGGCGCGCCGACCTGGGCATCGATCGCCAGCCGCGCGCCGCCTGACCCGACGTAGCGCGATCCTGCCGCGACGATGGAGTCGCCGACGACGCCGTTGGTCATCTGCAGCGTGCCGCTGTTGTTGAAGGTCGTCAGGCTGGTGAGCAGGAAGCGCGAACCGCCGCTCAGAACCGGGTTGAGCCCGACGGTCGTCGTCCCGGCGTTGACGAAGACGTTGTTGCCGCCCTGGAAGTTGAAGGTGGTCAACGCGCCCAGCGTGTTGAGGGCGCCGGCGTTGGTGAACAGATCGTCACCGGCGCCGAAGGTGGACGTGCCCCCGGTCTGGAAGGTGGTTCCGGGCGCGCTGGCCAGTTGGCCGGTGTTCGCGCCGGTCAGGGCGGAGAAGTCCACCGTGCCGGTCAGGACGCCCTGGTTGTTGATGACCACCGAGCCGCCCGTCGCGCGAACCGCGACGTCATAGGCCGAGCCGGCCGCGGACTGGACCACCGCGCCGGCGCCGACGTTGATGGTCGAGGTCGTGCCCGAGGCCGTCGCCAGGTTGATCACCGCCGTGTTCGGGTTGGTGATGAGGCCGGACACGACGGTGTTGGGCGCGATGTTGATCACCCCGCCGCCGGTCGAGGTGGCGTTGATAGCCGCGCCGGACGTCGAGGTGACGTTGGCGTTGACCGTCAGCTGGAGCCCGCCCGTGCCCGAGGCGATGACAATCCCCGCCGTGGACGCGCCGGAGACCGGCCCGTTGGTGGTCACCACGGTCGAGCCTGTGCCCGTCGACGACGCTTCGATACCCGTCGTCGCCCCGGACACCGCGCCGTTGACGACCAGGCTGGTCACGCCCGTGCCGCCGACGGCCGTGATCCCGGCCCCGTTGAAGCCGGTGATCACCGTGTTGCTGGTCGAGGTCAGGCTGACGTTGCCGTTGCCGGTCGAGGCGATGTAGACGCCCACGTCGCCTTCGATCACGCCGCCGGTGGCCGCGTAGGACACATCGCCGGCGCCCTGGACCACGACGCCATAGGCGCCGGGGTCGATGACGCCGCTGCTGGTGACGCGAACCGCGCCGGTCCCGCCGTGCACGGCATAAATGCCGGCGCTCTGCAGACCGACGCCGGGCGTGACATAGATGCCGCCCGTCGAATTGATGATCAGGTCAGCCGACCCGGATTCGATGAAGGCGTTGATGCCGACGCCGACCGTGTTGCCCGCGCCGACAGCGCCGATGTTGCCGGCCTGGTTGATCACGATAGCACCGTCCACTGTGTGAGCGCTGATGCCCACCAGGGCCCCCGGCGCGATCTGACCGCCGGCCAGGGTGGTGATGGTCAGGGCGCCCGAAGTCGTTGACCCGGAGATGCCGACACCGGGCGTCGTGATGACGCCGCCGGCCGTGATCGTCACCGAGCCCGACCCCAGGGTCGCGGCGACGATACCGGTGTTCACGGCCTGGATCGCGCCGGTCGAGGTGACGTTGATCGACCCCGCGTTACCCGCTGACAGATGGGCAGAGACGCCGGTGTTGACCCGAGCGGCCCCAGCGCCGCCGATGGCCGCCAGGTTGTTGACGGTGATGTTGTTGACGCCGGTCGTCGCCGAGGCGTTGGCCGAGATGCCGGTCCCGTTGACGCTGCTCAGAAGGCCGGCGCCCGCATTGACCGCGATGTCGCCGAGGCCGCTCAGCCGGGCGATAATCGCCGCCTGGCCCTGGCCGCCGGAGACCGATCCGCTGGTGGTGACGCGAATACCCGAGCGGGCCGTTGTTCCGAGGCTGTTGGCGTCGATGCCCCTGTAGCTGCCGGTGACCGCGCCGTTGGTCGTGACCGAGATCAGGGAGTCGCCGCGGCCGTCCGCATAGATGCCGTCCCAGGTGCCGTTGTCGCCGGTGTTGGCGGTGATGGCCCCGGTCGTGACGACGGTGATGTCGCCGCCCGCGGTCTGGGCGCTGATCGCGGAGCCGCCCGTGGACGTAACATCCTGGGCCCGGATCGAGAGGGTGTTGGACGCCTGAGTCCCGTCATTGACGCCGATGATGCCATAGCTGGTCAGGGCGACCAGCGGACCGTTCACGTCGACCACCACCGCGCCATTGGCGCCGTCGTACTGCCCGGCCGCCACGATGCCGCGCCCTCCGGCGTTCACCGCGCCGGCATAGACGCTGACATCGCCGGCGCCGGCCGCGAAGATGCCCGTTGTCGCGGCCGTCACGGCGCCGCCCAGCCGCTGATCGGCCGTTCCGACGCTGACCGCGCCCGAGCCGGTGTTATCGGCCTGGATGCCCAGCGACGTACCGCCCTGAACCGTTCCGGCGGTATGGATGGTGATCGCCCCGGGGCCGGCGTTGTGGATGTTGACGCCGCGGGCTGCGCCGTAGATTGCGCCCGTGGTGTTGAGCGTGACCGCGCCGCCGTCAGCGTCGATTTCGATCGCCCGACCCGTCATCGCCGAGACTCCGGCGGTGGACACCGAGATATCGCCGCCGCCGGTCACCTGGGCCAGAACGCCGCCGGCCGCGCCGCCGGTCACCAGGCCGGTGGCGTTGACCGTCACGGATCCGTCCGAGGACAGGGCCGCGACGCCATAGCCGGCGTCCGAGGTCACGTCGGTGGCCTTGTCGTTCACAAGCGTCACGGCCGCCCCGCCCGTTGAGGTCACCGCGCCGGTCGCGATGCTGACATTGCCGGCGCTGCTGGCGAACACGCCGGCGCCGTTCGAGCCGGTGACCAGTCCCTGGCTGGCGATGGCGACGCCGCCCGTGCCGGTGGAAACGGCGCGGATGCCGCGCTGGCCGGACACCGCCGCCGCCGTGTTGATCGTGATGGCGCCGCGGTCGGTGGCCGCGCCGGCGATGGCGTCAATGCCGTTCCAGCTGCCCGTCACGGTCCCGCCGGTGGTGATGGCGATGTTGCCGTTGCTTTCCGTCTCCGCGTAGATCGCGGTCCAGAACTGACCATTGCCGGGGTTGGCGAGGAGGATCCCGGTCGTGGCGACATTGATGTCGCCGTTGACGGTGTTCGCGCTGATCGCCGAGCCGCCGGTCGAGGTGATGTCGACGGCGCGGATGGTGACGCTGTCGGTCGCCAGGCTTCCGTTGGCGATCCCGAGGATGCCGTAGCCGCTCTGGCCGATGACCGGGCCGGTCACGTCGACCAACACCGCGCCACTGGCGTTGTCGTACTGGCTGGCGGCGACGATGCCGCGCGTGCCGCCGGTAACCGATCCGGCATAGACGCTGACACTACCGGCGCTGGCCGCGAACAGGCCGGTGCCGCCGGCCGTCACCGCGCCGTCGAGGCGCTGACCCGACGTGCCGAAGCTGACAGCGCCCGAGCCGGTGTTCTTGGCGTAGATGCCGCTGGAGGTTCCGCCCTGCACCGTCGAACCGGTGTGGACCGTGACCGTCCCCGCGCCGGCCGTGATGATGTTGATGCCCTGGGTCTGGCCGCTGACGGCGCCGTTGGTCGTGACCGTGATCGGACCGCCAAGCGCGTCAACTTCAATGCCCCGGCCGACCCCGGCCATGACCGCATTGGTGGTGACCGAGACAGCGCCGGCGCCGCCGGTGACCTGGGCCAGAACGCCGCCGGCCGCGCCGCCGGTGACCTGACCGGTCGCATTGACCGTCACCGATCCGCCCGACGACAGAGCGGCGACGCCATAGCCGGTCTCCGACGTCACGCCGGTGGCGACATTGTTGACCAGCGTCGCGGCAACGCCGCCCGTCGAGGTCACAGCGCCGGTCGCGACGCTGACATTGCCGGCGCTGCTGGCGAACACGCCGGCGCCGTTCGAGCCGGTCACCAGTCCCTGGCTGGCGATGGTAACGCCGCCCGTACCGGTGGAAACGGCGCGGATGCCGCGCTGGCCGGACACCGCCGCCGCCGTGTTGATCGTGATGGCGCCGCGGGTGGTGGCCGGGCTGGCGATGGCGTCGATGCCGTTCCAGGTGCCCGTCACGGTCCCGCCCGTGGTGATGGCGATGTTGCCGTTGGCTTCTGACTCCGCATAGATCGCGGTCCAGAACTGACCATTGCCGGGGTTGGCCATGAGGGTCCCGGTCGTGGTGATGTTGATGTCGCCGCCCCCGGTCGAGGCGACAATCGCCGAACCGCCGGTCGAGGTGACGTCGGCGGCCCGGATGGTGACGCTGTTGGTCGTCAGGTTCCCCCAGTTGGCCCCGAAGACGCCGCTGCCGTTCAGGGCGACAACCGGTCCGGTCGCGTCGGCCGTCACCGCGCCGTTGGTGCCGACAAACGTGTTCTGGGCGACCAGGCCGTTGGTGGCGCCGGTCACGGCGCCGGCATAGACGGACACATCGCCCAGGCCCTGGGCGAAGAGGCCGGTGCCGCCGCCGCCCGTCACCGCGCCGCCCAGGCGCTGATTGGCCGAGCCGATGGTGACCGCGCCGCTGCCCACGCCCGAGGAGACGCCGTAGATGCCGTTCGAGCTTCCGCCCTGCACGGTCGAGGCCGCGTGAATGGTGATGGCGCCGCCGCCGGTGCTGGCGACGGCAATGCCGCGAACGGCGCCATCCACCGCGCCGTTGGCGGCAATGGTCACGGCGCCGCTCACGGCATCAACCCGAATGCCGCGGCTGCTGGTCGAGGTGACCGCGCCGGCGTTGATGGTCACGGTTCCCGCGCCCGTCGTCGCGGCGTAGATGGCGTCGCCCGCGCTGCGAATCGGCGCGGTGGCGTTGACGACGACGGAGCCGCCAGTGGACCTGGCCGCGACGCCCGTGCCGCTGGGCGCCGTTGTCTGGCCGATCGCGCCTCCGGCGTTGATCGATACGGCGCCAGCGCCCGAGGTGCTGGCCGAGATACCGTTGAAGCCGCCATTGATCGTGCCGCCGGCGCCGGTGCGCACGTCAATCGCGCCAAGGCCGGTCGTGACGGCGAGAATGCCAGTGCTCTGGCCCGTGGCCGTCGTGATCGCCGAGGTGATGCCGGCCCCCTGGCCGATCACCAGGTTGACGTTGGTTCCGCCGCCGTCGCCGCGGGCGACGATGCCGCTGATGGTGGTGTCGATCGTCCCGCCGGTCGAATTGATGACCACCGTCCGGCCCGCGCCGGTGGTCGCGCCATAGAGGCCGCTGTTGGCGCCCAGAATGGTGTTGGCGCCGTTCTGGATCGTGACGTCGCCGCCGCTGGAAATGGCCAGAACGCCGCCGGAATAGAGGCCGCCGCCGGCCGATGTGTCGAGGACGATGCTCTCGGCCGCGCTGGTCACCTGAACGCCGGCGTTGGTTCCCCGGATGTCGTTGGCCCCCGCCATGTTGACCGCCAGGACGCCCGACAGGTTCGAACTGCTGGTGACGTAGAGTCCGATGGTGGCCGGCGCGAGGTTATTGATGGTCGCGTCCGTCACCGTGACCGTGTCAGCGGCGCCCGACAGAACGGTCACGCCCAGATTCACGCCTCCGTCGCTGACCGAGCCCGTATTGCTGACGATACTGCCGGTCGTCAGCGCCTTGCCGGCCGCCCCCACGTCGACGCCGGTCGGAATGACAATCGCCATGGCCGCAGCGGGCGTCAGGGCCAACAGCGCGATAACCGACACGCTGGCCATCATGGCGCGCGAACGACGACCGCCGGCCGCAGCCGTTACTTTACCTTGCACTGACATGGAGACTGCCCTCAAAGGCGGAACCGCCTTGGCGTCCCGCTGAAATTACACTGAAATTTCGAGAATTCTCGTGCTGGGAGAATTAAAGGGGCCAAAACAGTTTATCTGGCGCCCGCGAACTTCTCCAACAAGATTTAATCGCTTCGTTTACTGTCGTTCTGATTTCGACGGGCGTCAATGGGGAAATATTCCCACGCAATACCCATTTCGTGGAAAATTGTCCTTGGTCGTTTCGGTCCGTGGTGCAACACGGGCTCGAAATACCAGTATGACGCCACGGAAAGGGTCGATGACGCCCTTTGGAATTCGCCGGCGCGACGGTCGTCCCGGCGGGGCGGCCGGTCACGATCCGACGTTGTCCATGACCCGCCACTCCTGCCGCCGCCGCACGGCGGCGGCGTGAACCGGCGCGGTCAAGACCTTGCACCCCCGCTGACCTCTGTTAGGGATGCGTCGAACAGGCTGAGGACGCCTGAACCGGGGGGATGGCTATGACGGGAAGATTTGGACGACGCGCGGGCCGCGCCGGAGTTCTGATCGCGCTCGGATTGCTGATCCCCGGCATCGCACAGGCCGGGACGCCGGCCGGGGCCGACGCCGCGGCGACGGCCTGGGTTCTCAGCGCCACCGCCCTGGTGCTGATGATGACCCTTCCCGGCCTCGCCCTGTTCTACGGCGGCCTGGTCCGCGAAAAGAATGTCCTGTCGGTGATGATGCACTGCGTGGCCATCGCCTGCGTGGCGTCAGTGTTGTGGCTGGTCATCGGCTACAGCCTGGCCTTCGCGCCGGGCGGGCCACTGCTGGGCGACCTGTCCAAGGTTTTTCTCGGCGCCTCGCCCCGAACCAGTCTGGTGGGGGACCTGCCCGAACCGGTGTTCTTCATGTTCCAGACCACCTTCGCCATCATCACGCCGGCCCTGATCGTCGGCGCCTTTGTGGAGCGGGTGAAGTTCGCCGCGGTCCTGGTGTTTTCCAGTCTCTGGCTGCTGGTCGTCTACGCGCCGGTCACCCATTGGATCTGGGGTGGCGGCTGGTTGGCGAAACTGGGGGTCATGGACTACGCGGGAGGCCTGGTGGTGCACGCCACGGCCGGGGCCTCGGCCCTGTTGTTCGCCCGCGCCGTCGGGCCCCGCGACGGCTTTCCCAAGGATTCGACGCCGCCACATAATCCCGGCATGACCATGATGGGCGCCGGCATGCTCTGGGTCGGCTGGTACGGTTTCAACGGCGGCAGCGCCCTGGCCGCGAACGGCGACGCCGGCATGGCCATCGCCGCCACCCATCTCTCCGCCTGTATGGCCGGTCTTGTGTGGGGCGGGCTGGAATGGGCGCGGTTTGGTCGCCCCAGTCTCGTGGGCGCCGTGACCGGCGTGGTCGCGGGCCTGGCCACCGTCACCCCCGCTTCGGGCTTTGTCGGCCTGGGCGGCGCCCTGGTGCTCGGCGCCTGTGGCAGCCTTGTCTGTTTCTTCTGCGTCAACCTGGTCAAGCACCGGTTGCGGATCGACGACTCCCTCGACGTGTTCGCCGTCCATGGCGTCGGCGGCATCCTGGGCATTCTGATGGTCGCGGTTCTGGCCAGTCCCGCCCTCGGCGGCGTCGGCTACCCCGTCACCGGCGGCATGGCCGCCCAACTGGGCGTGCAGGCCCTGGGCGTGCTGACCGTGGTCGCCTGGTCGGTCGGCGCCTCGCTCGTCATCCTGGCGATCACCCGCCGCCTTGTCGGCCTCCGCGCCAGCGATTTCGACATCGAAGACGGACTGGACCTGTCAGCGCACGGCGAGCGCGCCAGCCAGGCCTGATCCGCCGTCGGCCGTCAGCCGTCAGCCGCTGCAGCGGGCGCCGCCCAGAACGCAGAACCGCGCGCAATGCGGGTGGTTGAGCGCCACCGGGCCCAGTCCCGACGCCAGGCTCTCGCCGGTCTCGAAGGCCGCGTCGTAGGCGATCAGCGTGCAGGCGACGACCGCGGGCCGGGCGGCGCCCTTGCGGCGAACCACCATCCGGCTGTTGGCGCACATGACATCGTCCGGCGACTTGCCGAGAATGCCCCAGCAGGCCTCGGTGATCTCGGCCACGTCGCCGGCGGCGTCCATCTCCGGGAACAGCACCAGCTGGCCCGGGTCGGCGGCGTCGACCGGCAGGCCGAGGCCTGCGAACAGACCGGCATACCCGGACCGGGCCTCGGACTCGCCTTCGCCGGGCAGGCTGCGGCCAGCGATGGCGATCTGGAACCCCTCCCGCGCCAGCCAGCCCAATCCTTCGATCGCCTTGTCCCAGGCGCCCTCGCCGCGCTCGGCGTCGTGAACCGGGCCGGTATGGTGATCGAGGCTGACCCGGAGGGTCAGGCCGGCTCCAAAGCGCACCCGAAGATCCAGCAGTTCGGCCGCAAGCCGCTGCATGGGCCGCATGGCGTTGGTCAGCACAAGCGCCTTGTGTCCCCGCGCCAGCGACTGGTCGAGCATGGCGATGATGTCGGGGTTCATGAACGGCTCGCCGCCGGTGAAACCGATCTCACGGGTCGGCAAACCCAGATCATCGATCTCATCGAGAAAGGCGCTGACTTCGGCGATGGTCAGATAGACCAGCGCGTCATTGCGCGGCGAGCTTTCGATATAGCAGTTGAGACAGGTCAGGTTGCACAGGGTGCCGGTGTTGAACCACAGGGTTTGCAGACCCGTCATGGCCACGACAGCCCGTCGCTCCCCCGTCGCCGTCTGAGCCGGGTCGCGGAACTTGTTGTCGCCCAACGGCGACGTCTTCTCTCCGAGGAAGGGGGACAAGGCGGGGGCGGGCGTCAGCGTCGACATGGGCAACCGGCAAGGCTCATCAGTCAGGGGGCTATGCCGGTACGTTCGGCGGGGACGCCCGGATGGTTACAGACAGTGAAAAAGTCCGCACCGCTGCCTGTAACCGGATACGGCCGCGCCGCGAACTTCCAAGCGACCCTCGACTATCGACAGGAGCCCGCCCTGGACGACGCCGGATATGCAAACGCCCGTCACGCTTCCGGCAAGGGATCTGGACGCCTGCTGCCGGCCGGTCGGGGACCAATGGCGCGCGGGACCGTCCGATGACCGGTTCAAAGCCCCCCGGCCCTCGGCTAGTGATGGTGCGGGAACCATCCGGCGATCATCCGTCGGTCCGGGGAGCCCCCGTCAGGAGACCGTGTGCAGGACGTCGAGGCGGAACTGAAGACGCTGATGTTGCTTGGGCTGGACGGCGACTCCGCCGCCCAGGAACGTCTGCTGTCCCGGCTCGCCGCCCTGCTCGCGCCCTTCTTCGCCCGACGACTGGCGCGGGGCGACGCGGAGGTCGAGGACCTGGTGCAGGAAACCCTGATCGCGCTCCACACGCGGCGGGAATCGTTCGATCGCGCCAGCCGGTTCACACCCTGGGCCTACGCCATCGCCCGCTACAAGCTGATCGACCACTACCGGCGCAGCCGGGTGCGCGGGTGGCGGCCGCTGGAGGAGGCGGGCGCGCTGTTCGCCCAGGACCTGACGGGCGACGCCATGGCGGCGCGGGATCTGGCGGTCCTGCTCGGACAACTTCCCCCCAAGCAGAGGTCAGCCATCGAACAGACCCGCATCAACGGCCTGAGCACCGAGGAGGCCTCACGCGCCACGGGCCTGTCGCCCTCGGCGGTCAAGGTCAGCGTTCATCGCGGGCTGAAGGCCCTGATGACGCGCGTCAACGCGGGAGGCGGCCATGCGGACGGATGATCTGATCGCCAGACTCGCCGCCGACACGGCGCCCATTCAGCCCCACGCTTTGGAACGTCGCCTGACCCTTCGACTAGCGACCGGAGGGCTTCTGGCCCTCGTCCTGCTTCTGCTCCTGATGGGACCGCGCCCGGACTTGGGTGTGGCCGCGATGACGGTCGGGTTCTGGCTGAAAACGGGCTTCACCCTGCTGGTGTTGGCCAGCGCGCTGGTCCTGACCGTCAGGCTGGCGCGGCCCGGGGGGCGGGCGGGACCGGGCCTCTGGCTTGCCCTCCTGGCGCCCTTCGTCCTGATGGCGGCCCTGGCCGGCGTGGTTCTGGCGGGAGCCGATCCCGGCGCGCGGCTGGCGCTCTGGCTTGGCCAGTCCTGGGCCGTGTGTCCGGTCTGGATCCTGCTGCTGTCCAGCCCGGTCCTGATCGCCGCCCTCCTGGCCCTGCGCCGCTTCGCCCCGACCCGCCCGGCGCTGGCCGGGCTGGCCGCGGGACTGGCGGCCGGCGGCCTGGGCGCGACCGTCTATGGCCTGCACTGCCAGGAGAGCGCCGTCCCCTTTCTGGCCACCTGGTATGCGCTGGGCATAATCATCGTCGGCGGCGTCGGCGCGGCCCTTGGCGCGCGGTTCCTGCGGTGGTGAAGCGGAATCGGCGGCGGTTTTCAGACTGACGGCGTCCGGCAGCGCGTGACGCGCCTGAGACTGGCCAGGTCGTCGACATCCTCCAGCGTTCGCAGGCTCGCAACGCGCAGGCCCCCAAGCCGGGCGAGCGTGTCAGCGAGCGTCTCGGGGCTCGACCAGCGGACGCCCCGGAACGGCCCCCGCACCATGGCCCGACGCCGCAGTCCGATCAGCCAGTAGCCGCCGTCCACCGCCGGACCGACCACGGCGTCATGGCTGCGCAGGACCCGGAAGGCCGCCGCGATGTCCGCCGGCCGCACGGTCGGCGTGTCGCTGCCGATGATGACCACCGCGCCGGCGGCGAAGCGCGCCGCCAGCCGCTCCAGTCGCTGGCCGAGATCGCCGCCGCCCTGGGGCAAGGGCGTCGCCCGCCCCGCCAGCCACGCCGTCTGGCGGTCCGGCGTCACCGCCGCCCAGGTCCGCCAGGGGCCTCGGCCGCCCAGGGACGCCAGCAGCAGGTCCAGGCAGGTGCGCTGAAACCGCCAGGCCTCGACGTCGCCGACGTCGGCGGCCAGGCGGCGTTTGCCGACGCCGATCGCGGGCCGACGGGCGACAATGACCAGATGCCGGGATCCGGACCTAACGCTCATAGAGCCGCGCGATCCGCGCCGGCGAGACGCCGACGGCATAGAGGGCAAGGCAGGACAGATTGCGCAGGCTGCGCCGCAGCCAGCCGTCGCGCCGCCAGCGAACCGCCGAGGTGACCGCCGCTACCGGAAGGGCCGCCAAATGGCCGCGGCCGATCCGGCGCACCAGATCGACGTCCTCCATCAGGGCCAGATCCCGGTAGCCGCCGATCTGCTCGTAATGATCGCGGCTGATCAGCAGCCCCTGGTCGCCATAGGGCAGCGCCAGCAGGGCGCAGCGCCAGGCGACCAGCCGCTCGAGCAGCCGCGCCCGCCAGCCGGCGTCATCGAGGGCGAACCGGAAATAGCCGGCCCGGGGCGCCGCCCCGCCGGACTGCATGTGATCGGAAACCGCGCCGCGCCAGCCGTCCGCCAGGCCGGTGTCGCTGTGCAGGAAAAGAAACCAGTCGCCCGTCGCGGCGTCGGCCCCGGCGGCGAGTTGAACGCCCCGTCCGGCCCGGCTCATCAGGACCGTCGCGCCCGCGGCGGCGGCAAGCGCCGGCCCGCCATCGCTCGAGCCGCCGTCGACGACGATGACCTCCCCCGCGCCGTCCACCGAGGCGAGCGTCGTCGACAGGCCCGCCCCGGCGTTCAGGGTGGGGATGATCACGGAAAGCCTGTCCAGGCGGGTGGCTGGCATGGCGGGCGCCCCTTCTCACCCCAGGTTCGCGGATCGCGATCCGACGGCTACAGTCGTCCGCCGTAACCAATACGCCCCATGGCGCGAAGTAGCTTCATGACAGTGGCGCGGTCATCGACCAAGGCGCCACGGCAGGAGAACGCTATCGTGCAGCAACGGGACTGGTCCAGACGAAGCCTTCTGGCCGCGGCGGCCTCTGGCGCGGCGACCACCGCAGCAGCGGGTGTCGGCTCCCCCGCCGGGTTCGCCAAGGCCCCCGGCGGTAGGGCCAGCCACGACCACGCCGCCTTTGACCGGCTGCTGGCCCGCCGGACGACCCTGCGGAACGGCCTGGTGCGGGTCGACTACGCCGGCTGGGCGGCTTCGAGCGCCGATCGTGGGGCGCTCAAGGCCTATATCGCCGGCCTGACCGCCGCCGCGCCGGAGCGGCTGACCCGTCCCGAACAGTTCGCCTTCTGGGCCAATCTCTACAACGCCCTGACCCTGGACATCGTGCTGGCCGCCTGGCCGGTGAAGTCGATCCGCGACATCCGGCCCTCCCTGCTGTCCAGCGGACCCTGGAAGGCGCCGGCCGCCACCGTTTCGGGCGTGTCGCTGTCACTCGACGACATCGAGCACGGCATTCTGCGGGCCGGCTGGCGTGACCCTCGCGTCCACTACGCGGTCAACTGCGCCTCGATGGGCTGCCCCAACCTGCCCCGCACCGCCTGGCGCGGCGAAGGCCTCTCGAACAGGCTGAACGCCGCCGCCCGCGCCTTCGTGAACCATCCGCGCGGCGTCCGCTTCGACGGCGACGCGCTCGTCGTCTCGTCGATCTACCACTGGTTCGCCAAGGATTTCGGCGCCGTCGACGCGCGCGTGATCACCCATCTGGCGACCTATGCCGACCCGGCGTTGAAGACGCGGCTTGAAGCGACGGGCCGGATCAGCCGACATGACTATGACTGGTCGATCAACGACGGGAAAAGCTGATGAACATGCGCGGCCTGGGCCGATACTGGCCCGTCATCATCCTGGTCGCCCTGGTGGCGGCGCTGCTGCTCAGCGGCGCGTCGCGCTATCTGAGCCTGGACTCCCTGCAGGCGCATGAAGCGTTGCTTCGCGGCCTGATCGCCGACCATCTGGTGCTCAGCCTGCTGCTGTTCATCGGGGTCTACGCCCTGGCCACGGCCGCCAGCTTGCCGGGCGCGCTGATCCTGACCCTGGCCGGCGGCTTCCTGTTCGGGACCTGGGTGGGCGGCGGCGCCACCATTGTCGGCGCGACCCTGGGCGCCATGCTGGTCTTCTACGCGGTGCGCACCTCGTTCGGGCACGCCCTGCGCGAGAAGGCGGAGGCCGGCGGCGGGCGGCTGAAGGCGATGATGGACGGGATCAAGGACGGCGCCTTCGGCTACATCCTGTCCCTGCGCCTGCTGCCCGTCGCGCCCTTCTGGCTGGTCAATGTCGCCGCCGGCGTCGCTCATGCCCCGGTCCGCGCCTATCTGCTGGCGACCTTCTTTGGCATCATGCCGGCGACCTTCATCTACAGTGGCATCGGCGCCGGGCTCGGCACGGTGCTGGCCCATGGCGGCAAGCCCAACCTCGGCCTGATCTTCGAGCCGACCGTCCTGCTGCCGCTGGTCGCGCTGGGCCTGCTCTCCCTTGGAACCACGATCGTGCGCGGCGTGCTCGCCCGCCGCCGGAAAGCCTCATGACCACAAAACTGATCAAGGCCGACATCGCCATCATCGGGGCCGGCTCGGGCGGCCTGTCCGTCGCTGCCGGCGCCGCCCAGCTCGGCGCCAAAGTCGTGCTGTTCGAACGCGGCGCGATGGGCGGCGACTGCCTCAACTACGGCTGCGTCCCGTCCAAGGCCCTGATCGCCGCCGCCAACGCCACAGCCGCGGCCCGGGACGCGACCCGGTTCGGCGTCACCGCCGCCGGCGTCGCTATCGACTTTTCCCAGGTCATGGCCCACGTCCGGGCGACGATCGCCACCATCGAGCCGCATGACAGCCAGGAACGGTTCGAGGGCCTCGGCGTCCAGGTCATCCGGGAGTCGGCCCGTTTCGCCGACGCGAAGACGCTGGTCAGCGCCACGGCGCGCGTCCAGGCCCGCAAGATTGTCATCGCCACCGGCTCCAGCGCCCGCATTCCCGACGTGCCCGGCCTTGGCGACATCCCTTTCCTGACCAATGAAACCATCTTCGACCTGACCGTCCTGCCCGAGCAGCTGATCGTGCTCGGCGGCGGGCCGATCGGCATGGAGCTCGGCCAGGCGTTCCAGCGTCTGGGCTCGCGGGTGACCGTGGTCGACCCGGGAACGCCGCTGGGTCGTGAGGACCCGGCGGCCGCCCAGGTGGTTCTCGACCAGGTCCGCGCCGATGGCGTGACCCTCAAGGTCGGCGGCAAGGTCGTGCGGGTCGAGACCGGTCCGGTCGTGGTTCTGGAAGGCCCGTCTGGTGAAGAGCGCGTGTCCGGCTCCCACCTGCTGGTCGCCGTCGGCCGGGTCCCGTCCCTGGACGGCCTGGATCTGGCGGCGGCGGGCGTCACCGTCAACGACCACGGGATCGAAACCAGCGACAGCCTGCGCACGAGCAATCCGCGCGTTTACGCCATCGGCGATGTCGCCGGGCGCGGACAGTTCACCCACCTGGCCGGCGCTCACGCCGGGCTGCTGGTGCGGCGGCTGCTGTTCGCCATGCCGGTCAAGGCCGGGGCGCTGGTCGTCCCGCGCGCCACCTACACCAGTCCCGAGCTGGCGGCCGTGGGTCTGAGCGAGGCGCAGGCCCGCGCCGGGCACGGCGACGACATCCGCGTGGAGCGGGTCGAGTTCTCAGGCAACGACCGGGCGCTGGCCGAAGGCGACACCCGCGGGTTTGGCAAGCTGATCACGACCCGCAAAGGCAAGGTTCTCGGCGCGGTGATCGTCGGCGATCACGCCGGCGAACAGATCCAGCTGTGGTCACTGGCCCTGTCGGCGGGGATCAAGCTGAGCCAGATCGCCGGCATGATCGCGCCCTACCCGACGCGCGGCGAGATCAGCAAACGGATGGCCGGCCAGTGGTACACCGCCGCCCTGTTCTCACCGATGACCCGGCTGCTGGTGGGCGTTCTCAAACGGCTGGCATAGCCGGCGCGCACAGGACGGATCGGAAGCCGGGCTCGCCGGGGCTCCCAATCCCCGGCGCCGAGCGGGCCGGGGGGTGCCAGTCGCCTGGAATCCCTGAACCTTTTCCCCAATGCTCCGGGGACAGGCGCCGATTTGTCCCCACCCGCCAGAGCGCCCGTATCCTTCTCCTCGTCCCGCGGCATGGGGAGGGCGTCTCGGCCAGGCGTTCCGATGCGGCGACGGGACGGGGTTCGAGCGGGACGCTTGGCCCGGCGCCAGTCGTGAAGGTCCCCTCCGTCGCCGCCAATGGCGTCCCGACGGAAGCAGCCGGAACGACCTCTGGCCGGACCAGCAACAGGTGAGCGGGGGATACGCTCACGGTCCGGGGATGGTTTGCCACCACCCGCCCGCCGGGGGTCGATGCGGCTAAGCCTTAAGCGGGCTGCCTACCGCAGCACCCGGAAAACGGACTTCGCGGAGCGCGACGGTTTCGCCCTCTTCAGACAGACGACCAACAGACATCCGGCTGAAGCCGGAGCGCTCCGCCCCCTCCCCGCCTTCACAAGGCCTCGCCTCGTGACGCGGAAAAGCCGTGCCCGGCCGCCGGGGACATGGACCGCAGGTCCGTGTCCCCTTCGTTCAGCGGGCCTCGCTTCATGAAGCGGCGGCGTCGCCCCTCGTCTGGGACGATCCCCCCGACGGCAGACGGTCGAAGCCGCCCTAGCCGTGGTGGTGCAGATGATAGTGGTGCAGCTGGTCGTCCAGTTCGTTTGACAGCGCGTCGAAGGCGGCCTGGCTGATCAGGCCCAGCCGCAGGGAGTCCCTCAGGCTGTCCTTCTCGATCAGGAGCAGGTGGCGGGCGTTGGCCAGCTGTCGGCTCGCCTCGAGCGCGGGATGACGGTCGCTGAGTTCCTCGATTCTTGCCCGCAGGGCGTCGGTCCGCGTCTTCAAGGCCTGCACCGCCGAGGTGTAGGAGCCCTTTGAGATCCGGCCCTGGCTGAACTGACGCTCGGCTTCCGCCGCCGCCGCTTCGGCCGCGCGCAGGGCGCCCAGGGCGCGTTCGTAATCGAGGTCTTCCGCACTCGACCGGCTCGACAGTCCGAGTTTGGCGATCAGGGGCTTGATGGTCAGGCCCTGGAACACCAGCGACAGCAGCACCGTGCCGAAGGTCAGGTTGAGGATCAGGTCGCGGAATTCGAAGTCCCGGGGAATGGCCAGGGCCAGAACCATCGAAAGCCCGCCGCGCAGTCCGCCCCAGATCATCACCGTCGACCAGGACCAGGGCGCGTGCGGCAGACCCATCAGCCGCTGCAGGGCGTCCTTGCCGTAGATGACCCCCGCCCGCACGATCAGGACCGCCAGCCAGGCCAGGCCGATATGCGGCAGATAGCCGATCAGGGTCGCCAGATTGATCTCGTTGCCGACCAGCAGGAAGATCAGACTGTTGAGGGCGAAGGCGGCATAGGTCCAGAAGGACTCGACGGCCACGCGCGTCGGCGCGCTCATGCCGACCCGGGCGCCCCAGTTGCCGGCGATCATGCCGGCGACCACGCAGGCGATCACGCCCGACAGATGCCCCATCTCGGCGATGACGAAGGCGCCATAGGCGCAGAGCAGGGTCAGGGTGATCTCGATCAGGGGATCGTCGACCGCGCGCGTGGCCAGGCTGACCACCATACCCACCCCGACCCCGACCACGGCCGCGCCGAGCGTGATGCGGAGGAAGTCGAGACTGCCGCTGGCCAGGGTCACCGTCGCCCCGCCGACCATGGCCAGAATGATCGTGAACAGCACCACGGCGGTGCCGTCGTTGAACAGGCTTTCCCCCTCCATGGTCACGGCCAGCGTCTTGTTGACGCCGAGGCTGCGCAGCACGGACAGGACGCTGACCGGATCGGTGGCGCAGATCAGGGACGCGAACAGGAAGGCCGCCATCAGCGACATCCCCCCCGGCGTCAGGGCCTCAAGGCCGCCCCAGACCAACAGGCCGGTGAGGCCCACCGAAATGATCACGCCTGGAACAGCCAACGCCGCGATCGTCCATTTCACCTCCTTCACTTCGCTGGTCTTCAGCTGGAAGGCCGCCTCGAACAGGAGGCCGGGCAGGACCACAAGGAACAGCAGCTCCTTGGACAGGTGCGGGAGGTTCAGATCAGTGAGGTTGCCGATGCCCAGACCGACAATGACCAGGCCGATGGCGTAGGGAAAATCGAACCGCTTGGCCAGAAAGGCGACGAAGGCGGCGATCGCGAAGAGGTACAGAATCCCGAGCTCGGCCTGTGGCGTCATGGTTCTTTGCTCCAACAGTCGCGGGCGTCCGCCCGGCGTCTGGCTCGGTCCAGCCTCACGGCCAGGGCCGGAGAGGAACGCCGCGATGCGGACGTCAGTCTCGGCTTGGGTAACATGCACCGCGGGATGGAGCGCAATACAAATGCGGGCGTCCGGTCAGCCGCCAGACGCGCCGGCGCGACGCCCCGCCGCGCGACGGTGCGAAGGTTTCGGTTTGCCTGCTCCCGCCAACCCACCATAACTGTAGCGAATTCCGATCTTCGATACGGTCGGAATTCGCCAGGGTCGCTTCGCGGGAAAACCCTGGTCGCGCGGGTTCAGGAGGCGTCTTGCGAATTCAACCGGTCGGAATTGGGCGACGGATCGCCATCGCTCTGGCCGCCATGCTGATGGCCGCGCCCGCGCTCGCCTGGAGCCAGGACAACGCCGCGCCGCCGGAAGCCGTCAGCGCCACGCCCGCCGCCCCGCCGGTCGACCCGCCCCTCTCCCCCGAGGTCCTGGCCGCGCAACTGGCCGCGCAGACAGCCGCCGAAGAACGCCGGCTGGCCCTGGAAGCCGCCGAGCGGGCCAAGGCTGCCGCCGAGCGCGCCGTCTCGGCCGAGATGGCCCGGCTGCTCGGGATCGAGCAGCGGATGGCCACGATGGAACAAAGCCTCCAGAAGGGTCGAGCGGCGCTGGCCGTGCGCCGCGACGCGGTCATCGGCTGGCGACAGAGAGCGCGTGAAGCCAAGTCCGGACGGGCCCCGGCCGACGCGACCTATGACGCCCTGCGGGGTGAGCTTCGGATCGCGCGGCGGGAGTTGTCAGCGGAACTGACACAGATCGAAAGCGGGGCGTCGGCGACGCCCGTGATCGGCGCTGACCCGCTTCAGGAGCTGCCCCCCGGCATCGACATCCGAGGTGTCCTGACCAAACGTCTTGAGCTCGAAACGCGCGCCCAACGGATCGCGACGGCGGAACGCGCCCTCCGCGCCGCCAGGGCCGAGGCGCTGTTGGACGAAGTCGACACCCTCAATGATGAGCGGCTGTCGCTGCTGCCGCATCTCACTTCGGCGAAACGGGCCGCTGTCACCGGGTTCACCGCCGCCGGCTGGGACCAGGCCCGGTCCGAGATGCGTCACCTGGTTCTGATCGTCCGCTATCACCGGTACGCCGTGACCGAATGGGCGGCCTCGGTACGCAAGCCCGGTGACGCCTTCTGGACCACCCTGGCGCAGAGCGGCGCGATCCTGGTGCCCTGGGCCCTGATCCTGAGCGTCTTCGTCTGGTGGCGCCGCAAGAGCCCGCAGGTCCTCAATACCTGGGAACGACGGCTGGAGATCGCCGATCGCAAGGCGCTGCATGCCGAGCCCAGCCTGAGCCTGCGCGCCGTTCGTTTTCTGCGCGCCATTCGCGGCCCCCTTGAATGGCTGGCGATGTTCTTCGCCCTGACGCTGGTGCTGCCCTCGGCCATGCTCAACCTGCTGGAGGTGCAGCTCCTCACCATCATCATCCTCTGGGCGCTGGCCGGGGCGCTGGTCGTCAACGCCATCAACGCCGCCCTGGCCGACTCAAGTCTGATACGCCCGACGCGGTATGGCGGTACCGGCGACATCCGCCTGCGGTCCCTCAGACTGGTCGGAACCGTCGTGGTGGTCTTCGCCCTGGTGCTGATCATCACCTCGCGCCTGGTCGGCGAGGGCACGATCTATCGCTGGGTGTCGTCGACCAGTTGGCTGGCCGTCATTCCGGTCTTCCTCATCCTGGTGCGCTGGTGGCGGGATGTGATCTTTTCCCGAATCGAACGCACCCGTCGAAAGAGCGCGTTCCAGCAATGGGTCATGGCCAACCGCACCGGCTGGCCGAGCTTCTTCGCGGCGATCGCCGCGGCCGTGCAGATGTTTTCAGCATCGGCCATCCGGATCGGCCGGCGTTGGTTGAGCTCCTTTGATCTGGTGCGTCGCGGCTCGGTCTTCCTGTTCCGTCGCGAGATGAAGAAGCAGGACCGGGACCAACCGCTCCTGAACCGCACACCGATCGACGGGCCGCTGTTTGACCAGTTTGGACCGGACATACCCTCGACCGACTGGATCAGCACCGAGGCGGATGAAAAGCTGATCCGCCTGATCGCAAGCGCGGCGGACGCCTCGCCCGCCATTTTCGCCCTGGTGGGCGAGCGCGGCGGCGGGAAGAGCACCGCTCTGCAACGCCTCCAGTCCGAAGTTGCGGACGCGGTTCACATCGATTGCGGTGAGGGGGCCACGGTGGCGGCGCTTCTCAGACGTCTGGCGCGCGCGGCCGGATCAGACAAGCAGCCCGGTCCTCCGGCCATCCTGCTGGACAACGTTCAGGCGCTGATCAAGCCGGTGATGGGCGGCCTGCGGGATTTCGATGATCTTATCGCCCTGATCAGGAGGAGCGGCGGCCAGACCAGCTGGTATCTCGCCATCGATTCTTCCGTCTGGCAGTTCCTGGACGTCGCGCGCGGCTCGCGCCCGCTGTTCGATGACGTGGTCCGGTTGGGCCGGTGGACGGAAAGCGCGATCAGCGCCCTGCTCACCGCCCGCTCCAAACAGGCGGGCGTCGACCCGACCTTCGAGGATCTGCTCGACGCCCTTCCCAGCGACACCGACGAAATCGACCGTCTGGAGGCCCTGGCGGCGCGACGGGCGGCCTACATGCTGCTGATCTGGGACTATTCCCGCGGCAATCCGGGCGTCGCCCTCCAGGTCTGGCGGCAGTCTCTTGCGGTCGGCCCCTCCGACCGCATCCATGTCCGCCCGCTACGGACGCCCAGTGAAAGCAGCCTGGATCTCCTGTCCGACGACACCCTCTTCGTGCTCCGCGCCGTCCTCCAGCTGTCGCCCGCGAGCCAGGACGACCTGCAGGGCGCGACACAGTTTTCGGCCGGCCGCGTCGCCAACGCGCTTCGCTTCTGCAGCGGCAAGGGCTTCATCGTCGAGCACGGCGACGGCGTAGCGCCGTCATGGACATGGTTCCGCGCGATCACCCGCACCCTCGAACGCCGTCATCTGCTGGTGAGCCAATGAGCCCGATGCGCCCTCCCCTGAGAGCCGCGACCGCGGCGTTCCTCCTGGCCAGTGTCGCGGCGGCCCCGGCGTGGGCCCAGGAGACGCCGGAACTGATCGATCTCACCAAGTTCATTCAGTGGGGCGGCGTCGCCGCCTCGGTGCTGGTGATTGTCGGCTCGCTGGTCGTGCTGCGGCTGGTCGGCAATTTCGGTGAACGGCTGAGCCGTCAGTTCGCCAATCGGCGGCCGATCATCCAGAAGCTCGAATCGTCGATCCGGTTCGCGATCTACATCACCACCATCATCCTGTGCGTAAGGCTCAGCGTCCGACTCGACTCGACGGCGCTGACGGTGATCGGCGGCGGCCTGGCCTTCGCCGTCGGTTTCGCCATGCGGGATCTGGTGGCGGCGATTATCGCCGGCATCACCATCATGTTCGACCGGCCGTTCCAGGTCGGGGACCGGGTCGAATATGCCGGTCAGTATGGCGATATCCTGACGATCGGCCTGCGCAGCGTGCGCATGAACACGCTCGACGACAACATCATCACCATTCCCAACAACAAGGTGCTGACCGACGTAGCCTCGAGCGGGAACTACGGCGCCCTGGAGATGCAGGTGCCGATGGATTTCTACATCGGCGTTGATCAGGATGTGAAGATCGCCGCAGAGCTGGTCCACGAGGCCTGTCTGACCAGTCCCTACATCTTCCTGAGCAGGCGCGTTCCCGTCCTAATCACCCAGGTGATCCTGCAGAATTACGTCGCCATCAGGATCAAGGCCCGACCCTACGTCTTTGACTGCAAGTACGAAAAGCCGTTCGAGACCGATGTCCACATGCGCGTGCTCGAGGCCTTCCGGGCACACGGGGTCCATCCCCCGGCGATCCTGCATCGTCAGATCCTGGATCTGGATCAGCCCACGCCGGCCTGAGGGTCGGGTTCGGCGGTCTCAGTCGACGTTGTCGTTGGGGATGTTCAGCTGTGTGCCGCAGGCCTTGCAATGGACCGCGTCCGGGTCGTGCCGGCCAAGCCCGCAGGTCGGACAGGGGAAACGAACCTTGTCGGGGCGGAACAGGGTCTGGGCGAGGCGTACGAACAGGGTGATCCCGGAGATCATGGTCACGATCGAGATCAGCTTGCCCCACGCCCCCGGCAGGACCACGTCGCCAAAGCCGGTCGTCGTCAGGGTGGCGACCGTGAAATAAAGCGCATCGATGTAGCCGGTGATCCCCGGGTGCCGGCCGGCGTAGATCGTGTAGACGAAGCCGGTGATGACAAACACGAAGGTGAACAGGGTGGCGATCGCCCGGATGACGTCTTCCCACCGCGTGTCGTCGTAGCGTCTTCCGACCGTCTCCCAGAAGAACTCGCTGTGAAACAGGGTCCAGAGGCGCAGCACCCGCAGGAAGGCCAGATTGAACAGCCAAAGCGGCGCCAGCAGGGTCAGGAGAACAAACAGGTCCAGCCAGACGATCGGCCGCACGATCCAGGCCTTCAGGTTACGCCAGGCCAGCGCCCGCGCCGTAAGATCCGCGGCCAGCAGAAACGCCACGACATAGTCGATGATCAGAAAGGCCGGGGTGTCGCCCAGAACCGGCGCCGCCACGAACAGCGCGATCAGCGCCAGATCGAGACCGATCACCGCCAGCCGAAACCGGACCGCCCGTTTCGAATGGCCATGATAGAGACCACGCAGTTGAACGCGCAGCCGTCCAAGCGCCGATTTTCGAATGGACCCCCGGATGACGGTTTCGCCGCCGTCCTGACCTGATCGGTTTCTCTGTCTCAACCGCGGTGTCCGCGACGCTGCCTGATCGCGGACCGCGCCCCCGGGTCCCTGGCGTCGGCCCGGGGCGTCAACGCCGGCTTTAGCGCCGGCCGGCGCTGATGAGACGCATCTGTTTCCACCGTGATCTCCCGCCTCGATTGGCCGTCATTCTCGTCACCCGGTCCGAAACCTGACCGTTCGCCCACAGCCTGTCCAATCACGGTCGCCGGGAACCGGCAGCGCCGCTTCGGGCGGTGGATCCTTAGCCCGACCATTTGAGGCAAGCCGGCCTACGAAACAATCACTAGCGCCGTCCTGTCCCGGAGTGAACAGGCGGCGCTGATGGGCTGGCGACCGAGTCGAGCCACTGACAACTAATAAACGGCTTGTATTTCATATACTGTCGTCGCGTCTTTTAATAAGACAACACTAATAGATTTGTCATTAGTGTATAATTGCACCGATGTTGACATATACATATTTATTGTTGTATATAATGGTCACACGAAAAATCCAATCGACCCCCGACGCTTCTCACCCGGTGGCAACGCTTTTTTGCCGCAGCGTCTTTTCTGTCGATTTTGTTCCGATTCCTGGAGGACCTTATTCATGAACAAGCGCAATCAAGCCCGTCCCGCCCCCGCCCGCAACAGCCGTCAGTACAGCCGCGCCAATGCCCGCGTGGGCTTGGTCATGGGTCAGGATATCGACTTCGGCGATATTGGCGCCGCTGAGTCCATTTTTGTCGAGATGGGCGTTCGACTGGCGCCGATGAGCTGCGGCGACACGCAGTACAGAATGGGCGCGCCCGGCGCGACCGTATCGGTGCTGCCGACCGCCGGCCTGAAGGATGTTCTCAGCGGCGGCCTCGCCGGGATCGTCGTCCCGAGCGGCGAAGCGGCGGCCGGGTCCGAAGACGCCAACAGTTTCGATGATCTGGTCAAGGCGACCAAAGGCGAACAGCTGCCGATCATGGCCTTCGGAGACGGTGTCTCGAGAACGCTGGACGCGCTGGGCCTTCCCCACGATGAGACCCTCCCGGCCGGCGTTCTGGTCCACAAGGGCGTTCGACTTCTGGAGACCGCCGACGACTTGCGGAGCGCCATGACGGTGTTCTACCGCTCGGCGGCATAGCCAACCCGGCGGTCTGCCCGCCAGGCGCAGTGACAACACGGTGCTGGACTCCTCCAGCGCCGTGTTTTCGTGTCTGGATCCAGGCGAATGCCCCATTGAGGCGCCGTAGGGGCAAGCGGTTATCCTGCGCGCGGCGGTTCAGTCGCCGTCGCCAGGACACTCCATGACCACAGCTGAAGCCGACAGCGCCACCGCCGACGACCTGTCCCGCACCCTGGGGCTGGTCCAGCGGCTGGAGATGAATCCGGAAGGTCGCGCCCGCATCGAATACGAGGCCGGGCTGCATATGTGCCATTCCGGCGGTGTGGTTCAGGGCGGGTTCGTCAGCGGCTGGATCGATGCGGCCATGGCCCATGCCGTTATCGCCATGGCCGGAAACACCGTCGTGCCGATGTCGCTGGAGCTGAAGGTGAGCTTCTTTGCTCCGGCACGTCCTGGACGGGTTATAGCCGAGGCCTGGGTGGAGCGGCGCGGCAAGTCGACCTGCTTCATGGAGGGCCGGCTGCTCGACCCGGCCGGCCAGGTTCTGGCCAAGGCCAGCTCGACCATTCGCCTGGCCTCGCGCGAGCGGGTCGAAGCCAGCGCCCGGGCCGCGGGCTGACGAGAAATCTCGCCGGGCGAGCCCGCCGGGCGCTATGAAACTGCCGCAGCTGGCCGCACAGACGCCGGCGCGAGCGATGGGAAGGATGCCAAATGCACTATGCGGAACTGAACACGGCGTGGGACGAGCTGACGGCGCCGGGCGCGGCCTTTGAGATCACCGAGATCGACGTCCGCGGCAGTCGCATCCGCACCTTCAAGAACGCGCCGCCGAGCCTGCGCGAGTTCTGGCTATCGACGCAGCCTTTCGCGGACCGCGACTACCTGGTCTACGAGGATGAACGCATCACCTACGCCCAGGCGCACCGGCAGGTCGCATCGATCGCCAACTGGATGATCAGCCACGGCGTCCAGCCCGGCGACCGCATCGCCATTGCCATGCGAAACTATCCGGAATGGATGCTGATCTACTGGGCGGCGGGCTGTATCGGCGTGGCCGTTGTCGGCATGAACGCCTGGTGGACCACCCAGGAAATGGCTTACGGCTTCAAAGACTCCGAACCCAAGGTGGTGTTCGCCGACCAGGAACGCATCGCCCGGATCCAGGAGCAGCCCGACATGCTGGGCGGAGCCAGCCTTGTCGCGATCCGGACGACCCCGACACCGGCCGGCGCGATCGCCTGGGCGGACGTCGTCGCCCATGGCGGCGACCTCCCCGACGTGCAGGTCGACCCCGACGCCGACGCCTGCATCTTCTACACATCGGGCACCACCGGTTTCCCGAAGGGCGCGCAGCTGACCCATCGGGGTTGTATCAACAACCTGCTGAACATCGTCTTCGCCGGCCAGGCCCAGGCCCTGGCCACCGAGCGCGCCACCGGACTGGAGGTCGATCCCAACGCGCCGGCCTTCGTGCCCGCGACGCTGGTCACCACTCCCCTCTTCCACGTCACGGCCAACAACTGCGGCGCCTACGCCACGACAGCCGCCGGCGGGAAACTGGTGCTGATGTACCGCTGGGACGCGGAGTCAGCGCTCCAGCTCATTGAGCGGGAAGGCGTCACCACCGTCAGCGGGGTGCCGGTGATGGCGCGCGAACTGATCACCCATACTGACTTCCACAAGTACGACACATCGACCCTGGTCACCGTCGGCGGCGGCGGGGCCCAGATTCAGCCGGACCTGGTCGCCAAGATCGAGTCCACCGTCGCCACGGCCCGGCCTAACACCGGCTATGGCATGACCGAAACCTGCGGCATCATCACCGCGATCGCCGGCGACTTCTTCGTCGACAAGCCGGCCAGCTGCGGGCGTGCCATGCCCAACTTCGAGGCCAAGGTCGTCAACGACGACGGCCAGACCGTGCCGGCCGGCGAGCCCGGCGAGCTTTGGGTCCGCGGCTCCTCGGTCATCAAGGGCTACATCAACCGGCCCGACGCCACGGCCGAGTCGATCACCGACGGCTGGCTGCACACCGGCGATGTCGCCCGCATCGACGAGGACGGCTTCATCTTTCTCGTTGATCGCAAGAAGGACATGGTCCTGCGCGGCGGCGAGAACATCTACTGCGCGGAAGTGGAAGCGACGCTGCATCAGAACGCGGCCGTCGCCGAATGCTGCGTCTTCGGCGTTCCGGACGATCGTCTCGGCGAAGAGGTCGCGGCGGCTGTCGTTCTGCGTGCCGGAGAACAGCTCACCGCCAGCGATCTGCGCGACCACTGCCTTGGCCTGGTCGCCAAACACAAGGCCCCCCGCTACATCTGGTTGCTCACCGAACCCCTGCCCCGCAACGCCAGCGGCAAGTTCCTAAAGCGGGAGCTGCGGGACCGGCTGAAAACAGTAGACGCGGCCTGACGGGCGAGGCCGGTCCTACCAGACCACGGCGGTGGCGCGGCGCGTCACCCGGATTTCGGCCGGCAACAGAAGATTGAGCCGCCGCAGGAGCCGGGGAATGTCGACCGGCTTGGTCATATAGTCGGCCGCGCCGAGGCCAAGGGCACGCGTCACGTCTCCCGCCCGTTGGTGCGCAGACAGGACGATGACCGGCGCCTTGGCGACGGTGGCGTAGGAGCGCCGCCGGGCGAGAAAGCCGAAACCGTCCAGGTTGGGCATGGCCAGGTCCAGGACGATCACGTCGGGCAGCGCCGGCAGGGCAATTGTCAGCGCCTCGGCGCCGTCATTCGCCACATTGACCTGATACCCGGCTTTCTTGAGCTCGATGGCCAACAGCTCGGCGATGTTCTCGTCGTCTTCGACGATCAGAACGCGCGGCGGGCGCTGTCGAATATCAGATTGCGTGGAGGCGTTCGGCATCGGGCGCTTCCAGTTGTTGATCGATCCAGGCGTCGATGGCCTTGATCAAGGCTGCGGGGTCAATCGGTTTGGCGACGACGGCGTTCATGCCTGCGGCGAACAGCCCTTCGGTGTGATGGTCAGCCTGCATGGCTGTCAGAGCGATAATCGGTGTCCGGGCATTGATCTCGCAGGACGCGCGGATCGTCGAGGCGGCCAGACGACCATCCATTCCAGGCATCTGTACATCCATCAGCACCAGGTCGAACGACGTGGTCATGCAGGTTTCCACGGCCTCGGCGCCGTCGCGCGCCTGAAGCAGCTCGACGCCGAGCGGCACAAGCAGGGCCGAGACCAGTTCCCGGTTATGCTCATGGTCATCGACGACAAGAATGCGAGCGCCGGCGAAAGGCTGGCCGTCAACGTCGTGGTCAAGACCCGCGTCAAGCGGAGAGCCGCAGGCGCTGGCGTTGATCTCGAACCAGAACGTCGATCCTTCGCCAGGCGTGCTGTCGACGCCAATGTCACCGCCCATCAGACCAGCCAGTTCGCGACAAATTGTCAGGCCAAGCCCGCTGCCGCCGTACTTTCGGGTGATGGAGGCGTCCGCCTGGGTGAAGCGTTCGAAGAGATGGACCTGCTGGTCCTGTGAGATGCCGGGCCCGGTATCCCGAATTTCGAACCTCAACCGGTCCGGCCCCACCACCCTGACAGCGGCCGTGACGCCGCCTTTCGACGTGAACTTCACCGCGTTTCCGATCAGGTTTTGGAGAATCTGGCGCAGGCGCAGCTCATCGACGTCCACCCACGCGGGCAAATCCGAAGCAATGTCGGTCGACAGGCCAATGGCTTTTGCCCCGGCCTGAACGGACAGCAGGTCGACCACGTCTTCAACGACATGGCCGATGTCACACGGGTGCGGATCGAGGCCGATCTGGCCTTCCTCCAGCTTGGAGAAGTCCAGAACGTCGTTGATCAAGGACAGAAGTCCCCGCCCGGCGCTGCTGATCCGCGAAGCGTATTTCTGGGCTGTTTCGGGCAGATCTTCCTGTTCGGTCAGGAGCTTTGAAAAGCCGATGATGCTGGTGAGCGGCGTGCGCAGCTCATGGCTCATGTTGGCGAGGAACTGGGACTTGGCCTCGGTCGCAGCCTCGGCGACGCGTTTGGCTTCAGCCAGCGCCTCTTCCGCGGCGCGCCGGTCGGTGACGTCCCGATAGACGGAGACGATCTCCACGGGCTCACCTGCCTCGTCCCGGATGATCTGCGGATTGCCCTCCAGCCAGACGATGTGGCCGTCCTTGTGGAGCACGCCATGCTCACGGCGAAGTTCACGGTCAACCGCCAGTCCCGAAAACAGGTTCGCGAGAATGTATTCCGAATGGGCCTGGTGGTCGGGCGCCACCAGGGAGACAATGTGTTGTCCCTCCAGTTCCGCTGGCGACCGGCCAAGAATGCGACAGGCCGGTGAGGCATAGCGGATCAGGCCGTCACGGCCGAACCGGACCAGAATGTCCGTCGAGTTGTCGGCCAGGGACCTGTAGCGCTGCTCGCTCTCGGCAAGCGCCATCTCCAGGATCCTGCGTTCGGAAACATCACGAATGACGGCGACGATCCCGCCCGCGCCATCTGAATCGCCGCTCACAGCCTGGAAGCTGGTCTCGACCCAGATAATCGATCCATTCTTGTGGATCGCGCGATGTTGCAGCGTCTCGCGCGGATCCCCGGCAGCGAGTTTGGCCAGCGCCTTCCTGACCAGGTCAACGTCATCAGGGTGGATGTAAGACAGCGACGAATGGTCGATCATGTCCTCGGGACGATAGCCCAGGAGTTGCTCGATTGCCGGTGAGATATAACTGGCTGTCCCGCCAAACTCGATGCGCGTCACGACATCGGCCATGTTGTCCGCGAGCAGACGGTATCGCGCCTCGTTGCGCCGCGCCTTGCGAAGGGTATTCAGGCTCTCGGTGACATCCTGGAACACGCCGAAAATGGTTTCGACCCGGCCATATTTGTCGCACTCGCATTCGGCCTTGCTGATTACGTCCCGGACCTGGCCATCGCTCCGCAGCAAGCGCAGGCGAAACTCGAAGCCCTCGCCCGTCTCAATGGACTTGGCGACCAAGGCAGAAACAATGGGCCGATCATCGGGATGGTAGCGATCGACTGCCGCATCGATGTTGGGGTCGAAGGCGTCCCGGGTCACGCCGTGGATTTTGTAGACTTCCTCGGACCACTCAACCCGCCCCTCGTTGACGTTATAACGCCAGCTGCCGACAGCCGCGATGGACTCGGCCAGCTCCAGCATCTGCTGCTTTTGGGCCATGGTCCGGCGCGCCCTGATGAGTTCGAACTCATCGACGACGATGGCTGCCAGCCGCTCAAGGCGCTCCAGATCGCGATCCGACGGACGGTCGCGCGGGGTCGTGTCGATCACGCAAAGCGTGCCCAGATTGTAGCCGGCGCTGTCGGTCAGGGTGGCGCCCGCATAGAAACGGACATCCGGCCGGCCCGTGACCAGTGGATTGTCTACGAACCGGGGATCCTGGGTCGCGTCCGGCACCACGAAAATCGAATTGGGGCCCTGACGGATCGCATGGTCGCAGAAGGCCCATTCCCGGGGCGTTTCCGCGGCGTCCAACCCATGCCTGGACTTGAACCATTGTCTTTCGGCGTCAACGAGCGACACCAGGGCGATGGGTGTGTCGAACAGGTCTGCGGCGAGCGCGGTCAGCCTGTCGAACGTCGCCTCGGGCAACGTGTCAAGGACGCCGATCTGGTCGAGCGCCGCCTGGCGTTTCTGTTCGAGTTCGTCAGCAGGGCCGAGCGTATCCATGCATTCGATAGCGCACGATCAAGGCTGATGATTTCTTAATGCAGGAACCAAAAACCCGATCTGGGCAATTTCGGCGGGCTTTTTCTGTCATCGCGGCCACTTTTGACCGTCAAGACTGGCCGACAAACTAAAAACCAAGGTTACGCAGCTGACCGAACCTTGGTTTTTGAAACGGGGTTTGAAAACTCCATGGCGTCATCGGTCACCGACCCGAACTTCAGCGCCATGAGGTCCCGCGCATAGTTCTGATGCAGCTTCCACGGCGTCTTTGATCCCTGCCGAGGGAAGCGACCGATGGTGCGCTGGACATAGCCGGACGAGAAATCCAGCCATGGCTCTTCCTGCACCGAAGGGTCTGTCCGACGTGGCGTACACTGGCGCAGGCCGGTCCGGCTCATGTGGTTGAGCAGGCGAGTGACATACTCGCAGGTGAGGTCGCATTTCAGCGTCCAGGACGCGTTTGTGTAGCCGAACGACGACGCCATGTTGGGCACATCGCTGTACATCATGCCCTTGTAACTCATCGTCTTGGCCGGCTCGATCACCTCGCCGTCGACGACCAGTTCCAGACCGTTGAACACCTGCAGGTTCAGACCGGTGGCGGTGACGATGACGTCGGCGTCCAGCGTCGCGCCGGATTTCAGCTTCAGCCCCTTGGCGGTGAAGGTGTCGATATGGTCGGTGACCACCGAGGCCTTGCCGGTCTTGAGCGCGTCGAACAGATCGGCGTCAGGCACCAGACACAGGCGCTGGTCCCAGGGATTGTAGCTGGGGGTGAAATGGGTGGCGACGTCGTAGTCGGGCCCCATCTCGGCCTTGACCATGTCGATCAGCCGCTCCTTGGTCTTGGCGGGGTTCTTCCGGGCCAGGTTGTAGAACACCATGTTGAGCAGGACGTTCTTCCAGCGCGTGATGCCGTAGGCGACCATGGCCGGCAGCTTGCTGCGCAGCCAGTTGGCGATGGAATCCTCGGCCGGCCGGGAGACGACATAGGTCGGCGACCGCTGCAGCATGGTTACATGGGCGGCGGTCCGGGCCATCTCTGGCACCAGGGTGACCGCGGTGGCGCCGCTGCCGATGACCACGACCTTCTTGCCGCTGTAGTCGAGGTCTTCAGGCCATTTCTGGGGATGGACGATGGCGCCCTTGAACTGGTCCATGCCCGTCCAGTCGGGGGTGTAGCCCTCGACATAGCTGTAGTAGCCGCCGCACAGGAACAGGAAGTTACAGGTGAAGGTCAGGGTTTCCCCGGCCTTCTCGACCTCGACGGTCCAGGCCGCGTCCAGCGTCGACCAGCTGGCGCATTTGACCATGCAGCCGTAGCGGATGTGCTGGTCGATGCCGGCGTCGCGGGCGGTGTCCTTGACGTATTTCAGGATCGACGGGCCGTCGGCGATGGCCTTCGCTTCAGTCCAGGGGCGGAAGGAGTAGCCGAGCGTGTACATGTCCGAGTCCGAGCGGATGCCCGGATAGCGGAACAGGTCCCAGGTGCCGCCGATGCTGTCGCGCCCCTCAAGGATCACATAGCTACGGTCGGGTGCCTTGTCCTGCAGATGCCAGCCGGCGCCGATGCCGGACAGGCCGGCCCCCACGATCACCACGTCGAAGTGTTCGGTCGCCATTGCCCGGTTGTTCCTGCTTTTTTGATTGTTCCCCATAGACATTGTGCCGGTCAAACGGGCGATTGTCGCCGACAAAGTGATCGCTGTTTATACAGCGGCGGACGCGGGCCATTGGCGAGCCGCGCCGACTGTGGTCGGATCACTCCAACGACAAGTCGGGAGGATGCGGCGTGAATCAGGCGGACTATCAGGCGCAGGACGCCACGGGGCTGGCGGCCCTGATCGCCAGGCGAGAGGTCAGCGCCGCCGAGGTACTGGACGCCGCCCTGACACGGATGGACAAGGTCAATCCGACGCTCAACGCCGTCATCCTGTCGCTGGCGGACCAGGCCCGCGCGCAGGTCGCGACTGGAACCCCGTCCGGGCCGCTGGGCGGTGTTCCCTGGCTGATCAAGGACATCGGCGCACAGCTCGCCGGCACGCCGACCACCAGCGGATCGCGCCTGTTCAAGGACAATGTGGCGGCGGCCGACAGCGCCATCGTCACAGCCTATCGGCGGGCCGGGCTGGTGATCTTCGGCAAGACCAATACCCCGGAGTTCGGCCTTGAGCCGGTGACCGAGCCGGAGCTGTTTGGCCCGACTCTCAACCCCTGGAGTCTCGACCATACGCCGGGCGGCTCGTCCGGCGGGGCCGCGGCAGCGGTGGCCGCCGGCGTTCTGCCGGCCGCGCACGCCAGCGACGGCGGCGGCTCCATCCGCATGCCCGCCTCCTGTTGCGGCCTGTTCGGGCTCAAGCCCAGCCGGGGTCGGGTTTCATTCGCGCCGGCCGATGAGGGCTGGGGCGGCTTCTCGATCCAGCACGCCGTGACCCGCACGGTCCGCGACAGCGCCGCCCTGCTGGACGCGGTCTGCACGCCCGTCGGTGGCGATCCCTACTGGCTGGACCCACCCGCAACGCCCTTCGCAGGGGAAGTCGGCCGCGACCCCGGAAAACTGCGCATCGGCGTCCTGCCGGGCGGCGTGGCCGGGGAGACCATCGACCCCGAATGCACCGCCGCCGTCGCGGAGATCGCCAGGCTCTGCGCCGGGCTCGGCCATGACGTCGACGAGGCGACCCTGACGGTCAACTTCCCGGCCATGCGCGACGGCGCGGGCACGGTCATCGCCGCCAGCATCGCCGCGACGCTCGACGCCGAGATCGCCCGTCGCGGCCGCCCGATCGAGGATGACGAGATCGACGCCGTCACCCGGGCCATGTACGCCCGCGGCCAGCGCGTCTCGGGCGCCGCCTATGTCCAGGCGATGCAGACCGCCCACGCCGCCGGTCGCGCCATGGCGGCGACGCTGGACCGGTTCGACGTCCTGCTGTGTTCGACCATGGGTTCGCCGCCAATCCTGAAAGGCGACTTGCGCGGATCGCCGCTGGACCTTCGCGGCTATGCCGACCGGCTCTTCGCCTTCATGACCAATACCCAGCTCGCCAACCTGACCGGCCAGCCGGCCATGAGCGTGCCGCTGGCCTGGAGCGCCGGCGGTCTGCCGATCGGCATCCAGTTCATGGGCCATCCCGGCGGCGAGGCGATGCTGCTGCGTCTGGCCGGACAGCTGGAGACGGCGCGGCCCTGGGCGGATCGACGGCCCGCGTTCAACGGTTAGGTAGGCGCCAGGCCCCAAGCCTGTCGCGCCTGTTCCAGCCGGGCCAGCTTGGCCTCGAACGGCGTCCAGTCGTCCCGGTCGGCGATGGCCGCCCAGAGGGTCTCGACCTCGTCAATCAGCATCTCTTCAGGCTCGGCCGCGGCGAAGGCCGGGTGATCGAGCCGATCCGGCCGATCGGGTTCAAACTTCGCCAACTGGGTCCGGAAATCGGTGAAGGCATCTTCGGCATAGAGATCGGCGCGCGGGCCGGCGAGCGCCCTCGCCTCCGAGGCCAGGCCGCCGAACCAGTCGAAGAAGAAAGGCTCCCAGCGCAGCCGGTCGCCGCCTGAAGCAAGGGCCCGGAACGCCGCGTTGATCAGTTCGATGTCGCCGTCGCCCTGCCCTTTCAGACCCAGCCGCGCCAGCATGGCCGCGCGCAAGGCGTCCCGATAGGCCGGCACGAAGCCGTCAAGCGCGGCCGCCAGAGCGTCGGTCCCGGCGACCAGCGACAGGCAACCGGCGAGCTGCTGAAGGTTCCAGAACGCCGCCTCCGGCTGGCGGCCAAAACTGTAGAGGCCGGTCTCGTCGAAATAGGCGGCGACGAAGTTGGGATCATTGCGCGGCAGGAACCGCCAGGGGCCGTAGTCGAAGCTCTCCCCTGTCACGACCATGTTGTCGGTGTTCAGCACGCCGTGGACGAACCCGGCCGTCATCCAGCCTGCGACCAGTCTGGCGGTGCGGGCGACCACGGCGGTCAGCAGGGCGACGGCCCGGTCCGGCGCCGACGCCAGCTCCGGGTAATAGACGTCGATACAATGGTCGACGAGGCGGCCGATATTGTCGCCACGCTCAAGGAAGGCCTGGCGCTGGAAGGTGCCAAACCGGATATGGCTGTGCGACAGGCGCACCAGCACGGCCGAACGGGTCGGGCTCGGCTCGTCGTTGCGCGCCAGCGCCTCACCGGTCTCGATCAGGGAGAAGGCGCGGCTGGTGGGAACGCCCAGCGCCTCAAGCATGGTCGCCGCCAGCACCTCGCGCATACCGCCCTTGAGGGTCAGCCGGCCGTCTCCGCGACGCGACCAGGGCGTCTGGCCCGACCCCTTGGTGGCCAGATCAAGCAGCCGGCCGGAGCCATGCTCGCGCAACTGGGCGAACAGAAAGCCGCGCCCGTCGCCCAGGTCGGGGTTGTAGGACCGGAACTGATGGCCGTGATAGCGCATCGCCAGCGGGCCGGGCTGATTGTCCGGCAGCGGCTGAAAACAGCCGAAATGCCGATTCCAGGCCGCGTCATCGAGATCGCCAAGCCCGACTGAGTCCGCGGCCCGCTGATTGCGGAACCGCAGGAGGGTCTCGGGAAACTCAGCCGCCGTCACCGGATCGGCGAACTCCGGCCCCAGGGTCATGAACCGGGGATCAGGCCGATAGCGGGCGGAGCCGCCCATGGGCATCGCTCCGGTCAGGGGTTCCAGCCGCGCAGCAGCAGCATCACGAAGAAGCCGACGACATAGGCGGGCACGACGAACCAGCCCTCCTTGATCCAGGTCATCACCGAACGCCCCTGCGGGTAGAGGTTGGTCAGGGCGACGCCCGCCGAAGAGCCGAACCAGACCATCGAACCGCCGAAGCCGACCGCGAAGGCCATCAGGCTCCAGTCATAACCGCCCTGTTTGAGCGCCAGGGCCGTGAGCGGGATGTTGTCGAAGATCGCTGACAGGAAGCCCAGGCCGAAGGCCGAGCCCCAGGACGGGTCGGGCAGTTTCTCGACCGGCATCAGCGAGGCGCTGGCGACCAGGGCCACCAGGAAAGTGGCGCCGTGGATCGCCTCCTTGGCCACCTTCCAGTCCGGCTGACGCAACAGCGAGGTCAGCAGGATGGCCGACCACAAGGCCAGGCCGAGGACAGGCGCGAGATCTTCCACGCCCGGGAAGTAGGTGTTGGCGGTGACGTTGGCCGTGACCACGGCCGCCAACATGATCGCCACGATAACGGCCCGCATCGGGCGAATCTTCAGGCCTTCCGGCTTGTGGGGGATGATCGGCGCAATCTTGCGCTGCTGCCAGGCGGCGATCGGCGCCAGGATCACGAAGGCAGCGGCCGAAGCGATGAAAGCCCAGAGCAGCTTCAGGGGCGAGACGCCATGGATCCACATCATGGTGGTGGTGGTGTCGCCCAGCACGCTGCCTGCGCCGCCGGCGTTGGCCGAGGCGACGATGGCGGCCAGAAATCCGACTCCGACCTGCCCGCGATAGACGTGCTTGGCCATGACCCCGCCGATCACGGCGGCGGCGATGTTGTCGAGCAAGGCCGACAGCACATAGACAATCGCCAGCAGCACGATGCCGCCGGTCCAGTTATCCGGCAGCAGCGCCGGCATGTAGTCCGGAATATTGCTCTGCTCGAACTGATTGGACAGCAGGGCGAATCCGACGAGCAGCAGCAGCAGGTTGGCCAGCACCACCCATTCGTGGCTGAAATGAACGCCCAGACCGGCGACGCCGGGCCCGCCCGCGAAGCCTGTGAACAGCAGCTTGTAGCCGACGATCACCGCCAGCCCCGTCAGCGTCACCGCCATCGGACGGTGATGGAGCACCGCCACCCCGATCAGTACGAGGGCGAAGAACACAAACTCGAGGGGGACGCCGAACATTCGAGGCTGCTCCTGGTCGCCGGGCGGTGTCCCGACCGCGCCTTTCTCGCAAACAGGGCGGCGCAGCCCAAGAGAATTCGGAAAGGGCCCAAGGCACGGGCGCCCAGGCCCGAACTTCCGCCTCCATCACCCACGATTTGACCGAACGTGGTTTTTTGACGCCCGTGCTGTCACATCGGCGACACAAAGCCGCCCAATCCCTTTGCACGCAAGGGATGGCGCTTGCTTCAGCTTCGCGCCCCCGGATAGGAGGGGGCCGCACAGAGAAGGTCCCTAAACCGTCTGTGCCATTCCTAACCCCGCGCCGGTCGCGCTGACCGCGCTAGAAAAGATCAGGACAGGTATGCGCCTCTCTCAACTGCTTCGCGCGTCGGCCTCCGCCGCCGTACTTTCGGCCCTCGTCGTCGGCGCCGCCCACGCCCAGGACGAACGCGAAAGCGCGACCGTCGACGCGATCATCATCACCGCCCAGAAGCGCGAACAGAGCCTTCAGGACGTTCCCGTGGTGGTCACCGCCGTCAGCGGCCAGATGCTGCAAGACGCCGGCGTCAAGGACATCAAGGACCTTACGGTTCTGACCCCCGGCCTGATGGTGACCTCCACCACCAGCGAGACGGTCACCACCGCCCGTATCCGCGGCGTCGGCACGGTCGGCGACAACGCCGGCCTCGAGTCGTCGGTTGGCGTCGTGATTGACGGCGTCTATCGCCCCCGCAACGGCGTCGGCTTCGGCGACCTCGGCGAAATGGAGCGCATCGAAGTTCTGAAGGGCCCGCAAGGCACCCTGTTCGGCAAGAATACGTCGGCCGGCGTTATCAACATCATCAGCAAGGAGCCGCGGTTCTCGTTCGGCGCCCAGGGCGAAGTGACCGCCGGCAACTACGGCCTGATCGGGGCCTCGGCCTCCGTGACCGGTCCGATCGTGGAAGACCGCCTCGCCGGCCGTCTGTTCATCGTTCACCGCGAACGTGACGGCTACTACCGCGTCCAGACCGGAGCCGGCCCCCGCACGGACAAGCGCGACGCGAACCAGGACTTCTACAGCGTCCGCGGCCAACTCCTGGCCACGCCCAACGACGACCTCGAGATTCGGGTCATCGCGGACTACACCGAGCGTCAGGAAAACTGCTGCGTCGCCGTCGGCACCGTCCGCAACCCCATCCGTCAGGGCTATGTCGATACCCTGGCGCCCGACTCGGGCGTTCTGAACCCCGTCGATCCCTTTGCGCGGATCGCCTATTCCAACCGGCCCACGACCCAGGAAACCGAAGACAAGGGTCTGTCGGCGGAAATGAACTGGGACACGCCCTGGCTGGGCCGCGCCACGCTGACCTCGATCACCGCCTGGCGGAACTTCCACAACACCAGCGCCCAGGACAGCGACTTCTCCACGGCCGACATCTTCTACCGTCCCGGCGACGGCTCGAACTTTGTCGAGTTTGAACAGCTGAGCCAGGAATTCCGCCTGGCCGGCGACGCCGGCAACCTCAACTGGCTGGTCGGCGTGTTCGCCAGCAAGGAAAACCTGCGCACCGGCCAGGTCCTCCTGTTCGGCGACTCCTACCGTCCATACTTCAGCCTGATCGCCTCTGGCGGCGCGTCGCAGAATGCTCTTCCCTCGACCTACTACATCTCGGGAACGGGCCAGAACGATCGCCATCAGCAGGAAGCCAAGGGCATCTCGGTCTTCACCAACAACTCCTACAAGGTGACGGACGCGCTCGAACTGACCATGGGCCTTCGCTACACCAGCGAAGAAAAGAAGCTCGACACCCAGTACCGTAACACCGGCACGGGCCTGCCCTGCTTCTCCCTCTCGCTGTGCGTGCCGTGGTCGGACTCGAACTTCAACAACGCCAACGTCAGCCAGTCGCGCACAGAGCGTGAATGGAGCGGCACCGTGAAGGCCGCCTACCGCTTCAACTCCAGCGTCATGGGCTATGTCTCCTACGCCCGGGGTTACAAGGCCGGCGGCTTCAACCTCGACCGCGCCCGCACGCTCGTTTCGGGCACCGTCGCGCCGTACTTCGTCCTCAATGGCGATACGAGCTTCAAAGGCGAGTTCGTCGACAGCTACGAACTGGGCGTGAAGAGCACCCTGTTCGATCGCTCGGTGCTGCTGAACGCCTCGGTGTTCCACCAAGAGTACACCGGCTTCCAGCTGAACGCCTTCACCGGCATCAGCTTCATCGTCACCTCCATCCCGGAAGTGACGTCGGATGGCGTCGACGCGGACTTCATGTGGTTCACGCCGATTGAAGGCCTGCGTATCCAGGGCGGCGTGACCTACGCCGACACCAAGTACGGCAACTTCGTCGCGCCGGTCGGCGCGTCTCCCCGCCTGCCGGGCAACGCCCTGTCGTTCGCGCCCCTGTGGTCGGGTTCGCTGTCGACCAGCTACGAGCGTGACCTGGGCGCCAGCCTGACGCTGCGCACCAGCCTCAGCGCCAAGTTCACGAGCGAGTACAACACCGGTTCCGACCTGAACCCGCTCAAGGCACAGGACAGCTTGGCGCTGCTCAACGGCCGTATCGGCATCGGCACGCGCGATGACCGTTGGACCATGGAGCTGTGGGGCCAGAACCTGACCGGGGAAGAGTACACCCAGGTCGTGTTCGACGCGCCGCTGCAGAACGCGACCACCGCGCCGACCGCCGACGCGCTGAACGCCTTCCTTGGCGCGCCGCGCACCTACGGTGTGACCCTGCGCGCGAAGTTCTGATCACAGACACGACGCTGAAATGAATGGGGCGGCCCGGACTTGTCCGGGCCGCCCTTTTTCATGTCCAACGATCCGGAAGCCCGCGTCGCCTCAGGCCAGAGCGGCCTTCAGGCTGGCGGCGGTTTCCTCGATCGCCGGCACGACGCCCGGGCAGATGGCCGAGAGGGTGTAGAAGTCGTGGACGAAGGTCGGGTACTCGATATGCGCCGCTGTCGTTCCGGCGGCGTTGAGCGCCGCGGCATAGGCCTTGCCCTCGTCCTTCAGCGGATCGAAGCCGGCCGTGACGACCAGGGCCGTGGGCAGGCCCGACAGGTCGGCGGCATGCACCGGTTCAGCCCGTTTGGCGTCCGGATGGGCGCCGGCGCCATAGTGTTCGCCGAACCAGTCCATCACCTCGGCGGTCAGGACATAGCCGGTGGCCAGGGCGCGGCGGGACGGCGTGTCCTGGTTCATAGCGGTGGCCGGGTAGAGCAGCAGCTGGAACGCCAGCTTGCGCTTCGGGTCGCCGCGCAGCTCCAGCGAAATACAGGCCGCCAGGTTGCCCCCGGCCGAGTCGCCGCCGATGGCGATGCGGGCGGAGTCAAAGCCGATCTCGGCGGCATGATCGAAGGCCCAGCGGGTGGCGGCCAGGGCGTCATCGTGGGCCGCCGGGAACGGATGCTCGGGGGCCAGGCGGTAGTCGACCGCCAACACCCGCACGCCCGAGGCCTTGCACAGCCGGCGCAGGAAGTCGTCGTGGGTGTCGAGGTCGCCGATAACGAAACCGCCGCCGTGGAAATAGATGAGACCGGGGCCGGAACCGGTCGCTCCCTTGGGCGCATAGAGGCGGGCCTTCACCGCCCCGGCGCCGCCGTCGACTTTCAGATCGCGGACGTCGAGATCCTTCGGCGCTCCGGCGTCGAGGCCGGCGCGTTGGGCGACATAGCCGGCCCGGATCATCTCCGCCGGAAGCTGGGACAGCGGCGGCATTTCAATCGCCGCGGCGGCGTCGAGCATGGCGCGGAAGGCTTTGTCGAGCATGGCGTTAGTCCTGAATGCTGATGACGCCCTGGGCGGGCGGGTTGGAATAGAGCCCGTTCACCAGGGCGTCGCGACGCTCCAGTGTGGCTCGCTGGTTGACGTAGCCCTTGTCGGTGATCTCGCCCGCATCGATGGACGGCGGCTCGGTCATGATCACGAACCGGCCGATCCGCCGCGACGAGCCGCCGGCGACGGCGTTGAAGGCGATCAGTTTTTCCCTCAGCGTCGCAGCCAGCTTGTCGATGGGAGAACCGGGCGCGGGATCGGCGGCGAGGGCCTGCATCCCGGCCATCGACGGCCAGATCAGGGCGCCGATGAAGGGCTTGTCCTGACCGGCGATGACGGCGTCCATGATCCACGGGCTGCAGGCGGACACCACGTCGGGGCGAAGCGTGCCAACGCTGACCCAGGTGCCGCTGTCGAGCTTGAAATCCTCGGTCACCCGGCCATCGAAGATCAGCCCCTGGGCAGGGTCATTGTCGTCGATGAATTTGGCGGCGTCGCCGAGCCTGTAGAAGCCTTCCTCGTCAAAGGCGGCGGCGGTCTTCTCGGGATCGCCATGATAGCCGGTGGTGACCGTCGGCCCCTTTACCCGGACTTCCATCTTGGTCCCGTTGGGCGTCAGTTTGATCGTCACCCCCGGCACCGGCAGACCGACGAGGCCGACCGTTTCGGTGGCCCAGTGGGTGACGGTGACGCCCTGGGTTTCGGTGGCCCCGTACATCGTCACCAGCGGAATCCGCTGGCCGGTCTCGGCCACGGCGAGAACCTGCAGCCGGTCATTGATGTCGTTCGACAGGGTGGCGCCGCCATAGCCCATGTAGCGCAGGTTCTTGAAGAACGATGCGCGGAGCACCGGATCGCGCTCCATGGCCTCGGCCAGCATGCCGAAGGCGATCGGCGCCGAGCCGAACACCATCGGCGAGACCTCGTAGAGGTTCTTGATCGTGGTCTCGAATAGTCCCGGGATCGGCTTGCCCTCGTCGAGGTGGACCGTGCCACCCGACCACAGCACACCGTTGAAGCTGATATTGCCGGCGCTGATATGGCTCCAGGGCATCCATTCGAGGCTCTGGGGGATCAGGTCGGGATCGATTTCCTCATCGCGCAATCCCTCGCCGCCGGCGATGGTCGCGGCCATCATGCCGAAGGTCTGCGGCACGCCCTTGGGCATGCCGGTGGAGCCGGAGGTGAACAGGTATTTGGCCACCGTCGGGTGACCGAGCGTTTCACGGCTGAGCGCGACGTGTTCCGTGGGCTCGGTCGCGATCAGGTCGGCGAGCGGAATGGCCCCCTCGCCGGTCCCGTCGGCGGTGACGAACACCAGATCGGGGTTTGTCGCCCGCAGGGTGGCGAAGGCCTTTTCGAACATGTCGCCCGACTGGGCGAACACCACCTTCGGCTTCACCACCGCCGCGCAGTGTTTGAGCTTGCCGTGGTCGGTCGAGATCAGGCTGTAGGCCGGGCTGATCGGCGCCACCGGCACGCCGGCGGTGTAGCAGCCGAGGGTGATCAGGGCGTGCTCGATGGAGTTGGCCGACAACACCATAACGCTGTCGGCGCCGGTCAGGCCGCGGCTCAGCAGCCATTGGGCGATCCCCTCGGCGGCGCGCAGGGCCTCGCCGTAGGTGATCTGGCGCCAGGGACCATGACCGGGCTCGCGCTGTTTCATCCACGGCCGGTCCGGATGGGCCAGCGCCTTCTCCTGGATCAGGTGGGCGATGGAGCGGGGCCCCTCCCCCGGCGCATGATTGGACCAGATCAGCACCGAGCCGTCGGCGCGCCGCTCGACCGACACGTCCGGCCCCTTCTGCGGCAGAAGTTTGAAGGCTGGCTTCACCGGAGTCGCAGAAGCGGAAGCCGCACCGTCAGCGGGGGTCATGAGCGTTTCCTGGAGCGTTTGTTATCGTTGTTCTCTTGAGACTATTCCTGCCCCTAGGGGAGTCAAACGGGTGTTGGGCGGGGACATGGTGCGTCCTTCGACACGGCCCTGCGGGCCTGCTCAGGATGACTGCCATTTGTGCAAGTCATGGTGAGCAGCGCCGAAGGCGCGTGTCGAACCCCGCGCACCGTCTACAACCCCTTCAGCCAGCCCAGCAGCAGCCGCGTCACCGCCTCCGGGGCCTCCTGCTGGGTCCAGTGGCCGACACCGGGCAGGACGTGGGCGCCCTGCAGGTTCGGGAGGTGCGGCGTCATGACGTCGAGCGGGTTCACGCCCGGGATCATCTTCAGCACCAGGTCGCGCTCGCCGCCGATGAAGAAGGCCGGCTGGTCGAGCGTGCGGTCCTTGAACCCTTGCAGCCAGTCGAAGTCGCGCTGGTGATTGCGGTAGCGGCTCAGCGGACCGAAGAAGCCGGAACGGTGGAACTCGGCGGTGAAATAGTCCTCGTCGGCCTTGGTCAACCAGGTGGGGAACGGGTCGGGATCGGGCAGGCGATCGAGCAGGCGCTCGCCATGCGGCTTCTCCGCCGGCCAGGTTCCGTCCGGCGCATCGCCGCTGATGGCGTAGTAGAATTTGCGGATCGCGGCGCGGGGATCGCTGCCCAGCTCCGCCTCGGCCGGGCCGACGTCCTGGAAATAGACCTGGTAGAAGAATTTTCCCCGGTCGGTGAAGACGGCCTTGATGATGTCCATGAACTGCACGGCCGGCACGCCGGTATAGGGCACCGACAGGCCGGCCACCGCCCGCACCCGGTCGGGCCGGGTCAGGGCCGTGTTCCAGACGATCGGCGCGCCCCAGTCATGGCCGATGACCACGGCCTTCTCGTTTGGCGACAGATGCTCGATGACGCCGGCGACGTCGGTGGTGATCTGTTCGAGGCTGTAGTCCTCGACCCGGCCCGGCTTGTCCGAACCGCCGTAGCCGCGCACGTCGATGGCGCAGACCTGGAACCCCACGGCCGCCAGCGGCGCGATCTGGTGACGCCAGCTGTACCAGCTCTCGGGAAAGCCATGGACCAGGACCACAAGCGGCCCCTCGCCTTCGACCACGGCGCGGAGGTTGATGCCGTTGGTCGGTATGGTGGTGAAGTTGGGCATTGGCGTTTCCCTGTTTGCGTCAGGCGATCATGCCCGACGCTGGGTCAGGCAACCCTGTCCTGGCGACGAGCTTTCGGGCCGCCTGGGGTCGGATGTCCTGGCCGGACCGGCGACAGCTGTCAGAACGGATGGGGCGCGGGCCGCGAACGCAGGTCATGAACCAATTATGGGCTGGTCCGGTGCGGGGTGCGTTCACGGAATAAACGGCTGATCTTTCAGTCCTCTTGCCCAGCCGATCCGATGTCGAACGATGGGAACGGCGGGCCAGGATCGCACACCGCCGATCGCTTCACAGGAGCCGGAAGACGGGGATCGATTGTCTTCGGATGTCCCGCCTTGTCCCGACACTATATGTCTCGCAAGTCCCGCCCTTCCGGAGCCCAGCCGTGACCGCCCGCCATCCCCTCGACCAACCCGCCTGGAACGCCCTGACCAGCCATCAGGCGGCCTTCGCCCAGGGCGAGGGTCTGGCCCGTCGGTTCGCGCCGCAGTACGGGCCACTGACCGGCGTGGCGGACGGTTCGGCGGAAAGCCTCGCCGCTCTGGCCGCCCTGACGCCGGGGTCGGACGGCCTGTGGGTGCTGGCGGTCGATCCGGTGGCCGCTCCGCCGGGCAGGGTCGTGGCCGAGACCGCCATCGGCGCCCAGATGGTCGCCGATCGCCCGATCGAGCCCCATGGCGACCTGGACTGGACCGACCTCACCGACGCCGACGCGGCGGACATGCTGGCGCTGGCCACCCTGACCCGGCCCGGCCCGTTCGCCACACAGACCCATCAGCTGGGCCGGTTCATCGGCGTGAAACAGGACGGCGTGCTGGTGGCCATGGCCGGCGAACGCATGCGCCTGCCCGGGTTCACCGAGGTCAGCGGCGTCTGCACCCACCCTGACCATCGCGGCAGGGGTTACGCCGCCGCCCTGACCCGGGTCGTGGCGGCGCGGATCTTCGCCCGCGACGAGACGCCCTTCCTGCACGCCTACGCCAGCCACACAGCGACGATCGCCCTCTATGAAACGCTGGGGTTCGCGGTGCGGCGGCGGATGACGGTGACGGTGCTGGCGAAGGCGGGGTAGATTGTATCTACTTAAAGGTGTGTTTCTTAAACACTCTTCTCGTTGATCCGTGCCGATGCTAGAGTCACGCCATGAGCGATGAAAAGCCCCCAGGATTTGAAGAGGCGCCCGCCGAATTCGATCCGGACTATGACGAACGTTCGGCTGCCGCCGACGCGGATGTCGCGGCTGGACGGGTTGTGCCGCACGATGAAGTGGCGAGGTGGTTGCGCACCTGGGGTACGTCGGATGAGACGCCGCTGCCCGGGTCGTGGCGCAGGTAACCTGGTCGTTCCAGGCGCTGCACGATCTTGAGGACATCAGGATCCATGTCGCCTTCGACCGTCCGCTCGCCGCCGAACGTCTCGCCGAAAGGCTCAGGGCGGCCGCCGCGGCGCTCGACACCTATCCAGAAGGGGGGCGTCCGATCAGCCAGGGGCGTCGGGAACTGGCCCACGTATGGCCATACCTGATCCGATACCGCGTGACGGCCGACAGCGTCCGGATCCTGGAAGTCCGGCACGCCGCGCGGCGGCCGGGGTAGCCTTCATCCCACCTGCCGCTCGCGGCCCTCCCAGAACGGCGCCCGCAGCTCGCGGCGCAGCACCTTGCCCGACGGATTGCGCGGCAGGGCGTCGACGAAATCGATGGTCTTGGGGGTCTTGAAGGCGGCGATGCGGGTGCGGACGTGGGCGATGATCTCGTCGGGCGTCGCGGTCGCGCCGGCCTTGAGCACCACCATGCCCTTGACCGCCTCGCCCCATTTGTCGTCCGGCACGCCGACGACGGCGGCGTCGGCCACGGCGGGGTGGCTGAACAGGGCGTTCTCGACCTCCGCCGGATAGACGTTCTCGCCGCCGGACACGATCATGTCCTTCACCCGATCGTAGATGTAGAGATAGCCCTCGTCGTCGAAATAGCCGGCGTCGCCGCTGGAGAACCAGCCCTGCGGGCAGATGGCCTCGGCCGTCGCTTCGGCGCGGTTCCAGTAGCCCTTCATCACCCCCCTGGCGCGGATCTGGATCTCGCCAACCTCCTGCGGGCGGCCGACCTCGCCGGTGGGGGTGATCACCCGCACCTCGAAGCCCGGCCAGGGCTTGCCGCAGCTACGCAGCTTGTCGCGCTCGGGCGTGTGGTCCTCGGGCGGCAGGTAGGTGGCGGCGCCGATGGTCTCGGTCAGGCCGTAGAGCTGGGTGAAGTCACAGCCGAACCGGGCCTGGGCCTGGCGCAGCACGGCCTCGGAGATCGGCGAGGCGCCGTAGAAGATGCGCTCCAGCCGGCTGAAATCAGCTGTCTCGACGCCCGGGGTCTGCAGCAGCATGTTGATGATGGTCGGGGCCAGGAAGGCGTAGGCCACCTGTTTGTCCTGCAGCCGGTCGAGGATCTCCGTGGCGTTGACCTCACGGGTCAGGATGTTGCGCACCCCCTGCAGCAGGGCCAGCAGGCCGCAGTTGGTCCCGGCGACATGGAACAGCGGCATGACCACCAGGTTGGTCTTGCCCGGCTCATAGCGGGCCCAGCCGGCCTCCAGCGCCATTTCGAACAGGCTGAGGAAGTTGGCCTGGGTCAACTGCACACCCTTGGGCAGACCCGTGGTGCCGCTGGTGTAGAGCTGGATGACGTCGTCGTCGGCCTGGGCCGGCAGATTGGGATCGTCGGCCGGGAAGGCGCTGATCCAGCCGCGGAAGTCCGGCCAGCGATCATGGCCCGGCTCGAACTGCACCAGACCCTCGAGGTCGGGCAGGTCGCTGACGATCATGTCGACCTCGTCGGCGAAGTCGGCCCCGACGACCAGCAGTCTGGCGCCGGCGTCCTTGAGAATGAAGGCGATCTCCGGCGGGGCCAGGCGCCAGTTGACCGGAGCGATGGTCACCCGGGCCTTCACCGCGCCCATCCAGAGGACGAAGAAGTCGTCGATGTTCCTGGCCAGCACCCCGACCCGGTCGCCGGGCTTGAGGCCCCGGGCCAGCAGGGCGTTGGCGCAACGGTTCGACTCGCGGTCGAGCGCCCCGAAGGTGGTGACGCGGCCCTCGAACCAGACGGCTTCGGCGTCAGGGCGCAGGCGGGCCTGGACGCGGGCCACGTCGGCCACGGACTGGATATCGGCGAGATCGATCATGGATGCTTCCTCCGGTCGCCGCCGCCTCTGTCGGGCGCTGGCGGTCAAGCTTGCACAAGGTTGGCGGCAAGAAAAAGGGCCCCCGGAGTGTTCCGGAGGCCCTTTGGACTGCTGAGCGGTCCCGCGTGGTTCGACACGCACCCTGCGGGTGCTGCTCACCATGACGTGCCCTGAGCTACGTCATCCTGAGCAGGCCCGAAGGGCCGTGTCGAAGGACGCAACCTCTATTCGGCGGCCTTGGCCGGGCTGAAGCCGATCACGGCCTTGGTTTCCAGGAAGTCGTGGAAGCCGTAGTCGCCCCATTCGCGGCCGTTGCCGCTCATCTTGTAGCCGCCGAACGGGGCCATCAGGTCGGGGCCGGCGTTGTTGATGTTGACCTGACCGGCGCGCAGCTTGCTGGCCACGTCGCGGATGCCGGCCATATCCGTGCCCGAGACATAGGCCGCCAGGCCGTACTCGGTGTCGTTGCCGACCTTCACGGCCTCATCGACGGTGGTGTAGCCGATGATCGAGACGACCGGGCCGAAGATCTCTTCCTTGGCGATGGTCATGTCGTTGGTGACGTTGGCGAAGACGGTCGGTTTGACGAAATAGCCCTTGTCCAGGCCTTCGGGACGGCCGACGCCGCCGGACACCAGGGTGGCGCCCTCGTCGATGCCCTTCTGGATCAGGCCCTGGATCTTGTTGAACTGGACCTCGGAGACGACCGGACCCATCTGGGCGTTGCCCTTGGGATCGCCGACGGTGGTCGACTCGGCGGCGGCCCTGGCGATCTGGATCACCTCATCCATGCGCTTGCCCGGGACCAGCATGCGGGTCGGGGCGTTGCAGGACTGGCCGGAGTTGTTCATCACCGCGCGCACGCCGCCGGTGATGGCCGATTTGAAGTCGGCGTCGTCGAGGATGATGTTGGGGCTCTTGCCGCCCAGCTCCTGGGCCACGCGCTTGACGGTCGGGGCGGCGTTCTTGGCCACCTCGATGCCGGCGCGGGTCGAGCCGGTGAAGCTCATCATGTCCACTTCGGGGTGGCTGGACAGGGCCGCGCCGACCGTGGGGCCGTCACCATTGATCAGGTTGAAGACGCCGGCCGGCACGCCGGCGGCATGCAGGATCTCGGTCCAGATGTAGGCCGAGAAGGGCGCCACTTCCGACGGCTTGAGCACCATGGTGCAGCCCACGGCCAGGGCCGGGGCGACCTTGCAGGCGATCTGGTTGACCGGCCAGTTCCAGGGGGTGATCAGGCCGCAGACGCCGATCGGCTCCTTGACCAGGCGGGTCGTGCCGCGGTCCTCGGCGAACTTGAAGTTCTTCAGGATTTCGGCGGCGGTCTGCAGGTGGGCCACGCCCATGGCGGCCTGGGCCCGCTGGGCCAGCGAGGCGGGCGCGCCCATTTCCTCGGTGATGGCGTCAGCCATGTCGCCGTAGCGCTTCTGGTATTCGACGATGATCCGCTCGAGCAGGTCGACGCGATCGGCGACGCTGGTCTGGGAGTAGGACTCAAAGGCCTTCCGCGCGGCCATCACGGCCGTGTCGACATCAGCGGCCGTGCCCATGCTGATATGGCCGCAGACTTCCTCGTTCGCCGGATTGATGACGTCGAGAACCTTCGCGCCGGCGGGCTGAACCCACTGACCATCGATGTAGAATTTTGTGTACTCGCGCATCGCCATCTCTCCCTGGGAATCTGTGGGCCGCGCTCCGGCCGCTTCAAACGTTAGTTTAGTTACCGCCGATCACCTCGGAAAGGGGGCTCATCAAAGTTGATGCACGTGAGGCTGTCCGGCGACCGGGCTGCGGGCCTTCAGCACATAGTCGGCGCGGATCGAGCCGATGTAGAGATCTCTCAGATCCGGACCGCCCCAGGTGACGTTGGTCGGATGATTGACGACCTCGCCGGAAGGGTCATGGACCACGACCTCGACCGCGCCGGAAGGCGTGATGGCCACCACCTTGTTGGCGGCCGGCAAACAGACCCAGAGGTTGCCGTCGACATCGAGCCCGACGCCGTCGGTGTAGCCGAGGTCTTCCGGGTGATGCTCCGCGCTCGCCGCGGCCTCGGCGTCGACCGGCGTCAACAGGCGGCCCAGCTGGGGGCCGTAGCGTTCGCCGGGGCCGAGTCCGCCGCCGGGCAATATCTCGAAACGCAGAACGTCGGCCGCGCTGGTCTGGGCGCAGTAGAGCCAGTGATCGTCGGCTGACAGGGCCATGCCGTTGGGAAACTTCAGCCCCTCGGCGACGATGGCGGTCGAACCGTCCCGCCGAAGGACGAAGATGAATCCGTCCGTGCGGCCATCGAGAGCCAGGGGCCAGGTCTCGGCATGGGTCGAGTTGGCGCACCAGATGTTGCCGGCCCGGTCGAGCACCGGATAGTTGGCGCTGGTCAGCCGCTTGCCGCCGACTTCGGCGACCAGGGTTTCATGCTTGCCAGTGGCCGGATCGAACCGCTGCAGCGGCCCCTCCTCGCGGTCATAGACGCCGAAATTTGCGATCAGCACTCGGCCCTGGAGGTCCATATTGAGGCCGTTCGGCGCCCCGCCCTTCGGCCCCATGCGGGTGAACGACCCGTCGGGATGGATTTCGGCGACCGCGCACTGATGGTCCGACGCAAAGATGCGGCCGTCCTTGCCGACCACGACGTCCTCGGGTCGGTCGATGCCCTCGGCGATCCTGTGAAAGTCTTTTGGCGTCATCCAGCTCGACATCCCGGTTCCTCCCCTGACTTTGGTTGGCGCTACCAGAACAGGTCCGGCGGACCGCCGTCCAGCATCTCGGCGATGCGTCGGCGGGTTCCCGCTGTCGTGCCCTCCGGCAGGGCGCGCGGATCAAACCATTCGACCCGCAGGATTTCGCCGCGCGACGTCGCCGGAACCAGCGTCCAGTCGTCGATCCGGAAGATCAGCACATGGTCGCCCCGGAAGAGGCGGTGATTGGAGTGGAAGGAGACGAGTCGCGGCCGTCCCTGGACCTGGATGCCCGCCTCTTCCTGCAGTTCGCGGATGACCGACAGCTCGGCGGTCTCGCCCCGCTCGACGCCGCCGCCGGGCAGGTACCAGCCTGGCGTATAGCTGTGCTCGATCAGGAGAACGCGGCCTTCACCGTCGAACACCACGGCCCGCACGCCAAGCGTCAGCCCCCGGATCTGACGCATCAGAACCTGGTAAGCGGGCCGAATTTTCGGTTCCAGGAAGCGTTTCCAGGCGGACATGGGGGTCAGACTAGAACGCCTGCTTGCCCGGGGCGATAGCGGCGGTTAAAGCCGAACAGTCATTTTTTCAGGGAGCCGCGACATGCTCGCCATCGGCGTCATCGCCTTGTTCATCGTCATCCTGGCCGGGATCAACCTGTACGAATTCGGCCGGATCGACTGACCGTTTCTGTCGGGAGCCCATCGCCGTGAACGGCGTAGCCCTGGTCACCGGCGCAGCGCGCCGCATCGGCAGGGCCCTGGCGGTCGAAGCCGCGCGGGCCGGGCTGCATGTGGCGGTGCATCATCGCCATTCACATGACGACGCCGAAGAAACCGCCGCGCTCGTTCGGGCGGAGGGGCGCCAGGCCCTAGTTCTCGACGGCGATCTGACCGCGCCCGACGCCGCCCATCTGATTGCCCGGGCCGAGGCCCTGGGCCCGGTCACCCTGCTGGTCAACAACGCCTCCCTGTTCCAGGACGACCGGTTCGACACCGCCGCGGCCGAGGACATCGACGCGCACATGGCCGCCAACCTGCGGGCGCCGGTGATCCTGGCCCAGGATTTCGCCCACGCCCTGCAGGCGGACCGGACCGGTCTGATCGTCAACATCCTCGATCAGCGCGTCTGGCGGCCCAACCCCCAGTTCTTCAGCTACAGCCTGTCGAAGGCGGCGCTCTGGCACGCCACCCAGACCATGGCCCAGGCCCTGGCGCCGCGCATTCGCGTCAACGCCATCGGGCCGGGGCCGACCCTGGCCTCCGTTCATCAGAAGCCCGGCGAGTTCGAGATGGAGGCCTCGGCCACCCTGCTCGGGCGCGCCGTGACGCCGGCGGCGATCGCCGCCGCCCTGCGCTATCTGATTGACGCTACGGCGGTGACGGGCCAGATGATCGCCGTGGACAGCGGGCAGCATCTGGCCTGGCGCACCCCCGACATCATCGACTCCTGACAAAGAGGCGACGTGGCCGTAGCGACCCTTCCCGAAGAACCGTTTGAGCCCGCGCCCGCGGCCCGCGTCATCGTGACCAAGGTGTTCGTGCGCGGCCTGCGCGTGGAAGCCGAGGTCGGCGTCTATATCCATGAGCGCGGCAAAACCCAGCCGCTGGTTATTGATGTCGAACTGGACGTCTCGGCCGTTCATGCCGAGCGGCTGGCCCAGACGGTCAATTACGAACGCATCGCCAACGACGCGCGCGCCATCGCCGCCGAGGGTCACATCGAGCTGGTCGAGATGTTCGCCGAACGGCTGGCCGACCGCTGCCTCGTCGATCCCCGCGTCACCCGCGCCCGGGTGCGGGTCGAAAAGCCCATGGCCCTCGCCCCCGACGCCCAGGCGGCCGGGGTCGAGATCACGGCGGTCCGGGCCTGAACGCCGCCGACCCGCGCCACGCCGCCCGCCTCGCCCCGCTGAGGCCCGAAACGGTCTGGGAGATCGAGGGCGACGATCTGATCGAAACCAACGGGCGTCGGCAGCGCCGCTGGGCGCTGTCAGACCTTAGGCAATTCCGGCTGGCCGGCCTGCCCGGCAGCCCGCGCCGGGCGCTGTCGCTGAAGTTCGCCCGCGGTCGGTGCATGATTGTCTCCCACAGCTGGATGGGCCCGGGGCGGTTCGAGGACCGAACGGCGAGCTATGCGCGCCTGGTCCGGGAGATCGCCGATGCGGCCGCCGACCTGGCGCCACAAGCCCGTTTCACCACCGCGGGCTTGGAGCTGGGAGAGGCCTTCGCCTGGACCATGGGCCTGCTCGGCCTTGGCGCGGCCGTCCTCATGCTGTTGTCGATCACCGCCGGCGCCGCTGCTTTGGGCCTCGCCCTGGCCGCCCGACTTGTGTTCCTGTTGATCCTCATGATGGCGGTCCTGCCGTGGGTGAAGGGCGGCGGATCGCGGCTTGACCCGCGCGCCCTTCCCCAAGGACTGTTGTCGCCAACCTGACCGGCGCGGGGCTCTCCCCTCGCCGGCGGACCCGACCATCAGCCGTGGAGACTGACCATGACCGATATCGCCGCTGACCGCCCCCATGAAGACCGCGTGCTGCCCGCCGCCGTCTACGGTCTGTACATCCTCAGCATCCCCTCGGTCTGGGTGGCGGTGCTGATCGGCCTCGTCGTGGCCTACGCCAATCGCGACACGGCGGGCCCGCGCATGAAGAGCCACTACGAATTCCTGATCCAGACCTTCTGGAAGGGGATCTGGTGGGCCATGTTCAGCATCGTGCTGATCGTGGTCGGCGGCATCCTCTCCATCGTCCTGATCGGCATACCCGCCTTCATCGCCGGTTGGGTGCTGCTGGGCGCCATTCACATCTGGTTCTACGTCCGCTGCCTGGTCGGTCTGCTGTATCTCGTGCGGGACGAGGCCTACCCCAGGCCCCAGGCTTGGTTGTTTTAAAGGCGCCGCACGCCCTGGATGCCTAGCGAACGCACGGCGCCGCCTTTCGGCTTCCCCTGAGGGTTGAAGGCGTTTTGCCCCCTGCCCCGCCAGGCCGGACCCTCGGCCGTCTTGAGGACGAATGGGGGCTGACAATGGGCGGGCGTATACTGAGTTTTCTGCTTGGACTTCTGCTGGTCGCGGTCGGCTGGGCCCTCGTCGATCCTGACGGTATCGTCGGGACGCGGCTGCCGGCGTTGGCGCTGGGCGCCCTGGAGGGGCATCGCCCGTTTATCGGCTGGGGCGCCCTGGTCCTCGGGATCATCGCCCTGTTCTCGGCCGTGCTGCCGCGGGACGGCGGTTCCGGGGGCAAGAAGCGCCGGACGCCCCCGATTGTCGACTTCGACGCCGCCACCGAGACGGCCGCTGATGTGGACGTTGCGCCCGAACCGGAGGCGCCCGCCGCCATCGCCGCCGAGCCGACCCTTGAGACGCCGCCCCCTCAGCCGCCACCGCGCGAGGAGCCGTCGGACACGGACGTGTTCAACGCGCAGCGTGACGATCTGAGAACCCTGGTCCGCAACGAATCCTGGACCGAAGCCGCCGCCCTCGCGCGGCGGCTTCCCGCATCCGCCGCCACCGATGAAGAGCATATGATCGCCGCGCGCGACCTTGCCGACTTCGCCAGGTCCCAGGGCGACACCGACGACGCGGCAGAGGCCTATGAGACGGCGCTGAGCTTTGCCCGTCAGTTGCAGGCGGCGGCGCCCGGGGATGTCGAGCGCATGGCCACGGTCGCCGACCTGCTGACCGGCGTCGGGGACATGGCGCAGGACGAGGGCCGCCTCGACTCCGCGCTCGACGCCTTTGACGAGGCCCTGGCCTTGCGGCGGCAGGTCGTCGCCGAGCGCGACGACGCACGAACGCAGCGAGCCCTCTCGCTGACGCTGGAGCGGCTGGCGGACGCGCGCGAAGACCGCGGCCATCGCGTCCGCGCCCTGGAACTCTATCGGGAAAGTCTGTCGATCGCCGGCGACCTGGCCGCCAGCGATCCCCAAGCCTACGGCGAAGACCTGTCGGTCACCCGTCGTCGCCTCGCCGAGCTTGAAGCCAGACTGGCTGTCTAGGCGTCCACGAGTTCCCGGCGTACGAGCCGGGCGTAGTCGTCCATCAGCGACAACGAGATCGTGCCGGGGGTGAAGCGGAACTCGCCCACCTCGGCCACCGGCGTCACCTCGGCGGCCGTGCCGACAATGAAGCATTCGGAGAAGGTCGACATCTCATCGCGCATGATGTGACGCTCGATGACCTCCAGGCCGCGTTGTTTGGCCAGCCGGATGACGCTGCGCCGGGTGATGCCGTCGAGGAAACAGTCCGGCGTCGGCGTATGGAGCACGCCATCGCGCACGAAGAAGACATTGGCGCCGGTCGCCTCGGCCACATAGCCGCGCCAGTCGAGCATCAGGGCGTCGGCGTAGCCGTCTTTTTCCGCCAGATGTTTGGAGATGGTGCAGATCATGTAGAGGCCGGCGGCCTTGGCAGCGGTGGGCGCGGTTTCCGGCGACGGACGCCGGTACTTGGCCCAGGCCAGGCGGATGCCCTTCTTCTTCTGCTCGGGGTCGAAATAGCTCGGCCAGTCCCAGGTGGCGATGGCCACGTGGATCTTGGTGTTCTGGGCCGAAACCCCGATCATTTCCGAGCCGCGCCAGGCGATCGGCCGGACGTAGCAGTCGGTCAGGCCGTTTCGGCGGCAGGTTTCCTTGCAGGCCTCATCGATCTCCGACACCGTGTAGGGGATCTTGAAGTCCAGGATTTCCGCAGAATTGAACAGCCGCTCAGTATGGGCCGTCAGCTCATAGATTTCTCCGCCGTACATGCGTTCGCCCTCGAACACCGAGGAGGCGTAGTGCATGGCGTGTGTCAGTACGTGCACCTTCGCCTCGCGCCAGGGCACGAACTGGCCGTCCAGCCAGATCCATCCGTCGCGATCATCAAAGGGAACGATAGACATCAGAAAAAACCCTCCTCTCAAGGGAAGCGCGACCTTAGACGCCGCAGGCCCCATGCCGTCAAACATTTTGGTGCGTCGCCGTGACATCGCCCGCTGACCCCCGGCTCGTTCTCCGCGACGAGGAGCTGGATTCCGGACTGGAGCTGATCCTGCTGGCCGAAGCCAGTCTGTGGGCCGCCGTCGACTCCGCCCTGGAAACCGAGCCCGGCCTGGGCCGTCCTCACTGGCGCGCCGCCTTCCTGTTGCGGCGCCGGCCCGGGATCGGCGTCCGCGATCTGTCACGCCTGACCGGTTTGTCGAAACAGGCCGCGAGCCGGACCATCGCCGACCTGGTTCGCGCGGGGCTGGCCGAATCGGCGCCTGGCGATCTGGACGCGCGCCGCCGTCCCGCCCATCTTACGCAGGCCGGTCGAGGCTTCGAGGGCCGCGTCGCCGAACGCCTGCGCGCCCTGCTCGGTCGAGCCTATCGCACGGGCGGGCTTGACGGGGTCGCCGGCGCAAGGCGGATTCTGGCGGCCCTCGCCGGTCCACGCACAGGCGTGGGCCTTCGTCGGGAGGAGACCTAACGTGAGTCAGCCCGACCGACATCTGCTGGTGGTCGACGATGACGACCGGATCCGCGATCTCCTGAAGGAGTTTCTGGCCCGCGCCGGCTACCGGGTCACGACCGCCGCCGAAGCGGGAGCGGCGTCCCGCTTGATCGAAACGCTCGATTTCGACCTCATCGTTCTGGACGTGATGATGCCCGGAGAGAACGGGTTCTCCTTCGCCCGTCGACTGCGGGCGCAGGGAGACGCCGCCGGCCGCACGCCGATCCTGATGCTCACCGCCCGCGGCGAAGCCGCCGAGCGTATCGAGGGCCTGTCGATCGGCGTTGACGACTATCTGGCCAAGCCCTTCGAACCCCAGGAACTGCTGCTGCGGATCGAGGCCATCCTGCGGCGCACCGGCCGTCGCGAGATCGGCCCCACGACCCTGTCCCTGGGCCGGTGTGACTTCGACATCGACCGGGGCGAACTGACCCGCGAAGGGGCGGCCATTCGTCTGACGGAAGCCGAGGTCGAGCTGATGCGCCGCCTGGCCCGGTCGGTGAACGCGCCCGTGGAGCGGCTGGAACTGGCCCGCGACACCGCCGACATCACCGGCCGCGCGGTCGACGTCCAGGTCACACGCCTGCGCCGGAAGATCGAGGACGATCCCAAGAACCCGCGCTACCTGCAGACCGTCCGCGGCGTCGGCTATCGCCTGGCGCCCGACTGATGAAGCTGCGCGCCCTCAAGATCTACATACCGCGTCAGATCAAGCGCTGGCTGCCCACCTCGCTGTTCGGCCGCAGCCTGCTGATCATCATCCTGCCCATCGCCCTGATGCAGATCGCGGTGACCTGGGTGTTCTTCGACGCTCACTGGCAGACGGTGACCAGCCGGCTGTCCGACGGCCTGGCGGGGGACATCGCCTGGGCGGTGGAAAGCTATCAGGACGATCCGACGCCCGACGCCCTGGCCCGCATCGCCGAGCGGGCGCAGAACTCCATGTCGCTGTCGATCGCCCTGTCGCCCAACAAGGCCTTGCCCGAACAGAGGCCGTCGTCGCTGTTCGCGGCGCTGGACCGGTCGATCGACCGCGCCCTGTCGGAGCATCTTGATGTTCCCTTCTGGTTCGACACCACCCGCTTCCCCGGCTACGTCGACATCCGGGTTCTGGTGCATGACGAGGTCTTGCGCATCATCGCGCCGCGCGACCGCGCCTACGCCACCCAGGGACATATCTTCGTCCTGTGGATGACCGTCGCCACCCTGCTGCTGACGGCGATCGCCATCCTGTTCATCCGCAACCAGGTGCGGGCCATCGAGCGGCTCGCCGACGCGGCGGAGGCGTTCGGCAAGGGCGGCGACGTACCCGACTTCAAACCCTATGGCGCGCGGGAGGTGCGCCGCGCCGCCCAGGCCTTCCTGGCGATGAAGACCCGCATCCTGCGCCATATCGAACAGCGCACGGCCATGCTGGCCTCGGTCAGCCATGACCTGCGCACGCCCCTCACCCGGCTGAAGCTGGAACTGGCCCTGGCCGAGCCCTCCAAACGTCTGCAGGCGATGAAGGGCGACCTCGCCGAGATGGAACATATGATCGACGAGTACCTCGCCTTCGCGCGCGGCGAGGGCGGCGAGGCCGTCGAAACCGTGACGCTGAAGGACCTCATCCAGGAGGTCAGTGAAGGCGCCGCCCGCGCGGGCGCCGTCGTGACCATCGATATCGACCCGGAGATGACCCTGGCCGTCCGGCCCGGCGCCCTGAAGCGGGCCCTGTCCAACCTGGTCATGAACGCCGCCGTGCATGGCGAACACGTCGCCGTCTCGGCGCGGCCCACGACCGCCGGCGGCGTCGAGATCCTGGTCGACGACGATGGCCCGGGCATCCCCGCCGAGGCTTATGCCGACGCCTTCCGGCCCTTCAACCGGCTCGATGAATCGCGGAACCAGAACGACAAGGGCGTTGGGCTGGGCCTGGCCATCGCCCGCGACGTGGCCCGCGGCCACGGCGGCGAGGTGACCCTGGACCGGTCCCCCATGGGCGGCCTGCGGGCGATCGTGCGGCTGCCGGGCTAACCCAGCTCTTTCGAGCGCTGCACCGCCGCGGCCACGGCCTCGGTCAGCAGGTCCCGCAGGCCGCCGGGGCCCATCAGCACCTCAAGCGCCGCCTGGGTGGTGCCGCCGGGCGAGGTGACCTGTTCACGCAGTTGGGCCGGCGTCGCCTCGCTCAGGGTCATCAACGCCGCCGCGCCGGCGATGGTCGAGTGCGCCAGGGTCGCCGCGTCGGCGGCCGGAAGCCCGGCCTGGACCGCCGCCGCCTCGAGGGCCTCGACGAAGGCGTAGAGATAGGCCGGGCCCGAGCCCGACACCGCCGTGGCGGCGTGCATCAGGGCTTCGTCGGCGATGTCGACGGTGTTGGCGATGGAGTCGAACAGCTCATGGGCCGCCTGTCGGGCATAGTCCGAGTTGGCCGCGATACTGGCCGTTCCCTGGCCGATGGCGACAGCCGTGGTCGGCATGACGCGGGCGATGTCGCGCTCGCCGAACACCTCGGCCAGGGACTCGATCGAGACGCCAGCAGCGATGGAGAGGATGACGGCGTCTGGCGACAGATGCGGGGCCGCGGCGACGGCGACGGCGCGCCACAGCTGCGGCTTGACCGCGACAATCACGATCGTCGCCCGCTTGAGGGCGCTGTCCGGGGGATTGATCGTGGCGCCGGCCTTCACCGCGGCCAGGGCCTCGGCGCCGGGATGGGGGTCGCGGATGAGCAGATTGCCGAATGTGACGGGTCCCGCCCCGCTCCAGCCTTCGATCATGGCGCCGCCCATGCGGCCCGCGCCCAACAGCAGAATGGTCGCTGGGATCATGGCCGCGAGCTTAAGCCTGACCGACGGTCTCGAACATACAGGCGGCCATCGCCTCTTCCGGGGTCTTGCCGCCGGCAAGAAGGAAGTCGAAGGCCGGGTAGAAACGGTCAGCCGCCTCCACCGCCGCATCGATCATTGACGCGGCCTGGGCCAAGGTCGGGCGTTCGGCGCCGGGCAGGCTCAGGGCGTGGCGGAAGACCACCTCGCCGTCCTCGGCCCAGATTTCGAAATGGCCAAGCCACACCCGCTGATTGATCAGCGACAGCAGTTCATAGGTCAGGGTGCGGCGCGCCTTGGGCGTGCTCATGCCGATCGACAGGCACAGCTGCAGGCAGTCAGCTTCGGGCCGCCAGGCGAACCAGAGTTCGTAGTCTTTCCAGTCACCGGCCAGGGCGAAGGCGAGGTCGCCGTCGTCGGTGCGGTCGAAAGTCAGGTTCTCGGCGGCGAGAACATGTTCAACGATTTCCAGCGGGTCGAGGGCCAGCAGGGTATCGTCTTCGTCGGGGTGGGGCGTGTCCATGTGGCCTCGTAATCCCTCCGACCTTGGCCGGGCAGGGGAGCGCCCGGCGTTGAAGCAGCATCCTTGAACAAGGAGCCTAGACTGCTTCGTCGCGGGCGTAAGGGGTGTTCTTGCCGGGCGCGAGCCCTACTCGCCCTTCTTCGCCCGTTTGGGCGCGGCGGCGGGCCTGGCCCCTTTCAGGGCGTCGACCTCGGCGCGAAGGGCGGCGAGCTCAGCCTTGAGGACATCGAAGTCCTCGCGGCGGACAAGATCGAACTCGGCCACCATGCGATCCGCCTGGGAGCGGAAAGCCGTCTTGGCCTCGTCGGCGGCGGCCTGGGCGATGCCCGCCGCGGCCGTCGTGAATTTCGCGATCTCGTCGAGATAAGGGTTTTTTGTCTGCATACCGGAACCTGGCGGGCGCGATCAGGCGCGCCCTTGTCTCCTAATATGGGAAATCGGAGGTGAAAGCGAAGGGGATCGCCGCTATCACTGCCGCAATCCCTCTCCATCGGAGATAGCCGTGCAGTTTCCCGACTTCGATCCCATCATTTTCCAGATCGGACCGCTGGCCATCCGCTGGTACGCCCTGGCCTATGTCGCCGGCATCCTGCTGGGCTGGCGGTACGCCGTCAGCCTCGTGAAAACGCCCCGCCTGTGGGGCGGGCGGACGCCCGTGGCCAATCCCGAACAGATCGACGATCTGATCCTCTGGGTGACCCTGGGCATCATTCTCGGCGGGCGGATCGGCTACATCCTGTTCTACGCGCCAAACCTGATCTGGGAGAATCCGATCGAGATCCTCCAGGTCTGGAAGGGCGGCATGAGCTTCCATGGCGGTCTGACGGGCGTCATTCTGGCGGTGGTGTTTTTCGCCCGGGGCAATGGCATGGACATCTTCAGGCTGGGCGATCTGGTCGCCCCGGCGGCGCCGATCGGGCTGTTCTTTGGCCGCATCGCCAACTTCATCAACGGCGAACTCTGGGGACGCGAGACCGCGGTTCCCTGGGGCGTGACCGGCTTTCCCGGTGGCGGCATTCACCCGCGTCATCCGAGCCAGCTTTATGAGGCCGCGCTCGAGGGGCTGGCGCTGTTTCTCATTCTCCGCCTCGCCTCCCATCGCCTGCTCTGGCTGCAACGGCGCGGCGCGATGTCGGGCCTGTTCCTGGTCGGCTACGCGATTTTCCGGCTGTCGCTCGAGAACGTCCGCGAGCCTGACGCCCAGATGCTGCCCTTCCTGAGATCGGTGGTGACCATGGGCATGCTGCTGTCGCTGCCGATGCTGCTCGGCGGCCTGTGGCTCCTGTGGCGGGCCTTTCAGGACGCGGCCGATGGCACGCCGTCGGAACAGGTCGAGGGCTGATGGCGCTGCTGGAACGCCTGCGCGCCGAGATCGCGCAGACCGGCCCGATCAACGTGGCCGACTACATGACGCGCTGCCTGCATGACCCGCAGGACGGCTACTACGCGACCCGCCCGTCCCTGGGCGAGGCCGGCGACTTCATCACCGCGCCGCTGATCAGCCAGATGTTCGGCGAGTTGCTCGGCGTCTGGGCGGTCGAGACCTGGACCCGGATGGGCAAGCCCGAGGCCTTCCGTCTCGTCGAGATGGGTCCGGGCGACGGCACCCTGATGAGCGACCTGCTGCGCACCGTGCGGCTGGCGCCCGATTTCGTGGCCGCCGCCGAGGTCTGGATGATCGAGACCTCCTGGCCCCTGCGCGCGGTCCAGAAGGCGAAGCTGGCCGACGCGACCCCGACGCCGAACTGGGCCGGTTCGCTCGACAACCTGCCCGGCGGCGCGCCGGTCATCCTGATCGCCAACGAACTGCTCGACTGCCTGCCCGCCCGTCAGTTCGTCCATGCCGAGGGCGGCTGGATCGAGCGGCTGATCGGACTGGGCGAGGACGGCGGCCTGACCTTCGGCCTGGCCCCGACGCCCAGCGGCGCGACGCCGCCGCCCGAAAGCCCGGTGCTCGAGGTCTCGGCCGCCCAGGAGGCCCTGGGCGCGGACCTGGGCGCCCTGATCGCCCGCGAGGGCGGCGCCGCCCTGCTCATCGACTATGGCCGGGGGGAGCCCGAGTTCGGCGACACCCTGCAGGCCATCCGCCAGCATGAGAAGGTCGACCCCCTCGCCTTCCCCGGCGAATCCGACCTGACCGTCTATGCCGACTTCCCGGTCGTGCGCGACGCCGCCCGGGCCGCCGGAGCCGCCGCCACCGACGCCATCGCCCAGGGCCTGTTCCTGGGCATGCTGGGCATTCAGCACCGAGCCGAGGCGCTCAAGGCCGCCCGCCCCGACCGCGCCGAGGTGATCGACCGCCAGCTGGTCCGGCTGATCTCGCCCGACGAAATGGGCGAGCTGTTCAAGGTCGCCTGTATCCATTCGCCGGAGCTGATTCCGCCCGGCTTCGAGGCCTCGACGTGAGCGCGCTGCCGACCCTGCAGAGCGACCTGCTGGCCGGCGTTCCAGGCGTGAAACACGCCTTCTTCTCGCGCCGCGGCGGGGTGTCGAAAGGGATCTATGAGGGGCTCAACGTCGGGCGCGGATCCCGCGACGACAGCGACGATGTGCTGGAAAACCGTCGGCGGGCCGCCGACTGGTTCGGCCTTGCGCCCGACGCGCTCAACACCTGCTACCAGATCCATTCCGCGACCGCCCTGACCGCCGGGGGACCCTGGGGCCATGACCGTCCCGAAGGCGACGCGGTGGTGACCGGCCAGCCGTCCATCGCCTGCGGCGTGCTCTCGGCCGACTGCGCGCCCGTGCTTCTGGTCGACCCGGAAGCCCGCGTCGTCGCCGCGGCCCACGCCGGCTGGCAGGGCGCTCTGGGCGGCGTGGTCGCCTCCACCGTCGAGGCCATGATCGGGCTGGGTGCCCGTCCCGACCGCATGGTGGCCGCCGTGGGCCCCTGTATCGGACCGGACTCCTATGAGGTGGGCGAGGAGTTTCTCGACCGGTTCGCGGCGAAGCAGTCCGGATCGGAGCGGTTCTTCCGCCCCGGCGCCGCCGCCGACAAGCGCCTGTTCGACCTGCCGGGGTTCGTGCTCGACCGCCTGACCCAGGCCGGGGTGAGCCGGTCGGAATGGATCGGCCGCGATACCTGCACCGAGGAAGACTGGTTCTATTCAAACCGCCGCGCATTCAGGCAGGGCGAGCCGGACTATGGCCGGCTACTCACGGCGATCATGGTCATTTGACACACAGTTCCCATATCCTCTGAACCGATAGACCGAATTGGGCGTTTCCCTTCCATTGAGGGACGCTCGGGAGACTTTGACGTGGCGCGCAAGCGAGCCAAGGGCGTGCTGGAACTGGGCTGGGCCTGTTTCGAGTCGGCAGCGACCGGACGGGTCGAGCACGTGCCGACAGCGATCGCCTATCCCGACGATGTCGTGCGACGGGTCTCGATCGAGGCCGGCGGCGATCGCGGCTGGCGGATTTCAGCCCTGGTCACGCCGCGCGCCAGGCCCGCCCCCTGGAAAATCGTCGTAGTCACCGGCGCCCCCAGCTGGGCCGAATACTGGGCGCCGGTTCTGGCTGCCCTGCCCGACAATCGCGAGATGGTCGTCGTCGACCGCCCCGGCTTCGCCGGCAGCGATCCGGTGGAATATGTCGGCGACATCCGGGTCCAGGCCGACGCCCTGGCGCCGCTGCTGCAGGCCGCGCCCGGTCAGAAGATTCTCCTGGTCGGTCAATCCTATGGCGCGGCGATCACCGCCCTGATGGCGGCCAATCACCCCGCCGCCCTGCGCGGGCTGGTGCTGCTGTCCGGCTACTACGGTGAAGCCGGGCCGACGGCCAAATGGCTGGTTCAATGGGGTTCCAGGCTGGTCGCCGTCATTCCGCGCGACCTCAAGAACGCGGTCAGGGAGGTCTCCGGCCAACGGCCGCAGCTCGAACATCTGCACGACGCCCTGAGCCGGGTTCGGGCGCCGATCCACATTCTTCACGGCGACGCCGACGACTTCGCGCCCGTCGGGGCCGCGGATCGACTGTTCCAATGGCTGCAGCGCCGCAAGGGCGTCCGGGCGCGGTTCGTGCCGGTGGAGGGCGCGGATCACTTCCTCAACGACGGTCCGCCCGAGGACCTGCTGACCCTTCTGGAAACCTGCCTGCCGGCGCGGCCGCCGGGCCTGCCCTCTCTTACCGGCGTCACCGACTGGCTTCGCCTGGGCGTCGCCGGCCTGATGCGTGGCAAGGCCAAGGCCCCGGCCGGGGCCTGACCGGGACCTACCTCAGCGCGGCGTTGATCTTGTCGAGCGCGCTCGAGCCCGGCGTCAGTTCGGCGTCGGACAGGGCGTTGAGCGGCTTGCTCACCGTATCGAGGGCGTCGTGCAGGTCCTCGGACTCCGGATCGACATAGAGCAGGCCGGTGACAATCTCGCCGACCGCCTGCCGTTCCTGGAGGTAGGTCATGGCCCGGCCCCGGTCGGTGGCGTCGTAGTCGCCCGCCACCTTGCGCAGCATCAGGACCGACCCGTCGTGCTGGGCCACCTCGACGAGCGAGCCCGGTTCATACGAGGCCGTCACCGGCGCGCGGCCGAGGATGACGTCCAGCCGGTTCACCGCCTCATTGTGCTCGCGCACCCAGTCGAAGCTCTTGGTCGAGCCCTTGTGGTTGTTGAAGGCCACGCAAGGGCTGAGCACATCGATGAAGGCCGCGCCCTTGTGGGTCAGGGCGGCCTTGATCAGGGGCGTCAACTGTTCCTTGTCGCCGGAGAAACTGCGGCCGACGAAGGTCGCGCCCAGCTGCAGGGCCAGGGCGACCAGGTCGATGCCGCTGTCGGAATTGACCATGCCCTTCTTGGACTTGCTGCCCTTGTCGGCGGTGGCTGAGAACTGGCCCTTGGTCAGTCCGTAAACGCCGTTGTTCTCGACGATATAGGCCATGTTGACCCCGCGCCGCATGGCGTGAGCGAACTGGCCAAGGCCGATCGAGGCGGAGTCGCCGTCGCCGGATACGCCCAGATAGATCAGGTCGCGATTGGCCAGGTTGGCGCCGGTGAGCACCGACGGCATCCGCCCGTGCACGGTGTTGAAGCCATGGCTGGCGCCGAGAAAATAGTCGGGCGTCTTGGACGAACAGCCGATGCCCGACAATTTGGCCAGGCGGTGCGGCTCAAGGTCGATCTCGAAACAGGCCTGGACGATGGCGGCGCTGATCGAGTCGTGGCCACAGCCGGCGCAGAGGGTCGAGACCTTGCCCTCGTAGTCGCGGCGGGTGAAGCCGAGCGCGTTGGTCGGCAGCGAGGGGTGATGGAACTGGGGTTTGACGATGTAGGTCATTGGGCCATCTCCCCGGTCATGTTGACGTCGACCGCGCCCATGCCTCGCTCCAGTTCGCCCTGGATGAAGCGCGCCGTGATCGGCGAGCCGTCGTAGTTGAGCACCTTGACCAGCCGGGCCGGGTCGACCCCGCCTTCGTTGATCAGCAGCGTCCGCAGTTGGGCGTCGCGGTTCTGCTCAACGACAAAGACCAGCTCATGGTGGGCGATGAAGTCGAACACCTCGCCCGGAAACGGGAAGGCCCGGACGCGCAGGGCGTCGACGTTCAGGCCGCGGGCTTCCATCCCGGCCAGGGCCTCGTCCATCGCCGGCGAGGTCGAGCCGTAATAGATCACGCCGTAGGACGTCTGCCGGGGCGCCTTGCGCAGGATCGGCGCCGGAACCAGCGACCGGGCGGTGTCGAACTTGCGAAGCAGCCGCTCCATGTTGTCGACATAGAGGGCCCCCTCCTCGGTGTAGCGGGCGTACTGGTCGCGCGAGGTGCCGCGAGTGAAGTAGGCGCCCTTCGAGGGATGAGTCGCCGGCAGGGTGCGGAAGGGGATGCCGTCGCCGTCGACGTCCTTGTAGCGGCCGAAATCGGCCCCGGCCTCGAGCATCTCGGCGGTCATGACCTTGCCGTGGTCGAGCGGCCGGCTGTCATCCCATTTGAAGGGCGCGGTCAGCCATTCGTTCATGCCCATGTCGAGGGCGAGCATGACGAAGATCGTGGTCTGCAGACGGTCGGCGAGATCGAAGGCCTGGGCCCCCATTTCGAAACATTCGCCCGGCCCCTCGGGCAGCAGCAGCACATGTTTGGTGTCGCCGTGGCTGGCGTAGGCCGTCGACAGGATGTCCGACTGCTGGGTGCGCGTGGGCATGCCGGTCGAGGGGCCACCGCGCTGCACGTCGAAGATCACCGCCGGAATCTCGGCGAAATAGCTGAGGCCGATGAACTCCTGCATCAGGGAGACGCCCGGGCCCGAGGTGCAGGTGAAGGCGCGGGCGCCGTTCCAGCCTGCCCCGACCACCATGCCGATCGAGGCGATCTCGTCCTCGGCCTGAACGATGGCGTAGCGCGCCTTGCCCGTCTCCGGTTCGTGACGCAGCTTGCCGCAATAGTCGGTGAAGGCCTCGGCCAGGGAGGTCGACGGCGTGATCGGGTACCAGGCGCAGACCGTGGCGCCGCCATAGACCGCCCCAAGGCCAGCGGCGGTATTGCCGTCGACGAAAATTCGGTCGCCCACGGCGTTGGCGCGCTCGAGCTGCAGACCCAGAGGCGCAAGGTGGTCGCGGGCGTAGTTGAAGCCGATATGCATGGCCTCGATATTGGCCGGGATCAGGGCCGGTTTGGAGGCGTACTCCTCGGCCAGGAGGGCCTCGACCACCGCCGTCTCGATGCCGAGCAGGCAGGTCAGCGCGCCCAGGCAGATGATGTTCTTGAGCACCTTGCGTTTGGACGGCTCGACATAGGCGGCGTTGCACAGCGCCGTCAGCGGCACGCCGACGACGGTGACATCCTCCCGGAACCGGTCGGTCTGCATCGGCTTTGTGGAGTCGTAGAACAGGTAGCCGCCCGGCTCGATCTCGGCGAGATCGCGCGCCCAGGTCTGGGGGTTCATGGCGACCATCAGATCGACGCCGCCGCGACGGCCGAGCCAGCCCTGGCCGCTGACCCTGATCTCGTACCAGGTCGGCAGGCCCTGGATGTTGGACGGGAAGATGTTGCGCGCCGCCACCGGCACGCCCATGCGCAGGATGGCCTTGACGAACAGGCCATTGGCGCTGGCCGAGCCCGATCCGTTGACGTTGGCGAACTTGACGACGAAGTCGTTGGTCGCCGCGATTGCCCGGGTCATCGCGTGCCTCCGCCGCCCGCGTGGCTCATCTCGATGACGAACTTCTGCATGTCCCAGGCGCCGGTCGGGCAGCGCTCGGCGCAAAGGCCGCAGTGCAGGCAGACGTCCTCGTCCTTGACCAGCACCCGCCCCGTCGGAAGGGTGCCCGAGACATAGAGGTCCTGGGTCAGGTTCAGGGCCGGGGCCTTGAGCCTGGGCCGCAGCTCGTCTTCCTCGCCATTGACCGTGAAGGTGATGCAGTCGGTCGGGCAGATGTCGACACAGGCGTCGCACTCGATGCACAGCGGCGCGGCGAACACTGTCTGAACGTCGCAGTTGAGACAGCGCTGGGTTTCGGCCAGGGCGAGGACCGCGTCAAAGCCAAGCTCGACCTCGGCCCGCACATTGGCCAGGGCCTCGACGGTGGGCAGCTGCGGCACGATCTGACGATCATCGTTGGAGATGTCGTTGTCGTAGCTCCACTCGTGGATGCCCATCTTCTGCGACGAGACCAGCACCCCCGGCGGCGGTCTGAGGCGCACGTCGTTGCCGCGGCAGAAATGGTCGATCGAGATCGCCGCGTCGTGGCCATGGGCCACGGCCCAGATGATGTTCTTGGGGCCAAAAGCCGCGTCGCCGCCGAAGAAGACCCGTTCGTTGGTCGACTGGAAGGTGATCAGGTCGACGACCGGCATGCCCCATTCGTCGAACGCGAGGCCGATGTCACGCTCGATCCAGGGGAAGGAGTTCTCCTGGCCGATGGCCAGCAGCACGTCGTCGCATTCGATGTGCTGATCGGGCTCGCCCGTCGGCTTCAGGGAACGGCGGCCCTTGTCGTCATAGACCGGGGCGACCGCCTCGAAGGTCACGCCGGTCAGGCGACCGTCTTCATGAGTGAAGGCCTTGGGCACCAGGAAGTTGAGGATCGGAATGCCCTCGTGCATGGCGTCCTCCTTCTCCCAGGGGGACGCCTTCATCTCCTCGAAACCGGACCGCACGACGACCTTGACGTCCTCGCCGCCGAGACGGCGGGAGGTGCGGCAGCAGTCCATGGCGGTGTTGCCGCCGCCCAGCACGATCACCCGGCGGCCGATCGACTCGATGTGGCCGAAGGAGACGCTGGACAGCCAGTCGATGCCGATATGGATGTTGGCCGCCGCTTCCTGGCGGCCGGGGACGTCGAGATCGCGGCCGCGCGGCGCTCCGGTGCCGACGAAGATGGCGTCGTAGTCCTCCTCGAGCATCGCGCCGAGGCTGTCGATCCGCTCGCCCAGGCGCATCTCCAGGCCGAGGTCGGTGATGAAGGCCATCTCTTCGTCGATGACGCTCTCGGGCAGACGGAAGCGGGGAATCTGGCTGCGGATCATGCCGCCGGACTTGGCGTCGGCGTCATAGACCACGACCTCGTAGCCCATCGGGGCCAGATCGCGGGCGACGGTCATCGAGGCCGGGCCGGCGCCGATGCAGGCGATCTTCTTGCCGATGCGGTTGACGGGCGGGGTCGGCATTCGGGCCGAGACGTCGCCCTTGTTGTCGGCGGCGACGCGTTTGAGTCGGCAGATGGCCACCGGCTCGTCCTCGATCCGCCCGCGCCGGCAGGCCGGTTCGCAGGGGCGGTCGCACGTCCGCCCGAGAATCCCGGGGAAGACGTTGGACTTCCAGTTGACCATGTAGGCGTCGGCGTGACGGCCTTGAGCGATCAGACGGATGTACTCTGGCACAGGCGTATGGGCCGGACAGGCCCACTGACAATCGACGACCTTGTGGAAGTATTCCGGCGCCTCGGTGTTCGTAGGCTCCAACGCGTAGAACTCCTCTCCCCCCGCTCCCGCGTCTGAGTGAGAAAGGCCGCTCCAAAATCCGAAGCGGCTCGTCCTACGCCCGCGCAAGATGCCCGAACAGTTGTTTTAGACCGCGTCTGTCCCGCTATCCAGTACGACGCGTCGATTATTCACCACGTGGCTTCGCCGGCGGTGTCCGTGATGTCATGCCGGCCGCCGCCGCGTCGTCGGCAATCTGGTCATCCGACACCGGATCGATGCCGGTATTCAGCCGGGGCGTCGGGTTGGCTCGGAGCGCGGGCTCGACAGCCGGCGGCGCGACAGCAGGCGTCGGCGCCGGCGCCGGCGCCGGCTCGATAACGGCCGCTGCCCGCGCGGCGTCGTCCGCCACGCTGACGCGATCAGCACCGTCGCCCGATCCCGAGCTCAGGAACAGCAGCGCCGCCAGGGTGAGCGCGACCCCGAGCAACACGCCAAGGAGCAGCCAGAACCAACCGCCGACGCCCGATTTCTGAGCCATGATGTCTGTCCCCTACGATCCCTGCCAGGTCCTGACCGGACCGATATCCACATGTACAAATCCGGAGTCCGGATAGTAGCCGACCCCGCCGCCCCGCAACGCCAGCGCCGCATCTCTGAAGCCCGTCAAGGCCACGTCGTTAAGCCGCACATCCATAGCCTTGCCTTCCATATGAAGACTTTTCCTGGCGACCTGGGAAGCGCCGTTGGCGACCGCGCTTTGACCGCTGAGCATCTCGTTGGTTTGCGGCGAGCGGAAGGCGGAAATGATCCGGAACGGCTCCCTGGAACCGGTCAGGGTCTGCAGGGTGAACAGAATGTCGAGCAGCCGCACGTCAATCGGATGTTCTTCAAGGGTCCGGAAGTCGCGCAGATGGGTGTTGATCGCCTTCAGGGCGTCCCAGCTGTACCGGCCGCCGTCCCAATAGACGACCTCCAGATCCTGTTCGGTATGCAGGTGGCGAAACTTCAGGTGACGGGGACCGGGCGGCGGCGGCGTCAGGGGCGTCGGCGACAGCAGAAAATCCGCGGGCGCGACAGCTTCAGGGTCATTGGCCGGGGCTGGCGAGGCGACCGCCGGCTGCCGCGCCTGGACGACGCCGCCGGCGCTGCTCGCCAGCCCGATCAGGCCGGCCGACAGCAGCTGTCGCCGGCCAATCACTAGGCCCCGCCTCGCGCGGCGATCCGCTGCATCAACAGGGTGTCCCAGCCGTAAGGGTCCTGGCGGAAGTTCACCTGCCCGTCCGGCGTCACATAGGCGGTCCAGTAGAGCAGGAAGACCGCGACCGGCCGTGCGACCGGCGCGCGCGTGGTTTCACCCCCGGCGATGGTCGCGTCGATGGCTTCGGGGGTCCAGACCGGGTCGCCCTCCATGATCGCCCGGGCCAGGGCCAACGGCTTTTCGAGCCGCACGCAGCCGTGGCTGGCCAGGCGCGTGTAGCGCGAGAACCCGCCCTTGCTCGGCGTGTCGTGCAGATAGACGGAATAAGGATTCTGGAAGTCGAACTTGATCAGCCCCAGCGCGCTGCCCGGTCCCGGACGCTGCTGCAGCCGACCGCCGGGCAGAATGCGGAAGCCGGCGTTGGCGAGATAGGTCCGACCCTTGGGCAGGAGCTCCCGCGCCGCGATCCCCGAAGGAACATTCCAGGGCGGATTGAGCACGATCGATTCAATGGACGACGACAGCAGCGGCGTCTCCCAACCGGGGCGTCCGGTCACGGCGCGCATCGACAGCGTCGGTTGATCGGCCTGGAACAGGGTCAGGATTCCCGCCGCGACATTCACCTGGACCCGTTCGGTGGGCAGGTGGGCGGGCAGCCAGCGCCAGCGTTCCATGTTGGCGACGATCTGGTCGAGGCGACGCTCGACCGGAATGTTCAGCGCCGCCCGGGTGGCGCTGTTGACCACCCCGGTGGGCTCCAGGCCCATGCGTTTCTGGGCGCGCTTCACCGCCTCTTCGAGGGCGTCATCGAACAGGGGATCGCCCGGCTTCACCGATCCGTCGGCGGAGGGCGGGACGGCCGGAGGCGGCGTCCGCGCCGCCACGGCGGGCGTTTCAGAGTCCTCCAGGGCCAGGCGGATCCTCAGGGTCTCCACGGCCGGTCCGGTGGCGCCCAGCTTGAGATCGGGACCGCCGGGCAGCACGGCCCAGCCCCCCTTGGCCTGGATCGCGCGATAGTCGGCCAGACCGATCTGGAGGGTTTCATAGCCGGGATAGTCGGGCGGCAGACTGGCGAGCCAAGCCTCGAGACGATCATCGGCGATCGCCCGGGTCAGACCCGTGCGGGCGTCGAAGGGCAACGGGCGCAGCCCCCAGTCGGAGGGAAAGGCGTCGAGCGGCAGCCGGCCGATCTTGACGGCCTGGGCGTAGCGAACCGTCGCCTCGATCAGTTCCGCGTCTCCGGCGCCGCGCGGCGCAAATTCGCCCGGCGCGAAGCCGTGGCGGTCCGCCTGGGCGAGGGTGCGCTGCAGCAACTCCGCCTGGGCCGGCTTCAGCGCGGCCGGACGGACCGGGTACTGCGGGGTCACCAGCCGCCCACGGGCGGCGGGCGGCGGCGACTGCGCCAGAACCGGCGTCGCCGCGACCATGACCATGATCCCGCCCAGACAGGACATGGCGAGTCTACGCATCTGATGCGACGTCAAACCGGAATGCCTTTTTCTACCCAAGACGCCGACCCTAGCAGAGCTTCCCCCCAAGCACGCAACCTTGTCGCCCCAGACACGAAAACGCGGATCATGATCAATTCTGGCGTCGCGGGTTGTCAGCCCCTTTTCCCGGGATCACACCGAGTCCATATGAAGGCCATGTCCAAGCTCCCGACTTCCCGCCCGCTCATGACCGGCCTGACCCGGGGCTTGCGCCAGCGATGCCCTGCCTGCGGCGAAGGCCGCCTGTTTCGCGCCTATCTGAAGGTGTCCCCGACCTGCGAGGCCTGCGGCCATGACCTTTCGGCCTATCGGGCCGACGATGGCCCGGCCTATTTCACGATCCTGATCGTCGGCCATCTGGTCATCGGACCGATGCTCCTGTTCCCGATTGTCTGGGAAGCCTCGCCGTGGCTGATCGTGCCGGTTTCGATGACGGCTCTGACCGTGCTGATTCTGACCCTGCTCCCGCGGATCAAGGGCGGCTTTGTCGGCGCGCTGTGGTCGATTCGGCCAGCGCCGGCGCACGGCTAGGCGAGATCGCCACCCGGTTTGGGCTGCCCCGATTGACACCCCCGCCCCCCGGGCCAGACAATCGACGCTTCCCCCGAACTGAAAGCGAGGCCCCTCATGGCCCACAAATTCGAAATCTATAAGGACAAGGCGGGCGAGTTCCGCGTCCGCTTCAAATACAACAGCGAAGTGATGTTCGCGACCGAGGGCTACAGCTCTAAGAGCTCGGCCCAGAACGCCATCGACTCGATGAAGAAGAACGGTCCGGGCGCGCCGGTCGAAGACAACAGCTAGCCCCCACCCGCAGACCCCGCGGGTCGCTGGCCGACCCGCGGGCGACGCCGGCGAGGAACCCCTGCCCGTCTCCCGAGTTGTTACCGGTGCGGCTCGACCGCGCTGTTCACGGAGACGCCGACATGCTCGGGACCATCCTCATCATCATCCTGATCCTGGCCGTTCTGGGCGCCCTGCCGACCTGGGGTCACTCGCGGTCCTGGGGCTATGCGCCCACAGGCGGCCTAGGCCTGGTTCTGGTCATCGTCATCATCCTGGTGTTGCTGGGTCGGATCTGACGCCCTTCCCCTTCGTCGTCGAGGCGCCTAACCTCCCGCCGACAGGGTGAATGGGGGACGGCATGACGGTCACGGAAACGGGCGCTTTCGACGAAACGCCCGATGGGCCGACCCCGCCGGGCCTGACCGCCGGGCAGCGGTTGAAAGCCATCCTCGGCGGCTCGGCCGGCAATCTGGTCGAGTGGTACGACTGGTCGGCCTACATCTTCTTCACCGTCTATTTCGCCAGCCACTTCTTCCCGGAGGGCGACCAGACCGCGCAGCTGTTCAAGGCCGCGGCGGTGTCGGCCGTGGGCTTCCTGGCTCGCCCCCTGGGCGCCTGGCTGATGGGCGCCTACGCCGACCGAGCCGGACGGCGCGCGGCCCTGACCCTGTCGGTGGCCATGATGTGCGTCGGCAGCCTGGTCATCGCCCTGGCGCCTACCTACAGCCAGGTCGGGGCCCTGGCCCCGGCCATTCTGCTGGGCGCCCGCATCCTGCAGGGGCTGTCGGTCGGCGGCGAATACGGCGCCAGCGCCACCTATCTGTCGGAGATGGCCGGTCGCGAACGCCGCGGCTTCTGGGCCAGTTTCCAGTATGTGACCCTGATCGCCGGCTCGCTTCTGGCCCAGGGACTGGTGGTTGTGCTGCAGCAGGTTATGCCCGAGGCCGACCTCAAGGCCTGGGGCTGGCGCATCCCCTTCTTCATCGGAGCCGGCCTGGCGGTGGTGGTGTTCTGGATCCGCACCGGCATCCAGGAAAGCCAGGGCTTCGAGAAGGCCAAGGCCGCCGGCGCCGAGCGCGGGCGGACCATGCTTTTGTTCCTCAAACACCCACGTCAAACCTTGATGGTCATGGGCCTGACCGCCGGCGGCTCGCTCGCCTACTATGTCTACACCAGCTACATGCAGAAGTTCCTGATCAACACCTCCGGCTTTTCGAAGGAGGCGGCCAGCCAGATCATGGTGCTGGCTCTCTTCTGCTTCATGCTGATGCAGCCGCTGTTCGGCTGGCTGTCCGACAAGGTCGGCCGCAAGCCGCTGCTGCTCTTCGCCTATGGCGGCGGCATGATCGCCACCTGGCCGATCCTCAGCGCCATCGCTGCAACCAGCAACATCTGGGTGGCGTTCGGCCTGATCATGATCGCCCTGACGTTCCAGTCCGGCTACAGCGCCATCTCCGGCCTGTTCAAGGCCGAGCTGTTCCCGGTCCACATCCGCGCCCTGGGGGTGGCCCTGCCCTACGCCATCGCCAATTCGGTGTTCGGCGGCTCGGCCGAATACGTCGCCCTGGGCTTCAAGGCGGCCGGGCATGAGAGCCGCTTCTACCTCTATGTCTGCGGCATTCTCGCCGTCGGCCTGGTGACGGTCATCGCCATGCCGGACACCCGCAATACCAGCCTGATCAACGAGGACTAGGAGTTCATGCCCGACGCCGACATCGCCGCCCTGGGCTTCTTCGCCTTCTGCTGGCTGTTCTACGAGCCCCTGATCAAGACGCTGTCGCGGGACGGGCTGCTCAACAGCGACATGACCGTGATCCGCGGCGCCTGGATGGGCGAGATGTCGCGACGGGAAAGCCGGTTCATGGACGGCCAGCTGCTCGGCCACGCCCTCAACTCCGCCTCCTTCTTCGCCTCGTCCAACCTGCTGCTGATCGCGGCGGCGGCGGGGGTGCTGTTCGGCGGCGAGAAGGCCTTCGCCAGCATCTCCAGCCTGGTGCTGATCAAGACCTCGACCCGGCTGCTGTTCGAGTTGCAGCTGTCGGTGATCCTGATCGTGCTGGCCCGGGGCCTGCTCGACTTCATCTGGTCGATCCGCCAGATGAACTACTGCCTGACCATTTTCGGAGCCACGCCGGAGGACCCGGCCGCCCCGGCCGGCCTGCGCGCGGCGTTCGCCGAGGCCGCCGGCATGATCCTCAATCCGGCGCTGTCGTCATTCAACGCCGGGGTGCGCGGCTATTACTTCGCCCTGGCGGCGGCGGCCTGGCTGTTTGGGCCGGTGTCGATGATCATCGCCACGCTCGGCGCGGTCAGCCTGCTGGTCTGGCGTCAGCGCCATTCCTCGGCGGCCCGCGCCATCCGGACCCTGCGCCGGACGCTGGAAGAGCCGCCCGCTCAGCCCTGATCGGCGCCGACGCCCACCCCGATCGGGCAGGTCACGCCGGTGCCGCCAATGCCGCAGTAGCCCGCCGGGTTCTTGGCCAGATACTGCTGGTGATAGGGCTCGGCGTAGAAGAAGGTCCCGCCCGGCGCGAGCTCGCTGGTGATCGGCCCCATCCGCACTTTGGCCAGGGCCTGTTCATAGACGCCCTTCGACGCCGCGGCCGCGGCCGCCTGGGCGTCATTGAGGGTATAGACGCCCGAACGGTACTGGCTGCCGACGTCATTGCCCTGGCGCATGCCCTGGGTGGGGTCGTGGTTCTCCCAGAAGGCCTTGAGCAGGGCGTCATAGCTGACCACCGCCGGGTCAAAGACCACCAGCACGGCCTCGGTGTGGCCGGTGCGGCCGCTGCAGACCTCCTCATAGGTGGGATTGGGCGTCAGGCCGCCGACATAGCCGACCGCCGTCGTCCAGACCCCGGGGATCTGCCAGAAGATGCGCTCGACACCCCAGAAACAGCCCATGGCGAACACCGCCTGTTCCAGACCCTCGGGCCAGGGGCCTTTCAGCGGCCGACCGGAGATGAAATGGCTGTCCGCCGTCGGCAGGGCCGTCGACCGGCCCGGCAGGGCGGTCTCGGCGGTGGGCAGGTCGGCGGTCTTGCGGGCGAACAGCATGGCGTCCTCATTCTGGCGGCAGGCTCGAAAGATAGGCGTTCGGACGGCGGATTTCACCGGCCAAAACGCGAATGCCGCCGCGCCGACGCCAAACGCCGCCCGCCCCGCCCCGTCATCGGCCAACAATCGCGCAACCGCGCTTGCTACCGGGAAGCCCATGAGTATATTGCGCGCCTTCCTGCGCCGGGGACTTTGACCAGTCCCCGACCGATGGTGCTGGTGAGGTGGCCGAGTGGTCTATGGCGCACGCTTGGAAAGCGTGTGTAGGTTAACGCCTACCGTGGGTTCGAATCCCACTCTCACCGCCATTCCCGCAAGGGGTAAGTTACTGAATTTACAGACTACTCGGAACCGGCGACTACGGGCCATGCAGCGTTCACCCCAGCAGCCGCTCGAACGTCCGCGCCCGTGACCGATTGATCAGCCGGTTTTGTCAGGTTGACGGCAGCGGGCCGCAAAGCGCCCTACCCGACCTGCTGGTCAGACAGCGGCCGTCGCAGCCGCCCAGGTCTGGTGAGCGGCGGCCCGGAAGAGGCGGAGGGTCGGCCGGCGGATCAGATGGGGCTGGAGGTTGAAGAGGTTGTAGACGGCGGCGTGGGTGGCGAGAAACTTCTGAGCCGAAGCCCGGGACTTGAACTTCTGCTGCTTTCGCTCCCTTCGCCGGATCGGCAGGTGTGAGTTTTCCGCCCGATTGTTCTCCCGCATCCCGCCGGGCTGGTGGCGATCGGTCAGACCCAGATCTCGGGCTGCGGCGCGGTACGAGGCGAGTTTGACGGTGACGATCGCCTCGGGTCGGACACCCTGGTTCTTCAGCAATTTCCGAAGCAACCTAAGGGCTGCGCCCTTGTTGCGGCGCTCCTGGACCAGCATGTCGAGGACCTCGCCTTCGTCATCGACGGCGCGCCAGAGGAACATCCGCTTGCCGCCAATCTTCACCACCATCTCATCGAGATGCCAACGACCGGTGGGCTTCGGCCGTGACCGGCGCAGGTTGTGAGCGAACTGCCGGCCGAACTTCAGAGTCCAGCACCGGATGGTCTCGTAGCTGACCTCGACACCCCGTTGAGCCAGCAACTCCTCGACATCCCGAAGGCTCAGCGTGAAGCGGAAGTACAGCCAGACGGCATGCCGGATGACCTCCGGTGGAAACCGGCGACGCTTGTAGGAAATCGGTCTCATCGCACCCACCGCCTCGGTCATCGGGCCCTTGACGGAGAAAGGTTAGCGTTAGACTGACAGCACCGACGGCGGACAGGTCAACCGTCAGCGCCCCGAGCCAGACCGCGCCGGGATCAGCCTCTGGAACCACCCTAGAATTTGACCGACAGACCGACCCTTGCGCTGTACTCCTCGGTGTCGCTGGAGTGAACGCCGCCATAGGATACCATGCCCTTGATCGCGGGCGCGATATCGAACCCGAGGCCCGCGTCGACCAGCAGAGCGTCCTTGGCCACGCTCGCACCCTTGGCTGTGAACGCCGATGCGCCGAACGCACCAGCGTAGGTCCCTTCGATGTCGCCGCTCGCGTGGCGCCAGGCGAGCGACAGGTGGGGGCGGACGACGGGGCCGCCGCCACTGACCCGCGCGCCGATGGTCGTCAGGAAGACGCTGCGGTCTTCCTCAGCAACGTTCAACGCCAGGGTTCCCCCGGTCTCACTGAACGCATCGCTCTTGAACCAGACCTGGGCGAGTTCAAGAAAGGGCTCGAAAGCCGCGCCGCCCAACGTCGCCGCGTAGGCGACTTCACCGAAGATCTGCCGGGTCGTCCCGTCGTAGTCAGCGCGGACGGCTTGCGTCACGGTCGGGAACACGATGGAGCGGGTGGCCTCAAATCCATGGCTCGCGGTCTCGGCGCCCAAGCTGACGCTCCAGTCGCCAAAGCCCGCCCCTCCATAGACGCCCGCGCGAAGGGTCTCGACAGCCGTCGCGCTGCCACGGGCGGCGACGTCGATGTCTGACTTGCCGTAGCCCAGCGAGAAGCCGAGGGTCCAGCCGCCCAACAGGGTCTGGCCGCCACCGGCGAATCCGTAATTCTGGTCCCGGGCCTCGGCAGAGCCGCCCCTGGCCTTGGTGGTCGCTTCGCCGCTGAACACCTGCGCCCAAGCGCCGGTCCCCTCCGAGCCCGCTTGACGCAGGAGCATCGCACGCTGGTGGCGACTTTGGTCGATGACCAGTGAGCCCGCCGCGCCATAGAGTTCACCAGACAAGGCGTCATAACCGGCCTGGGCGCCGGCCGCGTCCTGGCCGACCAGGGACGTGTAGGCGACGCCCGACGGACCTGTCGCTTCCGCCGCCGCGCCGACCGCCGCCTGGTTCGACGTGCTCGCCAGGCTGGCGAAGGTGATGTCGTTGCGGATCAGGCGCAAGCTGACCGAGTTCGCCGAATAGGTAAGGCTGGGGGTCAGGAGCGGCATGGTGCTGCTGACGTTCGCACCGAAACTGCCGCTCACACCGCCGGTGGCTGTGAGGATTACATAGTCGTTTACCCGGCCGTAGTTGGCGATGGCGCCCAGAGGACGGATGCTGAGGATCGCGCCGCTGACGATGGTCGCCGAGCCCGCGGTGACATTGATCCGGTCATGAGTGACCGCCAGGGTCGGGTCGACCTCGACGATGGTCGTCGAACCGGACGCCAGGGTCAGCGGACCGGCGATGTTCTGCACACCCGGCGAATTACCGGGCGAAAGCGCGCCGCCGTTGCCGATATTGACCCCGCCGTTGATCGTGCCCGAGCCGCCCAGCGTGCCGCCGCTGTTGACCGTCACGGGCGACGCGATGGAGCCGTTGACGTTCAGCGTGCCGCCGTTGACGGTGGTTGGACCTGTGTAGGTGTTGACCCCCGCAAGATCGAGGATCCCGTTTCCCGTAACGGTAAGCGCCCCGTCTCCGGTCAGGTTGCCGCCAAACACCGTTGGCGTCGTGCTGCTCGGCTGATTGATGGTCAGAGTGGCGTTGTCGATATTCACCGTCGACCCTGATCCGCCGGCCAGACCGCCCACCGTCTGGTCTGATCCGGACAGGTCAACCGTGGAGCCGGCCCCCAGGACGAGCGCGCCGGAGGCGTCGAGCTGGGTAATCTTGATGGTCCCCGCCTCGATCGTCGTCGTGCCGCTGAAGGTATAGACGCCGTCCAGCGTCAACTTGCCCGCTCCGCGCTTGATCAGGCTGCCATTGCCCGCGAAGGCGCCGGCGAAGAGGTAGTCGTCTGAGCGATCGAAGATGACCGTGCCATTGACCGCCAGATTGCCTGCGAGAGCGCCTGTCGTACCCCCGTTGCCGATCTGTAGCGTGCCGCCGGCGTTGACAGTGACCGCCTCCGGCGCGTTGCTGGCGACAAGAAGAAGGCTGTTCTCAACCTCGAGCGTGGCGCCTGACGCGATGCTGACCCTATCAACGGAGATTTCGCTCTTCTGGGTCCAGTAGCCTGAGTTGACGTTGACGCGTTCAAACTCGACCAGGTTGGCGAAGACTTGCTGCGATGTCTTGGCGCTGATCGTGCCGGCTAGATTGAGGGTGTCGGTTCCGCCGGCGCCATCGACCTGGCCGTCGATGTTGGACCCGGTTTCCAGGTTGAGGGTGTCGTCGCCCCGGTCGAACCAAAGGGCGAAACCGTTTGCCGACAGAATGCTGCCCGAGTTGGTCACTGTCGAACCGCGAGGTTCGTCCCCCGCGATGTTGATCGCGGCATAGTCAAAGTCGTCATCCGGATCCGGATCGAAGGCTGCTGTGTTCAGGATCGTGCCACGGTTCACGATTCTGGCCGAGCCCTCGCCGCTCATGCTGATGCCGTTTATGTCGCCGCTCACGGTCGCGCCCGCCGCGATAGTAACCGTGAGCTCGCCCTGATTGCTGAAAAGGCGAATACCGGCGCCGTTGACCGAGGTCACGTCGCCGCTGACGTCAAGGACACCCGCTCCGGCGCCCTCGACGCCCAGCGTGATCGCCGACCCGTTTGCGGCGCTGGCCGCGCCGGTAACCGCCAGATGAAGATCGGCGTCTACCCCGCCCGTCGCGCTCAGCGCGCCGGCCTTGACGTCAATCAGTCCGGTCTGGGTGACCCCGCTGAGAACAAGCAGCCCGTCACCCAGCTTGGTCGCCGAGCCTGTGCCCGACAGGACGCCTGCGTATGTGTAGTCGTCGGACCGGTCGAAAAACACCGCGCCACTGTTGGCGATGTTTCCGCCCACGGTCCCTGTCGTGCTGCCGCCATCCACCTGATCGACGTAGCCATCGATGTCGGGCGCGGTGAAGGCGCCGCCGATGCGCAGGACCGACCCGGCGCCGACGACGAAAGACCCCCGCACATCGCCGGTGACGGCCCAGGCGCCGTTGATGATCGTGATCGGACCGGTAAGCGTCGAGCTCCGATCCAGCCTTATCCGGTGACCGTCAAAGTCAACGGAACCGGACCCGGACAAGCTGATGTTGGCGTCGTAGTAGGACGTGCTCGCCGGTTCGGCATCGATCATCGCGATCAGCCTGCCGTTGACGGCGAGGGTCAGCGGCCAGGCGCCGGAGGATGATATGTAACCCTCCAGATCGCCTCGTTCGTCGAGGTGGAGGGTCGCCCCGGCCGCGATATTGACGACGTTGGCCGCCGCCTCCGTGCGTTGCGTCCAGTACCCGGAATTGACGTTCAGGGTCCAGAAATTGCGCGTATTGGCGCCGATCTGGGCCTCGGTCGCGGTTGCAATCGAGCCGTTGAGATTGACGGTGTTGCTGCCTTGCGCGCCCTCGACTATGCCCACGATGTTGGAGCCGGTCGACAGGTTCAGCGTGTCGTCGCCCGCGCCGAACACCACCGCATGCGTCGCCCCGATGATGGTCCCCGAATTGTTGATCGTGATGGGACCGGTCGTCGTCAGCTGGTAGATGCCCGCGCCGCCGGGGGCCGATATTGTGCCGCTATTGGTGATCGTCAGCGCGCCCGCATGCGCCGCCGACGCCCCCACGCCCGCACTTACACCGGCGGACTGCACCGTGCCGGCGTTGTTGATCACGGCGCCTGCGCCTGCAGAGCCGGACGTCCGCAGAAGTCCGCTCTGCCCGTTGGTGGTCGTAACCGCGCCCCCCGGGTTGATCGTTATCTGGTCGGTTCCGCCAAACTGGATCTGCCCGGAGGTCTCGCCGTTGACCACCGTCACGTCGGCGGCGAGAGCCGCGCCAGGAACCGACAGCGAGATGGCGGACGCAAGCAGCAGGCCGCGCGTCGAAATTCGATTGGCAGACATCGAGTGTTTCCCCCAGAGCTCAAGCCGGCGCGGCGTTCGCGCCCTGGGCGGCAAGATGCTGAGCTCGGGTTACGCCAGCAATCTAGGGTAAACCCCAAGGGGGCGCGTCACTCGAGCTCGATCTGCTGGAACAAAATCGCCCGCGCCACGGCCTCGGTCAGCGACTTGGCGCCCAGCTTGCGGCGCGCATTGGCGCAATAAAGTTCGACGGTGCCTTGCGCCAGACCCAGTCGGTCAGCGATCGCCGCGGCCCGCAGACCTCGCGCGGCGAATTGCAGACAATCGCGCTCTCGGGGGCTCAGCGGGCGGGCCCCCGCCTGCCGTCGCTTGAACTCGCCGATCATGCCCGTGTGAAAAATATGCCCCAGCGCGGTAAGCGCGGCCGCTTTCTCGCTCAGAACGCACTCCGCCTCGCCCCCCGCCAGGCTGGAGCCGAACATGATCCCGGCTGTCACGGTCAGGGATCGAGGATCGCCGCAAAGCGGGATGACCAGGCCGGCGCTCAATCCGGCTTCGCGCGCCTCACGAGCATATCCGGGCGCGATGAAATTCTGGGATTGCTCAAAGACGAACAGTTGGGGCGTGAACACGCCGGTCTTAACGTGGTCGACCAGATCATCGACGAGGTCATACTTTTTCTCGACGTATCGCTCGACCCAGTCGGGACGCATGGTCGTCATGAACGGCGGGGTGCGCGCCTCGACCAGCGTATGGGCGGCCTGGTCGATGTAGGCGTAATTGATCTGATCCAGTCCGAGGTCGCGCAGGCCGCTTTCCAGCGCCTCCCAACGGTCCTTGGGCGCATCGGCGCGGATGATGCGCTCGACAAGATCGCTGCTCCTGTCAGCCATGGGGACATTCCCTTGATGGAGGGTCAAACTGAACTCAGCGAGCCATTGCATGAGATGTTTAAGTCGACCAGTGGTTTCAACCGGTTACCGCCCACCACGCCCGCCCGCCGCCGAAGTCGGCAAGCTCTACAACCACCGCCATGTGTTCAGTCAGGTCGTCGATCTCGAGGATCCTGACCTCGACCTGAAGACCTATCCACCGCCAAGGCCTACGACGTGACCCTGGCCCCGGGGGAGATCCACTTCATGCCCTTGGCCTGGTGGCATGAAGTGCGGGCGTTGGATTTTAGCATAACGGCGACCTACACAGATTTCCGTTGGCCGAACGAGGCCGTCGCCGACAATCCGGCGGGGTAGGCAAGCGCCCAGCCGATTGGCGCCCAGCAGGGTCCAGCGAGAGTTCGTCTTCAGGCTCCCTTCCACCGCCATTCCCGCAAGGGGTAAGTTACTGAATTTACAGACTACTCGGAACCGGCGACTACGGGCCATGCAGCGTTCACCCCAGCAGCCGCTCGAACGTCCGCGCCCGTGACCGATTGATCAGCCTATTGGCGCGACGACGATCCCGCTGCGGGCGGTCGCGGGACGATATGCCTGAGCCCGAGGCGCCCGGGGGGTCCTGTCAGCCCAAACTTTAGCCTCTCGGTAAGCCGGTCCGCGCCAGGGTTCTGGCATGGCCAAATCGACCAACCCGTTCCGCTGGTTTGACAGCTCGCCCGAGGTGATCCGCCTCGTGGTGTTGATGTACGTGAAGTACCCGCTGTCGCTCCGGAATGTGGAGGATCTGCTGGCCGAACGCGGTATCGACATCTGCCACGAAACCGTGCGGCTGTGGTGGAACCGGTTCGGCCCGATGTTCGCCGCAGAGATCCGCCGCAAACGCGTCGATCACATGCGGGCCTACACCCATTGGCGGTGGCATCTGGACGAGGTCTACGTCCGTATCAACGGCGAAATGCACTACCTCTGGCGTGCCGTGGATCACGAGGGTGAGGTGCTGGAATCCTTTGTCACCAAGACCAGGGACAGGGCTGCCGCGCTGAAATTCATCAGGAAAGCCATGAAGCGTCACGGCCGGCCCAAGGTCGTGGTGACCGACGGACTACGCTCCTACAAGGCCGCCATGAAGCTGCTTGGCAACGCTGAAAAGCAGGTACTTGGCCGCTGGCTCAACAACAGGGCAGAGAACTCACATCTGCCATTCCGACGACGAGAGCGGGCCATGCTGAGGTTCAGGCAGATGAAGACCCTGCAGAAGTTCAGCTCCGTCCACGCCGCCTTCCACAACCACTTCAACCAGGAACGCCACCTCATCAGCCGAGACGATTTCAAAGCCCGAAGATCGGCTGCCTTTGCCGAGTGGAAGACCCTCGCCGGCTGAGGGTGAGCCCCCCTGCTCAAGCCACGCCAAGTGGAGACGAGTTGGCGTTGGACTGACAGCACCCCACCGCCCCTATTATCGTGATCAGCAGCTTCACGCCCCTTCACAAGGTTATGCGCGCGCGGGATTCTGGCGCGACCATGGTGCTGAAGAAGCCCATCTCGCCGTCCAATCTCGCGAACTGCATGGAATGGCTGGCCCGCAGCAAGCGTGAGTTCGTCAACAGCCCCACCTATTTCGGCCCCGACCGCCGCTTCAGAAAACAGGCCCCGCCCGATGGCCAGCCGGAACGGCGCGCCGAGGCGATCGCGCTCACCTCGACCCTGGATCGCGCCATGTCCCAGGACGATATCGACTCCCTGTTCGGGTAGGAGGACCTAATGGCCGCCACGATGCTGTTTGCCGTCGAAAACCGCCTGGCCAAAGCTGTTCAGTCCGAAACTGGACCTCGGATCTGCGACCTCGTCGCCGCCGCCGACCGGAGACTCGAGACGATGTCGGAGTCGACGCGTCGGTTCGTCGCCGGGAAGCTGGACGAACTCGCACCCTATGCCGGCGCGAGCAACGACACACTGCTCGGAGAATTTGGCGTGATCGCCAGAATCGCTTCCCACATCGCCGGGGTCGCCGACGCTGGCGGCCTGAAGGCCATCGGCGCGATCACTCAGGGCATCGTCGCCATGGCTGATAGCTGGGCGTCGGACGGACTTTGGCACGCCGGCGCCCTCCGCCTCCATCTCGATTCCCTTGGCCTCGCCAGTAGCGTAGGGGGCGAACTGCGCGATCAGGACCAGAAGGTTCTCGATGGCCTGAGGGCCATGCGCATGGCGATCGGCGTGCGGGAATAGGAATTTGGAGATCCTGTCAGCTTAACGACCGCAGGCCGAAACACCCCTTACCCCGATCGGCCGATAAGGCCAGCGCCGGTCACAGCCGCCCACGTCCGATGCGCCTCGGCCCGAAAGAAGCGGAAGGTCGCCCTGCGGATCAGATGGGGCTGGAGATTGAACACATTGTAGACGGCGGCGTGTGGGGCCAGGAACGTCGGGGCCAATGCCCTGGACTTGACCTTCTGCTGCTTTCGTTCCCGTCGCCGGATCGGCAGGTGGGAGTTTTCCGCCCTATTGTTCTCCCGCATCCCACCCGGTCGAGAAACATCCGCTTGCCGCCGATCTTTACGGCCATCTCGTCCAGATGCCAGCGACCGGTCGGCTTTGGTCGTGATCGTCTGAGGTTGTGCGCAAACTGCTGGCCGAATTTCAGAGTCCAGCATCTGATCGTCTCGTAGCTGACCTCGACGCCGCGCTGCGCGAGCAGTTCCTCAACGCCCCGAAGGCTCAGGGTGAAGCGGAAATACAACCAGACCGCATGCCGAATGACCTCCGGCGGAAACCTGTGACGCTTGTAGGATATCGGTCTCAATACAGCCTCCGCTTTGGCCACCAAGGCCTTGGTGGAGAAGGGTTAGTGTTGGACTGACAGCACGTGCGGGCGGGTCGCGGCGCGGTGCTGCGCGGCGCGGTCGGATTGATCTCTTTCGGCACGGCGGGCGGCGATTACAGAGTCGGAGGGGGAGTGATGAACAGGCACGGTCCCAATGACGCCCACAGGGCCTCGCAGCGCGCCTGGAAGCGGGTCGGGTCCGGCGTCTCGCCGCTGTCAATCCAGGCCTCGAGCGAATCCAGGGCGGTCATGTAGCCGGCGTCCGAAAGCTTGCTGTGCTGGTCCTCGTCCGTCGCCGCCTGGACCAGCAGGTCAGACCGTCCGGCCGCCGCGACGGTGGCGGCGTAGAGCGCTTCGGCGCCGAAGCTGACAGTGGGATCGTGCAGGGCGTGCAGGGTCACGGTCGGCCGCGTGATACGGCCCGTCAGGTCGGCGTCATGGGCCAGCCGGGCAACCCCTTCCGGATCGGCCGTGAAGCGCTGCACGCCGGCGTTCAACGCGGCGTCGTCGGCCGACCCGCTGTAGATTGTCGTGCTGTTGTCGAACGGGTTGTGGCCGCCCAGCCGCCGCAGGACCATGTCCCGGAACAGGTAGGTGGCCCAGCCCATGTGACTGACCAACTGATCTTCCTGCACGCCCGTGACCGCCAGGATGTCGCGCAGGCGAGCCGCCTGTTGCGGCGTGCGATCGGCGGCCGGACTGTCCACGCCGGTGCAGGCCTGGATGCGCTGGCGCAGCTCGGCGCGGGTCATCCGATTGTCGAGCGGCAGCCCCTGCCACAGCGGATAGGCCGGCTCGTCCGCCGCGGGGTGGTTGCCGCAATAGTATTGGTAGACGGCCCGCAGATGGGCCCGGAAGGGATAGGCGCGCGTGCCCCCCGACACGACGCCGTTGGTGATCAGCACCCCGTCGTAGTTCCAGCCCGTCGTCGCATCGCCGGCATAGAGCTCCGAGGCCATGGCGGCGACGTTGCCGCCCCAGGACTGGCCGTGCAGCAGGGTGCGCTCGGGACGACCGAACCGGGCCCAGAAGGCCTTGCGGCTGTTGTCGACGTCCTCCGCCGCCATCCGGACGCCGTAGCCACCGCGCCGGTAGCTCGATCCGATCCAGGCATAGCCGTGGCGGACCATGACCGAGAACCGGTCCAGGTCCTCCAGGGGGTCGGCGGCTTCAGGCTTGCCCGTGCGTGGACCGCCGTGGGCGTGAACGATCAGGCGATGGTTCCAGTTCGGCGGGATCGCCGCGACATACCAGGCGCCGTTGCTGTCCTGCCCGGAAACGCAGCGGGTCCCCTGCCCGGCCGATAGCGGACAGGGGATCGACCTGGGGGCGCGCTCCATCGTCCGGGCCTGCGGGGCCGAAGCCCCCGTGGACGCCAGAAACAGACCGGCCAGAAGCAGCGCCGCAAACTTCATCGATTTTCCTCGCGACAACCCGGCGCGACCCGATGGGGCCGCGCCGGGCAATGGTCAGAACGTCTTGCTCATCCTGATGTACCAGGACCGGTGATAGGGACGCTGAACGGACCCCAGATAGCCTTCTTCAGCCAGGGATGGGCCCTCGTTGGTCAGGTCCCTTACGCCGACCCGAAGCCGGGCGCCGGAGGCGAAACCGTCGCCCCCGAACTCGTACTGGCCATAGAGATTGCCGACCAGTTGCGCCTTGACCACCCAGGGCTCGCCGGTCGTGCTCAGCAGATCGGTTTGCTTGACGTCACTGACGTACTGGGTCGAGAGGCCGGCGCGCCAGGGTCCCTTGCGCCAGATGACGTTGGTGCTGATCTTCCATTCCGGACGCCCGTTCTGGGCGATGAGCTGGCTGGATTCCGGCAGGGGCGTCAGCGGATTGATGACGCTCGCCGCCCGCGCCGCGTAGAGGGAATCGACGATGTCGCCCGGGTCGCGCGAGAACTTCAGCAACTGGGAGCCGCCGACGCGGACGGTGAAACTGCCCCACGGGGTCCGCCGCTTCGACCAGGTGAAGCTGATGTCCAGCCCCTCCACGGTCTGGGGCTGCAGGTTGATGAAGCGGTCAGTGATCGTGGTCACTTCGCCCACCGGATCGAGACCCGTGCCGGCATATCGCAGGATATCGTCCGCGTTCGGCGCCTTGCGGATGACGTTGGGGTTGGCCCCGCCCTGGAGGCGGTTCAGGTAGTCGAGGGCCAGCGCGGCCTGGGTGCCCAGCAGGCCGACGATCTGTTCCTGCTGGATCTTCCAGCGATCGACAGTGAGGGTGAAGGCGCCCCATTCCTCCGGCAGGAACCGGGGTTGAAGCACCAGGCCATAGGACTGGTTGGTGCTCTCTTCCGGCGCGAGGTCGGGGTTGCCCGAGACCACCAGCGAGGCGCCGACCGAACTTGAGCACTGGGTCATCGAGGTGATCGTCCCGCGACGCAGGTCGGCCTCGCAGAGGTAGTAGTCGGTGCCGCTGGTGAGGCGCGCGTACTGGGTGGCGTTGACCTGTTCGAGGTTCGGCGCGCGGAACCCCTGGGAATAGGAGCCGCGCAGGCGGAAGCCGTCGACGATGTCCCAGGCCACCGCGACCTTGGGCTTGGCCACCGAGCCGAAGTCCGAATACTCCTCGTAGCGGCCGGCCAGCTGCATATCGAGGCTGTGCACCAGCGGGATGTTCATCCTCGGAGAGACCAGCGGCAGGGCGAATTCGAGGAAGCTCCCGGCCACCGTGCGATGACCGCGGGTGTCGGGGTTGGGGCTGACGGCCACGACATTGGACAGGTTGGTGTCGCCCGTCACCGAGTCGACGAAGGTGAAGGTCCCGTCGAGGTTTTCGTCGCGGTCATCGAACTGGGTCTCGCGGCGATATTCCACGCCGAAGGCGACCCCGACCAACCCGCCCGGGAGCTCGAACAGGTCGTTGCGCGAGAGCTTGAAGTCGGCCAGCGTCAGCGTGGTTCGCGAAAAGCGCCGCAGATTGAATTTGATGGCGTCGATGGCGACCTGGGAGGACGGCGAGCAGTCGCCGTAGCTGGTCGTGGCCACACAGCCGCCCGAGAAGGGATTGTAGGCGTCCGGCGTCGACAGCGCGAGCTGCTGCTGCAAAGCGGTCATGTTGATATTGGGCGACCGGTCCTCGGCCTCGGCCGCGGAGTAGAGCAGCGCCGTCTCCCAGTCGAAGCCGCGCCACTGGCCACGCAGGCCGCCGAGGAAGCGGGACTGGAAGTTCTTCACCGTGACGTCCTGGAATCCGGCGTCGACGTAGCGGTAGTTGCCCAACAGAATCGGAAGCCCGGCCGCCGGGACATTGGTCAGGTTCGGCAGCCGGTTGGGGTTGGCCGATCCGTTGGCGAAGGTGATCGGGCCGAAGGGGTTCCAGTAGTTGCTGGCCGGAATCCAGATGTCGTTCAGATTGACGACCGGCGGCTGGGTCGCGCGGCTTTCGGCGCCGTAATAGCCGATCTCCCCGAACGCCGTGACGGTCGGGGTCAGGTCGTAATGTCCAGTCAGGAAGAGGTTGGTGCGCTCGATGGCCGACCTCACGGTCGTCCCGTAGCGGGTATCGTAGCGAAGCTCCCGGATGTCGCCGTTGTAGGATCCGTTACCGCTGACCAGGCAGATCCCGTTGTTGAGATTGACCCCCGAGCAGCCGAAGGTTTCGGGCTGGACGTGGAAGGCCCCCGCCGATGTCGCCACGACCACACCGTTCGAGCGGGGCCGCAGGGCGGTCGTGCTGCCGGGGGTGGACAGACGCGCCCATGGCGTATTCGAGGACCGGTTGTCGGTGACGGTCGAGGTCTCGAACCCGGGCTGGTCGGCGAAGAACGGCCGCATGTCGTCACTGCGGGTGAAGTCCTGGTCTTCGGCTTTCAGCGTCGAACGGTCGCTGTAGCTGGCGAAGAGCGAGATGTTGCCGCGGTCGAGGTTCTTGCCGGCGAAGACGCTGGTCTCGAACTCCCGCATCGCGGTGCCTTCGTTGCCGCTGTATTCCGCCTCGACGGTGACGCCGTCGAAATTGTCCTTCATCACCGTGTTGACGACGCCGGCCACCGCGTCGGCGCCGTAGATGGCCGCGGCGCCGTCCAGCAGCACCTCGAGCCGCGAGACGCCGGAGACCGGAATGGCGTTTGAATTGTAGCTAACCACCGGCACCGTGCCGGTGTCTGACGTGCCCTGGCTCGTCGGGTGGGCGACCATGCGCCGACCGTTCAGAAGCACCAGCGTGTTGCCCACGCCCAGGGAGCGGAGATTGACCGAGTTCACGTCGCCCCGCGCCGAGTTGCCGGTCTGCGGCGCGTTGGACGCCTCAAACAGGACGTCACCCATCTGGGGTATGGAGCGGAAAAGGTCGTCACCGGAGTTGGCGCCGATCGCGTCGATCTGGTCGGCGTCCAGCACCAGCACCGGAAGCGCCGCCGTGGTCGAGGCGCCGCGGATTTGCGATCCGACAACGACCAGCTCGTCCACGACCGTGACCCCCCGCGACGGGTCCGGACTGGCGGCCGCGGGCGCGGCTTGCGCCCACACCCCGGTGGCCGACGTCAGCAACGCCAAACCCGCCGCCCCGCCCAGAAGCGCTGTACGTGTTGTGATCCTCATGGTCATCTCCGCCCTCTCTAGTTCCCCACCGATCTCAGTCGGCCGTAATGATGCCCTTGTCGCCGGGTCCGGCCGCCGGGTCCGGCGCCGCGGCAAGACGCCCGGGACCCGATCCCAGCGCCAGATGCAGCGCGGTGCGGTCCAGCTCGCCCTCCCAACGGGCCACGACCAGCGTGGCCACGGCGTTGCCGACAAAATTGGTCAGCGCCCGGCACTCGCTCATGAAGCGGTCGATACCGAGGATCAGCGCCATGCCGGCGACCGGAACGCTCGGCACCACCGCCAGCGTCGCCGCCAGGGTGATGAAGCCCGCGCCGGTGATGCCGGCCGCGCCCTTGGAGCTCAGCATGGCCACCAGCAGCAGCAGGACCTGGTCCTGCAGGCTGAGGTCGATGTTCATGGCCTGGGCGATGAACAGCGCCGCCATCGTCATGTAGATGTTGGTGCCGTCCAGATTGAACGAATAGCCGGTCGGCACCACGAGGCCGACCACCGACTTCGACGCGCCGGCCCGCTCCAGCTTCTGGATCAGGCTGGGCAGCGCCGCTTCCGAAGAAGAGGTCCCAAGGACCAGAAGCAGCTCTTCCTTCAGGTAGGCGATGAGCTTGAAAATAGAAAAACCGTTGGCCAGGCAGACCAGGCCCAGAACCCCGATCACGAAGATCAGCGAGGTCAGATAGAGCGTGGCGACCAGGGCCACCAGATTGCCGATAACCGCCAGCCCGTAGGCCCCGATGGTGAAGGCAAAGGCCCCGAAGGCTCCGACCGGCGCGGCCTTCATCAGAATGGCCACCAGTTTGAAGACAACCTGGCTGAGGGACTCCAGCGCCCGCCGGACCGGCGCGCCGGCCTCGCCGACGAAGGCCAGCGACAGGCCAAACAGCACCGACACCAGCAGGGTCTGCAGGATATTGCCCTCGACGAAGGCGCTGACCAGCGTCGTCGGAATGATGGCGCTCAGGAAGCCGACGATCGAGGTCTCATGCGCGGCGGTCGCGTACTGGGCCACGGCGCCGGCGTTCAGGGAGGCCGGGTCGATATTCAGCCCCGCGCCGGGGCGCACCACGTTGGCGATGACCAGACCGACGACGAGGGCCAGGGTCGAAAAAACAAAGAAATAGCCGAACGCCTTTGCCGCGACCCGCCCGACCTGGCGCATGTCGCGCATGTTGGCGATGCCGGTGCTGATCGTCAGGAAGATGACCGGCGCGATGATCATCTTCACCAGTTTGATGAATCCGTCGCCCAGCGGCTTGAGACTCTCACCGGTGGCCGGAAAGAAATGGCCGACCAGCCCGCCGAGCAGGATGGCCAGCAGCACCTGGGCGTAGAGATGCCGATGCAGACCGGGACGTTTCGCCATACTCGACTTGGCGTGATCCTGATGAGCCATCCTGGGCTGTCTTCCCTGCGTTGCCAGGCGCCCTCTAACGGGACGCTAGGCCGCAAAGGTCCCAGCCCGGGGCCGTGGGGGCAACTTTACGAAAATTTCCCGTAAGCCACGGGCAAATAAAGATATTATCCAAAGGTAGCGACGACCTTGTGCGAAATCATGCACACGGTTTCGGCGCCCTGTGCGAAGTTCCGCACAAATTGATCCAAGGACGTTCGGGCGTGACCAGACTTCCCCTGCGATTGGCGAGCCTCAGACGGTGGGCTCCTTTCATCCTGCTGAGCGCTCTGCTGGTCGGCGCCTCGACCCTCATCGCCGGTCAGGTCGCGGGCGACGCGGCGCGGGCGGATCTGATCCGGCAGGCCGACGCCGCCGCCGCCCTGCACGCCGCCGTCCTGCGCAACGAGCTGGAGAAACACCGGTCCCTGCCGTTCGTCCTGGCCCAGGATCCGGACGTGCGGCGCGCGCTGGCCAGCCGTGACCCGGTTCAGCTCGCGGCGCTGAACCGCAAGCTGGAGACGCTCAGCACCCAAACCCGGGCGGCGGTGATCTATCTGCTGGATGACAAGGGGGAGACGCTGGCGGCGAGCAACTGGCGTCTGCCGACCTCCTTCGTCGGCTCGAACTACAGTTTCCGGCCGTATTTTCGCGACTCCCTTCGCGCCGGATCGGCCGAACATTTCGCCCTGGGCACGGTCAGCCGCCGGCCGGGACTGTTTCTCGGTCGGCGCGTGGGCGGCCGCGATCGACCGCTGGGCGTGGTGGTCGTCAAGGTCGAGTTCGACAGCCTGGAAAGCGATTGGCGCGGGTCCGACGAGCCGGCCTTCGTGACCGATCGTCACGGCATCGTCCTGGTCACCTCAATCCCCCAATGGCGGTTTCGCACCCTGGCGCCGATCCCAGAACCCGAGCGGTCGCGCCTTCGCGCCAGCCTCCAGTTCGGCGGAGAGGCGCTGCAACCCCTACCCCTGACGGCCGACCCTCGGCGGGCGCGCGAAAGTTCGGGCCGGCTTCCGGGCGCCGATCAGGACGCGCGGTTTGTCTCCGCGTCGGTCCCGGCCTCATCGCCCGGCTGGACCCTGCACGTCCTGGCCGTCTCTGATCGTGCCCTCAACGCCAGCATTACCGCGGCGCGCGCGGTGACCCTGTTTCTGACCTCTCTGGCCGTCGCCCTCGCCGCCATTCTGCTCTATCGCCGCCAGCGCGCCGCCCGCCAGGCCGCGACCCAGGCCGCCGCCCACGCCGAGCTGGAAGCCCGGGTTGTCGACCGCACCCGGGAACTGAGCGCCGCCAATCAGCAGCTGGTGCTCGAGATGGACGAACGGCGCCGCGCCGAGGTCAATCTTCACCGCCTCCAGGACGAGCTGATCCAGGCCAACAAGCTCGCCACGCTCGGCCAGATCGCGGCCGGCGTGGCCCATGAAATCAATCAACCGGTCGCCGCCATCCGGGCCTATGCCGACAACGCCCAGGTCTTCCTGGACCGCGACCAGACCGATGCGGCGCGGGAAAATCTGGGGGTGATCGGGTCGCTGACCGCCCGCATCGGTCTGATCACCGACGAACTGCGCGCCTTCGCCCGCAAGACCACCGGCCTGGCGCGGCCGGTAAAGGTCGAAGAGGCTGTCGCCGGCGCGCTGTTGCTGGTCGGCGCCCGGCTGCGCCAGCAGGGCGTCCAGCTGAAACGCACCGACTCCCCCGACGCGCTGGAGGTCCTGGCCGACCGCATGAGGCTCGAACAGGTGCTGGTGAACCTGTTGCAGAACGCCGCCGAGGCCCTGACCGATACGGCCGATCCGATGATCCGGGTCGACGTCCGGCGGTCCGGCGGCAAGGTGCAGATCATCGTCGCCGACAATGGGCCCGGCCTGGCGCCCGAGGCGCTGCAGGGGCTGTTCACGCCGTTCGTCACCACCAAGCCGCAGGGCCTCGGGCTCGGGCTGGTGATCTCACGCGACATCATCGCGGAGTTCGGCGGCGAGCTGTCCAGCGCCACAGCCAACGACCTGGGCGGCGCCGCCTTTGTCATCACCCTGCGGGGGACCTAGGCGTGTTTGAAGACATCAATCTTGTCGCCTTTGTCGACGACGACGCCGACCTCCGGGCCGCCCACGGTCAGAGCCTGAAACTGGCCGGTTTCGACGTCCTCGCCCTGGCCAGCGCGGAAGCCGCCCTGGCCCGGATCGGCGCCGATTTCCCCGGCGTCGTGGTAAGCGATATCCGGATGCCGGGCATGGATGGGCGCCAGCTGTTCCATCGTTTGCGTGACCTCGACCCGGATCTGCCGGTCATCTTCATCACCGGCCATGGCGATATCGCCCAGGCCGTCGAGGCGCTGCAGGACGGCGCCTACGACTTCGTGGCCAAACCCTTCGCCTCGGACCGGTTGATCGCGAGCGTCCGGCGGGCGCTCGAAAAGCGACGGCTGGTGCTCGACAACCGGCGCCTGATCGCCGGGGCGAGCCAGATCGACGCCGACCTGACCCTGATCGGCGACACACCGGTGATGGACCGGCTGCGGGCCAATATTCGTCACATCGCCGAAGCCGACGTCGATGTGCTCGTCGAGGGTGAAACCGGGGTCGGCAAGGAGCTGGTCGCCCAGGCTCTGCACCGCTGGAGCCGGCGCAGGCACCACCCCTTCGTCGCCGTCAGCTGCGCCGCCCTGCCCGAAACGATGATTGAAAGCGAACTGTTCGGGCATGAGACCGGCGCCTTCAGCGGGGCGCTCCGGCGCCGGGTCGGCCGGATCGAGTCGGCCGACCGGGGGACCCTGTTTCTCGATGAGGTCGAGAGTCTGGCGATGGCCGCGCAGGGCCGGATGCTGCGGGTGCTGGAGGAACGGCTGATCAACCCGATGGGATCGAGCGAGGCGCGAGCGGTCGATATCCGCGTGGTCGCCGCCTCGAGCACCGACCTGGGCGCGCTGGCCGACCAGGGCCAGTTCCGCGCGGACCTGTTCTACCGGCTCAATGTCTTGCGCATCCGCGTTCCGCCGCTGCGTGAACGGCGGGCCGACATTCCGCTGCTGTTCGGTCATTTCCAGGCCCAGGCCGCGGCCCGGTTCCGCCGCGATCCGCCGCCGTTGACCGATCGGGTGCGGCAGCGGCTGCTGGAGTACGACTGGCCGGGCAATGTCCGCGAACTGGGTCACTTCGCCGAGCGCCTGGTGTTGGGGCTGGACGACACCGCCGACCCCGACATGGCGCAGGACCGCCTCGGGTTGGCCGAGCGGATGGACGCGTTCGAAACCCGCATTCTGCAGGACGCGCTGCGGGACCACCGCGGCGACGTCCGCGCGACGATCGCCGCCCTGTCGCTGCCCCGGAAGACCTTTTACGACAAGATCAAGCGGCGCGGCATCGACATCAGTCGCTACCGGACCCCCTGATCACGGGGCGCCGCCGCCGGATGACAACGCCCGCCTGGCGGTCGATCAGCCGGGCCTTTTGCCCAGGTGCCGCGCCATACCGATGGCGGCGAGGAAGTAGTGGATCGACGCCCAGCCGTAGAACAGGAAGGTGATGACCAGCCCCCCTCGCGTTCCATCCGCAAGGGCGAGGCGGCACTCGCCGGCCAGGGCGACGGAGGCGCCGGCGGGCGCCACCCCGCCGGGGCAGTCCGCCGCGAACGCCGCGGACCCTGCCCCGCCGAACCACGCCTGAATCAGGCTCCAGACGCCGTCGCTTCCGGCCCCGGCGAAGCGGACATGGGCGAGCTGGTCGATCACCCAGCCGGTGAAGGGCGGGCCGCCGCCAAGGGCGATCAGGTTGAGGAAGAAGAACAGAACCGCCGTCGCCGTGGCCCGGCGGCGCACGTCCACCGAGTTCTGCACCACGCCGAAGGTCGGCCCCAGGTAGGTGTAGTGGAACAGACCCGGCGCCAGCAGGATCAGGGCCGCGGTCTGCCAGGAGGGCTGCACGAAGGCGAGAATGTAGATCGGCGTGCAGATCGCCAGGCCGATGGCCGGGGTCAGGGCGTACCAGGCCGGGCTGACGCGGGCGAGACGATCGGCGATGAACCCGCCCGCGAGCGTGCCGACGCCGGCGCTGACGCCGCTGATCAGACCGATGACCAGGCCGACCGTCGTCAGGTCGAGCCCGAAGGCGGAGATGAAATACTGCGGCGTGAACTGGTTGGAGCCATAGACGCCGAACGACACCAGCGTGATGCCGATAGCCATGTGAAGAACCGGCCACTTGCCAAACAGCGTTTGGGCCACCGCGCCGATCTCGCGCAGTTCGCCGCCGAGCGACAGGGCGACGGGCGGCGCGGCGGGCTCGATCGGCAGACCCGCGGCCTGCTGGGCTTCACGGTCGGCGTGTCCGCGCGGCGGCTCCTTGACCAGCAGCTTGAAGACAAGAGCCAGGATTACGCCCGGAAGACCGACCGCGGCGAAGGCGCCGCGCCAGCCCAGGGTCTGGGCGAGCCAGCCCCCGGCGGCGGCGCCGAACATAATGCCGAGCGGCACGCCCAGACCGTAGACGGCCATGGCCGAGGCGCGCTGGCGGGGTTCGAAATAGTCGCTGATCAGGCTGTGCGCGGGCGGAGAGCAGCCCGCCTCCCCGATCCCGACGCCGAAACGACACAGGGCCAGCGTGGCGAAATTGCCGGCCACGCCGCACAGGGCGGTGAAGGCCGACCAGACCACGAGCGACACCGTGAGGATGTTCACCCGGCTGCGCCGCTCGGCGAGCCGGGCGATTGGAATCCCGAGCAGGGTGTAGAGCAGGGCGAAATAAAGCCCGCCGAGCATGCCGATCTGGGCCGAGCTGAGGCCGAATTCGGCGCGGATCGCCGGCCCGACAATCGATATGATCGTCCGGTCGATGAAATTGATCGTGTAGGCGGCCAGCAGCAGCGCCAGCACCAGCCCCCGGTAGCCCCGGGAATAGTGGGGGGTGTCGATCGACTGGACCGTCATGGTCGCCGCCTCATGAGCCAAGGATATCGAGAAGGGCGGCGCGCAGGGCTTCCGAGACGGGGCGAACCAGGGCGCCCGAGACGCAGCGCATGTCGTCGTTGCGGCTGTGATGGAAGCGGTGGTTTCCGAAGAAGCCGGCCGCCGAGCCATAGCCGCCGGCGATGATGTTGGTCAGCTCGCCGGCCGAGTTGGCGGCGGTGGCCGGATAGACCGCCTCGACCCCGGGAAGGCCGGCGAAGGCGCGTCGGAAGGCGTCGGCGACGTTGGGGCTGGCCAGCAGGAACCGCTGGGAATCCGCGCCAGGGAGCGGCCGCAGCTGGCCGCCGAATTCGTGCCAGTCGCGGGCGGCCAGGTTGGCCCCGACATGGACCCACAGGCGAGTCCGGGCCGGTGGCGGGGCGGCCTCCTCAAGATAGGCCGCGCCGCCGAGATTTTCATATTCATGGCCGCTGGTGGCCACCAGATCGACGTCAAACCCGCCGGGTCGACGCGCCAGCCAGGTCGCTGCCGCCAGCCAGACGGCGACGCCGGATCCACGCTCTCCGGCGCAGCCGAACCATCCCGAGCGTGGTGTCGACAGGACCACGGACTGCGCGCCGCCGCGCGTCAGACGCGCGGTCAGATTCCAGGCCGGCCGCTCGCCGCCCCGGCCGGCGAGGACCAGCCGGCCCGTCCGCCCATTGGCGGCGGCGTCGAGGAAGGGGCCGGCGTCGCGGGGGGCGAGCACGGCGACCGGTCGGGCCGGGCCGCGATGGTGCGCGAAGGCGTTGAGCGCCAGGGCGTCGCCGGTCGGGCCGGTGGTCACCAGCACCGCCGCGGCCGCGCCTCGCGACCAGGCGTCGGCGAGGGCGGCGGCGATCAGCGGGTCGGCGGCGCTCGACCAGCGCCGGGCCGGCAGAACAATCAGGGCGATGGCCCCGTCCAGCGGACGGTGGCCCAGGGCCAGGGCCAACGGCGCCGACAGGCCTTCCGGACCGGTCGGTGTGACTACGGCATGGGGAATGACCGCCGCTGTCTGTCCCTCGATGGAAAGCGTCGTCTCCGTCGGCTCGAAGTACGGGGCCGAGAACGCCTGACGATGGCAGCTGTAGCCCGCGCGGGTCAGCTCGCCTTCGAGCCATTCGCCACTGGCCCTGTCGCCCGGTCCGCCCGACGCCTTGTCGCCGAAGCCGTAGTAGCGCTCCAGAACGCCCTGATGCCAGGCGTCGTCGAAGGTATCGCGGTCGATCTTGCGTCCGATGGGCAGGCCGCTGGCGGCCGTGGCGACGAGCAGATCGCGACGGGAGGGCGTCATGTCACATCCCCCGATGTTCCGGAGAAGGCGGAGAGCAGGTCGTCAAACAGAAGGGGCGACCGGGGCGGTTCGCCCTGGCGAACAATGATCAGCCGCCGTGACGGGACCAGCAGCAGCGCCTGACCGCCAGCGCCCAGGGCGGCGATGGTGTCCTTCGGCGCATGGGGAAAGCGAAAGCCGGCGACCTGTCCGGTGGCGTCATATCCCGACGCGGAATTGCACCACCAGAGGAGCCCGTAGGACGGATTGAGCGCCTGGGAGGGCCGGGTGAGGATGCGGACGAAGTCAGCGCGGACCAGCTGCCGGTCGTCCCAGCGTCCCTCGTTCAGGATGAGCTTTCCGAACTGGGCGAGGTCACGCGCCGTGGAGAGGGCGCTGTAGTAGTTGGTCACCGGGCCCGCGGCGCCCTGGCCGATGTTGGCGACCCAGCGCGTCTGGCTCATGCCCAGCGGACCGATCAGGCGGCGGGCCGCGTAGACCTCGACCGGTTCGCCGGTCGCGCGCGCCAGAATATGGAACAGCAGATGATAGGCGGCCGTGTTGTAGGCCCATCGGGTTCCGGGCGGATGGCCCAGCGCCGCCGCTGCGTTGATCGCGAACTGGTCGCCGGCGATGTTGCGCAACGCCAGCCCGGCGTCGTTCAGGCCCGACGTCATGCTCATCAGATGGCGAAGGGTGATCGCCCGCCGGGCGTCGTCCCGCCATGGCGGAATGAAGTCGGCGGCGGGCTGGTCGAGGCCGTTGATGAACCCGTCCTCAATGGCCATGCAGACAAGGACGGCGATGATGCTCTTGGCGACGGAGGCCAGTTCGCGCGGTTGATCCCCGCTCCAGCCCTGCGCATAGCGTTCGGCCCCGATCTGACCCGCCTGAACGACCAGAACACTGGTGCTGCCGTCCGCCATCGCCCGGTCGAGAACGGCTGCCTGGCGAGCCTGGCCGCCATCGCCCGCCGCGGATCTGGTCCCGGCCGCCGCGCAGCCGATGAAGGCCAACGACGTCGCCCCGAGAAGCCCGCGGCGCGAGAGTGTGTTCGACATCATCGTCAGCTCCCCGCCGACGCCCTGCCGGCTCTCCGTGTCTCGATGGATATCGCCGCCCGGGCCGGTCTAGCGGGCCGCGCTCTGGCGTTGTTTGCAGATGGCCAGGAATCCCGCCGCCATGAAGCTGGCCATGCGGTCCTTCACCGCAGCGAAGTCGTCTGAATCGCAGAGGCCGCCGGACAGCCGGTCAATGCGCCCCGTGCGCGCCAGCGTCAGCATCAGGCCGGCTGTAACGAAGTGATAACCCCAGAAGAGGTCCTCATCGGCGCTGTCGGGCAGCGCCTTTTTCAGGATGCCGATCAGCCGCAGGACCACCTCATCGAAGTGGAAGTCCATCAGCTCGGCGCCGTGGGCCGTGTTGGAGAGCTGGGCCCCCAGGACACCATAGTTTTTCCAGTTTTCGCCGCCCTGACTGTAGAGATCCAGGTCAGTGTCGAGGAAGGCGCGCAAGGCGCCCTCAACCGTCGGCTTGCCCCCGGTCGCGGCGTCGTATTTGTCCAGCGCTTCCATCCGAAGATCGATGGTCACCTGCGCGCGCCGCCCGATCACGGCGTCGAACAGCTTCTGCTTGTCGGTGAAATAGTAGTTGAGCAGCGTGTGGTGCACGCCGACGCGCTGGGCGACGTCCTTCAGCGTCACCCCATACAGGCCGTTCTTCGAGAACAAGTATTCCGCCGCGTCGAGGATATGTTCCATCGTGTCGGCGCGCTGTTCGACCTTGGTCCGACGCCGGCGCGGCTTGGCCGCCACGGGAGGTCCAGCCGGCGTCGCGGTGGCCTGAGGTTCGGATTTCTCGTTCTTAGTAACCGCCATAACTCACTCTCAGATGCTTCTTGTCGATCTTGCCAGTCGCCGCCAACGGCATGTGGTCCAGGCGAATGACGGCGTCGGGAATCCACCATGAGGCGACTCGGCCGCGCAAGGCCGCCAGAAGATCCTCGTCGCTGGCTGTCTGGCTGTCGCGAGTCTGGACCACCAGAACCGGACGCTCACCCCATTTCGCATCCAGCCGTCCGATCACCGCGGCCAGCGAGACCGACGGATGCTCGCTGATCACGGCTTCGATCTCCGCCGGGTTGATCCATTCGCCGCCCGACTTGATCAGATCCTTGGCGCGGCCGGTGATGGCCAGATTGCCGGCCGCGTCGATCCTGGCCAGGTCGCCGGTGTTGAACCAGCCGTTCGCGTTCGTCGCGGGGTTCGGATCGCCGAAATAGCGTTCGATGACGGCGGAACCGCGCACGTGCAGATGCCCCTCGACGCCGCGCTGCTCAGGCAGGGCCTGCCCGTCGACGTCGGTCAGCAGCAGATCGACGCCGATCGCCGGACGGCCTGAAACCAGGGCCGACCGAGCCGGGGCTTCCGCCGGCGCGCAAGTGCCCAGGGGCGACAGCTCGGTCATGCCCCAACTGGTCTGGATGGTCACGCCCAGTCGCTGTTCGATCCGCTCCATCAGCACCGGGGCGAGCGGCGCGCCGCCGACGACAATGCGCTTCAGCGTGGGCGTCTCGCCGCCGTGGGCCTCAAGATGCTCCACGACCCCCAGCCAGACCGTTCCGACACCGACAGCAATGGTCGCGGCTTCCTTGTTGATCAGGTTCGCGAGGCTGGCGCCGTCCAGGTGGCGGCCCGGCAACACCAGTTTGGCGCCCACCGCCGCCGCGGCGAACGGCAGGCCCCAGGCGTTGGCGTGGAACATCGGCACCGCGGCCAGAACACTGTCGGCGGAGGTGATCGCCATGACGTCGGCCTGAAGCAGACGCAGCGTATGCAGGTAGCCGGAGCGATGGGTGTAGGTGACGCCCTTGGGCGCACCGGTGGTGCCCGAGGTGAAACACAGGCCGGACGGGGCCGTCTCATCGAACCGACCCCAGATTTCGTCGGTGGATGCGCCGGCCAGCATGGGCTCAAGCACCTCGATGGCGAGATTGCCGGCCGGTTCGTCCGGAACGCTGTCTGTCGGGTCAATGAGCAACACTCGACCGACAGTCGGCGCCAGGGCCGCGATGCGGCGGGCGAGCGGGATGAGGTCGCCGCTGGCGATCAGCACCCGGGCCTGGGACTGGACCAGCATCGCCGCGAGTTGGGCCGCGGTCAGTCGGGGGTTGAGGGTGTGGCAGACCGCGCCCATGCCCATGACGCCATACCAGGCCTCGACATGCGCCTGGCTGTTCCAGGCCAGCGTGGCTACCCGGTCGCCGGTCTTGACGCCCAGTCCCGAGAGGACATGCGACGTCCTCAAGCTGCGTTCTCTCAAGCCCGCATAGCCGATGCGATCGAGGACGCCGTTGTCGCGCGCGGTGACGACCTCGATGTCCGGACACCATTTGGCGGCGTGATCCAGAAACTTGTCGAGGGTCAGGGCGTAGGCCTGCATGTCGCCATCAATCATGAGCACGCCGGCGTCGCGGGCGGGACGGGTATGGAAACGATCCCGACTTTCCAGTTCCATGGCGTCTTTCCTGTTACGCGGCGGCGACAGACCACGGTTTCATGCAGCTTGAACATGCCCGGCATCAGGCGCTCTCGGGCCACGGGCCCCTCTTCGAAAGCCATGTAGGCGCGGCTCTGGCCATAGGCGCTCCATGCCGGCTGGCCGAGCGCGCTCGGCGTTCCGTCGCGGGCGAAACTGGTCCAGTAGGCGCGCATTGCGTCCGACAGACCGGTCTCGGTGGCCGTGTCCGGAATGGCGGGCCAGTTCGGCGGGGTCCGGTCACGTGTCCCGAAGACGTAGGGGATTTCCGAGGCGTGGAAGGCGTGGAGACCCGCCCCGTCGGCAGCCGGATAGCCATGGTCAAAGAGATAGAGGAAGGCCGGCTGCCCGATCGCGGTCTGGCGACGGGCGAGCCGCTCGGCGGTCCAGCCGTAGAGCGCGTCACGCGGCGTGGCCAGGACGCTCTGTGCGATATCGCTCGACGGGTAGACGGCGAGAAAGGCGTCGGCGAGGTCGCCATACCGCTCCCGAATGGCGCGCTCATAGGTCGCCGCGTCCGCCGGGGCGGGCGGCGCCAGCGCCGGCAGCGAGCGGATCTCACCCTGGTTAAACCCGGCCAGAAGCGGCACCGGCGCCTGCTGGCCGCGATCAAAGATCTCGACCAGCTGTTCGGGGAGGATGACGCCATCGACCGTTCCCCAGGGCACATAGCCCGCCTTGGCGGCGGCCACCGTCAGGTCCTGGGCGTCCATGGCGCGCAGGCCCGCGAGGTTGGTGCGCCCCAGTTTCATCTGTAGCCAGGCGCCCACGCCCTCCGCGGGCGGATCTCCGTAGCGGCTTGAGCGCAGTTCCGGCGTCGAGAGCATGTAGGCGCTCTCGGCGACCGCCCGACTGAACAAGCCGCGGGCCTCGGGCGAGGCCATCAGATACAGGACGCTCAGAGCGCCGGCGGACTCTCCGGCGATGGTGACTCTGGCGGGATCGCCGCCAAAGGCGGGAATATTCTGTTTGATCCAGCGCAGAGCGGCGATCTGGTCAAGCAGTCCGTAGTTTCCCGAAACATTCTTTCGGGACTCGCCGCTGAGTTCAGGGTGGGCGAGATAGCCAAGGATTCCGAGGCGATAGTTGATCGAGACAACGATCACGCCTTCCGCCGCCAACCTGGCGCCGTCGTACATCGTCTCGCTGCTCGACCCGTTGGTCAGGGCGCCGCCGTGAATCCACACCAGCACCGGGGCGTTCTTCGCATGGGCCGGCGCCCAGATGTTGAGCGACAGGCAGTCCTCGCTCATGGGCGGCACAGGCCCGGCATAGAGGCTCGCCCCCCGCCCCGTCAGCTGGTGGCAGGCGGGGCCAAACTGGGTGGCGTCCCGCGTCCCGGTCCAGCGCGGCGCGGCCACCGGCGGCCGCCAGCGACGCCAGCCTGTCGGCGGCAGGGCGTAGGGAATGCCCTTGTAGAGGTTGATGTCGCCCAGGGTCTCGCCCTGGACCGATCCGGCCGGCGCGGCGACGACCGGCTGCGCCGAAGCGGCCGAAACATGCACACAGCCCAGAACGGTGAGCGCCACGAGCGCGCGAACAGCGGTGCGGATCACGAGGTCTTCTCCTTGCCGGCCTGACGCCGGATCCTGGCGCCCAGGCCCAGAAACATGGCGATGGCCAGGGCGTAGAACGGGATCAAAGTGTAGAACGCCATCTGCAGCGAATTGTCCGGGTGGCTGGCGCTGAAGAAGTCGCTGGCCGCGCCCAGATAGGTCGGGCCCAGGCCCAGGCCGATCAGGTTCATCACCAGGAGCAGAAGGGCGCCGCTGAGGACGCGCTGGTCGGGCCGCACCTCTTCCTGAACCAGGGTGACCGCCGGCGAAAGGTAGAAGTAGTTCAGACCCATCGGCAGGGCGAGGAAGACGAGCGCCAGCTGCCAGCTCTCGGCCCAGACGAAGCCGACGAAGAGCGGCGCGGCGATCGCCAGGCCGACGGCCGGAAGGTAGGCGTAGGCGGTCTTGGAGCGTCGGGACAGACGATCGATCAGACGGCCTGACACGAACATCCCGGCGCTGGCCCCGACACCGACCAGCAGGGCGTACCAGAGCGCCACCTCCGGCAGGGTCATCCCCTTCTCGCGCATCAGGAACAGCGTCGCGAAGTTGAGAAAAGCGTAGGTGACGAACTGGGTGGCGCCGCAGGCGAGGGCCATGCCGCGCAGGACGGGATTGGTGAAGAACATTTTGCAGGTGGCCCAGAAGCCGGTCCCCGAAACCGGGGCCGCGCCCGACACCGGCTGGGTCTTGGGCTGGGCATCCAGAGCGCCCTTTTTGGGCTCGCGCATGAACAACAGAACGACGACGGCGGTGATCACGCCGATGACGCCGATCCACAGGAAGGCGTCACGCCACGAATAGGCGGCGGCGATAGAGGCGCCGAAGGCCACGCCCATGGCCTGACCGATCGGCGGGCCGAAGTTGAACAGGCTGAGCGCGGTGCCCCGCGTGCCCGGCGGGAAATAGTCGGAGATGATGGCGTAGGACGGCGGCACGCCGCCGGCTTCGCCGACGCCGACCGCCATACGCGAGGCCGCCAGCTGGGGATAGTTGGTCGACAGCCCGCAGGCCGTAGTCGCCGCGCTCCAGAGGGCGAGGGAGAAGGCCAGCACCCGCACGCGGTTCGTCCGGTCAGCCAACCAGCCGACCGGGATCGCGAGGATGCAGTAGAACAGCGCGAAATAGAGCCCGCTGATCAGTCCGAGCTGGCCGTCGGTGACGCCCAGTTCGTCCTGGATAGGCTTGGCCAGGATCGACAGCAGCTGCCGGTCCAGGAAGTTGAGCATGTAGACAAAGCACAGGGCCGCCAGGACAAGCCAGGCCCGGCCTCCCGGACGCGCGCTGAGCGCGCCCGGGGTGGCGATGGAGACCGAACCGGCCATGCCTAGAACTCGTAGCCGAGACGAACGCCCACGACACGAGGCGTCAGACGCCCGTAGCGACCGTCAATGAAGGCCTCCGGATGGACATAGGTCACCGACCGGTCGTTGAAGAGGTTCTGGACGTAGGTCCCGACTGTATATTTGCCGAATGCCACCGCGAAGTTCGCATTCACGAAAGTGTAGGCGTCGGTGTAGTCGAACGTCGCCAGCGGGATCGCCGGACGCCCAGGCGTGTTCGGGAAGGAATTGGGATAGGACCCGACATGGGAAACCGCCACTGACGCATTGCCGACGACGCCGGGAGCCAGATCGAAGCGATAGCCCACGCGGAGTGATCCCTGGAACTCCGGCCCGGCCAGGCGAACGTTGGGCACGGCGCCTGAAATGGCGGCCTGCTGCGTCGTGAGACCGGTCACCTTTGCGTCGTTGACCGAACCGGTCAGGGCGACGGTCCAGCCTTTGGCCGGCAGGGCGAGGATTTCGAACTCGATGCCCTTGCTGGTGGCTTCGCCGATGTTGGTGGCGAACTGGACCGCGTCCGAGACGCGGTTGGCCTGGACCTGGATGTCGTTCCAGTCGATCCAGTAGGCGGCCAGGTTGGCGTTCAGCCGGCCCTGGAACCAGCGCCCCTTGAGGCCGACCTCGTAGCTGATCAGCTTGTCCGAATTGGCTCCGAACGGGATCACGAGGTCGGTCGCATCCAGGGCGCTGACGCTCCCGGCGCGGGCATTGACGACCGGCGCGCGGAAGCCCGTGGCGATGGCCGCGTAGGTGGTGACCGACGGCATCGGACGCCACGACAGACTCAGCCGGTAGGACGGACCGGTTTCTTCCACCTTGACGCCGTCCGCCGGAGCAATGGCCGTAATCGTGACCGGGCCGGGCAGATTGTAATATGCCCGCGTCAGGTAGTTGCTGTTGAAGCCGCCTTCAGCGAAGCCCTGGGCGTCAATCGTTCCATGGCGCAGTCCAGCCGTGACCCAGAGATCGTTGGTGAAGCGGTAGGTGAGCTCGCCGAAGGCCGCCACCTCGTTGGTGATCGCGTGGTTATAGAGCCGCGCGTAGTACTCGTTGGCCAGGCCGGTGATCCCCCGGGCCAGAAGGAAGTCCGGCCGCGACCGGTAGTTGGAATCGACATCCCGGCGGCGCTGGAAATAGAAGCCGCCAACCGACCAGTCGATCCGGCCGCCGGCGTCGGACACCAGCCGCGTTTCTTGGACAATGGTCTCGTCGTAGGCGTCGGCGTCCAGGGCGAAAGCGAACGCCTGGTTATAGGTGCCGGCCAGGTCGACGTAGAATTTCTGGTTGTAGTTGGAATAGGTGGTCGAGCTAGTCAGACGCGCGCCGTCGAACTGGTACTCGAGCGTGGCGTTGTAGTTGGTCATGTCGCTGGTGAAGCGGTCGGGGCGGTCCGAGCGACGCACGTCGATCCCGCGATTGGGATTGGTCAGCGCAGAATCCTCGGGATTGCTGATCTCGTGGGAATACATGAACTCCCACGACAGGCGGTCGTTCGGCTGCCACTTGAGGATGCCGCGGCCGCCGTACTGAACCAGGGCGTTGGAGTTTCCGATGCCCGTTCCGACGTTGTCGACATAGCCGTCTTCATTGCGCGAGAAGCCGACGATCCGCAGAGCCAGCTTGTCCTCGACCAGCGGGACGTTGACCATCGCGTTGTAGCGCTGGCGCAGCGAACCGCCGCCCATCGTGCCGATATCAACAAGCGCCGAGGCGTCGAAGCCGTTCAGATCAGGGTCGTTGGTCAGAATGCGAAGGGCGCCGGCCAGCGAGCCGGAGCCAAACAGCGTTCCCTGCGGCCCGCGCAGGAACTCGATCCGTTTCACGTCGAACAGGCTGGGGTCGAGGATGGTCGAGTTGCCGTTGGCCGAGATCGGCAGTTCATTGATGTAGATGGCGACCGTGCTCTGCAGGTTGGCGCCGTAACCGTTGGTCGCGACGCCGCGAGCGGTGAAGTTGTTGAAGTTGGCGGTCGGGCGGTTCAGCACGATGCCGGGCGTGGCGAGCGCCAGGCCCTCGTAGCCGACGATGCCGCGCTCATTGAGATCATCCTGCGACAGCGTGGTGATGCTGAGCGGCACGTCCTGAAGGCGTTCGGCGCGGCGAGTCGCGGTCACGATGACCTCGCCCAGAGTCGTGGCGCCGCGGTCCTGGCCTTCAGCCTCTCCGTCTGTCCCCTGGGACGCGGACTGACCGGCGTCCTGGTTCAGCGTTGACGCCTGGGCGATTGCCGGCGCGAACCCCGAGATCGCGACCGCGCAGGCCGATACGAACAGCATCGTTTTCATTGTTTCCCTCCCTTGGCTCGGATCGTGATCGTCAGAGCTTGGGCGCAATGGGACACGACAATCCCAGCCTGTCAATATTCACTCACTTGCGTGTGAGTATTATTTTGCAGGAGGTTTTGTCAGGTTGACGGCAATGGGCCGCAACGCGCCCTACCCGACTTGCTGATCAGGCGACGGCCGTCGCGGCGTCCACGTCCGGTGAGCGGCTGCCCGGAGGTAGCGGAGGGCCGGCCCGCGGATCAGGTGGGGTGGAGGTTGAACACCTTGCAGACGGCGGCGTAGGTGGCCGGGAAATTCTGGGCCGACGCCCTGGACTTGAACTTCTGCTGCTTTCGCTCCCGTCGGCGGATCGGCAGATGTGAATTTTCCGCCCAATTGTTCTCACGCATCCCGCCGGGTTGATGGCGATCCGTCAGTCCCAGATCTCGGGCCGCGGCGCGATAGGAAGCCAGCTTGTCGGTGACGGTCACCTCGGGTCGCACGTCCTGGTTCCCAAGCAACTTCCGAAGCAGCCTAAGGGCTGCGCCCTTGTTGCGGCGCTGCTGGACCCGCATGTCGAGGACCTCGCCTTCGTCATCGACGGCGCGCCAGAGAAACATCCGTTTGCCACCGATTTTCACGACCATCTCATCGAGATGCCAACGACCGGTGGGCGGGCCTCGGCGCTTGCGAAGATTGGCGGCCATCAGCGGCTCAAACTTGTTCACCCAGCATCGAACGCTTCGCGGCTGACCTCCACGCCCCGTTTGCGCCTGCAATTCCTCAACGTCGCGGATGCTCAGCGTGAACCGGAAATACAGCCAGACGGCATGACGGATCACCTCCGGCGGGAACCGATGCCATTTGAACGAGATCGGCCGCATGGTCCCTCCCCGGTTGGCCGCACCCCAAGGGGCCAAAATGGAGAAAGGTTAGCGTTAGCCTGCCAGCACCGCGGCCGCCGTTGACATCCATCAAGCCCATGACCCCGAGGCCGGCTCATACTCCGCCAGGCAAACGGGGAAGACACATGGCGGCCTTGTTGACTGGACTTCAGGCCCTGCTCGGGAGCGACAACGTCGTCGCCGGCGCAGAGGTTTCCGCGGCGGTGTACAGTCCCTGGACCCGGCTTGGCGAACCGGTCGCCTTGGTCAGGCCACGGTCCACGGCCGAGGTGGCCGGCGTTGTTCGGCTGGCCCGCGAATTCAGCACGCCCGTCGTTCCTTGGGGCGGGCGAACCGGCCTGGTCGACGGGGCGCTGGCCGATGGCGCGATCGCCCTGAGCTTCGAGCGTATGGCGGCCGTTGAGGCCATCGACCCCGCGGCGTCGACCTTGACCGTCCAGGCCGGATGCGTGCTCGAAACCGCCTGCCGGGCCGTCGAGGCCGAGGGGCTCTTTCTGCCGCTTGATCTTGGGGCCCGCGGGTCGGCCACCCTCGGCGGGATGATCGCCACCAACGCCGGCGGCAACCGGGTCCTGCGCTACGGCATGACGCGGGATTCCGTTCTCGGCCTTGAAGTGGTGCTGGCGGACGGGACCGTGATCTCCTCGCTCAATACCCTGATCAAGAACAACGCCGGCTACGACCTCAAGCAGCTGTTCATCGGCTCGGAAGGCACGCTCGGCATCGTCACCCGCGCGGTCCTGCGCCTCCGGCCCAAACCAGTCTCGCAGCAGACCGCCCTGGTCGGCGTCGACCGGTTCGAGGCCCTGGCGCCGTTGCTGCGGCTGCTGGAAGGAGAGCTGGCCGGGGGGCTGTCGGCCTTCGAGGCGATGTGGCCGGAATTCTATGAACTGGTGACGACGCCCCCCGCCGCGGGCCGGCCCGTCCTGCCGCCCGCCTTCGCCTTCTATGTTCTGGTGGAAAGCCTGGGCGCGGACCCGGAACTGGATGGCGACCGATTCAACCGGGTCCTCAACCGGGCCCTGGAAGACGGGCTCATCGCCGACGCAGTGATCGCCAAGTCACAGGCTGAATGCGACCGCCTCTGGGCGTTGCGCGACGATGTCGCCCAGACCGCCCGCAACGGCCCCATCCTGACCTTCGACGTGGGGTTGCCGATCGCGCGCATGGACGGATACGTCGCCGACGTCCGGGCGACCTTGGCGCGCGCGCTGCCAAAGGCGACCCTGACCGTCTTCGGTCACCTGGGCGACGGCAATCTGCATCTGATCGTCGGCGCCGACCCCGCGGCCAAGGCCCAGGTCGAGGCCGCCGTCTATCGGCCGCTGGCCAGCCTCAACGGGACCGTATCGGCGGAACACGGAATCGGACTGCAGAAACGCGCCTATCTCCACCTGTCGCGCTCAGCCGAGGAAATCGCCCTGATGCGACAGCTGAAAGCGGCGCTGGATCCGGGGAATCTTCTCAATCCGGGAAAGATCCTGTCCGGACCCGGGTCGGCAGACGTCAATCAAGCCGCCACCTGACCAAGCCGGGCCTCGACATTTGATCCTGAGCAACCCGGCCCCTCCCGAGGGCGGGTAGGTTAGACGCTACCCGCGCGCGCGCCGGATGCCGGCCCCGTCCACAAAGGCAATCAGGACTCCGATGGCAGATCTATCGACCCGCCCCGCGAACGGCCGAAAAACCGGCATCGACGCGCGCCTTCCCTTCTACCCGCTGAAGCTGGCCGTGCTGACCATCTCCGACACCCGCAACCCGGAGACCGACAGCTCGGGGGACCTGCTGGCCGACCGGCTCACCACGGCCGGACATCTCCTGGCGGGGCGCATGATCGTGCCCGACGAAATCCCCGCGATACGAAGTCAGGTCCTGGCCTGGGCCGCGGATGCCGAGGTGGATGTTATCCTGACGACAGGCGGAACCGGCTTCTCCCTGCGGGACGTTACGCCGGAGGCGGTCCAGCCGCTGCTCCGACGTTCGATGGACGGATTCTCGGTGGTCTTTCACCAGGCCAGCCAGACGACGGTCGGAGTCTCGACGCTTCAGTCGAGAGCCCTGGCCGGTCAGATCGGCGACACCTTCGTATTCTGCATTCCAGGTTCGACCGGCGCCTGCCGGGACGCCTGGGACCTTGTGCTGAGCAGCGAATTCGACAGCCGCTACCGCCCCTGCTCCCTGGTCGGTCAGATTCCCCGATATCGGGACATCTGCAGTTGATTGGTTTCGACGACGCGGTTGGCCGGGTGAAGGACCTCGCCCATCCGCTGGAGTGTGAGCCGGTCTCCCTGGGCGAGGCGTTCGGTCGCGTTCTGGCGAGCCCTGTGGTGGCGCGCAGAACCGCCCCCCAGACCGCCGTCGCGGCGATGGACGGCTATGCCGTGCGCGAGGCGGACGTAGCGGCGGCGCCGGTCCACCTGACCGTCATCGGCGAGGCGTTCGCCGGGGAAGCTTTCATTGGCGCACTGACGCCGGGGACCTGTGTGCGGATATTCACCGGCGCGCCGGCGCCCTCCGGCGCCGACCGGGTGATCATGCAGGAAGACGTCGAAGCGGCGAACGGGGCCGCCTGGCTGTCCGCCCCGCCCCGCGGCCGCCGGCACCTGCGGGAAGCCGGCTCCGACTTCGAGATCGGGGATCTGCTGGTCAAGGCCGGTGTTCAGTTGAACGCCCAGCAGCTCGTCGCCGCAGCGGCGGCCGATCTCTCCGAACTGGAGGTCATACGGCGCCCCCGGATCGCGATCATCAGCACGGGAAGCGAGCTGCGTGAACCCGGGTCCCTGTCGGGCGCCGGTCAGTCGATTCCCGAAAGCGTGTCTTATGGCGTCGCGGCCCTGGTGCAGAGATGGGGCGGACAGGTCGTCGCAAAACGCCGACTGGACGACCACCTGCCGAGGCTCGAATGCGCCGCCCGATCCGCGTTGGAGCAGGCCGACCTGGTGGTGGTGATCGGTGGGGCCTCGGTCGGCGACCGCGATTTCGGCAAGACCATGTTCGCGTCCATGGGTCTCGAGACCACGTTCACCAGGGTCGCGATCAAGCCCGGCAAGCCCGTCTGGCTCGGCGGGTCGATGGGGAAACTGGTGATGGGCCTGCCCGGCAATCCGACCTCGGCCTTAGTCACCGCCCGACTGTTTCTCGCGCCGCTGGTGTCAGGGTTGGGCGGGCTTGGCGTCGCTGACGCCACCGACTGGGCCGAGCGCCCCCTGACCGGGCCGGTCGAGGCCTGTGGAGATCGGGAGACCTTCCTTCGGGCGCGCTTGACCGCCGAGGGCGTCGAACCGCTTCGCGATCAGGACTCATCAGCCCAGAAAGCCCTCGCCCTGACCGACGCGCTCATCCGCCGACGGCCCGGCCAGCCGGCCCTCCGCGCCGGCGCTCACGTGGACATTCTGACGTTCTGACCGGCTCGTCGCGCTAGAGGAAATAGGGAAACAACACGTCGTTCTCCAGGCGCATATGGTCGCCCAGTTCATGATGCAGTTTGCGGCAGGCCCGGCAGAGCTGCCTCCAGGTCTCACAGGCGCCTTCAGGCGCCGAAAAGTCGCGGGTGATGGCCGCCAGGGTCGTCAGTTGGTCCTGCACGTCGAGGTGCTCGGCCATCATGCGCCGGATGGGGAAATCGGCGACAGGCCCGCCGCCCTTCAGAAGCATCGGGAACAGGGCGACCTCCTCCCTTCGCTGATGGCATTCCAGATCGTCAGCCATGAAGGCGAGGTGGTCGGCAAGCCCCCGGGGGCAGTCAGCGTCGGCCTCATGCACGGACTCCACCAGTCGGGCGAGCCGAATGGCTTCGGGAAACTCGGCGAGATGCGTGCGGTGGTAGCGCTCGACGATGTGGTCGATCAGCCAGCGCGCCTGGCCCGCCACGGAAGGATCGCCCGGCGGGGCCGCGGCAAGGGCCTTTTCGACCTGCGCGATGGAGTCGAACGACGGTCTCTTCGGCGCGACGCGGCGGATTCTGAAGATGTCGACGGCGTCCGGCGACTCCCGGACCATCGCCTGCGCCAGACTCATGGTGGTTGAGATCATGTGAGCCTCCTTGCACCGCCATGCTAGGTGATCATCGCGCCTCATGCATTGAGCGGCCCGCGACCACGGCTTGATGTTTGGCAAGCCGTAACAGCGCAGATTTCGCCGCCTGCGACGCCCCGCCGACACGCCGCTTGTCGCAGGGAATCAGCCAGCCTCGACGCCCCACCCCACGAGGCCGAACATGGCGTTTGATAATCCCTTCGCTGGCGAGATCTGGTCCGCCAAGTATCGCTACCGGCCGTCAGAGGGCGCCGGCGACGCCACAATCCAGGAGAGCTGGACCAGGGTCGCGCAGGCCGTCTCGGAGGCGGAGCCCGCGGCCGGGCGGGACGCGGCCCGCGAACTGTTTCTCGACGCCCTGACCGACTACCGGTTCCTCCCCGGCGGCCGCATCCTCGCCGGCGCCGGCACGGGCCGGTCGGTCACCTTATTCAACTGTTTTGTGATGGGAGCGGTCCCGGACGACCTGGGCGGCATTTTCGATCATGTGCGGGAAGCGGCCCTGACCCTGCAGCAGGGCGGCGGGGTGGGGATGGACTTCTCCACCATTCGCCCGGCCGGCGCGCCCGTCGCCGGCGTCGGGGCGGACGCGTCCGGTCCGCTCAGCTTCATGGACGTCTGGGACTCCATGTGCCGCACCATTCTGTCGGCGGGGCAGCGGCGCGGCGCGATGATGGGGTGCCTGCGCATCGACCATCCCGATATCGAGGCCTTCATCGACGCCAAGCGAGAGCCCGGTCGCTTCCGCAACTTCAATCTGTCCGTCCTGGTCACCGACGCCTTCATGCAGGCGCTGGACGCTGACGGCGCCTGGCCGTTGGTCTTCAACGGCCGGGTCCAAGGGGAGGTCAGGGCCGCGGACCTCTGGCAGCGGCTCATGCAGGCGACCTATGACGCCGCCGAGCCGGGCGTGATCTTCATTGACCGGGTCAACGCCGCCAACAATCTGGCCTATTGCGAGCAGATCGTCGCCAGCAACCCCTGCGGCGAACAGATGCTGCCCGCCTATGGCGCCTGCCTTCTGGGGTCGATCAACCTGGCGAGACTGGTTGATCGACCGTTCGCGACCAACGCCGGCATTGACGAGGCTGTGCTGGGCGACCTCGCCCGGGTGGCGGTCCGCTTCCTGGACAACGTCATCGACATCTCCCGCTTTCCGCTGGAGGCCCAGGCGGTCGAAGCCCGATCCAAGCGCCGCCTTGGCATCGGGGTGACCGGTCTCGCCGACGCCCTGATCTTCTGCGGCGCCCGCTATGGCGGCGACCAGGCCGTGGCCCTGACACAGCACTGGCTGGGCGTGATCAAGCGCGAGGCCTATCGCGCCTCGGCCGAACTGGCCGCCGAGAAAGGGCCCTTCCCCCTCTACGACCCCTGTATTCTGGACCGTCCCAACCTGTTGTCCCTCGACGAGGATGTCCGGTCTCTGATCTCGGCCCATGGGCTGCGCAATGGCTGCCTGACCTCCATCGCGCCGACCGGCACGACCTCGCTGCTGGCCGGCAATGTGTCATCGGGCGTGGAGCCGGTCTTCGCCTACGCTTACAGCCGCAAGGTCCGGCAGCCCGATGGCGGGACGCGCGAGGAGGCCGTCGAGGACTACGCCCTGGCGGTCTGGAAGCGGCTGAACGGCGACGCGCCGCCGCCGTCCAACGTGTTCGCCAGCGCCCAGGACCTTGTTCCGGCCGACCATCTGCGGATGCAGGCGGCGGCCCAGACCATGGTCGACAGCTCGATCTCCAAGACCGTCAACTGCCCCGAAGCGATCAGCTTCAGCGACTTCTCCAACATCTACCGCGCCGGCTACCGGGCCGGGTGCAAGGGGCTGACCACCTATCGACCCAACAGCGTGACCGGATCGGTCCTGTCAGTGACAGGGTCCGCCACGACGCCGAGCCCCTCCGAGCCGGTTCTTTCACCCCGACCCGAGGCGATCGGCGGCACCACCTACAAGGTGAAGTGGCCAGAGAGCGCCCATGCGGTCTACGTGACCATCAATGATATCGACTCCGACTCCGGCCGGCGGCCGTTCGAGATCTTCGTCAACTCCAAGAACATGGAACACTACGCCTGGACCCTGGGCCTGACCCGGATGATCTCGGCGGTGTTCCGCCGGGGCGGCGATGTCTCCTTTGTCGCCGAAGAGCTCAAGGCCGTGTTCGACCCCCGCGGCGGCGGCTGGATCGATGGTCGTTATGTGCCGTCGCTGCTGGCGGCGATCGGCGGAATCATTGAACGCCATCTGGCCAGCGGCTCGACACCGGCGGCGGCGGCGAAGGCGGACGCGGACGCCGACACGGAAACCGCGGCCAGGCCCGCGCCGTCTTCAGGTCCGGCCTGCCCCCGCTGCGGCGGCTTTGACGTTGTGCGCAAGGAGGGTTGCGACACCTGCTTCGGCTGCGGCTATTCGAAATGCGGCTGATGGCGGGTTGATGGCCGTCAAGGCGTCGGCCGCCGGCTTGGCGCAGGATGCGGTCATGACCACCGCCGCCTCACGCCGGGCCTATGCTGGCCCAACGCTCTTCAGCTTCGGCTTTCGGCCGTTCTTCCTGTTCGGATCCATCTGGTCGGCCATGGTCGTGCCCCTGTGGATGTGGAGCTTTCTGGGCGGAGGCCCGGCCGCCCTGACGCTCGACTGGCATGTGCACGAAATGCTGTTCGGCTTCCTGGCCGCGATCATGGCGGGGTTCCTGACCACCGCCGTGCCCAACTGGACGGGCCGCATGCCGATCATCGGCCTGCCGCTGGTCGGCCTGATCAGCCTCTGGGTCGCCGGTCGGCTGGCCATGCTGGCCCAGTCCACGCTTGGGCCCGTGGCGGCCGTGATCGACAGCGCCTTCCTGGTGGTCTTCGCGGGGGTCCTCTGGCGCGAGGTGCTGGCCGGGCGGAACTGGCGCAATCTTCCCGTCTGCGTGCTGATCAGCGTCATGGCCCTGGGAAACATCGCATTCCATGTTGGTGTTCAGTTCAGCGACCCGCGGGTCGGTGAGCGCGTGGCGCTCGGTGTCGCGGTGGTCCTGATCACATTGATCGGCGGACGGATTGTTCCCAGCTTCACGCGCAACTGGATGAAGGGACGGGGCATCACGGCCCTGCCCGCCGAATCCGGGCGGTTTGACCAGGGCGTTATGGCCATCACCATCATCGCCGCCGCCGCCTGGGCGGCGTTTCCCGACGCGCGGCTGACCGGCGCGGCGCTGCTGCTCGCCGGCGCGACCAATCTGGCCAGGCTGGCGCGCTGGCGCGGCTGGGCGACGCTGGCCGAGCCGCTCGTGACCATCCTCCATGTCGGATATCTGTGGCTCGGCCTTGGCCTGGCGCTCCTGGGCGGTTCAGCCCTGTGGCCGGCCATCCCCCGGACCGCCGGCGTGCACGCCCTGACCGCCGGCGCGGTCGGGGTCATGACCCTGGCGGTGATGACCCGGGCCACCCGAGGCCATTCTGGCCGGCCGATCGCGGCGGGAGCGGCGACGACAGCCATCTTCATCACCATCAACGCCGCGACGCTGGTGCGGATCGCGGCGCCGTTCGGAGAGGCTGCCCAGCCGGGGTTGCTCGCCCTGTCCGCGACCCTGTGGGCGTTGGCGTTCGGCGGGTTCGCCGTGGCCTACGGGCCGATGCTGACGCGGCGCTTTCGGCCCGCTACGGTCTGACGGGGCTCAATCCGGCGAGACCGGTTGGCGGTCAGAGACCGGCCTGCGGGCTGTGATCGCCCAGTCCCCGCTCGCGCTGCGCCTCGCCCACCGGGCCGAGACCATGGGGCCGGTGATTGTCGATAAGCGGGTCGGGCTTGGCCAGTCGTTCCAGCACCACGGGGCGAGCGATCGTCACCTGAGGACCGTTCACGACCACGCCGTAGTCGGCAATGGTGGAGAAGGCGCGAGAGAGATTCTCGGGCGTCATTCCGAGCAGGGACGCCAGAAGCCGCTTCTCATGCGGCAGGGTGAAGGTCTCCCCGCCCCCCTGCTTGACCCTCTGGGTGATCAGGTAGTTGGCCAAGCGTTCAAGTCCGCCGCGCAGCCGCTGGTTCTTGATCGAGCGAACCAGCCCACGGTAGCAGCCCGACAGTTCCTGAGCCACGGCGAACCCGAACTGGGCGTCTTCCTTCATCGCGCGCCGGAGCGCCTCGCCAGACAGCATCAGAATGTCGGATCGCTCGATGGTCTGCGCGCTCATCAGGGCGTCGGCCTCCAAGACCACCGCGGCCAGGATGAAGGTCGAGACCGGCTGCAGAACCGCCAGGGTCGTTTCCTTGTCGTTCCAGCTGGCGCCGAGCTCAACGCTGCCATCAAGCAGCACATAGAGAAAGTCGACGGGATCCCCCTCCATCAGGAGGGTCGTCCCCGCCGGAAACTTCTGAAGAAAGCAGCCGCCGGTGACATCCCGGAAAAGCTCATCGGAGACGCCACTGAAAAGCGGCAGCGCCCTGACCCGTTCCGCGTCTACGTTTCGCATTGACATGGAGACTTCGTGACGGCGCGGGCCGCCGGACGCCTTGACTTACATCAATCGCCACCAACCGCGCCGCACGCTTAACAAATGTCAATTTTCGGCCAGACATACAGCAACCGGCACCTTACCCAAGGCCTAGGTGATGACGAATTGAGAGGGATAACAGTTGATCGATGGCGATTTACGTCGCTTCATTTGATGGCGATCAATTCCTCCGAGCCGCTGATCACGCACAAGCCCCCTGGCGATGGAACAGAACCACCGCCTCGATTCGGGGATTTGGAATGCCGGGGACCACAACCCAGACGCTGCAGGGCGGGCGCACCGCTCTCACCATGAGCACCGCGGCCTTCACGGCCTGTTTCGCCGTCTGGACAATTTTCTCGATCATCGGGGTCAGGATCAAACAGGACCTTGGCCTGACGGAGGCGGAGTTCGGTCTCCTCGCCGGCACGCCCATCCTGACCGGCTCACTATCGCGACTGTTCCTCGGCGTCTGGACCGACCAGTACGGTGGACGCGCCGTGAACCTGCTGGTCATGCTGTCGGCCGCCCTGGCCACCTTCCTGCTTTCGCACGCCGAAACCTACATCCAGTTCCTGGTCGCGGCGCTTGGCGTCGGTCTGGCCGGCGGCTCGTTCGCGGTCGGGGTGGCCTACGTTTCGAAGTTCTTCCCCAAGGAACGTCAGGGCGCGGCGCTCGGCGTCTTCGGGGCTGGCAACGTCGGCGCCGCGGTAACCAAATTCGCCGCGCCCTTCGTCATGATCGCCTTCGGCTGGCAGTCAGTGGCCCAGATCTGGGCGGCCGTGCTGGCCGTGCTGGCGATCGCCTTCTTTGTGACCACCCGCGACGAGCCCGACCTGATCGAACGGCGCAAGACCGGCGCCAAGGCGCAGTCGATGCTGCAGCAGCTGGCGCCGCTCCGGAGCCTGCAGGTCTGGCGCTTTTCGCTCTACTACTTCTTCGTCTTCGGCGCCTTCGTGGCGCTGGCGCTCTGGCTGCCCCACTATCTAGTGAGCGCCTACAACCTGCCGATCATCGCCGCCGGCATGCTGGCCGCCGCCTATTCGATACCCGGGTCGCTGTTCCGCATTTTCGGCGGCTGGCTGTCGGACCGCATCGGCGCCCGCAAGGTCATGTACGTGACCTTCGGCGTCAGCGCCGTCTGCACCTTCCTGCTGTCCTATCCGGCGACGACCTATGTCGTTGACGGCATCCACGGGCCGATCACCTTCCGCATCGCGATCGGGATTGTTCCGTTCGTCGTCCTGCTGTTCTGCCTCGGGTTCGCGATGAGCCTGGGCAAGGCGGCGGTCTACAAACACATCCCCGTCTATTATCCGAACAATGTCGGGGCCGTGGGCGGCCTGGTCGGCATGATCGGCGGGCTGGGCGGCTTCGTGCTGCCGATCGCCTTTGGTCTGCTCAACGACATCACCGGCGTCTGGACCAGCTGTTTCATGCTGCTGTTTGTCCTGGTGTCCGGCGCCCTGCTCTGGATGCACCTGGCCGTGCGCCGGATGGAGCGTCGGCGGATGCCCGGGCTCGGCGACCTGCCCGAGCTGCCCGAAATGGCAAGCCTGCAACGCCCTGAAACTGGCGCTTCCGATCCGGGCCGCGCCGCACCCCCCCAGATTCCTTGAAAGGAACGCCCCGCATGCCCTCCAAAGAAGGCAGTTCCCCGGTCCTGACGGACTGGCGGCCCGAGGACCCGGCGTTTTGGACCGAGACTGGCAAGCCAGTCGCCAGCCGAAACCTCTGGATTTCGGTGCCCAACCTCCTGCTGGCCTTTTCGGTCTGGATGGTCTGGTCGATGGTCGTGGCCAAGCTGAAGCTGATCGGTTTCAAATTCACGACCGACCAGCTGTTCTGGCTGGCCGCCCTGCCCGCCCTGTCCGGCGCAACCCTGCGCGTATTCTACAGCTTCATGGTTCCCGTTTTCGGAGGGCGCCGCTGGACAACCCTGACCACCCTTTCCCTGTTGGTCCCCGCCATCGGGATCGGCATGGCGGTCCAGAACCCGCAGACGCCCTACTGGGTTTTCGCCAGCCTGGCGCTGCTGTGCGGCCTGGGCGGCGGCAACTTCGCCTCATCGATGGCCAACATCTCCTTCTTCTATCCGCGGCGGGAGAAGGGCAACGCCCTGGCCGTCAACGCCGGGTTCGGCAACCTCGGCGTCAGCGTCATGCAGTTCCTTGTGCCGGTCGTGATCGGCGTCGGCCTGTTTGGACCTGTCGTGGGCGCGCCCCAGACGGTGGTCGATCATGGCGTCACCAGCCACATCTGGCTTCAGAACGCCGGCTTTGTCTGGGTCCCCTTCATCGTCATCGCCGCCATCGCCTCCTGGTTCGGCATGAATGACCTGGCGTCGGCCAAGGCGTCGTTCAGCGCCCAGGCCGTGATCTTCAAACGCATGCACAACTGGGTCATGTGCTGGCTCTACGTGGGCACCTTCGGCTCCTTCATCGGCTTCTCGGCCGCCTTTCCGTTGCTGACCAAGACCCTGTTTCCAGAGGTCAACGCCCTTCAAATCGCCTTCCTCGGACCGCTGATCGGCGCCGCGTCGCGCGCGATGACCGGCTGGGTGTCGGACAAATGGGGCGGGGAGCGCGTCACCCAATGGGCATTCATCGCGCTCGCGCTCGGGGTGCTCTCGGTGCTGCACGCGCTGGGCGCCTTCGGGGCCGAACAGTCCTTCAGCCTGTTCTTCGCCAGCTTCATGTGGCTGTTTTTCTGGACGGGCATCGGCAACGCCTCAACCTTCCAGATGATCCCCGCGATCGTCCGCAGCGACATGCCGCGGCTCATGCCCGGGGCCTCGGTTGAAGTGCGACAGCGGGCCGCAGAAATGGAAGCCGCAGCGATCGTTGGCTTCACGTCGGCCATCGGCGCCTTCGGCGGCTTTTTCATCCCCAAGGCGTTCGGCGATTCCCTCAAGGCGACGGGCGATCCGAAGATGGCGCTCTTCATCTTCTTCGCCTTCTACATCAGCTGCGTGGTGGTGAACTGGGCCTTCTATGCCCGCAAGTCGTCGTTCCTTCGCACCCCTGTGTCCATTGAAAACAAGGCGGCTTCCCAATGAGCCACACCCTCGATCGCCTGGCGTTCTTCACCCGCAAGACCGAGCTGTTTTCGGATGGTCACGGCGTCATGAATGATGACGACCGCACCTGGGAGAAGGCCTACCGGAACCGCTGGCAGCACGACAAGGTCGTGCGGTCGACGCACGGTGTGAACTGCACCGGCTCCTGCTCCTGGAAGATCTACGTCAAGGGCGGGATCGTGACCTGGGAAACCCAGCAGACCGACTACCCGCGCACCCGGCCCGAACTGCCCAACCACGAGCCGAGGGGCTGCGCCCGGGGCGCCAGCTACAGCTGGTACCTCTATTCGGCCAACCGGGTGAAATACCCGCTCATCCGCTCTCGCCTGCTGAAACTGTGGCGGGCGGCCCGGACGACGATGGCGCCGGTCGCGGCCTGGGCGTCGATCCAGAACGACCCCGCCAAACGGTCCGACTACACCAGGATGCGCGGCGCCGGTGGTTTCGTCCGCGCGACCTGGGACGAGGTGACCGAGATCATCGCCGCCGCCAACGCGCACACCATCAAGGCCTGGGGCCCCGACCGCGTGTTCGGCTTCTCTCCGATCCCGGCCATGTCGATGGTGTCCTACGCCGCCGGCGCCCGCTATCTGCAGCTGATCGGCGGCGTCTGCGGGTCGTTCTACGACTGGTACTGCGACCTGCCGCCGGCCTCGCCCCAGACCTGGGGCGAACAGACCGACGTCGCCGAGAGCGCCGACTGGTTCAATTCCAGCTTCCTGATCCTGTGGGGTTCAAACGTCCCGCAAACCCGCACGCCTGACGCCCATTTCTACACCGAGGCCCGTTACCGCGGCGCCAAGTCGGTGGTCATCTGCCCCGACTATTCGGAAGCCTCCAAATTCTCCGATCTGTGGCTCGCCGTGAAACAGGGCACCGACGCCGCCCTGGGCATGGCGTTTGGCCATGTGATCCTCAAGGAGTTCCACGTCGACCGCCAGGTGCCCTATTTCCGCGACTATCTGCGGCAGTACAGCGACCTTCCCCTGCTGGTCCGCCTGGTCCCCCAGGACGGCGGCTATGTGCCCGAGCGGCTCCTGCGGGCCGCCGAGTTCGACAAGGCGCTGGGCGAGACCAACAACCCGGACTGGAAGACCGTCGGCATCGACGAGACGACCGGCGAGGTCGTCGTCCCCAACGGCTCCATCGGCTTCCGCTGGGGCGAGGACGGCAAGTGGAACCTGGAAGAGAAGGACGGCGCGGGTCGCGAAATGACCCTGCGGCTGGGCCTCAAGGGCGTCCATGACGAGGTCGCAGCCGTTCGTTTCCCCTATTTCGGCGGCGCTGCGACCAACGGCTTCGCGACCACCGACCACCCCGACGTTCTGGTCCGCAACGTGCCGGTCAAACGGATGATGCTGCCCGAAGGCGAGACCCTCGTCGCCTGCGTCTACGACCTGTTCCTGGCCAACTACGGTGTCGATCAGGGCTTCGGCGGCGGGCACATGCCGACCAGCCATGATGACGTGGAGCCCTACTCCCCGGCCTGGGCGGAGGCGATCACCACGGTCCCCCGGGAACAGATCATCTCCGTGGCGCGGGGCTTCGCCAGCAACGCCGAGAAGACCAAAGGCAAGTCGATGGTGATCATCGGCGCGGCGATGAACCACTGGTACCACATGGACATGAACTACCGCGCCGCCATCAACATGCTGGTGATGTGCGGTTGCGTCGGCCAGTCGGGCGGCGGCTGGTCGCACTATGTGGGTCAGGAAAAGTTGCGCCCGCAGACCGGCTGGGCGCCCCTGGCCTTCGCCACGGACTGGATCAGACCGCCCCGGCAGCAGAACTCGACCTCGTTCTTCTACGCCCACAGTGATCAGTGGCGCTACGAGACCGTCGAGATGAGCGAGATCCTGTCGCCGACCGCGCCCCAGGGCGTCTGGGACGGGGCCATGATCGACTTCAACGCCAAGGCCGAGCGCATGGGCTGGCTGCCGTCGGCTCCGGCCCTGCAGACCAACCCGCTCGACGTGGCCACGGCCGCCGCTGCCGCCGGCGTGGACGCCAAGGCCTACACGCTTGATCAGCTCAAGAGCGGCGAGCTGAAGATGTCCTGCATGGACCCCGATGACCCGGCCAACTGGCCGCGCAACATGTTTGTCTGGCGGTCGAACCTGCTCGGTTCATCGGGCAAGGGCCACGAGTACTTCCTCAAACACCTGCTCGGCGCCAGCCATGGCGTGCAGGGCAAGGATCTGGGCGAGACCGGAGGCCAGCGCCCGACCGATGTCGTCTGGCATGACCAGGCGCCCGAAGGAAAACTGGACCTGCTGGTCACCCTCGACTTCCGGATGTCCACCACGGCGGTCTATTCCGACATCGTTCTGCCGACGGCCACCTGGTACGAGAAGAACGACCTCAACACCTCCGACATGCACCCCTTCATCCACCCGCTCAGCGCGGCCGTGGACCCGGCCTGGGAGTCGAAGTCCGACTGGGAGATCTTCAAGGCCATCGCCAAGAGCTTCTCCGAAGTTTCTCCGGAAGTGCTCGGCGTCGAGCAGGACGTGGTGCTCACCCCCATCCAGCACGACAGCCCCGGCGAACTGGCCCAGCCCTTTGACGTCCGCGACTGGTCGAAAGGCGAGTGCGAGGCGATCCCGGGCAAGACCATGCCGCAGATCACCGTCGTCGAGCGGGACTACCCCAACACCTACAAGCGCTTCACGGCCCTGGGTCCGCTGCTGGAAAAGGCCGGCAATGGCGGCAAGGGTCTGGGATGGAAGACCGATCACGAGGTCGACCTGCTCAAGGCCTTGAATGGCCGGGTCCTGGAGGAGGGCCAGACCGAGGGCATGGCGCGCATCGTCACCGACATCGACGCCTGCGAAACGATCCTGACCCTGGCCCCGGAAACCAACGGCGAGGTGGCCGTTCGGGCCTGGACCGCGCTCGAGAAACAGACCGGGCGGGAACACACCCATCTGGCGATGCCGAAAGAGGACGAGAAAATCCGCTTCCGCGACCTGCTCGCCCAGCCGCGCAAGATCATTTCGTCACCGACCTGGTCGGGCATCGAGAGCGAGAAGGTCTGCTACACGGCCGGCTACACCAACGTCCACGAACTGATCCCGTGGCGGACGTTGACCGGTCGCCAGCAGCTGTATCAGGACCATCTTTGGATGCGCGCCTTTGGTGAAGCGCTCTGCGTCTACCGGCCGCCGATCGATCTGAAGACCACCTACGTCAAGGGTCGCAAGCCCAACGGCGAGACGGAAATCGTGCTCAACTTCATCACGCCGCACCAGAAGTGGGGCATCCACTCCACCTACAGCGACAACCTGATGATGCTGACCCTCAACCGCGGGGGGCCCGTGGTCTGGATATCCGAAATCGACGCGAAGAAGGCGGGGCTCGTCGACAACGACTGGGTCGAGGCCTTCAACGCCAACGGCGCCCTGACCGCACGGGTCGTGGTCTCCCAGCGGATCCGTGAAGGCACGATCTTCATGTACCACGCCCAGGAAAAGATCGTGAACACGCCCGGGTCCCAGGTCACCGGCAAACGCGGGGGCATCCACAACTCGGTGACCCGCACCGTGCTCAAGCCGACCCACATGATCGGCGGCTACGCCCAGCTCGCCTACGGCTTCAACTACTACGGCACGGTCGGCTCCAACCGCGACGAGTTCGTGGTGCTGCGCAAGATGAGCAAGGTCGACTGGCTCGAAACGCCCCTCGCCCGGAAGGAGACCGCCCGATGAAGGTCCGCGCCCAGATCGGCATGGTGCTGAACCTCGACAAATGCATCGGGTGCCACACCTGTTCGGTGACCTGCAAGAACGTGTGGACCAGCCGCGAAGGCGTTGAATACGCCTGGTTCAACAACGTCGAAACCAAGCCTGGCATCGGCTTTCCCAAGGAATGGGAGAACCAGAAACGCTGGAATGGCGGCTGGGTTCGCAAGGCGAACGGCAAGATCGAGCCGCGCATGGGGGCCAAGTGGCGGATCCTGGCCAAGATCTTCGCCAACCCCGACCTGCCGGAGATCGACGACTACTACGAGCCGTTCGACTTCGACTACGCGCACCTGCAGACCGCGCCGGAGATGAAGGCCTTCCCCACCGCCCGCCCGCGCTCAAAAATCACCGGCGAGCGGATGGAGAAGATCGAATGGGGCCCCAACTGGGAGGAAATCCTGGGCGGGGAGTTCAAGAAGCGATCGGCCGACGTCAACTTCGAAGGCATCGAAAAGGACGTCTACAGCCAGTTCGAAAACACCTTCATGATGTACCTGCCGAGGCTGTGCGAGCACTGCCTCAACCCGACCTGCGTGGCCGCCTGCCCGTCCGGCGCGATCTACAAGCGGGAAGAGGACGGCATCGTCTTGATCGACCAGGACAAGTGCCGCGGCTGGCGGATGTGCGTCTCGGCCTGTCCCTACAAGAAGATCTACTACAACTGGGAATCGGGAAAATCCGAGAAGTGCACCTTCTGCTACCCCCGCATCGAGGTGGGTCAGCCGACGGTCTGTTCGGAAACCTGCGTCGGACGGATCCGCTATCTCGGCGTCCTGCTCTATGACGCCGACCGGATCGAGGCCGCGGCCTCGACCCCGGACGAGAAGGACCTCTATCAGGCCCAACTGGACGTCTTCCTGGATCCGAACGACCCGGCGGTGATCGCCCAGGCCCGCGCCGACGGCGTCCCGGAAGCCTGGCTGGAATCGGCGCGCGTCAGTCCGGTCTACAAGATGGCCATCGACTGGAAGGTCGCCTTCCCGCTGCACCCCGAATACCGGACCCTGCCGATGGTCTGGTACGTGCCGCCGCTGTCGCCGATTCAGTCGGCCGCGGCCACCGGGGCGTTGGAAATGGACGGCGAGATGCCTGACATCAGCGCCCTGCGCATTCCGGTGCGGTACCTGGCCAACCTGCTGACCGCCGGCAATGAACCGCCGGTGGTCCTGGCCCTGGAGCGGATGATGGCGATGCGCAGCTACATGCGCGCCAAGACCGTCGACGGACGCATCGACCACAAGATCGCCGAACGCGTCGGCCTCACGGCCGGTCAGATCGACGACATGTACCGGTACATGGCCATCGCCAACTACGAGGACCGGTTCGTCATTCCGTCGGCCCACCGCGAAACCGCGGAGGACGCCTACGACATGCGCGGGTCCTGCGGCTTCAGCTTCGGCAACGGCTGTTCAGGCGGCCGCACGGAACTGGGTCTGTTCGGCCCCAACAAGCGCTCGCGCGCGAAGACCCCGATGGAGACCTGATCATGGCGCGCACCTACAAGGCGCTGGCGGTTCTGCTGACCTATCCGACCGCCGACCTGCAACAGCTGGCGCCCGCCGCGCTCGAGGCCATCAAGGCCGAGGCGATGCTGCGTCGTCCCGTGGTCCAGGCGCTCGCCAAGCTGGCGGCGGAGATCGCCGACGGCGATCTCTACGACCTGCAGGAGCGGTACACAGAGCTGTTCGACCGCACCCGCGCCCTGTCGCTCAATCTCTATGAGCATGTGCACGGTGAAAGCCGCGACCGGGGCGAGGCGATGGTCGCCCTGCTCGAGCTCTACAAGACCCGCGGCCTGGAGATGGCGGCCAACGAACTGCCGGACTTTCTGCCGGTGTTTCTGGAGTTCCTCTCCATCCTTCCGGACGCCGAGGCCGCTTCGCTTCTGGGCGAGGCGACCCATGTTCTGGACGCCATGGGCGAGCGACTGAAGAAGCGCGGCAGCGCCTACCGGGCCGTGTTCGGCGCCCTGGCCGGGCTGGCGTCCGTGGGGGCCGACCCCGCCGCTCTCGCGGCCCTGCTCAGCGAGCCCGACCCCGACCCGAACGACCTCGAAGCGCTCGACAAGGCCTGGGAGGAAACCGCCGTCACGTTCGGTCCGTCCGACGTGGGCTGTCCCAAGGCCAGCGCGCTCGTCGAGGCCATGAAAGCAGAACCTCGCCGCGCCCGTCCGCGCGACGGCGCGACGGTCCAGGGAGCCTGACATGCAATTGCTCAATCAGTTCCTGTTCGGCGTCTATCCCTATATCTGCCTCTCGGTCCTGGCCCTTGGCTCGGTGATCCGGTTCGACCGTGAGCAGTACACCTGGCGGACCGGCTCATCGCAGCTGCTGCGCCGCAAGCAGCTGGTCCTCGGCTCCATCCTCTTCCATGTCGGGGTCCTGATCATCTTCGGCGGCCATCTGTTTGGACTGCTGACGCCGATCTGGGTGTTCGACGCCCTGGGCGTGCCCCACGGCGCCAAACAGATCCTGGCCATGGCGGCCGGCGGCGTCGCCGGCGTGGTCTGTCTGGCCGGTGGGTTGCTGCTACTGCACCGTCGCCTGTTCGACCCGCGCATCCGGAAGAACTCGAGCTTCGGCGACAGCGCCATCCTGATCATTCTCATCGCCCAGCTTTGCTTGGGGCTGGCCACCATCCCCCTGTCGGCGCAGCACCTCGACGGCGGTGAGATGCTTAAGTTCATGACCTGGGCCCAGGGCGTCTTCACCTTCCGCCCAGACATCGCCGGCCTCGTCGCCGACGTGCACCCGGTGTTCAAGGCTCACCTGGTGCTCGGCATGACCATCCTTCTGGTCTTCCCGTTCACCCGCCTGGTCCACATGCTGTCGGCGCCCGTCTGGTACCTCAACCGGCGGGGCTGGCAGCTGGTCAGGACCCGCCGCGCCCTGCCGATCCGCGCCCAAAAAGCCGCGCCGGTCTATCCCGATGCGCCGCCAGCCGGCCGGGCGGCCTCCTCCTCCATCCAGACCGCGGAGTAGCCCGATGGACGCCACCGTCGTTGTTGAAGGCGTGGAAATTCCCGAATTTCTCATCGCCGAGGAAGTCCAGAACCATCCCAGTCTGTCGGCCGCGGAGGCCCGCAAAGCGGCGGGCAAGGCGCTCGCGGTCAAGGCTCTGCTGCTGCATCGGGCCGACGAATGCGGCCTGAGCCCCGAACCGCTCATCGACGAGGCCGGGCGGGAGGAAACCAGCGAGGAGGCTCTGATCCGGGCTGTCCTGGATGCTGAGGTCGAGTTCGAGGCGCCGGACGATGACGAATGTCGCCGGGTCTATGACGCCCAGCGAGAACGGTTCACCTCCCCCGCGCTGGTGGAAGCCTCCCATATCCTCATCGAGCCGGGCGACCCCAGCCCAGCCGGATGGGAAACCGCTCGCGAACGGGCGCAGGTTATCCTCGAGACCCTGATCGAACGGCCGGGCGACTTCGCCAGCCGGGCCAAGGCGCTATCGGACTGTCCCTCCCGCGAAGTCGGCGGTTCCCTGGGCCAGCTGGGCCCGGGCGACGTCGTCAGCGAAGTCGAAAGCGCGCTGGCCGACCTCGATCCTGGCGATGTGCTGGACCACCTGGTGCGGTCGCGGTTCGGCTGGCACATCCTCAAGCTTGCGCGTCGGATCGAGGGGCGGGTTCTGCCCTTCGATTTCGTGCGGGACAAGATCAGCCTGCATCTCGAAAGCCGGGCCTGGACAGCCGCGGCGACCCGATATGTCGCGAGCCTCGCCGACCGGGCGAGGGCCCAGGGCGTCGCCTTCAGCCTGACACGGGACGGTCGTTTCGCCGACGGGACGCCGTCCCTGGGTCAACTTCTGGCCAGCGATGTCGCCACCGCCGGCCTTGAGGCCTGGCTGGACGACGCCGATCCCGGTCTCGCTGACCGTGTTCGCGCCGCCGCCAAGGCCAGCGATCTGACCGTCGAGGCGTTTGTCCGCCAGGCCGCCGCCGAGTTCGTCAACGGCGCCGACGACGAGGGCTGGACCCAGCTCATCTCCGCCGCCCAGGGCGCCGCCGATCCGGCGATCGCGGCGATGGCGTCGCTGCTGAAAACCAAACTGGCTCCCAAAGTCCGGACCTACACAATCGTTCGAAGGAAATAGACGATGTCACGCCAGCTACCCCTGCTGACCCTCCTCTGCCTCGCTGCCCCCACGACCGCCCTGGCTGGGGCGTCTTCGGGCGGCGACCTGATCCTTGACGCACGGCTGCGCTATGAGGCCGTTTCACAAGACGGGTTCGGCGAGGACGCCACGGCGCTGACGCTGCGGACCCGTCTCGGCTATGAGACCCCGGCCTGGAACGGCTTCAAGCTGCTGGTCGAGGGCGAGAACGTGACCGCCCTGGTCGACGACTACAACAGCACCATCAATCTGAAGACCGCGTATCCCGTGGTGACCGACCCTGAAGGCACTGAGCTGAACCGGGCCCAGATCTCCTGGAGCGGTAAGGCGGCCGATATCGTGGTCGGACGGCAGAGGATCGTGCTCGGCAACGCCCGCTTCGTCGGCAATGTCGGCTTCCGCCAGAACGAACAGACCTTCGATGCCCTGCGCATCGGCCTCAAGCCGGCCACGGATGTCACCGTCAGCTACATCTATGTTGACCGGGTGCTTCGGGTGTTTGGCCCCGACAGCCCGCAGGGCGAATGGGACAGCGACAGCCATCTGTTCCAACTCGACGCCAAGACGCCGGCCGGGCAGTTCACGGGCTACGGCTACCTGATGGCGTTCGAGTCCGCGCCCACACAGTCGAACGCCACCTGGGGCGCGCGCCTGACGGGGGCCAGGCCGCTGGGGAAAGGGCTCTCGGCCACCTATCTCGCCGAGTACGCGCACCAGACGGACTACCGAAACAGCCCAGCGGCCTTCGACCTCAGCTATCTGGCCCTGTCCGCCGGGCTGAAGAAGGACCCTTGGTGGGTCGGGGTGGGCGTCGAACGCCTTGATGGCGACGGCGTTCGGGGGTTCCGGACACCGCTGGCGACCCTGCATGCCTTTCAGGGCTGGGCTGACGTGTTCCTCACCACGCCCGCCCGGGGCGTAACCGATGTCGACCTGAGGGCCGGCGCCACCTTCAAGCCCAGGGCCCTGCCCGGTCCTCTGAAGATTCAGGCGGCGGCTCATGATTTCTCGGAGGCGGGCGGCGGCGATCGATATGGCCGTGAGCTGGATGTCTCGGCTTCCACGCCCCTGACGAAGACCCTGTCGGCTGAGCTCAAGGCGGCCTGGTTTGACGGCGCCACCCCGGCCTACGCCGACCGCAGCAAAATCTGGCTGACGCTCGAGATGAAATACTAGTCAGGGAGCAGTTCCATGCGGCGATCCGGTCCCGAGATGGAGACGCTTCCCCTCGCGCTTCTGGCCGAGCCGCTGGAATGGTTCTTCGCGGAGCACTATCGGCACCGGCAAGCCTGCCGGCTCATGGAACACGCCGCCGGGACCCATGTGTTTGACGCCGAACTGCTGGTTCAGCTGCTCGATTTCGTCCGTAACGAACTGGCCGTCCACGTCATCGACGAGGAGGAGGACCTGTTCCCGCTCCTGCGCCGCAACGCCCTGCCTGAAGACGATATCGAGCGGGTCCTTGGATTGCTGTCCGCCGAACACAGGCTCGATCTCAACCAGGCCGCCAGCCTGGCCGAGCATCTGGAATCCTGCCTGAATCAGAAGGCCGCGCCCGGCCTGGTTCCCACCTGCCGTGACACGCTTCGGGCCTTCGCCAGCCAGGAGTTGAGACATCTGGCGCTGGAAAACGCCGTCGTCCTGCCCATCGCCCGGCTCCGACTCTCGCCGGCGGATATTCGCGGCTTGAGCCAGAGACTCGCCGCCCGCCGCGGCGTCGTTCTGGACGAGCTATCGCCATGATCGGGGCGTTTCTGGCCGCCAACCGGCGCTGGGTCGCCGAGAAATTTCGCAGGGACCCGGGCGAGTTTCGGCGGCTCGACGCCTGTCAGTCTCCCAGGGTGTTCTGGATAGGCTGTTCAGACATCAGCCTTCCGGCGACCGAGATGATCGGCCTGGCGCCGGGGCAGGTCTTTGTCCACGCCAACCTGGCCAACATGGCCGCCGCGCAGGATGCGAACTTCCTCTCAGCCCTGAGTTTCGCCATCGACGTGCTGGGTGTGAGCCAAGTCGTGGTCTGCGGCCACTACGGGTGCGCGGGTGTCAGGGCCGCGCTTTCGGGGGAACGGCAGGGTATGGTGGATCATTGGCTGCAGCCGCTTCGGGAACTCGGCTGGCGGCACGCCGGCGCCCTCGACGCCATCCTCGACCTCGAAACCCGGGCCAATGACCTCAGCGAGCGCCACGTCCGGCGCCAGGTCGCCAGTCTCGCCGCCAATCCGCTCGTGCAGGACGCCTGGTCCAGGGGGCAGCCCCTCGCCATTCACGGCCTGATCTATTCCGCGCATGACGGCCTGCTTCGCGACCTCGAGACGAGCGTCGACAGTGGCAAGGCGGCGTTTCCCCTGGTCCACGGCATGCTTCCGAAAGGCCGGGTGAGCGCCCGGCGAGCCAGACCGGCGACGATCCGAGGCCGCAAATGAGCGAGTCTGTCGTGGCGGTGATCCTCGCCGGCGGCGAGGGGCGGCGGATGGGCGGCGGAAAGCCCGGGCGACGCTTTGGCGATGCGACCCTTCTGGATCGCGCGGCGCGGTTGGCGCGGGGCTACTGCGACACCGTCGCCATCGCCGTGCGCGAACCCCGGCAGGTTCGCGCCCGGCCGGCCCTGCCACGGATCATCGACCAGCCCGAAATCGAAGGCCCCCTGGCCGGCCTCGCCGCCGCCCTCGCCTACGCCCGGCGGGCCGGCGCCCGGTGGGTGCTGACCCTGCCCTGCGACATGCCGCATATGCCGCCCGACCTGCGGCGGCGACTGGAGGCGGCGGCCAGTGCGTCCGGCGACAACAGGGTGATCATGGCGGCCAGCGGCGGCCGGGCGCACCCGGTCTGCGCCCTCTGGCCGACCGACGGGGGCGGCGCGCTTGAGCACTACGCCGCCTCGGGCCGGCGATCCCTCAAGGGGTTTGCCGCCGAACTGGGCGTGACCCTGGTCGAATGGCGCTGCGCGAGCGGCGATCCCTTCGCCAACGCCAATACGCCGGAGGAGCTGGACGCGCTGCAGCCCTGGCGCGCCGCGCGCGTCGCCTGAACGGCGGCTGGGCGCGCGCCTTTCGTCTACGGACTGGCCGGACCTGCCCCGGGCGTTCCCCGCCAGGCCTGCATACGATCCTTGTGACGGCCTAGTTCAAGACGGGCGATGGCCCGCAGATGCACCTCGTCGGGGCCATCGGCGATCCGCAGGGACCGCACGCCGGCATAGGCGCGCGCGAGGCCGAAATCCTCTGAAAGCCCGCCGCCGCCATGGGCCTGCATGGCGTCATCCAGCACCTTGAGGGCGGCGCGGGGCGCGGCGACCTTGATCATGGCGATCTCGAGTTGAGCGGCCTTGTTGCCGGCCCTGTCCATCATGTCGGCCGCCTTCAGGCACAGCAGCCGGGTCATCTCGATGTCCAGCCGCGCCTCCCCGACCCGCTGTTCCCAGACCGACTGGTCAGCCAGGCGTTTGCCGAAGGCCACCCTCGAGAGCAGACGGTCGACCATCTTCTCGATAGCCACCTCGGCGGCGCCGATGACGCGCATACAGTGGTGGATGCGGCCCGGGCCAAGACGCCCCTGGGCGATCTCAAACCCGCGGCCCTCCCCCAGGATCATGTTCTCGACCGGCACCCTGACGTCGCGCAGCAACACTTCGGCATGGCCATGCGGCGCGTCGTCGTAGCCGAACACCGGCAACATGCGGACAACTTCCACGCCCGGCGTGTCCAGCGGCACCAGGACCTGGGACTGCTGGGCGTGGCGGGCGGCTTCGGGGTCGGTCTTGCCCATGACGATAGCGATCTTGCAGCGCGGGTCGCCAACACCCGACGACCACCATTTGCGGCCGTTGATCACATAGTCGTCGCCATCGCGCTGGATCGAGGTCTGGATGTTCGTCGCGTCAGATGACGCGACATCCGGCTCGGTCATCAGGAAGGCGGACCGAATCTCGCCATCCATCAGCGGGCGCAGCCACCGCGCCTTCTGGGCGTCCGACCCATAGCGCAGCAGGACCTCCATGTTGCCCGTGTCAGGCGCTGAACAGTTGAACACCTCCGAGGCGAACCCGACCCGGCCCATCTCCTCGGCGCACAGCGCGTACTCGAGATTGTTCAGCCCGGCCCCGCGGTAGTCGCCTTCGTCGTGCTCGGAGGGCGGCAGGAACAGATTCCACAGGCCGTCCGCATAGGCCTTGGCCTTCAACACCTCGATACAGGGAGCGATGGTCCAGCGATCGGCGCCCTGCCGGTCGCTCTCGCGCGCATAGGTTTCCAAGGCGGGATAGACCTGCGTCGCCATGAAGGCCCGCACGCGGTCGCGCCAGGCCGTCTGGCGTTCAGTGAGTCCAAAATCCATGAGCCTGCATCTCCCAGCGGCGTGTCTGACCTCTGTCCCATCTGGCTGATGCGGCGGCGTCCATGCTCCGAACGCGCAACCGGAAGTTCGTCAGCCCCGGACGGCCGGAACGATCATCAGACTCAATTGCCCGTCCCTAACTGTAAATGATGCCCAGGCCCGCCCATCTTGACGCCGATCAATCGCCGCTAATTTCCAGGACTGGTCCGGGCAGAGACCCTCGACTTGAATTTTTGCGTGGAGTTGGCTCCCGCCGCCGGATCGGAAGATTGCGCCTGGTCCTGTCAGCCCAAACTTTAGCTGCTCGGCAAGACGGCCCGCGCCAGGGTTCTGTCAGGGTAATGACGATGAGCCGAGAAAGCCCATACCCAGAAGATCAATCAGGCGGCGGCGGTCGCAGCCGCCCACGCCCGATGCGCCTCGGCCGGAAAGAGGCGGAGTGCCGGTGGACGGATCAGCAGATGAGAGTTTTCCGCCCGATTGTTCCCTCTCATCCAACCTGGCCGATGGCGATCCTGAAGGCCAAGATCACGGGCAGCGGCGCGATACGATGCCCGTTTGCCGGTGACGATCGCTTCTGGGTGGACACCTTGATTCTTCAGAAATGTCCGAAGCTGCCTATGTGCTGCGCTCTTATTGCGACGCTCCTGGACCGGCATGTCGAGGACCTCGCCTTCGTCGTCGACGGCGCGCCAGAGAAACATCCGCTTGCCGCCGATCTTCACGACCATCTCATCGAGGCGCCAATGACCGGTGGGCCTTGGCCTCCCAGGCCTTAGTGGAGAAGGGTTAGTGTTGGACTGGCAGCACCCTTCACTCAGCCCCGGACCGGTCCGGCGGCTGGATTCGCACGACGTCGAGCCGATGCTTGGTCGCGCGGATCATCTCAAGCGTCTCGATGGCCTGAACGCCGTCCCATTTGCGCATGCGGTTGTGGACGATGTCGGCGAGTTCGTCGCGGCCGCTGGCGACAACCAGAGTCACGACGTTGAACCGGCCCGTGGTCAGGGCGACGAACGAGACATGTTCGAGCCCCGCCGCCGCCTCGGCGACCGCCCTGGCTGTCGCCGGGCTGGTGGACAGCCGGACGAAGGCCGACAGAACCAGACCTACGGCGGACGGGTGAACGATCGCGGCGATGCGGGCGGCGCCCGTTCTCTCGAGCCGCTTCAGGCGATTTCGAACCGTTCCCTCGGAGACGTCCAGAAGCCGCGCCACTTCGCGGTTGCTGGTTCGGGCGTCCGCCGTCAACAGACCGATGATCCGCTCATCAAGCGCGTCGATCTTCATGCCGGGGCGTCCAGTGCGCCATAGAATGCATCCAGCTTCACGACCTCAAGCGCCAGCGTGACCTCGTAACTTGCGATTCCCGGGATCGCGGCGATCTTCTGTTCGATCACGTCCTGCAGATGGAGGCGGTCGCGAATGCTGAGGTGAACAATGATGTCGGGGTTGCTCATCATGACCGAAACCGCCGCAGCCTCTTCGATGGCCGACAGTTCCTGGGCCACATCTTCCGCCGCCCGGTTGGAGAGATGGATGTCGATCAGCGCCATGAGATCGTAGCCCATGGCCTCGAAGTCCCGCTGCATCATGACGCGCAAGACGTTGCGCTCTTCGAGACTCCGGATCCGCGATGCGACGGTGGCTTCCGAGGCGGACAGCCGCTCGGCGATATCCTTGTTGCTGGTCCGGGGCTCCAGCTGAAGCGCCCGGATGATCCCCAAACTCAGCTCATCCAGTTCGATGTCGATCGACATATTGGTCTCCCTCGCCCAAGGCCGGTTGTAGGGGTTGAAGCCTTGCGGTCAACCGGAGGCCAAACCTCGCCAGACCGCCGCTCCCGCGCGTGAGGGGTCCACTAGAGATCGTAGCTGACACACCGCGAGAGTCCCTGTTCGATCACAAGCAGGGAGAGGTCATTTTGCGTGGGGACGTATTGGCCCCGTCCCGGGTTTGTCGAGAGCTCAAGGTCCAGAAAACCCGTCTTGCCCTGGTAGCTGAAGGTCGAAATCGTGTCGGATGATGCGGCCTCCGCCTCGGGAACAGGGGTCATGAACCCCTGGACGCCGTCGCAGGTGATCTTCACCGTCTCGCCGTTTTCCAGCGTCAGCACGGCCGTCGCTCCCATCGGCGACAAACCGTCCGCGTCAAAGGCCGTCACGACCCGAAGATCTTTCACGTCCAAATCGACGCCGTGCCGCGAGACAAAGCCGGCGACCATCTTCTGCCCCGTCTTCAGGTCGAGCAGGAAGCTGGCGAAGCTGAGTTCGGGGCCGACCGTGCCGGAGAACATGCGGTAGCGATGCATGCTGACGCTGCCGTTGTCCCGGTATCCCCAAGAACGGTCGCGATGACACAGGGCGTCGATGTCGTAGGTGACGGCGCCGATCCTGAGTTTTCCGCGGAGCTTGCCTGAACACTCCAGGTGTCCGTCGGAATTGATGTTGCTCATGAAGCCGTCGGAGTGGCCGGTCTTCGACCAGTTCCGGGGCGGGTGGAAACTCTCATAGAATTCGAGATCAGCATCGCAGTCGGGCTCGTTCCAGGTGAACCGCATGCGGCCCTCACCCAGCGCCTCGGCGACATGCCCGGCCACGCGATGCCCCGTCTCCCAACGGTCGGTCGGCGTGATTGTGCGATCGTGCGTATAGGAGTCGTTGAGCACGAACCGCTCGCCGTCGCGGGCGAAGGCGAAGGCCGTGATCTGGCCTGTCCCCGCGTTGGGACGCTGGCCGATCCGGTGGAAGCCGCCTACGCCCGACCTGGAATCATAGAACCAGTAGCAGTCACTTTCCTGCCAGTTGAGGTCGTCGCTCGGCTTGTGAGGACGATCCCAACTCGGGTCGTAGGTCATGGCGTCTCCCTGCCCGCAGATCGGTCCGGAGGATCTGCGGGCCTCTGTTCGGAACCCTAGTAGCGGGCGGTGAGTTCGATGCCGTAGAACCTCGGCGGCTGGAAGGTGCCGAAGGCGCCGCCGAAGCCGAGAACGCCGGCCCGAATGGTCTCATCGGTCGCGTTTTTCACATAGGCGCGAACCTCGTACCGCTCGCTGGGGTCCTTGTAGACCGCGGTGAAATTCAGGCTCGTGTAGCCCTCTTGAATGGTCCACGGCTTGTTGAATTCACGGAGATTGTACTCGTCGGTGACGTAAGCCTCGCCCCGCACCCGGAGCGAGCCGACGGCCCCGAGATCGAAGTCCTTCTGCACGCTGAACGTCCCGGAGACTGGCGCGGCGTTGTTCAGTCGAACGCCTTTCAGGCTGGTTCCGGCCGGCACGCCGAGGTTCGGGTCGGTGTTGATGAACTCGTCGTACTGCGTGTCGAGGAGGGATACCGCGAGCCCGAGCTTCCACCCGTCAGCGGGGATGTAGGTCAGGTCAAGGTCCGCGCCCAGAACATGGGCCTTGTCAGCGTTGGCCACCGGCACGCCGGAGGCAGTCACCAACTCGAGCTGCATGTCCTTGTAGGCGTAGTAGAAGACCGACGCGTTGAAGATCATCCGACCGTCGAGAAGGCGACTTTTGAAGCCGCCCTCAAGGGCGTCGATGGTCTCGGGATCGTACGGATTATTACAGTTGGACAGGGAGAACCCGCCGGCCTTGTAGCCGTGCGAGAGCTGTCCGTAGAGCATCGTGTCGCCGCTCAGGTCGTAGTTGAGGCCCAGCCGGCCAGTCGCGGCGCTTTCGGTGACGCTCTCGGGGGTTGTCGCCGGCGAGCAGAGCGTCGTCGGAACTCCGAACGAAATCGCCCTGACGGTAATGTCGGTCGTGGTTTCTTCCTGTAGCGCCCGCGCGCCGGCGACCAGGGAGAGCCGGTCGGTCAGGGCGTATTGGATGTCGGCGAACACGGACACGCTTGTCCGCTCGCTGCGGACATCGGTGGTGTTGTCCGGCAGACCCAGGTTCGCAAAATTGGTGTAGTTGGAGTTCTTGTTCAACTGGTTGAGATAGAAGAGGCCGGTCAACCAGTTCAGCTGGTCCGTCTGGCCGGCCAGATTGAATTCCTGGGAAAAGCCTATGATCGTCTCCCACCGCTCCAGCGGTGTGCCGATAACAGTGCCCAACCCGTCGTTCAGGCTGTGGTTAGCCAGCCTGGAATAGCCGGTCAGCGACGTCAGGGTGATGTCGTCCGTCAGATCGACCATGTTCTTCAGGGAGAGAAGGCCAAAGTCCTTGCGCGAGAAGGACAGACCCGGCGACGCGACCTCGCGGGCGCCGAAGGCGACGAACGGCGCCGGGAACAGGCTGAAGTTAGGGTCGATCGGATCGTAGACGGGGCCGGCCGACCGGTCACGGCGAGCGGTCATCCGCAACTCAGTCCTCCAGCTATCGGTCATCTCGGCGTCCAGCGAGATGCGGCCGCCGATACCCTCCAGGTCTTCAAGATCCTGTCCGGTGACGATGTTCCTGATGTAACCGTCCCGCTTCTCGGCGGACAGAAACACGCGACCGTTCACGCGGTCGCTGATCGGACCGGAAACATAGCCTTCGGCGGTCTTGTAGTTGTAGTTGCCGACGCCGACCGTCGCACTCGCCTCGAACCCGTTGGTCGGCGCAGCGCTTGTGAAGTTGATGACGCCGCCGGTGGCGTTGCGCCCGTACAGCGTGCTCTGCGGGCCACGAAGCAGCTCGATCCCGCCCAGGTCTTGCTGGGCCATGCCGCCCTCAAGGAGGGAAGGCAGAAAAATGCCGTCGAGATGCAAGGCGACCGAGCCCTCCCCCGAGCCCGAAACGATGGTCGTCCCCACGCCACGGATGGCGATATTGGCGGCCCCGGCGAACTGCGCGAATTTAACGCCAGGCAGAGTCATCGCCAGATCGGCAACGCCTTCGATGCCCTGCTCTCTGATCTGTTCCTGTGAAAGCGCGTTCACGGACATCGGAACGTCCTGAAGGTTCTCCGAGCGCTTCTGGGCCGTGACAACCACTTCCGGAACGGTTGTCGTGCCAGAGGTTGGAGCCCTCTCCGCCGCAAAGGCGCCTGTCGCAGCGAAAATGCCGACGGCGCCGGCCGTGCAGAGCAGCAGCGACTTTATGGAATTTTGCATTGTCCCCTCCTTGTAGGGGTCAGGGCGGCGCCGTGACCCTCTTGTGTTTTCAGTCAGATCACAGTGGTCGTAGGTCAGCTCTGGCGCAGGCGCCGCGCGGAGAGCCCAACGGACCCCACGCCCCCTTCGGCGCCGTCGAGACTCTGAAGGCAATCCTGACCGGAACCCTGGTGATCCACGCTTCAGGCCTGCCGTCGCCAACGGCGGATGAGCGACACAAAATGTCGGCCGTCATATCGCTTCCTCCCGTTGGACAGGCGTGCATTGCGCCTGTTCTCAGACGGCGAAGAAAGCCCCATACGGTCAATTCGTCAATCCACAAAGCGTAACTATATGTGCTAAATCCGCCGCATTATTGATAATAGTTGGCACCAATAACGCCGATGCGTAACTAAGACCCGATATAATACGCGGCCGAAGGCTCCGAGGCGCCCGGCCGGCCCCCGCCGCACTACTCCGCCGCGATTGCCAGAGGCGTCTGGAGTTGGCGATCCGTCTCCGGTCCGCTGCCGCCAACCAGGCGGCCAGGCAGGGCGCCCGTGCACTCGGTGCCGTTGATGAACGTGGTCTGGCCATTGACCATCACCCGCTCGATGCCCTGCGGCTTGCATACCCGCCGCCAGTCGCCATCGGGCAGATCATTGACGATCTCGTACCGGCCGTGCTCGTACCCAAGCTTCTCGTAGTCGTAGATATAGAGGTCAGCCGCCTGCCCTTCGAGCAGGGCGCCGCGCTGGTGCAAACCCAGGACCCGGGCCGGCAGATAGCTGAGTTTGTAGTGCAGCTCCTCCAGCGTCATGAGTCCGCTTTCCCGCACCATCCACATGATCAGGTCGGTGGAATACTGCCCCCCGGCCCAGAATTTCACGTGGGCGCCGCCATCGGAGGTGCCGGGAATCGTTCGGCGATGCTTCAGGACCTGGGCCACTTTGCCTGTATCAGCGCTCATCGCTTCTGGCAGGACGAAGTCCGCCTCCATCTGTGTCCCGATGAGGATGTCCATGAAGGCGTCCGTTGGGAACTGATAGTCCAGCGCCGCGGCGATCTCCCCGACCGACTTGCCCTCGAACCGGGTCCAGTCGGTGAAGCCGTGGGCCTGGTTGAGGACATAGGTCTCCAGCGGACCGCCGACCGGGGCCAGGTGCTCGGGCTTGTATTCCGCGCTCAGGCGACGCCGGAAATCAGGATCCTGGGCCTTCGCAAGCTTGGCCGCCTTGTCGCCAGCGAAGGTGAATTCGCGCCAGATCGGGCTGATGTTCCAGATATCCCAATCGGTGGCCTTGAACTCGTTCCAGCCGCGCATCGTCAGGGTCTGGGAAAAGACCGACAACCCCTCGGCCTCCGCCTTCTCGAGCATGTCCAGCATCTCTTCGTGGTAGGTCGGCAGGTAGTCGTTGACCATCGTCACATTGTGGACCAGCGGGCGCCCCGAGATCCGGGCGACCTCGAGACCGACCTCGCCGAAGCGCGCGCCCGGCGTATCAACCAGGGCCTGGATCGACCCTTCGCCCCGGTCGCGCAGAACGCTGGCCAGGGCATAGATATCCTCACGCGCCATGACGTCGGTCGGCATCGGCGAGCCATCACAATCGATGTGGGTGTTGTGGTTGCCCTGGTAAGAAAAGCCGAACCCGATCGCGCCGGCGTCCATCGCCTTGTTCAACTCGTCTTTCATGCGCTGCTGCTCGACAGGCGTCGCCGGCCGCGTCTTTGCGGCCTCCAGACCCATGACGTAGATCAGCAACGGATTGAGAGGCACGTAGCTGGCGACGTTCACGCCCTTGGGAATGCGCTTGAGATGTTCCATCCACTCGGGGAAGGTCTCCCAGTCCCAGCCCAACGCCATGCGCATCGCACCGACCGGAACCTGTTCGGTGGTTTCCATCATCTGCATGTAGCGGTCGCGCAGGTCGACGGCGCAGGGCGCGAAGCCAAAGCCGCAATTGCCGACGCCGATTGTTGTGGTGCCATGCCAGCCTGAATTGGTGGCGTAGGGGTCCCAGTGCAGCTGGGCGTCGTAGTGGGTGTGGATGTCGATGACCCCCGGCGCGACGATCCTGCCGGTCGCGTCGACGACTTCGGCGGCCTGTCCCGACAGATTGGGGCCGATCTTTGCGATCACTCCGTCCTTGATCCCGATGTCGCCGATGTAGCGAGGCATCTGGGTCCCGTCGACGATCGTCCCGCCCTTCACGACAACATCAAACTGGGCCATTTCGTCCTCCACAGATTGCAGCGAGCGCTCTAGGCGCTCGTCATTTTTCGCAGAGTGCGGAGCGGATGGCGCAGCGTCAACGGAAAAGCGTAGCTTATACGCTATTTTTCTCCGCAAAATACCACTCTCGGCGCGAATGGCGAGGACAGGCGCTCGCGCGAGTGCGGGTCATGCGGCGGCCCATATATTACGCATAATCTCATTCTGTATGAATATTTCTTGCCTTCGCGTATCTGCCGGCTCTAGCTTGAGGTCTCGATCCAGCAAGTGGCCCAGAGACCGCGACGGATTGGCAGGGAGGACGTCATGGCCGCAGGCAAGGATGATTTGCGCGGGACCATCGGGGAGCAAACCAGGAACTCCAAGGCCCAGTTCGCACAGGTCGACGCCGCCCGCCTGCATGGCTTCATTGAGGGGCAGCCCGATGTCGTCGGACAGGTCAAAACCGGACCGATCGAGTACCTGCTTGATGGCGCGGGGTCTTCCAACGGCATCGCGTTCTTCGAGGCCGAGCTGGATCGTGGTGATGGACGGCGCCGTCAGGACTATGTGCTTCGCTACTTTCCGGGCGTCACGCTACTGCGCCAGAAAAGCTACAAGGATGAGTATCTGACTCTTCAGGCGGCCAGGGCCGCGGGACTGCCGACGCCCATGCCCCTTTGGCTGGACGAAGACGGGAAGCAGCTGGGATGCATTGGCTATGTCATGGAGCGGGTGAGCGGCGACGCCCCCTCGGCCGCGATGTACTCCAAAGGCCCCCTCGCCAATGTCACCCCGGAGAAGCGCAAGGCCCTGATGCTACAGGCGGCGACCTTTCACGGGACCCTGCGCAAGGCCGCGATCGGCGCTGATCGCGTGCCCCATCTCGTCGGCCGCGGCGAAGGGGCGACAGCGATTGAACGTGAGCTGCAGTGGTGGCTGACTGAAGCCCGCTTTGTCTGCAGCGCCGACGACGCCCGCCTCGCCTATGTCCAGCAGATCCATGACTGGATGGTCGCCAACCAACCCCCGGCGTACGAGCCGGGCCTGGTTCATGGCGACGCCCAGATCGCCAACATCATGTTCCGGGACGGTCAGTTGGCGTCCGTGCTCGACTGGGAGCTCTCCTACCTGGGACACAACGAGTCGGACCTGGCGCTGCTGGTGTTCATCACCGAGAGCCAGAAGCTGCTCGACCAGGCCGTCGAGGGCACGCCGTCGGAGGCCGAGTACATCGCCGCCTACGAAGCCGCCGCCGGCGCGCCAGTGGAAAGCTGGGCCTATTTCAAGCTTTTCAGCCAGTTCAAGGTCACCTGTATCGCCTTGATGATGGCTGATCGGACGCCGTCCTTCGAAACCGTATGGGCCTATTATGCAGCCCAGGTCGCGGCGGACTTTGACGCCGCCAGAGCCTCCGCGGCCTTGGCCGCCTAGGCCCGCGCCCATCTATATGATCGATACGATTGAGGATTATCTTGAAACTCTATTCAGACGTCGACCTGCCGCACCGCCCCAGCGACCATCCCGACTGGCAGGAATCCTGGGTCCTGATCTTTCGGGACCCGGAAACCGGCCTTGTCGGGTTCCTGAGGACAGGGTCCTACGTCAACCAGGGCACGACCCAGACCCACTGGGGCATGGCCCTGCCGGACGGGACGCGATTCAGGCGGCATCTGCTCGATCGACGCATTGAACCCGGCGACCGGACCGAGACCACGGCCAGCTCCGGCACGATGAAGGTGTCGTTCCCGGACATGGCCTGTTGCCGCTTCGAGGGAACAGACCAGGACGCGGAAGCCGATCTGCGGATGTACGATTTCTTCCCTTCCCAGCAGTGGACGGTGATCGGCGGCCCGGGGCATGGCGCTTCACTGGACGGCGGCAATGACCATGGTCACCCCGAAAGCGCCGGGCGGGTTGAAGGGCGCGTGCGCCTCGGCGACCGGACCTTCGAGATCAAGGACGGCATCGCCTATCGCGATCACGGCTACGGCCCGCGCGCCCATACCATCTTCCGCTCCGCGCGCTGGAACGCCGGCACCGTCGGCCCCCGCCTGTCCTATTCGCTCGTTTCGATTCAGGACAACGACGGCGCGTTCAACAAGTTCGGCTGGCTGATGCGGGACGGCAAGCGCGAGGCGATCAAGGACCTTCACACCGTCAACTGCACCCTCGCCGATGGGCTTTCGGTGCTCGGCGGCTGGACCGTCGTGGTGCTTGAAAGCGGCGAGCATATCCGCATCGACGTCGACACGGTCGATGGCGTGGTGACCTCCACGCACCTCAACAACGGCGGCCCAGGGTCCTCGCCCGCCGGCATCGACGCCCTGTCCATTCCCAGGTGGAACGGTCTCGAAGGCGTCGGCGATTTCAACATGATCGACAACGCCCACCGGGGGGAACAGGAAGTCTCGCACCTGTTCATGGCCAATCATCATGACGGGCTGTCCAAACGCGACTTCGACCCCTCGTGGCTGCGCCTGCCGCGACCCTGAGGGACCAGCTTGCCGGTCGATGCAGCCGTCGCGCGGCGGTCCGACCATCACAATGAAGGGCGGCGGCGGAAGGCCTCCACGTCGCCATGTCTGTCGGGAGAAAAGAATGTCCGAAGCCGAGACCCTCGGAAGCGATATCGTCCGTATTCAGCGCGAGGCGCGCTTCGCCGACATTTCGATCGAGGCCTGGGGCGAACGCCTCACCCGTCTGATCGAGGCCCAGTCGGAGGTTCTCGGCGACGTTCAGGTGCACGACCTGCGCCAGGTCGGGACAGCGGCCGGCGGATCGAATGGAACCCTGCTGTTCAGCACGACCTACGCCACGGCGGCGGGGCCAGTGGATCGCCAGATGGTCTTGAGGTTCCTGCCGGTGAAGGGGCTGTTTCACGACTATGACGTGGCCGTGCAGTTCAACCTGCAGAAGGCGCTCCATGCCGCGGGTCTGCCCGTTCCGGCCCAGATCTGGCTGGATGAGGGCGGCGAATATCTGGTCCGCCCCGGCTACGTGATGGCCATGGTGGCGGGCGAAGGACCGCCGATGACCTGGATGACGTCCGGCGTGATCGCCGACGCCTCGCCTGCACGCCGCCGGCAGATGACCAAATCCTACGTTCACAGCCTGGCCAAAATTCACGCGATGGACTGGAAGGCCGCAGGCCTGGGCTGGATGGAGCGGCGGGCGGCGGGCGTTCGGCCCATCGAGCGGGAAACCAACTGGTACTGGGACGCCCTGATCTGGTCGGGATCGGCCAGGCACATCGAAATGCTCTCGCCCGTGAAAGAGTGGCTGATCGCCAACGAGCCGGTCGGCGCGAAGACCGTGCTGTGTCACGGCGACGCCAACCTCGGGAACTACCTGTTCGAGGACGACGCGGTCAGCGCCGTCGTCGACTGGGAAATGAGCTTCCTGGGCGCTCCGGAATGCGACCTGAGCTTCCTGCTGGTTGGCGACGCCATCCTGCAGAGCGACGCCCCCTGGCCCGAGGGCGCGCTGACCTATGACGAGATGAAGGCGGAGTACGAAACGGCAAGCGGTCACCCGCTGCGGGACTGGGACTACTACTGCCTGTTCACCGCCTACCGCATCGCGATCATCAACGTCCTGGCGATGAACCACTTCCCGCCGGAGGTGCTGGCCGCCTTCATGCCGGTTCTCGAAAAGGGCCCAGACCTTTGCCTGGAGCGCGCCCGGGCGCTCGGCGTCGCCATTCCGGCGCAGTGAACGTGGACGGGGCCGACGGCGGCCGAGCGCAAACGGCTTTGACCAGGGATTTGAACCGATGACGACGACAACGCTGCCCCCGCAGACCATCCCGGGACCGAAGGGGTTGCCCTTCCTCGGGGTGGCGCTGGATTTCCTCAAGGACCCGCTGACCTACTTCGACACGATGGTGGCGAGATACGGCCGGCTGTTCCGCCTGCCGCTGGGCGGCAACGCCCTCGTCTTCCTGAATGACGCCGCCGATGTCGAACAGGTGCTCCGGCGCGATTTCGAGAATTTCGGGGCCTCGAACCAGGCGGAAGATCTCCTTAGACCCCTGCTCGGCCGCAGCATGCCCGTCGTGGCCGACCAGTTCTACTGGGAGCAACTCCATTCGATCATGCTGCCGATGTTCACCCCGAAGATGCTCCAGATGTACTTCGGGCACACGCTGGCGGCCACCCAGGAGGCGGCCGACAAACTGACCGGCTACGCAGAAAGCGGCGATGTCGTTTCGATGTACAATTTCGCCCGGGAGGGCGTCTTCAATTCACTCCTGCGCACGCTTTTCGCCCGCGGCATCGACCCGGCCGAAATCCCGATGCTCCTCGACTGGTTCAGCAAGGCGGACGAGTACGTCAATGCCCGCAACCTGTCGGGCGCCTCGCCCCTGATCCTGGCGCTCCCCGCGGTGCGCGAGGGCAAACGTTGCCTTCGCAAGATCGATCGGCGGGTCTACGAGCTGCTGGCCTTCCGCAAGGCCAACCGTGTGGAAGAGCCGGAAGACATGCTGGACGTGCTGCTCGCGGCCAAGCTCGCCGACGGCTCGCCCCTGAGCGACAAGGAGCTGCGCGACAACGTGGTGGCGTTGCTGTTCGGCGGCCAGGAGACCACCCCCGGCGCCATCACCTGGGCCTTTGGTCTGCTCGCCACCCACCCTGAAAAGCGACGCCTGATGCTGGAGGAGATCGACCAGGTGCTGGAGGGACGGCCGCCGACCTTCCAGGACCTGTCCAAGCTGGAATACACCGAAATGGTCCTCGACGAGGCCATGCGGCTCTATCCCGCCTTCCCCTTCATCGGTCGCGAGAGCCTCGTCGATACGGAAATCGCCGGCTACCCGGTGCCCAAGGGCACCGCCTTGGGGTTCGTGGCCTGGACCGTGCACCGCGACCCCCGCCACTGGCCCGAGCCGGACAAATTTATTCCGGAGCGCCACACCAAGGCGGAAAAGAAGGTGCGGGCCAAATGCGCCCTGCTGTCCTTCGGCTACGGTCATCGCCGTTGCATCGGCGAGCGCGTCGGCCGGATGGAAGGCCTGTTGATGCTGGCGGTCGTTTCCCAGCGCTTCCTGCTCGACCATGAGAGCGGCAAGATCCCCGACCATAAGGTCCAGATGTCGATCAAGCCCGTGGACGGCATGCCGATGCGGGTCTCAGTCAGGGCGGAACCCTAGGCGGGGTCCGCTCCCAAGGGGACCAGGAGCATGGTTCAGGCCCCCCCCGCCGCCGGCGAGCCGAGCCTCCTTGGCGCCTTGGCCAGGGTCGGCGCCCACCTGGCCTGGGAAGCGGTCACCCGGCCGGTCGCCCGGCGTCTCGAAGATGTGCCGCGCCGGATTGAGGCGATCACGGCCGAATGGCTGACGGCCGTTCTATGCGGCGGGGCCCCGGGGGCCGAAGTGACCGCCTTCGCCTTCGGCCCAGGCTCCTCGGGGACATCGGTCCGCCGGCAAATCCGACTGACCTACAATGCCGCCGGCGCGGCGGCCGGTCTGCCCGCCACGCTGTTCGCGAAGTCGACGCCGACCGCGCTCACCCGGCTGGTCAACGGATTTAGCGGCACGACGGCGGTCGAGGCGCTGTTCTATGCCCGCCTCAGGCCGGAACTGACCCTTGAGGCGCCGACCGGCTATCACTCCGCCTACAGTCTGACGTCCTACCGCTCGATCCACCTGCTCGAAGACCTTGTGGCGACCAGACAGGCGATCTTCTGTTCGCCCCGCAGCCATATCAATCGCGACCAGGCCAACGACATCGTCGACATCCTGGCCGCCCTGCACGCCCGCTTCTACGACGACCGCCGGATTGGCACAGGGTTCGGCGGGCTGAAAACCTATCCCCGGTGGTTCCGCGACGCTGACAGGTGGGCGAACCTGCGCCGCCACCATGAGCGCGCCATGAGCGAAGCCGCGGCCGTGATCCCGGCCGACGTGCTGGCGAGGCGGAACGAGATCTGGCCGGCGCTCATGCGCTCGTTCGAAGCTCATGGGACGGAGCCTGCCACTGTCCTTCATTCGGACGTCCATCTGGGCAACTGGTACATCACCGGCGCCGGCCGCATGGGCCTTTGCGACTGGCAATGCGTGAACACCGGCCTGTGGGCCCGCGACGTCGCCTATGCGATCAGCGCCACGCTGACGGTCGAGGATCGGCGAGCCTGGGAGTCCGAACTTCTCGAGCGGTACCTTGAGAAGATGCGGGCCGGAACAGGCCGCCACTTTGAGTTTGAACGCTCGTGGACCCTCTACCGACAGCAGATGTTCGCGGCGCTGCTGATGTGGACGCCGACACTTTGCCACTCGCCGCTGTTTCCGGACATGCAGCCCATGGAGGTCTGCCTTGAAATGATCAAGCGCATGACCACGGCAATTTCCGATCTTGGGAGCCTGGACCCGTGATGCATGTTGAACACCGGTCATACTCCAGTCTTCGCTGAGTCATGGCCTCCCTGTGGAGGCGAGTTAGCGTTGGCCTGCCCCCCGCCCACTCGCGGTTCACAGCTTCAGTTCCAGCGTGAACCAGACCTTCGTGCGGTCGCCAAAGGCGGGGGTGTCGCCGGTGAACTGGGCGGCCTTCATCTCGAACGACAGCTTTGATGTCAGGGGCAACGAGGCCGAGGCGTCGACCTCGCTGCCATAGTTGAGCCCGCCGGCCGCGTCGGAAAAGTCATGGATCGCCACCGCCAGCTTGAGCTTGCGGGTTCCGACCGGGACGGTGGTTCCGACCCGCAGATTGACGTCTTTGACGCCCCGCGCGGGCGTGGCCAGGAACACGTCCGCCCAGCCCTGGAACGCGTGCAGGGTCGCCAGAGGCGTGCCGAAACCGCGCAGACCGTCGCCGTCGAGCCGCTCCAGCCCGACGGTGACGTAGCGGCTGTTCTGCTTCAGGCCCGCGGCCAGGGCGACGTAGTCGAGGTCGAAGCGGGCCGGGTTGGCGCCGTAGTCGCCCTGACGGGCGTACGCGACATCCCATGTCAGCGAGGGGCCGGCCGCCAACGACCGCGACCCGGTCAGCCGGGCGCCCCAGGTTGCGCTGGACTGCTGCGGGGCCGCCTTGAAGTCGAGGAAGTAGCCGTAGGCCGACAGCTGACCGAGCGCGGTCTTTGTATCCAGTTGGATCACATGGGAATCGCTGTCCCATTCGCCCTGCGGACTGTCGTCGCCGAGAATGCGCTGGACTCGGTCGATGTAGATCCAGGTCAGGGTCGTGGTCGGGTTGATCTTGAACGCAACCCGGGCCGCGTCAAAGGTCTGCTCGTTCTGGCGGAAGCCGACATTGCCGACGAAGCGAGCGTTGCCCAACACGATGCGTTGGCGGCCCACGACCACATCCGCCTTCGGGCCGGACCAGGAGATCTGGGCGCGGTTGAGCTCGGTGGCTTCGGGGTCAAGCACGGTCGGATAGGTCGCCTGGCCGTTCGTGGTGCTGTTGTAGCGTTCCGACAGGGCGGTGACGTTCTCAACCTCGACCAGCGCCTTGAAGCCGCTCCAGGCGGGGGTCTCGTAACCCAGCCGGGTGCGCAGGGTCAGGGCCCCGGCCTCATGGGCGAACCCGGCCTGGTCGACGAACTCGTAGCGCAGGCGGGCATCGACGATCCAGTCGCCCTGGTCATCGGCGGCATGGGCGAGGCCGGGGGCCGACAGAACTGCGGCGGCAAGGGGGATAAGGCAGGCAGTCTGTTGACGGCGCATGGCGGTCATCGCCTCCGGGCGAGGGAAATGGGGATGGCTTGGGTCAGGGGCGCGGGGTCGGTCGTCGCCAGAGCATCGACAGCGTGCGCGGCGACCTCGCCGATCAGGATCAGGACCGGCCCCTGCGGATTCATGACGCCGAGCGCCGCCGCCAGCCCCTCAAGCGGGGCATGCACAAGCCGCGCGGACGGTGCGCCCGCGTTCTCGATCGCGGCGGCGGGGACGCCGGCGTCCAGACCCCCGGCGATCAGTTGTTTGGCCAGCAGGCCGGCGGCGCTCTTGCCCATGTAGAGGGCCAGCGTCGTCTGACCGTCGGCCAGGCCGCTCCAGTCGAGATCCACCAGCGCGCCGCCCTCGGTCCGGGCCGTCGCGAACAACACCCGCCGGGCGACGCCGCGATGGGTCAGGGGGATGTCGAACTGGGCGGCGGCGGCGCAGGCGGCGGTGACGCCGGGCACGACCTCGGTGGTCACGCCGCGACCTCGCAGATAGGCGACCTCCTCCCCCACTCGACCGAAGATCGAGGGATCTCCCCCTTTCAGTCGGACCACTGTCAGGCCCCGCCGCGCCAGACGCAGCATCAGGCGGTTGATCGACTCCTGGGCCATGCTGGCGCGACCGGCGCGCTTGCCGGTCTGGATGCGGAAGCAGCCCGGCGGCGCCAGGGCGATGACCTCTTCGGAGACCAGGGCGTCATAGAGCAGGGCCTGGGCGCCCTGGACGGCCTTCTGGGCGCGCACGGTCATCAGATCGGCGGGGCCAGGCCCTGCGCCGACCAGCAACACGCGGCCGATTGATGGATCAGACGGCATGGGCAGGCTCCCTGGCGATGGTGATCATCCGCGCGAGTTCCGGTCGGCAGGAGCCGCAGTTGGTTCCGGCGCCGGTAATCGCGCCCACGGCGTCCGGCGTCGCGGCGCCGGCGGCGATGGCGGCGTCGATGGTCCGGGCGCCGATCTTCAGGCAGGCGCAGACCATCGGCCCCGCGTCGACCACCGGCCCGAGCGGGCGGCCAAACAGCAGGGTGGCGCGGGCGTCGACGGGAAGGTCGGCGGCTTCGAACAGGTCAGCCAGCCAGGATCTCGGCGGCAGAGGGCCGCCGCTGGTCATGAACAGGACGCGCTCCAGCCGGTTCCGGTCGACCCAGGCCTCGCGCCGGGCGCCGGTGGCCGGATCGCCATAGCTGAGCAGTTCGCCCGCCGGCTCGCCCAGCGCCCGGCGCAGGGCGTCGCGTTCGGCCTCGTCGCCACGGCCGGCGAACTCGTAGAGGTCGCAGGCGGTCTGGGGAATGCGGCGCCAGACCAGATCAAGGCCCTTGGGCGGCGCGTGGCCCTGACGGGAGAGCAGAAAACCCTTCCAGGTCTCGCGGTAAGGCCGCACCCGGGCCGGGGTGTGCTTGTATTCCGGCTGGCCGGAGACCGGGTCGAGGTTGGCTGCGATCAGGGGGTTGGATCGCCCCGACGGCGCGAAGGCGTCGGTCCAGTGCATGGGCATGAACAGGCCGCCGGGACGCTGCCGGTCGGTCAGCCGGGCGATCGCCACGGCTTCGCCCCGGGCGGTCTGGATGCGGGTCAGTCCGCCCTCGACGACGCCGACCGCCGCCGCGTCCTCGGGGTGAAGATCGACGTAGGGCTCCGGCGCGTGGCGCCAGAGGTCGGGGGCCAGACCCGTGCGGGTCATGGTGTGCCACTGGTCGCGGATACGGCCGGTATTGAGCGACAGGGGATAGGCCGGGTCACAGGCCGAGACCGGATCGACGGGCCGCACCGGGACCATGACGGCGCGATGGTCAGAGGTCTGGAACCGGCCGTCGGCAAACAGGCGGGGCGTGCCGACGCCGCCCTCGGTGACGGGCCACTGGACCGGCTCCAGCGCCGCGTAGTCGCTTCGGGTCAGGTCCAGGAGTCCGGCGAGATTGAGCAACCGGTCGCTGTTCTCGAAAGCCGTCAGCCTGGCCCATTCGCGAAACACGCTGGCCTGGCTGGGCCAGGCGAAGCCGTCGCCGAAGCCCATGGCGCCCGCCACATCGGCGATGATCCGCCAGTCGGGCCGCGCCAGTCCGGGCGCCGGGAACAGGGCCCGCTGGCGCGAGATGCGGCGCTCGGAATTGGTCACCGTGCCGTCCTTCTCGCCCCAGGCCAAGGCAGGCAGTTTGACGTCGGCGAAGGCGGTGGTGTCGGTCTCGACACAGTCGGAAACGACTACGAACGGGCAACGGTCGAGAGCCTCGCGCACGCGGGACGCGTCGGGCAGGCTGACGGCCGGGTTGGTGGCCATGACCCAGACCGCCTTGATGCGGCCGTCGTGGATGGCCTCGAACATGTCGACAGCCTTGAGGCCCGGCTTGTCCGCGGTGTCGGGCGCCCCCCAGAAGCGCGCCACGCGGGCGCGATCCTCGGGGGCGAAATCCATGTGTCCGGCCAGGGTGTTGGCCATGCCGCCGGTCTCGCGACCGCCCATGGCGTTGGGCTGGCCGGTGATCGAAAAGGGGCAGGCGCCGGGCTTGCCGATGCGGCCGGTGGCCAGATGGGCGTTGATGATGGACAGGCCCTTGGCCACGCCCTGGGTCGACTGGTTGGCGCCCATCGAGAACAGACTGACCGTCCGGGGCGTCGCCGCGAACAGGGCGAAGAAGGCCTCGACGTCGGCGGTCGCGATCCCGCAGTCGGCGGCGACGGCGGTGGGCGACTGGTCCGCCTCGCACAAGGCCGCCTCGACCTGGGCGAAACCGTTCACATGGGCGGCGATGTAGCCGCGATCGACGGCGCCGCGGCGGATCAGGTCAGCGAGCAGGCCGTTCCACAGCCGCACGTCGGTCTGGGGCTTGATCGCCAGATGCAGGTCGGCGACCTCGGCGGTGTCGGTGCGGCGCGGGTCGATGACCACGTGCCGCTGCCCGCGGGCCCTCGCCGCCTCCATGCGCCGGAACAACACCGGATGGGTCCAGGCGGCGTTGTGGCCGCTGAACACCACCAGATCGGCGAGGTCGAGGTCCTCGTAGCAGCCGGGCACCAGGTCGGCGCCGAAGGCCTTCTTGTGGGCGACCACGGCCGAGGCCATGCAGAGGCGGGAGTTGGTGTCGATATTGCCCGAACCGATGAAGCCTTTCATCAGCTTGTTGGCGACGTAATAGTCCTCGGTCAGGATCTGGCCCGAGACATAGAAGGCCACCGAGTCCGGGCCGTGACGGGCGATGGCCTGGCTGAACTTGCGGGCGACCAGGCCGACCGCCTCGGTCCAGCCCGCCTCCCGGCCATTGATCATCGGCGACAGCAGCCGCCCTTCCAGTCCGACCGTCGCGCCCAGGGCAGCGCCCTTCGAACAGAGCAGGCCGTTGTTGGCTGGATGGGCCGTGTCGCCGCGCACGGCCAGGGCCCGCCCCTCGGCGACCTGGCCAGATACGCCACAGCCCACCCCGCAGTAGGGGCAGGCCGTCCTGACGGTCGGGATGAGCGAACCGTCGGCCATGATCAGCCTCCGACCAGGCCCAGCAGCAGGCGGCCCTCGCGGACCTCCAGCGGCACCACCGGCGCGCAGCCCTTGCCCTTATCGGCGCCGACGCCGTCGCCGCTGGCCAGGTCGATGATCCGACCATGCAGCGGACAGGTGACCGACTGGCCATGGACGATGCCCTGGCTCAGCGGTCCACCCTTGTGGGGACAGGCGTCCATCAAGGCGAAGACCTGACCGTCGCCGGTGCGGAAGATGGCCACGTCGCCGCGCGGACTGGGCAGCCGGCGGGCGCCGCGGCGGGGAATGTCGGTGACGGCGCCGACATCGATCCAGGCGATGGCGGGCTCCTTGACCAGGGCGTTCATGCGGGCGCGAACTCCAGACGGCGGCTGAGGGGGGAGAACTCGTCGCCGTGCCGGCCGGCCACGCGTTCGGCCCAGGGGTCGACGCGCGAGAAGCGCTGCGAGTAGGCGAATCGGTCGTGCAGCGCCCGGCGGTCGTCGGGATCGGCCAGCAGCGCCTTGATCGCGTCGAGCCCGACCCGGTCCATCCATTTGTAGATCCGCTCCAGGTACCAGGCCTGTTCACGGTAGAGTTGGACGAGGGCGCAGATGGTCCAGACCGCCTCCTCCTCGGTGGCGACCCGGGTCAGTATCTCCGTGCCGCGGATATGCAGGCCGGCGGCGCCGCCGATGTGGATCTCGTAGCCGCTGTCGACGCAGATCACCCCGACGTCCTTGCAGGTGGCCTCGGCGCAGTTGCGCGGGCAGCCGGAGACGCCGAGCTTGACCTTGGCCGGGGTCCAGGAACCCCACATGAACTTCTCGAGCCGGATGCCCAGACCCGTGGAGTCCTGGGTGCCGAACCGGCACCAGTCGGTGCCGACGCAGGTCTTCACCGTGCGCAGACCCTTGGCGTAGGCGTGGCCGCTGACCATGCCGGCGGCGTTGAGGTCGGCCCAGACGGCGGGCAGGTCGTCCTTCCTGACGCCCAGCAGATCGATGCGCTGACCGCCGGTGACCTTGACGGCGGGGATGGCGAACTTGTCGGCGACGTCGGCGATGGCGCGCAGTTCGTCGGGGGTGGTCATGCCGCCCCACATGCGCGGCACCACCGAATAGGTGCCGTCCTTCTGGATGTTGGCGTGGGCCCGCTCGTTGATGAAGCGCGACTGCTTGTCGTCGCGATAGTCGCCGGGCCAGGCGCAGAGCAGGTAATAGTTGAGCGCCGGCCGGCAGGAGGCGCAGCCGTCGGGCGTGCTCCATTCCATGGCCTGCATGACGGCCGGCATAGACTTCAGTTCGAGATCGACGATAGCCTTGCGCACGTCCGAATGGGGATGATGGGCGCATTTGCACATCGGCGCCGGGCCGGTCTGGGCCTGAAAGCCGTCGCCGAGAGTCAGGCGCAGCACCTGCTCGACCAGCGGGGTGCAGGACCCGCAGCTGGCCGAGGCCTTGGTCACCGCCCGCACCTCGTCGAGGCTGGAGAGGGTCTGGCCGGTGATCGCGGCCGTGATCTCACCCTTGCAGACGCCATTGCAGCCGCAGATCTCCTGCGTGTCGGGCATGGCTGCAACGGCGGCGCTAGGGTCCAGGCCGGACAGTCCTTCGGTAATGGCCTGGCCGAAGATCAGGGTCTCGCGGATGGCGCCGACGTCGGCCCCGGTCCGCATCAGGTCGAAATACCAGTTGCCGTCGACGGCGTCGCCGAACAGCACGCTGCCGACGACCTTGCCGTCTTCCAGCACGACCCGTTTGTAGACGCCACGACCCGCGTCGCGGAACACGATGTCCTCACAGCCCTCACCGCCGGCGAACTTTCCGGCCGAGAAAACATCGACGCCCGACACCTTGAGCCGGGTCGAGAGGACCGAACCCTCATAGACTCCGTCACCGTCGGTCAGGGCCTGGGCCAGGGCGCGGCACATCTCCCAGATCGGCGCGACCAGGCCGTAACACTGGCCGCGGTGCTCGGCGCATTCGCCGACAGCGAACACGGCCGCGTCGGAGCTGCGCATGGCGTCGTCGACGACGACGCCGCGATTGACCGCCAGCCCGGCGGCCCTGGCCAGGGTGGCGTTGGGGCGGATGCCGACGGCCATGACCAGCAGGTCGCAGGGCAGGAGGCGGCCGTCTTTCAGCTTCAGGCCGGACACCTGGCCGTCTTGGCCGACGATCTCCTCGGACTGGGCGCCCAGAACCGTCTCCACGCCGCGGTCGGCCAGGGCCCCGCGCAGCAGGAAGCCGGCGCTCTCGTCAAGCTGGCGCTCCATCAGCACGTCCATCAGATGGACCACCGTGGCGGCCATGCCGCGACGGGCGAGGCCGTAGGCCGCTTCCAGTCCGAGCAGGCCGCCGCCGATGACCACGGCGCGGGCGCCGGGCTTGCCCGAGGCGGCGACCATGGCCTCCACGTCGTCGAGGTCGCGGAAGGTCACCACCCCCTTCAGGTCCGACCCCGGCAGCGGCAGCCGGAACGGGTCGGAGCCGGTGGCCAGGATCAGCCGGTCATAGGGGACGGCGAGGCCGCTCTCCGCCGTCACACGCTTGCCGGCCGTATCGACCCCGGTGACCGCCTGACCCGAATACAGGGTGACGCCATTGTCGCGGTACCAGGCCTCGTCATTGATGACGATGTCAGCGAAGGCCTTCTCTCCGGCCAGAACCGGCGAGAGCATGATGCGGTTGTAGTTGACCCGCGGCTCGGCGCCGAAGATGGCGATGTCGTAGCGGTGGGGGTCGCGCTTGAGCACCTCCTCTACCGCCCGGCAGCCGGCCATGCCATTGCCGATGACGACCAGCTTTTCTCTGGGCTTGCTCATGATCTTACCTTCGTCGCCGCGGGCCGGAGTCACACGCGCACCAGGGCGGCGGCGTCGGGATGCAGGGTGGGCCACACGGCGCGCCAGCGGCTCTTGAGGCCGTTGAGCGCGAGCAGGGCGACCAGGCACAGGACCGCGAAACCGAGCAGGCCGGCCTGGTAGGAACCGGTCATCTGTTTGGCCAGGCCCATGCTGGCGGCCAGGTAGAAGCCGCCGATGCCGCCCGTCATGCCGATCATCCCGGTCATCACGCCGATCTCCTTCCGGAACCGCTGCGGCGCCAGCTGGAACACCGCGCCGTTGCCGGCGCCGAGCATGATCATCGCCAGCAGCATGACGGTCAGGGCAATCGCGGCCGAGGGTAGTTTGAAGCTGACGATGGCCAGGCACAGTCCGGCCAGGGCGTAGACGACCGTCAGGGTGCGGACGCCGCCGAAGCGGTCGGCCAGGCCGCCGCCCACCGGCCGGACGAAGGAGCCGGCGAAGACACAGGCGGCGGTGAAGAAGCCGGCCATCACCGGGTCCAGCCCGTACTCACTGTTGAAATAGATGGTCAGGGACGAGGCCAGGCCGACGAAGCCGCCGAAGGTCACGCCATAGAGCAGCATCAGCCACCAGGCGTCGGGAACCTTGAGCACCTCGAGATACTCGGTCAGCGTCTTGGGGGCCGGCTGGTCGGGGGCGTCCTTGGCCATCAGCATGTAGACGACGAAGGCGACGGCCAGGGGCAGGGCGGCGAGCCCGATGACGTTCTCCCAGCCGAAGGTCTTGGCCAGGGTGGGGGCGAACAGGGCCGCCAGAGCGGTGCCGGAGTTGCCGGCCCCGGCGATGCCGAGGGCCAGACCCTGATGCTCCTGCGGATACCAGCGCGAGGCCAGTGGCAGGGCCACGGCGAACGAAGCCCCGGCCACGCCGAGCACCAGACCCAGGATCAGGACCTGATTGAAGTCGTGAACGCCCAGGAACCAGGCGCCGGCCAGACCGGCCAGAACGATAAGTTGGCCGATCATGCCGGTGACCTTGGGGCCGATGCGGTCGACCATCAGGCCGGCCACGACCCGCAGAACCGCCCCGGAGAGCACCGGCACGGCGACCATGAAGCCCTTCTGGGCCGGGGAGAGGCCGAAGTCCCTGGCGATGAAGACGCCGAGCGGCCCCAGCAACACCCAGACCATGAAGCTGAGATCGAAATAGAAGAAGGAAGCGAACAGGGTCGGCGTGTGGCCGGCCTTGAAGAAGGATCGACTGATCATGAGTTTGGCCTTCGGAGTCGGGTGAACGAGAACGGCGGCGTCGCCGTGGCGGTGACCGCATCCGAGCGGTCGTCTCGATCAGCCGCGAACGTCGTTGTCCGTGGGCCTGACCCCATGAGGCGTCTGGCATGTCGTCCACTGCCAGCCCGATCCGCTCCAGAGAGGTCAGGAAGCCGCCGTTCGCATGATTTTGCGGCGCCGCAGCATAGCTATGACTGCATTTCGGGCGCCCCTGACCGGTTCAAGCTGTCGCGGACAGGGCCTTCTCCAGCAGATCAGGCCGATAGATTCGGGCTGCAATGGCCGACCGGTCGACCCCGGGGTCCAACTGACCCCAATGCTGCATCTGCGAAAGGATCCACAGGGCATCTGCCTGGCTCGGCGTGGACGCGCCGTCATTCTGGAAGATGATCTCGCCGTCCAGCCCCCGGGCGATGGCCGCGGCCGGAGCCCCGACCGCGTCCGGCCTGGCCAGCAGTTCGACAAGCTCAACGCGGTTATCCGGATCGTCGGCCCAAAATCCCGCGCGTGACAGGGCCCGCAACACCGCGCCCAGAGATTCCGGCTCCCGAGAGGCCCAGATTTCCGACACCCCCAGCACCTTGTCCGGCGCGCCGGGCAACAGGTCGGAAGTCGAGGCCAGCATCTCACCCGCCCCCGCCGCCACGGCCACTGCGTTCCATGGCGCGCCGACGCAGAATCCGTCAATGCGGCCGTTTGCCAGCTGCTCGACCATGCGCGGCGGCGGCACGACGGCGATGATGACGTCCCGGTCCGGATCGACGCCCGTCGCGGCGAGCCAGCCGCGCAGGGCGTAGTTGTGGATCGAAAATGGAAAGACCACGCCGAAGGTCAGCGGCGGTTCTCCGCCGGACCGTCGCGCCGCCACGATGTCGGCGAGTCCGCCGCCTCGCATCGCCGCCGCGAGCGCCAGGGACACCGTGATCCCCGCACCGTTCCGGTTGAGGGCCATGGGCGCGATCATGGCCGCTGATGGTCGATCCGCGGCGAGGGTCGCCGCAATGGTCATCGGTCCCAGCATGTGGGCGCCGTCAAGCGCGCCGAAGATGACCTTGTCCCGAATGGTCGCCCACGACGCTTCGCGACTGAGGGTGACGTTCAGACCTTCTGCGGCGAAGAACCCCCTCTCGCGCGCCACCAGCAAGGGCGCGCAGTCGGTCAGGGGGATGAAACCCAGCGTCAGAGCGGTCACGACCCGTCTCCCTTCAGGATCCCGGCGAAGGCGAGCAGATCCGCCGCGATCGCGCCGATAGGCCGGCCCTTGTCCATGGCCAGCTTGCGCAGAAGCCCGTAGGCCGCCGCCTCGTCCAGGCACCGCTCTTTCATCAGCAAGCCCTTGGCCCGATCGATGGTCTTGCGAGACTCGAGGTCGGCCTTGGCCTTCGCAAGGTCACCGCGCAGTTGCTGCATCAGCGAGAACCGGCTCATGGCCACGTCGAGGATTGGCCGAACCCGCCCCGGCGCCAGACCATCCACCACATAGGCCGCCACCCCCGCCCGGACCGCCTGTTCGGCCAGTCCTGGCTCCGAACGATCGGCGAACATCACGATCGGTCGGGGATTGGCTTCGGTCGCCACTCGCAGGCTCTCGAGGATATCGCGGTCCGGGCTGTCGCAGGCGACGACAATCACGTCGGGCGCGAACGCCAGCGCTTCAGCGGCGTCAAAGATCATCGACTGCCGCACATCAAGGGGATCAACGCCCGTCAACCCTTCGGCGACCAACGCCGCCCGGGCAGGATCAGGATCGATCACCAGAACACGCATGTGCCTCGCCATGCGCCGCCGGCGGGTCAAATACGAACGACATCAACCGCCGTCATCGAAATGGCGTCTGTTTGCCCAATTTGCGTACAGGGACCACGGGCCGCTTGAAGGGGATCGGCCGCATGGTCCCTCCCCGGTTGGCTGCACCGCAGGAGCCCAACGTGGAGAAAGGCTCGCGCCACCCCGCCAGATCTGACGGCCTCGGCTCTCCGGATTCCCAGGACAGCGCCCGGCGGCGCGCTAGATGCGCGTCGTCACCAGGAAGCGCTCGCGATCGATTTCGGTCCGGCGGCGAATTTCTCGCAGCGCCTCGGTTTCCGTCGCCGCCAGCATGGCCTCGAACAGGCGATGAAAGTGATCCCGCATGGCCGCGCGGGCGGCGGCCGGATCGCGGTTGCGCAGGGCGACCAGGATGGCCGTGTGCTCATCGGCCCGCGCCTCGGCGTCATGTTTGCACACGCCGGCGTAGACCTGTTTCACCCGGGGGAGTTCGTTGCGCATCCGCCAGATCATCTGGACGAAATACTCGATCACCGGATTTCCCGATATCCGCCCGATGGCGAGGTGAAACTGGCGGTCGGCGTCTTCGCCATCGACTCCACCGTCATCGCCTTCCTGTGACATGGACAGGATGAGGTTTTCCAGCTCCTCAAGCTGCTCGTCCGTAATGTTCGCCGCAGCCAGGGCGGCGCCCTCCGCCTCGACAACCGCCCGCGCCGCCGTGAGCTCGAAAGCCGATACGTTGGGCAGGGCGCCGGGTCCGATATCAGGTTTGGCCAGCACGTAGACGCCGGAGCCGGTCCGGATCGCGATCCGGCCCTGGGCTTCGAGAGCAATCTCGGCCTCGCGAATGGTCACCCGGCTGACGTTGAACCGTTCGGCGAGTTCGCGCTCGCCAGGCAGCCGGGCGCCGACAGGGAAGTCTCCAGAGTCGATGAGACCCTGAATCTCCCGTGCGATGGTCTGGTAGAGTCGCTTCTCGGACATGATCTCAACCAAAACTCATTCAGCGGACGCCTGTGGCGACAACGTCCGGAATCTGACGCTTACAAGAAGTCCCCAACGAGGGACCGGAGCGCCGATCACCCGGATCAGCGCTCCGCCCTCGATCGTTAGAATCGGTAACGTGCTCCGAGATAATATCTCGCACCATAGGTATTGTATTCTCTCAGGCTGCCCGAGATGGGCATGTCATGGATTCGGGGTTCATCGGTGAGGTTTGACCCCTCGAAGCTGAAGGACAGATGCTTGTCCACCCGATAGGTCGCCCTGAAATCAACGACATCGGTATCGCGAATGTAGCGGTTCTGAGCGGGAGCCCCGACGAACTTCTGATAGTATTCGGTTCGCGCTTTGTAGATCACCTGGACCTCGACTGGCCCCAGTTCATAATAAACCGATCCAGAGAAAACGCTTGTGGACAGGCCGAATATCCCCGCCGGCTCGATGATGCCGGGGGTAACGACGCCGGTCGTGGGGTTGACTGTATCGCCCAGCCGCAGGTCCTGGGTTTCGTAGTTCGATTTCGCGTAGTTGTAGCTCGCCTTGACCCCGAGGCCGTCAAACGGCGCCGGCAGTTGCGAGAACCGGTGAGCGAGCGTCAGCTCGAAACCGAACAGGTCGCTCTTGTCGGATGTCGCCGTGTCGACCGTCACCGGCACGACCACAGGCAGACCGCCGATCTGGTAGGTTTCGTTGACGATCGCCGGCGCGAATCCACCGTTGAACTGCTTGTAATAGACCGCCGCGCTGAAGATCGAGTCGGGGTTGGGATAGAACTCCAGCGACAGATCCGCATTCCATGACAGCAGGGGATCGGCGTCCGGGTTGCCGTTGGCCGTTATGCTGTTGATTGCATCTTCCACAGTCGGGAAGGACAGGCCGCTCTCCAGCGTGATGGTGCGGCCGGCGCCGAGACTGCTCGGGTCCGGGCGCGACATGGCCCTGAACAGGCCAACACGGAACAGCACGTCGTCCTTGAGCCTGAATGTGCCATTGAAGCTCGGCAGAATCGCGGTCGACTCACCCTTGAACGTCTCGGTGTCGAAATTCCCGGTCGAGACCAGGGAGACGCTGCTGTCGGGATTGTTGACGACGGTCAGGCCGCTGCGCAAACCGCGCGACGTCACGCGGGTGTTGACGTACCGCACGCCGAAGTTCCCGGAGAACGGCAACCCGAACGCGACCGTATCGAAGTCGGCCATGACGTAGCCGGCCAGGGTCCTTTCCTCGACGTCCCGATTGCCGATGGAGCGCAGATCGGGATTGGTTCCGGTGTCGTCGACCCCGGTCAGGGTCCGGAACAGGCAGAGCGGATCGAACTGGGCCCAGCTGGTGATGGTGTTGCCGGACGCATTAGACAAGAAGCCAGACTGGGCAAAGTCGCGGCGACAGACCAGGTTGGCCGCGCTGGTGGTCGCTGTGTCGTAGCTGAGCTCCACCCGGTCATCGAAGTCAGTGTAGGTCATTTCGGATAGTCGCAGGCCGGCCTTGAAGTCGGTGATCGGTCCAACGGCGCGGGTGTATTCGACATCGACGCGGGCCGATTTGATATCGTGATTGCGGACCAGTTCATCCCGGCGGACACGACCGTTGGTGCTGAAATTGTCCGGGTCGTTCACATCAAACAATGGGTCGACCACGATCGCCGGGATGTCGCTCCCGCGATAGTCAAAGATGTAGCCGACACGATTGGTGCTGATCACGCCGGGCACCACGGCGCCGTAGACGTCCCTGTTGAACGAGCGAAGCCGCGTCTGTCGGTCCATCTCGCTGCGATAGGTGCTGGAGAACGACAGATCAGCCTTCACCAGCAGATCATCGCGGGCATCCCACTTGAGCGCGACCCCGCCGCCTTCGTACTCTTCGTCGCGGATTCTGAATGTGGGCGTCGATTCAATCGAGCTGTTGCCCGTGTAGTAGAGCAGCACCCCGTCGTCGCTGACGATCCGGCCGTTGGCCCCGCGTCGGGTCTCGGAGAAATTCAGATCCTGGCGGTCTTCCGTGTAGGTGCGCCTGGAATACTGGTAATCGAAGGCGAGCTCCAGGCTGTCGCTCGGACGCCATTGGACCGAGGCGAAGACGGCGTCGCGCTTGTCGTGTTCGGTGATCTGGCGATAGGTGCGGCTTCCCGGGATCAGATAGTAGGGTGTCCCGCTGGCCACCGCGGCCGACGTCACCTCACTGCAGTTTGCCGTGGCTGACACCACCTGTGTGCCGTTACAGGCGACCCAGGTTGAACTGCTGGAGAACAGCTCCTCCGGATTGGTGGTCTCCAGAGACTGGACGCCGAGGGAAATGCCCAGCCTGCCGGCGGCCCCTAGGTCGAACTGGTCGACATAGCTCGCCGTTCCGCGCCAGCCTGGCCCCGCCGGATCACGCAGTTTGCTGTCGTAGTCCGCCCAGAGCGCGCGCCCCTCCAGCTGGATGCGGCGGCGTCCGAAGTCGAGCGGCTGGATCGTCTGCATTTCGACAATGCCGGCGACGCCGCCCTCGACGAAGTCCGCGCGCTGGGTCTTGTAGATGGCGACGGTGTTGACCAGTTCCGACGGGAACTGATTGAAGTTCACCGACCGGTCGCCGCTGCCATTGGAGGCCTCACGGCCATTAAAGGTTGCGAAGCCGAGAAACGGCCCCAGGCCCCGGATTGAAATTTCCGAGGCGCCGCCCTTTTCGCGATGAGTCGAGGCGCCGGTGATGGTTTCGATGGCCTCCCCGATCGACAGAGCCGGCAGATCACCGATGTCATCGGAGGAGAGCACGTCCGCAACAGTGTCGGCGTTGCGCTTGGCGGCGATCGACGTCTGGATGGAGGCGCGGGTGCCCGTGATCACGAGCTCCTCGACGTTGGCGGCGGCCTCGGACGGAGGCGACGGCTCCTGGGCCAGAGCAACGCCGGCGAAGGCCGTACTGGCGATACCGCCCAGCAATGCCGCCTTGAGCGCAATCCGTCGTGGTGAACGGGACAAACTCCGACTGTTTGGCTGCGGCACGTGCATTCTCCCCATGATTGACCAAGTGAACCGGTCTTGGGAATTGAATGTCAACGGTTGACCATAATGTCAACCAATTTGATAGAACTGCCGTCATTTAGGTTGACCTATGCCGGATCATCTTAGGTTTTTGGACGGTGAAGGGGGGGGCAGGGGGCTGACGCCACCGCTTCGCAGGCGAAGACATCGGCTGAAAGTCCCTCCGCTCCAAGGAATGCGGCACGTTATCCCCTAATTGGTTGTCCTTTTAAACATACCAACTTCTCCATATTGGTTGACATTGTGAGCGGGCTCGCTACCACTGAGGTCAATGCCGCCCGTGACCGGTGAAGAGTCATGACGACGGTTACAGGGAGATGCGCCTCATGACAGGAACCAGGCGAACGTTCAGCGCCCTTTGCCTGGCGCTCGCCGTCAGCGCCGTAGCGACCGGCTCGCCCCTTTCCGTGGCCGCCGCCCGCGCGCCGACCCCGGCGCTCGTGGATACCCCGGCCGCCTTCGCCCGCGCCATGAAGGCGGCGCGCGCCGGGGACACGATCGTTCTGGCCGATGGCGAATGGCGTGACTTCCAGATGCTGGTCGTGGGCCAGGGGCAGGCCGGCAAGCCGATCACCGTGACCGCCCAGACGCCCGGCGGCGTGCGAATGACCGGCCAGTCCAATCTGCGCATGGCGGGTCAATACCTTGTCGTGTCCAACCTGGTCTTCATCGACGGCCATTCCCCCACGGGCGAGGTCATTTCCTTCCGCCGCAGCCGGGAACTCCGGGCGACCGACAGCCGCGTCACCGGCATAGTCGTCGACGGGTTCAACAAGCCCGACCGCCGCGAGGCCGACAACTGGGTCGCCCTCTATGGCGATCACAACCGGTTCGACCACAGCACCCTGGTCGGGAAGACAAACGCGGGAACGACCCTGGTCGTCGTGCGCGACGAACAGCAGGGTTTGGCCAACCATCACCGCATCGACCACAACTATTTCGGTCATCGGCCCAGCCTGGGCTCAAACGGCGGCGAGACGATGCGGGTCGGCACGAGCCACGACGCAGCTTCCGATTCCTTCACCACGGTCGAGTTCAACTGGTTCGAACGCTGCGACGGCGAAGTCGAAATCATCTCCAACAAGTCCGGCGCGAACATCTATCGCGGCAACGTCTTCTTTGAGTCCCAGGGCGCCCTGACGCTGCGCCACGGCGACGGCAATCTCGTTGAGGACAACGTCTTCTTCGGCAACAACGTGCCCAATACCGGCGGCATCCGGGTCATCAATCGCAACCAGACCATCCGCAACAACTACCTGGAGGGTCTGGCCGGCACGGGGTTCGCGAGCGCCCTGACGGTCATGTACGGCGTGCCCAACTCGCCGGCCAATCGATACGTCCGTGTGGAGAAGGCGCGGATCGAGAACAACACGATCATCAACGCCCGCTCCATCTTCCTCGGCGCCGGCATGGACGATGAGCGGTCGGCCGCGCCGTTCGACAGCCTGCTGGCCCGCAACCTGATCGCCAATACGGACGGTCGCGATCCGGTCCGCGTCCTGGGCGACATGTCCGGCGTCGCGATGAGCGGGAACGTTCAGTCCCCCGCCGGCAAGACCGCGAAGCTCGCGGGCCTCGCGCCTCGCGACGTGAGTTTGAGCCGGGGCGCGGGCGGCCTGCTCATCCCCGCTGATCTCGATGGGGTCGGCGCGCGTCTGGATCTGCGGATCGTGCGCAAGCAGGACACAGGCGCGGCGTGGTACCCCAAGGCCGTCGCCAAGGTCGCGTTCAACTCCGGGCGGTCGTCGGCCGTGGAGCCCGGGGACGACACATTGACCGCGGCCCTGGCGGCCGCCGGCCCCGGCGATCAACTGGTGTTGGCGCCCGGCGTCTATGTCGTGAATCGCATCCTGACAGTGGCCGACACGGTCTCGATCGTCGGGCCGAAAGCGGCGACCCAGACGGCGACCATCCTGTTCAATCGCCCGACGCTGTTCGAGCTCGGTCGGGGCGGTTCGCTCAAGATCAGCCGGCTCTCGATCTCTGGCGAGCTGGCGCCCGACAGCGCCGGCAACGCCGTCATCCGGACCGCCGCCGGGGCCGCCAACTACCGCCTGATCATCGAGGATTGCCGGATCGCGAACTTGAAGGTCAACCGCGCCTTCGACGTTATTGCCGCGACCAAGGGCACGACCGCCGATGAGATCGTGCTGCGGGGGGTCATGGTCGACGGCGTCAGCGGATCGGTCCTGGCCGCTCACAGCGAGACCGACGACTTGGGATTCTACAATGTCGAGGTCCTCGAGATTTCAAGGTCAACGTTCACGGACATCAACGGACCGGCGATTGATCTCTATCGCGGCGGCACTGACGAAAGCACGTTCGGCCCCCGCATCGTCGTGTCGGAGTCCACGTTCCGCAGGGTCGGCGCGCGGCTTTCACCTCCGGTCGCCATCGCCCTTGAGGGGGTCCAGAACGCCCGGCTGACCGACAACCGCTTCGAGGAGGGCGGCGGCGTGCGGTTCATCCGGACGGTGGGCGCACCCGTGTTTCGCGAGAGCGGCGCCATCCTGGCCGGCGCTCCGGCGACCTGGACAAACCTAACCCGCGAACAGGTGGCCCGATGAAGCCCGGAACACGTCTTCTGCTGGCCGCCGCGGCATGGTTGCCTCTGGCCGGCCCCGTTCTGGCCGCACCCGCGCCGGTCAGCGACGCCGCCTTGGCTCGACCCCAAGCCACGGCGACCAGTCCGGTACTGGTGTCACCGGAAGATTGGGCCCGCATGGCGAACGCGGGGGATCGCTACCCCCTGTTCACGGCCGAACGCGCCCGCCTTGAGGCCTCCGTCGCCAAGGCCATGGCCGCGGGGATCAACATCCCGGTCCCGGCCGACCCTGGCGGCGGCTTCACCCACGAGCAGCACAAGCGAAACCAGAAGGCCATCTATGAGGCCGGCATCCTCTACCGGGTGACGGGCGAGGCCCGCTACGCCGCCTTTGCCCGCGACATGCTGCTGGGCTACGCCGCGCTGTATCCGAAGCTGGGTCCACATCCGGCGGGACGGGGCGAAATCCGGGGCAGGCTGTTCTGGCAAACCCTCAACGACTCCGTCTGGCTCGTCTATTCAATCCAGGGCTATGACGCCATTCGCGCGACGCTCACGGACGCCCAGCGCGAGACCATCGACACGCAGCTGTTCCGCCCGATGGCGCGGTTTCTGTCCGACGAGACGCCGCGGAATTTCAACCTGATCCACAACCACGCCACCTGGGCAGTCGCCGGCGTCGGCATGACCGGCTACGTGCTGCGGGATCGGGATCTCGTCGACAAGGCGCTGCTGGGTCTGGAAAAGGACGGCAAGGCTGGCTTTCTGCGCCAGATCGATCAGCTGTTCTCGCCTGACGGCTACTACCAGGAAGGGCCCTACTATCAGCGCTACGCCCTGGCGCCGTTCGTGATCTTTGCGCGCGCCGTCGACCGGAACGAGCCTGGGCGCCGCATCTTCGAACGTCGCGACAGCGTGCTTCTGAAGGCGGTCAACACCACCGTCCAAAGCACCTATGGCGGTCTGTTCCTGCCGCTCAACGACGCCTTGAAGGACAAGCGCCTCGATACCGAGGAGCTGGTGACCGGCGTCGCCATCGCCTTTGGCCACACCGCCGATCCCGCCCTCCTGTCGATCGCGCGCCGACAGGGCCGGACCATACTGTCGCCAGACGGGTTGGCCGTGGCGCAAGCGCTCGCGGCCGGTCTGGACACGCCTTTCGCCTTCAAGTCGACGCTGTTGCGTGACGGCCCCGACGGCGACCAGGGCGCCCTGGCGATCCTGCGCCGCGGCGACGACAGGACCGGCCAGACCCTGGTCATGAAGAACACCGCCCAGGGCATGGGGCATGGCCACCTCGACCGGTTGAACTGGCTGTTCTACGACAACGGCGCGGAGGTCGTGACCGACTATGGCGCCGCGCGGTTCCTCAACATCGAGGCCAAGAGCGGCGGCGTCTATCTTCCCGAGAACAAGACCTGGGCCCGGGAGACCGTGGCGCACAACACCCTGGTGGTGAACGGCCGCAGCCAGTTCAACGGCAAGCTGGCGGACGCCGAGGCGCACTGGCCAGAGGCCGGACTGTTCGTCGTCAAGGACGGCCTGCAGATCGCATCGGCCCGCATGGAAGGCGCCTACCCCGGCGTCGTGTTTGATCGGGCCCTGGTCCTGCTCGACCACCCTGCCCTGCCCTTGCCGATCGCCATCGACCTGCTGCGGGCGACCGCCGATCGCGTGGTCGCCTACGACCTGCCGCTGCATTTTTCGGGTCATATCATGACCGTGGGTTTCGAGGCTGAGCGTCTCGTCGCCGAGCGACCCGTCCTGGGCAAGGCCGCCGGCTACCAGCACCTCTGGGTCGACGCGACTTCTCCCGTGGCGAGCGGACAGCGCACGCTGAGTTGGCTCACCGGCGGTCGTTTCTACACCTACCGCTTCGCCGAAAGCGCGCCCAGCCGGGCCTTGCTCGTGGAAAGCGGGGCCAATGATCCGGACTTCAATCTTCGGCGCGAACCGGCGCTGATCCGTCGCGTCGAGGGTCAGACAGCGGCCAGTTTCGTCGCCGTCCTCGAGCCGCACGGTCGTTATGACGGCGTGGCCGAAACCGTGTCGGAATCCGACAGCCGGATTGCATCCCTGAGCCTTGGGGAAAGCCCGTCCGCCGACGTCGTGGTCCTGGTGCTCACGACGGGCGACCGGCTCGCCATCGGGATCGCCAGGGACGGTCGCTCAACAGGCTCGCACAAGGTCACGGTCGATGGCCGGACGTATCAATGGTCGGGCGCCTATGCACGCTTTGATCGATAGAGGCCGGCGCGTGAACCACCGCGACGCCCAGCCCGCCACAGGGAAGATCTGACCATGAAGACGTCGAAAGTGAGATGGTTGATCGTCTCGTTGATCGCGCTGGGGACGGTGATCAACTACATTGATCGCAACGCCATGGCCGTGATGTGGCCCGCGATCTCGGCCGATATCGGTGCGACCAAGGAGCAGTACGCGCTGCTCGTCACCGTGTTCATGGTCTTCTACGCGACGGGCCAGTTCGCCTTCGGCCGGCTCTTCGACAAACTGGGCGTCAGGCTCGGTTTCGCGCTGTCGATCGCGACCTGGTCGATCTCGATCATGCTGCACGCGACCGCCACCTCGATCATGTCGTTCAGCCTGTTTCGGGCCATGCTCGGCTTCACCGAGGCCGGCGCCTGGCCGGGCGTGGTGAAGGCCAACGCCGAATGGTTCCCGCCGCGCGAACGCGCTTTCGCCCAGGGCATCTTCAACGCCGGGGCCTCGATCGGCGCGATCGTCTCGGCCCCGCTGATCGCCCTGCTCTTTCTGACCTTCGGCTGGCCCGGCACCTTCCTTCTGGTCGGCGTCCTTGGCTTTGTCTGGCTGCTGCCGTGGCTGATCATCTACAAGGCCGACCCCGGATCCCACCCCTGGGTCAATGCGGCCGAGCGCGCCCTGATCCAGGATGCGCCGGTCGCTGACGAGGCCGCGGCCGTCCCCGCTTCGGCCTATGTCCCCAACCTGCGCCAACTGCTCTCCCACAGGCAGTCCTGGGGCATTATCGGCGCGCGGTTCTTCCTCGATCCGATCTGGTGGCTGTTCGTCTCCTGGCTGCCGATCTACCTGGCCGAGACCTTCGGCTTTGACGTCAAACAGATCGGCATCTTCGCCTGGGTGCCCTATGTCGGCGCCATGGTCGGCAGCCTGTCGGGCGGCCTGCTGTCGGGCGTCCTGATCCGGTTTGGCTGGTCGACGAGCCGGGCGCGGAAGGCGGCGATCGTGTTGGGTTGCCTGATCATGGCGCCAGCGCTGATCGCGGCGCCACAGGCGACCGATCCCGTGGCCGCCGTCTTGATCATCGCGGCGATTCTCTTCGGCTTCCAGGTCGCCATCGGCAACATCCAGACGTTGCCGGCCGATGCCTTTGACCGCAAGACCGTCGGCTCCCTCGCCGGGGTCAGCGGCATGGCGGCCGTCGTCGGCACCCTGATCATCACCTGGCTTGTGCCGGTCATGACCCGCGTGTCCTACGGCCCGATTTTCATTCTGGTGGCGGCGCTCGTGCCCCTGGCCCTGATTTCCATCCTGGTGATCGGCGGCCGGTTTGAGCAGGTGACCTCGCCATCATCCTCCACGAACCCAGCCAAGGACTAGTTGATGACCCTCAAGAATAAAGTCGCCATCGTAACCGGGGGAGGTCGAGATATCGGCCGGGAGGTGTCACTCAAGCTCGCGGCCGAAGGGGCCCGGGTGTGCATCAACTTCGCCAACGATGAGGCCAGCGCCCGGGAAACCCTGAGCCAGATCACCGCGGCCGGCGGGACCGCCATCCTGCATCGCGCCGATGTCACCAAGTCCGACCAGGTCGATGGACTGGTTGCCGCCTGCCGGGCCGCATTCGGCGACAGCATCAACATCCTGGTCAACCTCGCCGGCGGCATGGTCGCCCGCAGGCCGCTGGCGGACATGGACGAAGCCTTCTTCGACCAGGTGATGAACCTGAACCTGAAGTCAGCCTTTCTGATGACCCGCGCCGTCGTGCCCCTCATGTCAGCGGGCGGCGCGATCATCAACTTTTCGTCCCTGGCCGGCCGCGATGGCGGCGGTCCCGGCGCCGCTGTCTACGCGACGTCGAAGGGCGCGGTCTCGACCTTTACCCGGTCCATGGCCAAGGAGCTGGGCCCCCGCGGCATCCGGGTCAACGCCCTGTGCCCGGGCATGATCAGCACCAGCTTCCATGACACCTTCTCCAAGGACGAGGTGCGCAAGTCGGTCGCCGGGTCCACCGCGCTCCGCCGCGAAGGTCGCGCCTCCGAAGTCGCCGACGTCACCGCCTTCCTCGCCTCTGACGGCGCGGCCTATGTCACCGGGGTCAATCTGGATGTGAACGGAGGACTCGCCTTTTCCTGACCCGGTTTTCCGCACCCAAGGCTCCAGCCTTTCGGAGCCGCGGCGTACGGATGTCCACCTGTCCGTCCCTCCTTGCGCAAACTGGGCGCCGGGCAACCACCCGGCGCCCGCCTTTTTCCGCGAGAGTTTGAGAGTCTCATGACCTACGACCGCATGGCCGTGCTGGCCGCGATGATTGATCAGGGGGTTATCCCCGTCTTCTACCACCCCGATCCCGAGGTCTGTATTCCTGCCATCGAGGCCTGCGTCAGGGGCGGGGGGCGGTGCATCGAGTTCACCAACCGCGGCGATTTCGCCGCCCATACCTTTCTCGAGGTGGCCCGCCACTTCGCCAGGACCGACCCTCGCGTGATCATGGGGGTGGGCAGTATCGTCGACGCCCCCACCGCCGGCCTCTACCTGGCCAAT
>JAUXVF010000007.1 GCA_030680355.1 Caulobacter sp.
CCGGAAACGTTGTCGCTGTAGACCGAGACGCCGCCCGTGCCGGTGGTGGCGTCGATGCCGTGGCCGTTCGTGGCGTCGACGTCGCCGCCGCGGGTGTCGACCGAGGCGCCGGTCACGGCGTCAGCGCGGACGCCGGTGCCGTCGGCGGTGACGCCGCCGGTGGCCGTGACGGAGACGATGGTGTTGCGGCTGACGGCGTTGACGCCGTCGCCGCTGTCGCCGTTGACCAGACCGGTGGCGGTGATGAAGACGTCGTTGTCAGCCTCGGCGTCGATGCCGTCGACCGAACCGCTGACGTTGGTGGCGTTGACCGTGACGCCGGCGGTGCTGCCGTTGCCGGCGGTGATGCCGTCGCCGCCCGTGCCGCTGACATCGCCGTTGGCGTCGATGTCGACGATGGCGCCGATGGCGATGATGCCGCTGCCGTTCGTGCCGGTGACCGCGTCGGTGATGACGGTCGCGGTTCCCGCGCCGCCGTCGACGTCGACGCCGGTGCCGTTGCTGGCCGTGACCGCGCCGCCGGTGGTGTCGACCGAAGCGCCGGTGGCGCTGCTGGCGACGACGCCGCCGGCCGTGCCCGAGACGCCGAGGGACGCCGTAACCGTGACATTGCCCGCGGCGCTGTCGGCGTAGATGCCGAGGCCCGAGCCGCCGACCACCGCGCCGGTGGCGGTGACCTCAACGTCGCCCGAAGTGCTTGCCCGGGCGTCGATGCCCCAGCCGCCGGCCGAAGCGTCGACCCCGGCCACGGAGACGGTCGCGCCGTCCGAGGAATAGGCGATGACGCCGTATCCGCTGCCGGCCGTGCCGGCGGTGATGTCGCCAGCGCTGCTGACCGAGATCGTGCCGTCCGCCGCGTCGGTGAAGATGCCGTGGTTGCCGCCGCTGATGGCGCCGCCCGCCGAGGCGTTGACGACGACGTTGCCCGTGCCGGTGGCCGTGGCCAGGATGGCGTTGCCCGCGCCGCCATCAACCGTGGCGCCGGTGTCGACGGTGACAATCGCGCCGGTGACGCCGGTCGCCTGGATGCCGCCGGTGGTGCCGTCGACATTGCCGGAGGCCGTCACGGCGACATTGGCCGAGGCGCTGTCGGCGTTGATGCCGTCACCGTTCGTACCGGTGACCGCGCCGTCGGCGTCGACCGTGACCGTGCCGTCGCCCGTGGCGATGATGCCGCTGCCGCCCGTGCCGGTGACGGCGGCGGCGGCGGTGACCGAGACGGTGCTGTTGTTGCTGTTGGCGTTGATGCCGTGACCGCTGGTGCCGGCGACCGCGCCGCTGGCGTTGACAACGACCGCGCCGTCGGCGGTGGTGAGAATGCCGCTGCCGCCCGTGCCGGTGACCGCGTCGGTGGTGACCGTCGCAAATCCCGTGCCGCCGTCGACGTCGACGCCGGTGCCGGCGCTGGCCGTGACCGCGCCGCCGGTGGTGGTGACCACCGCGTTGGCGCCGGCGGTCGCGGTGATGCCGCTGGTCCCGCCCGCGACGCCGTCACTGGCGACGACGTTAACGCCGGCGCCGGCGTCGGCGTTAATGCCGTCGCCGGTCGAGCCGGTGACCTGGCCGGTGGTCGTGATGCTGACGTTGCCGGAAGCCTCGGCGTCGACGCCGTCGACCGAACCGCTGACGATGACGGCGTTGACGGTGACGCCGACCGTGCTGCCGTCGCCGGCGGTGATGCCGTCGCCGCCCGTGCCGCTGACCGTGCCATTGGCGTCGATGTCGACGATGGCGCCGATGGCGACGATGCCGCTGCCGCCCGTGCCGGTGACCGCGTCGGTGACAATGGTCGCCGTGCCCGCGCCGGAGTCAGCGTTGACGCCGGTGCCGGCGCTGGCCGAGACCGCGCCGCCGGTGGTGGTGACGCTCACGCCATTACCGCCCGTGGCGTTGATGCCGTAAGCGACGCCCGAAACGCCGCCGACGCCGGTGGTGACCGACGCCGAACCGGCGGTGGAGTCGGCGTTGATGCCGATGGCGCCCGCGCCGGCGCCGCTGATCAGACCGGCCGAACCGGCGGCGACCACGACGTTGCCGCTTGTGCCGGCGCTCGCGTCAATACCGTTCCCGTTCGTGCCCGAAACCGTCGCGCCGTTGTCGACGGTGACGGTCGCGCCCGTGTCGCTGGTGGCGACGATGCCGGCCGCGCCCGTGCCCAGGACATCGGCCGACGCCGTGACGGCGACGGTGCTGGCGCCGCTGTTGGCGTAGATGCCGTTGCCGGCATTACCCGTGACCGTGCCGTTGGTGTCGACGATGATCGCGCCGTCGGTCGAGGCGTTGATGCCGCTGGCGCCCGCAATCGAGCTGCCGGCCACCGAGTCGATGGTGATGGCGCCGCCCGCGCTGGCCGAGGCGTTGACGCCGTCGCCCGTGCCGCCGGTGACGGCGGAGGTCGCGCCGTCAATGGAGATGGTGGTGGAACCGCTGGTGTTGGTCGAATAGATGCCGCCGTTGGTGCCCGAGACATTGCCGAGAGCGCTGTAGTCAATCACGCCGCCGGCGCTGTTCAGCACCACGCCGGGATCGCCGAAGACGTTGCCGCCGGTGACCAAGGTCAGGTCGCCCGTCGCGGTGGTGATTTCGATGCCGTCGCCGCCGCCGGCGACGTCGCCGGTGACGTCGCCGTCGAAGGTCAGGGTCACCGTGCCGGCGCCGCCGGTGCTAATGTTGACGCCGTCAGCGCCGCCGCCGGTCGACGTGATGGCGCCGACGATGGAGCCGCCGCTGTTGCCGACGCTGCCGCTGGCCGAGACGATGGCCAGACCGCCCGTGCCGCCGGTAACGGCGCCGCCGATGACCAGGTCGACGTTGCCCGACCCGGTGGTGATGTCGATGCCGACGCCGTCGCCGTCGACGGTGCTGCCGGTGTCGATGGAGACCTGTCCGCTCCAACCATTGACATTGACGCCGTCGCCCGTGCCGCCGTCGACGGCGCCCGTGGCCACGACGGTGACCGGGCCGGCCACGGTCGCCGAGGCGACGATACCGCCGGCGCCGCCGGTGACGGAGGCGACCGTGACGGTCGAACCGGTGGTGCTGGTGGCTGTGACGCCGACACCGGTGGTGCCGGTGACCGCGCCGGCGCTGGTGACCGTGACCGAGCCGTCGGCGGCGTCGGCAAAGATGCCGTCGACGTCGCCCTGGATGGCCCCGCCCGCCGCGGCATTGACGACCGTGTCGCCCGTGCCGCCGGTGGCGGCGTTGATGCCGTCACCGGCAACGCCGGTGACCGTGGCGCCGGCCAGGACGGTGACCGTCGAGCCGGTGTCGCTGCTGACGACGATGCCGTTGTTGGCGCCGCTGACGTCGTCCGAGATCGAAACCCCGGTCGTGGACGAGGTGCTGGTGGCGTAGATGCCGTCGTTGGTTTGGGCGCCGATGACGCCCAGGGTGGTGACCGAAACCGCCAGATCGCCGGTGGCGTAGATACCGAAGCCGCCGGCGTTGATGAGGCCCGTGCCGGTGGAGACGGTGACCGCGCCCGCGTCGCTGGTGGCGTTGATGCCGTCGCCCAAGGTGGTGGTGATGGTGGCCGTGCCGGTGGTGCTCACCGAAACGGTGGTTTCGCCATTAGCCAAAATGCCGTCGCCCGGCGCCACGATGTCGCCCGAGGCCGAGACGGTCACGGCGCCCAGGTCGCTGGTGGCGTTGATGGCGGCGCCGCCGTCCTGGCCACTGACCGTTCCGGCCGTGGTGATCGAGATGTCGCCGCCAGCGCCCGTGGTGGCGGCGCTGATGGCGTCCTGGCCCTGAATGTGGGTGCCGGCGGCCGAGGTGATGGTCACCGTGCCGGTGTCGGCGGTGGCGGCGATACCGCTGGCGTTAGTCCCACCCAGGATGGTGGCCGTGCCGGTGACGTCGATGGTGGTCGCACCCGCGGTGTTAGCCGTCACGATCGCATCGCTGATAACGCCGCCACTGACATCGTCGCCCGCGGTCAGGTCGATGACGCCCGTGCCCGAAATATCAATGCCGGTGGTGACGCCGGAAACCGCGCCGCCCGAAGTGTCGACCGTGATCGCGCCGGCGCCGCCGCCGATCAGGATGCCTTCGAAGCTGGTGCTGGTGGTCGTGCCGCCGGTGGTGACGTCAATGGTCCCCGTGCCGGAAGCGGAAATGCCGATATCGCCCGAGATGTTGCCGGTGTCGATGGAGACCGCGCCGCCGCCGGATTCGGCGACGGTAACAGCGTTGCCGCCCACGGCGGTGACATCGCCGACATCGACGGTCGCGCCGCCGTTGCTGATCACGTTGACGCCGTCGCCGCCCGTGGTGGTGATGGCGCCGGTGCCGGTGACGCTGACCACGGTGCCCGAGGCGTCAACGCCGCTGGCGCCGTCGACCGTGACCGCGCCGAAGTTGACGGTGGAGGTGGTCGAGCCGGTCGCGGAGATGCCCGCGCCCGTGCCGCCGTCGACGCTGCCGGTGTCCATGGTCACCGTGGCCGAGCCCGCGGTCGTGGTGACGATGATGCCGTCGGTGTCGCCCACGATCGAGACGGGATCGGGGAAGCCGGTGGTGTTGACGCTGACATTACCACCCGTGGAGTCCAGCAAGATCGCGGCGCCCGTGCTGTCAACGGTGAAGGCCCCGACACCGAAGAAGGGGAAGGCCGTGACAGCCACGCCGTCAGCGCCCGTCATCGAGATGCCCGCGCCGGTCACATCGACGCCGTTGTCGAAGGCCAGAACAAGGTCGTCGCCGACGGTGACGTAGTCGATCCCCGCCTCATCGGCCGCGCAGAGCAGGATGTCCGGGTTTCCGTCAAACGCCGGCGGCACCCCGCACTCGTCAGCCGCCCAGGCCTCGTTCGGTGTCAGCGTGACCGCGGTGATGGAGACAGCCCCCGCCAGCAGGCTGGCCGCAACGAGCGAGCTGCTGGTGAAGAGGGAGACGCGACGACGGGCGGAAATGGCGGGACGGGACATAAGGTTTAACCCCCTGGAGCGATTTTTGGTTGGCGTGGGGGCACACGCAGTCCCCCCGCAGTAAAACGACGTTCGGTTGATCTATAGGATGCGTGCGACAAATCGTCCATGCCATTTTTGGGTTTTGGGCCGCAAAAACACCCGTTTCAGGACACTTTTCCCCCGTGGCGGGAAATGTGAACGGGGCTTCCCCAGAAAGGGGGGTGTTGTTTCATGGCGGCGTCACAATCGGCGCGCGGCAAGGCTTTGGCGGCGCGGACCGGCCACGGGCGGGCGGAACCGCACAACGACGGTTTGCCAAATCGGGACAGAACAAGGGGTTTTGGCGCCGGGATCTAGTCGGGAACCCGGCTGTCGAGCTCGGCCAGCCAGGCGTCGGCCCGGGCGTCGGACGGCATGCGCCAGTCGCCGCGGGGCGAGAGGGCCCCGCCGGACGAGATTTTCGGGCCGTTGGGCATGGCCGAGCGTTTGAACTGGCTGGCGAAGAAGCGGGTCAGGAAGACGCGCAGCCAGCGTTTGATCTCGGCCAGGTCATAGGCCGTGCGCGCGGCGACGGGGATGGCGGCCGGCCAGCCGCCCCGGCCGGCGTCGCCCCAGGCGGCCTGGGCCAGGTAGGCGATCTTGGACGGGGCCGCGCCCGAGCGGGTCATGTGGAAGAGGGTAAAGTCCTGCAGGGCGTAGGGACCGACGAAGTCCTCGGTGGCCTGGGTGCGGCCGCCGGCGTCGGCGGGGACCAGCTCGGGCGAGATCTCGGTGGCCAGCACCTGGCGCATCACCGCCGCCGCCGCCTCGCCCAGCTGGGCCGCCTCGGCCGAGAAGCGGATCAGGTGCTGGATCAGGGTCTTGGGCACGCCGCTGTTGGGATTGTAGTGGCTCATCTGGTCGCCGACGCCGTAGGTGCACCAGCCGAGGGCCAGCTCCGACAGGTCGCCGGTGCCGACGACCAGGGCGGCGTTATGGTTGGCCAGCCGGAACAGATAGTCGGTGCGCAGCCCGGCCTGCACATTCTCGAAGGTCACGTCATAGACCGGCTCGCCGTCCGCGAACGGGTGGCCGATGTCGCCGAGCATCTGCCTGGCCGCCGGGCGGATGTCGAGCTCGGCCCCGGTGACGCCCAGGGCCTTCATCAGGGCCCAGGCGTTGGCTTTGGTGTGATCGGAGGTGGCGAAGCCCGGCAGGGTGAAGGCCAGGACGTTGGTCCGCGGCAGGTCCAGATGGTCCATGGCCTTGATGGCCACGATCAGGGCCTGGGTCGAGTCGAGCCCGCCGGAGACGCCGATGACCAGGTTCTTGAGGCCGGTGGCCTTGAGCCGCTGGGCCAGACCCTGGACCTGGACATTATAGGCCTCGTTGCAATGGTCGGCGAGGCGGGCGGGATCGTCGGGCACGAAGGGGAAGCGATCGACGACGCGGCGCAGGTCGAGCGGCCCGGTGGGGACCTCGAGGGCGAAGGCGACCTCGCGCCAGGCCGGCCCGGCCTGACGGGCGGCCACGGCGTCGCCGAACGTGCCGGTGCGGATCCGCTCCTGCCGCACCCGGCCGAGGTCGACGTCAACGACGGTCATGGTCGCGGTCGGGGCGAAGCGCTGGCTCTCGGCCAGCAGGTCGCCGAGCTCGAAGATGGCGGCCTGACCGTCCCAGGCGTTGTCGGTGGTCGACTCCCCGGCCCCGGCGGCGGTGTAGGCGTAGACGGCCTGGCAGCGCATCGACTGGGCGCCGCAGAGCAGGCGGCGGGCCTCGGCCTTGCCGATGACGATATTGCTGGCCGACAGGTTGAGCAGGATCTCGGCCCCGGCCAGGGCCGCGCCGGTCGAGGGCGGGTCCGGGGTCCAGAGGTCCTCGCAGATCTCGGCGTGGAAGGTGAAGGGGCAGGCGCCGGTCGCGCGGAACAGCAGGTCGGTTCCGAACGGAACCGCCTGGCCGGCGATGGCGACGGAGCCGCCGGCCACGCCCAGGCCGCTGGCGAACCAGCGGCGCTCATAATACTCGCGGTAGCTGGGCAGGAAGGTCTTGGGGACGGCGCCGAGGATCTGGCCGTCGTGGATGACTACCGCGGCGTTGAACAGCCGGCCGCCAAAACGCAACGGCGCCCCGACCGCGAACACCGGCCCCAGGCCCCGGCTGCCCTCGGCCAGATCGGCCAGCGCCGTCTCGACGGCGTCCAGCAGCGCGTCCTGCAGCAGCAGGTCGTCGATCGAATAGGCGCTGACGCCCAGCTCGGGGAAGACCATCAGGGCGACGCTCTGGTCATGGCCCTGGCGGACCATGTCGAGGGTGCGCCGCGCGTTCGCCGCCGGGTCGGCCAGCACCGTCTGGGGCACACAGGCCGCCAGCCGCACGAAGCCGTGGCGGTAGGGTGAAGCGAAAGCGATGTCCGCGCTGCCGCGGCGGGTCTTGGGCATAAGGCCCCCTGGCCGTTTCGAACTCCGGACTTATCAGCGCAAGCCCAAGGGCCGCAAGGCTGGCGGGGCGGGTGCGAAGCGGCCAGACTGTCGAGCATGACCGGGGACGCGGCCAGGACGGAGCGACGATGACCTACAACGATATCTTCTGGCGGTCGGGCGACGGCCTGACCCTGCATGCGCGCGACTACGCCGGCCGGGCGCGGCGGGCGCCGGTGGTCTGTCTCCACGGCCTGACCCGCAACGCCCGTGATTTCGAGTCCCTGGCCCCGGCCCTGGTGGCGGCGACCGGCCGCCGGGTGCTGGCCGTCGACGTGCGGGGGCGCGGCGCCTCCGACCGGGCCGCCGATCCGATGACCTACACTCCCGGCGTCTATGCCGGCGACATCCTGGCCCTGCTCGACGACCAGGGGATCGCGCGGGCGGCCTTTGTCGGCGCCAGCATGGGCGGGCTGATCATGATGACCCTGGCGGTGATGCGGCCGGACGCCATCGCCGCCGCCGCGCTCAATGACGTCGGCCCGGAGATCGCGCCCGAGGGCCTGGCCCGGATCGCCGGCTATGTCGGGGTCAGCGCCGAGGTCGACGACTGGGCCGGGGCCGCGGCCTGGTGCGCGGCCGGCAACGGCGTGGTGTTCCCGCACTATGGCCCCGCCGACTGGGACCGCATGGCCCGCCGCACTTTCCGCGAGGTCGGCGGCCGGCCGGTGCTCGACTATGACCCGGGCATCGCCGCGCCGCTGCGGGCGGCCGACCCCGCCGCGCCGCCGCCGGACCTGTGGCCGGTCTTCACCGCCCTGGTCGCCGGGCGGCCGTCGCTGCTGATCCGGGGCGAGACCTCCGACATCCTCAGCGCCGATATCGCGAGCCGGATGCGGGCCGCCGCGCCGGAGATGGCCTTCGCCGAGGTTCCCCGGGTCGGCCACGCCCCGATGCTCGACGAGCCCGAGGCGATGGCCGCGCTTGTCGACCTGTTGAACCGCGCCGACTGACCGACCGATTGCGCATCAGGCCGCAATGACTAAGGTCGGGGCTTGGTTTTTTCAGTCCGAGCGCCCCCGTGTCCCAGCCCGTCCTCGCCATCGATGACCTGAAGGTCAGTTTCAAAACCCATGACGGCCTGGTCGAGGCGGTGCGCGGGGTGTCGCTGACGGTGAACGCCGGCGAGTGTCTGGGCGTGGTCGGCGAAAGCGGGTCGGGCAAGAGCCAGACCTTCATGGCGGTGATGGGCCTGCTGGCCGGCAACGGCGTGGCGACGGGCTCGGCCCGTTTCGAGGACCGCGAACTGCTCGGGCTCAAACCGTCCGCGCTGAACAGGATCCGCGGCTCGAAGATGACAATGATCTTCCAGGATCCGCTGACCGCCCTGACCCCGCACGTGAAGATCGGCGAACAGATCGCCGAGCCGCTGCGGCTGCACCTGGGTCTGTCGCATGCAGAGGCCGCCGCCCATGCCCGCGACTGGCTGGACCGGGTGCGGATTCCCGAGGCGGCCCGGCGGATGACCCAGTATCCGCACGAACTCAGCGGCGGCATGCGTCAGCGGGTGATGATCGCCGCGGCCATGGCCTGCGGTCCCCGGCTGCTGATCGCCGACGAGCCGACCACCGCCCTGGACGTCACGGTGCAGGCCGAGATCCTCGACCTGATGGGCGACCTGATGCGGGAGACCGGCTCGGGCATGGTGCTGGTCACCCACGACATGGGCGTCGTCGCCCGGCTGGCCGACCGCGTCTGCGTGATGAAGGACGGCGCCTTCGTCGAGGGCGGCGAGGTGGCGTCGGTCTTCAACCAGCCGCAGACCGACTACACCCGCGACCTGCTGGCCGCGATCCCGCGCCTCGACCGCGCCGACCGTGGCGGCCGGCCCGTCCCCGCCCCCGTGGCGGCGGACGCCCCGGTGGTGGTCAGGGGCGAGGACATCAAGGTCTGGTTCCCGATCTCCCAGGGCCTGTTCACCAAGCCCCGCGCGCTGCGGGCCGTCGACGGCGTCAGTTTCGAGATCCGTCAGGGCGAGACCCTGGGCGTGGTCGGCGAAAGCGGCTGCGGCAAGTCGACCCTGGCCCGGGCCGTGCTGAACCTGCTGCCGCCGGGCGGCGGCGATCTGGGCGGGGCGGTGACGGTCATGGGCCGCGACATCACCCACGCCGACCGCGCCACCATGCGGGCGGCGCGCAAGGACCTGCAGATCGTGTTCCAGGATCCTCTGGCCAGTCTCGACCCGCGCATGCCGATCGGCGATTCCATCGGCGAGCCGCTGCAGGTCTTCCGGCCGGGCATGAGCCGGCAGGACCGGCGGGCGGCGGCGGCGGCAATGATGGAGCGCTGCGGCCTGGCCCCCGAGCTGGTCAACCGCTACCCGCACGAACTGTCGGGCGGCCAGAACCAGCGGGTCGGCATCGCCCGGGCGATGATCCTGGAGCCGAAGCTGGTGATCTGCGACGAGGCGGTCAGCGCGCTGGATGTCACCGTCCAGGGCCAGATCATCGATCTGCTGATCGACCTTCAGCGCTCGCTGGGCATGGCCATGATGTTCATCAGCCACGACCTGGCGGTGGTCCGCGAGATCAGCCACCGGATCATGGTGCTCTATATGGGCCGGGTCATGGAGCAGGCCAGCCGCGAGCAGCTCTACGACAATCCCCAGCATCCCTACACCAAGGCCCTGCTGTCGGCCGCGCCGATCCCCGATCCCGCCATCGAGCGGACCCGCAAGCGGGTGAAGCTGTCGGGCGAGCCGCCGTCGCCGATGGACCCCCTGGCCTCGCTGCGGTTCCTGCCCTCGAAATCGCCGTCAGGCGCGGCCAGACCGATCTATGTTCCGCAGCTCAAGGAAGTGGCACCCGGCCATCTGGTCAGTGAATACGATCCGGCGTGACGAGGGGCCGCGGTCGCGCTAACAGCGTGGTCATGAGCCCGTTCGCCGTCCCGATCCGTCCCCAGCCGACCGTGCCCGTCGCGGGCTCGGACCGGCTGTTTCCCGTGCGCCGCATCCTCTGTGTCGGCCGCAACTACGCCGCACACCGGCGCGAGATGGGCGGCGATGATCGCGACCCGCCCTTCTTCTTCAGCAAGCCGGCCGACGCCATCCTGCCGCCGGGCATGGACGCGCCCTATCCGACGGCGACGCGGGACCTGCACCACGAGATCGAACTGGTCGCGGCGATCGGCGAAGGCGGGCGCCTGTTCGGGTTCGCCGTCGGCGTCGACCTGACCCGTCGCGATCTGCAGGCCGCCTTCAAGGCCAAGGGCCAGCCCTGGGACGCGGCCAAGGGCTTCGACGCCAGCGCCCCGATTTCGGCCATCCGCCCCTTCGACGGGACCATCCCCCAGGGCCGCATCAGCCTCAGCGTCAACGGCGAGGCGCGCCAGGACGGCGCCGTCGCCGACATGATCTGGTCGGTCGAGGAAATCCTCGTCGAGGCCGGCAAGCTGTGGGCGCTGGAGCCGGGCGATCTGATCTACACCGGCACGCCCGAGGGCGTCGGCCCCCTGGTGCGCGGCGACCGCGTCGACGGCGCCATCGAAGGCGTCGGGGCCCTGTCTTTCAAGGTTGTCTGATGAAACTGGTGCTGCACAGCGCCTGGCGCGCCTCGGCCCCCTACCGGGTGCGGATGGGCCTGAATCTCAAGGGGCTGGCCTATGACTACGCCCCGGTCGATCTCGTCGCCGGCCAGCAGGGCGGGAAGGCCTATCACACCCTCAACGCCCAGCACCTGGTGCCGGCGCTGGAGGTCGACGGTCGGGTCCTGACCCAGTCCCTGGCCATTCTCGAATGGCTGGAGGAGACCTGTCCCGAGCCCGCCCTGCTGCCCGCCGACGGCTTCGACCGCCAGATCGTCCGGACCATGTGCGGCATCGTGGCCTGCGACATCCATCCGGTGAACAACCTGCGCATCCTCAAGGCCCTGGCCCGGCTCGAGGTCGGCCAGCCGGCTATCGACGACTGGGTGCACCGCTGGATCAACGACGGTTTCGCCGCGCTCGAGCCGATGGTGGCGCGGCACGGCAAGGGGTTCGCCTTCGGCGACAGTCCCACCCTGGCCGACTGTTGCCTGATGCCGCAGGTCTATAACGCCCGCCGGTTCAAGCTGGACCTGACCCCCTTCCCGGCGATTGTCGCGGCGACGAATGCTGCGGCGCAACATCCGGCCATCGCCGCGGCCCACCCCGATAATCAGCCCGACGCCACGGTTTGAGGATGCGCGATGCTTGACGAGCTGAAGGCCAAGAACAAGCTCTGGTCCCGGACCAAGACCGAGGTCGACCCCGACTTCTTCCGTCGCCTCGAGAACCAGCAGAGCCCGGAGTATCTCTGGATCGGCTGTTCGGACAGCCGGGTGCCGGCCAACGAGATCGTCGGTCTCGATCCGGGCGAACTCTTCGTCCACCGCAACGTCGCCAACCTGGCCCCGCCCCAGGACGCCAACTACCTCAGCGTCCTGCAGTTCGCCGTCGACGTGATGAAGGTCAAACACATCATGGTCGTCGGCCACTATGGCTGCGGCGGCGTGCGGGCGGCGGTCGACGGCAAGCGCCGGGGTCTGGTCGACCACTGGCTGCACCCGATCCGCGAGACCTATGCGGCCCACCGCGCCGAGCTCGAGGGTCTCGACGCTGAGAAGGACCGCTGGGATCGCCTCTGCGAGCTCAACGTGATCCGTCAGGTCCAGAACGTCGCCACCGATGTCTTCGTGCAAGACGCCTGGACGCGCGGTGCACCTTTGTCCGTACACGGATGGTGTTACCGCCTGTCGAACGGCCTGATCCAGGACCTCAACGTGACGGTGTCCAACCCGGCCGAGGTCGACGCGGTGCTGCTCGCCTAACCGCGGATGCGGACCTTGGCCCGGGCCTCGCGGCCGTCGCGGTCGACGACCATCAGCTCGTAGAAACCGGCTGCGGCCGGCCGCCAGACCGTGCGGCCGCTGACCGGGTCGGTCGGCACCGGCCGGCCTTCGACATACCAGTGCAGATCATCGCCGGTCGCCGCCAGCACCAGGCCCCGCGCTGACGGGCCGAAGGCCTCGACCTGAACGGCCGCGCCGTCGGGCGGAAAGATCAGATTGGGACCCCGCTCGGACCACCGCAGGGTCGCCAGCGCCGCCGGCGCCGATCGGGGGGTAATGCTGGGCGGGGCGGCTCGTGGCGCGGCCAGGACGTCGGCGGCGTCGAACAGCATGGGCAGGGCCGCTTCCCGGCCGGTCAGCCCGCCGCGGGCGCCGCCGTCGGCCCGGCCGGTCCAGACAATGATCACGTAGCCGCCAACGACGCCGGCGGCCACGGCGTCGCGGAAGCCGTAGGAGGTGCCGGTCTTGTAGGCCATGCCCGGTCCGCCGAGCGTCAGGGCCGTCGGGATCCGGCCCTGGGGCGGCGGCGCCTCGCGCAGGATGTCGAGCACCTGCCGGGCCGCCTTGGCCCGCACCAGACGCGCGCCGCGACTACCCGACCGCCGCCTGGCCTCCGTTTCGGTAAAGGCCAGTGGCTTTGCGACGCCGCCGTCGCCGAGCGCCGCATAGAGCACGGCCAGGTCGCGCAGGCTGACGCCCTCGCCACCCAGAGCCAGAGCAAGGCCCGGCGCCCGGACCCGAGCCTGCGGCCGTTCGAGCCGCACGCCCGCCGACTGCAGCCGCGCCAGGAAGGCGGCGGGCCCGATGCGTTCCATCATCGCCACGGCCGGCACGTTCAGGGAGTGGGACAGGGCTTCGCCCGCCGTGACCTTGCCCCGGAAGGTGCGGTCGAAATTCTCCGGCTGATAGTCGCCGAAGCGGGTGGCGACATCCTGGATTTCCGTATCGGGCGCCGCCACCCCGTCATCGAAGGCGAAGGCATAGACGAAGGGTTTGAGCGCCGACCCCGGAGAGCGCAGCGCGCGGGTCATGTCGATCCAGCCGCCGGCCCGGTCCAGACCGCCTGACCCGACCAGCCCGCGCACGGCGCGCCCCTTGATCTCAACGACGATGATGGCGGCGGTCGCCTCCGGTCCCTGCTCGCGGGCATAGGCCGCCGCCAGTGGTTCGAGACGGGCCTGCAAGGCGGCGTCGAGGGTGCTGGTGACGGTCGCCTGGCGGACCGGGGCGGACCGGGCGAGCTGCCCCGCCGCGTGCCAGGCCAGGGCCGGGAAGGGCGCGCGACCAGGCAGGGGGTCATCACCGGCTTCGACGACGGCGGCTTCGCTGGCCAGCCCCGCCTTGACCATTCGCCGCAGAACCAACCCCCGGGCCGCCCGCGCGGCGTCGGGGCGGCGGTCGGGGCGGCGCGCCTCGGGCGACTGCGGCAGGGCGATCAGCAGGGCCTGTTCGCCCAGGGTCAGGGTCTCCGGCTCATGGCCGAAATAGGACAGGCTGGCCGCCCGCACCCCCTCCAGATTGCCGCCATAGGGGGCGAGCGTCAGATAGAGGGCCAGGATTTCGGGCTTGGAGTAGCGGGCTTCGATCTGCACGGCCCGGACCATCTCGACGACCTTGCCGCCGAGGGTGCGCGGATGCGGCTCCAGCAGCCGGGCCGTCTGCATGCTGAGGGTCGAGGCGCCCGACACGATCCGCCCGCGCAGGACGGCGGAGCCGGCGGCGCGCAACACCGCCAGCGGATCAACGCCCCAATGGCGGAAGAACCGGCTGTCCTCGATGGCCAGCAGCCGGCGCAGGAAGGCCGGATCCGTCCTTTGCAGGTCGGCCCTGAGCCGCCAGCGGCCGTCCTCCACGGGCAACGCGCGCAGCCAGGCGCCGCGATGGTCGAGCACCACCGGCGATGACCGCACGCCGCGCGACAGATCGGGCGGCGCGGCGATGTCGGCCACCACCAGCAGGACCTCGAGGGCCAGGAACGCGATCAGACCAAGGACGAAGCGACGCACCGCGGTGGGTTAGCTCCCCGCCGCGATCGTGGTCCGCGACGCCGACCCGCGCGCATTGACGCTGGGCCGGTACATGTCGCGCGCTTCCGGCGCCGGGAGCAGGAAGTCACCCGGCGTCACCGCCCGCACCACATAGGCCATGGCGAAAGGTTTGCCGCCGGCCAGGTCGAGCGCGGCGATGTAGCGATCGTCGCGCGCCTCCTGGACATCGACCCCCGAAAGATCGCCGAGGAACTTGTAGGGCCCCTCCTTTGCGTCCTCGGGACCCAGCACGGTCTCGATCTCCCAGCCGGCCGGCAGGGCGTCATCGACCACCAGCGGCACGGTGCGCGCCTGGGCCGAGCGGCCGTAGACCAGCACGATCACCCGGTCCCCCTGGCGCAAGGTCGACAGGTTCACCGACCCGCCCTGCATGGTGAAGTACCGCTTGTCGACCGAGACGCCGTTGGCCTCGGCGCCCGGCGACTCCACCGTCGTGCCGTGAACGGTCACGGTCCGCCAAAGGGCGCCCGAGCCCCGGTTGATGAACCGGGCGTCGGCCAGACGGCCCACCGCCCAGCGCGGCGCGCCGGCGGTGGGGCTCAGTGTGGTCGCCCCGGTAGCGTCAATTCTGATCGCCCCTGCCGCCTTGAGCATGAAGTGGGCGGCCTGCAGCAGGCGCGCCTGTTCCTGGGTGTTCAGCGCATCGGGATCACGCACCGCGTTCTCCAGCCGCCCCTGAAGACCACGGGCGATGCTGGTTTCCCCGGCCTCATAGGCCAGGGCGATGATCGCCGACAGATCGCGCAGCTGGCTCTGATACCAGTCGGCGTCGTCACGATAGCCGAGGGCAGACACGGCCTTGCGGAACGACGATCGGGCGCGGGCGCGATCGCCCATCAGGGCCAGACCCGCCCCGACCTGGGCCCGGGCCAGAGGCGAGCCGTCGTCCTTCATATGCACGTCATGCCACCAGCGCAGACGGGCCAGATCCCCACGCCCGGCCTTGGCCAGCACATAAAGGGCGTAGGCCGAGGCGCGGCTGCGCATCCGCTCGGTGGCCTTCTTTGAGTCAGCCGTGTTGCGATACCACCACTCGGGATACTCGAGCCGGTAGGAGACGCTGGTCCAGCCATCGGGACGGCTGATCTTGCGCATGGCCGACAGGGCCCGCTCCATGGCCTCCTCCGGCACCGGCGCGCCGCGCAGGCGGGCCTCCCACAGGAAGTCGGTGGCGTAGGCGCCCAGCCAGGCGTCCGCCTCGCCGTCGCCGACCCGCCAGAGACCAAAAGCCCCGTCCAGCGTCTGCCGATCCAGCAGTCGGCCTACGGCGTCGTTCAGGGCGGCCGAGGATGAGCGCTTCTTGGGGTCAGGGGCCAGTTCGCCGGCGTAGAGCAGCGGATAGGCGACCGAGACCACCTGTTCGGTACAGCCGTAGGGATACCGGGACAGGGACACCGCGATCGGCCCGGGGTCGAAGCCTCGGAACGGCGAATAGCTGACCTGCAGGCTGACATCGCCGGCCGCGAGACCTGACAACAGCTCCGACTCGGGCGTGAAGCTGGCGCCGGGCTGTTGCAGCTCAACCGAGGTGCGGGTGATCGGACTCCAGCCCAGGCGGGTCTGGATCGGATAATCCTTGCTGGTCGAGAAGTTGGGTCCCGCGACCGTGAACCCGACCTTGCCGGCGCCGGACCGGGTCGGGGCCAGGAACGGAATCCGCTCGGCCACGCGCTGGCCAAGCGCCAGACGGAACAGCTTCTTGAAGGTCATGACCACGCCGCCGGAGGAGCTGGTCTCGGCGGTATAGTCGCCGGCCGCGCCCTCGACATTGTGCAGCTCCAGGGTCGCGAAGGGCCGGTCCCCCGGGGCCAGGAAGCGCGGCAGGTTGAGGTCGGCGACCACCGCCTCGCGCACGGTCATGGCCTTGGAGGTCGAACCGACGGCCTCGTCGGTCCAGGCCACGGCCATGATCCGCAGCTCGCCGTTGAAGTCAGCGGCCGGCAGCTTGACGCGCGCCTTGCCGTCGACGCCGGTTTCCACCACCCCCGACCAAAGGGCGACCGACTTGATGGGCGTAACCGTCAGGCCTTCGCCGCCCAGCTGGTCGGCGCCGAAGTTGACGTTGGCCGGCGCGCCGAGATTGGCGTCCAGCAGGCGGCCATAGTCGTCACGGTAATCGAGGGTCAGGGCGCGTTTGCCGAAATACCATTTCACCGGATCGGGGGTGTCGAACTTGGTCAGGCGCAGAATGCCTTCGTCGACCGCCGCGACGGTGATCCGGGCCCGCTGACCCAGCCCCAGGCCCTTGACGACCACCGGCACTTCCACCGGCGACCGGGCGTTGAGCTTCACCGGCGTGCCCAGATCGACCGTCAGCTTTCGACCCTTGGGATCGATCGGGACGTACAGCAGGCCAAGGGCCCGCCGCGGTTTGGGCGTGGCCTTGGGATCGCGCGGCTGGATCACGCTGACCAGCACATAGGCCCCGCCGCCCCAGGCGGCGCTGGTCTTGAGGGTGACCGAACCGCCCTCGGGCCCGACCGTGAAGGTCTTGAAGTCGATGACCCTGTCGGTGGCCACGGCCACCTGGGCCTCGCCGGCATAGGGGGCCTTGATGGTCAGGGTGACGGAGTCGCCCTGGGCCGGGGTCTCGTTGCCGGCGGTGATGCGGACGAAATCAGGGGCCTCGGCGTCCTTGGCGGGGGAGCCCCAGCCGGCCGCGAAACGGATGACGCTGCGCGCGCCGTCCGGGCCTTCGACCAGGACCCGGTAGTCGCCCCAGCCGAGGCGTCGGGATATCCGCGCGGCCCCGCCGGCGCCGATCTTCAGCTCGCCCTTCTGAACCACAACATCGCGGCTGGTCCGCCGCCATTGCCAGCGGCCGTCCTGCTGGAACCAGTCATAGTCCCAGTTCTCGGAAATCAGGCTGTAGGTGGCGCCCGGCGCCGCGATCCGCTCGCCCCTGGCGTTGACGGCGATGAAGTCGAGCGTCACCGGCGCGGCGTTGCTGCCCGAGGCCTCGCCCTGCTCGACCTTGACCCCCAGATAGACCGGCCGGGTGCGGACCTTCAGGAACAGGCTCTCGCGCACCGGACGGCCGCCCGGCTCGAACACCGAAGCGGTGACGGTGGCCTTCAGCGGCGAGGCGGTCTCGCCCGCCTCCTTGGTGTCCAGGGCCAGCACCGCCCGGCCTTCGCCGTCGGTGACCGAGGAGCCCAGTTCGACGAACTTTTCGTCATAGGCCTTCTGCTGGTCGCCCCATTCGTATCCCTTGAAGGTCGGGAACGGGTTGGGGTCGGCCATGATCCTGGCCTCGCCCTGGGTCTGCAGCCCCGCGCCCGCCGCGCCATAGAGGAAGCGGGCCATGACCGAAACCTGACGGGTCTCGCCGCCGGCGACCGGTTTGTCCGCCTGGCCCTCGGTGCTCACCGCCAGCCGCTGCGGCGCGAAGTCCTCCACCGCGAACGACATCTGGCCGGCGGCGTCCTTGAGGCCCTCGATCTCCAGCGCCACCTTCCAGCGGCCGCGAGGCGCGCTCTTGGGCAGCACGATATCCGCCGTCACCGCCCCGGTCGGGGCGCGGTCGAACGCGACGCGCTTGAACTCGACCCCGGACGGGCGGCGGATCACCACCACGCCCTTGCGGTCCTTGACCGCCCGCGACTGCAGATCACGGATCAGGGCCGACAGATGCACAGTCTCCCCGGGCCGATAGATGCCGCGGTCGGCGTAGAGGAAGCCGTCGATCTCGACGCCGGCGGTGCGGCCGCCGGTTTCATCATCGCCGGTTCCAGGCGCATTGCGCCCCCCCATCCCCTGTTTCGACAGGTCGACGGGCGAGCGGCTGAGATCGAGCACCGCCAGGTCACCATCAGATCCGTAGGCCATGACCATCTTGGGCCGCATGGCGCCCTCGCCCTCCATCAGGGGGCGCAGGAACCGGACACGGCCGGACCCGTCCGTCCGGGCGTCGGCGAGGGTCTCGCCATTTCTGGCGACAAGGGCGACGCGAACGCCGGCCTCGACGCGGGCGGTCTTCAGCGACCGGACCACGACATCGAGGGATTCAACGCCGTCATAGGCGATCAACGCCATGTCGGTGAACATCACCCAGCGGCGCGCCTGGGCCGGCTGGGTCGACTCGCCATACTCGTTTTCGCGGTCGGTCTTGAGGCCGGCGGTGGCGTCGCGCGCCTTGATGACATAGCCGCCGGGGGCCATGTCCTTGAGCACCGCGCCCAGCGGGAAGACGGTCGTCACCCGCTCGCCGGCGCCGCCGCGAACGGCGATGTCGCCCTTCCAGACGATCTTGCCCTCGTCATTGGGGCTGTCGTCGCCGTAGTCGCCGGGCCAGTCGCCCTCGCCGGTGGGATCGGGGGCGCTGATCGAGGTGCGCACCAGGTTGCGGTCGGTGACGCGCCAGACCTCGATGGCCAGACGGGTGACATTGACCGTCTCGATGCCGACGCCGTCGGAGTCCTCACGCGGCAGGATCACGCCGTCGCCGGCGAAACCGACATAGGGCGGCTTGTCGCCGAAGGTGAAGTCGACGTCGGCGTTCTCGGCCAAGGTCTTGCCGCCGGCGGCGGGCATGCCCTTGAGCAGGGTGATGCGGCGCTCCGTCAGGCCCAGACCGCCGATGCAGAGCTCAGCCTTGTTGGCGGTGTTGACGCTGACCGCCGGCTGGCCGCCGGTGTCGGGCGAGATCAGCACGAAATCGGCGTAGGCCTTTCCCGAATCCAGGGGCCGGGTCATCTCGATACAGGCCAGGGGTTCAGGTTTGCTGGTGTCGAGACGCGTCTTCCAGACGGCGAAGCCGTCGGGTTTGGGGATGCCGCGACGGGGCGCGTTGGCCGCGCGGGGCTTGCCGAACATCGACCAGACCGAGCCGCGCTCGGCGGTCGTGGCGACACTGTCGGACTTGCCGCCGAAGCCGCCGCCCAGCACCGTGGCGGTGATCAGCCCGCCGCCAAAGCCGGCGGCCATGGCGATCGCCGCGATGGCGCCCACGGGCAGTCGCCAGTCGGCCCAGAAGGGACGCTTCCGCGGCTCGGATTCCAGGGTCAGAGGGTCCGTCGGCTCGACCGCCGGCTCTTCCGAAGCGTCCGGCGCGGGATCTTCGTGCGGGGTCTCGTCCGACGGCGACATGTGATCCCTTCCCCAGTGTACGCGTTCAGTGAACAATGAGAGCCCAACCCCGACGACCGGTCAATGCGGAGCCTTCATGGAGGCCGCCGCCGGCGTCTCGCGGCAAAATCGTGCTTGACCCAGCGGAAATGACGGGACATTTCCGGCGCGAACCTCGCACAAAGGGAAACGACCATGCGCGTTGGAGTTCCGGCGGAGATTAAACCCGGCGAGTACAGGGTCGGCCTGACCCCCACCGCCGTGCGGGAATACGTCGCCCGCGGTCATCAGGTGCTGGTCGAGACCGGCGCGGGTCAGGGCGCGGGCTATGCCGACGAGGCCTTTCGGCGGGCCGGGGCGACGATCGCCGCCGACGCCGGCGCCGTTTTCGCCGGGTCCGACATGATCGTGAAGGTCAAGGAACCCCAGAAAATCGAGTGGGAACGGCTGGAGCCGCGTCACATCCTGTTCACCTACCTTCACCTGGCGCCCGACCCCGCCCAGACCGAAGGCCTGATCGCCTCCGGCTGCGCCGCGATCGCCTATGAGACCGTCACCGACGGCAAGGGCGGGCTGCCGCTCCTGGCCCCGATGTCGGAAGTCGCCGGCCGCATCGCCGTCTTTTCGGCCGCCGAAACCTTGCTCAAGCACAATGGCGGCATGGGCCTGCTGCTCTGCGGCGTGCCGGGCGTGCCGCCGGCGCGGGTGGCGGTGCTCGGCGGCGGCGTCGTCGGCATGAACGCGGCGCGGATGGCCATGGGCCTCAACGCCGAGGTGGTGGTGCTGGAACGCTCCCTGCCCCGCATGCGTGAGCTGGACGACATCTTCATGGGCCGGGTGCTGACCCGCTACTCCACCCTCGACGCCGTCGAGGACGAGATCCTCAAGGCCGACGTGGTCATCGGCGCCGTGCTCACCGCCGGCGCGGCGGCGCCCAAACTGGTCAAGCGCGAGCACCTTCCCCGGATGAAGCCCGGCTCGGTCCTCGTCGATGTCTCGATCGACCAGGGCGGCTGTTTCGAGACCAGCCACGCCACCACCCATGCCGAGCCGACCTATGTCGTCGACGGCGTGGTTCACTATTGCGTCGCCAACATGCCCGGCGCGGCGCCGCGAACCTCGTCCGAGGCCCTCGGCAACGCCACGCTGCCCTTCGGCCTGGCGCTGGCCGATCATGGCCTCAAGGCGCTCGAGCGCGACCCGCATCTGGCCAGGGGACTCAACGTCCTCAACGGGGCCCTGACCCACCCCGCCGTCGCCGAGGCGCTGGGCAAGCCGTTCGTCGACCCCTACGGGGCCTGGGGCTGATAGAAAAAGGCTGGGCGGCGCCCACAAAAAACAGGATCGGTGAAGCCGTCGGAATTGCTAAGGTCGCGGCCGGTCAAGTCGACCCGTTGTGACGAGCAGGCGCCCCGAGATGATCAAGCCTGTCCTGGGCCCGATTGACAGTCATGCCCGCGCCCTCACCAAGGCGGTGAGCTGGCGCGTGATCGGCACGCTCGACACCTTCCTCTGGAGCTACCTGATCACCGGCCATCCAATGGCCGCCGGCGCCATCGCCTCACTGGAAACGGTGACCAAGGTCGTCCTCTACTATCTGCACGAGCGGCTCTGGCGGGTGATCAGACTGAACCCCGACTCGCGCTGGCGCTCCCTGATCAAGGCGGTGACCTGGCGCCTGCTCGGCAGTCTCGACACCTTCCTGCTCAGCTGGCTGGTCACTCGCCGCCTGAGCTACGCGGTGTCCATCGCCTCGGTCGAGGCCCTGACCAAGATCGGCCTCTATTTCGTCCACGAGCGCGTCTGGCGTCGCGTGGCCTGGGGCCGGTTCGACCAGCCCGCTTGAGTTTTCCCGCCCGGCGGTCCAATCAGACGGCAGGCGGTTCCCCTTCCGGGGGCCAAGAGGGAACGGGGTGTAATTCCCCGGCTGTGCCCGCAACTGTCAGCGGCGAGGGCCGCGTCCGCGCCTCTTCTGATGAAGGGGACGCCACTGGGAAACCGGGAAGGCGAGGACGTGGTTCGATGACCCGCAAGCCAGGAGACCTGCCGCCGTCGTCGCTCGTCCGCAGCCCGGGTTCAGGCTGATGGCGCGGGAAAGGCTTGCCTTTCCGTCGAAGCGACCATTGGCCGGCGCGCCGATGTCGTCGCTTTGAACCCAAACGCCTCGCGGCGCCGCGCGGGCTCCTTTGAAGGACCCCCGCGCCATGAAGCGCCTTCTCCTGACCACCGCGGCGGCCGGCCTGAGCCTGGCCGCCCCCGCCCATGCCGACGTCACCCAGGTCGACGAAATCGTCGTCACCGCCACCCGTCTGGAGGCCCGCATCGGCGACGCCCCCGGGGTGCGGGTGATCACCGCCGAGGACATCGCCGCCAGCCAGGCGACCTTCGCCGGCGACATCCTGGAGACCATCCCGGGCCTGTCTCTGAGCCGTAACGGCGATTTCGGCGGCGTGACCTCGGTGCGCATGCGCGGCGCGGCGGCCGACAAGACTCTCGTCCTGATCGACGGCGTCGTTCAGAACGACCCCTCCAGCCCCAGCGGCGGCTATGATTTCTCCAGTCTCGACCTTGGCGACGTCGAGCGCATTGAGATCCTCTCGGGCCCGCAGGGGTCGCTCTGGGGGTCGGACGCCATTGGCGGCGCCATCGCCTTCACCACCCGCGAGCTGGATGGCTGGCGGCTGTCGGCCGAGACCGGATCGTACGGGACCGCCCGCGCCGTCGTCGCCATCGGCGCCGCCAACGCGCGCGGGGCGATCAGCGCCACGGCCTCCGGCTATTCCACCGACGGACTTTCCAAGGCCGCGATCGGAACCGAGAAGGACGGCTTCACCAGCTGGACCATCGGCGGCGCCGGTCGGCTGAACCTGGGCGACAGCGTCCGGCTGGACGGCCGGGTGCGCTACAATCAGGCGAAAATCGCCATCGACGGCTATGACGCCTTCTTTGTCTTCGGCGACACCGACGAGCGGTCGGAGAACCGCAGCTGGACGGGTCTGGCCCGGGCCTCGGTCGACGGCTTTCTGGGCCTGAACACCGTGGCGGAGGTCAGCCTCTATGACTTGACCCGCGACTATGTTTCGACCTTCGGATCGACCTATGACGCGCGCCGCGCCACCTGGCGGGTCACCTCGGGGCGCGGCGCGGCCGAGGACGTCTTCGCCTTCCTGCTCGGCGTCGAGCGGGACGACACCGAGGCTTCGATCAGCACCGGCGAAACGGCCGATCTCGGCGCGGCGGCCGTCTTCGGCGTGGTCCGGTTCGCGCCGTTTGAGCGGCTGTCGATGACGGCCAGCCTGCGCCACGACGACCCCGACGCCTACCAGGCCAAGTCCACGGCCCGGCTCGCGGGGGCGCTCGATCTGCCGGGCGGTCTTCTCGTCTCCGCCAGTGTCGGCCAGGGTTTCAAGACCCCCACGATCAGCCAGACGGTTTGCGACTATTGCTGGCCGGCCGGCCCCTCAACCGGCCTGCGTCCGGAAACGGCCGAGGGCTGGGATGTCGGCGTCAGCTGGCGGTCGAGCGACGAGCGACTGTTCGCCCGGATCACCGGCTACCGGCTCGAGGTCAAGGACCAGATCAGCTACGGCGCCGGCCGCTACGTGAACATCGACCATACGAAGACCACCGGGGTCGAGGTCGAGGTCGAGGCCGCGCTCACCGACCGGCTGGGCCTGCGCGCGGCCTACGCCTTCACCGACGCCGTCGACGAAGCCACCGGTCAGGAGCTGACGCGAGCCCCGGCCCAGTCAGGGTCTCTGGGACTGACCTGGCGGGGGGACCGTCTCGGCGCCGCCCTGACCGCGCGGGCGGAGGGGGATCAGGCCGACTACAATCCCTCGACCTTCTCGCCGGACCGACGGAAAGGCTACGTGACCGCCAACCTGGCCGGAAGCTGGCGGCTGTCGGACCGCATCGACCTGACCGGCAAGATCGCGAACCTGACCGACGTCACCTGGCAGCAGTCCCTGGGCTACCGGGAGAGCGGACGAGCCCTGTACGTCGGTATCAGGCTGCGCAACTGAACCTGGCGAGGTCCTGCCGTCCGCCGATCAGGTCCAGCACATCGTCCATGACGAAAGCCGGATCGACGGGGTGCAGGGCGTTGTAGATCGATCGCGCAAATCCCAGGTCGGCCGCCGTCTTCACCCGCCAGTCCAGGCGGGACAGGTCACGGGGATGGCTGAAGCTGGCCTGGGAGAAGCGTTCGGGATGGGCGCGGATGAACGCCGTCGGCGACACCCTGGCCCTGATTTCGCGCGGCTCGGCGGCGGCGGCGGCAAGGGCCGACGTCGTGATGACCTCGACTTCAAGCCCGCGCGGATAGCTGGCGGGGTCACGGTTCGAGACGTAGTCGGCGCCGCTGACGCGCGCGATGCTCACGGCCTCGTCGATCACCCGGGGGTCGACGAAGGGCGCGTCGCCCTTCACCCGCACGACATGGTCGGCCGGACCCGCGGAGGTGGCGCAGCGGGAAAACCGGTCGAGCAGGTCGCTGGGCGCGCCGCGAAACACCGCCTGCCCCTGAGACACCAGCCAGGCGGCGAGGACATCATCGGCCGCCTCGCAGCTGGTGGCGACAACGATGCGGGTCAGGGTGCGGGCGTTGCGCAGGCGTTCAAGCTGCCGCCAGATCATCGGCTGGCCGCTCAACGGCGCGAGGGCCTTGCCGGGCAACCTGCCGGAGCCCATTCGGGCCTGGACGATGGCGAGGGTCATGGCGTCTGCTCCTTCTGAGCGTTGCCGGCGGGCGCCGCTAGGCGGCGGCCCACCGACGGGGATCGAGAGCCACCGGATCGTCGATGGCCATTTCATCCCAGTTGAGATCGGGCGGCGGGCTGGCGGCGGCGGCGATGACCGCCGACAGCTCGGCCGCGGTGGTGACATTGACCAGAACGGTGCTGGCCTCAGGCCGCGACAGGGCGAAGCCGAGCGCCGCCTGCAGCGGGTCGCTGCGCCCCTCGGCGATCATCCGCCGCACCCGCGACAGCGAGCCGGAGGCCGCCTTCAGCGGTGACGGAATGCGGTCGAGCGGCAGGAACAGCAGGCCATTGAGGAAGATGGAGCGCAGCTGCACCTCCACCCCCACGGCCGCGATCTCCTTCAGGGTCCCGTCGACCAGCATCCGCTGGTCGAGCAGGGAGGCCGGGGCCTGGATCAGGTCGGGGCGGAAACGGCGGACAACCCCGACGGGATCGTCCGTGGCGTGCAGGGAAATCCCGATCTTGCCGACAAGGCCCTCGTCGCGCAGCTTCTGCAGCCGGGCCCACATGGCGGCGCCGTGCGGACTGAACAGGTCTCCGGCCAGGGGCACCACCACGGCGTCGGCGTGGGTGACGGCCAGGCGCGCGAGGCTGGCGCGCAGCTCGGCCTCGACAAAGTCGGGACCCCGGTCGGGGCGCACCGTGGCGAGGACCAGGCGGAACGGCAGGGGCCGGGGCATCATCTCGCCCAGAAACACCTCCGAGCGGCCCCAGACGCCCGAGGCGTCGAACACCGAAAGGCCGCCGCGCGCGGCGATGGTCAGGATGTCTCGCGCCTCGGTCTCGGGCGAGCGGCCTCGCACCGGCGTCGTCGCGCCGGGAACGAACTGGGCCGAACCCAGGCCGAGCTTGGAAATCAAAGCGCTCATGCGTGCCCTTCAGGACAGACGTCAAAAACAAAACCCGCTCGATCCTGGGCGGGCGGCCGGCGGCCTTCCTCGGCCATCTTTGGCGCGAGGGCGGCGTAGGCGGCGATCAAGGCGAAAATTTCGGGCTCGTCGTGGGCGGCGGAAAGGGCGTGAGCCCCGACCACGATCATGCCGCGCCCGGCCATGCCGCGAAGCCACAGCCCCTCGACCTGGGGTTTGGCGAACATCGGCGTCGGCAAGGCGGGATCGCCGACCAGAGTGAAAAGGTGATCAGCGCCGGCCGCCGAGACCAGCCGGCCGACCTCGGTCGTCAGTCGCTGACCCATGGCCCGCAGCCGGGGCGCGGCCGGCTCGGCGGCGAGCTGTCGCAGGGTCGCCGCGGCGGCGGCGAGCGAAGCTTCCTGCGGGGCGGGGAGATCATCGGGATCAAGGGCCAGGATCAGGTCGGTGCGGCCCGTCACCGCGCCGATCGGGCGACCGTTGGCGATGGCGGCGCCGAAGACGGCGAGGTCGGGGGTCACGCCCGACAGCCCCTGGGCTCCGGACTCGTGAACCCGGAAGGCTGACACGCCTTCATCGAAGATCAGCACCGCCCCGGCGGCGTCGGCCGTGCGGCGAACGGCGGCCAGATGGTCGGGCGCGGCGCCCAGCGGGTCGATCACGATCGCGGCCAGGTCGTCCAGTCCGCCGAACACGCCGCCGTCCCAGACGGCCGCGCGACGACGACCGGTCGCCCGGCGCGCGGCGTCGATGGCGGCGGGCAGGGCCTGGGATTCCTCGGCGCAGAAGCGGACGGCGCAGGTCGTCGGCAGAAGATCGGACAGGGCGGCTTCGACAACGCCTTGGGCAGGAACGCCCGCGGCGACCGCCGCCTCAACGGCCGGATGGGCGTGGCCCAGCAGCACCGCGCCGCCGGCCATGTCGAAATCGATGCGTTCGTCACCGCTCCAGTCCCACATCCGGCACCCGGAGGCGCGCGGACGCGGACCTCCTTGCGGGGCGGGCGGAGCGGGTGTGAAGGCGGCGCGCCCCATCGGGGTTCCTTCCCGGCATCGGGTGAAGACAGGACAGACCCTGCGCCCAAGATGCTTAAGGAAGCGGTATCGAGACTGTTTCGCTGAGGTTAATGTCGGGTCATGGACGCCCCACTGCCAGACTGGCCAATCTATGGACTTGCCGAAGACCAGCGACCCGCTCTGCGCGCGGTCCTGGCCTCGGGTCGACCCGCCGCCCTGGCGACGATTTCAGCGCTCGGCGACGGCGGCCCCCGTCCGGTCGGCGCCCAGATGGTGTTCGCCGAAGGCCTGATCTCGGGGTTCCTGTCCGGCGGCTGCGTGGAAGGCGACGTGGCGCTCCACGCCCGGGCCTGCCTCGCCGACGGGCAGCCGCGTCGCCTGGTCTATGGCGAAGGCAGTCCCTGGCCGGACATCCGCCTGCTCTGCGGCGCCCGCATCGAGATCCTCGTTGAACGGGTCGCGCCCGACGACGCCGCGGCCGCGACCCTGTTCCGTCTCGAGGCCGCCCGCCGACCCGCCTTCTGGGTGTCGGACGGCCGGCGTCGTCTCTGTGGCGAGGCGCCCGAAGGCTGGCCGGGCGCCCTGATCCGCCGCCATGACCCGGTCTGGCGGCTGGCCGTCATCGGGGCCGACCCGACCGCCTTGGCCATCGCCCGGCTCGGGGCCCAGTCGGGACTCGAGACGACCCTGGTGCGCTCGCGCGGTCCGGCCGCCCCCCCGCCGCTGGCCGACGTCGCCTACAGCCGGGACGCCCCGGGGCCGGCGCTTGCGGCGATCGGGCTGGACGCCTGGACGGCGGTCGCGGTCTGCAGTCACGACATCGAGACCGACCACGAGGCCCTGCTCGCCGCCCTGCCCTCGCCGGCCCCCTACGTCGGGCTGCTGGGCGCGCGCAAGCGGCTGGCCGAACGGATGGCGCGGTTGCGAGCGGACGGGATCGACGGAACAGCCCTGACCAAACTGCGCGCGCCGATCGGCCTCGACCTGGGCGGCAAGGCGCCCTGGGACGTAGCCGTGGCGGCGATCGGCGAGGTGATCAGCCTCAAGACCCGGCTTCAGTCCGAGGTCGGGCGCGCCCAGTCTCCGGACTTGCCGCCGGTCTTGGTCTCCAGCTGAACAGCGGTGATGACCATGGCTTTGTCCGCCGCCTTGAGCATGTCGTAGACGGTCAGGCAGGCGACCGAGACCGCGGTCAGGGCCTCCATCTCCACGCCGGTCGGGCCGGTGGTCCGGACCCGCGCGGTCACGGCCAGCCCCTCATCATGCGGCTCGACGGACACCTCGACCTTGCTCAGGGCCAGCGGGTGGCAGAGCGGGATGAGGCTTGAGGTCTGTTTGGCGGCCATGACCCCGGCGATCTCGGCCACGGCGCGGACATCGCCCTTCTTCGCATCGCCGGACAGGGCGAGGTCGCGGGTGTCCGCGCTCATCCGCACCAGACCGGTGGCCACGGCCTCCCTGACGGTGTCGGCCTTGCCGGTGACATCGACCATGCGGGCGCGGCCCTGGTCGTCGATATGGGTGAGCCTGCTCACGTCTCGAGCAGCCGCGGCATCAGCTCGACCATGTTGCAGGGCCGATGACGGCTATCGAGCTGGGCGGCGATGACCTTGTCCCAGCCGTCCTTCACGGCCCCGTTCGAGCCGGGCAGGCAGAAGATGAAGACGCCCTTGATCAAACCGCCCAGGGCCCGCGACTGCAGGGTCGAAAGACCCACCGTCTGGTAGCTGACCAGATGGAAGATCACCGAGAAGCCGTCGATCTCCTTGTCCAGCAGCGGCCGAACGGCCTCGGGCGTGACGTCGCGGCCGGTCAGGCCGGTGCCGCCGGTGGTGACGATGGCGTCGACGGTCCCCGACGCCACCCAGGCCTCGATCTGCTGGCGGATGGCCGCGACCTCATCGGGAACCAGCCGCTTGTCGGCCAGCTCATGGCCGGCGGCCCGGACCCGGCCGGCCAGCAGATGACCGGAGGTGTCGCTCTCTTCGTCGCGGGTGTCGGATACGGTCAGAACCGCGACCCGCACCGGCGTGAGGGTCAGGCTTTCGTCGATCTTGCCGCCAACGGGCAGGGGCGAGGTCATGAGGTCTCCCATCGTTCGGCGTCTGTCCTATCGCGGTCGGTGGGCTCGATCCAGCGATCGCCGGCCGGACCGTGCTCCTTCTTCCAGAAGGGCGCGCGGCTCTTGAGATAGTCCATCAGGTGATCGCAGGCCTCGAAGGCCTCGCGACGATGGCTGCTGGCGGTGGCCACGAAGACCACCGGCTCGCCCGGGGCGATCTTGCCGGTTCGATGCACCACCAGCCAGTCCTGCAGGGTAAACCGTTGCGCGGCGGCCGCGCCCATGCGGTCGATCTCGGCGTCGGTGAACCCCGGGTAGGCCTCCAGCTCCAGGCTGACGGTCTCGCCGCGGCCGGCCCGCGCGATGCCGGTGAAGCTGGCCACGGCGCCGGTCTCGGTCCGGCCGGCGCAGAAGGCGGTCAGCAGGGCGCCGGGATCAAACGGCTCGGTCTGGAGGCGGACGCTCATCCGCCGCTCATCGGCGGCAGGAAGGCGACCTCGGACGCGGCGGACAGGGTCGCTTCGCCCCGGACGATGGCCTTGTCGACGGCGACCTGGACGCCCGGCCCGGCCAGGGCTTCCCCAAGCAACGGGTCGCTCCCGGCCAGAGCCGCGCGCAGCTGGGAAAGGTCGGTCGCCTCAAACGCCCGCGCTCGCCAGCCGGCGATGTCGGCGAGGCGGCCAAACAGCAGCACCTGGGCCATCTCAGCCGCCCGTGGTCGACATGTGGCGGGCCACCGCCGGGGTCTGGCCGCGGCCGATCTGGAAGTCGTGGCCCTGGGGCTTGGCGTCGACGGCCTGCCGGATAACCGCGACCAGGTCGGCGTCGCCGCCCCCGGCGCGCAGCACCGCCCGCAGGTCGGCGGCGTCGTCACGACCCAGACAGGTGTGCAGGGTGCCCGTGCAGGTCACGCGGACCCGGTTACAGGCTTCGCAGAAATTGTGACTCATCGGCGTGATCAGACCCAGCCGGCCGCCGGTCTCCTCGACCCGCACATAGCGGGCGGGGCCGCCGGTGTTCAGGGGCAGATCGGTCAGGGTCCAGTAGCTGGCCAGCTCACGGCGCACTGTTTCCAGCGACAGGAACTGGTCGGTGCGGTCGGCCTCGATCTCGCCCAGCGGCATGGCCTCGATCAGGGTGATGTCCATGCCCCGGCCGTGCGCCCACTGGATGAGTTGCGGAATCTCGGCGGCGTTGTCCCGGGCCAGGGCTACGGCGTTGATCTTGACCGCCATACCGGCGGCCAGGGCCGCCTCGGTTCCGGCGATGACCTTCGCCAGATCGCCGCCACGAGTCAGGGTGCGGAACAGATCGGGCTTGAGCGTGTCGATCGACACATTGACCCGCCGCACGCCCAGCCGGGCGAGATCGGTGGCGAATTCCGCCAGCCGGGTGCCGTTGGTGGTCAGGGTGATTTCGTCCAGCGCCCCCGACTTGAGGTGGCGCGACAGACTCTCGACCAGGGTCATGAACCCCTTGCGGACCAGAGGCTCGCCGCCGCTCAGCCGCAGTTTGCGCACACCAAGGCCGATGAAGGCGCTGCTGATCCGGTCGAGTTCCTCGAGCGACAGCACTTCGGCCTTGGGCAGGAAGACCATCTTCTCGGACATGCAATAGACGCAGCGCAGGTCGCAGCGGTCCGTCACCGAAACCCGTAGATAGGTCACGGTGCGGCCGAAGCCATCGATCAGGGCGGGACGGGCGGTCATGGTCGTCATAAGCTCACAGAATAGAACGGAGAGCAGCTTGGGGACAGGGGTGAACGCGCTGGAGGCGGTTGTACTCGCCGCGGGAGCCGGCGTCCGCTTTGGCGGCGACAAGCTGACCGCGCCCCGGGCCGGCGGCGTATTGCTGGCGTCCGCCCTGGCCGCCGCCTTCGCCGCGCCGGCGCGCGCCGTCACGGTGGTCTGGGGCGCCGACCCGGCGGTGCCGGAGACCGCCCGGCGCCTTGCCGGCCAGAGCGGACAGACGGCCCGCCTGCGTCTCGTGCATAATCCCGATCACGCCGAGGGCATGGGCGCTTCGCTGCGCGCCGGGGTCGCCGCGCTGCCGGCCGACTCCAGCGGCGTCTTCGTTTTTCTGGGCGACATGCCGCGCGTCCCCCACGCCATCGCCGGACAGCTGGCCGACAGCCTGACCCGGGGGTCCGCCGTCGCGCCCCTGCACGGCGGCAGGCGCGGTCATCCGGTGCTGTTCGACGCGGCCCTGTTGCCGCCGCTGTTGGCCTCGACCGGAGACCAGGGCGCCGGCCGTCTGCTGGCGTCGTTGGGCGACCGGCTGGTGCTGGTTACGACCGACGACGACGGCGTCCTGTTCGACGTCGATACCCGCAGCGATCCCTAGACCGACCGCACGAACGGCAGCCGTGACGTCGCCGGTCGGCCGGCGGCCAGCAGGGCGTTGGCCACGGCCGGGCCGATGACCGGCGTTCCCGGCTCGCCGACGCCCGAAGGCGGGGCGCTGGAGGGGACGATATAGGTCTCCACCGTCGGCGACTCGTTCATGCGCAGGACGCGATAGGTGTCGAAATTGGTTTGCTGGACCGCGCCCTCCGTCAGCGTCACCTCGCCGTAGAGGGCGGCTGACAGGCCGTAGCAGATCCCGCCTTCCATCTGGGCGGCGATCTGGTTGGGCGCGACTGCGGTGCCGCAGTCGATGGCGGTGACCACGCGGCGCACGCGCGGCTCCTTGCCCTCGGCGACCTCGACATCGGCGACCTGGGCGACCACCGAACCGAAGGACTCATGCACGGCGACCCCGCGCGACAGTCCCGCCGGCGCCGGCCCGGCCTTCTCCATGGCCAGATTGAGCACCGCCAGATGCCGCTTGGCGCCGGCCCGCTCGTAGAGCACGCGACGATATTCCACGGGGTCCTTGCCGACCTTGCGGGCCAGTTGGTCGATGGTGTGCTCCATGACAAAGGCCGTGTGGGTCGCGCCCACGGACCGCCACCAGAGCACCGGCACGTTCACGTCGGGAAGCGCCAGCTGGGCGTCCACCGTCGGGGTCGCCTTGAGGTAAGGCGAGCCGAGCGCGCCCTCGACCGCGGAGGTGTCGAGATCACCCTTCTGCGGCATGGGCGAGCCCTTCATCAGGGTCTGGGTCACGACCCTCTGACGCCAGACAGCCGGATAGCCGTCCTTGTCGAGGGTGATCTGGATGTTGTGGTGCGCGATCGGCCGGAAATAGCCGGCCATCATGTCGTCTTCCCGGGTCCAGACCAGTTTGACCGGCTGGCCCTTGCCGACCTTCTTGGCGATGTGGACGCATTCGGCGACGTAGTCGGACTGGAAGTTGGCCCGGCGCCCGAAGGAGCCGCCCGCGAACAGCGTCTCGATCTTCACCGCGCCCGGCAGGGTTTTGACGATCTTCGCCGTATTGAGCTGATCGATGGTCGGAATCTGGGAGCCGAAGGTCAGGCTGGCGCTGTTGCCCTTGACCCTGGCCACGCAGTTCATTGGCTCCATGGTCGCATGGGCCAGATAGGGGAAATCATAGGTCGCCCTGAACCGCTGGCCGTCCGAAGGCTTGCCGACGTCGCCATGGGAATCGAACGGGACCCATTTCAGATCGTCGGGACCCTTGCCGTCGCCGGCGGCCCGGAATTCTTCGAGAATCTGCTCGGAGCCCCGCTTTTCCGCCTTGCTGTCGTCCCAGGTCACCTTGAGAGCCTCGCGGCCCTGACGCGCGGCCCAGGTGGACTTGGCCACGACCGCCACGCCGGTCGGAATCTGCATGACATCGACGACGCCGGGCACCGCCTTGGCCGCCGTTCCGTCAAAACTGGAGACCGTGGCGCCGAACCGCGGGGCGTGGGCGACCATGGCCACCAGAAGTCCCTCTTCCTGGACGTCCTGGGTGTAGCGGGCCGTGCCGTCGCTCTTGACCTGGCTGTCCTTGCGGCGAACGCGATCGGTGCCGATCAGCGTGAACGTCCTGGGGTCCTTCAGCACCGGGGCTTCCGGCGGCGCGACCTTGGCCGCCTCGGCGAGAAGCTCGGCGAAACCGGCCGACTTGCCGCTTCCGGCGTGACTGACGACGCTGTCCTTGACCGAAACCTCTCCCGCCGGGACTTTCCATTTCGTCGCCGCGGCCTGGACGAACATCGCCCGGGCGCTGGCCCCGACCTTGCGCAGCTGCTCCCAGCTGTTGGAGATGGCCGACGACCCGCCCGTGCCCTGCACGCCCATGCCGAGATTGGCGTAGACCTTGGCGTTGGCGGCGGCCTGTTCGACCTTCACGCGGGTCCAGTCGGCGTCCAGTTCTTCGGCAACAATGGCGGCGAGGCCGGCATGGTTACCCTGGCCGAACTCAATATGTTTGGAGATCACCGTCACCGCGCCGTCGGCGCCGATCTTCAGGAACGGGCCAAAGGCGCCGAACTCGGTCTTGGCGCCGGCGCTGAGCAGGTCGGCCGGCGAGCAGCCGACAAGCAGGGCGCCGCTGACCAGGGTCGCGCCCACGACCAGCTGGCGGCGGGAGGGTTCGAATGTCTTGTTCTGCGCGTTCATGATCGCTCCCCTCACGCCTTGGCCGGCAGGGCGGCGGCGATGCCGGCCGCGTCCTTGATCGCCGCGCGGATGCGCTGATAGGCGCCGCAGCGACAGATGTTGCCGCTCATGGCCGCGTCGATGTCGGCGTCGGTCGGTCGCTTCTTCTCGGCCAGGAGCGCCACGGCGCTCATGATCTGACCGGACTGGCAGTAGCCGCACTGCGGCACGTCGGCGGCCACCCAGGCCTGCTGCACCGGATGATGTCCGCCCAGCCCTTCGATGGTCGTGACCTTGACCCCGGCCAGGGCGCCGATCGGCGTCGAACAGGCCCGGATGGGCTGGCCGTCGGCATGGACCGTGCAGGCGCCGCACTGGGCGATGCCGCAGCCGAACTTGGTTCCCGTCATGGCGAGCTTGTCACGCAAAACCCACAGCAGAGGCGTCGATTCATCGGCCTCCACATTGTGAGTCTGGCCGTTGATGGTGAGGGTGATCATGGTCGAGACCTCCAAAGGGTCGTGCGGGAGCGCCGAGTATAGCCGTTTCGCGGGACCGGCGGCAGCGGTCCTCTAGGCCTACCCCCTCGCTTTTTCTCCGATTCGGTGGCAAAGGACCGGCCATGACCACCAATATGAGCACAGTTACACGTCACCCGCGCCTTTTCCTTCAGCCGCGTGCCCAGCGCCGGCTGCAATCGGGGTATCCCTGGATCTTCTCCAACGAAGTGAAAATGGACCCCGCCACCAAGGCCTTGCCGCCGGGCAGCGTCGTGACGATCGCCGATGCGGGGGGCGAGCTTCTGGCCACCGCCCATTTCAACCCGCGCACCCTGATCAGCGCCCGTGTGCTGGCGCACTACGCTGATGCCGCCGTGGACCTGGAATTCGTCGAGACCAAACTCGCCGCCGCGATCGCGCTGCGCGAACGCCTCTACGCAAGGCCGTTCTACCGCCTGATCCATGCGGAGGCTGATGGTTTGCCGGGACTCGTGATCGACCGCTTCGGCGACGTCTTCGTTCTTCAGCCCAACACCGCCGGCATCGACGGCCTCGTGCCGACGCTGGTCGAAGCCCTTGTGCGCCTGACCAATCCCCGCGCGATCATCGTGCGGGGCGATACGCCCGCCCGAGGCCTTGAAGGCCTCGAGCAGGATGTTCGTCTCGTACACGGCGCGCTTGATGGCGATGTCCCGGTGGAAGAAAACGGCGCCACGTTCTTCTGCGATCTGACCTCTGGCCAGAAGACCGGCTGGTTCTTCGACCAGCGCGACAACCGCGCGTTCGTGGGCAGCCTGAGTAAGGGTGCCGGTGCGCTCGATCTTTATACGCACACCGGCGGATTTGCGATCGCATGCGCGCGCGGCGGGGCGGCGCGAGTCACCGCCGTCGACCGTTCCGCCCATTCGCTCGATCTCGCGGCCAAGGCCGCGAGAGCCAATGACGTCGCGTGCACGTTCGAGAAGGCCGAAGTCTTTCCGTTCCTTGAGAACGCCGTCCGTGAAAAGAAGTCGTGGCAGGTTGTCGTGGCTGATCCGCCGGCTTTCGTGAAGTCGAAGAAGGATCTGAAGGCCGGCCT
>JAUXVF010000010.1 GCA_030680355.1 Caulobacter sp.
TACACCGACGACGCGGCGGCCGACATCATCGCCAGCCTGGACGACCAGGGCTCCAACGCCAACGGCTGGTGGCGGCGCAACCCCGACGGCACCATCGATCAATGGGGCGTTTACAACGGCAATTCGCCCCACCCCGGAATCTCCTTTCCGCTGGAGTTCCCGACCGCCTGCGAGAACGTCCAGATCACCGCCCTGGGCTATGGCGCGACCTCGACCGGCTCTGAAAGCACCACCGTCCACCTGGCCACCCTCGACGGCATCCCGACCACCGCCGGGTTCGCCGCCTGGTGCAGCTGGGAATCGAGCGGCAACGACCAGTTCAACGCCGCCGCCACCCTGTCCAAATTCCACTGGCGAGCCATCGGCCGCTAGGCTGGCCGGGGCGGCTCTCGGCGGGTTCTCATGATGTTGCAGGAGGCCTCTTACAGGCCGTTTAGAGGGCGCTTCGCCACACCGCCGGTCAGCCGGCCACCGTCTGCCCGTTCGGCCCAGCTCCGGCGCTACAGAAGTGCTCTAACTGGTCTTGTCCCGGACTCCAGATCGTCCTGTCGCGCTACACTGCACTGCATTAAGTTCGGGTAATGATATTACGCAAGTTTAATATCGTTTATCGATAATTTTGTTGATTGGAGAACGCCGTTTGGCTAATTCAGATCGTGAGGACACAGGGTTTTCCGGTCCTTCGGCTGCGGCGAGGCCACGGTCGTGTTGCACTGCACAAACGGAGGGACATATGTCCGCGCAAAAACTGACGAACCTGGTCGACAAGATCGCGATGACCGTGGTCAACGCCGCCCTGCTGGCCGCCCTGCCGGTCGCCGCGGTGATGTTTTTCACCCACTCGGTCTGATGGGGCCCCTTTTGTGGGAGCCCCGATCAGGGCATTCTCGCCGGCCGCGATGCGGCTCGCCTCTCCCAACCGATGCCGGGCGCATCTGTTCGGCGAGGCGAGCCCGGCCTGAAGGCGGCCGGCGGGATCCGGGCGGGGCCGGATCCAACAGACGGGGGACCGCGCCATGCGCGCATTGGGGCCAGGCTCGGTATCGAGCTTCCTGAAATTCATTCTGGACGTGGCCTACTACGTCCTTCTGGTCAGTCTCGCGGGCCTGGCGATCATCTCGGTCGCCGGTCTGCTGCTGAGCTTCAACCCCGCCTTCCTGCGCAACCTCGACGTCTCCGGCGAGGCGGGCAAGATCGTCGCCAAGGGACCCGTTCTGGCCGCCACCCTGGCCTATTCGGTGTTCTACGTCGGCAGTCTACTGGCCATCATTGGGGGCCTTCGGCGCGTGTTCGCCACCCTGACCGGGGGCGACCCCTTTCATCCCGACAACATCCGCCGGCTGCGGTTCATCGGCTTTGTCCTGGCCGGCATGGAGCTCGCGCGCCACGCCTTCCAGGCCATCCTGGGCCAGATGGGCGCGGGCGCCGAAAAGGGCGACGACGGCGTCAGCGTCACCGCCTGGTTCGCCGTACTGGTCATTTTTGTTCTGGCAGAAGTCTTCCGCGAAGGGGCGCGCCTGCGCCACGAAGCGGAATTGACGATCTAGAGCCGCAGGAGCGTATTGGTGGCCATCCGCTGCACTCTGGACCGCATGCTGCAGGAACGGCGCATGTCCCTGACCGAACTGGCTGACCGGGTCGGGGTGACCATCGCCAACCTGTCGATCCTGAAAACCGGCAAGGCCCGGGCGATCCGCTTCTCGACGCTGGACGCCCTCTGCCGCGAACTGCAGTGCCAGCCCGGCGACATCGTCATCTTCGAACCCGGTCCGGGCCTGGAGATCGAGGCCGATGATGAGGCGGCAGACAGCTAGACCGCGATCGCGGCCCGCTGCAGGATGAACAGCTCGCCGATGCCCTTCTCCGCCAGGCCGTAGAGGGCCTCGAACTCGGCGCGGGTGAAGCCGCGCTTTTCGCCGGTCGCCTGGATTTCGACGATGTCGCCGTTGCCGGTCAGCACGAAGTTGGAATCGGCCTCGGCCGAGGAGTCTTCCTCATAGTCCAGATCCAGAACCGGCCGGTCGGAACAGACGCCGCAGGACACCGCCGCGACCTGGTCGAGGATCGGATCGGCCTTCAGGACGCCCTCCTCCATCAGGTAGCGGGTGGCCAGACGAAGGGCGACCCAGGCGCCGGTGATGGCCGCCGTGCGGGTGCCGCCGTCGGCCTGGATGACGTCGCAGTCGATCTGGATCTGACGCTCGCCCAGCACCTTCATATCGACCACGGCCCGCAGGGAGCGGCCGATCAGCCGCTGGATCTCCTGGGTGCGGCCCGACTGTTTGCCCTGGGCGGCCTCACGGCGGCCGCGGGTGTGGGTGGCGCGGGGCAGCATGCCGTACTCGGCCGTGACCCAGCCCTGGCCCTTGCCGCGCATCCAGCCGGGCACGCCGTCATCGACGCTGGCGGTGACCAGCACCTTGGTGTGGCCAAAGCTGATCAGGCAGGAGCCTTCGGCATAGCGATTGACGCCGGTTTCCAGGGTGACGGCGCGGAGCTCGTCGGGCGCACGTTCGGAAGGACGCATGGTGTAGTTCCTGGGAAAGGCGCATGGCTTGCGCGCGGGCAGGCGCCGCTTATCCTATCCTCTGACAGGTCGTCCACCGACCTTGGCCCGATGTCATGACCCCGATCTTCACCAGCGGCGCTACCCGCACCCCGAGTTTGACCGACCTGGATGGCCGCGCCCGCGACATCTTCAGGCGGATCGTGGAGAGCTATCTGGAGACCGGCGAGCCGGTCGGATCGCGCACCCTGTCGCGCGGCGGAGTGCAACTGTCCCCGGCATCGATCCGCAACAGCATGCAGGACCTGGCCGTGCTGGGCCTGCTCGATTCGCCGCACAGCAGCGCCGGCCGGATGCCGACCCACGCCGGCCTGCGGCTGTTCGTCGACGGCCTGCTCGAGGTCGGCGACGTCGGCGAGAGCGAGCGCAAGGAGATCGACGCCCGCCTGTCGGCCCACGGCCGCAACTTCGACGAGGCGCTCAACGAGGCCAGTTCGATCCTGTCGGGCCTGGCTGGCGGGGCCGGCATGGTGGTCAGCCCGATCCGCGAGGCCGGGGTCAAACATGTCGAGTTCGTCGCCCTCGGCCCTGACCAGGCCCTGGCGATCATGGTTTTCGAGGATGGCCAGGTCGAGAACCGGCTGATGCGGCTGTCGCCGGGCCTGACGCCGTCGGCCCTGCAGGAGGCGTCCAACTTCCTGGCCGCCCGCCTGCGCGGCCGCACCCTGGTCCAGGCCCAGGCCGAGATCCGCAGCGAGCTGGAGAAGGCCCGCAACGAGCTCGACCAGACCGCCGCACGCCTGGTCGAGGACGGCCTGGCCGCCTGGGGCGGCGGCGACGCGGCCGAGCGGGCCCTGATCGTGCGGGGCCGCGCCAACCTGCTCAACGACCCGTCGGCGGCCGTCGATCTGGCCCGGGTGCAGCGGCTTTTCGACGACCTCGAACAGAAGGAACAGCTGATCGGGCTTCTCGACGGGGTTCGCGACGCCCAGGGCGTGCGCATTTTCATCGGCGCAGAAACACGTCTTTTCTCGCTTTCGGGTTCCGCCGTGATCGCGGCGCCCTATATGACGGGGCAACAGAAGGTGCTGGGCGCGATCGGCGTGATCGGGCCGGCCCGCCTCAACTACGCCCGGGTGATCCCGCTGGTGGATTACACCGCCAAGGTTCTTGGGCGCATGCTGGACGGATGAGACGCGTATGACCGACGAAAACGCCCCGATCGACGGCGAAGAGTTCGACATCGAAACCGCGGAGGAAGCGGCGGCCGACGACGCCGAGGCCATGAAGGTCGAGATCGCGGCGCTGAAGGACCAGATCCTTCGCTATGCGGCCGAGGCCGACAATGTCCGCCGCCGGGCCGAGCGCGACGTCAATGACGCCCGCGCCTACGCCATCCAGAAGTTCGCCCGCGACCTGTTCGCCGTGGCCGACCACCTGGCGGCCGCCACGACCCATGCGCCGCGCGGCTCCGACGACCAGGTCGTGAAGAACTTCGTCATCGGCGTGGAGATGACCGAGAAGGAACTGAGCTCGGCCTTCGAACGCAACGGTCTGAAGAAGATCCAGCCCCTGAAGGGCGGCAAGTTCGACCCCCACCTGCACCAGGCGATGATGGAACAGCCGGGCGACGACGTCGCGCCGGGCGCGGTGATCCAGACCATGCAGGCCGGCTATGAGCTGTTCGGCCGCGTCGTGCGGCCGGCCATGGTCATCGTGGCGTCAAAAGCGGCGCCGACCGAGGCCGCCGCCGGCCCCGCCGCCAACCCCTATACGGACGCCGAAGGCGAAAACACGGGCGGTTCGATCGACACCAAGGCCTGATCCACGGCCGACAGATGCAAGAAGGCGGCGCTGAAGGCCCGCGCCCCCTTCCGCAAGCCGCTGTTTCCGCTAATGTCCGTAGTCCCTTTTTCAGGCGAACCAGCGGGGGCCCTGCGATTCGCCGCCAGACTTCCGGACTTCGGACGAAGACATGAAGCTTACCATCGAGCGGGCGGCGCTGCTGAAGGCTCTTGGCCACGTGCAGAGCGTCGTTGAACGGCGCAACACCATTCCGATCCTGTCCAACGTCCTGCTGACGGCGGAGAACGAACGGATCGGCTTTTCGGCGACCGACCTGGACATGGAAATCATCGATGTGGGCCAGGCCCAGGTTGATGTGCCCGGCCAGATCACGGCCCCGGCCCACACCCTCTATGAGATCGTGCGCAAACTGCCCGAGGGCGCCGACGTCTCCCTGACCCTGTCGGGCGAGGACCCCCGCCTGCAGGTCGCCGCCGGCCGCTCGAAGTTCAACCTGCCGGTGCTGCCGGCCGGCGACTTCCCGGTGATGAGCTCCGACGGCCTGTCGGCCCGTATTCCGATCGACACCAACGATCTGATGCGGCTGATCGACAAGACGAGGTTCGCCATCTCCACCGAGGAGACGCGCTACTATCTGAACGGCCTCTATGTGCACACGGTGGTCGAGAACGGCGAGGCGCGGCTGCGCTGCGTGGCCACCGACGGCCACCGCCTGGCCCTGGCCGAGATGCCGGCGCCCGAGGGCGCGGCCGGCCAGCCGGGCGTCATCGTGCCGCGCAAGACCATCAACGAGGTCCGCCGCCTGCTCGAAGACGCCGGCGAATCGGTCGACTTCCAGGTCAGCGCCCAGAAGGTCCGTTTCGAGTTCGGCCAGGCCGCCCTGACCTCCAAGGTCATCGACGGCTCCTTCCCCGACTACGGCCGGGTGATCCCGCGCGACAACGCCAAGATCATGATGGTCGACAACGCCCTGTTCGCCCAGGCGGTGGACCGGGTGGCGACCATCTCGGCGGAAAAGAGCCGCTCGGTGAAACTGGCCATCGAGCCGGGCAAGGTCACCCTGACCGTGCGCAACATGGAAGCCGGCCAGGCCGTGGAAGAGGTCGAGGTCGACTACGACGGCGACGCCTTCGAGATCGGCTTCAACGCCCGCTACCTGCTCGACGTCACCGGCCAGATCGCCGGCGAGACCGCCGAATTCCGCTTCGCCGACCCGGCGAGCCCGACGCTGGTGCTCGACCCGACCGACGCCGGGGTGAAGTACGTGCTGATGCCGCTGCGGGTTTAGGGACGGCCCGACTAAGCTGCCTGCATGCGTTGGAGCGGCCGCACTCGGACAAACGCAAAGGCTCTCGGCCTTTCATCCGTTCCGTTCAACCTAAGCAACCAAGCTGACACGGCACGCTCGTTCAGCCACGTTCCAATGGTGGGTGCTTGAAACCGATTCACATGACCAATGAGACCACCGTCGGCCTCAACCCGGACAGCGTTTGCATCGTGCTCGTTCGTCGGATCGGGAACCAAGATGAGCGGCTGGCCCTGAACTAGCCGTTCACGACAGCTGGTGTTGTGACGATGACCGGCAATCTCAAAGACGATATCGCGGCGAAGTTCGGCGGGGTCCAATGGGTCGACTAGCGAAAAACCATCGCTCGGCAGTCTCGCCTCTGTGATTCCCAAGAGCGAGAAGGGGCTCAAGTTTCGCGGGTCGCGCAGTCGAAAGTGTTCAAGGTATCGGGGAAAGTCAGACCTTTTGGCAGGCGGAAGACGCCTCATAAAGGCCTCCAAAACGCCGTCCTGAAAAACACTGCTGGCACCAGTTCGGTCGGTGAATGCGGGATAGCCCAGGTAGCCTGCGGCTCTAAGGTCGGCCTGACTGCGTCCGGCATTCAGTTCCGCAAACTCGTCGCCGTCAAAATAGCGAAATTGCGCGCCTTCGGAGGCCTGCTTCAGCTCACCAATGGCCCACCGCACTCGGTCAACAACTTCATCGGGAGCTTGCCAAGCAAGAATCAAACGATCAGTCCGACCGGCCTCCTCGATCCAATGCTCCATGTCAGACTCCTATCGCGACGGCGATCGCATCCCGTCGCGCCTTCACCTGCCCTGCGACGAAGTCCGCGCGCGCCTGAGAAAATGCGATGGGAAAGTCAAAACGGGTACACCACTCTACGACCGTCTCGATCCGCGAATCAGGCAACTGAATCACGTTCTTCATGACCTGGCCAGACCCCCCAAAAACCAGAAGAAATTGGGCGCATAGATTAACGTGCCCGGCGCTTTGATCGCTGCCGGAAAGCCATCCGAAATGGTGTCTCCCTCGGGCTATGAAGTCGGCCAGCCTGGCCGGAGCCGTGAACTTGGCTAAGTCGGCATCACGAATCAGAAAGCCAAGGCTGGTTCCATTGTCAAATGCAGGCGCCAGGGAATAGGTCGCTTCGTCAGCATGCGATTTGTTGACCAAAAAGCCCCAGTTCTCGGAGTGTCTGTCGGTGTTACCGATTAGGGCGTCGAATGCGATTGTCTCAGCCCACCAACGTTGCCAATCAACGACCTTGTGTGATCGGGTAAGGAGAACATTGTCCCTAAGGCTACCTCGGCGTTCATCAACATGAATTCCCATTCCTTGGAATCGCTCGATGGCGTGGATGAACCGGGTCGGCGGATCCCAAGCGTGGCCGTAGAAAAATTCGACCAAAACTCCGGCGCTCCGTTCGCTAGGATCATAGGCAAGAAAGGCGGGTGGAACCGGCACGCCGATATCGCGAGCCAATTCGTAGGCGATCACCTCTGACCAAATCTGCTGGCCTTTGCTGCCGCTCGGTTCCTTGAAGACGTATCGGTGACCTCCGATCAAGAAGGGGTGTGGTGAGGGGTTTGGGCAGATGACGAAGCGTTTTGGCTTTGCGCCCTGTGGTCCGAATGGAAAATCTTCATCCAAATCCCAACCGGCGATTGAGACCACATCGTTTGTGCTCTGAAGAAGACGGGGGGCTACGGCCATAGCGACAGTTTAGATGGTGAACCCGGAGATTGCGAAACCTGAAGATTGGCCAAATGGCCGGAGGCCGACCCATTCGATCATCATTCATCGCTACATGTCGCTCTGCCCCCCACTCCTTGTCGACCGCGGCCCCACGGGGGAAATTTCGCCAACGGTCTGAACGCTGAGCCGATGGCCGAGCGAGCCGCGCCTCTTGGCCGCGCAGGGCGGCGGGTGCAGAAGCCGGCCAGGCAATCTCCGCCAAAGCGAGACTCGCGAGACCTATAATCGCGGGACAAGGCAAGACAATCTCGGGACAGTCGCCCCTCGGGAAACAGCGTTGAAACGCCCTGTCGAGAGCCGCCCCAGGCGTCCGGCCTTGATCGCGCCCGGCCTTCCGGAACCCCGATAGAATCGTGTAAGACGCTGAAAAACCTTATGTTGTCCTCGTCAGGTCCCCGCCGGTCAGGACGGGGCTAGACTCGGAGAATGATCGCCGCTCCGATCCCGCCCGCCCCTCCCCTTCAGACCGGTTTTCCGCGGCAGGCGAGACTCCGCGCCCGCCGCGCCGGACGCACGCGTTTCTTGCCGGCCCGACGCAGGCTAAACCGAACCCGATGCGTTCCGTCCTGACCGCCCTGACCCTGACCGACTTCCGCTCCTATGCGCGGGCGGAGCTGCGCGTGGAGGGGCGGACGGCGTTTCTGTTCGGGCCGAACGGCGCAGGCAAGACCAACCTGCTCGAAGCCATCAGCCTGCTGTCGCCGGGGCGGGGCCTGCGCGGCTCGGGCCTGGCGGAAGTCGGGCGGCGGATGCCGGGCGAGGCGGTCGGCCGCGCCTGGGCCGTCTCGGCGCTGATCGACGGCGGCGAGGATCCGGTCCAGCTGGGCACCGGCGTCGACCAGCCGGGCTCGGCGCGGCGCATCGTGCGGCTGGAGGGCGAGGCCGTGCCGCCCGGACGCATGGCCGACCATATCCGCCCGATCTGGCTGACCCCGGCCCAGGACCGGCTGTTCCTCGAAGCCGCCAGCGAGCGGCGGCGGTTCTTCGACCGGCTGGTGTTCGCCGCCGAGCCGGCCCACGCCGCCCATGCCGGGGCCTATGACAAGGCCCTGCGCGAGCGGATGCGGCTGCTCAATGACGAGACCGCCCGGCCCGACCCCGTCTGGCTGACGGCCCTGGAGGCGCGGATGGCGCAGGCCGGGGCCCTGATGGCGCAGGCCCGCGCCCGGACGCTGGCGGCCCTCCAGACCGAGATCGACGGCCGGGGCGAGCGGCCCTTCCCCCAGGCCCTGTTGCGGCTGACCGGAGAGTGGGAATCCCTGGCCGCCGAGGGTGTTTCCGCGGCCGATATCGAGACCCGCCTGGCCGCGGCCCTGGCGGCGGCCAGAAGCCGCGACGCCGCCGCTGGACGCGCTCTGACCGGCCCCCATCGCGGCGATCTGGCGGTCATTCATGCCGAAAAGGACCGTCCGGCGGCGGAATGTTCGACCGGAGAGCAGAAGGCCTTGATTTTGAACCTGGTTCTGGCCCAGGCGGCGCGACTTTCTGCTGCAGAATCAGCGCCGTCTCCTGTATTGTTGCTGGATGAAGTCGCCGCGCATCTCGACCCACTCCGTCGGGCCGCGCTGGCCGACGAAATCGCGGCGCTCGGCCTTCAGGCGTTTCTGACGGGAACCGACGAGTCGCTATTCGACCCCTTCAAGGGTCGGGCCCTGGGCATTCGCGTGGAAGCCTCTGGCCTGACCGTTCTGGACGACTGAATGACCGACGTAATTGAAGACGCAGGCGAACCCGAGGGCAACGGCGACTACGGCGCCGACTCGATCAAGGTCCTCAAGGGCCTCGACGCGGTGCGCAAGCGGCCGGGCATGTATATCGGCGACACCGACGACGGCTCGGGCCTGCACCACATGGTCTATGAGGTGGTCGACAACGCCATCGACGAGGCCCTGGCCGGTCACGCCACCAAGGTCGAGGTGATCCTCAACGCCGACGGCTCCTGCACCGTCACCGACGACGGTCGCGGCATCCCCGTGGACATCCACGAGGGCGAGGGCGTCAGCGCCGCCGAGGTCATCATGACCCAGCTGCACGCCGGCGGTAAGTTCGACCAGAACAGCTACAAGGTCTCCGGCGGCCTGCACGGCGTCGGCGTCTCGGTGGTCAACGCCCTCAGCGACTGGCTTGAGCTCAAGATCCACCGCAACGGCAAGGCTCACCAGATGCGGTTCGAGCGCGGCGACGCCGTCTCCTCGCTCAAGGTGACCGGCGACTCGCCCCTGCGTGAGAGCGGCAAGCCCCTGACCGGCACCGAGGTGACCTTCTATCCCTCGACCACCACCTTCGCCTTCATCGATTTCGACCGGAAGACGCTCGAGCATCGCCTGCGCGAGCTGGCCTTCCTGAACAGCGGCGTGACCATCCATTTCCGCGACCTGCGCGACGCCGAGCCCTGGGAAGAGATCCTGCATTACGACGGCGGCATCGAGGCCTTCGTTCGCCACCTCGACAAGGCCAAACAGCCGTTGCTCAAGACCCCGATCGTGGTCCGCGGCGTGCGCGAGAAGGTCGAGATCGACCTCGCCCTGTGGTGGAACGACAGCTACCACGAGCACATGCTGTGCTTCACCAACAACATCCCCCAGAAGGATGGCGGCACGCACCTGTCGGCCTTCCGGGCGGCTCTGACCCGGGTCATCACCGGCTATGCCGAGAGCTCGGGCATGGCCAAGCGCGAGAAGGTTTCAGTCGGCGGCGAAGACGCCCGCGAGGGCCTGACCTGCGTGCTGTCGGTCAAGGTCCCCGACCCCAAGTTCAGCTCCCAGACCAAGGACAAGCTGGTCTCCTCGGAGGTTCGCCCCGCCGTGGAGGGCCTGGTCCAGGACGGTCTCGCCTCCTGGTTCGAGGAACATCCGACCGAGGCCAAGGCCATTGTCAGCAAGATCGCCGAGGCCGCGGCGGCCCGGGAAGCGGCGCGCAAGGCCCGCGAACTGACCCGCCGCAAGTCGGCCCTCGACATCACCAGCCTGCCCGGCAAGCTGGCCGACTGTCAGGAACGCGACCCGGCCAAGTCCGAACTGTTCATCGTCGAAGGAGACTCCGCCGGCGGCTCGGCCAAACAGGCGCGCAATCGCGAGAACCAGGCCGTGCTGCCCCTGCGCGGCAAGATCCTCAACGTCGAGCGGGCCCGGTTCGACAAGATGCTGTCATCCGAGCAGGTCGGCACCCTGATCACGGCCCTCGGGGCCGGCATCGGTCGCGACGACTTCAACATCGAGAAGATGCGCTATCACCGCATCATCATCATGACCGACGCCGACGTCGACGGGGCGCACATCCGCACCCTGCTGCTGACCTTCTTCTACCGGCAGATGCCGGAGGTGATCGAGCGCGGCTACCTCTACATCGCCCAGCCGCCGCTCTACAAAGCCACCAAGGGCAAGTCGTCGCGCTATCTGAAGGACGACGCCGAGTACGAGGCCTTCCTGATCGACGAGGGCGTCGACGGGGCCGAGCTCGACCTGTCCACCGGCGAGCGGATGACCGGCCAGGACCTGCTGGCCCTGGTTCAGGCCAGCCGCAACGCCAAGGCCAATATCGAGCGTCTGTCCAGCCGCGCCCCAGCCTTCGCCATCGAACAGTCGGCCCTGGCCGGATTGATGGGCGACACCCCCGATCCGCAGGCCGCCGCCGTGCGTCTGAACCTCTACGCCGAGGAAGGTGATGGCCCCTGGACCGGCGAGCGCGGCGACACCGGCTTCGTGTTCAGTCGGGTGCGCCGCAGCGTCTCCGAGCGGATCGTTCTCGAAGACGCCCTGCTGCACGCCGCCGACGCCCGCCGTCTGGCCGAGCGCGCCGTGACCTTGGCCGAGTCCTTCCAGGGCCTGGCCACCTTCCGTCGCAAGGACAAGAGCACGACCATTCGCGGCCCCCTCGACCTGGTCGGGGCGGTGCTCGACGCCGGCCGCAAGGGCATGGCCATTCAGCGCTACAAGGGTCTGGGCGAGATGAACCCCGAGCAGCTGTGGGAAACCACGCTGGATTCCGAGGCGCGCACCCTGCTGCAGGTCAAGGTCAACCATGCCGACGACGCCGACGACATGTTCGCCCGTCTGATGGGCGAACTGGTCGAACCGCGCCGTGAGTTCATCCAGGCCAACGCCCTCGACGCCGAGGTCGACGTCTAGTCGTCGTCGGCTTCGACTTCGGTCTTGAGGTGTTTGACGGTCAGTTCGTCGACCTCGAGGCGGCGCACCTTCAGCGACTTCACCTTGAGTTTGTTGACGGTCATCTGGCCGATGGCGAGCTTGGCGATCGTCGCCGCGCCCAGCATCAGCAGGCCCAGCGCCGCGGCCGCGACGGCGGCGCCGCCGGTCGCCTGGCCGCCGGTGGCGCGCAGGCCCGCGGCGTCCAGCGCCGTCAGAGACCGCCTGGGTCCCCGAATCCGATCGTGGCTGTCGTCGTGGCTGGTCATGGCGTTGGTCCTTCCATCAACGGGCAGCACACACCCGCTGGAAGATCCTTGCCTTGAGGCGGATCAATTATCGCGCACGACCTTCAGCACGGCCTCGCCGTAGCGTTCCAGCTTGCCCTCGCCGACGCCGCTGATCGCCGCCAGTCCCGTCCGATCGGCCGGCCGCTGGCTGGCGATCGCGGTCAGGGTGGCGTCATGGAAGATGACATAGGGCGGCACATGCTGGGTGTGAGCCTCGTCGCGGCGCCAGGCGCGCAGGGCGTCGAACAGGACCAGGTCGCCGCCGGCGAGCGCCTCGAGCGCCTCCCGCGTGCGCTTGCGCGGCCGCCCGGGCCGGGTGGCGGCGTCGAGCTTTTCGGGCGGCTTGCGAACCGCGACGACGCGTTCGCCGCGATAGACCGCCTTGACCCCTTCGGGCTCGCCCAGACCGATCAGGGGCCGCCCCTCGTTGGGGTCTTCCCTGAGCAGGCCGTCGAACAGAAGCTGGTCGATCAGATCACGCCAGCCGGCAGGGCTGAACTCGCGTCCGACGCCGTAGGTCGACAGGGCCGCCTCGCTCTCATGCACGTCCTTGGTCTTGCCCAGCAGGTGATCGACCAGCCGGCCGCGTCCGAACCGGCCGCCCAGCCGGTGCACGGCCGACAGGGCTTTCTGGGCGGCCTGGCTGGCGTCGATGGCTTCGGGCGGCGAAAGGCAGAGGTCGCACTGACCGCAGTTGGCGACGCCCTCCTCACCGAAGTAGCGGCGCACGGCGGCGGCGCGGCAGCCGACGCCGTCGAGCATGGTGTAGAGCTGGCGCACCTTGCGGTTCTGGACCTGCTGCACCTCGTCGGCGACGTCGCGGGAGGCGATCCGGCGCAGGGCCCAGGCCATGTCCGCCGAGCCATAGAGGGTGATCCCCTCGGCCGGTTGACCGTCCCGGCCCGCCCGGCCGATCTCCTGCCAATAGGCCTCGATCGAGGCGGGTGGATCGGCGTGGATGACGAAACGGACGTCGGGTTTGTCGACGCCCATGCCGAAGGCGATGGTCGCAACCATTACCGCCGCGTCGGCCTCGAGGAACTGTTCCAGCCGCTGGTTGCGAAGCTCACGGTCAAGGCCGGCATGATAGGCCATGGCCGGAACGCCGGCGGCGGAGAGACGGTCGGCGAGCTTGTCGGTTCCGTCCCGCGATCCGGCATAGATGACGCCCGACCGACCCGGCCGCGCCAGCACCAGCTCCTCGACCCGACTATGGCCGGCGCCGCGTTTGCGCTCGGCCGACAGGGCCAGTTCGGGGCGGGCGAAACTGTCGACGAACTCGGCGCTGTCGTGCAGCCGCAGCTCGCTGCGGATGTCGTCCCGCGTCCGCGCGTCGGCCGTGGCGGTGACCGCCAGCCGCGGCACCCCCGGGAAGATGTCGGCCAGACGGCCCAGCATCCGGTACTCGGGGCGGAAGTCGTGTCCCCACTGGCTGACACAGTGCGCCTCATCGACGGCCACGAGCGCCAGGGGCAGCGTCCGCAGCCGGTCGAGCGTCGCGCCCTGCATCAGGCCCTCGGGCGACAGATAGAGCAGATCCAGCTCGCCCCGCTCGGCGCGGCGCCAGACGTCAGCCCGCTGGTCGAGGGAATGACTCGAGTCGAGCCGTTCAGCGGCGACGCCGGACTGTTTCAGCCCCTCGACCTGGTCGGCCATCAAGGCGATCAGCGGCGAGACGACAAGGCCCAGCCCCGGGCGCAGCAGGCTGGGGATCTGGTAGCAGAGGCTCTTGCCGCCGCCCGTCGGCAGCACGGCCATGGCGCTGCGACCGGACAGGATCTCGCCGATGACTTCGGCCTGAAGCCCGCGGAACTCGGCATGGCCGAAGACGCGGCGAAGAATCTCACGAGCAGGGGCCAGGGAATCGGTCACGCCGCGCTTATGGCGGTTGGCGGGGAAATTGCTAACCCCCCGCGACACATCCGTTTGCTCGCGCCGCGAAAAGGGCGTGTTCATCTCTGATCAATCATGATGGAGCCATCAGGGCTCTGGCGCTATGACTCGGCGTCACCAGAAGTTTCGGGAACAGCGACAACGACATGGCCAATCCACAGGGCGTCACCCGGACCCCCCTTCAGGCCGCCCTCTACTGGGGGGCGGTGATTGGCGTGTGGGGGCTGATCTTCGTGGTCGCCTTCTTCGCCGTGTTCGCCACCGACCTGCCCGATGTCTCCAAGCTCAACACCGTCACGCGCCAGCCGTCGATTTCCTATCTCGACCGGTCCGGCGCCCTGATCGCGGTGCGGGGCAGCCAGTACGCCCCGCCGGTCGATCTGGACGGCCTGCCTGACTATGTGCCCAAGGCCTTCATCGCCATCGAGGACCGCCGCTTCTACTACCACCCCGGATTTGACCCGATCGGCATCTCCCGGGCGATGGTCAAGAACATCTCCTGCTGGTGCGTGGCCGCGGGCGGTTCGACGATCACCCAGCAGCTGGCGCGAAACCTGTTCCTGACGGCCGACCAGACGCCGCGACGCAAGGCCCAGGAGCTGATCCTCGCCCTCTGGCTGGAGATGAAGTTCAGCAAGAAGGAGATCCTGGCCCTCTATCTGAACCGGGTCTATTTCGGCGCCGGCGCCTACGGTATCGAGGCGGCCGCCCAGCGCTATTTCAACAAGCCCGCGTCGAAGCTGACGCTCGGCGAAGCGGCTCTGCTGGCGGGCATGATGAAGGGCCCGTCGCGCTACAGTCCGGTGTCGGCCACCGAGCGGGCGGCCCGGCGGGCGACCATCGTGCTGGACGAGATGGTGCGCACCAAGGCTATCACCTCGGATCAGAGGGCCGACGCCTTCCGCAGCCCGGTTCGGGTGTCGGCCGTGCTGGCCAACCAACGCGCGCAGTATTTCACCGACTGGGTCGATTCCCAGGTGCGCGCCCTGGTGGGCGAGCCCACCGAGGATCTGATCGTTGAAACCACGCTGGACCTGCCGATCCAGGCCGCCGCTGAAGCCGCTGTCCGGGCGGGTGTGGCCGGGGCCGACGGCCAGGGCGTGCGCCAGGCGGCCCTGGTGGCCATCGACGGCGAGGGGCGGATCCGCGCCTATGTCGGCGGCGCCGACTATTCCGAGAGCCAGTTCGACCGGGCGACCAACGCGCGCCGCCAGGCCGGGTCGGCCTTCAAGCCGTTCGTCTATCTCGCGGCCATGGAAGCCGGTCGCAATCCGTCGGTGATCGTCGTCGACGAGCCGGTTCGCATCGGCGGCTGGGAGCCCCGCAACTATACCGGCCGCTACCTTGGCCCGATCACGTTGCAAACGGCCCTGTCGCAGTCGGTGAACACCATCGCCGCCCGACTGGCCAACGAGGTCGGGACCGGCAATGTCGCGGCCGTCGCCAAACGGCTGGGCATCAACAGCAAGATCCAGCTCGATCCCTCCATGGCCCTGGGCGCCGTCGAGGTGAATCCCCTGGAGATGGCCCAGGCCTACGCCCCCTTCGCCAATGGCGGGTTCCTGGCCCGCGGTTATGGCATCCAGCGCATCCGCACCGCCGGCGGCAAGGTGCTGTACGACGAAACGATCGAGAAACGCGCCCGTCGCTCGGTGATCGGCTCGCCGGCGCTGCAGTACATGAACCAGATGATGCGCGAGGTCGTGACCAGCGGCACGGGCAAGCGGGCGCGTGTGCCGAACTACGACATCGCCGGCAAGACCGGAACGACCAGCGATTATCGGGACGCCTGGTTCGTCGGCTACACCGGCGGATTTGTCGCCGCCGTCTGGACCGGCAAGGACGACAACAGCCCTATGAAAGGGGTTACCGGCGGCGGCGCTCCGGCCGGCATCTGGCGGGCCTTCATGGCCCAGGCCCTGCCGCGCCTGAAGGCCCAGGCCATTCCGGGCGGTTATGCGACAGTCGAGCCGCCGAAAGACGCTATCGGCGACATACTCTCGAACCTGGGTCTGGGCGGCCAGCCCGAAAAGCCCGCCACGCCGACGCCGGAGACCAAGGCGCCCGCGCCTCGACTGCCCGAAGAGATTCCCTACTAGACCAGCGCCTCAGACCCGGCCGACGGCCTGGAGACGACCGCCCTCCCGCCGCAGCCAGTCGCGGTGCCGGGCGGGATCGCCGTTGATCTGCCGCACCAGGGCCCAGAAGCCGGGCCCGTGATTGGCTTCCAGAAGATGGGCGCATTCATGCGCCGCGACATAGTCGGCGACCTCGGCCGGAGCCAGAGCCAGCCGCCAGCTGTATCGAATTGACGCCGCGCCACGCGCGCTGGCCGGCCGGCAGGAGCCCCAGCGGCCGCGTGTGTCGGTGATCGCCACCTTCGGCATCGGCTGACCCAGGGCGGCGGCGTAGAGGCCTGTACGGTCAGTGAGCCAGCGCCTGGCCTCCGCCTTGACCAGTCGCAGGACCCGGTCGCCAAAGGCGGCGTCGTCGGGAGCCAGCAGACGGGCCGGAGCGTCGTCGGTCGCGGCGATCAGCTTGGCCCGCCCGGCGGCGGCCGTCAGCAGGACAGGCTCGCCAAAGACCATGATCTCGCTATCGGGCAGAAGCGGCGCCGCGGCGGGCAGGTCCGCCAGTTGGCCGACGATCCAGTCCGAGCGTTCACGGGCGAAGGCGACCGCCTCCGGCAACCGGCTGGCGCTGGGCGCGATGGCGATCGCCTCGCGCTTGATCCTGTCGATCCGGAGACTGATCCGGCGAGCCCGCGCATTAACGGCCAGACGCACGGTCTGCTCGCCCGCCTGAACGCGGTCGCCATGGCTGAATCCGGCGCGGTTGAAGAGCTTCATCACCCCGTGGATAGGCCGTCCCGCGCAGCTGGCAAAGCCGGTTTCAGAAGTCCGGGTCGTTCAGCCGGACAAAGTCGTGAACTCTGGGCACGATCTCTTCCCGAAAACGACGGCCATTGAAGACGCCGTAGTGTCCGACCCCGGCCTGAACGTAGTCGCGTTTCAGATCCTGCGGGATGTTCGGGCACAGGTCATGGGCGGCCTGGGTCTGGCCGATGCCGGAAATATCATCCAGCTCGCCCTCGACGGTCATGAGCCCGATATCGGTGATCGCGGCCGGGTTCACCAGCCGTCCGCGATGGGTCAGCTCGCCCCTGGGCAGGGCATAGCTCTGAAACACCAGATCGATGGTCTGGAGATAGAACTCCTCGGTGAGATCCATCACGGCCAGGTATTCGTCATAAAAGGTCAGGTGCTTGTCGGCGCTGTCGCCATCGCCGGCCACCAGGTGGCCAAAATACTTGCGGTGGGCTTCCTGGTGACGTTCGCGATTCATCGACATGAAGCTGGCCAGCTGGACAAACCCCGGATAGACGCGCCGGCCGACGCCCGGATAGGGCGGCGGCACAGTGTAGATCATGCTGGACTGAAACCAGGCGAACGGCCGTTCCTCGGCCAGTTTGTTGGTCACCGTCGGGGACTGTCGGGCGTCGATCGGCGAGCCCATGAACGTCATCGAGCGGGGCCGGTGCGGATCGTTGTCCTCAGCCATCAGGGCGGCGGCGGCAAGCACCGCCGGCCCGGGCTGACAGACCGCGACGACATGGGAGCGATGTCCCATGGCGGTCAGCATGGACCGCAGGTGGTCGATGTAGTCGGCGAAATCGAACCGCCCCTCCATCATCGGCACGTCGCGGGCGTTGGACCAGTCGGTGATGAAGACGGCATGGTTGGGCAGCAGGGCCTCCACCGTGCCCCGTAGAAGGGTCGCGTAGTGGCCTGACATCGGCGCCACGATCAGGACCGCCGGATCGAGCGTCAGCTTGCCCGCCTGTCGCATCCCGGCCATGTCGCGGTCGAACTGGACCAGCCGGCACCAGGGACTCTCCCAGACCACGGTCTGGCGCACCCGCACCGGCGTATCGTTTATGGTCACTTCATCGATCTGCCATTCGGGCCGGCCATAGCGGCGGGTCACGTTGGCGTAGAGATCGGCGCCCGCGTAGGCGTTACGGCCAAGGGTCGAATTGCGGGCGGGGTTCAGCGGCGACGACCACCAGTCGCGAGCCATGCGCGCGGCGGCGCGCATCGGGGCTGCGGCGTAGTAGTTGGCCTCGTGGAGAGCGTAAAGCATCGAACCTCGTTCGTTGTGCAGCGCAGCATAACACGCTCTGCCTTAACGAAGTCCAGCGCCAAATTGGGATCAGTCGCCTCGCATGGCGGCGCGGATCTGGTCAGCCATCTGGTCTGGCGTGAGACCAAAGGCCAGCACCCGTTCGAAGCGGCCCTTGGGGTCCATGAGGTAGGCCGCCGTCGAATGGTTGATCTGATAGTCGGGACCGTCGCCGCGTTTTTCGTAGAAAACGCGATAGGCCTTGGCCGTCACCGCGACCTGTTCGGGCGTTCCGGTCAGACCGAGCGTGCCCTTGGGCAGCCGCTGGGCTTCCAGCCAGGCCTTGACCTGGGCCGGACTGTCCCGCTCGGGGTCGAGTGACACGAAGATGATCCGGAGATCCTTGCCCTTGGGGCCGAGCTGATCCGTCGCGGCGGCAAGCGCCTGCATCGTGGTCGGGCAGACGTCGGGGCAATAGGTGAACCCGAAAAAGACGACGGACCACTGTCCCTTCAAGATGCGCTCGTCGACCGGTTTGCCGTCCTGATCGACCATCGCGAAGGGCCCGCCGACCGCCGCCGGCGGCTGGTGTTCGCCAAAAACGCCCGTCCGCCAGGCCAGGCCGGCGATGACGACCAGACCCACGATACAGGCGGCGAGCAACATCACACGTTGGCGGGTCAAGATCGTCTCCTTCGGGGCTCGCCATCAGGGCCGACTGGGGCCAATCTGGCGGGATGTCGCCGACCCAACCGCTTGCCGAAAGCACTGATCAGGGGCCGGGCCTCGATAGGCTGGCCCGACCGCCCGTGCAAGCCTGGGACGCCCTGTGGCCGGCCGGGCTGCCGCGCCGCGGGCGGCTGCGCGTCCGCACCCTGACGACGCTGCGCTGGATCGCCATCGCCGGTCAGACGATCACCGTGTTGATCGTCGCCTATGGCCTGAACCTGCCCACGCCGGTGGCGGCCTGCCTGACCATCATCGCCCTGTCGGCCTGGCTCAATGTCCTGGTCAGCCTGGCGGTGACGGGCCAGCGGCTGGCCACGGACAACGAGGCGGCGGCCCATATCGCCTTTGATATCCTGCAGTTGTCGGCCCTGCTCTACCTCACCGGGGGCATGCTCAATCCGTTTTCGCTGCTGCTGATCGGACCGGTCACCCTGGCGGCGGCCACCCTGCCCCGAGCCCAGGTGATCCTGCTGGCGCTGCTGGCCATCGCGGCCTGCATCGCCATGTCGGTTACGGCCCTGCCGATGCCGGCGCCCAACGCCGAGCCATTCAACCCGCCCCTGCTCAACCGGATCGGATCGGTTGTCGCCCGGGTTATGGGGATCATCTTCACGTCCGCCTACGCCTGGCACGCGGCGCAGGAGGCGGCGAGAATGGAGCTGGCCCTGGATACGGCCCACACCGTTCTGGCGCGGGAGCAACGGCTGTCGGCCGTGGGCGCGCTGGCGGCCGCCGCGGCGCACGAGCTGGGCACGCCATTGTCGACGATCTCCGTCGTGGCCAAGGAGATGGTGCTGAACACCCCGCCGGGGCCGCTGCGCGAGGACGCTGAGCTTCTGCTGGCCCAGGCCGCGCGATGCAGGGACATTCTGCAGCGCCTGACCAAACGGCCCGATGTCTCCGACGCCGCCCATGACCGCATGAGCCTCCTTCAGGTCGTGGAAGAGGCCACGGCGCCCCACAGCCGGCAGACCGCGATCCGTGTCGAGGCGACCGTCACCGGCCCCGCCGGCCAGGCGCCGCCGGATATCTGGCGGCTGCCGGAGGTGTTGCACGCCCTGACGGCATTCATCGAGAATGCCGTCGACTTCGCCCGCTCCGAGGTTTTCGTCACCGCTAGGTTCGATTCACAGCACGTTACCGTGGAGGTGAGCGACGACGGGGCAGGGTTCTCCGCCGAGGTGCTGACCAAACTGGGGGAACCTTATGTCACCAGCCGGCCGGCCCCGGAGGCGATGCGCAGCGGGCATGAGGGGATGGGGCTGGGCTTTTTCATCGCCAAGACCCTCCTGGAGCGCACCGGCGCGAAGGTCGAGTTTCGCAACGCCCGCGGTGGCGGCGCGGTGGTGTTGGTCCGATGGCGCCGGGAGGCGATCGCGGCGCCCCCGCTGGACGATATATTCGCGGGGGGTTGATGGGGCTGGCGCCGGTGCGACAGAATGACGCGAAAGCAGGTTTCATCGGGTGATGGCGATCTGTACAAGGGCTTTGACATGAGTGACCTCGCCACCTTGATCGCAGACCTTCCCGACCGCAGCCTCATGGTGCTCGACGACGATATGGCGTTGCGCACCCGGCTGGGGCGGGCGCTGGAACAGCGCGGCTTTGACGTGCGGATGGCGTCCGGCGTCACCGAAGCCCTCGACATGGTCAAGACGGCCGCGCCGGCCTTCGCCGTGCTCGACATGCGGCTGGAAGACGGCAGCGGCCTGGCGGTCGTGCAGGCCATTCAGGATGTTCGCCCCGACGCCCGCGTCATCATGCTGACCGGCTATGGCAACATCGCCACCGCCGTGGCGGCCGTGAAAGCCGGAGCGGTTGACTATCTGGCCAAACCCGCGGACGCCGACGACATCACCCGCGCACTGCTGGCCATCGGCGTCGCCGCCGCGCCGCCGGAAAATCCGATGAGCGCCGACCGCGTACGCTGGGAACATATCCAGCGCGTCTATGAACTGTGCGGCCATAACGTCTCCGACACCGCCAGGCGTCTGTCGATGCACCGTCGCACGCTTCAGCGCATCCTCGCCAAACGCGCGCCGCGTTAACCCCGGAAAATCGCAAGCCTGGCGAAGGCCAGCGTCAGAGCCTTGCGGCGAGCCGCGACCAGGGCCGTCACCGGCGCCGCGCGCACGATGGCGCCGCCAAATCCGTCCGCCACGATGAGGCCCGGCTCCGGCGGAATCAGATCAGCGGGAAACTCCGGCGCCACAGCGAAATAGAAGGCGTCGCAGAACGGCGCGTACTCGGCCCATTTGCGATCAGTCAGAAAGTCCTCGGGGCTGGACTTGACCTCGACGATCACGATCTCGCCCCGGGGGCCCAGGGCCATCAGATCCGCCCGCCGACCGTTGGGCAGAGCCACCTCGGCTAGAGGCGCATAGGCCATTTCCCCCAGCAAGCGGGCCGCGCCGCGGGTCACCGCCAGGGTGGTTTCAGGTCGGCTGACCGTGATGATGGAAAGGGTGACGTCCATCAGCTCATTAGTGTTCTGGTTTCGTTCGACGTCAACCGGCGGAGCGGGGAAATTCGAGGCTGTCGGCCGGATAGCCCAAGGCGTTCATACGCGACAGGGCGGCGGCCTTGACGGCCGTGGGGAGCCGAGGCCGGCGGGCCATCAGCCAGGCGTAGTTGCCGCCCGGCGTCGCCATGATCACCCAGGTCTGGTCCTCGGCCCGGTCCAGCACCCAATACTCCTGTTTCCGGAGCCCGCCGAAGAAGCTCATCTCGAACTTGGCGTTCGCCGAGCCCGGGACGATCCGGCCTTTGGTCCGAAACACCTTGCCCGGTCCTGACGGCGAGCCCTTGTGGCAAGTCTGGCTGACGGAAAACTCGCCTGTCGAAGCGATGAAGCTGACCTCGCCCTCGCCGCCGAGAGGCGTGAACCGGCTGTGCGCCGCCTGGCAGTCCCGCTGACCGAGGTTTGGCGTGCGGGCGATCTCGTACCACAGCCCACTGTAGAAGGCGGGAGAGATCGGCCGGGCCGGTTGCGGAGCGGCCGCGAGAACCGGGAAGGCCGCCACTGCGGCCACGGCCGCGAGGAGAAACAGCGTCTTCATCGGGGGGATCCTATCGCACCCGAATGAAACGCAAAACGCCCCGCCGGGTTGCCGACGGGGCGCTCAACGACCGCTTGTGGCGGAAGAGTCTATTCGGCGGCGATGCTGACCGGCTTGTGTTCGCGGTCCTTGAAGTTGATCGCCTGCAGATAGCGGATCCCGTCTTCGGCAATGTCATCGCCGACCATCCGATCACCCTCGGCCTTGAGCTCGTCGATGTCGACGTACATGGCGTAGAAGGCCTTGGTGCGGTCGGTGATGATGCCGGCGTTGAGCAGGGTCTTCACCAGAACCCGGAAAATGTTGGACTGCTCGCGCATATTCTCGCGGCGCACGTCGTCGGTCATGATCAGGGCGAACTCGGCGATGACCTTGTCGGGGTCCAGGCCGAAGCTCTCATAGAGGTCGCGCTGCTGGTTGGGGCCGACGAGGTTGAACAGCACGGCCTGGAAGCAGTGTGCCGCCCAGTCCTCGATGATCGCATGTTCCTCGGCGCTGAGCTTGGGCACCGTACGGTCAGCCCAGATCTTGCCGAACTTGTGGTGGAAGGCCTCGTCGGTCATCACCAGCTGCAGCAGCTTCTTGCCCAGCGGATCGTTGATCGAGTTGAACAGCGAGGCGAAGGCGCCCATGGCCAGACCCTCGACCAGCATCTGCATGCCGATGATCTTCTTGTAGACCTCCGGCGCGTCGATGATCTCGACCAGCAGGTTCTTGAGGGTCGGGCCGCATTCCACCGGACGGCCCCAGCGGGCCTTGATGTATTTGGCGAAAGCGGTGACGTGGCGGGCTTCTTCGCGGGTCTGGTTGGCGGCGTATTCCTGCGCGCCCTGGTCCTTGAGCACATGGCAGAGGCTGGCCGACAGGTTCAGCGCGCCCTGCTCGCCGTGCAGGATCGAAGAGAAGATGCGCAGGGTCGATTCATTGATGAACCGGATGCGCTCCTTGGGGTCCGACAGGTGATTGGAGACGTAGTCGGTCGACAGGGCGACGACCATCTCTTCGGGAACCAGCGCCTGGTTCTCCATGTCGAAGGGCTCGTCGAAGTCGATGTAGGCCTTGTCCAGCGGGTCCCAGAAGTGGTCATGGGTCGCGGAAATGATCTTGTCGAAGGCGGTCGAGCGGTTGTTGTAACGGTCGAGCTCGAGCATCGCCTCGAAGTCGTCGGGCGCCACCGCGTCATACATGGCGTCCTTGGTGATGTTCTTGTCCGTCACAGCCACTCTCCTCCGGTCAGTCAGAAACAGTGGGTCCGTTTAAACCGGGCCTCACCCTATCTGAACAATGTCCACTTAAAGGGCGGATGGGTCAACGAGAAAGTGACGGGGGCGTCACTTTCTAACGAGACGTTAATGTCGCGGCGGCGGCGTGGGCGGCCCCCGCGGTCAGGCGACAGCAGCGCCTTCAAGATCAATGAGGAGGGCGGGATCCCGCCGGGCCCGGTCGACGAGAGCGTCGACATCGTCGCGCCCTTCCATGTCCAGTAGGTCGGCGAGTCGCGGCAGCCGGGCCGCGGCCGTCTCGAGGGTCGCGGCGTCAGCGCCCATCGCCGCGCGGACAGCGGCGACCACATGCTTGCACCGCAGCCGGTTCTCTTCGAAGTCCGGGCAGGTGCAGCGTGCGTCCGAGGCGTCCCGGGCGGAGACCTCGACCACATAGACGATGTCGCGCTCGCCCTTCACATGGGCGAGAATTCCAGCGGGTCCGACCTCGACCAGTTCAGCCCAGCCTTTCGCCGCATAGGCTTCGCCACGCATCACCCGGGCCTCGGGCATGCCGTCGCAAATCGCCTGGTAGTCGAAATCCGGCAAGGTCATCGCGGCAGGTTATCCGATTCGTTCACGCTTTGTCTTCGATGGCTTCGATGGCCGCGTCTGACAGTCCGAAATGATGGCCGATCTCATGCACCAGGACATGGGTGATCAGCTCGCCCAGCGGCACGTCGCCCCGCTCCGCCCACTCGTCAAGAATCGGGCGGCGATAGAGGAAAACCATCGACGGATGCGGCGTCGGATCGAGCACCGATCGCTGGGACAGGTCCACGCCCTGGTAAAGTCCCGTCAGCTCAAAGGCGTCCTCAATACCCATGTCCGCCAGGAGATCGGGCTCGGCGAAATCGGCGACCCGGATCACCGCTTCGGCGGCCAGACCGCGAAACGGGTGCGGCAGGGTCGCGAACGCGGCCTCGGCTATGGCGGCGAAATCATCGAGTGAGGGCGCGGTCGCCGCGGCGGGAAATGTCATAACCGGCAAGATGGCGCCCAAAGGGGCGCTTCGCCAGTCGCGGGCGGCCCTCGCCTCGCCTATCCTGCCCGGGCCATGATTCGGTTCCAACCCGCATGACTCAGATGGATCTCATTGTCGCGGCCACCGCCGGCGCGGTTTGCCTCGCCGTGTGCGCGGTGCTTTGGGCGTTGGCCGAGCGGCGCGCGATGGATCGCCAGATGCGGCGGATGCAGTCCCGCTTGGAGCAGGTCGAGGGCCGCGCCGCCGCGGCCCAGGCGTCGGCGGAGGCCTTTGACAGCAGTCTGCTGGTGATAGACGACGGCCGCGCCCTGCTGGCGTCCGGCGAAGAAAATCTGCAGGCCTGCGCCGCGGTTTTCGATATCGAGGCCGCCGAGCCGCAGGGCCTGGTCAACGCCATCATGCGGTCCGATCCCAACCATGCGGCCCGGCTGCGCGCCCTCTTCGAACGCGGCGAGCCCTGCGCCTTCGAAGCGCGCGGGTCAAAAGGCGCCGTGTCCGTGGAAGGCCGCGCCGCCGGCGCCCTGGCCTGGCTGCGCCTGACGGCCGCTGCGGCCGATGAGACCGCGCTTCCCAGCGCCGCGCGACTGGCGGCCTTTCTCGACGCCCGGGCCGAGCCGGCCTGGATCGCGGCCGCCGACGGCGGCGTGCAGTGGGCCAACAAGGCCTGGCTGGCGGCGGTCAGCGCGCGGGGCACGGCGGAGGCCGTGGCCCAGGGCCTGTCCCTGGACAAGGGCGCCGAGGCCCTGGCCAGCGAGGCCGCCAATCTGGGGGAACGCCGCGAAACGGTGCGCTGGATCGCGCTGGGGGGCCGCCGCAAGGCCCTGAAGATCACCGCCGAACCGCTCGACGGCGGCGGGGTCGGGGTCTGGACCGCAGACGCCACCCAGGCCGAGGAAATCCAGGACGCCCTGAAGCGGCACGTGGAAGCCCACGACGAAACCCTCAATCACATCGGCGAGGCGGTGGCCATTTTCGGGCCCACCCGCCGGCTGTCCTTCCACAACGCCGCCTTCGCCACGTTGTGGTCCCTGGAACCGGCCTGGCTGGCCGAACGTCCGACCCATGGCGAAATTCTCGACCGCCTTCGCCAACGCCAGCGTCTGCCGGAAACGCCCGACTACGCCAAATGGAAGGCGGCCGAGCTGGCCCGCTATGAGACCCTGGGACCCCAGCCGGACGACCTCTGGACCCTGCCCGACGGCCGGACCCTGCAGCTGGTGCGTCAGCCGCACCCGATGGGCGGCATTCTGCTGCTGTTTTCGGACATCACCGGCGAACTGCGCCTCAAGGCCCAGTACAACGCCCTGATCCAGGTCCAGCAGGCGACCCTGGACAAGCTCAATGACGCGGTCGTGGTGTTCGGCTCCGACGGTCGGCTGCGACTGCACAATGAGGCTTTCACCCGCTTCTGGAACGTCACTGAAGACCAGATGAGCGAAGCGGCCGATTTCGAGCGGGTGGTCGAGCTCTGTGTGCCCCGGCTGCACGACATGAACTTCTGGCTGGCGCTGAAGGGCCGTGTCGCCGATCCCGATCCCGAGGCCCGCGCGCCGACGTCGGGAGAGGCCCGCACCTCCGACGGGCGCGTCGTCGCCTGGCAGTCCCGCCCGCTGCCCGACGGCGCCACCCTGATCGCCTTCGCCGACATCACCGACGCCCGTCGCCTTGAAGGCGCCCTGGCTGACCGTGAAGCGGCCCTCGACAGCGCCGAACGGCTTAAGCGCGAGTTCGTCGGCAACGTCTCCTACGAACTGCGGACGCCGCTCACCACCATCATCGGCTACTCAGAGCTGCTCGACCGCATGGGCGACGCCATCCCCGAACGGGGCCGCTCCCACCTCTCGGCCGTCCGCCAGGCCGCCGTCCAGCTTGGCCGGTCCATCGACGACGTGCTGGACATCGCCGCCATCGACGCCGGGGAAATGGCGCTGGACATGGGCGATGTTCGGGTCGGAACCCTGCTGGAGGAAGCCTGCGCCCATTGGACGCCGCTGGCCGAGGCCGTGAAGGTGACCCTGCTACGCGACGGCGACGAGGATCAGATCGGTCTGATCCGGGGCGACGCCAAGCGGCTGATCCAGACGCTGGACCATCTTGTCGAACACGCGCTGCGTCAGACGCCCCCCGGCGGAACCGTCACGCTCTCGGCGGTAAGGGCCGCGGGCGAAGTCCGGCTGGCGGTCTCCGACACCGGGCGCGGCGTACCGTTCCATGTGCAGGCGCACATCTTCGACCGGTTCGTCGGCCGTGACCGCGGGGGGCCCGGCCTGGGCCTGGCTCTGGTCAAGGCGCTGGTCGAGCTGCATGGCGGCTGGGTGGCGCTGGAAAGCGAGCCGGGGGCCGGCTCGACTTTCACCTGCCACCTGCCCGAGGCCGCCCAGACCGAAGCCGGGCAGCCTGAGCTGGGTTTCTATAGAGACTAGTGCTGGCTTTCGGGCATCCGGACGACCAGGCCTTCGAGCTCATCGGCGACCTTGATCTGGCAGGACAGCCGGCTGTTGGGCTCGACGTTCTCGGCGAAGTCGAGCATCGACTCTTCCATGGCTGACTTTTCGCCGGTCTTCGACTGCCAGGCTTCGTCAACATAGACATGGCAGGTGGCGCAGGCGCAGGCGCCGCCGCAGTCCGCGTCAATGCCGGGGATGTTGTTCTTGATCGCGCCCTCCATGACGGAAAGGCCGCTCTTCACGTCGACCGTATGCTCGGTTCCGTCGTGCTCAATGTAGGTGATCTTGGCCATACGCTCCCTGACGCCTTTTCTTGTGTCCCCGACTAAGCGGCGACCTCTTTCATGGAAATGGATGTGTCCGCAAGCCTCTCCCGTGAGACGGGCTTGCGCGACGCGATGAGTTGTTTGCCCATCATGAACTCCGGCGGGGCGTTGACCGCCTCCACCGCCTGGAGCTGATCGCCCTTGAGATGGAAGATGGCGAACTTCGCCGCGGCGGGGTCGCCGCGGACGATAATCGTGTCGGCGTCGAAGGGCATGCCGGCGATCTGAAGCTTCAGGTCATACTGGTCGGACCAGAACCAGGGGACTTCCGGCGACGGCGACGGCCGGCCGGTGATCGCGCAGGCGACCTGTTTGGCCTGTTCCAGCGCGTTGGGCACGCTCTCGAGGCGAAATTGCCGGTCATAGAGCGGCAGCGGCCGGTGCGTGACGTCGCCGATGGCGAACACCAACGGATCTTCGGTCCGGGCCTGCAGGTCGACCACGATGCCGTTGACGCAGTTCAGTCCCGCGCCCTTGGCGATCTCTTCATTGGGGACGGCCCCGACCCCGACCAGGGCCGCGTCGCAGGCGACAACCCGGCCATCGGCCAGTCGAATCTGACGGACATGGCCGCTCTCCCCTTCGAAGGCCTTGATCTCGGCCCCGAGTTCGAAATTAACCCCGTGCGCTTGGTGATAGCTCTGGAAGAAGCTCGACAGCTCTTCGCAGGCGACCCGCGCGAGAATCCGCGACTCCCGCTCAATGATCAGCGCCCATGACCCCAGGGCCCGGGCCGAAGCCGCCGCCTCCAGACCGATATAGCCGCCGCCGATGATCGCCAGTCGTTTGTCCGGGCCCAGCGCCGACTTCAGCCGCTCGGCGTCGGCCGCCGTGCGCAGCTCAAGGACGCCGTCGAGATCAGCGCCCGGAATCGGCAGTTTGCGGGCTCTGGCCCCCGTTGCGATGATCAGGAAATCGTAGGCGACCGCGTCGCCCGTGGACAGAACCACCGTCCTGGCGGCCCGGTCGATCGACACGGCGGTGACACCCAGACGAAGATCGCAATTGTTCTCGGCATACCAGCTGGCCGGTTTCAGCGTCAGGCTGTCGGCGTCCGCTTCTCCCTTCAGCCAGGCCTTGGAAAGCGGCGGGCGCTGGTAGGGGGGGATGGGCTCGTCGCCAATCAGGACGATCGGGCCCTCATGGCCGTACTGGCGCAGGAAAGCCGCCGCCGAGCCGCCCGCATGGCCCGCGCCGAGGATCACCACTTTCGCCATCAGGTCGGACAATTCGCACTCCTGTAACTCACTGAAAATGACGCCCGCGTCATCTTATTGCAAGGGCATCAACCCGGATGACTGGCCCAGAACATCACATAGAAGGCCAACCAGCCGCCCGTGAACCCCGCCCATAGCCCGGGCGTCTTTATCCGGCCGGTCGCCAGCCGTCGAAGCCCGGCGAAAAACAGGGCCACGAACAGAAATCGCGGCAGACGGACCGGAACCGCCGCGGCGACGAAGGCCGGAAGGCTGACGCCCTCGGCCGGCGCCAGCATGGCGTAAACCTTGTAGGGCGTGCTGGTCATCGGTCCCTCGAGGGCCGCCACCAGCCAGCCGTGATGGCGAATGTCCGCCTCGGCGGCGGTGATCATGGACTCCGAAATCGCGGGGACAGCGGCGACCGTCCGACGCGCCTCGAGCGGCGACCGCGCGCTCCAGCCGTACATGGCCGCCCCGCCGAGCGCCGCCCCGATGGCGGCCATAAGGCAGGCGAGAACCCCTGCCCGAAACCCGCGCCTCAGCGCGATGGCGCTGATCAGCACATCGGGAACGACGAAGAACAGGAACCCCTCGGCGGCGCCCCAGACAAGCGCCAGGACCGCGAGGAGGGCGGGCTTCCTCAGGCCACCCGCTCCACCATAAGCTTCTTGATCTCGGCGATGGCCTTGGCCGGGTTCAGCCCCTTGGGGCAGACCTGGGCGCAGTTCATGATCGTGTGGCAGCGATAGAGCTTGAAGGGATCTTCGAGCTGGTCGAGCCGGTCGCCGGTCGCCTCGTCACGGCTGTCGATCAGCCAGCGATAGGCGTGCAGCAAGGTCGCCGGGCCGAGGTATTTCTCGCCGTTCCACCAGTAGCTGGGGCAGGAGGTCGAGCAGCAGGCGCAAAGGATGCATTCGTAAAGGCCGTCCAGCTTGGAGCGGTCTTCCGGCGTCTGTGGCCATTCCTTCTGCGGCTCGGGCGTCTCGGTGTGCAGCCAGGGCTCGATGGAGGCGTACTGGGCGTAGAACAGGGTCAGATCGGGCACCAGGTCCTTGACCACCGGCTGCGAGGGCAGCGGCGAAACCTGGATTTCCTTGCCCGGCGTGTCTTCCCAGCCGTGGGTGCAGGCCAGGGTGTTGCGGCCGCCGATGTTCATGGCGCAGGAGCCGCAGACGCCCTCGCGACAGGACCGCCGGAAGGTCAGGGTCGGGTCGACCGTGTTCTTGATCAGGATGAGCACATCCAGCAGCATCGGACCGCAGGCGTCGACATCGACGTCATAGGTGTCCCAGCGCGGATTCTCCGACCCTTCCGGATCGTAGCGATAGATGCGGAACGTCTTGACCCGCTTGGCGCCGGCCGGAGCGGGATAGTGCCGGCCCTTGCCGACGCGGGAGTTCTTGGGGAGCGCGAGCTGAACCATGACTTCCTCAGTAAACCCGCGCCTTGGGCGGAATGTAGCTGACGTCGTTCGACATCGTGTAGGCGTGCACCGGGCGGTAATCGATCTTCACCTTGCCGGTGGCGTCGTCGAACCAGGCGAGGCTGTGCTTCATCCAGGTCTCGTCATTGCGGTCGGGAAAATCCTCGCGGGCGTGGGCGCCGCGGCTTTCGGTGCGGTTCAACGCCCCATTCACCGTCACCGCCGCCTGCACGACCAGATTGTCGAACTCCAGCGTCTCCATCAGGTCGCTGTTCCAGACCAGACCGCGATCGGTGACGCCGATGTCCTTGCGGGCGGCGACCACGGCGGCGATGCGTTTGACGCCGCTCTTCAGCGACTCTCCGGTGCGGAAGACGGCGGCGTCTTCCTGCATGGCCTTCTGCATCTCCAGCCGCAGATCAGCGGTCGGGCGCGGCCCGGCGGCGTTGCGGAAGCGGTCGAACCGGGCCAGGTGGCCGTCGGTCATCGACGCCTTCAGTTCCCGCTGGGTCTCGCCGGCCTTGAGGGTCTCGGCGCAGCGCAGGCCAACGGCCCGGCCGAACACGACCAGGTCGATCAGGCTGTTGGAGCCGAGACGATTGGCCCCGTGCACCGACACGCAGGCGGCTTCGCCGACGGCCATCAGCCCGGGGACGATCTCGTCGGTGTTCTTGCCCTTCTTGGTGACGACCTCACCGTGATAGTTCGTCTGCAGGCCGCCCATATTGTAGTGGACCGTCGGCAGGACCGGGATCGGCGCCTTGGTCACGTCGACGCCGGCGAAGACCTTGGCGGTCTCCGAAATGCCCGGCAGTCGTTCATGCAGGATCTTCGGATCCAGGTGATCGAGGTGCAGGTAGATGTGGTCCTTGTTCGGACCCACGCCGCGCCCTTCACGGATCTCGATGGTCATGGCCCGGCTGACCATGTCGCGCGGCGCCAGATCCTTCACGGATGGCGCATAGCGCTCCATGAACCGTTCACCCTCGGAATTGGTCAGATAGCCGCCCTCGCCGCGGGCGCCCTCGGTGATCAGGCAGCCGGCCGGGAAGATGCCGGTCGGGTGGAACTGGACGAACTCCATGTCCTGGAGGGGTAGACCGGCGCGCAGGGCCATGCCGCCGCCGTCGCCGGTGCAGGTGTGGGCGCTCGTCGCCGACAGGTAGGCGCGGCCATAGCCGCCGGTGGCCAGCACGGTCTTCTGGGCCTGGAACCGGTGCACGGTGCCGTCGTCCAGCTTCCAGGCGGTGACGCCCATGCAGACGCCGTCCTCCATGATCAGGTCGAGGGCGAAATACTCGATGAAGAACTCGACTTCCTTGGACAGCGCCTGGCCGTACATGGTGTGGAGCATGGCGTGACCGGTGCGGTCAGCCGCGGCGCAGGTGCGCTGGATCGGCGCCTCGCCGTAGTTGCGGGTCATGCCGCCGAAGGCCCGCTGATAGATCTTGCCCTCGGCCGTGCGCGAGAAGGGCACGCCCCAGTGCTCGAGCTCATAGACGGCGGCGGGGGCGTTGCGGGTCAGGTACTCGATGGCGTCCTGGTCACCCAGCCAGTCGGACCCCTTGACGGTGTCGTACATATGCCAGCGCCAGTCGTCCTCGCCCATATTGCCGAGGCTGGCCGAAATGCCGCCCTGGGCGGCGACGGTGTGGGACCGGGTCGGGAAGACCTTGGTGATGCAGGCGGTCTTCAGGCCAGCCTGGGCGCAGCCGAGGGCGGCGCGGAGGCCGGAGCCGCCGGCGCCCACCACCACGACGTCGAACTTGTGGTCGATGAATTCATAGGCCGACATCAAAAGGCTCCGAGCAGGGCCACCTTGAGGATGGCGAAGACCCCCAGGGCGGCGCCAAGGACGCAAACGAAATAGTTGAGAATAAGCAGGGCAGACTTGCTGACGAAGCCTTCGACATAGTCCTCGACCACCACCTGGATGGCCAGGCGGAGGTGGATGAAGCCGGCGACCATGAACAGCCCCAGCAGAACCGCGTTCAGCGGACTGGACAGCCACTCGATGGCCATGTCGTAGCCGCCGGCGGCGACCTTGAGGCCGGCGAAGGCCGCCCAGATCGACAGCGGGATCAGCGCCAGGCCCGACACCCGGTCGGCGATGAAATGGCCGACGCCATGTTTGGCGGAGCCGAGGCCGCGGGCCCGCGACATCGGCGTGCGGAAGCTCTGGGAGGGCGCGGTCATGACAGGGCTCCCGTCTGACCGGCGATGACCCAGACCACGATGGTGGCGACCAGGGCGAAGGCGATGCCGGCGATGGTGATCATGTCTGCGATCTTGGGGGTGAACCCGCGGCCGGTGTCCCACATCAGGTGACGGACGTTGCTGGCGACGGTGAAGAACAGGGCGAAGGTCAGCCCGAAGAGCACCAGCTTGCCGATCGGCGAAGCCAGAATGCCGCTGTAGGCCAGATAGGCGTCATGGCCGGAGGCCAGGGCGACGGCCCATCCCACCAGGATCAGGGCGCCGACATAGAGGCCGACGAGACAGGCGCGGTGAAGGATGGAGCCCAGCATGGTCACATGCCAGCGCCAGACCTGAAGGTGTGGCGAGAGGGGGCGTTCGCGGACCCCCGACGAGGCTTCTGTCATTTGAATCTCGGCTGCTGCCGCGGGGCGCGGATCGCCCCCGCTTTTAAGCCGCGAGCGGGGGGTGTCAACGCGAGCAAGGGCTTTTCGACCCCGTTCGGGGCAGGCGCCGTAACGTGATGGCGGTCGAAACCTCCCCGGCGCGACGCCGGGAAGGTCGTCGGGTTCAGATCATCACATCCGATGCAGGCCGCAGAGCTTGTTGCCGTCGGGATCGCGCAGATAGGCGAGATACATTTTGCCCGTGCTGCCTTCACGCACGCCGGGAGGGTCTTCGCAGGTGGCGCCGCCGGCGGCGATCCCGGCCGCATGCCAGGCGTCGGCCTGGTCGCTCGAGGCGCAGGCGAAGCCGATGGTGCCGCCGTTGGGCGCCGAAGCCGGCTCGCCATTGATCGGCTTGGACACCGAGAACACGCCGGTGGGCGTCATGTAGAAGATGCGGTGGCCGTCGACGAAGGCCGGCGGGATGTCGAGCGCGCCGAGCACGGCGTCATAAAAGGACTTGGCCCGCTCCAGGTCATTGGTGCCGATCATGATGTGCGAGAACATGGTGTCTTCCCTCCGTTGCGGCGCATTCGCCTTGCTGACGGCGCGCGGCGGTGAGCCCGCGCCCTTCCCCCCAGCCCATGCGAGAAGATCACCCTCTTGGCAATCGCCAGCGGTTCAGTCCCGCACCCGCTCCAGCCAGTCGGTGGAGCGCATTTCCTGCAGGCGTGAGACGGTGCGTTCGAACTCGAACGACCCGTCGCCGGCGGGATAGAGCGCCTCCGGCTCGACGGCGGCCAGGACCACCAGCTTGGCCTGGGCCTCATAGAGGGCGTCGATCAGGGTGTTGAACCGTTTGGCCGAGTCGCGACGATCCGGCGTCAGGCGCGGAATGTCTTCGAGAAATACAGTGTGGAACCGGTCGGCGATGGCCAGATAGTCCTGCGGCCCAAGGGCGTTCCCGCAGAGGCTGGCGAAACGGGTGCGCAGCAGGCCGCCGCTGGCCCTCGGCAGGTGCAGCTTGCGGCCGAGAACCTCGATCGTGGCCCCCGGCTCGCTCGCGCCGTCCAGCATGTCGGCCCACAGCCGATCAAACTCCCGGCTGTTGTCAGGGTCATCCGGCGCCAGCCAGGTCCGCGCGCCACGCAGCCGGTCGAGCCGGAAGTCGACCGGACCCCGCACCGACACCACCTCCAGCCGGTCCTTGAGCATGGCGATGAAGGGCAGGAAGAGCTGGCGATTGAGCCCGTCCTTGTAGAGGTCGTCTGGCGGCCGGTTGGAGGTGGCGACCAGGGTGACGCCGCGGGCGAACAATCCCTCGAACAGCCGGCCCAGGATCATCGCGTCGGCGATGTCGGTGACCTGGAATTCGTCAAAGCAAAGCAGCCGGGCGTGTTCGGCGATCAGGTCGGCGGTCGGGGCGATCGGGTCGTCGCCCCTGGCCTGGCCGAAGCGGGCCTTGCGGGCCGCCGCGTCGCCCTTGCGCCAGGCGTCGATATGGCCGTGAACCTCGGCCATGAAGACATGGAAATGGGTCCGCCGTTTACGGCTGACCGGGGCCGAGTCGAAGAACAGGTCCATCAGCATGGACTTGCCCCGACCGACCGGCCCCCAGAGGTAGACGCCGCGCGCGCCGCGGGGCCGCCGGAACAGCGAGAACCCCGGCTCGGCAAGGGCGTTGAGGTCGCCCTCCAGACGCGAAAGGGCCTCCAGCGCCTGTTCCTGCGCTGCATCGGGCCTGATTTCGCCCCGGGAAAGGCGCTCGCGATAGGCGGCGCGGACAGATAAAAGCATCGTCAAAGCGGTTAGCGCGGCCCGCCCTCGCCATCAATGGGCTGGGCCCCATCAGACATCGGAACACCCATGAAAACCATCATCGAACCCTTCCGTATCAAGGCGGTCGAACCCATCCGCATGACGACGCGGGAGGAGCGGCTGAAACTGATCGAGAAGGCCGACTACAACCTGTTCGCCCTGCATTCCGAAGACGTCCTGATCGACCTTCTGACCGACAGCGGCACCTCGGCGATGAGCGCCAAACAGCAGGCGGCCCTGATGTCGGGCGACGAAAGCTACGCCGGCAGCCCGTCCTTCTTCCGCTTCGAGGCGGCGGTGAAGAACCTGATGCCGTTCAAGCACGTCATCCCGACCCACCAGGGTCGGGCGGCCGAGGCCATCCTGTTTTCGATCCTCGGCGGCCCCGGCAAGACCATCCCGTCCAACACCCATTTCGACACCACCCGCGGCAATATCGAAGCCAGCGGCGCGGAGGGCCATGACCTGGTCATCGCCGAGGGCCTCGACCCCTCCAGCGAACATCCGTTCAAGGGCAATATGGATCTTGAGCGGCTGCAGGCCTTCCTGGCCGACCACGGCGACGCCGTGCCCTGCGTGATGCTGACGGTCACCAACAACGCCGGCGGCGGCCAGCCGGTCAGCCTGGCCAACATCCGCTCGGTGGCCCGCATCGCCCACGCCCACAAGAAGCCCTTCATCATCGACGGCTGCCGGTTCGCCGAGAACGCCTATTTCATCAAGATGCGCGAGGACGGCCAGGGCGACCGGCCGGTGAAGGACATCGTCGGTGACATGTTCGCCCTCGCCGACGGCATGACCATGTCGGCCAAGAAGGACGCCTTCGCCAACATCGGCGGCTGGCTGGCCCTCAATGACGACGATCTGGCCCAGGCGGCGCGCAACCGGCTGATCCTGACCGAGGGCTTCCCGACCTACGGCGGTCTGGCCGGACGCGATCTGGACGCCATCGCCCAGGGCCTGACCGAAATCATCGACGAGGACTATCTGCGCTACCGCCTGCGCAGCATGGCCTATATCGGCGAGCGGCTGGAGGCGCTGGGCGTTCCGACGGTGCGGCCGACCGGCGGCCACGCCGTCTTTGTCGACGCCCGCCGGATGCTGTCCCATATCCCCACCAGCCAGTATCCGGGCCAGTCGCTGGCCGTGGCGATGTACGTCGAGGGCGGCATCCGCTCCTGCGAGATCGGCACGGTGATGTTCGGCCTCAAACCCGACGGCACGGAGGTCGAGGCGCCCATGGATCTGGTCCGCATGGCCTTCCCGCGCCGGGTCTACACCCAGAGCCACGCCGACTACATCGTCGAGGTCTTCGAGGAGATCGCCGCCCGCAAGGACAGTCTCAGGGGCATGCGGATCACCTGGCAGCCGACGGCCATGCGCCACTTCACGGCCAAGTTCGCGCCGCTGTAGGAGCCGCTATTTGACGTCCAGCGCCTTGCGGACGAACCGGTAGGTCTCGGGGCGTTCGCAGGCGCAGGCCTTCATCTCGCCGTCGCGGGTCCACCAGATCAGGGTCGGGTAGCGGATCGACTCGCGGCCGACCTTGACGCCATTGGCGGCCAGAAGCGGACGCAGGTCCTCGACCATGGTGCGGCCGGCCTGGATGACCGCGGTGCGGGCCATGTCGCCGTCCGCCGGCGGCACGCCCTGGGCCGTCCAGGCCTCGACCGGTTCGCTGTCCCAGCGCTCCATCAGCAGCCAGTTGCGGTTGATCCAGAGCTCGGCGACCGTGGCCCGCTCGGCAGCAGTGGAGCGTTCAGCGCCCTCGCTGTCGCCGCGCGCGATCAGGATCACCCGGGCGTCGACCCCGGCCTCGAGGTATTTGGGGAACTCCTCCGCCTTCAGCCGGATACAGTCAGGACAGCCGCGGAAGCCGATCATGTAGAGCCTGGGACCGGTCAGGCCCGGCGAGACCCAGCCGGACGACTCGAGGATTTTGGTGATCTCGGCCTGGTGTTTGACGATGGTCCTGGGCCGCCAGCGCAGGTCGAACCACCAATAGGCGCCGACGGCGCCGATCACGAGCACCGAAGCCAGCACGAACCAGATGATGAGCTTGTTCACGGACGCTTCCTCTATAAGGCCTCGTGTCTCTATCCCTTGACTGACGCGGGCGGGCAAGGCGCTGTCATACCCGCATCGGAGTCCGCCTTGTCCCGCCACCCGCCACCGCCGCCGCTTTCCGACGTCCCGCTGGAGCCCGGGCTCTATGTGGTGGCGACGCCGATCGGCAACCTGCGCGACATCACCCTGCGGGCGCTCGACGTGCTGTCCGGCTGCGACCTGATGCTGGCCGAGGACACCCGGGTTTCCGGCAAGCTGCTGGCCGCCTACGGCCTGTCCAAGACCATGATGCGCTACGACGAATACGCCGCCGAACGGGCGCGGCCCCGGATCATGGCGGCGCTGGAGGCGGGTCAGAGCGTGGCCCTGGTTTCCGACGCCGGCACCCCGCTGGTCTCCGATCCCGGCTTCCGGCTGGTCAACGAGGTCGTCGCGGCGGGCCACAGGGTGTTTCCGATTCCGGGCCCCTCGGCCGTCCTGACCGCGCTGACCCTGGCCGGCCTGCCCACCGACCGGTTCATGTTCGTCGGCTTCCCGCCGCCCAAGAGCGCCGCCCGGCGGACCTTCCTGGCGGAGCTGGCGCCGATCCCGGCCACCCTGATCTTTTTCGAAAGCGGGCCCCGGCTGAAGGCCTGCCTGACCGACATGGCGGCGGTGTTCGGCGAGCGGCCGGCGGCGGTGACCCGCGAACTGACCAAACTCTATGAGACTGCCGTGCGTGGCCCCCTGGCCGATCTTGCGGTCGATCCCCGTCTCGACGCGCCCAAGGGCGAGATCGTCATTCTGGTGGGCGCGGGAGCGCCGGTCGAGGCCACGGCCGAGGATGCCGACGCGGCCCTGGCCGACGCCCTGACCCGCCTTTCGACCGGCGACGCCGCCTCGGAGGTGGCCAAGGCTCTGGGTCTGAACCGACGCGATCTCTATCGTCGGGCCATGGCCCTCAAGTCCTCGACATGACCGCCGTCCGCAGCCGGCGCGGCGCCCTGGCCCGCAGGAGCGGCCGGCGCGGCGAGGTGCTGGCGGCGCTGCTGCTGATGGCCAAGGGCTACCGTATCCTCGGCTTCCGACTGGCCGCGCCACAGGGCGAAATCGACCTGCTGGCCTTGCGCGGCAAGGTGCTGGCCGTTGTCGAGGTCAAACGCCGCGTGACCCTTGAGGCGGCGCTGGAAGCAGTGCGGCCCGATCAGCGCGAACGGCTGAGGCGGGCGGCCCTGGCCATTGTCGCTGGACGACCCGCCCTCAAGGCGGCGGCCGTCCGTCTGGACCTGATCGCCCTCGCCCCTGGTCGTCTGCCGCGCCATATTCCCGACGCCTGGCGGGGGCGTTAAATGCAACAGCCCTTGCGGGCTTGGGTCCGAGCGCAAATCTTGGACGGAACCGACGCGACTCACGCGACCCGGACTGAAATCAGGAAAGAGCCGCCATGTCGTTGAAGGTCGCCGTGCAGATGGACCCAATCGAGCGGGTGAATATCGAGACCGACACCAGTTTCCTGATGATGATGGAGGCCAAGGCGCGCGGCCATCAGCTCTGGGTCTATACGCCCGACATGCTGTCGATGGAGGACGCACGAGTCACGGTCCGGGCGCGACCCGCGTCGGTGCAGGCGGTGAAGGGCGACCATGTCGTCCTCGGCGACGCGGCGGTGTTCGACGTGGTCGACAGTTTCGACGTCATCCTGATGCGGCAGGATCCGCCGTTCGACATGGCCTACATCACCGCGACCCACTTCCTGGACAAGGTCCACCCCCGGGTGCTGGTGGTGAACAACCCCACCGAGGTTCGTAACGCGCCGGAAAAGCTGTTTGTCACCGACTTTCCGGGCGTGCAGCCGCCGACCCTGATCACCAGCGACGTCGAGGCCATCTACGACTTCCGCGCCCGCCACGGCGACATGGTGCTCAAGCCCCTGCACGGCGGCGGCGGCTCGGGCGTGGTGCGGCTGAAGGCCGATGACCCCAATCTCGACGCCCTGCTCGAACTGCACGCCATGATCGGCCGCGACCAGGTCATCGCCCAGAAATTCATCCCGGCGGTCAGCAAGGGCGACAAACGCATTCTGCTGGTCGACGGCGAGCCGGTCGGCGCGATCAACCGCATCCCGGCCAAGGACCAGGTGCGCTCCAACCTGGCCCGCGGCGGCCGCGCCGAGGCGGTGGGCCTGACCGCCCGCGACCTTGAGCTCTGCGCCATCATTGGGCCGGAGCTGAAGCGGCGGGGCCTGCTGTTTGTCGGCATCGACGTGATCGGGGACTACCTTACCGAGATCAACGTCACCTCGCCGACCGGCGCCCAGCAACTCAAGCAGTTCAGTGGCGTCAACGCCGCCGCTGTCCTTTGGGACCGCATTGAGGCCATTCGATCCTAAGCCTGAGTTGCGTCGGATAGATGACTGAATCGTTTCAGTTTCCTCGTTGGTTCCATTTTTGTTCTTGATCCGGACCACGCGCCATGGTTGAGTCTGTGGATAAGTCACAGACTCTGTAGCGCGGAGGCAGGCATGGTCGCGCGGGTTGTCACCGTGGCGTTCCAGGGCGTCGAGGCTCGCCGGGTGGACGTCGAGGTCCAGCTGACCGGCGGCGAGGCGATCATGGTTGTCGTCGGTCTGGGCGACAAGGCGGTGGCCGAAAGCCGGGAGCGGGTGCGCGGGGCCTTCACGGGTCTGGGCCTGGCCATGCCCGGCAAGCGGATCGTGGTCAATCTGGCCCCGGCCGACCTGCCCAAGGAGGGCAGCCACTATGACCTGCCCATCGCCCTGGCGGTGATGGCGGCGATGGGGGTGATCCCGCCCGACGCGCTGACCGGCTGGGCGGCGGTGGGCGAGCTGTCGCTGGACGGGTCGATCGCACCGGTGGCCGGGACACTGCCGGCGGCGGTCGCCGCCGGCGCCATGGACCTGGGTCTGATCTGCCCCGAAGCCTGCGGCGCCGAGGCAGCCTGGGCCGGCGGAACGCGGATCATCGCGCCGCGCTCCCTGATCGGCCTGATCAACCACTTCCGCGGAACCCAGATGCTGTCGGAGCCCAAACCGGGCCCCATGGTCGAAGGCGCCCGGGTTCCGGACCTGCGCGACGTGCGCGGCCAGGAGCAGGCCAAGCGCGCGCTGGAGATCGCCGCGGCCGGCGGTCACAACCTGCTGTTCAGCGGTCCACCAGGGTCGGGCAAGTCGATGCTGGCCCAGCGCTTGCCGGGCATACTGCCGCCATTATCGGCCGCCGAGCTGCTCGAGACCTCGATGATCCATTCGGTGGCCGGACTGATCGCGCGCGGCGAGCTGACCCGCGCCCGGCCATTCCGCGCGCCGCACCATTCCGCCAGCATGGCCGCCCTGACCGGCGGCGGTCTCAAGGCCAAGCCCGGCGAGGTGTCTCTGGCCCATAACGGGGTGTTGTTTCTTGATGAGCTGCCGGAATTCACCGCTCTTATGGCGCAAACACACCAAGGCCCTAGGTGACTAAGTAGCTGTTCTTGCTACGTTCTTTCGCATGGAAAACGCGAAGCCCCACCGCCCGAACACCCTAGCGGGCCTGATCGAGAAGCGCGCCGAATTGGCCGGCATGGTGAAGTTCCACCGGGCCGAACTGCGGAAGGTGATCTGCGATCTCGACCACGTCGATGCGACGATTCGGATGTTCGATCCGAACGCCGATGTCAGCCGTATCGTCCGCTACCCCACCAAACACCGCGCGACAAAAGGCGAGGCATCACGGTTCGTCTTGTTGATGCTGAAGAACGCTACGGCGCCGCTGACCTCGCTCGACATCGTCAGGGCGCAGATCAAGGCGCGGGGACTCAAGGCGGATGACCAGACCATCGTGATGATGCGCAAGCGCGTGGGCGCGACTCTCAGCGCCCAGCAACGGATTGGAGTGGTGCGGTCGATCCCCCAGGTGGGTCCCTATAAGGGATGGGAGTTAGTGCGGTGATTCCCACACTTGCCATTCGGTTCGTCAGAGGGCGCAGCTTCTATGAGGTCATCCCGGCGCGGGACGGGCCAGGATTTATTGGCCTGAAGGATGGCCGTGTGGTCGCCCGAGGCCTTCAACGTCCAGACGTAGCAAGGGCTTTGGTCCAAGTTGACGAAAGGGCCTATTGAGTCGACTCGACTCCCTGCTAGGACTTCCACTATTTTGGCGAAGCAGCAGCGAATCGCTTCGTTGCTGTTCCGGGCTGTGTTGACCCTGCCAGGTCGGCACAGTTCGCAGTCGTCGAGGGCGGCACTCTAGGAGAGGTCGGGTTTCGATCCGGCCTCTCCACCTCACTACGTTACCCGTAGTAATACGCTAGCGTTATGCGCTCTTGGAATTCTCGTCAAGAATCCCGGCTTTTCTACGACGATTTCTGAGATCGATTTTTAGCGCGCCGCGCTGGATGAAACACAAAATCTCAGCACGAAGTTTTTTCCGTCAGAATTCGCAACGAGAAATGAGCGTGCTTGACCGGGTGAAAAATTTCCTCGGAATTCGCCGTGAAAATCGGGCGTCGGAAGAGGCTGCAAAGCTCGTCGTAGAGCATGGCGCGCTGGCGCTGTACGAGGCCCGATCCGCGCTCCACGCCGCAGCGGGTAATCCGAAGCGAATCCAATTTGCGTCTCGCGTAGTCGAGGAAGTTCGTCGGCAAACGGACCGGCCAGTGCGTGCAGACACCGCGACCAGGATGGCAATGCGGGAAGACTAGAACGTCGTCATTAAACGGGACCGAATCTGGCATCCTCAGCTTATGGATGAGATCACCGTCAACCTGATCACGGCAGTCTGCTCACTGGCACTTGGCGGGGTGGCGTCGAGTTATGTGACCCATCGGATGGGCCAAAACAAAGAGCGCCTAGCTGAGATGAGGCGCAACGCCGAAAAACTATATCTCGCCGCCGACGAGTTCGGCCGGCAACTGGATGTCTATCTCATAAGGCATCTGCCGGTTGCCAAGGGCAAGATGAACTACAATCAGATGCTCGATCAGCAGATCGCAGACCCACCGATGAAGGAAGCCGGCGGCGCCGAGATGATGACCATGCTCATCCGAATCTACTTCCCGGCGCTTGAGCCCGAGCTTGATGGGCTCTTCCGTGCTCGGGATCACCTGTCCGAAGTCAGCGGGGCCCATAAGCAAGACTGGCGCGAGGGCGGTGGCATCGGCCAGGAGTGGGTCGACGCATTCACGTCGGCGGGTCGCGAGATCACTGCGGCGTCGAACGCCCTCAAAACCTCAATCATTGAAGCAGGACGACGATACGCCGATGAGCCGCGCCTGTTCGGCCTTCGTCGCAAGACGCCAGCGCATGTGCGAACAGCTTAAGCCCGTAGCTTCTCGACCTTTTCCCCATCTAGGCAGACCGCCTGAAACTGGCCCGCGAAATTAGGATGATCCGGTGTCCATGACACGTCGCCCACGGCGATGAATGGTCGCCCGGCCCCTAGCCGTCCGTTCTCCATTCTGCGCCGGTCAGGCTGTTGCTGGAACTTTCGCGTTAGTTGTATCATCGGGTTCATTTCTCGAAGGGAACCCGATGGCTGAACTACCAACTGCCGAGGATGCGGCTCGCCGAATCCTCGCCGTCTTCAGAAAAGTCCAGGCCCGAGAAAACCACGTTCTGCGGCTGAACAACTTTCTGGATTTTCCCACAGAGGGCTTTACTGGCTCGGATTTCGAGCCTGGCATTGAGTATGCCGTAGAGAGCGGATGGCTCGAAATTAGCAGCAGCTCGTCGTTCAGGCTGACTGCTGCGGGGTTTTCTGAGCTTTAGAGACCGGTTTCCCGGCTCCAAATTTCAGGTTCTGATCCTCTCGACCTTCTCCCCGTTTAGGCAAATCGCCTGAAACTGCCCCGCGAAGTTCGGGTGATCCGGGGTCCAGGACACATCGCCAACCGCGATGAAGGGCCGCTCGCCGACGTAGGCGCCGAGGGCGTTTTTGGCGTTCACGACACCGCAGACGCCCATCCCGCCGTCGCCGAACTGGACGGCCCAGACATCCCGGAACTGAGCGCTGTATGGGTCCATGAGTGACTGCCGGAAGGTGTCGAATGATCGCTTGGCGTAGCGCCAGCGGGTCGCCTCTATGACCTCCCTCACCGCATCTGACTTTGCCTTCTCTGCCGCCGCTGCTTGCCGAGCGCGACTAACTTCCTCGGCCGCCCGGGCCTGGACGATCTCCTCCGCCGTCGGTTCGGGAGCGAGCGCGATGAGCGAGAAGAAGGCGCCCGGCACGACTACGGCGCCGATCAGGAGCGCCAAGCCCATTCTCTTGAGTGTCACCTCGACCTCCGGGACATAAATGTCCGATAGGACATATATGTCCTAGTGATTGTTACCGCTTCGCCAACAACTCTGCCGATGCGGTGGGAGACGATTGTTGGGGAGAATGTCCGGCGCCTGCGGATCGAGCGCGGGCTGAGCCAGGAGGCGCTCGCCGGCGAGGCAGGGCTCGCGATGCGGCATCTCGGCCGGATCGAACGCGGCGAGGGTAATCCGACCGTCTCGATGCTGGGGCAGCTAGCCAGCGCGTTAGGCACAACCCCGTCGATGCTTCTGGAAACGGACTAAGTCCACAAGGAAACCAGCCACCCTCCTACACCGATCGCCAGGGCGGCAAAGATGGACCAGACCAATCCGCATGCGGAAGCTCGCGCTGCCGCCGCTCCTGCCACCTGGGCAACGGTCGCACGACGTTGCAATTCAAGCTGCGCCAATGACTGGGTGAATGGATTCAAGCCGCTCTTGGCTGCCCATTCGACCACTTCGTCAGCCGTCATTTCCCGAAGCGCTCGCGCGTTCTTCTCGTGTCACGGAAATCTTGACTTTAGTTGCGTTTTTAGTTAATAATTGTAGATTATGACAACGATCTAGGTGCGGACGACCTTTCTGAAGGTCGGGCCACGACGCGGTGGTTCCGCTCGCTCAAGCGCTTTGGGGGGCCAATCGCCCTGGTGCTTCGTCTTGATGATGAACCAGCTACAGGCGACGAACGGCTCACCGTGTGACGTTCCGGACGAAACAACCGTCATCACTGGTCCGCCAGATTTCAGGCGAACCGTATCCCCAATTTAAAATTCCTCAGCCACGACCTTCCTCACATGTTCCAGCAAAACAACCGCCGATTCTCAGCCAAGGCTATCACGCGCGTCGCGCGTGCCGATAGTTTCCACGATGCCCGCGAACCGGCCTTGAGGATCGGCGATGTCGTCCAACTCAACAGCGGTGGACCGGCCATGTTGGTCGTCGACTTTGAGGACGACTCTGTAGTTGCGGCTTGGCGGACGGCCAACGGTGTTGAAGAGGTGGAGTTTCCCAAGCCGTGTGTACATCGCGTGTTGCTCGCGTAGCTGCGCGAACATAGTTCGTTGAGCGCATTGCAGGACTCGGTGGAATCGAGCCATGCGATAGGCTCGACCAAAAGGAGAGCACGATGGCGGACATCGGCCACAAACTTCGGATCAAGTATGGCTTGAAGATCAACCCCTCACTCACCGATCAAAAGCGGTGGGCGGACTTGACGAATTCGCTGATCAGGCAGGGGCATGATCGCAGCATCGCTGGCGACGCCGCTGCAAAGACGATCTTTCCCGACTTCAACAGTATGGTCTACGCATCCGAGGCCGACACGATTGAAATGCTGCTCCAACAAGTCGCCGACAGATGACGGATGTCCCGATCTGGATTTCCATCGCAGCCAGCCTCGCATCTGGCCTCGGTGGGATCTTGATCGGCCGGCTCACTATGAGCAAAAAGGAACGGGCAGACGTCGACCAAAAGAACTACGAGAACACAGTCGCTGCCACTGCCAATCACGATGCGGCCTACAAAGCCTATGTGGACGCTTTAGGGGCCTACGCGCGCGCCGCTGACCCAACCTTCGATGAGTTCCTGAGGCTCGCTTCCTCTGGCGACAGTTATTTCGGTCAGGTCAGCAAGATGTGCGACGCCATCCTTGCGGGGCGCGCCAACGAAGGCATTCGGGATGCGAGTTGGTTGCCGAAGATCAAGGCCGCTTTCGAGCGCTTGCTACCCGCGCACTATGGCGCCCTTCAGATGCAGGCCACAAAGAAGGGCTACCGCTACACCGGCGAACTGCGACGCAGCGACCACGAGAGCATCTATGCGGTCGTCGAGCGGTACAGCGGCACCGATGCCTGGCAGCGGTTTCACGAGGGGTAGGGGGCCGAGAGTGGGCAAGGGAAAGCCAAAGAACAAGAAGCCGGCGAAGAAAAAGGGTTCCGCGCGCCAACACCCAAAAATGACCCAGGAGGCGGAGAGACATGTTCAGCCGCCTCACGGCACAGAGTTCATCCCTCCTCGTCCAGGATCGCTCTGACGCGTTCCAGAATGTTCGTCGCCTGCGCCGCATCGCGCTTCGACAAGGCCTTGCTGACCTCCTCCATGTGATCCGGTTTCCTCGCCGGTTCACCGAGAAATTCCATCAAGTCGATCTTGAGGTTCACAACCCCGATCGCCTCCAGGCACTGGATAAAAAACAGCGCGCTGAAGGTGCCTCGCGCGACCTTGTTGCGGAGGTTCCGCTCGTTCTCCTCCACGCCGATATTCTTCAGCCTGTCGACCAGGTCGGCGTAGGTCAGATCGCGTTTGTTCATCTCCGCGCGGATCGTGCCCTTCACCCATTTGAGCGCGAGTTCTTCGTCCATGTGCCACCACCATTAATGCGATAGCATCAAATATGATGCTTTTCTCTTGACTTCAGCAAGCCACCTCGTGCAATAGCATCAAATATGATGCGATTGCACGAGGTTTGATGGGCCAACACTTCCTCCTTTCCGCCAAGGCGCGGACGTTGAGCCTCCTGGAGGTCGCTCGAATGAGCGACGCCGAGGCCTACGTCGCGTTTCGGGCGGTCCGCTTTGCGGAAAACGGAGGAGAGCCATTCTGCCCTCACTGCGGCTGCGACGCCGTGTACGAATACCGAGCCCGTCGACTGTTCAAATGCAAGGCATGCGAAAGGCAGTTCACCGTCACATCCGGGACCACATTCCGAAGTCGCAAGATGTCGTTCCCAGACATCCTCATGGCCATCGCCCTCTTCGTGAACGGAGTGAACGGCCACGCTGCGCTACGTCTCAGCCGTGATCTGAACTGTGCCTACAAAACGGCGTTCGTGCTTACCCAGAAATTGAGGCGTGCGATGGGGTCGCTTCAGGCTGAAAACACCCTGACCGGAATGGTCGATATCGACGGGCTTTATGTCGGCGGCCACATACGCCCCGCCAACATGAAGGCCGACAGAGCCACCTCGGACGATCGAAAGGCCTACAGCAAAAAACGGCTATCGATCGTGACGATGCGCGAGCGTCGTGTAGGGGGCCGTTCCAGGTCCTTCGCCGTTTCCAGTGAGAAGGCGGCGGTCCCGTTCATCCTTGAAGTTGTCAGTCCCGCCGCGCACGTTGTTACCGACGAGGGGAGTGCGTTCGGGAAATTCTTCATTCCGTTTGCCGACCATTCGACGGTGAACCACAGCAAGGGAATGATGATCAACGGCGTCCACACGAACCCCCTGGAGGCGCAACATATGCGCTTCCGGCGCGGCGAACGAGGAGTCTATCTCCATATCAGTGGCGAACACGTTCAGCGATATGCCGACGAGTTTTCCTGGCGCGACGACTTCCGGCGCGCGAGCAACGGTCAGCAATTTCGCGTCGTTCTCGGCCGAGCTGCTACCCTGAGGCCCGACGCCGAACTGGTGGGATACTGGCAGAAGCGGCCCGCATGGTTGCTTCGGATGAAGCAGCGACGCGGACTAATGGAACTGACGCGTAGGCGACGGGCGTCACTGAACCGTCCCACTTCCTGGGTTGGACCGCCCACCGGATAGGCGGCCCTCCCAACTGTTGGACCATCCCCTCTTTGGCGCGCTGCTTGAGGGTATTGTGGATCGCCGATGCGAGCTTTCCAATAACGCGGAAATCACTTTGCTCGACACCTACCGATGGTGCCACGAGATGAGCGAGCTCCCGAGATTTCAAGGGTGTGCGAGCAGCCTTCAGCACACGGTATGCTATCTTTGCGATCTCGCCCTTACGTCTCGATGCTCGTTCATGCAGCGGCTTGATGTGATCGTCTGTCCATTCTGGATCGACCTGGAGGCGCAGCAGGTAGCTAAGCTTGTCCATCTTTTCTCGCCAGACTTTGCGCTGTGCAACGATCCGCCTGTCGGCCGCTTCCAAGGCTGCCATTCCGATGATGGTTTCGACTGCAACCTCTGCCCGTTCGTATCGGGAAAGAAGAATTGCGTAGTCGCGTTCGAGTTTGACGCGGATTTCGTGCTTGCTGGACATCTGCTGATTTTGGGCGCGACAGCTTAACGCACGCCCAAAAGTTGTGATTAACCCATTGCCACACGCTAGAATCGACTCGCCAGTCGTAGGGAATCGTTCGAGCATCCGCTTATGAATTCCAACAAGGATCGGTAACGTAGCTAGCGATTATGACGGCGACTTGGAAATTGAATTTTCCACAGGTCGCCGAACATCGTGCATCTCGTAATCCCTGCCTCCGGAACTGAGCCGGTGGTGGCTCCGCAAAAGGCGCCAATCACCGCTGAATTGAGGAGAATGAGCACATGAGCGACGAGAAAGCAGTCGAGTTTCAGATTGGGGATGTGGTGCGCCTGAAATCGGGCAGCCCCGCGATGACCATCACGCAAGTAGGCGAGGCGCACATGACGGGTCAGCCGACCGTTTGGTGCGTCTGGTTTGACTCCAAAGGGCAGCAGACCGGAAGCTTCCCCCTGGGTGCCGTGGAAAAGGGCGAATAGCCGTGTCGGCTGACGCATCTCCAGTGCCTTCCGGCAGCGTTTTCCCAAGCGAGATAGATGATCTCGAAGCCAAGAGAACTGCGCTTTCCGCCAAGATCGACGGCCGGACGAGCGGCAAGCACGCGCGAATTCTCCTTGCCGCACTAAGTGGCATTCCATGGGTAGGGAGTCTGCTGGGTGCCGCTGGCACGATCAGTGGCGAACTTGAGAACGAGCAACTGAGCGAGTTGCAGAAGCTCTGGCTCAAGGAGCACGAAGCGAAATTGAAGCGTCTCGGCCTCACGCTCGCGTCGATTATCAAACGGCTTGAGGACTTCGGTGAAGAGCTTCAAGAGCGCATTCAATCCGAGGAATATCTCGCGCTTGTGAGAAGTGCGTTCCGGTCCTGGGACCAGTCAGACACCGAGGAGAAGCGGGAGCTTATTCGCCGCCTGCTGGAGAACGCCGGCGGCACGAAGCTCTGTCCGGACGATCTCGTTCGCCTCTTCATTTCGTGGATCGACACGTACCACGAATCCCACTTCCGCGTGATCCGAGTCCTTCATCAGAATCCGGGAGCGACGCGCGCGGATATCTGGCGAGAGGTCCATGGAGCTACAGTCAGGGAAGACTCTGCCGAAGCGGACCTGTTCAAGCTGCTGATCCGCGACCTGAGCACCGGAAGCGTGATCCGGCAGCACCGGGATACCACCCCACACGGGGAGTATATGAGAAAAGGGAGGGCAACCTCATCAGGTCGAGGCACCCAGACGATGAAGTCGGCCTTCGATGACATCGAGCCCTATGAGCTTACCGATCTGGGCAAGCAGTTTGTCCACTACACGATGAATGAGTTGGTTTCCCAACTTGGGGCGAGGACGAAGTGATGGAACTCGAAGTTGGCGATGTCGTGATGCTGAAGTCGGGCAGCGCCCGAATGACGGTCGCGGCCATCGAAGGCGATATGGCCGCCTGCGTCTGGGTCGACAAAGGAAAATCGTATCGAGATCGTTTTGAGTTGGTGACGCTAAAGAAGTACACCTCCGATGGCAGTGGAATGTACATCGGGCGCGTGACACGCGGTTAGGTGTGTTTGCGCCATAAGAGCGGAATTCACGCCCCAGGCCCTGGATTCCCTGCGCGCGCCGCTGGAAACCGGCGAGGTCATGGTCGCCCGCGCCAACGCCCATATCCGCTACCCGGCCCGTGTGCAGCTGGTCGCGGCCCAGAACCCCTGTGGTCGCGTTGCCTTTTGGTCGCTAGTTGCAGCGATAGGGAGCTGTAGAAGCTCTATATCGATGTCGTCGATTCCAATGACGATCCGGGTCGTGATCGTTTCAACGATCTCCCGTTTCACCTCATGTGAAAGATCGTCCCAATGGAGCATGAGGTTCTGGGATTCACTTAGGACTTCGTCACGAGAAAGGACGTTGATCCGAAGGACATCGAGCTCAGCCTGGAGTCGCGGCAGCTCGCTCTCCAGCTCAGCGCGGCGAGCCTCAAGTGGATGATGCCGGCGGCCGAACGCATCAGACGTGATGCTTCCCGCTCGATAGAGGTCGAAGTTGATTTGATCTTCGGCATCGATCATTCGGATGTCAGCCTCGGTACTTGCGACCAATCGCTCCTTTTCAGCGATCATTTCATTCGCGGCGCGGCCGTGCGCTTCTATGTCGGCCGGCGAAACCAGAAAGCGATGCAGTTCGTTTCGATATACGGCTTCAAGGTCCTCGATCGGCATCTTGTTGCGGCAGGTTTCGCAGACGTATTTTGGTGACTTGGCGCGGACGTACATTTTCGGCCCGCAGGCGCAGTACGTGACCCCCGCGAACAGATAACTGGCCCGTTTGGCAGGCTTCCGACCCGCTTTTTGTCCTGCCAATATCCGCGCGCATTCGTCCCAGAGGTCGACTGAGATGATCGGCTCAATCTCGGTGTAAACCCACTCACTCTCAGGCTTGAGCTTCCAGGTCTTCGAACGATCGTCAGTCTGGGTGTAGTTCGCACGGCGGAGGCCCTTGGCGGTCGGGTCGCTGAGCAGGTTTGCCAAAGTGGTGTCGGAAAAGCGCGAACCACGACGGGTTCGGTAGCCGCGGTCGTTGAGGATGCGGGCGACCGTTTTCTTCCGCTTATGCTCGACAAACAGCTCGTGGATGAGAACGCGCACAGGCGCTTCGTTGGGGTCCGGTTCAAGCCGCTTGTCGCGCCACCGATATCCAAATGGCGCAGCACCGCCCAGTGACTTGCCTAACTTCGCTCGGATCGGAACCGACGCACGAACACGTTCCGTGATCTCCTCGCGTTCCCATTCCGCCATCGCAGCGATCATCGTGAAGAACAGACGGCCCGCTGGCGAGCTGGTGTCGATCGACTCCTGTAGTGACACGAGGTCGGCGTTCTCTGCTCGAAAGATTTCTGAGAAGTCCAAGAGCTCCCGGGTGTTCCGCGCAAGCCGCGCAAGCTTCGAGAATACGAGCGCCGAAATATGCCCTGCCCGCACGTCCCTCAGCATCCGCTGGGCTTCGGGATGTCCCATCACCGCCTTCCCGCTCACGGCCTCCAGCCGGTAGGTCTCAGCGACGCGCCAGCCCTTTGCTTCGGCGTAAGCAAGCGCCCGCTTCTCATGATGCTCGGGGCTCTCGCCTCGAGCCTGGTCTTCGGTTGAGACCCGAACCCAGATGCCCACTGTTTTGGGAATATCTGATGACATGCGTCGCCTCCCATGCAGGTGGCCTTGACCCTACACCCGCCAGGCTCGATCAGGAATCGACCACTTCAAGATAGCGAGGCGTGCTTCCGTCCACCCCTCGCTCGTTTTGAAGATCCGGAAGGCTGTCAACTGGCTCCGATTGTTTCCGCGCCGCCTAGCTACGGGCCGGCCCTTGAGGAGGCGGACGACAGCGACGGCCTCGGCGGCTGCAGAGTGGATCAACGCCATGCCTAAGGGCCGCTTGGCACGAGCCGGCCCCGTCGCCATGGCAAACAAGATCGCCTGGAGGCGTGGCGAGGCCTACCGCCTGCCGGTCAGACCCTAGTCAGGATCGTGGCGACCCAAGGCCGCCGCCCCGACCTGAAAAGGTGCCTAAGGGACTATGATGACGACCTGAACGTGGCCGCAAGATCAGGACGTTCCGAGGGGCTGACGGTGCTTCGTGCTCGATAGCCAGATAGGGCCCTGGTCAGCGGATACCATCTGAGCCAGTGGACATCAGCGCCGCGCCAATAGGCCGACCAGATGACCGCTCCCCGATAGATCGCAGATCAAACGACATCACCTCCTACAGTACAGGGGCTATCCACAAGCATAGCACCGGACGTCGTCCAAGTCGGCAGTGCACGATCTGCATCGATCGCGGCACATTATCCATCGACCTGGCGCATTGCGCCGCTGTCGCCCCGCAATCGGCCCTGCGAACACGATGCGGTTTGATCTTAATCATTGCCCTGTGGGCCGGATGGCGTGATCTTCCGTTCCAAGGAGCAATCACCTGATCAGGACCTTAACCCTTTTGCTGATCTCGATAGCCGTGCTGGGCCTGGTGCTGGGCAGCGCGCTTCCGGCGCTGGCGATGGCGTCCGAACAGCCCTGCCCGATGGAGTCGAGCGGAATGGACCCGGCCTGGGGCCAGATGGATTGCTGTGACCACGATATGGGCGGCACGACACACAAATCCCCCTGCAAGCCGGGCGCGACCTGCCAGGCGAGCGTCCTCGCCCTGCCGGCCTCGAGCCTCGTTGTCTCGACCTTCAGCGTTGGCGCCGCCAGGCCCGACGGGTCCCTGCCACCGCCGCTGTCCTCCCATCCGGCGGACCGGACTCTACGACCTCCCATCGCCGCCTGACTCTCGACTGACCGCCGTTCGCCCGCAGGGCGCGGCTGCTGGCGCCTGCGCGCCGTCATGAGGAGTTGGAGATTGTCCCCTTTGAAATGGGTGTGGGTGCTGGTCGCGAGTGCGGCCGCAACCCCGGTTCACGCCGAACCCCTGACTTTTGACCAGGCCATGGCCCGCGCCGCCGATACGGCGCCGAGCCTGGAAGCCGCCGGGCTGCGCGTTGAAGCGGCGCGCCTGGCAAGCCGCAGCGCCGGTTCGCTGCCCGATCCGCAGCTGGCGTTCGGGATCGAGAACCTGCCCGTCTCCGGCCCTCTCGCCGGCCGGTTCGGCGCCGCCGAAATGAACATGGCCGGCGTCGGATTGATGCAGGACGTGCCAAGCCGGCCCGCACGTCGCGCCGAGGTCGAGCGCGCCCGGGCCGAGACCGGCGTGGCGACCGCCCGCACCGGGACCGAATTGCGGGCCGTTCGACTGGCCACCGCAGAAGCCTGGCTTGATCTCCACTACGCACAGGCGCGGCTTGCCGCCCTGGACGCCATCCATGCGACGCTCAAACCGATCCTCGACACCGCCCCCTCGGCGGTCGCACGCGGAGCCCGGCCCGCCACGACCGTCGATCCGGCCGAATGGACGATCGCCCTGGCCGACCGACGCAGCGCCCTGATGGCCGAGGCTACGGGGGCCAGGGCGGCGCTGGCGCGCTGGACCGGCGATCCGCAAGCCTCCCCCAGCGGCGAGCCGCCCCGGTGGGACATCGACCCCGCCTTGCTCCGGGCGGGGCTCGTCGAACATTCCACGCTGGAAGCCTTTGCAGCCGACGCCCGGCTGGCCGACGCGGACCTGGCCGGAGCAAAGGCCGGGCTGGCGCCCGACTGGCGGTGGGAACTGGTCTACCAGCACCGCGATCCGGCGTTCGGCGACATGGTCTCGGCCCGGGTCACGATGAGCCTGCCCATTCGGAAACGCGATCGGCAAGGTCCGCAGATCGACGCCCGGTCGGCCGACGCGATCGGGGCCCGGCGGGACCTGGAAGCCGCCCGTCGGCAGCTGGTCGCCAACCTCGACGCCGATCTCGCCACCTACCAGATGCGTCGGGACACCTGGGGGCGGGCGCGGGACAGCCTGTTGCCCCTGGCCCAGCGCCGGGCGGATCTGGAAACGGCCAGCTACGCCGCCGGCGCCGCCAGCCTGCCTGAGGTCCTGGCGGCCTTCACCCATCTCGCCGACGTCAGACTCGATGTTCTCGACAAGGAAGCCCTGGCCATGAGCGACGCCGTCCGTCTGAACATCACCTTTGGGAGCACCGGATCATGAGCGCTTTCCAAGGCGCTTCGCGCGCCCAACTCGCCATCGCGGCCGCCGCCCTGGTTCTGATCGCCGGCGCCGGCGGTTTTGGCCTGGCCCGCCTGGCCAGCCCTTCGCCGTCGCCCGCCCCAGCGGCCAAGATCGCTGAGAGCAAGATTCTCTACTGGTACGACCCAATGCTGCCGATGGAGCGTTACCCCGGCCCGGGCAAGTCCTCCATGAACATGGACCTGATCCCGAAATACGCCGACAACTCCGGCCAGGCCGGGGTCAAGATCGACCCGGCCAGTCTGCAAAACCTGGGCAGCCGGGTTATCGAGGCGACCCGCGGAACGCTGCCCGCGAGCCTGACCGTGACCGGTCTGGTGGATTTCAATCAAAGGGACGTGGCCATCATCCAGGCCCGGTCCGGCGGATTCGTCCAGCGGGTCTATGACCGCGCGCCCGACGACCTGGTCCGGGCCGGCGCGCCGATCGCCGATCTGCTGGTTCCGGAATGGGGCGGGAGCCAGACCGAATACCTGGCCGTGCGTCAGACCGGCGACGCCGGCCTGATCCGGGCTGCGCGGCAGCGGCTGGTCCTGATCGGCATGCCCGACTCGCTGATCGCCCAGGTCGAGACATCGGGGCGGCCGCGCCTCGTGGCGACCGTGTCCACGCCCCGGGCCGGCGTCATACGCAGCCTGAACGTCAGGGCCGGGATGACCGTGCCCGCCGGAATGACATTGGCGGAGATCAATGGCCTCGAAACCGTCTGGATCAATGCCGCCGTGCCAGAGGCCCTGGCCGGCCGGGTTCGGACAGGATCCGCCGCCAGCGTGAGCCTGACCGCCTTTCCGGGCGAGACCTTCAACGGTCGCGTTTCCGCCATCCTGCCCAGCACAGAAGGCGAGACCCGCACCCTGACCGCGCGCATCGAGCTGAGCAATCGGGGCGCCCGGCTGAGGCCCGGCATGTTCGCCACCGTTCGACTTGGCGAGGCGACTGCCTCCGCCCTGCTCGTACCGTCGGAGGCCGTCATTCGCACCGGCGAACGCAATCTGGTGATGCTGGCGCTGGAGGGCGGCCGCTACCAGCCGGCCGAAGTTCGGACCGGCCGCGAGGCCGCCGGCAAGACCGAGATCCTCGCCGGCCTGACCGAGGGCGAGAAGGTCGTGGCGTCGGGCCAGTTCCTGATCGACTCCGAAGCCAGCCTGGCCGGTGTCGCGGCTCGACCGCTCGAACACGGCGACATGCCGATGGGACGCGCCCAGTGATCGCCGCGCTCATCCGCTGGTCGGTCGGCAATCGCCTGCTGGTGGTGTTGGCGGCCCTGGCCCTGATCGGGACCGGAATCTGGGCGGTGCGCACCACACCCGTCGACGCCTTGCCGGACCTGTCCGATGTGCAGGTGGTCATCCGCACCAGCTATCCCGGGCAGGCGCCGCAGGTCGTCGAGGACCAGGTCACCTATCCCCTGGCCACGACCATGCTGTCGGTTCCCGGCGCGCGGGTCGTTCGCGGCTACTCCTTCTTCGGCGACAGCTTTGTCTATGTGTTGTTCAAGGACGGCACCGACCTCTACTGGGCCCGGTCGCGGGTCCTGGAATATCTCAACCAGGTGCAGGGTCGTCTGCCTGACAGCGCGCAACCGTCGCTCGGGCCGGACGCGACGGGCGTTGGGTGGGTCTATGAATACGCCCTGGTCGACCGCACCGGGGCCCACGATCTGTCGCAGCTCCGCTCCCTGCAGGACTGGTTCCTGCAGTACGAGCTCAAGAGCCTGCCCGGCGTTGCCGAGGTCGCCAGTATTGGCGGCATGGTGAAACAGTATCAGGTCGTCCTGGACCCGGTGAAACTCGTCGCCTTCGGCGTCACCCATCAACAGGTGACCCAGGCCATCAACCGCGCCAACGGCGAAACGGGCGGGTCGGTGCTGGAGATGGCCGAGGCCGAGTACATGGTTCGCGCCGACGGCTATCTGAAAACACTCGATGATTTTCGCGCCGTGCCGTTGCGCGCTGTCGGCGGCACGCCTGTGCTGCTGGGCGACGTCGCGACAATTCAGATCGGCCCGGAAATGCGGCGCGGCGTCGCCGAACTGAACGGCCAGGGCGAGGTCGCCGGCGGCGTCGTCATTCTGCGATCGGGTGAGAATGCCCGGGCCACCATAAAAATCGTTCAGGCCAGGCTGGACGGGTTGAAGCGCAGCGTGCCCGCGGGCGTCGAGGTGGTCACCACCTATGACCGGTCCAAGCTGATCGACAGGGCCATCGAGAACCTCACCGGCAAGCTCGCCGAGGAGTTCCTCATCGTGGCCCTCGTCTGCGGCTTGTTTCTCTGGCACGTCCGCTCTGCCCTGGTCGCGATCCTGACCCTGCCGCTGGGCGTTCTGACCGCCTTCATCATCATGCGTTTGCAGGGCGTAAACGCCGACATCATGTCCCTTGGCGGCATCGCCATCGCCATCGGGGCCATGGTCGATGCGGCCGTGGTGATGGTGGAGAACGCCCACAAGAAAATCGAGCGATGGGAGCACGACCACCCGGACGATCGTCTTGAGGGCGACAAACGCTGGCAGGTCATCACCGACGCGGCGGTCGAGGTTGGACCGGCGTTGTTCTTCAGCCTCGTGATCATCACCCTGTCCTTCGTGCCTGTGTTTACGTTGCAGGCCCAGGAGGGGCGGCTGTTCTCGCCCCTGGCCTTCACCAAGACCTACGCCATGGCCGGCGCCGCCATCCTGTCGGTGACGCTGGTTCCCGTGCTGATGGGCTGGCTGATACGGGGGCGTATCCCGGCGGAGAATGACAACTTCCTGAACCGCTGGCTGACCTCGGTCTATCGGCCGGCGCTGAACTGGGTGCTGGCCCGGCCACGGACAGCGCTGGCCCTGGCCGCCCTGGTCTTCGCCACCACGGCCTGGCCCCTGTCCCAGCTTGGCGGCGAGTTCATCCCCCCGATGGATGAGGGCGACCTGCTCTACATGCCCTCGACCCTGCCCGGACTGTCGGCCGCCAAGGCCGCCGAGCTGCTGCAGACGACCGACCGGATGATCCGCACCGTGCCGGAAGTGAAAAGCGTGTTCGGCAAGGCTGGACGCGCCGAAACCGCCACCGATCCGGCGCCGCTGGAGATGTTCGAGACCACGATCCAGTTCAAGCCGCGCGACCAGTGGCGACCCGGCATGACGCCCGAGCGGCTGACCGAGGAGCTGGACCGGGCGGTCCAGGTTCCGGGGCTGACCAATGTCTGGGTTCCGCCGATCCGCAACCGCATCGACATGCTGGCCACCGGCATCAAAAGTCCGATCGGCGTCAAGGTGTCGGGGGCGGATCTGGCCGAGCTGGACCATGTCGCCCGTGACGTGGAGACGGTCGCCAAACGCATCCCCGGGGTCAGTTCCGCCCTGGCTGAACGGTTGACCGGCGGGCGCTATGTGAACGTCAACATCGATCGGGTCGCCGCGGCCCGGTTTGGCCTCAACATCGCGGACGTCCAGGAGATTGTCGCCGGCGCCATCGGCGGCGAAACCATCGGTCAGACGGTGGAGGGCCTGGCCCGCTACCCGATCAGCGTCCGCTACCCGCGCGAGATCAGGGATAGCCTGGACGGGCTTCGCGCCCTGCCGATTCTCACACCCGCGGGTCAGCAGATCACCCTTGGGACCGTCGCCGCGATCTCGGTCGCCGGCGGCCCGCCCATGTTGAAATCCGAGAACGGGCGACCTTCGACCTGGGTCTATGTCGATGTGCGCGGGCGCGACCTTGCGTCCGTGGTCAAGGACCTGCAGAGCGCCGTGGTACGGGACGTCAAACTGCCGCCCGGGGTGTCCATCGCCTACGCTGGACAGTTCGAGTATCTGGATCGCGCCCTGACACGGTTGAAACTTGTTGTCCCGGCCACACTGCTGATCATCTTCATCCTGCTTTATGTGATTTTCGGACGGCTCGACGAGGCCGCTCTGGTCATGGGAACGCTGCCCTTCGCCCTGACGGGTGGTATCTGGCTTCTCTATATTCTCGGCTACCACCAGTCCGTCGCCACGGGGGTGGGCTTCATCGCCCTGGCCGGCGTTTCGGCCGAGTTCGGGGTGGTCATGCTGATCTACCTCAAACACGCCCTTGCCGAGCACGGCGACCGTCCTGACGATCAACAGGTCGCGGCGGCGATGAGAGAGGGCGCCCTGCTGCGGGTAAGGCCCAAGGCCATGACCGTCGCGGTGATCCTCGCCGGCCTGATGCCCATACTGCTCGGCCACGGCGCCGGCTCGGAGGTGATGAGCCGCATCGCCGCCCCGATGATCGGCGGCATGGTCACCGCACCGCTTTTGTCGATGCTCGTTCTGCCGGCCGCCTACCTGCTGCTCCGCCGGCGGGCCCGGTCCCGCATACCCCTTCCACAAGGAGATACACCATGAAGCGCGTCCCCCTGATCCTCACCGTCGCCGTCCTCGGCGCGGCCCTCTCCGCCTGCGGAAAACAGCCCGCCGAACCCGCCGCCCCTGTCGTGATCGCTCCGGCGCCCGCGGCGCCCATGGCCGGCATGAACATGTCTGGCGCCATGATGGCCGGCGGAACAGGTACGGTGGTCGCCATCGACAAGGCCGCCGGGACAATCACCCTCGATCATGGCCCCATCGACGCTGTCAAATGGCCAGCCATGACCATGGCGTTCAAAGCGGTCCCGACGACCTTGCTGGACACGGTCAAGGTTGGAGACGCCGTATCCTTCGAACTCAGAATGGCCGGCTCGAGCGGCGAGATCACTGCCATCCGGGCGCAATAGGTTCTGGTGAGGCAGGCGGTGATCAAAGCCGGTAGCGGTTTGGATCACCGCGGCCCGTCAAGCAGGGTCGAGGGCGCGAGGGCGTCGGCGGCCGCGAAAATGGACGTGCGCGGCGCGTCGACAGTGGACGCCGCTGTCAGGCCGCCGACGCCGGTTCCCAGAATGAGGGCGATGCCGACCGCGACCAGGCGGGCTGGCACCATGCTGGCTCTCGCTGATCGCTCAAGGGCGATGTGACGATAGACGCCGAGCTCGACGGCGCTCAGGTCGCGATCCAGGTCCTGTTCGCGGAGTTGCCTGAGCAAACTGTCCAGTCGATTGGTCATGTCCTGCGTCCTCCCGCACCGTGCTCCTATGCTATACGCTCCGCGGTCTCAAATCCCCCAAAACCGCCAGGGTCTTTCGTCGCCCACCCTTTTCTCGCCCAGGCGATGAGGGCCGCTCATGCTGGGCGCGTATAATCAACTGACACATCAAGGCGCACCCAGCCGATAGCCCAAGGAGCTTATAATGAAGTCCCATCTGATGATTGCGGCGTTGACCGCTGTACTTTCAACGGCGGGCCTTGTCGCCCCTGCCCTGGCTCACGGTGGCGAAGACCACGCCGCCGCACCGCAGGCCGCCGAAGGTCAGGGCGAGGTTGTGGCGGTGGACGCCAAAGCCGGCACCGTGATCCTGAAGCACGGCCCGATCCCCGCGCTGAAATGGCCGGCCATGACCATGAAATTCAAGGTCGAGTCCGCCGCGGTGCTGGAGGGCGTCACAGTCGGCGCCAAGGTGCACTTCGAATTGAAAAACGTCGGCGGAAAGCCGGTCGTCTCCGAAATCCACGTCCTCTAACGCCGGGGCGCGGGCGTGATGGTCACGCCCGCGCTTCAACCCAGGAGACCAAGGGGTGAACGCGATGACGAACATAGCTGCAAGGCCCTGGTTGGCCGGCATGATCGGACTGGTGCTGGCAATCGGTCTGGCCGCCTCTCCCGTCGGGGCTCACGAGGGTGGACAGCATCCCGCGCCGGCCGCGGCAACGGCCCCGGGCGAAACGGGCAAGGCTGCCAGCGACATGGCCGGCATGGACTTGTCGGGTATCGACATGCCTGTGACCGACATGGCGTGGCCGTCCGGCGAAGGCGGCGGCATGATGATGAGCAACAAGCCCACGCCCAAGACGTTCGAGGGCCGCCTGATGGCCTGGATCGGCAAGTGGCATCCGGCGGTTATCCACTTTCCCATCGCGCTGCTTCTGACTGTAGCCCTTCTGGAGTTCGCTGCGGTTGTCAGGCGCAAGCCGATCTACGCTGCGAGCAACAAGATTCTGCTCACGGTAGGCGTCGCAGGGGCGTTCGTCGCAGCCCCTATGGGGTGGTTCAACGCAGGTTTGCCGATGCCGGACGATAGTCTGGCCCTGACGATTCACCGCTGGCTGGGAACCGCATTGCCGTTCTTGTTGTTGGGACTCTGGTACCTGAAACGTCCAGCGGACCAGGCTGCGGTGCGCCTGGGTTCGCGCGGCTACGAGGCGCTGCTGGTGGTGGCCGTGGTGCTGATCCTGGTGCAGGCCTATTTTGGCGCCGAGGTGACGCATGGCGCCAACCACATGATGTTCTGACGCAGTGTTCCTGCGTCAATGCGATCCGGGGGCGGCCGGTCGCGCCGTGAATGGGAAATGGGGCCGCGCGATGTCGCGACCGCCCCGCATAGCTGAGGTCCTGATGTCTGATATCGCCCGCCGCACTCTGCTGAGAAACGCCAGCCTGCTCGGCGCGGGGCTGGCCATGACGGGCCTGTTTCCTGCCTGGGCGCGCAGCAATTCCGGCGGCCTCGTCCGGGACCTGCCCACCGTTTCAGGCGCTGATATCAAGCTTCGCATTGGTCATTCGTCCTGGTCGGTCGACGGCCACATGGGTCACGCCGTGACCATCAACGGCACGGTGCCAGGCCCGCTGATCCGGCTGAAGGAAGGCCAGATCGCGCGCATCGCGGTAACCAATGATCTGGACGAAGACACCTCGATCCACTGGCATGGCCTGATCCTGCCATTCCAGATGGACGGCGTTCCCGGCGTCAGCTTCCCGGGCATCAAGCCGGGCGAGACTTTTGTCTATGAGTTCCCCGTCGTGCAGTCGGGGACCTACTGGTATCACAGCCACTCGGGCCTCCAGGAGCAGGAAGGCCACTACGGTCCCATCGTCATCGAGCCGAAGGATCCCGATCCGGTGGCCTATGATCGCGACTATGTGGTTGTGCTCTCGGACTTCGCCTTCATGCATCCGCACCAGATCTTCCGGAAGCTGAAGCAGCAGCCGGGTGTTTTCAACTTCCAGAAAGAGACTGTCGCTGGCCTCCTTGCCGGCCGGGACCAGGCGTTCAAGGACCGCGTCGAATGGGCAAAGATGCGGATGGACCCGACCGACGTGTCGGACGTGACGGGCTCGGTCTACACTTTCCTCATCAACGGCCACGGGCCCGACGACAACTGGACGGCCCTGTTCAATCCTGGCGAACGGGTGCGCCTGCGGTTCGTCAACGCCGGGGCGATGACCATTTTCAACGTCCGCATCCCCGGCCTGGCGATGACGGTGGTTCAGTCCGACGGCCTGAACGTCAAGCCGGTCGAGGTCGACGAGTTCCAGATCTCGATCGCCGAGACCTTCGACGTCATCATCCAGCCGACGGAAGACAGGGCCTTCACCCTGGTCGCCGAGGCGGTCGATCGCTCCGGCATGGGGCGGGCGACTCTGGCGCCAAGGCCAGGCATGACCGCCGCCGTTCCACCCCTTCGTGCCCGTCCGCTGGCCACCATGAGGGACATGGGCATGGACATGTCGGGCACGGGCGGCATGGACCACGGCGGCGACGAGGGCGGCATGGTCATGGACGAGATGGCCATGGGGGTCATGGATATGTCCATGCGCAACGGCGACAACGCCCCGCAAGTGATCCTCGGGCCCGGCGTCCAGACAATCTCTCCGATGCCCGTGGACCGCACCGGCGAGCCGGGTCAGGGACTGGACGATGTCGGTCACAGGGTGCTGGTCTACAGCGATCTCGAGGCGCTCGACCCCAACCCGGATACGCGGACACCGTCACGGTCCCTGGAGCTCCATCTGACCGGCAACATGGAACGATTCATGTGGTCGTTCGACGGTGAGACCTACAGCGAGATCACCAAGGCCATTCCGTTCCGGCTGAACGAGCGGGTGCGGGTCACCCTGGTCAACGACTCGATGATGTCGCACCCCATGCATATTCACGGGCATTTCTTCGACCTGCTGGTCGGACCAAAGGGGCGACACCCGCGCAAGCATACGGTCAACGTCGCGCCGGGCGGCAAGGTGTCTTTCGACCTGACGGCCGACGCCCCCGGCGACTGGGCGTTCCACTGCCACATGCTCTACCACATGCACGCGGGCATGTTCCGCGTTGTCAGTGTGCGACCGCTCGCGGGAGAAGGCGCATGAAGACCGCGGCGATCCTCTCGGTGCTGCTGGCCGCCTCCGCCGGCCCTGCGTTCGCCCAGCATCACGGCATGCCGACGCCGGCGCCCAAGCTGGCGCCTGCGGCGAAGCCCGTTCCGCGACCGGCCCCAAGGCCTGCTGTCAAACCGGCCCCCGCCGCCGCCCCGGCGCTGGCGGCCATGGTCAGGGCGCCAGATGACGCCACGGTCGTCGCGCCGGCCATGGACGGACCGACCGAGCCCCCCATGGACGCCGCCCCTTCGGGCGGAATGGCCGGGATGGAAGGCATGGACCATGGCGCTTCCGACGATGAGGTCGGTGATGAGCCCGCCCCGCCCGTCCCGACCGATTTCGCCGCCGACACCGTGTTCGACCCCGCCGCCATGGCCGCCGCCCGGGCCCAGCTCCGGATGGAGCATGGCGGCAGCACAATCTCCAAGGTCATGGTCAACCTCGCCGAGGTCCAGGTCCGGGACGGCGAGAACGGTTATCGCTGGGAAGGCGAAGCCTGGATCGGCGGCGACCTCAATCGCCTGGTGATCAAAACCGAGGGCGAGGGGGGAGTCAGCGCCGGCGTCGAAGCCGCCGAACTTCAGGCGCTCTATTCCCGCGCGGTCGGCCCCTATTTCGATCTCCAGGCGGGTCTGAGACAGGACCTGCAATCGGGACCAACGCACACCTATGCGACGGTGGGCTTCGAGGGCCTCGCGCCCTACTGGTTCGAGACCTCCGGCGCTCTTTTCCTGTCCCGCAAAGGCGAGCTGCTCGGACGGCTGGAAGGCGCCTACGATCTTCGGCTGACTCAACGCTGGATTCTGCAACCGCGCATTGAGACCAATGTCTCCAGCCAGGACATTCCCGAGCTGCAGCTTGGCTCCGGGGTTTCCAACGTCGAACTGGGCCTGCGGCTGCGCTACGAGGTGAAACGCGAGTTCGCGCCCTATGTCGGCGTGTCGTTCGAGCGGAAGGTTGGCGGCACGGCCGACTACGCGCGGGCGCTGGACGGGGATGTAGAGGCCACCAGTTTCGTCATCGGCCTGCGCACATGGTTCTGAGCCGGCTTCCTGTCTCCCGTCGCCGCTTCGCCACCCTCCTTTCAGCCGGGCTGGTCTCCGCCTGCACGCCTCGCCCGGCTGGCGCAAAGACCATCGTGATCCACAAGGATCCGACCTGTGACTGTTGCACGGGTTGGGTCGGTCATCTTGGACGGGCTGGGTTTTCGACAAGCGTGGTCAAACAGAGCGACCTGACCGGGATTCGCGCCCGTTACGGCGTGCCGGACTCCGCCCTCTCCTGCCATATGGCCGTGATCGACGGCTATTTCGTCGAGGGGCATGTTCCGGCGGAGGACATTGATCGGCTGATACGGCTCAAGCCCATGGCGCGTGGGCTCGCCGTGCCCGGCATGCCGGTAGGATCACCGGGGATGGAGTCCCTGGACGGGCGCCAGGATTCTTACGACGTTCTGCTAATCATGAAGGATGGCTCGTCGTCGACGTTCGCGCGCCATTCGTGAAAGGGAACGGTGGCGTTCCTGCACTTGGCGGTGCGGCTGCACAGATGGGTCGCGCGTTCTGACGTGATCCAAATGCTGCTTTAGGTTGCGAGGGGTTAGTGATGACCGCCCCCCTAATCGCGTGAGCATCACGCGCCACCCAACGCTCTGGCGGCGCTCGAAGTCGCCACTTCTGGTGAAGCGGGTGACAGACGAGTGGCGTATCGTCCACATTCACTGGTCGTCGCACGCCGCCAGGACCTAGGAGTCATCCAGCGCCAGGGCCGCCGCCAGGGCCCGGCGGGCGCGATGGACCCGGAGCTCGACGGCCTTGGTGGTCAGGCCCAGAAGCCGGCCGGCCTCTTCCTGACTCAGCCCCTCCAGCGCCGTGAGAATCAGCGGCTCCTTCAGCCCGGAAGGCAGGTTGGCCAGCGCCTGTTCCAGGCGCGCCAGACGCTGCCGGGCCACCACTGACGCCTCGGGCGAAGGCCTTTCATCTGTCAGGTTGAGGCCGATCGGGCTGTCGAGGGGATCGCTTCGTGTCAGCCAGCGCCGCACGGCGCGTCGGCGCGACCAGTCCCTGCATTTGTTAAGGGCGATGCGCCGCGTCCAGGTCGCGAAGGGGCGCGTGGTGTCGTAGCGTTTGAGCGCCGTCCAGGCCGCGGTGAAGCTTTCCTGCAACAGGTCGTAGGCCTCGTCGGCGTCACCTGTGTAGCGGCGGATGAAACGGTAGAGCCCATCCTTGTGGCGGCGCATCAGGTGGGCGAACGCCCGCTCGTCGCCGGCGATTGCACGGGCGGCAAGCTGGTCGTCTCCGGGTTCGAGGTCCGGGCTCAATGACCGTCCTGGTTCAGGGCCGCGCTCACCTCGGCGTCGAACGCCGGGGTCTGGGCGGGCGTCAGAACGGCCCGCATGTCGAACACATGGGCGATCGTGGCCTTCTGCAGCGCACCCATGGCCATGTGCAGATGGTCGATGGCCGCCCCCACCTGCGGGGAGTCCCGGTGGCCATCGCGAATGGCGTCAGCCAGTTCATGATTGGCCGCGCGGACATCCGCCTCCAGCGCCTTGAGCTCGCCGGCATACCTGTCTTCGATGGCGTCGAGCTGTCGCGACTGCGCCGGGGTCAGGTCGAGGTCCCGATGGACGATGTCGTGCAGCGAGGGTTGGGCCGTCTGATGGCTGATCACATAAAAGGCGCCGAGTGTCGCCCCGCCGCCAGCGAGGAAGGCCAGCGCCACGGTAACCAGCAGGTTGCGCAGTCCGGGTTTCATGACAGTCTCTCCGACAAGGCAGCCGGGTTGGGGTGCCAGCCGTCCGCCCTGAGCGCGCGAGGCGTCAGTGTGCCGAACGCTGACACGATTTCGAGTGTTCGGCTGACCTTGCTCATCGCATCGACCGCGTCAGCAGAGTGATGAGTTCGTCGGCCTTCTGTTTCTGCTGCTCGGGATCGCCGCTGCTGAAGGCGGAGGCAACACAATGGTCGATATGCTCGCGCATCAGCTCTGTCTCGACCCTGGCCAGTGCGGCGCGGACGGCCTGGAGCTGGGTCATGATGTCGATACAGTAGCGGTCCTCGTCTACCATGCGGGCGATGCCCCGCACCTGGCCCTCGACGCGGCTCAGGCGGTTCAGAAGCCTGGGTTTGTTTTCACGAAGCATGGAACCTCTCAGTTTCATCCGAATTATACCCCAGAGGGGTAGTTGAAAAATGCCTCGGCAGGGGATATTTCTGTCACTCATTATGCCCCATCGGGGTATGGTAGACAAGCCAACCGGAGGCCGACAAATGAGCGATCATCAGCACGGTGACCATCACGCGGGTCATGGCTGCTGCGCGGCCGGGGCGAAGCCGGCCGGCAGCGTGATCGACCCGGTCTGCGGGATGACTGTCGATCCGAAAACCACCACCCACCACGCCAGCCACGCGGGGGCCAACTACCATTTTTGCTCTGCGGGCTGCCGGACGAAGTTCCAGGCCGATCCCGACCGGTACCTGTCGAAGGACCGGGCGCCGGAGCCGGCCGCGCCGGCCGGAACGATCTACACCTGTCCCATGCATCCGGAGATCCGTCAGGTCGGACCGGGCTCCTGTCCGATCTGCGGTATGGCGCTGGAGCCCGAGACCGTGACCGCGGACTCCGGTCCCAATCCGGAACTGGCTGACATGACCCGGCGGTTCTGGATTGCGGTGGCGCTGAGCCTGCCGGTCTTTGTCCTCGAGATGGGCGGGCATCTGTTTGATCTGCACAGGCTGATCCCCGGCCAGCTGTCGAACTGGATCCAGTTCGCCCTGGCGACGCCGGTGGTGCTGTGGGCCGGCTGGCCCTTCTTCGAGCGGGGCTGGGCCTCGCTTCGGACCCGCAACCTCAACATGTTCACCCTGATCGCCATGGGCGTCGGGGTGGCCTGGGCCTACAGTGTGGTCGCCGTGGCGGCGCCGGGGGTCTTCCCTGACGCCTTCCGCAACATGGACGGCAGCGTGCCGGTCTATTTCGAGGCGGCGGCGGTGATCACCGCACTCGTCCTGCTCGGCCAGGTGCTGGAACTGGGCGCCCGGGAGCGGACCTCAGGAGCGCTGAAAGCCCTGCTCGACATGGCTCCCAAGACCGCGCGGCGCATCCGCCCTGATGGAACGGACGAGGAAGTCACCCTGGATCTGGTTGTCGTGGGCGATCGCCTGCGGGTGCGTCCGGGGGAGAAGGTTCCGGTCGACGGCGCGATCGTCGAGGGACGGGCCGCGCTCGATGAATCCATGGTCACCGGCGAATCCATGCCCGTCACCCGTACGGTCGGCGAGGCGGTGGTTGGCGGCGCGATCAACAAGACCGGATCGTTTATCATGCGCGCTGACAAGGTGGGCGCTGACACCCTGCTGTCGCAGATCGTGCAGATGGTGGCCCAGGCCCAGCGCAGCCGGGCCCCGATCCAGCGGCTGGCGGACAGGGTGTCGGGCTGGTTCGTGCCGGCGGTCATTCTTGTCGCCGCCCTGGCCTTCGTCACCTGGGCGATCGTCGGACCCGATCCCCGGTTCAGCTACGCGCTGGTCGCCGCCGTTTCGGTGCTGATCATCGCCTGTCCCTGCGCGCTCGGCCTGGCCACCCCCATCTCGATCATGGTCGGCGTCGGACGCGGCGCCCAGGCCGGCGTGCTGATCAAGAACGCTGAGGCGCTCGAGCGGTTCGAAAAGGTCGACACCCTCGTCGTCGACAAGACCGGCACCCTGACCGAGGGCCGGCCGGCGGTGACCGCCCTGCAACCCGTGGCCGGCCTCGACCGGCTTGACCTTCTCCGCCTGGCCGCCAGCCTCGAGCGCGGCAGCGAGCATCCCCTGGCCGACGCCATCCTGCGGGCGGCGACCGACGAAGGCGTGTCCCTGACCGAAGCGAAGGACTTCGACTCTCCGGTCGGCCGCGGCGTGATCGGCACCGTCGAGGGCCGCAAGGTCGCCATCGGCAGCCGGTCCTTCGTCCAGGAGCAGGGCGCCGACATCGCCCCGCTGGAAGCTGACGCCGACGCCCTGCGCCAACAGGGGACAACGGTGGTCTTTGTCGCTCTCGACGGCGCCCTTGGCGGTCTGATCGGTATCGCCGATCCGATCAAGGCCAACGCCCGGGCGACCATCGATGCGCTGACGGCCGCCGGCCTGCGCATTGTCATGATGACCGGAGACAATGAGACCACGGCCCAAGCGGTCGCCGGTCATCTGGGCATCACCGAGGTGGCGGCCGAGGTTCTGCCGCAGGACAAGGCTGCCGTCGTCGAACGCCTGCGCAGCGAGGGCCGGGTCGTGGCCATGGCCGGCGACGGGGTCAACGACGCCCCGGCCCTGGCCGCCGCCGATGTCGGCATCGCCATGGGCGCCGGCGCCGACGTGGCCATCGAAAGCGCCGGCGTCACGCTGCTCAAGGGCGACCTGACCGGTATCCTGAGAGCGCGCGCCCTGTCGCGGGCGGTCATGCGCAACATCCGCCAGAATCTGGTCTTCGCCTTCGTCTACAACGCCGCCGGCGTGCCCATCGCGGCCGGCCTTCTCTATCCGGTCTTCGGCCTGCTGCTCTCACCAGCCATCGCGGCGGCGGCGATGGCGCTGTCCTCGGTCAGCGTCATCGGCAATGCGCTGCGGCTGCGCGGCGTAAGGCTGTAGCCGGGACAGGCGGACGGGACCCGGCGCATGAGACAAATCCGCAACCCGCTGGCCGGGTTTCGCCTTCCAGAGCCGACGGGATGGCTTGGCGCCCTGCGAACCTACCTCGTGATATCCGCCGTCAGCCATCTGGTCTGGGAAACCCTTCAGCTTCCGCTCTACACGATCTGGTCGACCGCCAGCCCCGGCGAAATCGCCTTCGCCGTCCTGCATTGCACCGGCGGTGATCTGCTGATCGCGCTGGCGACCCTCATCGCCAGCCTGATTGTCGCGGGGGCGGCCGACTGGCCCCTCAGAGGGCGCCGAAGAGTCGCCGTCCTGACGGTGATCGGCGGCCTGGCCTATACGGTCCTGAGCGAGTGGTTGAACACCGGCCTACGCGACGCCTGGGCCTATTCCGACCTGATGCCGACCTTGCCGCTGATCGGCACGGGCCTGTCGCCCCTGCTGCAATGGCTGCTGATCCCTGCCGCAGCCCTCGCCATGGCTGGACGGCTTGCAACTGGCGGCCCGGCGGCCGATCAATCGGCGGGCGACTGAGGGGTGGAAGCGCCCCGGCCGTATAAGTCCCCAGGGGCCGCCCGGGGCCGCTGCCGTGGCGCGAGCGGGTCCGGCGGCAGGGCGGGGGCAAACACATGTATCCAAACGACATCCGGCCACTCACATCCTTGCGGATCGCGGCGGCGCTCTGGGTGCTGGTCTACCATTTCCGGGACCATCTGGGACTGGACGTAGACCGGCTGGGGCTGGTGGCCAAAGGCTACCTCGGCGTCGACCTGTTCTTCATCCTGTCCGGCTTTATCCTGAGCCACGTCTACCTCTCCCGCTGGGAGGTCAGGACGTTCAACTACGGCTCATTTCTCTGGGCCCGGCTTTCGCGCATCTACCCCGTCCATCTGGTGACCCTGGCGGCGACGATCGCCATCTGGCTGGTGGCGATGAAGATGGGCGCGACATTTGACCCGGTTGCGTTCGATCCCGCCGTTGTTCCGCAACACCTGCTCATGATCCACGCCTGGGGCACGACGCCCACGGTGCAGTGGAACTTTCCCTCCTGGTCGATCTCGGCGGAGTGGTTCGCCTATCTCGCCTTCCCGGCGGCGGCGGTCCTGGTGCTTGCGTTCCGGCGCATGGCCTGGGCGGCGGTTGTGATGGCGCTTGGCGTCTTCGCCCTGACCTTCTGGGCCGTGGAGAGCCACGGTCTGCCGCTGTCGGAGGTGACCCGGCTGGGGTTCATCCGGATCATTCCGGCCTTCCTGCTGGGCGCAGCGCTCTATCAGCTGGGGAAAACGGTCTCGCTGCCGCGTGGGGTCGCCCTGGGCGGCGCGGCGGCGGCGGTAGGCTGGATTGTTATCGCCGCCACCCTTCGCCTGAGCGACGCCGCCATCTGGCCGGCGTTCGGGCTGCTGATCTTCTCACTGGCCGAATCCTCCAAGACCAGCCCACGCGGCATCCTGAGCGCCGCCTGGATGGTCTATCTCGGCGAGATCTCCTACTCGGTCTATATGACCCACCTGCCGGTCGACATCGCCTACTTCCATGCGCTTGGCCGGGTGGCGCCGGGCATCACCGGCGCGGCGGCGTGGACCGCCTGGGCCGGCGTCTTCATCGCGACCCTGATTGCCGCCATGGCGACCTACCACCTGGTCGAACGCCCGGCGCGAAACGGGATGCGCAAGCACGATCCGTTCCTGCGCAAACCCGCGCCGGAACCGAACCATGAGCCGGTGATTTGAACATCGGGAGAAGCGATCGTGACAGACGCGACGATTTCTGACCTCCTATCCCCCATCGTGTCCCCGTCGGATCGCTTGCGGAACCGCCCGTGATTTTCGCCCTCAACGCCGGCTCGGCGAGCCTCAAGTTCGCCCTCTACGCCGATGACCGGACCCTGACCCAGGTCCTAGCCGGCGCGGTGTTGACGCGCGATGGCGAAACGCGCTTGACGATCGCCGCGAAGGGAAATAGCCGGCCCGTCGAAGCCGAGATCAAAGGCGACGCGACAGAACCTGGCCGCGCCTTGCCCCAGGTGTTCGACCACCTCCGCCGGCTGGGCCAAACTGACGGCATCGCGGCGGTGGGGCATCGCTTCGTCCACGGCGGGACCGCGTTCGCGGGGCCTGCACCGTTGAATCGGGGGACGCTGGATGCTCTGACCGAGCTCACGTCCTTGGCCCCGGCCCATCAACCCGCCAGCCTCGCGGGCGTGGCAGCCGCGACGGCGGCGCTTCCCCGAGCCGTTCAGGTGGGTTGCTTCGACACAGCCTTCCATGCCGACCAGCCGCGACTGGCCCGGCTCTACGGCCTACCTCGCTATCTGAGCAACCAAGGGATAGTCGGCTACGGTTTCCACGGCCTATCCTACAGCTACATCGCCTCGGCCTTGCAGCGCCGCTTCGGGAACAGCGCGGGAGGGCGCGCGATCGTCGCCCACTTGGGGAGCGGCGTCAGTCTCTGCGCCATGCGCGAAGGTCGCAGCGTCGCCACCACCATGGGCTTCTCGACCCTGGACGGCCCGCCCATGGCAACGCGCAGCGGGTCGCTCGACCCAGGCGTCGTGCTGCACCTGATTCAATCGCTTGGCATGGCCCCCCAAGCAGTGGGCGAAATGCTACACCAACGGTCCGGGCTACTCGGCGTGTCAGAGATTTCTGGCGACCTGCGCGACCTGCTGGGCAGCGATCAGCCGGCGGCCCAGGAAGCGATCGATCTCTTCGTGTACCGAATTGGACGAGAAATCGGCTCATTGACCGCCACCTTAGGTGGCCTCGACACCCTGGTCTTCACCGCTGGTGTCGGAGAAAACTCGCCGTCCATCCGCGCCCGCATCGCTGAAACAGCCGCCTGGCTGGGCGTTGCGCTGGATGCCGGGCGCAACCAGAGCTGCCACATCTCAATCAGCGCCGCCGGCAGCCCGGTCGAGGTGCTAGTCATCCCGACCGACGAACAACGCTCGATCGCTCAGGGCGTGCGGGCCTGGCTCGGGCGTCGTTAGCTGACCTGGTTCTGGGCCCCACCGCGCGCAAAGGTCTCGATACTTTCGACCGATGTGGTTACGATCCTTTGTCGGTCATCACCCGGCCGACCTTGCCCCTTGGCGGTCCAACTTGGCCCGCCCCGTTAGAGGAAGGTCGTGGGCAGCCACGGCGATCCGGCCCAGCTTGTTGATGTCGAGGTGGATCATCTCACCGGGGGCGACCGCTCGTAGCGCTGCGCTGGCGCGCGTAATGTCGACGGACCGCGCTCGTCTTTGAATACAATGGGAAGGCTTGGTACCCCCACGATCGCGCCGAACCCGATCCTCCTTCACCCACCCGCAGGGTCAGTGATGAAACAGGAACTGACGCTCAAGGTCCTCGGCACGGGACTGGCGCTGACCGCCGTAGCGCCTCTCGCCGGCCCGCGCTCCGCAAGCGGCGCCGGGGCCGTCGCAGGTGGTGGGCGGTCTCGAACTGAACGACCGGCTGATGGCTGGCGAGGGCATCCAAGCGCACCCTGTCGGCCACGCCAAGAGCGATATGCACGAGGGTCTGCCGGCGGGGCCGCCTATCTATCATGCGGATCGGGGCGTCTTCGAAGCCGCCTCCAGACGACCGCACAAGGAAGCCGCCCTCAAAATTGCGTTGTCCAGGCCTGGCCATCCCGGCTTCGGCTCGATCCCCGTAGAGCGGATGAAGCTCACCGGTCGGGAGGCCTACGGTCGCTACGTGGCCGGCCAAAGTCCGACCGTTACCAGCTGAAGCTCCATGTCCAGATTGTTGGCCGGCATCGGCCGATCCGGGCCAGGTTCGAACTGAAACATCTTGGGTAGACAGAGAGGAGAACTGACCGTGATCGACAATCCAAACGCCCAACCGGGCTCGCCCATCAAGACGCTCGCCATAACGGCGTTCGCCGCCGCGTTGGTGTTCCTGTTTTTCGGCGAGCACTGGGTTCACCTACTCGGCTGGCTACCATTCCTGCTGCTGCTGGCCTGCCCGCTCCTGCACATGACCATGCACGGCGGCCACGGGGGACACGGCGGGCCCGGGAAGAACGCCGCTTCCGGGCCGGAAGCCCCCCATCAACACAACCCATGAGGAGGCCCGCGTGTCCGAACCCCAAGCCTATAACCTCTGGTCGCTTGTCGTCCTCAACTCGGTTCTGTTCGTCTTCTTCGCTTTCAGTTTCTTCAAGCCCACGACGGCGCGTGATTGGCGCTCGTTCGGCGCGTTTAGCGCCTTCCTGGTCGCGCTGTTCACGGAAATGTACGGCTTCCCGCTGACCATTTACCTGCTCTCAGGCTGGTTGCAGAGCCGGTTCCCCGGTGTGGACTGGTTCAGCCACAATTCCGGGCACCTGCTGGAGACGATGGTCGGATGGAGAGGCAATCCGCACTTCGGTCCGTTCCACATCCTGAGCTTCGTGTTCGTCGGCGGCGGCTTCTGGCTCATCTCCTCCGCTTGGCCCATCCTCTATCGCGCTCAGAAGGAGGGGGCCCTTGCCGTCACAGGGCCCTACGCTTCAGTCCGGCATCCTCAGTATGTCGGGTTTGCTCTGGTGATGTTCGGCTTCCTGCTGCAGTGGCCAACGCTGGTCACTCTGATCATGTTTCCGGTCCTGGTCACGATGTATTGGCGTCTGGCCAGAGCGGAGGAGCGCCAGGCACTGGCCGAGTTCGGCGACCGCTATGCTGCCTATGCCAGAACAACGCCCGCCTTCGTCCCACGCTTGTTTCGGCGACGAGACGCCAAGTCTCTAACCGGCTGAACCTGCCGTCCCGGTCTTTGCGAAACCCTTTCAGTGGAACCCCCGCGCATGCGAACCACCACCGTTGATGTGACCGGCTTTCGGACACCGCTCGACCCACTCGTGGTCGAGAAGCAACTGGGCGCCGTGTCTGGCGTCCGTTCTGTGACCGCGAACTTCGCCTCCGCTTCGGCGACGGTCGTCTATGATGAAACCGAGACCGACGTCGAAGCCCTGCGGCAGGCCGTCCGCCATTGCGGGTTCCAATGTCGGGGCGAGGTCGTGCCGCGCCACATCTGCACGCCCGGCGAGGACACGGTCGCACCGGAAAGTCCGCGAGCGCCCCACCACCATGAGTCCCGGCAGGCGGGCGCGCCGGAGCCCGACACGAAGGCGCAGGGGCACGGCGCACATGACATGGCGGCCATGGGCCACGGCCCGGGCATGGACATGCAGGCCATGGCCCGCGACATGCGCAATCGCTTCCTGATCAGCCTGGCTTTTACGGTTCCGATTTTCTTCCTCGCCCCGATGGGCATGGAGTTCATGCGGGTCACGCCGCCTTTCGGATGGCCGCTGGAACCCGTGCTTTTCGTCCTGGCGAGCGGGGCCATCCTCTATCCCGGCTGGCCCTTCCTCATCGCGGCGGTCCGCGCGCTGAGACACGGCGTCCTCAACATGGCGGTGCTGGTGCTGCTCAGCGTCGGCACGGGCTACCTGTTCAGCGTCGGCGCCACCTTCCTCTATGACGCAGAGCAGTTCTACGAGGCCTCGGCGCTACTCCTCGTCTTCATCCTTCTGGGCCATTGGCTCGAGATGCGGGCCAGGGCCGGCGCGTCGGCCGCCATTCGCCACCTGATGGATCTCGCTCCGGCCACCGCAAAGGTCCTGCGCGATGGGTTGGAGGTGGAGATCGCGACGTCCGAGGTGATGGTCGGCGATCAGGTCGTGGTCCGGCCCGGCGGCAAAATCCCGGTCGATGGCGTGATCGAGGACGGCGCGTCCGACATCGACGAATCCATGCTGACGGGCGAGTCCCTGCCGGTTCGCAAGGGGCCGGGCGACGTGGTGGTCGGCGGCTCGATCAACAAGACAGGCGCCTTCCGCTACCACGCCACGAAGGTCGGGTCCGACACCGCCCTGTCCCACATCGTCAAGCTGGTGCAGGAGGCGCAGAACTCCAAGGCGCCGGCCCAGCTTCTGGCCGACCGCGCTTCGCAATGGCTGGTCCTGGCCGCGATCGTCATCGGTGTGCTGACCTTCGGGGTCTGGTTCTGGGTGCTCGGCCAGCCACTGCTGTTCGCCCTGACCCTGACCATCACGGTCTTCGTCATCGCCTGCCCGGACGCGCTGGGCCTGGCCACGCCGATGGCTGTGATGGTGGGCACGGGCCTTGGCGCCCAGCACGGCATCCTGATCAAGGACGCCGCAGCCTTGGAGGAGTCCGTCAAGCTCAACGTCGTGGTCTTCGACAAGACTGGCACCCTCACCATGGGCGAACCGAAGGTGGTGCAGGTTGTCCCGGCCGCAGGGTATGACGAGGCCGCGATCCTGACCCTCGCCGCCGCCATCGAACAGGGATCGGAACACCACATCGCCGTCGCGGTCCAGGAGCGCGCCAAGGGGCTGGCGTTGCCGACGGCCACCGACTTTTCCGCCTTCGAGGGCAAGGGCGTGCGCGCGGTCGTGGACGGCCGAACGGTCTTCTCCGGCAACCGCATGCTGATGCAGGACAATGGCATCGCGCTTGGCGAACTCGCCGCTGAATCGGACCGTCTCCAGGGCGCGGGCCGGACGGTCGCCCACATCGCCAGGGACGGCCAGGTGATCGGTGTGATCGCCGTCGCCGACGCCCCTCGCCCTACGGCCAGGGCGACGATCCAACGACTGCAGGCGCTGGGCGTGAAAGTGGCCATGATGACTGGGGACAATCTCGGGACAGCCAGGCGGATCGCCGCCGAACTCGGCATCGATATTGTGCTCGCCGAGGTCCTGCCGGGCGAGAAGGCGGCCAAGGTCAAGGCGCTGCAGGACCAGGGCAACAAGGTCGGCATGGTCGGTGACGGCGTGAACGACGCGCCCGCGCTCACCCAGGCCGACGTGGGCTTCGCCATTGGCGCCGGAACGGATGTCGCCATAGAAAGCGCCGACGTGGTGTTGATGCGGAGCGATCCGGCGGACGTGGTCAAGGCAATTGACCTCTCGCGTGCGACGCTACGAAAGATGCACCAGAACCTCTGGTGGGCAGTGGGCTACAATGTGATCGCCTTCCCGCTGGCGGCGGGGGTCCTCTACCCCTTCACCCTGAGCCCGGAGGTGGCGGCGATCGCCATGTCGGGCAGCTCCGCGCTTGTGGCGATCAACGCCCTGCTGCTCAAACGCCTGAAGCTGGGTGAAACCTGGGGCGGCCGGAGCGTCACACTGGAAAGCGCACCGGAGGTCGTTCCTGATTCCGCCTGACTTGCGTCTGGAACAGCGTCGGAAGGCGTTCGACACGCTCTCGACCGTCGGTGCCGGCGTCGTCGGCATCGGTCTTGACGTCGTCCTCTCGGCAAGGCCGAAGTCGGTGGCCGGATGGCTGTTGGTCACCGGCTTGACCGCGTACCTGAATAGATTTGTTGGCCCGTATTCGATGGGCCGCCAGCGACGCGACCCTACTGGTAGGAGGTAGCGCTCGAATTGGATGCTGGGCGGCAATCCTCAGGCTCGGCCCGCACGCGGGCTGGCGACCGGCCGCTGACCTCAGTCAGCGGGATGAATGGCCGGACCGGCGATGCTGTAATCTCAGGCGGCGGGAGCGTCTTAGACGTAGAGGGTCGTGCTGAAGTGACCCTGTTCAAAGGAGAGGAAGCTTCCATGTCGGCCAATGACTCCATGCATCGCCACACGATCCGACTCATCCCGTTCGGCTTGAGCCTTTCGATATTCCTGGCGATCACCTTCGCCCTTTGCGCGATCGGCGAGTTGATCCCAGGGCTGGAGGGCATCCACTTTCTGTCGGTTCTTTCTCCCGACATCGACTGGACCCAGCCCAGGTTGCTGCTGGCCGGAGTCGCCTGGGCCTTCATGACCGGCTGGTATGTCGCCCTGGTCTTCGGCTCGCTCTACAACCTGTTCAACAGCCCTCGACCCTAGCCAGCAGGACGGCAGCTAAACCGGGCCGTCGGCGGTCGGCGGCCTAGAGCATTTTCCGATCAGTCTGCATCGTATCCTGCGGCGGCGAAGTAGTTGGCGCATTCGCTGGGTGTGAAGGTGTCGATGATCTGGGCGATGGCCTTCCATAGATGGTCTCTGGTGCGGGCGGCGGCCTTGCGCAGCATGGCCTTGAGCTTTGAGTAGGCGTTCTCGATCGGGTTGGGATCGGGGCTGTAGGGCGGCAGGAACTTGAGGCTGGCGCCGACGGCCTCGATGGCGTGGCGGGCGGCGGCGTTCCGGTGAGCGGCCAGGTTGTCGAGGATGACGATGTCGCCGGGCCGCAGCGTCGGGATCAGCACCTGCTCGACATAGGCCTGGAACCAGACGCCGGTCATCGGCCCGTCCAGGACCATCGGCGCGGTCATGCCGCCCAGCCTCAGGCCGCCGATGAAGGTGGTGGTCTTCCAGTGGCCGTGCGGCACGCTGCAGCGCAGTCGCTGGCCGCGCGGAGCCCGGCCATGGCGGCGGGCCATCTTGGTGGTGGCCCCGGTCTCGTCGAGGAACACCAGCCGGGTGGGATCGAGGTCCAGCTGACCCTCGAACCAGTCCTCGCGCCGCTTCAGGACATCGGGACGGCTCTGTTCGTCCGCGTGCGCCGACTTTTTTTGAGCGTGATCCTGCGACGGTCGAAGAACCGCCAGATCGTCGAGCTGCTCGCCGCCACGCCCCGCTCGGCCAGCGCCGCCTCGATCTCCGCAAGCGTGATGTCCGGCTTGCCCTCCAGCAGGCCCAGGATCACCTCTGCCTGCGCTTCGATCCGGCCAGACCGCCGATCCCCGCCCAACGGGCCCGGCCGCACGTCGCCCTGCCGGCGCGACAGCGCCCGCCAGCGGATCGCGCTCGCCGCGCTCACCCCGAACCGCACCGCCGCGCCGCGGCACGACATCCCCTCGTCAATCGCGGCGATCACACGCTCGCGAAGATCCACCGACAGCGCCTTGCTCATCCATGCCAGCCTCCATCACCAGCACAGAGCTTGAATCACCCATCCGCTGATTTGGGAATCCCATCGATTCAATCAGATGGAAGAATGCTCTAGCCTTCATCCGCACGATCTCGAGTGCGGGTGACATAGCAGTCACATTCGCCGCCCCAGCGCGCGCCTCACGAGGCGGGCCCCGTTTTTTTTGGCGTTCAGCAGTTGACAAAGGGACTAATCTCGACCGAAGCGTCTCGCGCGAACCGGCTGGCCCTTGCGGCATTGTCGCTGGCCTGCACATTGCTCGTTCGGGCCGCATGGCCGGTGTGGTTTCCCTTGTCGGCTGACTTTGTCGAGCCGGCGCGCCGGCGGCCAGCCTACCTGAACTTCATGGTCATCGGCGCGATGCACGGTTCGATCCAGTGGCTCCCGTACTTGGCGCATGTCGGCTGGCTGAAAGTGAGCTTCCTAGGCTACGCGGCCCGATACCCCACCAGTTTGTATTTCGGACGCCTCCTGACCTTTGCCGTCCATTCGGGGCTGGCAATGGTCCCCAGGATGCATTCGTGATCTGGCCGCCTAAGGATTTTCGGGAATCTGACCGTCCCCGAGCTCACCCTCATTCCGGCATTCTTCCAATGGGCCTTTATCCAGCCCTCAACCGCGGCGGGGCCGTCGCTCCGCTCCATCTCATCTGAATGATGTGGACGAGGCCGGCTGGTGAGGGCCGTTCGACTGCTGTGTCCTGGACCAAACGGCCGCAGCGCCGTTCGCAAACAGGGCAGTCTCTCTCCCAACCATACGCGGTGTGCCTTACGCACAAGATCTGCAACCCCTCAAAATAGTGTAGGGTCGATCCACGAAAAAATTCCAAACACTTCCCGTAGCGCAGCTTAGATCTCCGGTGCCATACGCGCGTGGACAATCAATCCCTCAGAGAAAATTTCCTTTTCTGACAATCAATCGCATATTTGATTTACAGCAAACTCACCTCCTTCTCGCCGTGAAAGCTTCCCCCGTCATTTGATGGTGGAGCACGACCATGGCGATTAGGAAAGTTGAGCGCCGCGAGCTTCCCGCTTCATCTCCAACGGCGCTGACTGTGGTTCGTCCCGCGCCCTCCGCCCAGGAGATGGGCCGCCAGATCGAGGCAAAGCTGTCCAGCGAACGAGGGCGTTGGCTTCGCTTCCTCGCCAGCAGACTTCCCAGCCGAGGGGACGCGGAGGACGTGCTGCAGGATTTTTCGATAAGGGCGATCCAGGGGGCCGCGCGTTTGAGCGATCCCCAGAAGATCGATGCTTGGCTGAACGTGAGCCTGCGCAACACGCTATTCGACCACTATCGCCGCGAGGGTGCCCGCCGCAGGTTGTGGCAGGGAGCCGCCAGCGAGCCACAGCCCGCGGACCACGACGACCCCGACGATGACATCGAGACACCGATGACCTGCCTGTCGAAAGCCATCGACGAGCTGAGGCCCGCCTACACGGACCTGATTCGCCGCGCCGAACTGCAGGAGGCGCCCCTCAAGCTAGTGGCTAGCGAACTGGCGCTGACTGCCAATAACGTTGCCGTGCGCCTGCACCGGGCCCGGGCAGCCCTTCGGCAGTCGATGGTCGCGCGTTGCGCCGCATGTCCAGTCCGTTGCCTCGCCGCCGACCGTTTCCTCGCCAGGCGGGCCGACTGACACCCCGGGACCGGCCTCACTCGACCTGAACGAGGGCATCGACCAGCAGCGGGGTGACGGAGATCCCGTTGCTCGGGTGTGAGATCGTATTGGTTGAGATGACCAATCCGGCACGTTCCGACAGGCGCAGGTAGGCGTCGTCGGCGAACAGGGCGTGGACGGCCACGCACACCGGTTTCGGGAGACCCTTGGCAATCATGCCCTCCGCCGTCTCGATCATCGTGCGCCCCGACGAGACGATATCGTCGACAAGGACGGGTTGATAGCCTCGCCAGCCATCCAGGCCGGAAATAGCGATTTCCACATCCCGGTCGCCATGCCGTTGTTTGCTCAGCACAAGGTGGGGCGCCGCCGCCAGCTCGGCGACTTCGGACACCCACTGCTCGCTTTCGGCGTCCGGACCGATGATGAGCGGTCGCTCGACGTTGAACCTGATCCAGTCCGCCAGCAGCGGCGCCGCGCGCAACGCCGTCGCTGGGATTGAATAGATCTCGCTCAACGCCTTGTGGCGGTGGAGGTGCGGATCGACGGTCACCAGCGCGTCGAACTCGCGTGAGATTAAATGCGCGAAATGGCGGGAGGTAAGCGCCTCGCCCGGCTGGAACCGTTTGTCCTGGCGCATGTAGGCCAGATAGGGCGCGACCAGCGTCAGCCGAGTCGCGCCGAGTTCGCGCGCCGCGCGGGCAGCGAACACCAGGCGCAGAAATTGCTCATCCGGACGTACCAGAGTGCAGACGATGACCACGTCGCGGCCCGCGAGCGCTGTGGGGAGGCGGACATAGGCTTCGCCATCGGGAAACCGCCGGGTCTCGACGGCGCCAAGGTCGGCGTCCAGCCCGGCGGCGATCTCGGACGCCAAGGCCTCGGCACCCGGCAGGGGCAGAATCAGTCGCATCGGTCAGGCCTCGATCTCGATCAGGTCCGGGTTGGCGTTCGCGTAGTCCAGGGCGTAGCCGAGCTCGCCCGCCGTTTCCGCATGCACGAACAGGAACGGATCGCCGGCCGCCACTTCGTCCCCCAGCCTGACATTCAGGCTTAGCCCGGCCGCCTTGACGTCGGGCGCCCCGGCGAGTTTCGCCAGGGTGGCGATCTTTCGGTTGTTCATGTGGATCACGCGGCCTGAACGGGACGCGGACACTGGCGCCTGGAGCGGCGCGCGCGGCGGCGTGCGCATGCCCCCCTGCGCCTCGCAGATCTTCTGGAACTTGGTCCAGGCGCGGCCATCGGCCAGCACGGCGTCCGCCAAGGCCTCGCCTTCGCCGTTCGCCACCGCGCCGCCAAGCTCAAGCGCCACCCCGGCCAGCATGCAGGCGCGGCGACGGAGGTCCTGTGGCGCGTCGGGGTGGCCCTGGAGGACCGCGAGCACGTCAATGGCCTCCAGAGCCGGGCCGATGCCCCGGCCGACAGGCTGGCTTCCGTCCGTTTGGATGCAACGGGCGACAAGACCGAAACGGGCCGCCGTGGAGGACAGCCGCTCGGCCAGCCTCTCGCCGGCGTCCGCGCTCCTCACTTTGGCGGTAGGGCCGACCGGGATGTCGAGCACCACATGGGTCGAGCCGGCGGCGATCTTCTTCGACAGCACCGAGGCGATCAGCTGCCCTTCGGTATCGACGTCGAGGACGCGCTCCACGCGGATGAAGATATCATCGGCCGGGCTCAATCGGACGGCGCCGCCCCAGACGACGCAGCCGCCTTCGGCCTCCACCACTCGCCGCATGGCGGCAAGGTCGAGGTCGACCGGCGCCAAGGTCTCCATAGTGTCGGCGGTGCCCGCCGGCGATGTGATGGCCCGCGACGAGGTCTTGGGCGCGACAAGTCCGCAGGCCGCGACGATCGCCACCACGATCGGCGTCGTGCGGTTGCCCGGCAAACCGCCGATGCAGTGTTTGTCGATGACGGTCGTCGTTCGCCAGGAAAGGCGGTCGCCGGCATCGACCATGGCCTGGGTCAGCGCCACGATTTCGGCCTCGTCGAACGGCAGGGCGGAGGTCGCGGTGAGGAAGGCGGCCAGATGCACATTGGTGTAGCGACCCGCGACCACGTCCGTGACGATGGCCTGCAAGGCGGGTTCGTCGAGGCGATTGCCGTAGATGCGCCGCCTGACGCTGGCCATCGACGCGAGGGCGGGCGCGTGCCGCACCAGGATTGGATCGCCCTCGCCGGCGCCCAGAAGCCTCCAGGTCTCTTCCGAGAGGGCCGCCTCGCCAGGGGCGATGAGGTCATCGCCCTCGACCTGGAACAGGGTGGCGTGGACCTGGCGGTCACCGGCGATCAGCAACACCCGCGCGCGCGCCGAAAGGCCCTCGGAGCGACAGACATGACAGTCGGTGCGCATCACGATGATTGACTCATGCTGGGTGAACAGCCGCAGCCGTCGCGCCTTCAGAGTCGCCGGGGCCGTGAAATCGGGCGTCGCGCTGCTCACAGTTCGTGCGTCTCCATCATCTGCGGAATGACGCAGTCCCAGCCGAAGCGATCCTCGATGCGCAGGCGCAACGCGTTGGATGCATCCGGCTCGCCGTGCACGATGAAGGTCTTCTTAGGGGGGCGCTGGAATCCCGAGAGCCAGCGGAGAATTTCGTCCGCGTCGGCGTGGGCCGAGAGCATCGAGAGGTAGGCGACCTCGGCATGGATCGGGATCCACTGACCGTGAATCTTCACCTCGCCGGCGCCTTCCATCATCGAGCGGCCTCGCGTGCCGGCGGCCTGGAACCCGGAAAAGAGAATGGTATTGCGGCGATCCGGTCCGAAGGCCTTGATGTGGTGTAGCACCCGCCCGCCAGTAGCCATGCCGCTGGCGGCCAGGATGACTTTGGGCACCGGGCTGGCGGTGACCGCCTTCGACTCCTCCACGTCCCGGATGTAGGTGGCGATCCCGCAGGTGGCGTCGCACTCCTCGGGTGTGAGGCGGTGGTCTCCACGATGCTTGTGAAGCAGGTCGGTGGCGCTGATCGCCATCGGACTGTCGAGGTAGATGGGTGTCAGTCCGAGGCGGCCGGCCTGTTTGAGCTTCCACAGATGAAACATCAGCGACTGGGCCCGACCGACTGCGAACGTGGGAATAATCACCGTGCCGCCGCGCTGGGTCGTGCGTTCGATGATGTCGCCCAGGGCCTCCGTCGGATCGCCCGCCTCGTGTTTGCGATTGCCGTAGGTCGACTCAATGACCACGTAGTCGGCTTCCGTGACCGGTTCCGGGTCCACCATGACCGCGTCGCCGTAGCGGCCGAGGTCCCCGGAGAAGACGATTGTCCTGCCCGCCCAGCGAAGCTCCGCGGTCGCGGCGCCCAGGATGTGGCCAGCCCGGCGCAGCGTCAGTTCAGCCCCTCCGGGCAGGTCTATCCGGGCGCCGATTCCCACCGCGGAGAACTGCTTCAGGGCCCGCTCAGCGTCCCGCACGCCATAGAGCGGTAAGGCGGGCTTGTGTTTGGAAAACCCTCGACGATTGGCGTACTCGGCGTCCTTCTCCTGGATGTGGGCGCTGTCCAGCAGGATGATCTCGGAAAGATCGCTCGTCGCGGAAGTCGAATAGATCCCGCCGCCGAAGCCTTCCTTGACGAGCTTTGGAAGGTAGCCGCAGTGGTCCAGGTGAGCGTGGGTCAGGACGACGCCATCGATACTCGCCGGTTCGACCGGGAACGGCTCCCAGTTGCGCTCACGAAGCGCCTTCAGACCTTGAAACAGGCCGCAGTCGATCAGCAACCGCTGGCCGTTGAACTCCAACATATGCTTGGAGCCGGTGACCGTTCCCGCTCCGCCAAGACTCGTTAAAGTGATCACGCCGTCTTCCTTTTCGGTTCGGCTTCCCCCACCAGAACACGGGGATGGTGATGGCCTTCGATCGCCGCGATCTCCTCGACCGCAAGGACCGTCGATTTGTCGGTTTCGAGCAGGTCGGCCGCAGAGCCGACCGCGTGCGCCCATGTGCAGCGGTTCGCGAACAGCATTCCGGAGACGTCGAGCGTCCCGCCGCGGCTGATGTAGCCTAGCCCCGTGGTCTTTTTTGGCCCGCCGTCGGCCCGGCGCAGAAGGCCGAGCATCGGTTCAGGCCGAGTATGGCTGAGGATCACCCGTGGCAGCTCCGGGGGGAAAAGCGCGCGCAGCTGTTCGTCATCCACAACGAATGCAGCCTCGATTTCGTCGCGCGGGGCGCGGAAGCGCCCGGGTTCCAGGATGGCGGTGACACAGCTGCGTCTGCCGCGCGCCAGGAGACGGGCGTATGCCTTCAGGGCCTCGTCGACCTGATAGGCGCCCACGGCGACGAATTGAACCTCCGCCTTGGCCGGATCGCCTGCGAGGAGGATGGCGCCATTCTCGAACAGCACCTGCGCCTGTGCACCGTCGAGTCGGTTTGGCAGGACGCGCTTGGGCGTCACCAGGCAACCGATCTGCCCCCGCTGCCCATAGAGCTCCCGCAAGGCCGCCACTGCGCTGTTGGCGTCGATCGGGAAGAATACGCGAGCGGTATCCGACATCTCGCCGAGCAACGCTTCTGCCAGCGTTGGATCCTGGTGTGACTGCTCGTTCTTCGCGTTCTCCCAGGTGTGGGAGGTTGCAATGAGCGGGATAGCGATCCAGCCGGGCGCGACGCCGGTCTCTTTCTGCCGGCGGGCGAAGACGATCTCCTGGCGAAGTCCGCCGAGCATCTTCACGGCGAAGGCTTCATAGCTAACGATCAGGTTGAGTCCGCCCTTGTTGCCCAGCGCCGCGCCGGCGACCGCCTCCTCGTTGAGCGCGGTGATCACCGCGCCGTCGACCGCCTCTGGCACCCCAGCCTCGGGCGTGTTCACCCTGTGCCTGAGCCGATCCAGGGTCCGCCCCATGCTGTTGCTGCGCAGCTCGTCGGGGTTGCCGACGCGGGGACGCAGGTCGGGATTGGCGTCGATCAACGCCACAAACCAGGCGTCCAGGGCGTCCATCGGCGAGCGAGCCTCGGCCGACCACAGCGGCCGGGGCAGGACCGGGTGCGCCGGCCGGCGGTTGGCGATCGGATGGTTGCTCTCCGGCGGACGCTGCTGCAATGCGTGGGGTTGAAGCACGCCAATGGCGGCCTCGAGCTCGTCCATCGGAACGAACAGCGCCGCCGCCGCGGCATTGAAGGCCGCCCGTGCATCCTCATCGACGCGCGGGCTCTTGCCCAGGGGCAGATTGTGGGCGGCATTGGTTCCGGCGCCCGGAAACCCGAAACCCTTCACCGCCTTGGCGATGACATATGGCATCGGTGCCGGGTAGGTCCGTCCGGGATCACTGGTGAACCGTCTGAGGCGTTCCTCCGCCTCCAGGATGGCCCAAGCGAAGGCGGCCGGGTCGTGACCGTCAATGGTGAACGGATCAAAACCGCTGAGTCGAAGATGCTGCTCAAGCCAGCTCGCGCCCCCCTCTTGGGCGATCGCGGTCCTTTCCTCGATCCGCCGGCCGTTGAGGACCATAATTGGAACGGCCAGGCCGCTGTCCTCGGCGCGCCACCAGCGGGGCGACCAGTCTGAACCCCGCTGCTCCTCGAAGGCGCCGTCGCTGAGGAACGCGACCAGGCTCTCGCCGACCAGCGGCATGTGAGCGTACTGGACCTCAGCAAAGCCCAGGTAGCCCCCCTCAGACACGGCTCCGGCGGTGTTCGGACCGGCATGGCTGCCAAGTGGAACAGAGGGACGCCCGTCAGCGCCGATGGCGTAGGAGTAGAAGTCGGAGACCAGCCGCGAGAGGCCGGCTTGTGTGCGGTCGTAACGACCCTTCTGCATCGGCGAAACGTCGCCGGTCAGAGCATTGACCGCCTCTATGGCTGCCACGCAATGGCCTTGCCCCATGATCCAGGACCGCGTCTTTCCCGACAGTACGTTTGCGGCAAGATAGCCGACAAAGGCCGGGACCATGTTCAGAGACCCGCCCATATGTCCTTCCGGCGCAGCCTTGAATTCGTCGGCAGGCAGCGGAGCCCCGCTCACGTCCACGCTTCGAGCGTATGTCATGTGCCCGACGACCCACATGGCGGCGCTGGCCAACCGATCCGCAGCAGCAAGAACACGGTAAACCGTCTCATCCTCCGGCCAGACGCGACGTTCGATGAGGCGCGCCGCGAGGGCTTCAACGCGCTCCACAGTCGCCGCCTCGCGCCGCAGCGGCCCGTACCCCGGCCTCCACTGATCGACCCAAAGCTCAGCCATGAGAAAATCCTTCAAACCGGGCCGCAAGGCCGTCATCGCAGGCGCGGTGAACTGACAAGAATGACGTCGTCTAGGGGAAACTCTTACAGCACGGCCACCGCGACGAGCGGAATCGGCCGCACCCCTCCGTCCGTAATGATCCCCGCCGGTTGCGTCCTAGATGGCAGCGCTGGTTGAGCGCGATCAGGAGACCCAATGATGAGAACTCTGTTGATGGCGACCGTCAGCGCCGCCTTGCTGATGGCCACGCCCGCGCTGGCGCAGGATCCCCATCACCCGGCGGCCCCCGCCGCGACGCCAGCTCTCGATGCCGCGCTCACCGACGCCGAAATGCACGACATGTGCAAGGCGATCATGGGCGACCAGATGGCCCCGAGGGCGGTCCACGACCACGGCCGCGACAAGACTGGCGCGGCGACTTGGCCGGGCGGCAAACCGCTGAGCAAGGCCGAGATGGAAGGCATGCACAAGAAATGCGCGGCGATGATGGCGCCAGCGGACGCTTCGACGGCTGCGACTCCTACACCTCAGTAGGGGTTGAGTCCGCGGCCAGGTGCGCGCGCTGGTCAATAGTCGGCCCCGCGCTTATCTGGCCAGCCGTCCGGCTAGGATTTCGTCCCAAACGCCGCGTGTATCCTTGTCTCCCCGATAGGCAGCCTTGCTGCCATGACCCCCAGCCGGCTTGAAAAAAGGTGTCGCCGGCCTCGCCAGAGATCTTCAACGTTGCTAGGCGAGATAATCACCGTCTGCGGCACGGCGGCTCTGAGAATGGCGACATCGGCCTGGGCCAGCCCCCAACTCTGCAAGCGAGCAGTATCGCACGGCAGCGTGAGGTTGCGTTTGTCGGCCAGCAGAGCATGCACCCGCGGATTGGGGGTCACGACCACAGAACCATCGAGATAGGCCGCCCGGTCACGGCCGGTTCAGTCGCATCGGCGATAATGGCTCTGAACCCTCTGACACCTCGCCGCTGTAAGGCGTCGGCGAGTTCGTCGTCTTAGTCTTCAGATCCCGACGTAACCCCGCAAGGCAAGAGATGATCCGATGCTGAGACAAGCGCTCCGTGCTGTTTTGCCCCATCGGGCGGCGTTCACAGTGCTCGCAAAGGTGCTGGAACGGGCTGTTCAATTCGGCACGCTCGTCGTCGTCGACCCCTGGGACCGGCGCCACGTGTTCGGGACGGGGCGGCCTGGCGCTCGACCTGGCGCGGCGTCATGGCGTCGAGGTCGACGGCCTCACCCCGTCGCAGGAGCAGCTGGCGATTGCGCAAACGCGCGCGCACGACGAGGGCCTGAACGATCGCGTCCGGTTTCATCTGCAAGACTATCGCCATTCGACCGGGACCTTCGACCGGATCATCTCCGTCGGCATGTTCGAACATGTCGGGGAGCCGCATTTTAGCGAATTCTTCGACGTGATCCGTCGCCGGCTCGCGCCAGATGGCTTGGCCGTGATCCACGCGATCGGCCACCGCAATCCACCGGGCGACGCCGACCCCTGGCTCCACAAGTACATCTTCCCGGGCGGCTATTGCCCATCGCTGTCTGAGGTGTTGACCAGTGTTGAGAAGAGCGACCTGTGGGTGACCGACGTGGAGATTCTGCGGCTACATTATGCCGAGACCCTGCAACGCTGGTCCGAACGCTTCCAGTCCCGGCGGACACAGGCCGCCACCCTCTACGACGAGCGGTTTTGCCGGATGTGGGAATATTATCTCGCCGTCTGCGAAGCTGCGTTCCGCGTCGGTGGCCTAATGGTGTTCCAGATTCAGCTTGCGCGTCGGGTCACCGCCGCCCCCCTTACCCGAGACTACATGATCGACGCTGAGCGCCGCATCGCCGCCCCCCCTTGCTGAGACTGCGATCGCGCCGTCCGGCACCCTTTGAAGGAGGACAATCCAATGATCGAGCCCGAACAGATCCGAGTAGGCGTCATCGGCTATGGCGTGATCGGTAAACGCGTCGCGCTGGCAGTCGCGGCCCAGGACGACATGATCCTGCAAGGCGTGGCGGACATGAGCGCCGACTGGCGGCTTCAAGTCGCTTCACGCCAGGGCGTGAAGCTGTTTGGAGCCACGTCGAAGGATGCGGAGTCGATGCAAGCCGCGGGTCTGCCGATCGAGGGCGACCTCACGGAGCTCATCGCAGCCGCCGATGTCCTGGTGGATTGCACGCCCAAACACATCGGTGCGGCAAACGCCAAACTCTACCGGCGCAGTGGAAAGCCCTTCATCGTCCAGGGCGGTGAAAAGCACGAGGTCACCGGTCACTCCTTCGTCGCCGAGTCCAACTATGCGGGGGCCTTGGGCCGCGAGGCGACCCGGGTCGTTTCGTGCAACACAACCTCGATCGTTCGTACGCTGACTGCTCTGAAGCGCGCGGGTCTGCTGCGGCGCGCACGGGGCACGCTCCTTCGGCGCGCCACCGACCCCTGGGAAAGCGATCACAGCGGGATCATGAACACACTGGTCCCGGAACCGGAGATTCCTAGCCACCAAGGGCCCGACGCCAAGAGCGTCGATCCGGACCTTGACGTGGTCACCATGGCGGTCAAGGTCCCTGAAACACTCGCGCACCTGCACTATTGGTCGGTGCAGATGACCCGCGCCGCTGGGAAGGCCGAGGTGCTCGCCGCCTTCATGGCGTCATCGCGTATCGCCGCCATCCAGACCGGCGACGGACTGGGGGCCCTGAACACGGTCAAGGAATTGATGGCCGACATCGGGCGCCCCCACGCCAACCTTTACGAGGTGGCTTTGTGGACCGACATGCTCCGGGTCGAGGGGGACGAACTCTTCTACGCCTGTATGGTCGACAACCAAGCGATCGTGATCCCGGAAACGATCGACGCCATTCGGGCCCTGCGCCGCGCCGCGCCGGACGCGGAAACCTCCATTGCCAAGACCAACGCCAGCCTCGGAATCGGCGACCTCGACGCTTTTTTGCATCAGCGTCCAGTCGCGAAGACCGCATGATGGGTCCTCGTGCTGATTCCTGGTCCGTGGGCGAGGCGTGCCGCACACCTTGCGCCCCGCCACTCCGCTCCAGAATGGCCGGCGGACGCGATCAAGGGCGTGTTCCTCAAGGACTTTCCAGCCCCGATCATCCTCCAGCACACGTGGCCCATGGCGCTGATCGCGCTTGCGACTCTGGCCGTAGGTGCATGGCTTTTCCGGCGACGCGTGACCTGACACCCAGTCGAGCCGATTCCGACATCTATGGATGGCCTTCTCAGGTACAGGCAGCAGTCAGTGCGGCAGGGACTTCCAGAACCGGAGCGAAGCCGCCGCCAGGGGTTCGCATGTTGGTTGTCTGGCCCTGATAGAGGCGCGCCGCCACCAGGAGAACCTCCCCAGCATAGGTGTAAAGCCGCACGTCGACTTTCAGATTGGTCCGCGTGCCTTCGTGCTCGACCGCCCGCGGCCCCGGTGCCGCATAGGCTTGCGCCACATAGGCTCCGGCGAGGATTTCGTCCCAAACGCCGCGTGTAACCTTGTCGCCCCGATAGGCAGCCTTGCTGCCATGACCACCAGCCGGCTTGAAAAATAAGTGTCGCCGGTCTCGCCAGAGATCTTCAACGTTGCCAGGCGAGACGATCACCGTCTGCGGCACAGCGGCTCTGAGAATGGCGACATCGGCCTGGGCCAGCCCCCAACTCTGCAAGCGAGCAGTATCGCACAGCAGTGTGAGGTTGCGCTTGTCGGCCAACAGAGCATGCACCCGCGGATTGGGGGTCACGACCACAGAACCATCGAGATAGGCCGCCCGCAATGCCGCATGTCGTGGTTCGTCAAGCGCAAAGTCAACGAGCCGATTGTAGACGAGATCGACGGGTTCATTCTGTACAGTCACCCGCCGTCCGGTCACGGCCAGTTCAGCCGCATCGGCAATAACGGCCCTGAACCCCTGTGACTCCAGTAAGGCTTTGGCCAGCCGGAGCTCCGGGTAAAGGTACTGTTCCCCGGGCTGGTCGTCGACAATCGCGATCGTCGCTGGGCGCCCCGAGCCCCTTTGGCGCCGCCACTCGGCAACAAACATGGCGGCGATCCGGTCGCCGAAGCCTTCAGGCGGACGAATATCGAACGGCGCCAAGACTTCCGCGCAACAGGCGCTCTGAGCGCGCGACAGGACGGCGTTCAGGAAGGCGCCGCCAGCATTGGTGTTCACCTCTATCAGCCGTGGCCCATCCGGCGTGATATGAAAGTCGTAGCCCATGAGAGCGCCGAGCGGGCCGGATTCAACCTGCGCTGTCTGCGGCGCCCATGCCAGGGACACATCCTTGTAGCCCGGAAGCCGGGCGGCGGCCTCGACTGCGGCCACGACCTGCGCCATCTCAGCCATCGTCTCGGCCGGCACGAACACCGGGACGTTCGAAAACAGCGACGGGCGTGACTTGGCCAGGTCCGCCGCGAAACCTCCGATGCCGGCTTCTCGATCCAGGCTTTCATCCAAAACCCGGCGATCAAGAGTAATGCAAAAGCATCCCCTGTTCAGCTGCTCGGCACCAGCCACTGGGTCCACCGTTGTTGTTCCCTTCAATGGTCGCACCGTCATTCAGCCGCCCGCGACCTGCATCGAACCATACGTCTGAAGCCAACCGGCGGGCGGCCACGGCGGATGAACAGTAGTGCATCTGAAGGCGTTCGCGACATCGGCCATCCCTGCCCTGGTAGCGACAACTTGCTCGCGGACTTCCACAGGCGCTAGCCGGGGATTTTTCCGTACAAACAGGTGATCAGAAAGGATTTGTTGTTCCAAAGGCTTTGTAAACCAGCTCCCCGGCCATACGTCCTGAAATCGGCCCGAAATTACTCCGCGGCTCTCGACTACGATGATCTGGACCAAGTCTATATTTCTCGGCCTTTTCAATGTGATGCCCGTTTGGAATCGCGCTGGCTTTTCGTTCGCTCGCCTGGCGAGGGAACCAGGCACTGATTTTCGCATTGGAACCAAAGCTCCGATGAGCTGATTGCCGCTCGAACGCGACCGGATAGACGGACTCCAGGCACTCCACCTGGACGCGTTCGGAAGCGAGCCCACATCACTACAAGCTGGAGATTGTCTATGGGGGGCGGACCGTCCAACATCAGAGCGACCGACGAGCGCCCACCGGAGGCCAATCGACATGCAGCATGATCATGCGAGCAGTGACTACAAAAAGGGCTCGATCACGCTGGGCGGCGCCGTGGCCATGGGCACGGGGGTGATGATCGGGGCGGGCATCTTTGCCCTGACGGGCCAGGTCGCCCAGCTGGCCGGACCCTTCTTCCCGCTCGCCTTCGTCGCGGGCGCGGTCGTCACCGGTTTCAGCGCCTACAGCTACATCAAGATGTCGAACGCCTGGCCCTCGGCCGGCGGGATCGGGATGATCCTGCAGAAATGTTACGGCCCGGGCGCGGTCGCGGCCGGGGCTGCGCTGCTGATGGCGCTCAGCATGATCATCGCCGAGAGCCTCGTGGCGCGGACCTTCGCCACCTATGTCCTGCGGCCCTTCGATATCACGGGCGGGCCACTGGTGCCGATCCTCGCGGTCGGGGTGATCGTGTTTGCCTTCCTGGTCAACATAGCCGGCAATCGATCGGTCGGGCGTTTCTCGTTGATCATGGCGGCGGTCAAGGTCAGCGGCATCGCGCTGTTTGGCGTCGCCGCGCTCTGGGCGAGCGGCTTCCAGTTCGCCGCGGCGTCGGAAACCAGCCAGGCCGCCACTCCCGTTGGCTTTATCGCGTCGGTGGCCCTGGCGATCCTAGCCTTCAAGGGCTTCACCACGATCACCAACAGCGGCGGCGAGATCACCGACCCCCATCGCAACGTCGGCCGTGCGATCGTGATCTCGATCGCCCTCTGCGTCCTGGTCTATCTGCTGGTGGCGTTCGGCGTCGGAGCGAGCCTGACCCTCGACCAGATCGTCGCCGCCCGGGACTACGCCTTGGCGGAAGCCGCACGGCCGGCGCTCGGCCAGACAGGGTTTTACCTGACCGTGCTTCTGGCCGCGGTCGCGACCGCGTCCGGCGTCCTGGCCAGCGTTTTCGCGGTTTCGCGCATGCTGGCGATGCTGACCGACATGAAGATGATCCCGCATCGCCATTTCGGCATGCCCGGGAACATTCAACGTCACACGCTGGTCTACACGGTGGTTGTCGCCTCGGCGCTGGCGATATTCTTCGACCTCGGCCGGATCGCATCACTGGGCGCGTTCTTCTACCTCGTCATGGACATGACTGTGCACTGGGGCGTGTTCCACTTCCGCCGCAAGGCGGTCGACGCCGCCGGGGCGGTGCTCCTGACGGCGCTCGCCTTTGACGCTGTGGTGCTTTCGGCCTTCACGGCGATGAAGCTGCAAAGTGATCCGGCGGTTGTGCTCTTTGCCGGCATCGCCATCGCCGCGGTCTTCGCCTTTGAACGGGTCTACCTGTCACGCTGGCTGGCGCCGCAGGCGGACCACTGAAACCTGCCTGGGCAGTAACTCTGCAATCGGCCAAGAGCATGGACCAAGAGTCTTCGCGGGGACGCCCGCAACTCGATGGAACGCTATCCACCAAGGCGGTTGTAGATCAGCGCCACAGCCCAAGTGACCAGGCCGGCGATTGCTGACCAAGCGACCATTCCAATCCAGAAACCGTTCCAACGCATGGTCCAAGCGACACCCTGCAAGTCCGCATGCACCATCTGGCCGGTCATCTGCATCATCGGACTCGGAGCAAGCATGATCAGAACGCTGCAGATAGCCCACAGCACGGCGACAACAATCGCTGTGGCGAGGCCAAGTTTCACAGGCTTCAGCATTACGATGGTCCTTCTGTTGTTCACGACGCTTCGTGACCATAGGATAGCCTAGTCGACTCTGTAGTCAGTATGATCCTTGTCAAAATCGGTGCCCGATTTGTCACGCCAACCCGCGCGACGCTCAAACCGAGACTGGCGCGCCGCGTGACCCTGGAGAACGTTCCTGATGAGAAACCTTGTGTTCGCGTTTGCTCTGGCAGCGCTTCCGGTGGCCACGCTGGCGGCACCACCACCCGCAGCCGAAAAGCTATCCTCCGCCCCTTCTGAGACAGCCGCACGGGATGAAGTTGTCGGGGTTCTGGAGGGCTACAAGTCCGCGATCGAAGCTCTCGATGCCGAGGCGGCCACGGCCTATTTCTGGCCCGAAGCCCGTGTCTATGAGCAGGGCGGCGTCGAAGGTACATTCGCGAACTATCTGGCGCACCATCTGGGACCCGAACTGCTGGTGTTCAACGCCTTCGCGTTCGAGGGCCATATGACGGAGGCGACCGTGGTCGGCGATTTCGCCTATGCCACCGAAACCTACCGCTATCGCGTCACCTTCAAGGATCCAGCCAAGCTGCCTGTCGAGCGCAGAGGCGTGGCGACCAGCGTCCTGCACAAGCGCGACGGCCAATGGCGGATCCTGAGCTACCATGCCTCCTCCCGTGCGCCTCGCCCGGCGGGCTAGGACGACTCCGGCGGCGACGGCCCAGTGCAAAGCTGGACTTGCAACGTGCTTGTTCCGCCCAAGCGGGGGAAGACCAGCTCAACCGTTCAGCGGCGGATGGCCCTGATCAGGGAAATTGAACCGCTCAGCGTTGGGATTACCCGGGTTTCCTCAACCTCGTTGAAACCTGCAGCGACAATCAGTTCCGGCAAGACGCCCTCGGCTTGCGGTTGGGTGTTCTCGAAACCATCAAGTTTCTGGACAGTCGCCCGAAAGAGGCCTCGCATGAGCGGTGTGCGTTGAAGGCCGTAGTCGGCGATATGGAGCTCACCGCCAGGCGACATCGCCGCATAGGCGGCGGCGAGCGCAGCAGATTTTTCGGCCATCGGCACCTGGTGAAAGACCAAGCTTGAGACGATTTTCGTTGCGGCCCGTCCGCTCAGCACCTGATTGGCGTCGCGGCCAAACCCCTGACGAAGCTCTGCCTTCGCTCCGGCCCGGACAAGCTTTGCTCTGGCAAGGGCCAGGACCGCCGGATCGGGATCGAGTCCAATCAACGTGGCGTCGGGCTGTACCGCCGCCATCCGCACGAGGAGCGATCCTGTCCCGCAGCCGAGATCCGCAATGACGTCGTCTCTCAAGGGGCGTATCTGAGCGATCAACGCGTCCCTCCAGCGACGTTCCCTCGTAAGAGCAGCCAGGCCCAGGTCATAGAAGGGGGTCAGCCAGTGATGGCCCGCTGCGGGTGTGAAGCTTGGCTCGTCGATCTGTGGCTTCGGCGTTGTCATGGCGGGTCTCGGCGTTGTCGAAGGTGGCAGGCTCAGCCACCGGGGCGATCATGCCCAGCCAGGCATGATGTCGCTGGTGATCGTTGGGTCGCTGGGCCGTTTCAGTTCAGGCCGCCGTCGCGGCGACTTGCGAGCGGGGTGTCAGGGCGACCGGCGAAAGAACGCTGCCAGATGTTGGCCCCAGAAGCCTTTGGGGTAGGCCCTGTCGCTGAGTCCCAGATCGCCGGCGCTGACACCGTTTCTTGCGTCGTGGCCGGTGCCGAACAACCAATCCCAGATCAGAAATACCTCCCCGAAATTGACCTGGGCGTCTTCGAAATCGCGCTTGTGATGCCAGCGGTGCATCTCGGCCACGCCGAAAATGAACCGCATTGGCCCGAGGGAGTAGTCGATGTTGGCATGCTGAAAGGCGAGATGGACCGGAAGAATTGCGAACCAGGCCGCCAGCGCGATCTGCGGCGCGCCCAGCACCGCGACAACACCCAGCCCTGGAGCTGCGAGCAGGAGTGCACTCACAATGTGCCGGCGCTCTCCATTCAGCCAATAGAGCCGTTCCGAACTGTGGTGAGGTTGATGAAAGCGCCAGAGCAGCTCTGAGCGGTGGCTCCAGCGATGCATCCAGTAGAGGCCAAAATCGACGATCAAACCCACAGCAAGGACGCTGGCCCACAGTGGCCAGTCCATGGGCCACACATTCAGGGAAACCAGTCGGGTGGCGGCCGGAAACAGGATCACCACACTGGACTGCAGGAGGATCGCTCCAAGCAGGTTGTACTGCAGGTCGGCGATCAGATCTCCATGGCTTCGGGTCCATGCCCGTTGGTAGGGAGCCAGCCGTTCCATCAGCCCGACGGCGACGAGACCTGCCAATGTTATTGCTGCCAGGCTCCAGACGCCCCCCTCATTGTCGCGCGAAACGGCTAGGACGCAGGATATCACGATGGCGATGATCACGGGGTAGGCGAAGTGGCGGATGACGTGGCGCATTGAGGCCTCCCTTGCTGAAGGCCAGGATGGCGCGATGCACAGGCAAACACTTGAACGAACCGGTCGCGTCCACGCCGGGCTATCGCTGAAACCTCATTCCGCCCGTCAGGGCCTTTGGGTTGATGCCAAACATGGACCGGCAGGTCCTCGAAAAATGCGCTGAGTCAGCGAAGCCACCGGCATGGGCTGCCTCCGTCAGACTTGCCCCCCTTGCAACAGCCTCCATTGACCGTCGCAGCTTCATCCACAGCAGATACGATCGAAGTGGCATGCCGACATTGCGGGTGAACACGTGGACCAGACGTGATCCCGAGAGGCCCATTGACGCTGCGATCTCTCGAGAGTCCGGGAATGGCGGTTCAGAAGTCGAGAGTTTCTGGAGCAGTTCCACAATGCGCGGCTCGACGGCCCTGCGTGGCACGCTAGAGGCGCCCAGAAGTTGGCCTAGCCGCCTGATCGGCTCAGCCGACTCTCCCCTGATGAGGGCATCTGCTGCAATTTCCGCAACATGAGGGATGATTTCGGGGTCCAGCTCACGGACGCTCGAATCCAGTTGCCTGGCAATTGTTCGCCCGCCGGGCGCGTCAGGGTCGACATAGAGCAGCACGCCCCCCTGGCAGCTGAAAACGCGATGCCATGCATCAGTCGGAATGACAAATCCGTCGGCTACGGCATCAACACCTGATGGTCCCTGGACCCGCACGTGTGCCCCGATAACCACCTGAATCGCATGGTGTCGGTGAAAGGCATTGTCGCCCAAGGCTCCGGCGAACACTCCCCACGCCTGCCCAAGGCGCGCCGCGCCGTTCCATTGACTGACGGTTGGCAAGTCAGATCGTCGGGTCATTCGTCATAGCCGGCATTGAATGGGACGCCGGGCTTTGCTGACGGAACGCTTAGCTGTCGAAGCCATGAAGGTTGTACTCCCGGGGGTCGGGTTGAGAGAGTGGGGTTGCGACACCCCAACCTCGGGACCGGGAGCCCCCGGATGAACCTGCACAAGAGTGCCCGCCTGACGCCATCTGGTCGAGACTTGCCGGCTGATTGTGTCGAGGGTGCTGGTCGGTAACGGCCGCTGCGTCCGCCGACGGCGTCACCCGGCGGGCGGCGCACAAGGGGCCGGGCCAGACCGTTTGTTCGACCTTCGGACCTGTTTTTCGACCTCTTTCGATCTCATCGCCGGATGACCAGACAGGCCTTATCGACCCCGCTGCCCTCTTGCCCTCCGCAGACGAGGGGTGTCCCTGCCTGATGCGTAATCCAATAGGACGGGGCGCGCTGCCGCGCCCTCGCTACGGGGCAATCACGCATGACGTCTGTATCGCCGACCAGTGACGGCTACCCGGCCGATCTGCGGGCTCTGACCAGCCTACGGGCGTTTCTGGCGCTGGGGGTGGTGCTGTTCCACTACCAGCTCCAATGGGACCCTGCCCTGGGCTTCAGCTCGATCATCGAGCGTAGCCGGCTGGCGGTCGATGCCTTCTTCATGTTGTCTGGCTTCATTCTAGCCCATGTCTATGGCCCCGCCTTCGCCGCCGGAACGTTCAGCTACAGGCGCTTCATCCTCGCCCGCCTGGCCAGACTGTACCCCTTGCATCTGGCTGTCCTCGCCGGAGCCCTGATCATGGTGACAGGCGCAACCTCGGCGGGGGTCCGCTTCGATCCCTCCAGTTACACAACGCTGGGATTTTTTCAGACCCTGTTCCTCGTGCATGCATGGTTTCCGACCGAGATCGGCAGCAACTGGAGCGGTCCAAGCTGGTCGCTCTCGGCCGAGTGGTTCGCCTATCTGTTGTTCCCCGCCTACGCCTGGCTGTCTCTCACACTGCGGAAACGCCCCTGGGTGTTGCTGGCGATCGGCGCCCTGGGCTTCTTTGTGCTCGACGCCTGGTACAGCCAGACCTTTGGAAAGGTGCTGCCTCGGGCCGAGGATTCGATGGGAATCCTAAGAATCGCGCCTGAGTTCATGATCGGCATGGCGCTGTATGGCCTTGGGCAACGCCAACGTTGGAGCCGAACCGTCGCCGCGACCGCTGCCTTCTTGTCTACCGCCGTCCTGCTTGGCGCAATGCAGCTGGGATTGGACGACCGCGTCGTCGTTGCGTTCGCCGCCCCGATGATCCTGTCCTGGTCCATGCTGGCGCGAGCCGACTGCGAAGGTCCCCTTGCCAGCCCGTTCCTTGTCTTCGCGGGTGAAGTCTCGTTCGCCCTCTATCTGGTCCACATGCCGGTCATCGTGGCCTGGAAAGGCGTGGTGGCCGAGTTTCGCGGAATCGACAGCGGCTTCGCGATCACGCCGATAGAACTGAGTGGCTTGTTCCTGCTGACCGTCGCCATCGCCATCGCCCTGCACCTCCTGGTCGAGAGGCCAGGGAGGATCTGGATTCGCCGCCGGTTCGAAGACCGTCAAACAGGCGCGCTCAGAAGAAACTGACCGGTTGGCCACAACTCTCCACTCGGGAGAAAACATCCCGCCCTCGGTGAGCGAGCAGCGCCTCGACGTCCCTCAGGCTCAGCGTAGACTACGACCACAGGCCATGCCGGATGACCTCCGAGGGGAACCGGGGCCTCTTGTGGGCGACCGGCCTCAACGTAGCCTCTATTCCGGCTGCCGAGGCCTTGGTGAAGAACGGTTGGGGTTCGAGTGATCGCACCTTCCCAACGGCTGTGGTCGTGAAATTGACGCGGCCGTCCTGGCGACTACAGGCGGTCGAGCGCCGCGCTCAGTTTCTCAGCAACGATGGCGGCCTGGGCCTTGAGGGCGGAATTTTCAATGGACTGCATCGAGGCCGCCGGATCGATAGCGGCGACCTCGGTCCGCCCATCAGCCGTTTCCTGCACGATGACGTTGCAGGGCAGCATCAGGCCCACCTTGTCCTCCAGCAACAGGGCTTCATGGGCCAAGGCCGGGTTGCAGGCACCGAGGATCAGGTAGGGACGAAACGCGACGTCGATCTTGGTCTTGAGCGTCTGGCGGATGTCGATTTCGCTGATGATGCCGAAGCCCTCAAGGGCCAGCGCCGCCTTCACCTTGACGACCGCGTCATCGAAAGGTGCGTCGAGCATCTTTGAGAAATAGTAGCTCATGGCGGGTCCGATTGATTCCGATTGGGCGGGCGATCCAGAGCACGCCAAGCGGAAGTGTTCGCGGTTCCGCCGCCAGAACGTGCTCTAGATGCTTGAATCTAGCCCCTTTAGCTGGGCTCGGATGATTTCATCTGAACCCAGGAAGGTCTAGCGCGCCATCCCGCCACAAAGGCTCTTGTCGGCCATTGTCCGCTGCTCAGGGGTCAGGACGCGATAGAGACCCGAGACCGCCATCCGGACCTTGTGGAGCGCCTTCAGGTGCGCCTTCATCATCGTTTCATGGTGCGCGAGGCGCTCGGGGAGCGGTTTGGACTTCATCTTCGCCATCATACCATCGTCGCCCATCATCCCGGGCTTGGCGCCGGCCTTCATCGGCATGGTCATGCCGGCCGGCTTGGCGTGCGCGTCAGAGCCGGCGGCCGCCGCGAAGGCGTTCCAGACTTTCGTCTGCCTGTCGTTGATATTCAGCTCGGTCTTCAGGCCCGACAGGCGTTGCTCGGACAGACCCATGCAGTGCATCGCCCCCATGTCCATCTTCCCGCCCATGGCCATCATGCCGCCCTTTGCAGCGGGGGCGGCCGGCGCGGCGGGCGCCGTCGTCGGATCAACGGCCGGACCGTGGACGTGGGGCGGCGCGGGTTGTTCGGCCGCATAGGCTGAGGTGGCCAACCCGAAGGCGGCGACGAACAACAGAGACTTGAAGGGCATGGACATGGTGTTTGCTTTCTGAATCAGGCTGATCCGATCAGCGCAGTGTGTGCCGATCTGCCCCTGCATCCTTGACCTATCGCAAACACCCCACCGGCCATTGGGTTCCAGATCGGACCCGTCGGGCGAAACTGACAAATCAGCTCAATTCGGTGGGCCCTAGAGATCCCTACCGAGTTGGGCGAGGGCGAGAAGTATCGCGACCAGAGGGGAATGGCCGGACCAAAGCGATCACACTCGACAGGCCCCCTATTCGTCGCCAAGCATCCTTCCAAAGTGACTCGCTTCGAGGGACACGATCACCTGCATGAACGCCTCGGCCACCAGGAAGGCGGTTAGGGTCGCGGCATTGGGCCAGGCCAGCAGCAGTCCGAACAGGTTCCCCAACAGCCAGCGATCAGGACCACAAAGAGCGTTAGGGTCAGAGAGCGAAACCCTTTCAAGACTACGCCATAGGTGTGTCGCCGAAGGGCAGGAAGGGGACATTGATCCGCTTGCCCCCCACAGCCGCCGTGTCGGTCAGACAAGTATGATGGCGAAGAAGGCGAGGTAGTAGCCCAGTAGGGCGCATTTCATCGTCCAGCCTCAGGCGTGGAGCCGTTGGTGCAGGTCCTCAAGTGACTAGAGGAGCGGCCGCTCCGTCAGGCGGTCCTGTCCCGGTAGGCCAGCAGCCTCAGGGCATTCGCTACGACCAGCAGGGTCGAGCCTTCATGGAAGATTACAGCCGCGCCGATCTTCAGCCCGAACAGAGTCGCCGGGATCAGGACCGCGACCATCCCAAGGCTGACCCACAGGTTTTGCTTGATGATGTTGCTGGTTTTTCGGCTCAGGCCAACCGCGAACGGCAAGTGATTGAGGTCATCGGCCATCAGCGCCACATCGGCGGTTTCCAATGCCACATCGGAGCCCGCCGCACCCATGGCGATCCCGACAGTGGCGTTGGCCAAGGCGGGCGCATCGTTCACGCCATCGCCGATCATGGCGACTCTTCCCTCGCTGGCCTTCAGGTCGCGGATAATCCGGACCTTGTCCTCGGGCATCAGCCCGCCCATCGCCTCGTCCAAGCCCAGTTTGACAGCGATGGCGTCGGCGACGGACTGGTTGTCGCCTGACAGCATGAGGATGCGCGTGATTCCCATGGCGCGGAGACGAGCGATGACCCCCTCAGCGGCGGGCCGCGCTGTGTCCATCACGCCGATGGCTCCGAGGTATCGATCGTCGGATCTGACGACCATCACCGTCCGCCCATTCGTTTCAAGTCGCCGGATCTCACTCCAGAGTGCGTCGGAGGGCCGGGCGCCGAACCCGCTCTCAAACAGCTTGGGCTTGCCTATCACCACCATCTGGCCTGCCACGTTACCCTGCACGCCCTGGCCAGTCAGACTCCTAACGTCGTCGGCCACCGGCACGGGATGGTCCTTCAGTCGCTCGCCGCCATCACGGACGACCGCCGCCGCCAGCGGGTGATCGCTCAGCCGTTCCACGGCAACGGCGATGGAGAGCAGTTCCTGCTCATCGATCCCTTCGGCGGTCGCCACGTCGGTGATCCTCGGCTTGCCCTCGGTGAGGGTGCCGGTCTTGTCGAAGGCGATGGCGGTCAGCGTGCCGAGGTTTTCCAGCGGGCCGCCGCCCTTCACCAGGACGCCGCCCCTTGCCGCCCGAGCGACCGCGCTAAGGACCGCACTGGGCACCGAGATCGCCAGGGCGCAGGGGCTGGCGGCCACAAGTACCGCCATGGCTCGATAGAAGCTGACGCTGAAGGGTTCGTCGATGACCACCCAGGCCAGCATCAGCAGGCCGACGCCCACCAGCACGGAGGGCACGAATATGCGCTCGAAGCGGTTGGTGAACTGCTGGGTCGGGGACTGCTGGGCCTCGGCCTCGGCGACCATCTTCACCACGCGGGCCAGGGTGGTTTCTGACGCCCTGCGGGCGACGCGCACATCCAAAGCGCCGGGACCATTAATTGTGCCAGCAAACACCCGATGTTCCGGGCTCGCCTTGTCAAAATCCAGAGCGATGTCAGACGCCGCCCGCTTATCGACCGGCACGCTTTCGCCGGTGATCGGCGCTTGATCGACACTGCTTTCCCCAAGCACAACGACGCCATCTGCCGGCATACGTTCGTTGGGCCGAACCACCACGATGTCGCCGACCACAAGGCTCTGGACCGGGATTTCCTCTGTCGTCTCCCCACGCCGAACGGTCGCCGTTTCGGGCGCCAGCTTGGCGAGGGCCGCAATGGCCCGCCGCGCCCGCCCCATGGCATAGTGTTCGAGCGCGTGGCCGATGCTGAATAGGAACAGCAGCAAGGCGCCCTCGGCCCACTGGCCCAGCGCTGCGGCGCCAGCGGCGGCGACCAGCATCAAGGTGTCGATCTCGAAGCGGCGCTTGATGATGTTGCCGACCGCCTCCTTGAGCGTGAAGTAGCCGCCGAACCCGTAAGCCGTGACGTAGATGGCCAAAGGAACGAAGCCCTCCACACGCTGGCCGACAAGCCAGCCGCCGAGGAGCATCGCTCCCGACAGGCCAGCAAAGATCAATTCGGTGCGTTCGCCGAAGATGCCCCCGCGGTCGTGGTCATGGGCGCCGCCTTCAGCGCGGTCATACTCCCGGTGCGGCTCTTTGGCCTTCGAAGGCGCAGCGGACTGCGGGTTGTGATCAACCATTCTGGAGTCTCGTTGGTCGAGGATGACGCTTGAGCCCTGCCTGACAGACAGGCCGCGCCGGATATGGGCCTATTCATGCAGGCTCTAGTGACTAGAGGAGCTAGCCTTTTCTGCGCGGACCTGATCTCAGACGCCCTTCGCTGGCGGCCAACGCAGCACTTCGACGGCTTCCAGGGTTATCGGCCCCAAGTGTTCGAGGTCGGAAAGTGACTCGACGAAGGCCCGCAACTTGGCGTCCTCGTCGATGATCTCGATGACCACAGACTGGTCGTCATCCAACATGTTGCGGCGGTGCATGCCGTGGGTGTGGCCAAAACCCAGCAAGGCTTGGAGCACTGTTGCCCCCGCGACCTTGGCGCCGCGCGCACGGCTGGCTACCACCTCGAACACCTTGCGATCGCCGAAGTAGGCTGCCTCGTCGGTATAGATTCTCAAGAGCTTGAAAGAGCTATTCATCGTGTGTCTCCCAATGAGAGGTGCCCGCGCCGCCAGAATTGATGGCGCGGGCTTTCGCCTATTCCGCTGGAGCCAAGACCTGCGCCGGTTCATTGCCCCAGGCTGGATTGGGCCGTTCAGTCCAACCTAGGATCACTCTGCTGATCGCCGGCAACACAAGGAGAGTCAGGGCGGTGGCCGTGATCAGGCCGCCGATGACGACCATGGCCAAAGGCTTCTGGACCTCGGCGCCCGTGCCATGTGCCAAGGCCATGGGCACGAAACCGATGGCAGGCACCAGACCGGTCATGATCACGGGACGAACCCGCTCCATGCAGCCGTCGATGATCGCGGTCGATAGCTCGATCCCGTCCTCGAGCCGCTGTCGGATGCTGGACATCACCACCAGCCCGTTCAGCACCGCGACGCCCGAAAGACAGATGAAGCCCACTGCCGCCGAGACCGAGAAGGCGATGCCGGTCAACGCGAGGGCGAACACCCCGCCGGCCAATCCGAGCGGCACCGCCGCGAACACCGAAACTGCCCGCCCGAACGTCCCCACGGCGAGGAACAGCACCGCGAAGATGGCCAGAAAGCAGATCGGCACCACGATAGCGAGCCGGTTCGAGGCCGCCTTGAGGTTCTGGAACTGCCCGCCCCACTCAAGCCAGGAGCCAGTCGGCAGGGCGACCGCCTCCACCTTCGGCATCGCCTCCCGGACGAACGAGCCCACATCCCGGCCGCGCACGTTGGCCTGGATAACCACCCGCCGCTTGCCGTTCTCACGGCTGATCTGGTTCAGCCCTTCGGTGAATCTGAACTGCGCGACCTGGCGTAGCGGGACTGAGTGTCGGGTCTGTCCCGGCTCCTCCGGCATCATCACTGGCAGGGCGCCGAGGGCATCGAGGTCGTTTCGGCTGCTTTGCGGCACCCGCACCACCACGTTGAAGCGCCGATCACCCTCGAACAGCTGCCCGGCTTCCCGCCCGCCCATGGCAGCGGCCACGGTGTCGGCCACTTCCGCCACTGTAAGCCCGAGACGAGCAATTGCGGCCCGGTCGAAGATGACATCAAGGGACGGTGCACCGCTGGTTTGTTCGACCTTCACATCGGCCGCGCCCGGCGTGGATTGCAGGGCCGCCCCAATCCGGGTCGCAGTCGCCGTGAGCTTGTCCAGGTCGTCGCCATAGAGCTTGATCGCCACATCGCCGCGAACACCGGCGATCAACTCGTTGAAGCGCAGCTCAATCGGCTGGCTCAACTCGTAGCCCTGACCGACCTGGTCGTTGGCGGCGGCCTCCACGCGTTCGAGCACGTCTGCCTTGGTCCTGACCCCCGCCGGCCAATCCTCTTGCGGCTTCAGAATGATGAACCCGTCAGAGATGTTCGGCGGCATCGGGTCGGTGGCGACCTCGGCCGTGCCGGTTTTGGAGAACATCATCTGCACTTCGGGAAGGCTTGTGATCGCCTGTTCAACACCGCGCTGCATCCGTACGGACTGTTCGAGCGCCGTGGAAGGAACACGTTGCGAAGCCATAGCCAAATTCCGCTCATCAAGCGTCGGAATGAACTCCTGGCCCAGCAGCGTGAAGATGAAGCCGGCCAGTACGAAGATGCCGACCCCGGCCCCAATGAACGGCAAAGGGCGCGCGACCGCCCGCCGCAGGATCGGTTCGTATCGCGCCTTGATCCAGCGGATCGCGAACACTTCCTTTTCCGCGACTTTGTTGCGGATCAGAAGCGCCACCATCGCCGGGACAAAAGTGACCGACAGGATGAAGGCCGCGACCAGGGCAAGCATGAGGGTGATGGCCATGGGCGAGAAGGTCTTGCCCTCGACCCCCTGGAAGGTCAGCAGCGGCGCAAACACCAGCAAGATGATGGCCTGGCCGAAGACGGTCGGCTTGATCATCTCCTGGGTGGCGAGGGTGGTCTCCTCCAGACGTTCGCGGAGGTTCAGCAGGCGGCCTTCATGATGCTGGCGTTCGGCGAGCCGTCTGAGACAGTTCTCGATGATGATTACCGCGCCATCGACGATCAGGCCGAAATCGAGGGCGCCCAGACTCATCAGATTGCCGGACACGCCCATGTAATTCATGCCGATGGCGGTCATGAAAAACGAGATCGGGATGATCAGCACCGCGATCAGGGCCGCGCGGACGTTACCAAGCAACAGGAACAGTGCGACCGCGACCAGGATCGCCCCCTCCATCAGGTTGCGCTGAACGGTGGCGATGGTCGCATTGACCAGCTTGGACCGATCCAGGGTGGGCGAGACCTTGATCCCCGGCGGCAGCGACCGTTCCAGCGCCTCGAGCTTGTCGCCGACAGCGCGGGCCACGGTGCGGCTGTTTTCGCCGATGAGCATCAGGGTGGTGCCGATGACCACCTCGTGCCCGTTCATAGTCGCGGCGCCGGTGCGCAGTTCACCGCCCAGCCGCACGACGGCCACATCCCTCACCGAGACCGGGACACCGCCGCGCGTGGCCACGATGGCCTCCTCGATCTGCGACAGGCTGCGGATGCGGGCGTCGGCGCGGACGAGATAGGCCTCGCCGCCCCGTTCCATGAAGTTGGCGCCAACCGACAGGTTGGCGGCCTCCAGCGCCTTGGCGAGTTCGCTGAACGAAACACCGTATTGCGCCAGACGAACCGGGTCGGGTTCGACGACATACTGCTTCTCGTAGCCACCGATGGTGTCCACGCCGGCGACACCGCCCACCGTCCGTAGCTGGGGCGCGATGATCCAGTCCTGCACGGTCCGCAGATAGGCGGCCCGCGAGACTTCATCGGTCAGGCGATCTCCCTCCGGTGTCAGGAAGGACCCGTCGCTCTGCCAGCCGGGCTGGCTGTCACGTACGGTCGCGCCCTTTCCGCCGGGGTTGGCGTAGTCGATAGCGTACATGAAGACTTCGCCCAGCCCGGTGGTGACCGGTCCGATCTGGGGCTGGACGCCTTCGGGCAGGCTGTCCCTTGCCTGGGCGATGCGTTCGCTGACCTGCTGGCGGGCGAAGTAGAGATCGACGTTCTCATCAAAGATCGCCGTGACCTGCGAAAAGCCGTTGCGGGAGAGGGACCGGGTCGTTTGCAGACCCGGAATGCCGGCCAATGCCGTCTCAACGGGAAAGGTGACCCGCTTCTCGACCTCGAACGGCGATAGGGAGGCGTCGAGTGTGTTGATTTGCACCTGTTTGTTGGTGATGTCGGGGACAGCGTCGATGGGCAGCCGGGTGAGCTGGAACACGCCGTAGGCGGAAACGATCAGTGTGAGCGCGATGATCATCCATCGCGACCGCACCGACAGGGCCATGAGGTTGGCGATCATGTTCTAGTGCTCCTCGCCTTCGCCCTTGCCCATCTCGGCCTTCAACAGGAAGGCGTTGCGGGTGGCGATGGATTGGCCGGCGGTCAGGCCGGAGGTGATTTGCGCGCGACCGCCGCCGCGCTGGCCGACGATCACAGCGACTGCCTTGAAGCCGCTGGTGGTCCTGACGAACACCACCTCGCGACCTTCCACGGTCTGGATGGCTTCCTCGGGCACGGTGACACCGGCCGAGGCCTGGGCGTCTGCCGTATAGATGCGGACCGATACGGCCTGACCCGGTCGAAGGCCGGTGGTGCCGGCTGGGCTCAGCAGCACGGTCGCGGACCGGCTCTCCAGATCGACCCCCGGCGTGATCGAGCGGACACCCGCTTCGATCTCGCCGTCGGGGAGGTGGATGCGCGCACGGTCGCCGGGTTTGATCCGGGCCGCGTCTGAACCCGACACCGACGCCTCGATGTCGATCTGGCTGCTATTGGCGACGCGGAACAGCTCCGTCCCGGCGGGCACAAAGGCGCCTAGGATGCCCGGCGCAGAGGTGATGCGTCCGCTGATCGGGCTGACGACCCCGGTGCTACGGCCGTCACTGGAAACGCGGGCGGCGGCTGCAGCAGCGCTGGCGCGGCGGGCTTCGGCTTCCGCCTCCGCCAGCGCGGTCTGGGCCGCTTCGAGGTCCTGCCGGGCGGTGATTTGGGCGTCGAACAGCCGTTGCTCCCGCGCCAGGACCTGACGCGCGGCAGTCAGCCGGGCCTGAGCGGCCGAACGCTCGGCCACGATGGTCGAGGCTTCACGGCTTTCGATAAGGGCGACGGTCTGCCCGGCCCGGACGCTGTCGCCCAGGCGCAGCGAAATGCGGCTGACGACGCCGTCGGCGCGGGCCGCCAGCACGGCCTCGCCGTGGGGTGTTCCGACGACGGTGCCCTGGGCGAGAACCTCGGCGCTCAGTGAGCCGGTCTCCACGGGAGCCAGCACGATGTTCGCCGCCAGGATGCGGGCGGCGTTGATCTCGATCCCTTCCCCGGCGCCATGGGCGGCCTCTGCGGCCTGCGGCGCGGCTTCGGGCTTGGGCCGGGTCATGCTCCAGCCGGTGAGGCCGGCGCCAAGCAACACCACGGCGGCGGCCGCGCCCAGCAGCAGGCGCTTGTTGGTCAGGGTCTTCATTGGGCGGTTCCTTCGGTTCCGTTGGCGCGCACCAGCGCAGCCAGGGCGAGCGCGCGGTCAAGCTCGGCGGTGATCAGATCGGATTGCAGACTATTGAGCGCGGCTTCAGCATCCAGCACGTCGAGCAGCGTGAACCGGCCAGCGGCAAAGCCCTCCCGGGCGATCCGGACGGCTTCCAAGACCTCCGGCTCCGCCCGCTTCTCCAAGAATTCCAGGCGGGCGTCAGCAGTCTGAAGCCCGGCCAACGCGTCACGCGTGCGGCGCAGGGCGGCGGCCATCGCCGCGTTCCTGCGGGCGTCGGCACCGGTGCGGTCTGCATTGGCGGCAGCGATATTCCCCTGATTGCGATCAAACAGTCCCAGAGGCATCGACAGGCCGACAACCATCGCCGTCTCACCCGATGCGGCGAGACGACGGCCGCCGACGCTGACCGTCACGTCGGGACGGGAGAGGGTCCGTTCCCGACGCTCGGCGGCAATGGCGGTCGCCAGTTCAGCTTCCGCGAGCCGGACATCCAACACAGCGGTCGGATCGACGGAGGGTGCCGGGACCGCCTCTTCGCCGGCGACAGGATCGGGCGCGTTTTCGGACCCGCCCCACAGTGCGGCCAGAGCCCGTTGGGCTGCCGCGTAGTCGGCTTCTGCTGCGCGGACCCGCCCAACTGCCTCCAACGTGACGGTTCGCGCCCGCAAAGCTCGCAACGGTGGCTCGCGGCCGGCTTCCACGAGGGTGACGGCGATCTTCTGCAGGCTCTCGGCGCGGACGAACTGCTTTCTGGCTTGGTCCACGCGACGCCGGGCGGCGATGGTGTGAGCGAAGGCCTCGCGAACCTCTTTCGCCAGATCCGCGCGGGCGATGCGCAGCCGTAGCCGCGCCGCCGCGACCTCGGCTTGGGCAGCGTTCAAACGAGCGGAGCGCTTGCCGCCCAGTTCGAAGCGTTGACCGACCGACAGCGTGGTCTCGGCGGCCTGAACGCCCGTCAGGCTGCCGGTGCCGCCGACGTTCTCCGTCGATAGGTCGATTTCGGGGTTGGGCAACAGGCCGGCCTGCCGAGCGCGCCCTTCGGCGGCCCATACATCGGCTTCTGCGGCGGTGATGAGCGGAGACCCCGCCTGGGCGCGGTCAAGCGCCTGGGCAAGGGTCACGGGTTCCGCGAACGCGCTGCTGGCGAAACTCGCCAACAGCATCGCGGCGGCGCCGAAAACGGCGCAGCGCGACAGGTATGGAGAAGGCATGGGAGGTCCTGCTTGGAGACTGACAAGGGCGGACGCGCACGTTGGCGCGGGACGCGGTCAGACCCTAGGAGGACGCTTCAGGCTCGAAGGACTGGCGGAAGGCGGTTCAAGAGCCGCTAGAAGGGGGCGTTCGGCCTGGATGTTGAGGATCGCCGCCGAGTGAGCCTCTGTGCTTCCAGACAGCGGCGAAGAGTGATGGCAATGGCCGTGGGAGCAGATCGCATGATCGGGCTCGGTGGCTTCGCGGTCGCCGCCACCATCGGCATCGGTGATCAACTCGACCGTCCCAGCTTCACCGGATTCGAGACCGCACACGAGGCTGTCCGCCACGGGTCCCACGGCGAGGAACAGGACACAGATGACCATAAGCGATTTCGTCAGTCGCTGGAGTCCCCGATGGAAATTCGCCGCCCAAGTCATTGGTGTCCGCAATATCCGCCCCATGACCGTAGATCAATCCGCCGCGAGAACGGAATCACGCCGCTCGGCCTGCGCCTGAGCGATGATCGACCATGCCGACTGCAAGAATACGATGGCAAGGATGGCGCCGACGATGATGTCTGGCCACGCTGACCTGGTGAACCACACCAAGCCGCCGGTCACCACGACGGCGAGGCACTGAATCAAGTCGTTGCGCGTGCAGAGCCACACTGAGCGGACATTGGCGTCCCCGTCGCGGTGCCTCGACAACAGGATCGCCGCGACGAAGTTCGCCGCGACGCCGAACAAGCCAAGACCCGAGATGGTGAGGCCCTCTGGGGCTATTCCATTGACGGCTCGCCACCCGGCGAATCCCAGCACCGCGACACCGAGGACACCAAGGCTGGCACCCTTGACGATCGCTGTCCCGCTACGGATCTCCGCGCTTTTGCTGATGGCCCAAAGACTGATCGCGTAGGTCGCGCTGTCGGCCAGGAAGTCCAGGGCATTGGCCGCCACCGACGCGGATCCGGCGAGGAGACCGCCAGACGACACGACGACGAAGGCGACCAGATTGATCGCGATGACCCACAAGAGGATACGCCGATACTCCGGCGTCGCGCCGTCGAACGGCTGCGAATCTCCACAGCCGCAGGACGAAATGGCCGTTCTGGTTGTAGGGGCGAGACTGGTCATGAACAGAGTCATGCACCCTCTAGTCACTAGAGCATCAAGTGCTATGTGTGGGGCGCAGCAGGAAAAATGCACATGGCCGATCTATCCATTGGACGCCTGGCCAAGGCGGCAGACGTGAAGGTCCCGACCATCCGGTTCTACGAGCAGATCGGGTTGATGCCGACGCCTCTGCGGACCCAGAGCGACCAGCGGGTCTATGGCGCTGCGGCGGTGCAGCGTCTGCGGTTCATCCGCCACGCCCGCCAGCTTGGTTTCGAGATCAAGGATATCGAGGCCCTGCTCGGCTTGGCCGACCGGCCCAACCTCCCCTGCGCCGAAGCGGACCGCATCGCCCGATCACATCTGGAAGCGGTCGATGAAAAGATCGCCCAACTTACTCGGCTCCGGGAGGAACTGGCCCGGATGACCATCAACTGCGGTTTGGGCGTCACCGCCGACTGCAAGGTTATCGAGGTGCTCAGCGACCATGGACTGTGCCATGAGGACCGGCACTGACCGATTCAGCCGTCAGCCTGTGGTCCCCTCCATGCGGCGCGGACTGCGATTATGGAGATACCCGCCGACCAGGATGGCAATGACGGCAAGCTGGACGAGGAGCGTCTGCCACGTCGGATAGAAGCCGAGTAGCTCCAGCGTCGGCCAGCCAGCCAGGGCTGTGACCGGAACGACGCCAGCCTCCTGGAGCGCGGCGAGGCCCTTCCCGGCAAGGACAAAGGCCAGGACACCGACCAGGGCGGCGCTAGCCGCGAAGAACTGGGAGATCGGCAGACGGCTGCTGTAGCGCAGCATGACCCAGGCGATGGCCACCAGGGCGACCAGGGCGACACCGGCCCCGCCGAGAACGGCGCCAGCGGTCCGGGGGCTCCAGAGGGCGGCGAAGAATAGAATGGTCTCGAAAGCCTCCCGATAGACCACCACGAACGCCAACAAGAACAGGAACCATGCGGAACCCCGCGACAGGGCCTTGGACAGGCGCTCCTTGATGTAGCGCTGCCATGCGTCTGCCTGACTTTTCCCGTGCATCCATATCCCAACACTCAACAGGACGGCGGCGGCGAACAGGCCGCCAAAGCCTTCGGTCATTTCCCGCTGGGCACCACTGATCGTGATGAAATAGGTCGCCGCCGCCCAAGTCAGGACACCTGCGCCAAGTGCGGCCACCCACCCGCCGTGGACATACGGAAGCACGTCCTGCCTCTCCGCCTTTTTGAGGAAGGCGATCATGGCGACGACGATCAACAGGGCTTCGAGCCCTTCGCGCAGGAGGATGGTGAAGGCGCCGACGAAGGCCGCTGTGGCGTCGGCCTGGGCGGGGGCGAGGACGGCCTCGACCTCTTCCAGAAGGCCCTCGATCACAGTCGCCTGCCGTCGAACACTGTCAACTGGAGCGTTTCGTCCGATCTGGGAACGGAACTCGCCCATCGCAGCTTCGATTCTGGTCAAGAGTTTGGAGTCGCGAGCGGCGATGGCCGGTTCGAACGGCTCGACGCCGTCCAGGTATGTGGACAGGGCCAAGGCTCCTGCGTCGCGGGTGTTTCCGGCGGCGTAGGCGTTGACCGTCGCCTTCAGCTTGCTCCTGGCGAACGCCAGGGAGACCGCTCCCTGCTCTGTGAGGACGCCCGGTGATCGCCGCAGGTAGGCCATCAGGTCGTCCGCCTTCCGGTTTCCGACTGACAGGGCCAATTCAGCGGGCGTGGTCTTGGTCAGGGTCTCCAAGTTCGGGAACTGTCCGCGAAGCTTCGCGTCGCCCTGCCAGAGCGCCTCGCCCCGGCTCCGGGCGCCTTCATCCTGGGACAGACCGCCGACATAGAAGGCCAGCGCCCAGCGGTCGTTCGACGGCATCTGCGCGAAACTAGGCATAGCGGTCCCCTCCAGCCCCTGCTCGACGACCTGATAGAGGCCGAACAGGCTCCGCTGCCGGGCTCGATCCAGATCTGTGAAAGCGATGGGCGCCGGGTCCAGACCCTTGGCCGCCGGTCCCTTGCCGTCCCCCGTGGCTCCGTGACAGGAGACGCAGTTTTCGGCGTAGAGGGAGGCTCCTCGCGCCAGATCAGGCGCCGCCGAGGGGGCGAGCGGCACCGGGTAGGCCGCGAGCAAGTCGGCGGCGAGACCCTTGGCCAGACGGGCAACCTCGGCGGCAGACCGTTTCGCCGCAATGGCCTGCTGGAGCGCATCGGCCTTTGTCTCGAGGCCCGGCTTCGCCTTGGTCGCGGGCAGAGTCGCCATTAGACGCCTGACCGTTTGCGAGAACTCGACCATCTCGGCGTGTTCGGCGGCGCTGATGACCCGTCCATCTTGGATGGCTCCGGGATAATCAACCGCGACATAGTCCAGCAGACGCCAGATCGTCTCCGCAGGCGTCGCGGCGGCAAGGGCGCTGCCTCCAATCAGCAGACTGCCCATGAGCGCCAGGGCGAGGCACGCGGGCGCCAAGACATGGTGCGCCCGGCGCGGCTTATGGTCTGAAGCTGGCGATAGCGGCATGGTCAATCCTCGGCAACAAGGCGTCCCTAAACCCTCAAGCCACTAGAGGAGCAAGCTATTTGAGAATGGTTCTGATCTCGAGGCGGCGACCCCAGCGGATCGGCCATCATGACGAGGTCGGAAAACGGCGCGGTCGCGGCCATTTTCGGGCAAAAATGGCTGATACAGCTTACTCATTCGGGCCAAACATCTCGGTCAGGGGCGAGCGCGTGGTGGCTCCTCCGAAAATCAGGAGCCGCTGGGGGAGTGTGGTTACCTCGACACTGCTCACCACCATGGCGGTCAAGCGCCCGGCGAGAGGTTGGATATCAGCACACGATCGGTCAACGAATAGGCTGTCGCCGGGACCAAGCTACAAACCAACAACGGACCGTGTGCAGCGGATGGCGTCGAGATTCAGCACGCCCGAGGCAAGGCGTCTGGGGCCTCAGCGTGCGATAGTCCTGCAATAGGACGAGACGTGCAACGAAGACCGGTTCGTGAGCGGAGGGGTGAAGCGCTAAGGGACGCCGTCCCTCGCGCCGGCAAGGGTTCGCGGCTGCGCCGCCGGTCAGCCGGGCATCCCCAGTCTTCCTACGCCTTCGGCTCCGTGCAGACCGGGTGATCCCCCTCCCGGCCGATCGCCCCTGCCTCTGCTACCCCTGGTCTCGCCGACGGGCAGGGGTGTGCGCGCCCTTTGGGTGCTCACGCCCCAACCCGAAAGGACAAGACAATGACCATCGATACCGACATTACCCCCGCCTCCGCCGTCACCAGCGGGTCCGTCATCGACGTGCCGCTGAACCGCCTCAAGAAGTCCCCGAACAACGCCCGCAAGACCCCGCATGGCGATGCCGCCATCGAGGCCTTGGCGGCCTCCATCGCCGCCAAGGGCATGTTGCAGATGCCCGTGGTGGAACCGGAGTGCGATCCGGCAGGCGCGTTCACCGGCAACTACCTCGTCACCATCGGCGAAGGTCGCAGGTTGGCCCAACTGCTTCGCATCAAGCGCAAGGAGATCAAGAAGACCGAGCTCATCCGGGTGCGGGTCGATACGACCAACGATCCCCACGAGATCAGTCTCGACGAGAACGTCACCCGCACCGGCATGCACCCAGCCGACCAGTTCGAGGCTTTCCGCGATCTGGCCGAGCGTCAGGGTTACGGGGCCGAGGAAATCGCCGCGCGGTTCGGCGTGTCAGCTTCGGTCGTGCGCCAGCGGCTTCGCCTGGGGGCGGTCAGTCCCGCCCTCATGGCCATCTATCGCGCAGGCGGCCTGACGCTGGACCAGCTCATGGCGTTCGCGGTCTGCGAGGACCATGCCCGGCAGGAGCAGGTCTATGAGGCCCTGGCATGGAACAAGTCGGCGTCAATGATCCGGCAGGCCATGACCGAGCGCCATGTTCGGGCCAGCGACCGCCGCGCGCGGTTTGTTGGAGCCGAAGCCTATGCCGAGGCGGGTGGGACCATCCTGCGCGACCTGTTCACCGAGGACGGTGGCGGCTGGTTCGAGGATGTGGCCCTGCTGGACCGGCTGACCGCAGAGAAGCTTGAGGGCCTCGCCGACGACCTGCAAACCAGCGAGGGCTGGGCTTGGGTGGAAGCCGCCGTCGACTACCCCCATGCCAGCGCCCTTCGCCGGGTCTATCCGCACCCGGTGGAACGGTCGGAAGAAGACACCGAGACCATCGGCGCCATCCGCGACGAGAGCGATGCGCTCATCGAGGGACTGGTCGATGACGAAGAGGTCCCTCCGGAGATCGAGGCCCGACTGGCCGAGATCGAGGCGGCGCTGGCGGCGTTCGGCGAGGACTTCGTGTTCACACCCGAGGACATCGCGAGCGGCGGGGTGTTCCTGTTCCTTGGGCAAGACGGGCAGGTCCGCACCGAACGCGGGTTCATCCGGTCTCGGGACGAAGCGACCGAGCCAGTTGAGGACGGTGACAACGACGAAGACGCGGTCCAGACCAAAGATGGCGACGCCGCTGGATCGCCTTCGAACGATCAGGATCAAGAGGAAGACAATGTCCTTGCTCCCCTCTCAGAACGGCTGATCGCCGACCTCACCGCCCATCGCACGGCGGGACTGGCCGACCGGCTGGCGCAGGAACCCGATGTCGCGCTTTGCGCGGTCATCCATGCGCTGGTCCTGCGCTGCTTCTATTCCGGTGAAGCGGCAGCAACCTGTCTGGAGGTCCGCACGGTCCTGACCTTCCTCCCGGCCCATGCGCCGGGGATCGAAGACAGTCTGGCCGGACGGGCTATCGCCGAGCGACATGAGACCTGGGCTCGCCAGATGCCCGGTGAGATCGGCGAGGTCTGGGCATTTGTGGTCGGGCTGGACCATGATAGCCGCCTGAGCCTGCTGGCCCATTGCGCCAGTCTCAGCGTCAACGCGGTCCAGACATGGGAGCGTCGCCCCCGTGTTCAGGCTCATGCCGATGCGCTGGCGCAGGCGGTGTCACTCGACATGACCACCTACTGGTCAGCGACCGCCGCCAGCTACCTTGGCCGGGTGACCAAGGCCAAGATCGCCGAGGCGGTGGGCGAAGGCGTCTCGCCGGAAGCCGCCGAGCGCATCAAACCCCTCAAAAAGGGCGAGATGGCCGACCAAGCCGAGCAGCTTCTGGCCGGAACCGGCTGGCTGCCGGTGCTGCTGCGCAAGCCGCAGGAGGCTGAAGCCGGCGAAAGAGCGTCAAGTCAGTGAAGGCGTAAAAAACGCCGCCCGGGATGTTTCGTCCCGGGCGGCGCCCCTTTCAGGGGAGATTGTCAAAGAGGCTCGCCGATCCCAGTTGATGATGGGTCAGGATCAGGGCGGCGGCCGAGAACAGGGCCATGCGAGGATCTTCCCACAGCCAGGGTTTGTCGCGGGCCTTGGGGATCCGGTGGCGAAGGGAATCGATGTGACGAGCCACGGCCGCAGCGATTTCATCGCGCGTTCGCGCGCCGACGGGCGCGAACGCGCCCTGCACATCGGTGCGGCTGTAGATGGCCACCTCCAGACCCCGGTCAATGGCGAGGCTGACGATGGCCCGGCAGAGGCGCGCGGTGCGCGCCGGGCGGGTTGCAGCCCGCCGCTCGAACGCTTCGAGAATGATGGTCTCGGGCTGCAGCCGCTCCAGAAGCTTTTCGATCTTGCGCAGACAGACCGCGTTCTTGTCCCGCCGCGCGGTCGAAAGGCCCCAGTCATAGGGGGTGAACGGCCCTTCAAATGCGACCCAGCCAAACCCCCTGGAATAGGGGTGGATGGCCAGAGCCAGACCTGGCGGCAGAGCTTTTGACGTCATTCGGCTTGCGGCGGATGTCCCGCGCGTAAAGCCATCGCCTGGAGGAGACGGCGCTGACGATCGGCGGTGTAGCCGATCTTGCCGGCCAGCTGCAGATCGAACTCCGCCGCCCGGCGCATCACCGCTTCCTCGGTGGTGGAATAGAGCGATGGAAAGAGCCGGCGCGGCGCGGTCCCGAACATGACCTGCAGGCCAAGGACGGTTTCAAGGTCGGGCGGGTCCTCACCGCTTTCATAGCGGGAAAGGCGGGCAGGCGATCGGTTCAGGAGTCTCGCCAGCTCATTTTGGGAAAGGGCCCAGTGCTTTCGCTGGGCGCGCACGAAGGTGCGGTTGCGCATAGAGCATGTCGGTTAGCGACGACGATAAGGAGCCGTCTATCTCTAGTGTCTCGCACTTTTGGTCCGATTTCATGGGGGCACTTCTTGCGCTGTGCGCAAGTTTTCGCGCTTCGCGCGACCAATCCCACCGCCCCGCCCTATGTAAGGTTTACCTCATTGGTCGTGAGCCCATACCGGCTCGCCAGCGTCTCGATCTTGGGCAACTCGGTGCGCTGCAGGACATAGATGCCGCCCGTTTTCATAGTGGCCAGGCGCAGGCGGTTACGCAGGAACCCGCCGACCCATTTGTTGGTCATCGGCTTGCCCAGATCAGAGCAGGCACGCTGGTTGAACCGCTGGGCGGCGTCCGAGACGGTGACATGGGCGTTTTGCGGCATGGCGAACGCTTCGAGCAAGCCCGCTAGCATGGCTGCTTCGAGGGTTGTGGCGCGCTCTTGAAGCACGCGCGCCTCCTCGCCCGCCAGCGCCTGCCCGATGCGACCGCGGACGGCCTCATCGTCAATGATCGAGAGCAGAGCGAGCGCTGTCTGGTTCAGGCGTGGCTCGACGCCGATGACCAGTCTCGACGGGTCAGGGCCGACCGTGTGTCGAGCCGCAAAGCGCCAGGCCAGCAGCTTGTTGCGCAGCGCCAGGGCCTCGGCCTTCAAATCCTCCGGTGTGTGGATCGGGATGTCAGCGCGCAGGGGCCGGCCGCCGGTCTCCTCGGTCAGAAACCGGCTCTCAAGGGCGCGATCGGTGAACCGCTCGCGCATGGCGATGAGCTTGGGCCCAAACACCTTGAACGCGGTCGGATTGAGCTCGCGGTGGCGGTTGATCATGGTCCGCAAGACCGGCAGACCTTTGACGTTGCCGTTGTTGAGGATCTTGGTCAGGTCGGCGGTGGCGTCGGAGAACCGCAGGTCGGCCTCGTCGAGCACCAGCGTGCCGCCAAAGGCGTCGAGCACATGGAAGATCGGGGAGACGGTCGACGCGCCCGAGGCGAAGAAGGGCTTGTAGCAAAGGGAGCCGACGGCCAGCAGGGCGCGGGTCTTACCGGTGCCGTAGTCACCACGGAAGCGCAGGTAGCCCAGCTCGTTGAACGCATCGTACACCCAGGTCAGCAGGACATAGTGGGTGGCGATCTCCTCGAACGCGGGCGAGAGGTCGACGTAGCGGTGCAAGAAGGCGCGGACCGCTTCGACCAGCTCCGCCTTGTCCCCCAAGTCCCCAACGTCCGACGGCAGCAGAACGCAGCCCGAGGCGATCAGGTTGTTGGTCGGAGCGTAGGGGATCAGACGCTCGCCGGTCGGCAGGTCGAGAAACGAGGCGATGACGACCTGGCCATCAGGCGATGAGACGGCCAGCGAGGTGGTGGTCGCTTCGGCGTCGTACAGGGTCTCAATCAGGGTCCCATCTGGCAGGCAGCGGGAGATGATCGGGGTCGGCGCGGATTGACCTTTGGGTGGGGAGGGCATTCCATCAGTGTCGGGCACCCCACTGCCTCGGTGGAGGGGGGACATTGTGCGCAATGCGCACGAAGCTCCCCCTCCCCGTCTTGGCGGTTCAGCGGCAGGCTTGAGTGACAGCCGGTCCGGCCTGGGGACAACGCGATTCGCGCGATTGGCCCTGGCGCCGTAAGATTCAGCTGACGCCCCTAAAATCTATGACTTCCCGCACCGCCATCGTGTTCGCCCCCATCTTCGCTTCTCGCGAGGCTGTTGGCGACCGTGACTTTGGGGACATCAGGGACATTGGGGACGTCCCTCACCCGCTATGAAATACGTCCTCTACTGCCGAAAATCCTCCGAGGACGAAGACCGCCAGGTCATGTCCATCGACTCCCAGCGACGGGAGCTGGAGCGATCATTCTGCTCTCGGCCCGGCTTTGAGATCGTCCGGACCTTTGAGGAGTCCAAGAGCGCCAAGGCCCCGGGTCGGCCGGTGTTCGGCGAGATGATGGCGCTGATCGAGCGTGGTGAAGCCGAGGGCATCATCACCTGGGCTCCGGACCGGCTCGCCCGCAACTCCATCGATGGCGGGCGCATCGTCTATCTGCTCGACACCGGCGTGATCCGCGATCTGGGGTTTTCGACCTACACATTCGAGAACAACCCGCAGGGCAAGTTCATGCTCTCGATCATGTTCGGACAGTCGAAATACTATTCCGACGCCCTCTCGGAGAACGTCAAACGCGGCAACCGGGCCAAGATCGAACTGGGATGGAGACCCAATCAAGCGCCGCTCGGCTACCTCAACGACCCGGTCGGCAAGACGATCATTCCCGACCCTCTGCGGTTTCCGCTAGTCCGCCAGATGTTCGATCTTGCCCTGACCGGCCGCTACAGCTGCCGGCAAGTTGCGATGATCGCCCGGGACGACTGGGGATTCCGCACGCCCAAGAAGAAGCGAATGGGCGGGAAACTCCTGTCCATGGCGTCAGCCCACCGCCTTCTGACCAACCCCTTCTATGCCGGGGTGATCTACTGGCGAGGACAAACCCATCCCGGCAAGCATGATGCGGTGGTCACGATGGCCGAGTTCCAGCAGGTGCAGGCAATCATTCGCCGGCCTGACCGCGTGCGGGCCCAGACCTACAGCTTCGCCTACACCGGCCTCATGACTTGCGGTAGCTGCGGCCGGGGCGTCACCGCCGAACACAAGACCAACGCCTATGGCCGCCGATACATCTACTACCACTGCACCCGCCGGATGCTCGGGCCACGCTGCCGCCAGCCGGCTGTCGAGGTCAGAGCCCTCGAAAAGCAGATCGTGGCGTTCCTGACCCGTCTGAAATGCGATCCGACGGTCGGCAAATGGCTGATCGACAACCTGGCCAGGGGCGCCGACCAGAACAAGGAGATCCAGAACGCCAAACGGGCGTCCATTGAAGCCGCTCTGGCGACCATCGATGAGGAGCTGCGCGAACTGCGCGGCATGCGCACACGCAATCTGATCGACGATGCCGAGTTCGCCGACGACCGGCAAAAGCTCGAGCAGGAACGGCTCCGACTATCAGCCAGGCTCGCCGAACCCGAGCAGCGAGCGAAAAGTATCGAACTTTTCCGGGAACTGATTTCGTTCAGCAATCAGGCCGTGGACTGGTTCCAGTCGGGTGGCGCCGCCGAACGCCGCCTCATCGTCGAAACGGTGGGATCGAACTTTTCCCTGACCGACAAAATGCTCAGCATCGAGGCCGCCAAACCGTTCTCGCTGATGGCCGATATCAGCGAGTGTCTCTCTCAGCGGGGAGTCGACGACGACGTTCGAACTTTTCAGTCCGCCGAATCCCGGGAATCCACAGCCGCCGTTGGCAAAGCCCTCCTGGCCTTAGGCGACGACATGAAATTGGCGGACCGCCTGCTTCAAGTATCTCGAGACCTCCATTCCGGTGCCGGTGCCGGTGCCGGCGTGGAAGACGCCACCGAAACGTCCCCAAAGTCCTGAAGTCCTGAATGCGCCAGAAGCGGAAATTGGCTCGACGCCGAGGAGCGGACTCTTAGCCAGAGGACGTGGCAGCTCTCCGTCCAGTTGTAAGATTAGACTTCCCGCGCACCCGCACTTGGCCCCATATTTTCGGCATGCGGATAGAACGAACCGGACCCGTCGAACCTCTCACACCTCGAATCGAAGCCTTCCTGCGCGAAGCGCTGCGCGGCGAGTCGATGGACGACGTTCAGGACACGAAGGAACTGCGGATCGATTATTCCTGTCTCGGCGGGCTGCTGGCAATCGAGCTCAAAGCCCTCGAAGACGATGGCGGCGAACGGATGGAGAATCTCGCCAGCGAGCTGCGCGAGAGGGATGACTGGCCGATGTTCCTGGGCTCCGCACCGATTCAGTCTTTCATCCAGCACACGAATGACCCGGAAGGGCTGAACCGGCGGACGCTTGAGCGGATCGGGCGCGGCGTCGTCAATCATCTGAAAAAGGCGAACCGGCAGCTCGAAGCGCACTGCCAGACGTTCCCACGCCGCGACACTGTGCGCGCATTGGTGCTCGTCAATGAGGATCACGAGACCTACGACCCCCACACTGTGAGCTACATTCTATGGCATGCGGTGCGGCAGATGAAGGATGGCAAGCTCCGCTACGAGCATGTCGATCTGATCTTCTATTTCACCGAGCGGCACGCGCAGGTGATCGACAATCGGCTGGCATTTCCAACGGTCTGCATCGAATCCCAGCCGATCGGTGATGCGCCGTGGAAGGCGGACGTAGCCGAGTTTTTCGGGCGCAAGTGGGCGGCGTGGAATGATGTGCCGCTGCATATGGATGGTGGCGACATCGCCGGGTTCGAAGCGATGGAGCATGTGCCGGAGCAGATGGCGCGTTCGGACGCGTGGCTGCTGAACTACCGGCGGCAGCCCTACCTCCGTGGCCTCACCAAGGAAGCGCTTCGCGACCGTTTCGATGAGGTCACGCTGGTGTCGATGCTCTGGGGTCTGAAAGGATCACCGGTTGATGTGCCGATGGCAGACCGGATGGCGGGGATGCAGCAGTTCGGAGATTTAATCTACGAGATGGGGCAGCGCGCGATCCCCATCACGGATTTCAATCACGACCATGAACGCGCGCTGGCGGCGGCAGCACGCCTCGGCCTGCCCCCGCATGTCATCGAGTGGCTGGACGCATTCGAAGCACAGCGGAAAGGATAGCAGCATCGGCGCGGCTCGCCGACACGGATTGGTTTAGGTCTGGCATGCGCCAGAAGCGGTCCTTCGCTCACCGCCAGCAAGCGGACGCTAGAGCCCTACCCTGCGGACGTCCGCTTCCGCCCCCTCGCAGGCCTTACGCCCTGCTTGTCTAAATCCTATCTCTTGCACGCCAGCCGTCACTTAGAGCGGCAGGCGTCATCAAGAGAGGGAACGCAGTATGCTCGACCCGAAGATCGACTTCGAAGCGCCGGCAAGGCTTTTTCAAGCCAATAGCAATTTTGCTCAGTTCGGTGACGGCTACCGGCAGGTCACGGGCTCGGAGGAGCTTTCCACGGGGAGCGTCACCGAACTGCTCGCCAAGGGCAGGGCCATGAGCATCCCGCCGGGCAAAACTCTTTTCATCAACAACATCGGGCAGAGCCATTTCTTCAAGCTCGACGAGGTCGAGCAGCAGCAGTGAGACCCTCCGATCGCGGGGATAGCGCGGGTAAAGGCGAGACCCGCAGCCTTCGTGCCTTCGCGATTTTTGTTGCAGCCTGAGCTCGGCATGCAGCAAAGCAGTGTTCATGAGCAAGACCATCTACTTCGCGGAGCCTCCACTGCCAGGGGACTTGGTGCTCAAGCTTGCCCAGAGGCTGGCGGAGCAAGGATACAGTCTGAAGCAGACGGACGAGGATGTGCTTGTTCGCCTCGGCGCAGGAGACCTACTGCGCGAGATTGGCGTTTCGAAAACGTTGAGACTACAGCTGCTAACTGAGGCGGTGTTGCCCGACAACACTCCCAGGGACGTCCTGCTCGACACCCTTCGATATCAGCTCGCCCAGTGTGCCGGCCTCCACACGTTGTTGGTCGTGGACCCCTATCTGTTTCCAGCCCAGCCAGACCCGACCTACAAGGACGATCTGGTTTCTCTCCTTCGAGCTGCGGCGAGCGCCGGGCTAGCGATTGAGATCGCCACCAAGGCCAATCGCAATACCGCGCTTCAGGCTGCGGTCGTGGCCGACATCCAACAGATCAATCCTTCGATCACTCCGTCGTTCAAGTACACCGACGCCTTCCATGACCGCTTCTGGATCGCCGATGGAGCACGGGGGGTGTTCATGGGCACATCTCTGAATGGTATCGGCCGCCGCTACGCTATCGCGGACTACCTCGCGGAGGAAGACGCGCGCGCCATCGCACACAGATATGCAGCGCTGACGTAGCAGGTTCGACTGCGACCTCCATAAACGGGGCACCTTGCGCCATCAGCGGACGTTGGCGTCGGCCCCAAGACCGGACCTGAGCGCTGATCACCCGCCGGGCGCCCGCGATCCGTTCCACTTCGCGGCAGTCGACGGGCAACGCGCGGCGTCCACGGACCGACCTACGCCCTCGGGATCGTTTTGAACTCCTGTGGCGAGACTTGGTGCATGACTTCCATGAGTGACACGGGGCCGCCGCCGTTGGTCGGCCGAAGTGTGAACGCCAGGGGTATCTGCGGCGTGAGCGCTCCCGCGAAGGGCGCGCATACCTTGATACCGACCGAGCCAACGTCGGGCGAATGCTGGTTCGCGTCGGGGCCAGATCGCACTCCCGGCGCGCCCTTGATCCAGCACGCCACCTGCTCAACCGGGTTGCGCAGCAAGAACGCAAATGTGGGATTGGGCTCAAGCAAGTGAGAGGCCCTGACCGTCACCTCCAGCTCCGTCGCGGGGTCGCCCGCGACGGAATAGGTCAGGTTTGAAAAGGCCTCATACTGCGGAGTGAATCCGGTGTTGCCTTGGGCAAGATTGACGATCTGGTGCGTCGCGGCGTCGAGCCCGTGGGTGAAGAGGTCGATGTAGACGTTCTGCATGAGAAGCGCTGGCATCGGCGTGCCGTCCACGCGCACGGGTATCAAGCGCGTCTTCCCTTTCGTGGCCTGATACAATGCGTTCTGCCATTCGAGCTTGACCATCTCGCTCGCGAGGCTCTTGGCTGACACAAAGAAAAAGACGAATGCGGGAGACGTCATCCCCTCGTTCATCCGGTCGATGATCCCGTCGCCCGGCCTAATCGACCAAGCGTCGTAGAACACCTGATCCGCGCCGAAGATCGATGCCAGCCGCATGGCAATCGGCTCGACAAGTGGCTTGTCATCATACGTGTGGCTTAGAAAAATCATCGCGAACTCGATCAACTTCCGTAGCCCGGAGGCGGCGGGAGACCCGCCGCATCTGCGATCCGCGAAAGACTGGGACTCCTATTTATTGCTGAGGGAACGGTAGAACTTCTTTTCCGCGCCGGGCGTCGGCTCGTGTTTGAAGCAATCTACGAAATCGTCGATCGCCTGCATCACACCCTGTAACGCGGGCGCGGAGAAGGCGGCCCCCTGACCCGTCGCCCAGTGCGACAGGTAGTTGCCGACGATCATGGCGGAATGTGTCGTCATGCCCGCCTGCTGCGCGGCGGTCAGGATGATGTCCTTGGCCCCCTGGTGCAATTTCACGGCGGTCTCGATGGCCGACATCAACTCACCCGCCGTCCGCTTCTCGTCGTTAAACGCGATGTCCATCAGGACCGGAATCCGGCAGCGGTTGATGACCTCGCCGAGCTGATATTCAAGATACTGCCGGATCCGCGGCGCGGCGTCGTCGACGCGCCCGGCCTTCAACAGCTCGTTCGTCGTGTCGCGCACCTTGTTGCTGGCACCCGTCTGCAGCAAGACCGCTGTCTGCGCGGTCCCCTCGAGGCGCTGGTGCCGCCAGTCCTTGGTGGCGGCGTGCTTGTTGAAGAGCTTTTCGAGCAGCGTGTCGTGGCTGAGGAAGATGATCTGCGGCCCGTTCGCATTGCCCGGCCGCCCAAACCGCGTTCGGATTACCTCGACCAGATGGTGCTGGTGGCCGGCGTCGAAGCTCGACGTGATGTCGTCGAGAACGATGAAGCGAGGCGCGCCGCCATAGAGTGACGCTGCCGCCAAGTAGACCGAGACGGCGAAAGCGTTCCGGTAGCTCTCCGACAACAAGGCCTGCGCCGACACATCCTTCAGCGTCCAGAACTCCGCAAGCTTGATGCCGAGCTCTTCCGTACCAGCTGGCTTCAAGAGTGACGGCACGACGGGGCTTAGCATGATCCGCTGGAAGAGGTCGCGGCAGAGCGGTTCGATGTTCTTGAGGCGCGCCGCTGCCATCTCGGATTCCGCGTCGGCAAAGGTCTGGCAGGCCCTATCCAGAATGTCTTTCAGCCGGGTCACCCGCTTGGCGCGGGCGGCCTCGTTGGCGGCGTTCGTCTCGGCTTGCGCCAGCGTCACCCACCCCTTCTGAAGACGACGGCTGGTCTCCACCGATTTCGTGACCTCGACGAGCGAGGGCGGCAGTTCCCTTTCCAGTTGGACCCGTTCGGTCACGTAGGTCTCAATCTGCGTCGCGGCTCGGCTGCGCAATGTCTTGGTCAGCTCCGTCAATTCCGTTGCGAGCGCTTCTGTCAGCGATCCCTCCGCGCCGGTTGCCAGAAGTGATTTTGCTCGGCGCTTTTCGCCGTCGCTGCCAACGAGGGTCTGAAGTGCATCGAACTCCGCCCAGCCATTCTCCGCCCATTCCAGAACGGCCGCCTCCTGGCAGGTCTGAACCTTGTCATATTGGGCGAGCTTGGCTTTGACCGACTCCAAGACAGAAGTCCCGTCGTCCTTGTCGCAGGTCGGACAAAGGTTCGGGCTCGGCCAGCCTTCGCTTAGCAGCACTTGCTGGCTGAGGTCGAAAAGGTCCCGGAACGTTTCGCCGGGCGTCGCCACCAGCGCGTCGTCCCGCGCCTTCACCAGCTTCAGCAGGCTTTCGAATTCCGGATCGCCCGGGCCCTTGTCGTGCGCGGCCGTCCATTCGGCCACGAGGCGGATCAGTTCACCGTGCCGTGTCTTCTTGACCCCGCCTTCCGCCGCCTGGACCGTTGTCAGGCATTCGTCGAGGTCGATTGCAGTGAAGGTCTTCCCCTCGCAGTGGCCCTTGAGAAGCGGCGTCCCGTGAAGGGCGGCATGGCATTCTGCCTGCGCCGCCTCGCGCCCCTTGGTCGGGTCATAAGCAGCCTTCACGAGTGCCTCGAAGTCGGTCGCAATCGCGACCGTCGCATCCGTGACCGCTTTGTCCGCCGACGCCTTCACGGCCTTGCGTCCGTTGACGTCGAAATGGGAGTTGAACGAGCGTGAATACGACAGTGCTTGGAGCGCGCCCCGAAGTGCGGAGTATCGCGACAGGCCGAGAAGCCCCGCGAACGCGCGGCCCCGATCCAGCGACTTGAAATCAATGAACCGTTGGAACGTGTAGCTGTCCAGCAGCACGAATTCTCGGTCTAGCTCGGATAGAAGGGCCTCGCCGTCGGAGCCGTCGCTCGTGGTCACGGTGCGCTTGCCAGAAGCGTCCAGCGTGATCGAGACGGTGATGGCCTTACCGCCGTCATCCGGTTGCACGGTCAGCTTGATGACGCCGAGCGATTTCGAATGGAAGCGGTTGAGATAGTAGTCCTGCCCGCGCTCGCTGGCCTGGAGTTCGTCGAGCTTCGGGATGCGTCCGGTGATCGCGTAGGAGAGCGCGTCGTAGATCGAACTCTTGCCGACGCCGTTCGGGGCCGAGATCGAGTTCACCGCATCGGGCTTGAACTTCAGAGCGAGCGGTGCGCCCTCGTTGTTCACGCCACGGAAGCCCTCGACGTCCAAAGCTTCCAAGAACCAGCCGCGCTGCTTGACGGGCGGCGGCGATGCTCCGGCTGAACCATTCGCAGGATCGACTTCAGCCTTGGCTCCCTTCTCGTCCGGCTTGGTCGCCTCCAGCTCGGCCATCAGCGCATCAAGAATCACGGTCTTCTCCGTAGAGCCGTCCGCGAGACTGCCAAGAAGAGAACTGAGCTTCGGCCCGAGCACCACGTCTTGTGCGACCAAGTCCAAGGCATAGGCGGCGATATTCTCGTCGAAGCTACCGCCCTCTTTGAATCCGAAACTAGCTTTTGCTATCATTTCCCACCCCGCGCCAAAGCTACCACCGGGAATTTAGATTCACCACCTACGATTGAAAATCTGGGTTAAGCAGCGGAAAATTTCTGCTGAGCCCGAGCCCTCCGGTCTGGGCCAACCCCTTCTGCAGGGCAAAGCCCCGCAACGCCCCAAATGGCGAACGCCGTTCGTCACGGCGCTTCGAGGCCCGCACCGTTGCGTGGAGGTTTCGGTGGTCCGACGTTCGGCGGGCGCTCAAGCTAGTCGGGGCCCATGTCGAGCTATGACCAGAATTCCATCTTCACGTGGATGCGTTGGGCGGCGGCGGATACACGCCGCTGGACAGGCAACTGCAAATTTTGCCAGCATCAGCTCCAGCAAGCGGACATCCGGAAGGTCTCCGAAGAGTCAGGCCCGGACGTTGGCTCAACAATACGCTGGTCGTCGACACAGTAAGTCTCGCGGGGCCGAAGGCGCGCGCACTCATAGGCCCTCTACCTGCATCGATGCTGCCTGATCTGCTCCAGGCGGCGGCTGCGATAGCAGGTCGAAAAGCTCCAGGAGCTCTGTCGCCTTGGTTTGGGCTTCGCCTCGGGTGAGGCGCTCATTGAAGGCGTGTTGCCAGGTCGTGATGAAGTCGTCGATCTGATCGTCTGGAATCTGCATCCAGACAGTTTGGCCGACCGGGTCTTCACGCACACGGGGCCGGAACATGCGCTCCTCGCAACAAGGCCCCCCGTGCGGCCTGCCGAGCCGCAGCCCATAATAGCCAAGGACCGTCGCTCGCGTGCTGCGGGGAGCGCCTGAATGATCGGGTGTTCCCGCAAAGCACGGGAGACGACAATGACGAGTTCTTTGGATGCAGCACAAAACGTCTATCAGGCGGTCACCGACCGCATCATCGAAGCGATAGAGGCCGGCGCCGGCGAGTTCGTGATGCCCTGGCATCAGGCGTCAGCGGGCATCGGCCGGCCCACCAACGCGGCCACCGCCAAGCGATACCAAGGCACCAACGTGGTGGCCCTGTGGGCCGAGGGTTCGCTATCGGGGTTCAGTTCCGGATTCTGGGCGACCTATCGTCAATGGCAGGCACTCGGAGCCCAGGTGAACCGCGGCGAACGCAGCGCCGTCATCGTCTTCTACAAACCCCTCAAGGGAACAGAAGACGGTGAAGAGGACCGGCCCGGCCGGCGTCTGGTGGCCCGGGCTTCCCGGGTGTTCAACGCCGATCAGGTAGAAGGTTGGGAGGCTCCCGGGTTGGAGCGACCGAACCTGGCGGAGGCATTGCCAGCTGTCGAGGCGTTCGTTGCCGAGACCGGGGCTCTTGTCAGCCACGGCCACGACCATGCCGGCTACAACCGTCAGGATGACCGCATCGAGCTTCCTGATCGGGACCGCTTCATCGGCTCGACGACCTCAACCGCCACCGAGGCCTACTACGCCACGGCCCTACACGAGCTAACGCACTGGTCCGGCGCCCCGCACCGGCTGGCTCGTGAGTTCGGCAAACGCTTCGGCGACGAGGCGTATGCGGTGGAGGAACTGGTGGCGGAATTGGGGGCGGCGTTTCTCTGCGCTGACCTGTCGATCGCCAACCAGCCCCGACCCGATCATGCCGCCTATGTCAGTCACTGGCTCTCGGTTCTGGAATCAGACCGAAAGGTCATGTTCCTGGCTGCTCGGTTGGCCTCAGAGGCCGCTGCCTACCTGAGTGGCCCATGAAGGAGACGGGGCTGGGCCTGCAGGTCGGATGAACTGCCTACACACACCTGCTGGAGACAGTTTGTTCCAGCGCCGCGGCGGCCTTCGGGTCGCCGTTTTTCTTGTATCAGAGCGGACTCGCCATTGTGGGGAATTGGCGCCATTCTCCCGTCTTCATAGAAACCGGGGGTGTACCATGAAGCTGCTTTTTCGCCGCGACCAGCGCGCTGGAATGATGGGCAAGGTTGTCTTTTCACTTGAGGTTCGCGCCGACATCACCAGCGAGGAGAAGGCCAACATCCAGAAGTACAAGCTGGGCGAGACCGAGCTCTACGCCAGCCACGAACTGCTCGACAAAGGCAGCGGCCTACTCGGGGCCGCTTCCCGCGTCGCCTTCAAGGCCATGACCATCAACGTGAGCGTCAAGGACCTGACCAGCGGCAAAAAGGTCGAGTGCAAGGACATCGTCGAGATGCTGGCCATCGAGGACCAGATCAAGGAAGCGGCCAAGACCTTTGCTCAGGTGCTGGCTGCGGCCGCACAGTTCGGCGGCGAGGAGGTCGTCGAGGTCTGACCCATGGAATGGGGCAACCTCCGCAACTGGCTGTCAGGCGACGTCCGTACCCGGGAACAGTCCGAGACCAGGGACGCCTGGGCCCAGACCGAGGCGCTGTGGCGAACCTCGCCGTTGGCGGATGGCGGGGTTCAGCGGCTGGCGTTTTCGCTTCTGCGCGAGATCCATGATGGCGCGTCGCGATCTGCCGCAGTGCCCCTGCTGGTTTCGACCTGTGTGGCTGTAGAGACCCTTCTTCGGTCTGAAGACATCATCGCACTGGAGCCGGAATGGGAAGTGATCGATGGCGATGTCGCCGTCGGCGTCGCCGTTCGACAGATGCTCACCCGCCGCCGGCGCTGGGCCACCAATTTCGACCAGATGTTCGCGATCGCTCGGCGCGGCCTGCTTGCAGGGTTCGGTGAGCTCTACGAGTCATTGCCGGGCCCCTGTTTTGGCGACTGGGACGAGCAGTCCGAGGCCTTTGGCGTGCCGCTGGCCGAGCTGCTTGAGAAGCCGGCGGAGGTCATCGAGCGACTGTTTCTGATGCCGTACGACGATGACGCCATGCGGTTTGAGCTGTTCCTCAAACTGCGGGAACAGTTCGCCACCAACCTGCTTGTCGCATCCGGCTTCCGGCCAGACGACAATATCCACGAGCGCTCAGACCGGCTCGTCCTGCCGACCCGCCAGAAGAACAAGAGCCCAGCCGAGCTTGCTCGGATGTACTTCGCCGGCACGCCCTTCCTGGATCTCATGGAGCTGCCGGTCCCGTTCACTATCCCTGAAGGGGCCAGGTTTGAGCACTGCCACATCGTCGGCGGGACCGGGCACGGCAAGACTCAGCTCATGCAGCGGATGATCCATGCCGATCTGGTCGCCGCTCAGAATGAGAAGCGATCGGTGGTGGTGATCGACAGCCAGGGGGACCTGGTCAACAAACTGCGGCGTCTGGCGCTGTTTGATCCGGAGGCGGTGGGCAGCCTTGCTGATCGACTGATTGTCATCGACCCGGCCGACGTGGAGTTCCCCGCAGCCCTCAACCTGTTCGACGCTCACATTGACCGCGTCCGCGGATATAGCGCCGTGGACCGCGAGCGCGTGCTGAACGGGGTCATTGAGCTTTATGAAGTGTTCTTCGGTGCGATGCTCGGCGCTGAGCTCACCCAGAAGCAGGGCGTGATCTTCCGCTATCTGGCCCGGCTGATGATCACCATTCCGGGCGCAACGATCCATACGCTGATGCAGCTGATGGAGGACGGGAAGCCGTTCAAGCACCACATGGAGGAGCTCGACGGATCGGCCCGCTATTTCTTCCAGACCGAATTCTTCCACCCCTCATTCTCGGCCACCAAGAAGCAGATTCTCAAGCGCCTGTGGGGCGTGCTTTCAACCCCGGCATTCGAGCGGATGTTCGCCCAGAAGGCCAACAAGCTGGATCTGTTCGAGGCGCTCAACGACGGCAAGATCATCCTGGTCAGCACCGCCAAGGACCTCCTCAAACAGGACGGCAGCGCCCTCTTTGGCCGGTTCTTCATCGCCATGCTGTCTCAGGCCGCATTGGAGCGCTCGACCGTCGATGAGGCCGACCGGACCCCAACCTTCGTCTATATCGACGAGGCGCAGGAGTATTTTGACGACTCCATCGAGACCATCCTCAACCAGGCCCGAAAGTACCGGGTCGGCCTGACCCTCGCCCACCAAACGCTCGACCAGCTCACGCCAAGGCTTCGCTCAGCGATCCTGGCCAACACCAGCCTCAAATGCGTCGGCGGAGTCTCGGCTAAGGACGCCCGGGCGCTCGCAGACGAATTGCGCACCACCTCCGACTTCATCGAGGACATGCGCCGGCGCGGAGACCGCACCGAGTTCGCAGTCTGGCTCAAACATCAGACGCCGCAAGCCATTCGACTTTCCGTGCCGCTTGGGTTCCTGGAGCGCCAGGCGATCCTGTCCGAAGAGGCGTTCGACGCGGTCAACGACGCCAACCGGGCCAGGTACTGTGGGACGCTGGCCGATGTGGTGGGCTTCGACTCGCCTGCGTCTGCGGAAACGGAGGGGCCGGCTGCTCGCCCCTCGCCGAAGGCATCCAGACCCCGGCAGGAGACGAACGACGACACGCAGGTTCCTCGCGACCCTGAGCCCGAGATGGAGAAACAACAGCCAGCAGTCCCGCCAGCCCATGATCGTCCATCGCCTCCAAGACCTGGAGAGCCGCGGCCGGAACGCCGGGAGCCGCCGCCAATCCGCGAGATGGGCAAGGGTGGCTCGCAGCATCGCTACGTCCAGCATCTCGTCAAAGGTCTGGCCGAAGAGCGCGGGTTCCGTGCGATTATCGAAGAGCCCGTCGAGGGAGGGCAGATCGATGTCGGCCTTCATCGTGAAGGACTTTCGATCGCCTGCGAAATCTCCGTCACCTCGACGGCCGACTACGAGACCCGCAACCTCGCCAAATGTCTGCGCGGCGACTTCGCCCGGGTGTTTGCGATCGCCGACAATCCCAAGCGCCTGAAAGCGATCGAGGCAAAGGCCCGTGAAAGGCTCCCGGAAGCGGACCTGGCCCGCATCGATTTCCTCACCCCCGAGCAGGTCGCTGAGGCGCTCGATGGCCTGGTCGCGCCGGCGGAGGAGACGACACTGGTGCGGGGCTATCGGGTAAAGGTAACGCGGACCGTTGTGGGAGCCGCCGAAGCCAAAGACCGACGCGCGACCATTGCGCGGGTGATCGCGCAATCCATGCGAAAGCAGGCCAAGGACGAGTAGCCTCGAGCTCGAGGCGCCGCACCTAGTGGATAGAGCCTGATATTTGAGTCCCGATGGAGACTGCTCGGCGAGGATCCGCTTGCGGGCCTGGAGCCTACGACCGGGTTCGACCCATTGGCGACCTTGACGTCGTCCGTTTTTGGGAACTCCACGGTGATTTCGGCGGTGCGAGACAAAGTTCGTCTTCGAGCCGACGAGTTCGTGTCAAATGATAGCAATCTCGGCGCATCAGGCTCTTTGAAGGATGGCGTTTCTATTGAAACAAGCCCACCACTTGCAGGCTGCGGCTTCTCGCCTTGAGTGTTTGTGGGCAAGCTGATCCAGATGTTCTCTCCCCTTCGCCACGCCCCCTACCGTCATCTGTTCTCCGCCCAGGTCGCGGCCCTGCTCGGCACCGGCATGGCCACGGTGGCGCTCGGGCTGTTGGCCCACGATCTGGCGGGGGCGAGTGCCGGGGAAATCCTTGGCGCGGCTCTGTCGATCAAGATGATCGCCTACATCGGCGTCGCGCCGTTCGCGAGCGCCCTGGCGGCGAGACTGCCGAGGAAGACGTTGCTGGTCTCCCTCGACGTGGTGCGGGCCGGTGTCGCGGTCAGCCTGCCATTCGTCGGTGAAGCCTGGCAGATCTATGGCCTGATGACCGTGCTCTATGTCGCCTCAGCCGCCTTCACTCCGGCCTTCCAGGCGATGATCCCCGACCTGCTGCCGGACGAGGCAGAATACACCAAGGCGCTCTCGCTCTCGCGCCTGGCCGCCGATCTGGAAAGCGTGGCCAGTCCGGTGCTGGCGGCCTTGCTTCTGGCGGTGATGAGCTACAACAATCTGTTTGCAGGGACAGCAGTCGGTTTCGTCGTTTCCGCACTGTTCGTCGTCAGCGCGGTCTTGCCGGCGTTGAGCACCGTCCAACCCCGGCCCTTCCTGCAACGACTGACCGGCGGCATTCGCTTGTTCGCTCTGACGCCGCGCCTTCGAGGTCTGCTGGCGATCAGTCTGGCCACGGCGGCGGGCGGGGCGATGGTGTTCGTCAACACCGTGGTCCTGGTCCAGTCGCGCTTCGCCTTGTCGGAACAGGCGACGGCCTGGGCGCTGGCGGCGTTCGGCGGTGGATCGATGACGGCGGCGGTGATCCTGCCGCGTCTGCTGGATCGGCTTTCGGACCGGTCCGCCATGGTGCTGGGGGCCGCCCTGATGACGCTGGTGCTGCTGGCGGGTCCGTGGATCGCGGTCAGCTATCCGGCCTTGCTGGCGCTGTGGGTGGCCATGGGCTTCGGCTATTCGCTGACGATCACGCCGGCCGGTCGGGCGCTGCGGCGATCATCCAACGCCGCTGACCGGCCCTCGCTGTTCGCGGCCCAGTTCGCCCTGTCGCACGGCTGCTGGCTGATCGCCTATCCAGTGGCGGGTCTGGTCAGTGCGGCGGTTGATCCCGGTGCAGCTTTTCTGGTCCTGGCGGGCCTGTGCGCCTCGGGCACGATCCTGGGTCTGCTGATCTGGCCGGCGCACGATCCGGATTCAGTGCCGCACAGTCATGACGACCTCGATCCGGATGATCCGCACCTGCTGGAGGGCCACGCGCTGGACGGCGAAGCGGGCCACGCCCACCCCTACGTCATCGACGAACGGCATAGCCGCTGGCCGACGACGAGGGGATAGGAGCCGCGGAGATCAGACCACTCGCTTGACCTCTGTATAGGCGCCTGTGGTCTGCAGGGTGATCGTCACCGTCTCACCGGTGCGGTTGCGCCAGAACCAGCCGTGACTGCCGGTGAAGGCGGCGGTGAGGTCGCCTTCCTCACGCTGGGACGATCCCTTGCTGTAGCCATGATAGGAGGTTCCGGGCCGGTCGGCGTGGACGTCGAAAATGATCCGCCCGCCGCTGCTTGACCAGACGTAGCGGACGCGAGCGCCTTCCTCCATCACCAGCTTGATCTCGGCGCCCTGGTCGGGGGCGAGGGTGAGAACGGTCTCGTCGGTTCGGACCCCGGGCGCAGTCGCCGCGGGCGTGACTGCGGCGGTCGGCGCCGCAGCGACGGCGGGAGGCGTGGCGGCCGGCTGGAGGCCCGCCTCTTCGGCCTTGGCTTCAGCAGCGAGTTGCACCTTGATGCGGCCCATTTCCGTCAGGCCGAGCAGTGATCCAACCCGGGTGGGATCGGTGCCGTATTCGGCCGGCAGAACGATCGTGACGAGCAGACCGGCGGCGACCACGACGGCCACCGCCGTGGACTTCAACCGTTTGGCAGTCGAGGGCAGGTCGGATGGGTCGGGCTTGTTGGCGTTTTGCATCAGAGGTCTCCGATCAGGTGACGAAGAAGCCGACGAGCTGATAGCCCGCCAGGATGAAACCAAGGGTCATGAGGACGACGTTGGCGGCATAGGCATGACGCCAGAAGCCCGTCGTCTTGCGCCAGAAACCCATGACGATGAGGATGGCACCCAGGGCCAGAAGCTGGCCGGCCTCGACCCCGATGTTGAAGGCGATCAGGTTGCCGATCAGTCCGTCGGATGAAAGCTGGAAATCCTGCAGCTTGGTCGCCAGGCCGAAGCCGTGGAACAGGCCGAAGATCAGCGTCGCGGCCTTCGTCGAGGGCTGGAAGCCGAACCAGCGTTGATACGCACCGAGGTTGTCGAGCGCCTTGTAGACGACGGACAGACCGATGATCGCGTCCACCAGGTAGCTGGACACGCTGATGTCGGTCAGCACGCCCAGCAGCAGGGTGGAGGAGTGGCCGATGGCGAACAGCGTCACATAGATGCTGATGTCCTTCATCCGGTAGAGGAAGAAGATCACGCCGAACAGGAACAGCAGGTGGTCGTAGCCCGTGACCATGTGCTTGGCCCCGAGATAGACGAAGGGCCAGAACAGAAAGCCGGACGTCTCCTGGATATAACCCTTGTCGCCTTCGGCCACGCCGTGGGCCAGGGCCTGGCCCAGGGCTCCGTCGATGAGAAAGAAGAGCAGGATGGCGGCCAGGGCCATTGCGGGTGATTTGAGCCAGGACCAGGGGTCCCGGCGATAGGCAACTGTCATGAGAACCTTTCCGGAGTTCGGGGAGGGCGTGCAGCGGCGGGTGGTCAGAACCGCCTCCGCTTGACGCGGAACGGCAGGTGGTCGAGCCAGGCGGGACGAGGACGGTCCTCGGTCCGGTCGCGACCGTGGACCAGGCTGTAGAGCGCCGGGAGCACGAGCAGGGTCAGCAGGGTCGAGGAGATGATCCCGCCGATGACCACCGTGGCCAGCGGACGCTGGACCTCGGCCCCGGTGCCGACGTTGAGCGCCATGGGCACGAAGCCCAGGCTGGCGACCAGGGCGGTCATCAGCACGGGCCGCAGACGGGTCAACGCGCCTTCGCGGATAGCCGTGGGGATCGGCTTGCCCTCCTCGATCAGGCCCCGGATGAAGCTGACCATGACGACGCCGTTGAGCACAGCCACCCCGGACAGGGCGATGAAGCCGACGCCCGCCGAGATCGAGAGCGGGAGATCGCGCATCATCAGGGCGGCCACCCCGCCGGTGAGCGCCAG